>NZ_VFSD01000040.1 GCF_014332515.1 Pontibacter beigongshangensis | reverse complement strand
TAACTCCAGAAACGGTAAGGGGGATGGGCGAGGAGGTAATACACGTAGCTGACTACCACTCCGAAAATGACATGAGCGAAGATAAGCGAGAGCAGGAAAAATCTGAGGTTAATAGCAGGAGGCCTGGTGTGCAGCATAAAAAGGAAATACCAGCCTGCCATGGCCAGCAAGCCATGACCGAGACCGAACAATGCCCCCCAAGCGGCAGTAGGGGCACCAACACCAGAATCCCAGAGGGCAAGGTAGCCAAGCGCAAACAATATGCCGGCGGCATAATGAGCCACCGTGCCGGTTAGAGTGGCCTGTATGCTGCCGGAGAGGCTGCCGTCGGCCTGCGTCTGATTGGTAAGCATAGTGCCTAAAATCTTGATCACCTTCATAACCCGCCTGGTCAGCAGTGTAAGCAGGTACATGAAAGCAGTCAGAGCGGCAGTGGCTGCAAGCCCGGCCAGGGTGATGTACAGAAGTTTCATGGCTGATCCAATTATAGTTATATCTACATGTATAAGTAGATACGTGAAATCCTGCCGATGAATAGAATTAAAATAGATTAGCCTGTAAAGCTCCTTTCAGAAGAAGGCACGGGCAATAATTATAGAAATAAATGCCAGGCTGATGCAAAGAGAAGAAAGTTTATTCATGCGCATGGTATTTTCAAAATTCGCTTCCCGCTGGTCCTGCAGTGTCTGTAGTACCCATTTCACAAAAAAGTAAACAATCGGACCCGTGCAGGCCAGGAAGATGAGAAGGTTGTGCAGTTGTTGAGCGTATAGGTAAAGTCCAAGCAAAAGAGCGGTGCCAAGCAGCAGGCTGACGGCTGCAAAAAGGAAGGTCCCCCGGATGCCCAGGAGCAGGCTCAGGGTTTTGTCGCCGCGCCGGGCATCTTCTTCGTGCTGGTAAATCTGGGTGAGCGGGTAGGAGCCGCACAGGAACAGGGTGCTGACTACCGCATACCAGCTGTTGGGTGGCTGCAGGACCTCGGCCAAGCCAAACCCCAGCCCGACCTGCACCATGGCATACGTAAAAGCCCCCTGAAAAACAGTAACCACCGCTGTGCTCAGCACCGGGTACTTCTTGAGCCGGGTAACCGGGCTGCTATACGCTTTCGACACCAGCAAGTACAGCGCCACCATGGCCCCAAACAAAGGCGAAAGCCACAACGCCAGCGCCACCGACAAAACATCGAACAGGATAACCAGGTGCAGCAGCTCTGGTGTTACTCTGGGTGGGCGCTCCAGCCCGCCAATACTGCCTTCGTCGCGGTCGCAGTAGGAGTTGTAGCCGTTGCTGGACGGGTATGCCAGCAGGTGCAGCACCAGGAAAACAGCCGCGGCCCTCCAAAACTCATACCCTGTAACCGTACTCAGGGCAAACCAGAAAATAGGCATCAGGTACACCGAAAACGGAATCCGCATCAGCGTAAGTGCATTTCGGTAGCCGGTGCGGGTAACTGAGGTTGCTGCTGCTTTCGTAGCTTGGTTTGATGGCTGCATGTGATATCTGGCAGGTAGTTGAGGAGGTTTTTATGAGTAGTACGTCATAATCTGAGGGAGGATGAGTTGCGGCTGCACCTTTCTGAAAAGCAGGAGCCCCGGCGGCACCTTTAAAACAAAAAAAGCCCTTCCGGCTAGGAAGGGCTTGTGGGGGCTTAAGCAGCTGCTTTTGATTTATGGCTGGTTTCCTTTACAGGTTTCAGCTTGATGACGTTCAGCTTGTTCAGTGTCCAGATAACAGGCCACGTTGGGTCAACCTCCCACCACTTTACGCCGAAGTTCACGCGGTTTGGCAGTTTGTGGTGGTTGTTCTGAAACAGCTCGCCGCCGGTCAGGAAGTCGAAGAAAAGCGAGTTTCTGGATTTGTCGTTGTTGTCGAAGTTCTGGTAGCCGTACTTGTGTCCGCTCCAGTTTACGATCGCGCCGTGAACCGGGCCCATCAGGAAGTGGATCGGCAGGAGCAGGTACATCCACCAGGCCGTAGCAAAGTTAATGTAGAACAACACGTAAAAGGTACCCCAGAAAATGCGGGAATACCAGGTGTCGCCAATTTTATCTACAAAGCCCCAAACCGGGTAGTTTCCTTCAAACCGGCGCTCTGGCTCCACGCGGTTGTTGAGTACGTTGTTGTATATCTCCTTGGTCTTCCACATCATGGTAAAGGCGTTGTTGGAGAAGTGCGGCGAGTGCGGGTCCTGCTCTGTATCGGAGAAGGCGTGGTGCATGCGGTGCAGAATGGCATACGCCCGGGGCGAAAGGAACGAAGAGCCCTGCGCCACATAGGTAAGCATATAAAACGCCTTTTCCCAGAAAGGATTCATCGTAAACATTTTATGTGCGGCGTAGCGGTGCAGGTAAAATGTTTGTACAAACAACGAAAGGTACCAGTGTACCACAAAGAAAATAAGGATTGCCATTATGTATGATTAGGTATAGGTAATGCAGATTTTTTCGGAAACTATGCCCCGTAGGTTGCAAATTTACGACAGGTTTTTTTAAGTTAAATAGAGTGGAGCCAATAAAAGTTCAGAAACTGACGAAAATCATTTTCTGGACGGCGGTTTTGGCGGCCGCTATTTCAGGTTGCGGAAGGGGGCCCAGGCTGCTGCGGCTGGGGGAGGGGCACTCACTGATACTTTTGTTTTAAGGGTAGGGTGTTCAAAGGCCAGTTCACGGGCATGCAGGGCTATGCTCTTGTCGGGCAGGGGCTGTTTTGCGCCATATTTCAGGTCGCCTATGATCGGGCAGCGCATCGAGGCCAGCTGCACCCGGATCTGGTGAGGCCGCCCGGTAACCGGGTACACCTCCAGCAGGTACTTCTCCTCCTGGTGGCTGCGCAGCCGGTACGACAACTCCGATCGCTGCCCGGCCGGGTTCTCTTTGGCAAAAGCCTTGGTCACGTTTCTGTCGCTGTCTTTCACGAGCCAGTGCACCAGCGTCTGGCTTTCCTGCGGTGGCCTGTTCTGCACGAGTGCCCAGTAGGTCTTCTGCATCTTTTTGCTCTTGAACATCTCGTTCAGGCGGGCCAGTGCCTTTGAGGTTTTAGCTAGCAGCACCACGCCGCTTACGGGCCGGTCCAGGCGGTGTACCACGCCTATAAACACGTTGCCGGGCTTGTTGTATTTCTGTCTGATATACTCCTTTGCCACCTCGGCCAGCGGCACATCGCCGGTCTCGTCGCCATGCACCAGCATGCCTGCCGGCTTGTTCACGATGAGCAGGTGGTTATCTTCGTAGAGTACATCTAGCATGTGAGGTTCTTTTTGGTTGGGCACAGCGTGTTGTCAGGACACAAAACGCAGGGCATTTTATCTGAAGCATTGATTAAATCCAGGATCCGGAAATTATTTGAATGAAAATGCCCCTCCAAAAGCTTATCCCCTTCTTCTGCTGCTATTGCCTGCTCCAGTCTCCTGCGAGGGGCAGGAGCATTTTAAAAAGTCTTGTATCCGGTGTCTGATGTCCTGTGTCTTAAAAATGTCCTATGTCTTTAATTAATAGGCTTCTTTCTCTGTCGGAAAGTCCTTGCTTTTCACATCTGCAATATAGTTGGTAACGGCATCGGTCATGATGGTGTGCAGGTCGGCGTAGCGCCTCAGAAAGCGGGGCTTGAACTCTTTGTTAATGCCGAGCATGTCGTGCACCACCAGTACCTGCCCATCTACGTGCGGGCCGGCACCAATCCCGATTATCGGAATCAGCAGTTTTTCTGCCACTTTACGGGCCAGTTCGGAAGGGATTTTTTCGAGTACGATGGCAAAGCAGCCCAGCTCCTGCAGCAGCTGCGCGTCGTCTATAAGCTTTTGTGCCTCGGCCTCTTCTTTGGCGCGAACAGTATAGGTTCCAAATTTGTAAATAGATTGCGGCGTCAGGCCCAGGTGTCCCATTACGGGCACGCCGGCGCTCAGAATGCGGGTTACAGACTCTTTTATTTCAGCGCCACCTTCCAGCTTTACGCCGTGCCCGCCCGACTCCTTCATAATCCGGATGGCAGACCGCAGTGCCTCAGAGGAGTTGCCCTGGTAAGAGCCAAACGGCAGGTCTACCACCACAAAGGCTCTTTTTACAGCTCTTACCACAGAAGCCGCGTGGTAAATCATCTGGTCGAGCGTTATAGGCAGGGTGGTTTCGTGACCAGCCATCACGTTAGAGGCCGAGTCGCCCACCAATAGCACATCTACACCAGCCGCGTCCAGGATGCTTGCCATCGAGAAATCGTAAGCTGTGAGCATCGAGATTTTCTCGCCCCGCTCTTTCATGTTCTGGAGCTGGTGGGTAGTTATAATTTTTGCCTCACTTTTATGAACTGACATACATTAACTGGTTTATGATACTGTAAAAGTAAAAAAATATGAGCGCTTGTCTTGTTTTTTTTCTGGCAAGAATTATCTGTGGAGGTATAGGAGGTGCGGTGCTTCGGTGCTTTAAAAAAATTGCCTGCTATGCTGCCTTTACCACAGTCCGATTTTATTCAGCAAGTAGGGCAACAGACAAGTTCAGGTCTGGTGTAAAGATAATCTAAAACTAAGACAGCCACATGCGGTCACATGCGGCTGTCTTGGTTTTAGCGGTTCCAGCCCGATCTGTTTCTGGTCAGGCGCAGGTCCCGGAGCAGCGAAGACCGGGCGTTGATGGTTAAGTTATAGCCGCGCATAAAGCCAAACGGAATCCACGAAATGCTCATGTCCCAGCAGTGCAGGTCGCGGTGTATGTTCAGGCTGGCGTTTGAAATGTTATTGTTAACAAAGTCGTAAGATGCCAGATAGGAGATCTTCCATTTTTCGGTCAGGTTTACGGAGCCATTAAAGGCAAAGGTCTGCGTAAGCATGGGGGGCGTCTCAGATTGCAGGTTTCTGGCATAATACAGGGTGTAGTTCATGCTCAGGGTCCACGGAATTTTAAAGTCGACGTAAGAGGGCATGTTCGGCATCATGCCTTGCTCCAGCGCCGGCAGGTTAGTAGGAGGCGCTGTTTCCGACCCTCCCTGAGAAGACGGGTTAAAGCTGGCTCCCAAAGACATGCTGGCGTTGGAGAACCGGGGCATGACATAACTATCTACCCGGCGGCCCTCCAAATTATACTTATAAGGATCGAGCACAGAGGTAACCGTGAAGTTAAAGATCTTGAACAGGCGGGTATTCAGGTTCAGGTTTATGTTGCTGAGCTTGAAGGAGTCGGCCGCGAAATTGTAAAAGGTGCTGGCCCCGAGGTTGTCGATCAGGCTTATTTTTTCAAACTCCTTCGCTGCGGTGTCGCTTTTGCTGCGGATCTTCATCTCCACATTGTTCTGGATGTTGAGCGATAGGCCGCTCTGCAGTCCGCCGCCCGGTGCGTTGGCAAATCGCCTGGCCCGGCCATATACGGGTACCAGGGTTTGTTGATCTGTGCCGGCATGTAGTGTGTCGGTAGCAATTTGCACCTGCTGGTAATAGTTAAAGGAGCTGCTGCCATAGTTGGGGCTATAAGAATAGGAAACTGCCGGGCGCATCACGTGCCGGATGGCCTCTACCCGCTTGCCTTTTACCTGCACTGTGCCGTACACGTTGGTGCTGAGCGAGGCGCCTGCGCCATACTGGTAAATGCGGCCAAAGTTGGAGGTGTCTATCCGTACGGCATTTGCATTCTCGTCGTAGCTGTAGCTGTAGCGCTGGTCTGTCCAGATTTCGCTGTAGTTTACGCTGGGTGTCAGGTTAAAGTGGCGCAACACTTTGTAGTTGCCCAAGCCTATGCTGAAATTGTGGTTTGCCTGCCGGCGGCCGTTCCGCCAGAGCTCCGCCAGGTTGTTGAAGTTCAGCGGGAAAGCTCTTGCCGTATCGCCACCGTTTACTATTCTGGCTATAGAACGATTGAAGCCATTTACAGGTAAAACCGAAAAGGTGGAGTCTCTTCTTTCTACCTGGTTGCTGACGTTGTTCTGAAAGTTGACATTGTAGCCAAACGTAAACTTCTCGTACCACTTGCCGGTAGGCACCTTACTGGTCAGCATTTCAAACACGCTCATCTGCGTCATGGCAAAGTTCATGTCTGGCAGCACGAAGCTCATAACAGTTGGGCCGGGGTTTCTTAAATTAGCGCCACCATTTTTTTGCTGCTGCCGCAAGGTAATGCCGTAGCTAAAAGGGGAATTGGGTATTGTTTTCTGATAAGCGATGGAGGAGGTGAAAGTTGGTGTCAGGTACTGGCTCGAGCTGGTCATGTTCACGCGGTTAAACAGGGAGCTACCTGCGCTCACGTTCGCCGAGAACCGGCCCCGGCCGGGCTTCTGTACCGGGCTGTGGCTCCAGCTAATCCAGATAGAGCGTGTGGTGGGCGGCAACTCCATTCGTCCTGCTGATCGCGACTGCTCAATGTCGGCCTCGTCGTTCTTAAAGTAATCGTAGGAGATGGAGAGGTTGCCGTTATACGCGTAGCGCTTAAAGTACGAGTTGTTCATGTTCACCTTGTAGCCGCCAAGCGAGTAAATATCGCCGGTTATGCTGGTGCCGATGTAATCGTTCAGGGCCAGGTAGTAGCCACCGTTACTCAGGTTGAACCCGCGTGCCCGCGAATCTCCAAAAGTAGGAACCAGCACCCCGGAAGTGCGGTTTTGCTTGGGTGTAGGAAACAGGCCGAACAGAAAACCGAGGGGAGTGGGAATATCGCCGATCACGAGGTTAAACGGCCCCGACATCACCTTTTCGTTCGGGATGGCCTTTATCTTGCTGGCATTGATATAAAAGTGAGGGTGCTCCAAGTTACAAGTGGTATATTGGGCATGAAACACCGAGAATTCGTTTTTCTCGTTTCTTTTTACGATCTCGCCATGTATATATCCCTCGCCCTGCTGCGTTACTACTTCAGAGATCAGACCTTTTTTGCTTTTAACGTTGTAAGCGATCTTTTTTGCGGCAAATGTCTCGCCACCGTCCTTAAAAACAGGCACGCCGATCTCTTTGCCCGTAGAGTCTGTGGCAGGGTTGGCCGTAAGCGTGTTGGTCTCGTAGTTGATCTGGATATAAGCCGCCTCCAAAGACACCGTGCCATACTCGATCTTGGCATTGCCATAGAGGTGCGCAATTTTGTTGTTTGCCTCCAGCACGATTGAATCGCTGGCAGAATATTTGATAGTGGTCTGGATATCGCCGGGTGGCGCAGCCAGAGCCACCGAGTCAGGGCTGGCCGGTATAGTGTCCTGCGGTATGGCGGCCGGATGTGGCGTCACCCCTTGCCCCGATGCTAAAAAAGGAGAAAGTGTGATGAGCTGCAGTAGCAGCAAATAAAAGATTTTGTATCCCAACTTCTTCAGACTTCTCTAAAGTTTTTATTTTATTTGTACAAAGTTATTGTTTTAGCTTTTAACCTAACGAAAGTTGTGAAAAATATTGTTACTGTTTCGGTCTTAGCTTTGTTATTGGTGGTATGCAGCGCAGGCAAGCTGGAGTTTCGCAAAGCTTACAAGTTGCGCACTGTTGTAATAGATGCCGGCCATGGTGGAAAAGATTCCGGCTGTAACGGTAAAATGTCGCATGAGGCAGATGTGGCCCTGCAACTGGCCCTGCAGGTGGGCGCCCTGATAGAGAAAAACCTGCCTGACGTAAAGGTGATCTATACCCGCAAGACCAACACCTTTGTGGAGCTGATCGACCGTGCAGGAATTGCCAACAAGAATAATGCCGACCTTTTTATCTCCATCCACCTGAATGCCGGCCCATCCACGGCCTATGGCACCGAGACCTATGCCATGGGGCTGCAGAAATCGGAGGGGAACCTGCAGGTGGCCAAGCGGGAGAACTCCGTGATCCTGCACGAGGAGAACTACAAAGAGAACTACAACGGTTTCGACCCCCACTCGCCCCAGAGCCATATTCTCTTTAGCCTGCACCAGAGCGCCTACATGGAAAACAGCCTCCGCTTTGCCGACAAGGTAGAGCGGGAGTTTAAAGAGAGAGTAGGCCGTAACAGCAGAGGTGTGAAACAGGCGCCCTTCCTGGTGCTCTGGAAATCCTTTATGCCAAGCGTGCTGATAGAGTGCGGTTTCCTGACAAATCCGGCGGAAGAAAAATTTCTTAACGATAAAACCGGACAGACGTATATTGCTTCAGGTATATATCGGGCCTTCAAGGATTATAAACAAGAGTTGGAGGCCATGAACTGATACACAACTCAAACACCCCTACGTGAGAATATCAAAAGAAATAAAAGTAGCGCTTCTTGGAATAGCCGCACTTGTCATACTGTACTTCGGATATATGTTCCTGAAAGGAGCAGATTTGTTTTCCGGTACTAAAACCTATTATGTTGTTTATGAAAACGTAGACGGGTTAAATGTCTCTAATCCTGTGTTCCTGAACGGGGTAAATGTGGGCAGGGTGCAGAAAATGACCCTGCTGACCGACGAAGGAAACAAAATCCTGACCGAGATAGAAGTGGTGAAGGAAGTGAAGGTTGGAGATTCCACCATTGCCAGTCTCGCCAATTCAGACTTTCTGGGGAGCAAGGCCATTATGCTCTACCTCGGCAACAACTCTAAACTGTATGAGGGCGGTGAGCGCCTGATCGCCTTCAAGGAAAGCAGCATCGCCGACATGCTCTCCTCCAAATCGGTGCCTGTAATAGATAAGGTAGACACGACGCTGGCCCGCGTAAACAGGCTCCTCGACAGCGAGGCCAAAGGCAATGTGCAGGACATTCTGGTGAATGTGAAAGAGACGACAGCCGCCGTAAACGATATTCTGCAAATGAACCAGCGCAACATTGAGCTTATTACAGCCAACCTGGTGCAACTCACCAACTCACTTAAGCAAACCGAACGGAATATAAACAAGCTTGCCGGTAACATGGCCGAAATTACCGATACCCTGAAACAGGTAGAGATCACGCAACTGGTGCAAAATGCCAATCTTGCCGTGTCGGAGCTGCAGACTACGGTGGCGAAGCTAAACTCCGACGAGGGCTCTCTGGGCAAGCTGATGAACGACGAGGCCCTGTACCGGAACATGAGCCGCTCCACCGAGTCGCTCAACCTGCTGCTCCGCGATATTCAGACTAACCCCAAGCGCTACGTAAACTTCTCGGTGATAGGCCGAAAGGACAAGTATACCGTAGATGCCACTGGCCGGGTTATAACGCTCGACGAAGTGAAGGAGATGCAGGACCAGCACCCGAAAGAATTTAATCGCCCGGTTCCGGCCGATTCTGCTGCCAGCAAATAAGATTTGGTCGCTAAAGCTTCAACCTGCCTGTTGCCCTTTTAGAGGCTTCAACATCAGGCAGGCTAATAGCTTATTGGGCATTAAAGGTAAATCCGCTTTCTGAGCGGATTTTTCTTTGGCACAGGCTCCGGTTTTGTGCGCAGAAAGAAATGGCCTGCCAACATTTTCGGCAACAAGCGAGTAAGGTTAAATTATTCCAATGAAAAACACCCTCAGGAGCCTGTTTTGCTGCTGAGGGTGCTGCCCACGGTGGCTCCTAAGTCAGGATCGACCCTGATACATCTACCATCTGCAATCTGAAAAACGGCATGGATATCGAATTTAATAAGAACGAAGACGCACTGAAGCAGCTGGTGTACCAGCTGCAAACCAAACTGAAGAAAGTATACCTGGGTGGCGGCGAAAAACGCATCCAGAAAGAACACGCCAAAGGCAAAATGACCGCCCGTGAGCGCCTCAGCTACCTGCTCGACAAAGACGCTGATTTCCTGGAAATAGGGGCCTTTGCCGGAGACGGCATGTACCAGGAAGCAGGTGGCTGCCCCAGTGGCGGCGTGGTAACGGGCATCGGCTACATAAAAGGCCGCCAGTGTGTGGTGGTCGCCAACGACGCCACCGTAAAAGCCGGCGCCTGGTTCCCGATTACGGCCAAAAAGAACCTGCGTGCCCAGGAAATCGCCATTGAGAACAAATTGCCTATTGTGTACCTGGTAGATAGTGCCGGCGTTTTTCTGCCGATGCAGGACGAGATTTTCCCTGATAAAGAACATTTCGGGCGCATGTTCCGCAACAATGCCGTGATGAGCTCGATGGGCATTGTGCAAATTGCGGCCATTATGGGGAGTTGCGTAGCAGGTGGTGCCTACCTGCCCATTATGAGCGACGAGGCCCTGATCGTGGAAGGCACAGGCTCCATTTTTCTGGCGGGCTCCTACCTGGTAAAAGCTGCCATCGGTGAGAACATCGATAACGAAACCCTGGGAGGTGCCACCACCCACTCCGAAATATCTGGCGTGACGGACTACAAGTGCAAAGACGATAAAGAGTGCCTCGACCACATCCGCACCATATTCGACAAGCTGGGCGAAAACCCCAGAGCCGGGTTCAGCAGGGCTACGCCAGCTAAACCCGGCCTGCAGGAGCAGGAGCTATACGGACTTGTGCCAGCCGACCGCGCCAAGCCGTACGACATGATGGACATTGTGCTGCGGCTGGTGGATAACTCGGAGTTTGAGCCCTACAAAGACCTCTATGGCCAGACGCTGATCTGCGGCCTGGCCCGCATAGATGGCTGGGCGGTAGGCATCGTGGCCAACCAGCGCAAAATTGTGAAGAGCAAGAAAGGCGAGATGCAGATGGGCGGCGTTATCTATTCCGACTCTGCCGACAAGGCTGCCCGGTTTATCATGAACTGCAACCAGAAAAAGATTCCGCTGGTGTTTCTGCAGGATGTGTCGGGGTTTATGGTGGGCAGCAAAGCCGAGCATGGCGGCATTATTAAAGACGGCGCCAAAATGGTGAATGCCATGGCCAACTCAGTGGTGCCCAAGTTCACGATCCTGATCGGCAACAGCTACGGAGCCGGCAACTACGCTATGTGCGGCAAAGCCTACGACCCGCGCCTGATCTTTGCCTGGCCCACGGCACAACTGGCGGTCATGAGCGGAGCATCAGCCGCCAAAACGCTCCTTCAGATCCAGGTTTCTGCCCTCAAAGCGAAAGGGGAGGTCATAACACCGGAGGCAGAGCAGGAACTGCTGGAGCGCATTACCGCCAAGTACAACGAAGAACTGTCGCCATACTATGCCGCCGCCCGGCTTTGGGTAGACGGTATCATAGACCCGCTGGAGACCAGAAAAGTGATCTCGATGGGCATAGCAGCCGCCAACCACGCCCCGATAGAGAAGCCTTACAACGTGGGCGTAATCCAGACGTGATCTATTAAGGTAGGAAGATAGAGAAGGAGCAGCAGTACCTCCGGAGGGGCATTTTCATTCAAATAATTTGCTGGCGGGTTATTTTTGGTGCAGTTTTGGCAGCAGGGATTGCAGCAGAAGTTTTCAGGATGTGACATTTTTTGGCAGAGAGCTGTTATTATCTCGTCTGAACTATGGTTTCTGTTTTTTCTAATTTCTAAATTTGATATTCATTACAACAACAAAAATAGCGTGACAAAAAATGAGATAAAGGCGTTGGTTTCGCTCCTGGACGATTCTGATTATGAAGTGGCCACGCATGTAGAGCAGCGGATAGTGGCGTTAGGAACAAGTATTATTCCTTTTCTGGAGGAGGAGTGGGAGGAGACCCTCGATGCCGACCTGCAGAAAAGAATTGAAGACCTGATTCACAGCCTGCAGTACGACGGGCTGCTGGCAAGGCTGAAGGAGTGGAAGGAAAACGGGGCAGAGGACCTGCTGGAGGGCATGTGGCTGGTAAACTCATACCTCTACCCGGATGTAGAAAAAGCCACCATCATAAAAAGTATTGAGCAGCTCTACTTCGACGCCTGGGCCAGCATGCAGGACGAGATGCACCCCTACGACCAGGTAAAGGCCCTGAACCATGTCCTGTTCCGCGAAAAGAAGTTCTCGGCCAACACCAAGAATTTCCATTCGCCGGCCAACTCCATGCTGCACCTGGCCCTGGAGACAAGGCGCGGCAACCCGCTCACGCTTTGCGTTATTTACATGACCATCGCCCAGAAGCTGGGCATGCCCGTGTATGGCGTAAACCTGCCAAACCTGTTTATCCTGACGTATAAGCAGGACAGCGTGCAGTTTTACATCAATGTGTACAACAAGGGGCTGGTGCTGTCTAAAACCGATATCGACAACTATATTCTGCAGCTCAACCTGAACCCGATAGATATTTTTTACGATCCCTGCTCCAACCTCGAAATAGTAAAGCGGGCGCTACGCAACCTGGCCTTCTCGTTCGAGAAAATGGACGACCTGGAAAAAGCCACCGAGGTTACCAAACTGCTCACCGCCATGACCGACGATGATCCGGCGATTTAAACATCAAAAAAGCAGAAGCCGCTCCTTTGTCAGAGCGGCTTCTGCTTTTGGTTTCAGTTGTAATTAATTTCCTCGCGCTCGTCTCCAGACGCGCGGGAGAGTATCTTTTGTGATATTAAAACAGCAGCAGCTGCAGTGACAAAATGAAAAAGGCCTCTGGAGGGCCTTTTTCATTAGAATAATTCGAATCTGCGCTGCGCGATCAGCTGGCATCTAATATTTCTTGATCATACAACCGGTGGCGCGTCTTTCCAGCGAGGTTACTGTTTTGTTGCCGAGCACTTCGTCGATCACATTCTTCAGGAAAAAGTTTTTTACCTGGTCCGCTACCTGCGGGTTATCGTCTATGGCACCTTTATATTTTAGGGTGAACTGGCCCTCATTCTGGAGCAGCACGAAGGCCTCCGGTGTTTTGGTGGCTCCAAATTTTGCACTTAGCTGTTGCCCCTCGTCGGCCAGGTACGGGAAGCTGTAGTTTTTAGAAGCCAGGTCCTGCCGTGTTTCGCTGCCTTCGCCGGTGCCGATGCTGGGGTTAACAAAGATAAATTGTATACCCTTGCCTGCATAAGCGCCTGCCAGGTTTACCAGTCGTTGCTCATAGAGCTTGGAGTAGGGGCAGAGGTTGTTCGTGAAAACCACCACCACGGCCCGTTTGCCGGCATAATCGCTCAGCGACACAGCTTTGTTCTGGCCGTCGTTCAGCGAGAAGTTAGCCACCTTGTCGTTGAGCTTATAGCTGCCCGACTGTGCAAAAACACTTCCGGCTAAGAGCACGACAACAGCAAGTGCGGCAAATTTTTTCATGAGTAGTGGGTTTGAGTAGAATTTATGCAATAGCGTCGTCAATACAGTATGTCAGCATATGGTTATGGAGGCTTTTGAAGTGAACCTCGTACGTTTTTGTAAAACTCTCTGTCCTGACCTGGCCCAGTAGCCTGTCTTCAGCAGTTGAGGTAGCCAGCGAGATGTTTTCCTTAAATATAAGCTTTCTTTTGCTATACATTTTATAAAGAGTTTCCTTCGCGCTCCAGTAGAGGCAGGTTTTTAGGCCATCTCCGGCCGTACAGTCTTTCTCGGCTTGGGCCAGAAATCTGTCTGCTACCCGAAGCGCCTTCTGGCTTAGTAGTTCAATATCTATGCCAACCTCATACTTGTCTGAGAGTATAACGGCTGCCAGCTGCGGCGAGTGCGTAATAGATATATTTATTTCGCTGTTTTCGAAAAAGGGCTTCCCATTCTCATCGCGCAGCAGGGGTAGCGGGGCATCCGTAAAGTGCCGTAACAGTCGGTAAGCCAGCACCCTGCTGGCCAGCCACTCCTGCTCCCGCTTCGGGTGCAGCCTGCCTGCCATGGCACTTAAGTCGGCGTGAGCTGGCAGGGCCGCATATAATTCCGCTGCCGGTTCCTCAATCAGCCAGATGCCTATAAGGGTGTGAGGGTCGGGTTGCAGGGTGTGGAGCTGTGGCATAAGCAGGGCAGGGGACCTGCCAAATTAAAAATTAAGAATTATAGATTAGGATTCGCCAGTACTCCCATGTCTGGATTTCTGCTGGTAGTGGCGGAAGTGGTGCAGGTTGCCGGGCAAAAGCTACAGAACCTGCAATTGCTTATTTTTTGTTGTAAATTTAAACAAATTAAGCGCTTGTCCGGTTTCCGGGGCTGCTATAAAGCCAGGAAGGGAAACAGACGCTATCACTAACGCAAAATCAGCTGGCATGGCTACTACCATAGAAGTACAAAAACTGCATACCCTTACCGGTCACCGCGACTGCATCTACACCCTGGAGTCTTCCGGCGAAAACGCCGTGGTTTTTTCGGCAGGTGGCGATGGCATGGTGGCGGCCTGGAATTTAAACGACCCTGAAAACGGGGAACTGGTGGCGAAGGTGACCTCCTCGGTGTATGCCCTGAGCTATGTGCCTTTCCGGAGCCTGCTGCTGATCGGCCAGAACAACGAGGGCGTGCAGGTAATCGACCTTCAGAATAAAGCTATTCTGAAATCGGTATCGCTGCCCAAGGTGCCTATTTTCGATATCAAGTACAGCGCCACGCTGAACAAAGTGTACGTGGCGCAGGGCAACGGGGGCATCTGCATCCTGGCCGCCGACACCTTTGAGCTGCAGACCATTGTGCGCAGCACCGACCAGAGCGCCCGCTCCCTAGCCCTGAATGCGCACACGCAGGAGCTGGCCGTTGGCTACAGCGACAACAGCGTCAGGATTTTTGATGCGGACACCATGCAGCTGAAGCACGAACTGAAAGCACATACCAACTCGGTGTTTACGGTGGCTTACTCCCCGGAAGGCGACCTGCTGATAAGCGGCGGCCGCGATGCGCACTTGCGGGTGTGGGAGGTGCAGAACAACTACAAGGAGCGTGGCTACACCATTGCCCACATGTACACCATCAACCACATCGCCTACAGCCCCGACGGCCGGCATTTTGCCACCTGCAGCATGGACAAGTCGATCAAGATCTGGGATGCCCGCACCTTTAAATTACTGAAGGTGATCGACAAAGTCCGCAACGCCAGCCATGGCACTTCCGTGAATAAATTATTTTGGACGACTCATCATAATCAGTTAGTTTCGTGTAGCGATGATCGCACCATTTCGGTCTGGGACATTAAATTGAGTTGAATATGAAGATTACACCGTTAGAAATCAGACAAAAGACATTTGAGAAGGCTTTCAGAGGTTTAGACAAGGATGAGGTAAATGCTTTTTTGCTGACCTTATCGCAGCAGTGGGAAAAGCTCCTTGACGAGAACAAGGATCTGCGCATGAAGCTGGACACGTCGCACCGCGAAACCCAGAAGCTGCGGGAGGTGGAGTCTTCGCTTTACAAAACGCTCAAAACCGCCGAAGATACCGGCAACAGCATACTGGAGCAGGCCACCAAATCGGCTGAGCTAAAAGCCCGCGAGGCACAGCTGCAGTCGGATGAATTGCTGAACAGGGCCCGCAACGAGGCGCGTGCGCTTCTGGAGGAAGCCAGCCACAAATCGGGTAAGATACTGGCCGAAATGCAGCAGGAGGTAAAAGCCCTGGAGCAGGATTACCAGCGCCTCGAGAGCTACCTCGACAGCATGGTGCGCGACCTGAAAAATCTGGCAAACGATGCGCTGGATAAGGTTGAGCGGGCAAGTGCAAAACCAAAAACAAACACTTTGAGTATTCTTTCTAGAGCAGTAGACGTAGAAGTACACACACCAGAACTGCTGCATAACCTGAAAGAGATGAAAGTATCGAACGAAGAACTATACCCGGTAGCCGCTACGCCGGTTGCCGTGCAGGTAATAAACGAGGTAGAACCGTTTGGCGATCCTGCACCAGACGTTACCCAGCCCATCCCCGAAATTCCGAACCCGGTAACGCCGGTGCCGGTTATTCCGGGGCCTGAAATAGAGCAGCCGGAGCCCGATTACCCTGGTCGTGTGCCTGCCCCCGAAATTGAGCAGCCTGTTCCGGAAGTACAGCCCATCAAGCCCGATCAGCCCGAAATACAGCCGCCCATGACGGAGCCATCCAGAAGCCAAAATCAGCAGCCTGTAAAACAAACTGCCGGTTCTTTCTTCGATGAGATAGGGTAATGGGACAAATTGCGCTGGAGGGCCTGGAGTTCTTCGCATTTCATGGGTACTACGACGAGGAGCAGAAAATCGGCAACAAGTACGGCATCGACCTGTATTTAGACACCGACCTGCGCCGCGCCGCAGAGTCTGACGACCTGCACCAGACCGTAAACTACGAAACCCTGTATGCGCTGGTACTGGCCGAAATGAAAGTGCCCGCCCGCCTGCTCGAGCACCTGGGCCACCGGATCATAGACAAGATCTATGAGCGGTTCCCTTTTGTGCAGTCGGTAAAGGTGAGTGTATACAAGTTTAACCCACCGCTCGGCGGCATCTGCAAATGGGCCAAAGTGACGCTGGAAGAGGCAAGGTAATGGCTTATTGATCATATGACAGCAGCTGGTTCTGAAATGGGGCCAGCTGCTGCTGTTTTTGCTGGATGCCAGGGAGGCCTGAGCAGCAGCAAAGGCCTCGCAGTGTGCGCAGCTCCTGCGAGTGTCTGGGAGTTTCAGCAGGAGCAGTGCCTCCGGAGGGGCAAAATCATTAGAATAATTTGATCGCGGCCTGTTTGTCAGAATCAGGATTTACAGGATGTTGAGGATTAATTAAAAAAAAGTTTATATCTTCCTTACTGCTGATTTTCCTTGTTATCAAGGGGCATGGTCATCCGCAAGGGTTGAGGCTACTGAATTTCTAATTTCTAATTTTTAATTTGGCGCAGCCTTAGAGAATTATTTG
>NZ_VFSD01000004.1 GCF_014332515.1 Pontibacter beigongshangensis | reverse complement strand
GTTCTCATTAATTTGAAGTAAGATGCTAGTACAAAATAATGGATTTGACATAAATAACTTTAAGGTTCCTGCATTTACGTTAAGTAAAGGAGAGATGGTGAGATTTTGGGTTGAGGTTGTTCCACAATCTGAAACTGACATCAATGTTTATTGGGAGCCAAAGAAGATGATTGAGAAAATTCAAATTAATCACAGTGGTAAAGAAGTAATAAAGATTTGCCCATTACGGGTTAAAAGAAGTTTGTTTGACTTCATTAAGCCTATCACACTAGGCAGTTTTTTAGAAAATGAATTTAAGCTAAGCCCAGAAGCTGTTAAAGGAAAACTTTCATACCTAGGACTTAAACCAGATATCAGAATCAAAGATTTAGGAGCTGCCCATCAGAAAATGTTTGCAATTATTAGTGAGTTTCAAAAAAGCAGCATTGTTTCCTTTGACTATTATGGACTTGCTCATGATAGTGAAGAACAACTGACAGCATATGTAAAATCTGAACTAGAAGAAGGTAAATCAGCAATAAGCTTTGATAATCTGTATTATAAATCTAATACTCCTGATTTCGAGAGAATACAAAATGTGGATATTAAACGAAAATAAAAAACAAATGAGAACCACATCTAAAAAGAACTAAGGCTCTTTTTAGCTAAAACCGTTACCCTTAATAGGAATCATGAAAACAGTTAAAGGAGACTTAGTTAAGAAAGCTTTAAGAAATGAATTTGACCTCATTATTCATGGCTGTAATTGTTTTTGTGCAATGGGAGCAGGAATAGCCAAAACAATAAAGCAAGAGTTTCCTGAAGCGTACAAGGCTGATTTAGCAACTGTAAAGGGAGATAAGTTAAAACTTGGCTCTATCAGCAGCGCAGACATAATTGTGAACGGTAAAAATTTGAAAGTTGTAAATGCCTATACGCAGTACAATTGGAGGGGCGCAGGCGTAAAGGCAGACTATGAAGCTATACGTTCAGCATTTAAAGAAATAAAAGAGAACTTCTCTGGATTAAGTATGGCTTATCCTGCCATTGGAGCTGGTCTTGCAGGTGGCAACTGGGAAGTAATTTCTCAAATAATTGAAGAAGAGTTGGAGGGGGAAGACCATACCCTGGTAGTATTTAAAAAAGAATAAAGCTACTTCGGGTAACCCTGCACAGCCTCCACACTCGGCCAGCCGCGTACAGGGCCTAATATAACCGTTAGTCATAGCTACCATGAACAACTCAAACAAGCACGATGAGCGCTTTGCCAATATGACATTTGCCTCCGTGTATCCACATTATCTTACAAAAGTCGAGAAGAAAGGCCGCACGAAAGAAGAACTGCATCAGGTTATAGAGTGGCTGACAGGCTATGCTGACAAAAAGCTGCAGGAACTCATTGCAGAAAAAGTAACATTTGAAACCTTCTTTCAGAATGCGGCCTTAAACCCCAACGCCCGACTGATAACAGGTTCGATCTGTGGCTACCGGGTAGAAGAAATCGAAAACCCGCTGACGCAACAGGTAAGGTATCTGGACAAGCTGGTGGATGAATTAGCGAAAGGCAGGAAGATGGAGAAGATTTTACGAGCCGGGTAGCCAGGCTTGCATAAAGCTATGTTTCTTTCATAACACAAAACTAAACGATACCATAAGCACAACCACTAAAATAACCCTGCTTTGCCGGAATACCTGCTCTTATATTTGCAGAAGAGCCTCAGATAAAGATAGTTTGCCCGCACCCTCAGCTTGGAGACCATTTTTGCAGGCTCTTAGGGCAAACCGGGCATATGGGCGATACCTTACTGTATATTCTTTTTCCACAGCCGCTCCAGCATGAATAAATAGTGCACCTCCCATTTTATTTTCAGAAAGGTTTAAGGCTTGTAAAGCCGCCACAAAGTCTATGTTCCATAATTTTTAATTTTTAATTTGACGAAGCAAGAGCAGGTGAACCTTATTGGCAGGTGTTCAGTAGGGTAAATAAAAATAAATAATATGAGAAAGGTAATCCTGGATTTAGCAATGTCCCTCGACGGATTTATTGAAGGGCCAAACGGAGAAGTGGATTGGTGTATCATGGACGATGATATGGACTTCAGCGGTTTTCTTTCAGGTATCGACACCATTTTCTATGGCAGAGTGAGCTACGACACCTGGGGAAATTTTCAGCCAACGATGGATTCTGATGCAACCGAGAAGTCTTTTTGGGCAGAAATTCACGCTAAAGAGAAAGTGGTTTTCTCTAGTCAGGAGCGGCAGGACAGCGCTGCTGCTTTTGTCAACTCTGACATAGCTGCTACGGTTGCCGAAATTAAACGACAGGACGGTAAGGATATATGGTTATATGGCGGCGCAAAACTGATCACTTCTTTTATAGACCAAGGCCTGATTGACATTTACCGTATCTCTGTTCACCCGACGGTATTAGGAACAGGCAAACCCCTGTTTGAAAACATGCAGAGAAGGTTAAACCTCAAACTACTAGAAGTAAACAAATTCAGATCTGGTGTAGTGCAACTCATTTACGAGCCTGGTGCTCCTTCTAATTAAAAATTAGAAATTCAAAATTAGAGATTATGGCAGATAGGCTTTATCGCAGATTTACAAGCATCAAACCTTTCTGAAAATAAAATGGGAGGAGCCTGCTAAGTAAACTTAAACTCCTACAGTGGTGCCAGAGCCATGGTAGCGGAAATGTCTTGTTGCATCAATGTATTTATTCGAGGGGAATTATCCTATTTCTGATACGATAGCGCTTCCTCTTGCTGCACCACCTGTCCTGATCCATTCGTACCCTAACAAACGTGCGATTTCTGGCAAGGCTGTTTCCTGCCGTCAAAATGAATTCTTCAGGCCGCAACAAAAAACAATATGCCGATCATAGCTGTATAAGCACAGCAGATTCAGACAGGTGGCTACAGCAGGAGAGAGGCTTAAGGAAAGTAAAAAGCACGCTCCATTCGATATGCAGGAAGATGGAAGGCCCGGGAACCTGCTAGGCCTATAAAATACGGCTTCCTAAAAACATCTAAGAGAGCTTGGGAGGGGGCCTTGAGCTGATTTTTATGGGAACTGGAACAACCTGAAGAGATTTAAAACACATGGAATTAATCATATTATCCCTCGATTTGAAGGAGCTCTTCCGGGTTGAAGTCTCTGTTTTAGAGCTTATCATAAAAGGTGCGGTTATCTACTTAGGTATTTTGCTTCTAATCCGCCTCTTGCCCCGCAGAACAGGAGGAGAACTGGCTATTATGGACCTGATTTTTGTGCTCTTAATTGCCGAGGCAGCCACGCATTCTTTAGGCGGCTTTTCGACTATTACCGAAGGCTTCATCGTGATAGGGACCTTAATGCTGTGCAACTATTTGGTAAACGTGCTAAGTTTCTATAGCCCGTTGGTAGAAAAGTTTGTTTCTGCCCCGCCTTTACAAATAATTAAGGATGGGAAATTGCTTCGGCGCAACATGCGCCGAGAGTACCTGACGGAAGCAGAGCTGATGGATCACCTCCGGATAGAGGGCATAGAAGATATCAATGACATTAAGTCGGCGTATGTGGAAGGAGACGGGAAAATAAGCTTTATCCCAAAGAAAACAAACCGGTAGTCTGGTTCCAGCCCGATACGAGGTATCCCGTTTAGCTGAAGGAGCCGGCCGTGATCACCTGATAAGCCTGGAAGAGCAGCAGCAGCAAAGCCTCTGGAGGGCCATTTTCATTAGAATTATTTAGTTTAATGTGCTGATGGTTTAATGTGCTAATGTGTTAATGGATTAATGTGCTAATATGCTGATTTCTCAATTAGAAGAATTAAAAATGAGATTTTTAGCCATTCACCCTTAGAAAGTCCTGTGTCATACATCCTGTGTCTTGTGTCTAAGAAAACTCTGGAGGGGCATTTTCATTCAAATAATTGGCGGCAGAACAGATAACCTGCCATAAAAGGCATCATCCCTGAAAAAGTCGATAAGAGAAAGCAGCATCCGCACCAAAAACAATAATTTACACAACCCATAGTTTTACAGGCATGAAAGTATTGGTGATAGAAGACGACCCGACCTTAAGTAAAAACATAAAGGAGGCGCTAACGGCCGAAAACCTGGTGGTTGAATGTGTCTATGACGGTTTGCTGGCAGAAAGGTTATTAAAGAAGAGCGATTTCGACTGCATCATAATGGATATTAACCTGCCCGGCAAAAATGGCTATGACCTCTGCAAGGACTATCGGAATTTTAACATGACGACGCCCGTCCTGATGCTGACGGCGTTTGGTGAGCTGGAAGACAAGGTGCAGGGCTTTGCCTGTGGGGCCGACGACTACCTGACAAAACCATTCTATATGCGGGAGCTTACCTTACGGGTGCAGTCGCTGATCAAGCGAACCAACCAGGCAACTGCCACCACGGCCGACAGCTCGACCTTGATTGCGGACGATATCACCCTGCATGACGCTACAAAAAAGGTTTTCAGGCAGGGCACTGAAATTGCCCTGACACCGAGGGAATATCAGATTCTGTTGAAACTGATGAAAAAGAATGGTGAAATTGTTTCGAAAGCGGATCTGATAAAGGAAATTTGGGGGAGTTCGTTTGACGCCAACACCAATACCGTGGAAGTGTACGTGAACTTTTTAAGAAAAAAGTTAGATAAGCCCTTCGCCAAGAATACTATCAAAACCAAGGTGGGCTATGGCTATTACCTGGATGTAAAATGAAAATCAGGAATAAGATAATTATTTATTTTTCTACCACCGTCATTGCCCTCACCGCAGTCTCGTTTATCATTATCTACATCCTGTTTTCGGAGTACCGCGAAGAAGAGTTTCAAAAGCAGCAAAAAGATAAGATCGCCTATACCATCAAGTTTCTGGCCGAATATACCCAAATGAGTGAGAACCTGGCCAATATTATGGACGAACTCACCATACACGATTTTTATGATGAGAAACTGCTCATATTCGATTCCAAGAAGAACCTAATATTTTCCAGTCTCGACGACCTGGTTATTGCCGATTACCCTTCGATGCTAAACAAACTTTCGCCGGCAAACAGATGGATCGAAACCAAAGAAGGACGGTACGATATTGTAGGCGTTTACTACGAACATAACCAGAGCAGCTTCTACGCGCTCAGCAAGGCCTACGATGCGGTCGGGTACACCAATATGAGCTTCTTACGCAATGTGCTGATCGCCTTGTTTATAGCCACGGCCGTTATCGTTATCCTCGTGTCGCTGCTACTTTCCAGCAAAATTTCGAAGCCTATAACAGCGCTGGCTGAAAACCTGAACAAGTTTGACCTTAGCAGCGAAAAAGTAAACGAAATACCCCTCGAAACCTCCTCTTATGAACTCAGTCAGCTCACCCAGCGGTTTAATGAGCTGATCAAAAGGACCAACGATGCCTTTACCTTCCAGAAACACACTATTCACCACATCTCTCACCAACTAAAAACACCGATCGCCGTCTTAGTGTCGGAGCTCGAGAAAATTCATAAGTATGAAACGGTGGAGGAGATGAAACCGGGCATCGAGAACCAGCTTGTCAAGACCAAATCCTTAGGCAACATCATTAATGTGCTGCTTGAAATCTCTAAAATCGAATCGGGGCAGCAGATCCGAAAACAGCCCGCCAGGATCGATGAAATGATTTTCGACACCATAGAAGAGCTAAACATTATTCACCCGGATTTTTATTTTGAAGTAAACTATGTGCCGGATGAAATGGACGAGAACAGGCTCATTATAAATATCAACCAGATACTTGTGAGGCAGGCGCTGCAGAATTTACTGACCAACTGCATTGCTTACAGCACAGCTCCAAAAGCTAAAGTTGTGCTGGACTGTTCCTCGCAGCATGCGCTTAAAATTCAGATCATCAATACCGGCAACCCTATAACCAGGGAAGAAGAAAAGTTTCTGTTTGGCCATATTTTCAGGGGCAGCAACAGCCAGGGCAAAATTGGCTTCGGCCTCGGCCTGGTGCTGACCAACCGGATTGTAGCGCTGCATCAGGCAACCATTACCTATGCCAACCCTGCCCCGCAGCTGAATGTGTTTGAACTCAGCTTCCCTTTAAGCTAAAATTTATCTGTTTTAAGGTCTTTTTAAGGTTGTAGTCCTGAGCTTTGCACCTCACGTAAGATGGTGCACCAATGAACAGTATCAAGGCAGGGCAACTCCTTCTCATTCTACTTCTATTTTCTCTAACAGCAAGCGCACAGGATACCCTACGGGTAAGCCGTGTACAGGCCGAAGCTGTTTTCCTGAGAGAGAACTTGCTGCTGGTTGCCGAAAAATTGCAGATCTCACAGGCCGAGGCCCTCGTGCTGCAGGCCAGACGCTGGCCAAACCCCACCCTCGAAATTGACGAAGTAAACCTATGGGCCACCCAAAGGCAGCTGAATGTTTTCGGGGATGAGCTGCAGGGGTTTAACGGCGGAAGTTTCGGGCGAAACCAGCAACTGGCGCTTTCTATTGAGCAACTTGTGCTTACAGCCGGGAAACGTAAAAAGCTGGTGGCCTTGGAACAGGTGGGTGTGGAACAGTCGAGGCAATATTTTGAGGATCTGCTGCGGAACCTGAAAATAGAATTCCGGAACCAGCTTACCAACCTGCAATACCTGCAACTCAGCCGTAACATCTATTCAGATCAACGCCAGGCCATCAGGCAGCTTACCGACGCCTACCAAAGGCAGGTGCAACTGGGCCATGTGCCGCAGGGTGAGTATATCCGGTTAAAAGCCCTTGAACTGGAAATAGCCAGAAATCTGAATGAACTTCAGAAAGAAATAAACGAATCGCAGAAAGAACTGAAACTGCTGATGCGCTTGCCCGCCACAACGCAATTAGAAATAACAGCCGAGGGCTACTTAAAAGAAACGCAACCACTGCGGCAGCTGGCTTTGAACCACCTAATGGAGCAGGCCAAAGAGCACCGGCCCGATTACAAACTGGCGCAACTGGAAGAGAGCTATTTCAACAGATTGTATAGTTACGAAAAAGCACAGCGCACGCCAGACCTTACACTAAAGGGCTCTTACGACAGAGGCGGCAACTTCATGTATAATTTTGTTGGCTTCGGGGTGGCGATGGACCTGCCTTTTTTTAACCGGAACCAGGGGCGGATAAAACAGGCGCAACTAGGCATAGAACAGGCCAGAACACTTTTCCAGCAAAAAACAGTGACCATCGAAAATGAAGTTATGCTCTCCTACCAAAACCTGATGCACGCCCTCGACTTTCTGGAAGAGATAGAACCCGGATTCGAATCTACGCTTGATGCCCTGCTGACTAGCTACACCAAAAATTTCTCTCAAAGAAACATCAGCCTGCTGGAGTACCTCGATTTTATGGATGCCTACCTGGAAAACAAGAAGATAATGCTGGAAGCGGCTAAAGAAGTGAATGAGAAGACAGAGGAACTGAATTACTCTTTCGGAACGGATCTGATTAAATAGAAACATAACCAACATGAACCAACCTACCCTGAAACCAATACTGATCCGCTGCCTGCTGCTGGCCTTGCTTTTTAACAGTTGCAGCACGCCGGAAGCCCGGCAGCCTGCCACAGAGCCTGAGCGCTACTGCCTGCCCGAAAGCTTTAAATCGAAAATCAGTCTGGAGAAACCCGAAATGCAGTCCATAACAGAAGGTATTCCGCTTGCCGGCGTGGTAGAGCCCAACCCTGACAAAGTAGTGCACTTTGTAAGCCTGGTAAGCGGCGTGGTGACAAATACCCGGTTTTCGTTGGGAGATAAAGTAACCAGGGGCCAGGTACTGGCAGAGCTGAGAAGTGCTGAACTCGCAGACCTGCAATCGCAAGCCAGAACCACCGCTTCGCAAATGAGGGTAGCAGAGAAAAAACGCCAGTCTGTACAATCCATGTTTGATGATGGCATTGCCTCAGAAAGGGATCTGATGGAAGCAGAAAGCGAACTGGACGTGCTAAGAGCCTCCTTAGAAAAAATAAAAGCAAACCTGAGCTTGTTCAGCGCCAGCCCCCGGAACGAAGTCTTCCAGATAAAAGCGCCCTCCACAGGTATCATCACGTCCAAGAGTATTACCTCCGGCATGCAGATCTCAGCCGGCGACCCGCCTTTGTTCACCATCTCTGACCTGAGCGAAGTCTGGATACAGGTAAACGTGTATGCCTCCAACGTGATGCACATTGAATCAGGAATGAAAGTAAACATCAGCACGCTATCTTACCCGGATGAGGTGTTTACCGGCGAAATTGCTGCCATCTCGCAGGTGCTGGATGCCGAAGCCAGGGTATTGAAGGCCAGGGTAGTGCTGCAGAACAAAAACCTGAAACTGAAGCCTGGAATGATAGTGGATGTTACCGCGCTGAAGCAAATCAGCAAAGAAGCATTGAGTATTCCAGCAGCAGCCCTGGTGTTTAATAATAGCCAAAACTATGTAATGGTGTATAAAGGCGATTGCGACATTGAGATAAGATCGGTCGATATTATAGCCAAAAGCAATGGTGCAGCTTTTCTATCCGGCGGTTTGCAGGAGGGGGAAGAAATTATCTCTCAAAACCACCTGCTTATCTATGAACAAATCAAAAACTTACAAAACTAAATTCAGATGCAGAAGTTTGTTCAGGGTATTGTAGCATTTTCCTTAAAGAATTCCATCATTGTTTTCTTTTTAACTGCCTTATTGGTAGTGGTAGGGATAATCAGTCTGCTGAATACCCCCATCGAAGCATTTCCGGATGTAACCAATACCCGCGCACGAATCATTACGCAATGGTCGGGCCGCAGTGCCGAAGAAGTGGAGAAGTTCGTGACGCTCCGGATTATGAAGGAGATGAACACCATTCCTAAAAAAGCCGAAGTCCGCTCTATTTCGCTTTTTGGCCTGTCGGTGGTCACGGTGATTTTTGAGGATGGCGTGGACGATTTTTACGCCCAGCAGTACGCGGCCAACAGGCTGCAGGGAATCGATTTGCCACAGGGTGCTGATACGGAGATTGAGCCGCCGTTTGGAGCCACTGGCGAAATCTTTCGCTATGTGATTAAAAGCAGCCGGCCCATAAAAGAACTGACCGCCATACAGGACTGGGTAATTGAGCGCGAGCTGGTTTCGGTGCCGGGGGTAGCCAATGTGGTGAGTTTTGGGGGCGAAGAAAAGATCTACGAAATTAAAATTAACCCGACAGAACTGGCTAATTACGACTTGTCGCCTTTAGAAGTGTTTGAAGCAGTTTCTAAAACCAATATTAACGTAGGCGGCGATGTGATAGAACGCGGGCCGCAGGCCTATGTGGTACGTGGCGTGGGGCTGCTGGAGAGCACCGCAGACATTGAAAATATCCTGATTGAAGTAAGAGGATCGACCCCTATTCTGGTAAAGCATGTAGCCGAGGTAAAGGTGACTGCCAAGCCAAGGTTAGGGCAGGTTGGTTTGCAGGATGAGGACGATCTGGTGCAGGGCGTTGTGCTGATGCTGCGAGGAGAAAATCCGGGAGACGTCATTGCCAGGCTGAAGGAAAAAATTACGGACCTGAACGAACGGATCTTACCCAAAGATGTAAAAATCGAGCCGTTTATTGACCGCACGGAGCTGGTGAATGCAACCGTAAGCACCGTAAGTAAAAACCTGATAGAAGGGATCCTGCTGGTTTCCATTATTGTGTTCATCTTCCTGTTCAATTGGCGCACAACTGTCATTGTGGCTTCCGTTATTCCGCTTTCATTCCTGTTCGCACTGGTTATGCTGCGCATTCAGGGCTTGCCGGCCAACCTGATCTCGATGGGAGCCATAGATTTCGGCTTATTGCTGGAGGGCACCGTGGTAATTGTGGAAACGGTTTTTGTGGCCATGGAGAAAAAAGCGCATCACCTCGGCATGGCCAGGTTCAACCGGATGGGTAAAATGGGCCTGATAAAGAAAAGCGCCGGAAGCGTGGCCACCTACATTGTTTTTGCCCAGATAATCCTGATCATCGCCTTGTTGCCGATCTTTTCTTTCCAGAAAGTGGAAGGCAAAATGTTCTCACCCCTGGCCTTCACGCTTGGGTATGCCTTGCTCGGGTCGCTAATTCTGAGCATTACCTATGTGCCCGCCCTGATCAAGGTGCTGCTAAAGAGGGATATTGTAGAGCGGGAAAATTTCATCTCCCGTTTTTTCCGGAACAACCTGTTCAAACTCTTTTTATGGAGCAACCGGAGTAGCAGACTGACTATAATTGGCTTTGCAGCGCTGCTGGCCTTGTGCACTGCCAGCTTTATGTTTTACGGAACGGAGTTTATCCCGAAACTGAACGAAGGCGCCTTGTATGTGCGGGCAACACTCCCCAACAGCGTGAACCTGGAAGAGTCGGTTCGGCTTTCGAAGGAAATGAAAAACAGGATAAGGGAGTATGAAGAGGTGAAGTTTGTGCTGACGCAGACCGGCCGGCCAAACGACGGAACAGACCCTACCGGATTCTTCAATATAGAATTTCACATTCAGCTCTATCCTGAAAAAGAGTGGAAACGCAGCATCAGTAAAGATAACCTGGTAGATGAAATGCGCCGCGAACTGGGCATGTATCCGGGGATCGTATTCGGATTCAGCCAGCCTATTCAGGATAACGTGGAGGAGTACGTGGCCGGGGTGAAGAGTCCGCTGGTTATAAAAATATTTGGCGAGGACCTGTTTGAACTGGAAGATTATGCAGACCTGGTGGCAGACAATATCCGGGATATTGACGGAATTACAGACATAAATGTGTACCGGAATATTGGCCTGCCTGAGCTGCGGATTTCGCTGGATGAGCTGAAGATGGGGAAATATGGCGTGTCGATGGCGGAAGCGCAGGCGGTTGTAGAGATGGCCATTGGCGGCAGGGCGGCCACCTCCTTCTACGAAAACGAAAGAATGTTTGACGTCCGTATCCGTTTCCAGAAAGAGTACCGCGATAATGAGCAGAAAATCGGTGAAATCCTGATTCCTGCCATGAATGGCAGAAAAATTCCGTTGCGCGAAATTGCGAACATTGAATTTATGACGGGCCCCACTTTTATTTACAGGGAAGGCAGCAGCAGGTACATCGCGGTAGGCTTTAGCATCGAGGGCCGGGACCTGGGCAGCACCATTGCCGAGGCAAAAACCAAGGTAGAAAACAACGTGACCCTGCCGCAAGCCAACAAAATGGTTTGGGCCGGCGAATTTGAGAGCAAGGAGAGAGCCAGCAGGCAGTTGGCCGTAATTGTGCCTGCCGTGCTGCTGCTGATCCTGTTCCTGCTGTACTTCAACTTCGGCTCCATGAAAGATACCCTGATTGCGGCAAGCACCATACCCTATGCGTTCATTGGAGGTTTTATGTCGCTGTGGATTACCCAGACCATCTTTGGCATCTCGGCCGGTATCGGCTTTATTATTCTGTTCGGGGTGAACACCATCAACAGTATAATACTGATTGCGGCCATGAAAGAGAACATGCGCAGGATGAACCTGCGCCAAGCCATCTCAACTGGGGTGTATAGCCGTGTCCGCCCGATTGTGATGATCGCCCTGATGGGCTCGATGGGATTGCTGCCAGCTGCTTTGTCTACCGGAATGGGTTCAGAAATACAAAAGCCCCTGGCCATTATGATCGTAGGCGGCCTGCTGATCTGCATGGTGCTCTCCCTGACGGTATTGCCACAGATATTTTACTGGGTATACCGTAAAGCCGATCATAAAAATAAGGTGTGAGGCCGGTTTTTGTAACCGGCAGCCACAGAAACCACCCTGCGGCAACTGGTTCCGGGCCATTGCTGCCAAACCTCTGGAGGGCCTTTTTCATTCAAATAATCCGGGGGCTGCCGGGTTGCCCGGTAATGGCTGTTTGTTGGGTTGAGGGTTTAGCGCTGTGAGGATTCGGAGATGGATGGGGCAACACACAATACAAGCGTCAGCAGCAGCAGCAGCAAATGCCTCCGGAGCTAAACTTGTACGGATAAATAAGGCTTCTATTTCCTGAATTTTGCGCTGATGCGCGCTTGCCGCTCGTACTTTCCTATCAAGCCTTTCCAGAAAGGGGCAAAGCAGCGTGTTATGGGTCAATTCTTTTAAGCTGTAGCCTGAAGGAACACTTGATCCAAGCGGCAAGCTCGCACCAGCGACCTGCTTTTTCCAGCAAGATAAGCTCCGGAGGCCTGTTTTCATTCAAATAATCTGGTTTGTCTCAGCGCTCACAGCCCTTGCCAGGGTGGCGGTTCAGCAAATGTCCGCAACATCCGTGTTCGCGCTTAATTGATGCCCGATCGCATCCATCTTCTTAACAGAACCTGTGGGCGAAAAGCAAAAATTGTTTTTCCGGGAAATTGTTAAAGCGCAGGCCATTCCTTGCTGGCTAATAAATAAACCTTGCCTTGCTACCAAAACATCCACAAACTCGAGCCAATAAAATAATAATTTCATTAAAATTCCCTGATAATTGTAAATTTGACATTCGGTTGCTGCCATCTACACATCCAGCTGTATAAGCAGGACCGGATATTTATAATTAATCAGGTGCAATGGTAAACGGTGAAACAGCGAATAGCTCGGCTTTGAATGGTGAGAGTAAGAAGAGTTGGAAAAAATGGGGGCCGTATCTTACGGAGCGGCAGTGGGGAACAGTAAGGGAAGACTACAGCTTTGCTGGAGATGCCTGGAATTGTATTACCCACGATAAAGCCCGGAGCATCGCCTACCGCTGGGGAGAAGAAGGCATTGCCGGCTTTTGCGACGACAGGCAGATTCTGTGCCTGGCACCCGCCTTCTGGAATGGCAACGACCCGATCTTGAAAGAGCGGCTGTTCGGGCTGACCAATGAGCAGGGCAACCATGGCGAAGACGTGAAAGAACTCTATTTCCATCTGGATTCCTCGCCCAGCCACTCCTATGCCAAATACCTCTACAAATACCCGCAAGCCGCCTTTCCTTACGAGGAGCTGGTGTACAGAAACAGGCAGGAGCGCACGGAGCCTGAGGTAGAACTGCTCGACACCGCCGCCTTTAAAGACAACCGCTATTTCGACTGCTACATAGAATATGCCAAGGCTGATGTGGATGATATCCTGTTGAAGGTGACAGTGCACAACCGAGGGCCCGAGGCGGCCACGATCCATGTGTTGCCCCACTTCTGGTTCCGGAACTATTGGAAGCATAACCCCTGGTTCAGAAACAAAAGGCCAAAGCTGTCTTCAATTGCGGATAACTGCATCCGGTCTTATTCTACCAGAAACTGGGAACTGAACTTTTACCACGAGCCAGGCGAGCAGCTTTTCTGCGAAAACGAGACAAACAATCAGCGCATCTACCAGGCTACAAACGAATTCCCGTATGTAAAAGACGGGATTAACGATTACGTGCTGAAAGGGCAGCCTACCGTAAACCCTGACAAGATCGGAACCAAGGCCGCCGTCTGGTACAAAAGGAAGGTGGCTGCGGGGGGCTCCGAGGTTTTTAAAGTAAGGCTCAGCAAGAAAGTCCTGCATCAGCCGTGGGAAGATTTTGATGCCATCTTTAGCCACCGGGCAGCTGAAACAGACAGCTACTATAAGCAGCTAACGCCCCGGAATTTTAACCCGGAGCACAAAAAACTGCTGCGCAACGCGCTGGGCGGCCTGCTCTGGACCAAGCAGTTCTACTACATGGATGTGTACAAGTGGCTGCATGGCGAACCCGGCGACCCGGCTCCTGAGCGGCTCAAAAAACGGAACGCCGACTGGCACCACCTCACCAACAGGCATATTATCTCGATGCCGGACAAGTGGGAATACCCCTGGTATGCTGCCTGGGACCTTGCCTTTCATGCCACCTCTTTTGTGCATATCGACCCGGCGTTTGCCAAGGAGCAGCTGCAGCTCATGCTGCGGGAATACTACATGCACCCCAACGGTCAGATACCGGCCTACGAGTGGAACTTCAGCGATGTGAACCCGCCCGTGCACGCCTGGGCTGTTTGGGAAGTGTATGAGAAAGACAAGAAGAAAACAGGTGTGCCAGATCTGGATTTCCTGGAGCGGGCGTTTCAGAAACTGCTGATGAATTTTACGTGGTGGGTAAACCGCAAAGACGTAAACGGCACCGATCTCTTTGAGGGCGGCTTCCTGGGCCTCGACAACATCGGGGTGTTCGACAGGAGCAAGATGCCGGCCGGTATCAAGAATATGCAGCAGGCCGACTCCACCAGCTGGATGGCCATGTTCTCGCTCAACATGCTGCGCATCTCGCTGGAGCTGGCAGGCAACAACATTGCCTACGAAGAGTCGGCAGCCAAATTCTTCCGTCATTTCCTGAACATAGCCTGGGCCATGCACCACATCGGCGACCGGAAAATTTCGCTTTGGGACGAGGAAGACCAGTTCTTCTATGATGTGGTGCAGTTCGAAAATGGCGGCACGCACAGGCTGAAGATCCGCTCGCTGGTTGGCATTATTCCGCTGTTTGCCGTTGAGATGATCAGCAAGACCATATTCGACCATTCCTACGAGTTCAAGGTACGGGTACTCAACATCATGCGCACCCGCCCTGACCTGGCCTCGCTGATAACTCATTTCGAGGAGAAGAACGAGAACGGCGACTTTATGCTCTCCATCATGCGCGGCCCCCGCCTGGAGCACCTCCTGACCAGGCTGCTCGATGAGTCGGAATTCCTGTCTGATTACGGTATCCGGTCGCTCTCCAAGCATCACCTGGAGCACCCCTATGAGTTCGACCATCATGGCAAGCATGTCATAAAGTATGAGCCCGGCGAAAGTTCATCGTATATGTTCGGAGGCAACTCCAACTGGCGCGGCCCTATCTGGTTCCCGCTCAACTACCTGATCATACAGTCGCTCCGGAAATTCTACACGTTTTACGGGCCTTCACAGCAGTACGAGTTCCCAACCGGTTCGGGCAACAAGCTCAACCTGAAGCAAATCGCCAACGAGCTGACCCTGCGGCTGCTCAAGATTTTTGACAAAGACGAAAACGGAAAATACCGCTACCATTCCGGCCATGCAGAGTTCACAGAAGATGAGCATTTTCAGGACCTGCACCTCTTTTACGAGTTCTTCAACGGCGATACCGGGCAGGGCTTAGGAGCATCTCACCAGACAGGCTGGACGGCTTTGGTGGCCAACCTGCTCCTGGAAATGGATGAGGAGGAGTACAGCCGTTCCACAGCCACCTCAGAAGAGGCGTTCGCTTCCAGGTAAAGAGGAGAGGTCTTTTGTTGAATATGTTACAGGAATCAGCAGCAGCAGATAAATATGCTCCGGAGGGCCTATTTAATTCAAATAATCTGGCATGGCGTAAACCTTGCTGCGTGTATGGCTCCTGTGGGCGTTTTAGCAGTTACAGCGCAACCGCAAAAGGAAAAGAGGCTACAGAACAGGAGTTGATTCGAATCATTACTGCTCTGTAGCCACTGCCTTACCTCAGGGGATCGCAGGAGCTGCGCACGCCGTGAGGCCTTTTTTCGCACGACAAAAATTTCTAATTTCTAATTTTGAATTTCTAATTAGGCGAAGCCGTACTCATTTCCCCAATACCCTATCCGGATTGTCAGTCATGAAACTTTTCCAGGATTTGGTGCCGGACTTTGCGTTATTACCTTTCTGGTAATGGTGGCAAAGTGCCACGGCCAGGGCATCGGTGGCATCGTAGAGCTTCGGAGCCGCATCTATTTTCAGGATCTGGACCAGCATGCTGGCCACCTGCTCTTTAGAGGCATTGCCGTTTCCGGTTACCGATTGCTTTACTTTTTTGGGAGCGTACTCTACATACGGTATGTCGCGCGATAGCGCAGCGGCAATAGCAACCCCCTGAGCCCGACCCAATTTGAGCATGCTCTGCACGTTGGTGCCGTAAAAAGGCGACTCGATGGCCAGCTCGTCGGGCAGGTACTCGTCGATGAGCTGTATCATGCGGTCAAAAATTTTCTTTAACTTGATGGCGTGATTGCTGTAGCTCTTCAGGTGAATAACCCCATACTGGATCACCAGCACCTTAGAGCCCTTTACCTCGATCAGGCCATAGCCCATTTCCTGTGTGCCAGGGTCGATGCCAAGAATAAGTTTTTGGGGCGGAAGTGCGGGGGTGGAAATCATAGGGTGCAAAATTAAGACAATAACTTGAACATTGTTTCAAACAGGAAGTTCCTTTTATACCTGGGCAAGGCTATCGTGCTGCTGCTCACGCTTTTCTTTTTATACCGCCAGATTTTTGCCGCTCCGGATACGCTTCTGAGCTGGGCAGGCATCTGGCGGGAGGCATTTGCCAGCCCTGTGCGTTACCTGCTGCTGCTCACTGCTCTCCTGATTCCGGTTAACTGGGGTTTCGAGGCCCGCAAGTGGCAGCTGCTCGGGAGCAAGGTGGAGCGCATGTCGTTTACAAGGGCCTACAAAGCCGTGATGGTGGGGCTCACGCTGGGATTTATCACCCCAAACCGCATCGGCGACTATGCCGGACGGGTGCTGGTGCTGAAGAGCCGGCAGCGCCTCGATGCCATCGGAGCCATCTTTATCGGCCGTTTCAGCCAGCTGGTGGCAACGGTGCTGGTGGGCACCGGTGGGCTGTTTTATTTTATCATTCAATTTTACTGGCACCTTTACCCGGAAGTGTGCATGAGCGTGGTGCTGCTGTTGCTGGCGCTGAACGGAGCCATGCTGCTGTTGCTCTATAATGCCCGCGCCATGGTAGCGCTGGTGGCTGCGGTGCAGCCCCTGCGCAAGGTGGTGCGCTACGTGGCCATTATGAACCGCTATAGCACCCGCGAAGTTACCCGGTTGCTCTGGCTCTCGCTGGGGCGCTACCTGGTGTTTCTGACGCAGTTTGTGTTGCTCCTGTATCTGTTTCAGGTGCGCCTGCCATTGGTGCAGTACCTGAGCGGAGTTTCTGGCACCTTCTTTCTTAAATCCATGGCACCTTCTGTTACTATCATCTCCGACCTGGGGGTGCGGGAGCTGTCGGCCATGTACCTGTTCGGGTTGCTGGGGCAGGAGCGGCTGCAGGTGCTCAGCGCCAGCCTCAGCCTCTGGCTGCTCAATATTGCCGTGCCCAGTGCCATCGGGCTGATCTTCGTTTTCAGGGTGAAATTCTTTCGGAAAGGAAAGAACCGATGACCTTTCTGCTGTACCTGTCGCTGGCCGTGTACGGCTACATTATCTTGAGGCGCTGGTATGCCTGGCAGCTACTGCCGGTGCAGGTTATTCCGCCAGGCTTTGTGCCCACCACCAGGCTTTCGGTTATCATACCAGTCCGGAACGAGGAGAGGGCCTTGCCGCAACTGCTCCAGGACCTGGAAAGGCAGCAGTACCCCCTAAACCTGCTCGAGGTACTGGTGGTAGACGACCATTCTGAAGACAGCACCAAACAGGTTGTGGAGGCATACAAAGCAGCTGGTAAACTGCACCTGCGCCTCATCCGCCTGGCCGATTATGAGGGGCTGACACTTAAAAAGGCGGCCGTGCAGAAAGGGGTGGAGCTGGCAGGAGGGGAGCTGCTGGTGTTTACCGACGGCGACTGCCGGGTGCAGCCGGGCTGGCTAAGGGCATTCGCGTATGCTTTCGCCTCTCAGCAACCAAAGTTTATCAGCGGTCCTGTTTCCTTCCATCAAACCCACAGCCTTTTTGAGCGGATGCAATTAGTGGAGTTTGCTTCGCTTATCGGGATAGGAGCGGCCTCTATTCAACTGAACAAACCAAACATGTGCAATGGTGCCAACCTGGCCTATACCCGCGAGGCCTTTGAACAGGTAGGCGGTTTTTCTGGAAACGAAGGCATTGCCTCCGGCGATGATGAGTTCCTGCTCCACAAGATCAACCGGCAGTATCCGGGGAGCGTTTTGTTCCTAAAAAACCCGCAGGCCACGGTGCACACCAGCGCGCGCAAAAGCCTGAAAAGTTTTATTTCTCAGCGGGTTAGGTGGGCCAGCAAATGGAAATCATACCAGGAATGGCACGTGCAGCTGGTGGCGCTGAGTGTGTTTCTGGTTAACCTGCTGCTGCTGCTGGCTGTACCGCTGGCTTGGGCCGGAATTATGAGCTATCCTGCATTAGTAGGGGCATATAGTATCAAGTTTGGAATAGATTTCTTATTTTTAAAGCGCATTCTGAGTTTTTTGAACCGGAAACGCTTTCTGGTGTACATGTTGCCGCTGCAGCTGGTGTACACACCTTATGTAATTTACACAGCCATTTACGGACTGACTGGCCGCTACAGCTGGAAAGGACGCATAATCCGAAACCCATGAGTGAAAACGAATTTGATTTACTGGACGAGTTATATTTCGTAACCGCCTACACCGACCTCAAAAGCACGCTTTCGCTGACTGATGAAGAGCTTTGTGCCGGCCTGAAAAAGCTGATCGAGCAGGGCTATGTCAAGATCTTCTACCCCGATCCGGACACAGAGCAGGAGTTCAACGAGAAGACTTTCAGCAACCATTGCCGGGAATATTTCTTTCTGGCTACCAAAGCTGGCCTGATCGTGCACAACTCCATCTAAATGGCAGGCACCGTTTCATCGACTTCGGTTTCAAGGCCACCCTCTTATTACATCAGGCAACGCCTGCTGCGCAACAAGCCTGCCATGGCCGGCCTGGCCATTATTGTGCTGGCCGTGCTGGTGGCGCTGGGAGGCTATGCCTTTATGCCCGACAGCACCCCCAATGCCAACAATGGCCTGGTGCAGGTCCAGAAAAAGGCACCCGGCTTTTCAACTGCCATCCTGAAGCTGGCCCGCCCTGAGGCCATGGTGCCTGACGTGAATCCGATAGCTTTTGTTCTCTACGGCCGGCCGGCTGCCTACTCTGAGCTACCGGTGGAGAGTGTCTCCTTTAGAGGCGACAGCCTGTATGTGCAGCCCTTGCGCAGCAACAATGCCCTGGCCGACCAATTGCGCGTATTTGCCATGGCCGAAGTACTGGCAGAACCAGCACAATACAACAGCCCGGAAGCCATGGCAGCAGCCATCCGGCAGGAGCACCTGGAGGAGCGAACCTTCTGGCTCGGCACCGATAAGGCCGGGCGCGATGTGCTGAGCAGGCTGATCCTGGGAACCCGCATTTCGCTGGGGATCGGGTTTGTGGCGGTGCTGATATCGCTGGTGATTGGCATTACGGTGGGGGCTACGGGCGGCTATTTTGGCGGGTGGGTAGATAAGGTGATGATCTTCCTGATGACGGTGGTGTGGTCGGTGCCAAGTATCATGCTGGTAATCGCCATCAGCCTGGCCCTGGACAGCAAAGGCGTGTGGGTGGCTTTTGTGGCGGTGGGCCTTACCATGTGGGTAGAGGTGGCACGCGTAGTGCGGGGGCAGATCCTGAGCCTGAAGGAAAAAACTTATATCGAGGCGGCCCAGGTGCTGGGGGTTTCGCAGTTCAAAATAATTTTTAACCACCTGTTGCCGAACATTATCGGGCCGCTTATTGTTATAGCCACTGCCAATTTTGCCTCGGCCATTCTGGTAGAAGCCGGGTTGAGTTTCCTGGGGCTTGGCGTGCAACCGCCTGCGCCCTCGTGGGGCATGATGGTGAACGAAGGTTTTCAGCTGATAGGTGCCAGAGCTGGACTCTATTTAGTACTTTTACCGAGTATTTGTATCAGTTTGCTCGTGCTAGCCTTTAACCTGCTGGGGAACGGCCTGCGCGATGCCTACGATCCTAAAATTCCGCTAGCCAATGTCTGAGATCATTGTACCAAACACACAGCAGGAGCTGCAACTAAAGAAGCTGGAGCTTTCTGCTTTGCTGGAGATTACGCAGGCCATCAACGAAAACCTGCCGGAGAGTGCGCTCTACAAGATTTACCACTTTACGCTGCTGGCGCAGCTGCAGATAAACCGGCTGGTGCTGTTTGTGGAAGACGAGTCGTGGGAGTGCAAGATTTGCTATGGTACCGAAATGGATTTCACGAAATGCGAAATGCCGGAGGAGATTATCAACCTCAAGGAGATCACCTTTATCTCGAAGCTGCAGGTAGAGCGGCGCTGGCGTGGTTTCGAGATCGTGATCCCGATTTTGCACAATGGCCGGGTACTGGCCTTTGTCATGATCGGAAAGATTCAGCCATACTACAACAACCTGGAGGCACTCAACTTTCTGCAGACCGTGAGTAATATCATGCTCGTTGCCATCGAGAACCACAAGATGAACCGGCAGCGGCTGGCCCAGGAGTCGATTCGGCGCGAGATAGAGATTGCCCGCGAGGTGCAGTCCATGCTCTTTCCCAAGGCGCTGCCCAACGATAAGGATGTGGCCATCCATGCCAGTTATATTCCGCACTCTTCTATCGGCGGAGACTACTACGATTTTATCGACATAGACCAGGACCAGTTTCTTTTTTGCGTGGCCGATGTGTCGGGTAAGGGGGTGCCGGCCTCCTTGCTGATGTCTAACTTCCAGGCGGGCCTGCGCACCATTCTGCGGCAGGTCTCGGACCTGAACACGGTGGTAGCAGAGCTGAACAACCTGATTTACCGCAATGCGATCGCCGAGAAGTTCATCACGGCCTTTCTGGCCATCTACAACCGCAAAACCCGCCAGCTGAGTTATGTGAATGCGGGCCATAACTCCCCGATCCTGCTGTTCGAAGACAATTCGCACCGGCTCCTGAACGAAGGCTGCACCATGCTGGGCGTGTTCGACGTGCTGCCGTTTATGTCGGTTACCACCATCGAAGTGCCCAGGCGGTCGGTGCTGTTCTGCTACACCGATGGCCTGACCGAGATATTTGATGCCTCGGAGGAGGAATATGGCATTGAAGGCACCATTAAGTACATGCAGAAGCACCGCTTCCTCAGCTCCAGAACCCTGCACCTGCAACTGCTTAAAGAGATCCACCTCTACAACGAAGAAGCCAAGTTCGACGACGACATCACCCTGCTCTCCTGCCGGTTTAAGTAGCAAAGCTTGCCTCAGCTACAGTAATTTTTGAGGGCAGCATTTTTAGCAGCAGCAGGTGCAGCAGCAGTTCAGAATACTTCCGGAGGAGCTTTTTCATTCAAATAATTTGTCCTCTAACTTGCATCCTATCCTGTAAACCCTGGCCTCAACCCTAAGGAAAACAAGTTGATCCGATTTTATAAAACGCCTGCTATTATTAAAAAGCTGCTGCCGGGGTACACCTGGCATAAATCTTCGGAAGGAAAGCGGCTATACCTGACCTTCGATGACGGTCCGATACCCGTGGTTACCCCTTTTGTGCTGGCGCAACTGGCGCAGATCCAGGCAAAAGCCACCTTTTTTTGCGTCGGCGATAATGTGAGAAGGCACCAAGAGGTAGCGCAGGAGGTACTGCGTCAGGGACATGTGCTGGCCAACCATACCTTCCACCACCTGAAAGGCTGGCAGACTCCCCTGGAGCAATACCTGAATAACGTGCAGCAGTGCCAGGAAGTACTGGAGAAGGTGCAAGGGGCAGCAGGCCGGCAGCTGTTCCGTCCGCCGCACGGGCGCATTACCGGCGCGCAGGCAAGGCAGCTGCGGGAGCGAGGCTACGAACTGGTTATGTGGGACATGCTCACCAACGACTATGACAAAACCCTCCGCCCGGAAGATTGCCTGAAAAAAGCCATCCGCTATACCCAAAGCGGCAGCATCATCGTATTTCACGACAGCCTGAAAGCGCAGCGTAACCTGCAGTATGTGCTGCCACGGTTTCTGGAACATTTTGCCTCGGGCGGATATACCTTCAGTTCACTATGATTTTTTCTGTTGCTTACTTTATCGTTTTCTTTCTGCTCTTTGCTACACTGCTCGTTCTGTTTGCCTTTTACCGCAAGTCGTATCCGGGGCAGCCTGCTTCTTTTCCAAGGGTCAGCATCCTGATCGCAGCCCGCAACGAAGCCCACACCATAACCCGCTGCCTGCAGGCCATAGAGCAGCTACAATACCCAAAAGAACAGCTGGAGGTGATTATAGGCGATGATGCCTCTACCGACGATACCCGGACCGTGGTGGACGCTTTTATCAAAAACAAGCCGCAGTACCGATGCATTCCTGTCTCCGAAAACCTGGGGCTGGCCAGGGGGAAAGCCAATGTGCTGGCACACCTGGCCCGCGAGGCTACCACTGATTATTTTTTCTTCACCGATGCCGACATTGTCGTGCCGCCAACCTGGATCACAAGTATGCTGGCCAGCCTGCAGCCCGGTTTGGGTGTGGTAACCGGCATCACCACCATTGCCGGGACTGGCCTGTTTGCCCGGCTCCAGGCTATGGACTGGATCTATGCCCTGGGGCTGATGCAGGTGGTAACGGACCTGGGACTGCCGGTGTCCACGATGGGCAATAACATGCTCCTGACGCGCAAAGCCTACGAGGCGACAGGCGGCTATGAGCAGATTAAATTCTCTGTGACAGAAGATGTGGCGATATTCAACAAAGTGCTGCAGCAAGGCTTTGGCTTCCGGAACCTGTACGACCGCAAGGTACTGGCCTTTTCTGAGCCAGCGCCCACACTGCCTGACCTGCTGAGGCAGCGCCGGCGCTGGATGCGGGGCTCCATGCACCTGCCCTTCTACATGGTGGTGATCCTGGTGTTGCATGCAGCCTACTACCCTGTCTGGCTGCCATTTTTCCTGTACACTTCGATTGGTGTAATGATGGGCATCTTCGGGCTGAAGCTGCTGCTGCAAAGCATTTACCTCCGGCTCTGCCTGAAGCGTGTGCAGCTGCCTTTGCCACCATGGCCCCTTTACCTGCTCTTCGAACTGTACCTTATTTTTACTTCCGTTCTCCTCATTTTATACTTCCTTATTCCCTCAGGCGTCAGCTGGAAGGGAAGGCGTTTTTGATGTGCAGATGTGCTGATTGTTTAATCGTTAAATGGTTGATTTGAAGATCTGGAAATGGTCCTCAAAAGAAAAAGGGAAGGGGACCAATTAAGTTCAGATACCAAAGGGTTGAAATATTCGGCACCTTCTAAAAATTTTAAATTCTTGTGGTAAGGCCCCCTAGAAAGATTCAGAAAATAATCATCCTGTTAACCCTATCATCAGGAAAACCCAGATTCAGACAAGCATTACCGCTAGCAGCAGGAGCAGCAACAAGCCATTTACCCTCCGGAGGGGCAAATTCATTAGAATAATTGCCTGGGATTATGGAAGTTACCTTGGCAGGTGCGTCTCCGGGTCAGCCAGTTTGAAGGTAGTATATTACAGGAAGCCTCCTCCGCCAGGCAACCTTCAGGTAAATTTCCCTGTAGTGCCGGGCTAAGCCAGCCCTCAGCTATCGGCATACTAACAGAATCAGGTTTTTCTTATGATAGTACATCCTGAAAATGTATATTTGGAACTTGCTTGTTGCGGTTGTGCCTGTAAGGGAGGGCAGCAAGTGCGTAATGGAGGCAGGAGCGAAGGTACTGCCCGCACCATTGTGTAGCTGATGCTAAACTTCAGCCTTGTTAATTATTAAAGGAGGGCAAATTGCTCATACCTGCACCCGATACTAAAATCTGCCTATGTCTTTTATTGATTCGCACGCACATATTTACGCAGAGGCTTTCCGGCCAGACCAGGCCGAGGCACTGGCAAAAGCAGAGGCCGAAGGAGTGGACAAAATTTACATGCCTAACATCGACCACACCTCCATAGAGGCGATGCTTGAAACGGAGGCGCAGCACCCCCGGCTTTGCCTGCCCATGATGGGGCTGCACCCGACCTCGGTTCAGAAAGATTTTGAGAAAGAGCTTTACCTGGTGGAAGAGTGGCTGGGCAAGCGGCAGTTCGCGGCAGTAGGGGAGTGCGGCATCGATCTGTACTGGGACAAGACTTTTCTGCCGCAGCAGCAGGAGGCCCTGCGGGTGCAGGTAGCGCTGGCTAAAAAGCACCAGCTGCCAGTGGTGCTCCATACACGCGACTCTTTCGACGAAGCGTATGAAATTGTGGCCCAGGCCCAGGACGGCACCCTGACCGGTGTTTTCCATTGCTTTACCGGCACCCTGGAACAGGCCAACAAAGTGAAAGAACTCGGGTTTCTGATGGGGATAGGCGGCGTGGCCACTTTTAAGAACGGGGGCTTGGACAAGCTGCTGCCGCACCTCAGCCTGCAGGATATTATGCTCGAGACCGATTGCCCTTATCTGGCCCCGGCACCCCATCGGGGTAAGCGCAACCAGCCGGCTTACCTGCCACTTATTGCCAATCGGGTGGCGGAGCTCATGCAGAAATCAGTAGAGGAAGTGGCAATGGCCACTGCAAAAAATGCCACCGGCCTTTTTAAATTAACCTAATGAATATTGTAAAAGTAGATATAGACACAGCGGCTCCGCTCGATCCGGAAGCTTCCATACTGATTATTTACACTGGTGGAACCATCGGGATGGTGTTCGATGAGAAAGCGAAGCACCTGGTGCCTTTCAATTTCAGTATGATCCTGGAGAAGGTGCCGGAACTGCAGCAGTTCAAATACCTGCTCACGGTTTTCAGCCTGGATCCACCCATCGATTCGTCGAACATGAACATTGACGAATGGGCCATGCTGGCACGCCTGATCTCCGACAACTACGATAGTTACGATGGTTTTGTAATCCTGCATGGTACCGATACTATGGCCTACAGCGCCTCTGCCTTAAGTTACCTGCTGGAGAACCTGCAGAAGCCGGTTATTTTTACCGGGGCGCAGGTGCCCATTGGCCGTGTCAGAACCGATGCCCGCGAGAACCTGATCACTGCCTTGCAGATAGCTGCCACCAAAATAGACGGCAAGGGGCTGGTGCCGGAGGTGTGCATTTATTTTCATAACCTGCTGCTGCGCGGCAACCGGGCCAAAAAAGTGGAGAGCCGGCATTTCAACGCCTTCAAATCAGAGAACCATCCGCTGCTCGCCAAAGCCGGCGTAGACATAGACTATTATTGGGGAGCTATTCGTGCGCACGCCCAGGAGCCTTTTAAGGCACACTTTCACATGGATGACCGGGTAGCCATCCTGAAGCTTTTTCCGGGCATAACGGCCAACGTGGTGAGCAGTATCCTGCAAACACCCGAACTGCGCGGCGTAGTGCTGGAAACGTACGGTGCCGGCAATGCCCCCACTTCTGCCTGGCTGTTGCAACTACTGCGCGAAGCCATTAACCGGGGCATCTATATCCTGAACGTGTCGCAGTGCGATGAGGGCCGGGTACAGCAGGGCCGCTACGAAACTAGCAAATACCTGCTCGACATGGGCGTGATAGGCGGCATGGACATAACTACGGAAGCCGCCATCACCAAAATGATGTATGTGCTGGGCTTTAACCTGACCCGTGAAGAAACCACCTACTGGCTGGGAGCCAATATCAGGGGAGAAATAACTCTGTAATTTGAAAAGTATAGTGCTTTTAAATTTGCAAAGCTGCATATAAAGGTCTTATCTTTGCACCACCAAAAAACAGAGAGTTGTCCGAGTGGTTGAAGGAGCACGCCTGGAAAGTGTGTATACCTCAAAAGGGTATCGAGGGTTCGAATCCCTCACTCTCTGCTGATTATCATATCAAAAACAACTAAAAGCCTGCAAGCCAAGTGATTGCAGGCTTTTTTGTTTCTGCCAGTCTTTTAAAAATCATGCCAAACCTATTGCCTTAACCTGCAAGCATTTCCATGGGCAGATACAGCCGAGTATTGGATGTAAAGCAGTCGGATGCCTACTCGGAGCTGAGGAGGGTAATTCTCCGGAGGCAACTTGGGCAGTCGCCTCCGGAGAATTGGAGGGCAAATGTTATGCTGTAGGAATCTCTGAAGCATAAGTAGATGCAGGGGTAGACTCCTTCTCCAGGAAGCGCTCTATGCCGAGCTGCAGCCCGCGGAGTTCTGCCAATCCTCTGAGTCTGCCTATGGCCGAGTAACCAGGGTTAGTCTTTTTATGCAGGTCATCGAGCATCTTGTGGCCGTGGTCCGGGCGGAAGGGCATACGAAGGTCATTTCTTCCGGCTGCTTTGCGGGCGCTTTGTTCCTGCAGCAGCGCCTGCATTACAGCAAACATGTCCACGTCGCCGTCCAGGTGATCGGCTTCATAAAAGTTGCCTTCTTCGTCGCGGCGGGTGCTTCTTAAGTGGATAAAATGAATACGGTTGCCTAGGCGCTGCACCATGCCCGCCAGATCATTGTCCGGGCGAACGCCAAAGGAGCCAGTGCAGAAGGTCAGGCCGTTGCTAGGCGAGTCAACCGCCTGGTATAAATCGAGGATGTCCTGTTCCGTGCTTACTACGCGCGGCAAACCGAGGATCGGATAAGGTGGGTCGTCGGGGTGAATGGCCATCACAACACCGGCTTCTTCGGCGGCAGGAATTACCTGGCCCAGGAAGTGGAACAGGTTTTCTTTCAGCTCCTTCGGTCCGATGTTATCATAAGTGGATAACACCTCCTGGAATGCCTCCAGGGTATACCCTTCTTCAGAGCCGGGGAGACCTGCTATAATATTTTTGACAAGTGTGGCTTTCTGTTCTTCAGACTGCATTTCGAGGTACTGCGCTGCCTTTTGCTGCTGCGCCTCGCTGTAGTCTTGCGTGGCTCCGGGCCTTTTGAGCAAGTAGAGCTCAAATGCGGCAAAAGCTGCCGCATCGAAGCGAAGTGCGGTGGAACCGTCCGGCATCACGTAGTCAAGATCGGTACGGGTCCAGTCCAGCACCGGCATAAAGTTGTAGCAGACAATATCGATGCCACAGGCGCCCAGGTTTCGCAGAGTCTGCTTATAGTTGTCAATGTACCGCTCGTAGCTGCCTGTTCGCTTTTTGATATCCTCATGCACTGGCACGCTCTCCACCACCGACCATGTGAGGCCAGCCAGTTCAACCATAGACTTGCGGATCATAATCTCATCCACCGTCCATACTTCACCGTTCGGTATGTGGTGCAGGGCAGTCACAATGCCGGTGGCGCCGGCCTGCCGGATGTCTGCCAGGGACACGGGGTCTTGGGGACCATACCATCTCCAGGTTTGTTCTAAACTCATATTTCTTGCGTTTTTTATACTCCACTGAAAGCACTGAATCCACCGTCGATAGGCACTACAACCCCAGTCACAAACCGGGAGCCATCACCACAAAGCCACAACAAAGTTCCGGTCAGGTCGTCTGGCGTGCCAAAGCGGCCCATGGGAGTATGCGAGATGATGGTGTTGCCACGGTCGGTCAGTTCCCCATTTGCGGTGGTGAGTAATGTTCTGTTCTGCTCAGTCAGGAAGAAGCCCGGGGCCATGGCATTTACACGGATGCCCGCTTTGGAGAAGTGCACGGCCAGCCACTGGGTAAAGTTGGAAATAGCTGCCTTCGCTCCGCTATAGGCCGGTATCTTGGTCAGTGGTCTGAAAGCATTCATAGACGAGATATTGATAATGGTAGCCCCTTCTCTACCCACCATTTCCTTTGCGAATACCTGCGTGGGAAGCAGCGTGCCAATAAAGTTAAGGTCGAATACGAACTTTATTCCTTCCGGGTCCATGTCGAAGAACGTGTTTATTCCTTCCTGCTGTTGTACAAGGTCTTCCGGAAAAAGAAAGTTCTTGGAGGTAGTGCCTTTCGGGTGGTTGCCGCCGGCGCCGTTTATCAATATGTCGCAGGGGCCTAAGGCCTGGATGACACGCTCGTGTGCGGCCTGCAGGCTTTCTTTCTGCAGCACATTGGCACCTACCCCTATGGCCTGCCCGCCTTGCAGGCGAATGGCTTCAGCTACAGCCTCGGCTGCTTCTTCTTTTAAATCCAGGACTGCTATTTTAGCGCCATGCGCAGCTAGAGTATGTGCCATAGTGGAGCACAGGACGCCGCCGCCGCCGGTTATCACGGCTACCTTTCCGGCTAAATCTTGCGTTGGTTTTTGCATCTTGTTCAGTTCTAAAGGATGTTTTCAGCAATATAGAGGCTTTACCCTAAAAAAGCCATAAATCGGCAGAACTAAAAAGGAGCGAATAGTACAGAAAAGGTATTTGTGCGTACAGCAGGCTGAAATTCAGAAAGATATAGGAAAAAGCATGTCGCATTCAATGTAAGCCGACCGCCTGGCAGCAGCCAGCTCTCAAGGACTTGCCAGCTCTGAAGGGCCTTATTTATTAGAATAATTCATAAAGTCAGAACTCTAACTGAATTCTGATGGCTTCTTAACGTATTGAAATAGGAATTATAGTCCTTCAGGAAATAGGGGCGGGGCATATACATCCTTTGGTTGCGAGTGCCGTTGCCCATAAGATCCGGAATACTTAAAGAAGGGCTTTCAGCCTTACATCTACCTAAACTCCCATTGCCTACGCCAGAAAATGAATGCCTGGTCCTGAAAAACCGGTGCGCTAATGTTCCTTTTACGCGCATTTTTCTCTTTAAGAACTTCTGTATACCCAATTCCGGACTTTCCGGCAGCGAAAACCACCTAAATTTCCTTCGTCAATCAGCTGATAAAATATGTGGGCAAGGGCAGTGGGTGTGTGGTTGGATTGCTGACACTCATTGTATTGCCCCCCCCCAGTTGATTTCTTTGCCGAGGCCAGTAGCCTTCCCGCTTGCTCTGCTTGAGGGCCGGATAGCTGAAAGCCCGCAGAGGCTCTGCCAGGTAGCATAGGCTTGGGAGTGGTTTTACAGAGGTTAGTCATTACAGTGTCTTTTTAGAAAATACGGGTCCTATAATTATAAACGAAAACATTACTGAATATGGAAAAGAAAACACGCAGGTTATGCCGGGATGGTGGGGGAAATTGCTCTGCCCGCTTTAGCCACGCAAGGCCGGCCCTCTTCATATTGCTGGGATGCGCCTTAAACTTGTCTGCCATACCGTTTGCTCAGGCTGCGGAAACGGGTGGGCCGAATGGGAAGGTAAGTGTAGCGATAAACGGCGCAATGACAGGCAAAATAAACCTGCTGACCGATACCTATACTTTTCAGGGAATACAGGTGGCAGGTACGGTAAAGGATGCTGCAAGCGGAGAGCCGCTGCCCGGCGTTACGGTAATGGTGGAAAATACCACCACGGGTACTGCAACAGGTGCCGATGGCTCGTTCCGGCTACAGGCGGCTGCTTCAGACAATACCCTGGTTTTCTCTTTTGTAGGGTATGTGACACAGAAAGTGCCGCTCCAAAACCGCTCTGTAGTAAGTGTTTCCTTGGAACCGGACTCAAAAGCGCTGGACGAGGTGGTGGTAGTCGGGTACGGTACGCAGAAGAAAAGCGACCTGACAGGCTCCGTGTCGTCTGTTTCTGCCGATGAAATAAACCAGTACCCGGTCCTTAGTGCCACTGAAGCGCTGCAAGGCCGTTCCGCAGGCGTTTCCATCACAAGCAGTAACGGCGCCCCCGGCGCAAATCCGCGCATCCGTGTTCGGGGCGGAACTTCCATTAACGCCAGCAGTGACCCGCTTTATGTGGTGGACGGCTTTGCCGGCGCCACTGCGCCACCTCCCGGCGACATCGCCTCGATAGAGATTCTGAAAGATGCATCGGCCACGGCCATCTATGGTTCGCGCGGTGCGAACGGTGTCGTGCTGATCACGACCAAACGAGGAAAGTCTGGCAAGACCAAGGTAGAGCTGCAGACATCATATTCTACGCAGGAGGTAGGAAAAAAACTGGATGTGTTAGACGCATCGCAGTTTGCTGAGATGATGAATGAAGTATACAAGGAGGACCGCTACCCTAATCCGACTTCCTACGGCCGGGGAACAGACTGGCAGGACGAGATATTCAGGACCGGCAACCTGCAGAACTACCAGGTATCTGCCTCCGGCGGCTCCGACAAGCTGAATTTTTATACGTCCGTTAATTATTTCGGCCAGGATGGTATCGTGATAAACTCAGACTATAAACGCTACTCGGGCCTTGCTAACCTGGATTTCGGTGTGTCGGAAAGAATAAGGGCAGGCGTGAAACTGCTGGCCACCCGATCCATCAGGAATGGGGTGAGGACCCAGGAAACTTCCGGCGGAGCCAACAGCGCGGGCGTTATCGGCTCGGCGCTGCGCTTTAACCCTATCCTGGGCATCTATGACGACAAGGGAGCCTTTACCCGGGCCGATGTGGGTGACCCGATAGACAACCCATACGCCGTGGCCACCCAGCGCCAGAACGAGCGGGTGGTGGACATGCTGCAGAGCAACCTGTTTGTAGATGTCAATCTCCTGGATGGGCTTACCTTCCGCACCACCCTGGGCGTACAGACCAACAACGGGCGCACGGGCAGCTTTATCCCGACCACGCTGAACGAAGGCGCCAACACGGGTGGAACAGGTTCCATCGCGGCAGATAAAAATACCAACATCATCAACGAGAACTATTTTTCCTTTAACAAAACCCTCCACAGCATCCATACGATAGGACTTGTGGCCGGCTACTCGTATCAGTCTTACAGAGGGGAGGATTGGGATGCTGAGAACCGGGGTTTCATTTCAGACAGCTTCTCTTTCTGGAACCTGGACGGAGGCTCGAATTACCAGAACCCCACCTCTGGCATGACCGAGTGGCAGCTGTCGTCGTTCTACGGCCGCGCGAACTATAACCTCAAGGAGCGCTACCTGCTCACCTTTACCGGACGGTACGACGGTTCCTCCCGCTTCGGAGCAAATAACAAGTGGGCTTTCTTCCCATCGGCCGCCCTTGCCTGGAATGTGAAGGAAGAACCTTTTATGGAAACAGCCCTCGCCTGGACAAGCAACCTGAAGCTGCGCGGCAGCTATGGCATTACCGGTAACACCGAGATCGGCTCTTACCAGTCGCTGGCCCGTTTCTCCCCAACTTTTACCATCATCGGAGGTGTGCCTGTTAATGCCGTGCGCCCCACAGAAGTTCAGAACCCTGACCTTAGCTGGGAAAGTACCCAGCAGACGAACTTTGGTGTAGACCTGGGGCTATTTGGCAACAGAGTAAACCTGACGGCAGATTACTACTACAAGAAAACCGTGGACCTGCTGTACCGCCTGCCACTTCCTCCTTACTCAGGCTACACCAGTACCCTGCAGAACATAGGCAGCCTGGAGAACAAAGGATGGGAGTTTGGTGTGAACACCGTTAACTTCGACGGAGCTTTTCAGTGGAATACGGACTTTAACATCACCTTTAACCGCAATAAGATACTTAGCCTGCCTGCCGGGCAGATCATAGAATCCGGTGTTCCCAGCCACCTGCTCAACAGGCAGTCGCATATCCTCACAGAAGGTCAGCCGGTGGGCATGTTCTACGGCTATTTCTTCGACGGAGTATACCAGCAGGGAGATGACATCAGCGCTGAGAAAGGAAAGGCGCCCGGAGACGCTAAGTACCGTGACATTACAGGTGTGGATGACAACAATAACCTGACCGGTATGCCTGACGGTATGGTGACGACTGCCGACCGCACCATCATCGGCAACCCGCATCCTGACTTTATCTTCGGGTTTAACAACGATTTCAGGTATAAGAATTTCGACCTGTCGCTGTTTTTTCAGGGAAGCGTGGGGAACGATATGCTGAACCTGACGCGCATGGAGATGGAGTGGATGTCTGGCAAGGGTAATGCCTCCACGGCGGCACTAAACAGGTGGACACCGACCAACACCGACACCAACATTCCCAGGGCAAGCATCAACAACTCCAATGCCGTGTCGAGCCGATGGGTAGAGGACGGAAGTTATTTACGTCTCAAAAACGTGGTGCTGGGCTACAACCTGCCGGCGGCCGTCACAGAAAAGTTCTTTGTCAGCAACCTGCGCCTTTATATTAGTGCCCAAAACATCCTCACCTTTACGGAATACACCGGCTATGACCCCGAGGTGAGCTACATCGACTCAAACCGCAACATAGGCCTGGACTATGGCAGCTATCCGAACGTGAAATCTTACACGGCTGGATTGAACATCACATTTTAAGCTATCCTTCTCAACAGTAAACGGAGATTATTATGAAAACCAAGATACATACGATACTGGCCATGGGGCTGCTGGGCATTTTTAGCGCCTGTACCGACCTGGATGAGGACCCGGTAGGGCTGCTGGCACCGGAGAGCTTCTTTAAAACGTACGGCGATGCCGAGGCCGCAGTGCTTTCCGGGTATGGCCTGATGGCCAGGGAAGAGTATTATGGCCGCCGGCTGACGATGAGCCTGCAGCTTTTAAGCGATATGGGCACGATCGGGGACCAGGGAACGGCTGCCAGCCGACGGCAACTCGACAGGTTTATCTTTGACGCAGGAAACGACAACATAGAGCATATCTGGAACAGCTCCTACGCCATTATTGGGGCGGCAAATGCGGCCATCGAGGGTATAAAGCGTGTGGACATGCCGGTGGCCAGCCGCAATGCCCTGGATGCTGAGGCAAGAGCCATCCGGGCACTGGCCTACTCGCACCTGGTGCAACTCTTCGGAGACGTGCCAATGATCGACTACTTTATCGACACTCCACAGGAGATCGAAGCGGTGAAGACCATATCCAAAAGCCCGGCAGCTGAAATTTACCAGCTGATCATCTCGGATCTGACCAGCACCTATGACGCTCTGCCGGATGGGTATGCTGGCAACATCCGGTCCCGGGCAACCAAAGGATCTGCCTTAACGCTGCTGGCCTCTACCCACCTTACACTGGGAAACTGGGAGAAAGCCGCTGAATATTCGCAGATGGTCATCAACAACAAAGGAAAATTTGGCTACCGGCTGATGGCTGATTTCAATGACCTGTGGGATGCCACCAACGGCGACATGGCAGAGCATGTATGGACGGTGGATTTCCTGGGGCAGGTAGGCACCAGTAACTTCAACGTGGATTACATAAGCGCCATAACCGGTGTGCGTGGGGCAAACATGCAGGGCTGGAGTGTGGTGGTCGCCTCACCAGGGGTTTATAAGAGCATCAGAGACGAAGACCTGCGCAAGGCAGCAACCTTTATAACAGAGGCTGCTCATGGTAATGGCTTCAAGCCCTGGACCGAGTTTCAGGATGCTTACGTGCACACGGGCAAGTGGGCACTCAAACCTGGCAATGCCCAGTCTACAGGAGCCAGGTCAGACCACAACCTCGTGTTGTTCCGCTACGCCGAAGTGCTGCTGATGGCGGCAGAGGCGCTGAACGAAGCCAACGGAGGGCCTACGGCAGAGGCCTACGACTACCTTAATGAGGTGCGCCGCCGGGCTGGCTACACGGTAAACATTGCCGGCCTCTCGCAAGAGGAGTTCCGTGCTGCAGTGCGGGAGGAGCGCCGGGTGGAGCTTGCTTTTGAATGGAAGCGCTGGTATGACCTGAAGCGCTGGGGCATGGTGCCGTCGGCTTTTGCGGGACCGGATTCCTTTGAACCACAGCCTAATGCCCAGGAATACCATAAGCTGCTACCTATTCCGCAGGCGGAGATTTCCCGAAACACGAACCTGTTGCCTCAGAACCCGGGCTACAATTAATCTGAGAGCGTCAAGTGGTCATTAGCTGCTCTTCTGCACCTGCCTGACAGCAGGGCAGGGGGCAGCTCTTGCCTGAACAACCCTTGAACCATACTTTGTGCGGCGCATAAGCACCACCGCCATGTTTCCCTTTTACTTTTTTCGAAATGATTCTAAGAATATTATCCTATATACTTTCCTGTAGCTTTGTGCTGGTGGCAGTAACAGGGCAGGCACAAACAGCCCCGTCAGAAAACAAAATGAGGCTGAACAGCGGCTGGGAATTTCTGAGAAGCGACCTGGGGGGCATCTGGGAGGCCGTAAGGCCAGCAAAGCCCGGTTCTCCCGAAACTGTTCCTGTCTGGGTGCCGGTTACCCTGCCGCACAGTTTCAACGCCACCGATGCTGTAGCCCCCGATGTAAACTATTACCAGGGGCCGGGCTGGTACCGCACCCAACTGGCCCTAAACAACCACTATGAAAACGGCCGCACACTGCTGCACTTCGAAGGAGCCGGACAAAAAACAGATGTGTACGTGTATACCACTAAAGTCGGCTCGCATGTGGGCGGCTATGATGAGTTTACGGTGGATATAACAGAGGCTGTGGAAGCCTTCAGGCAGACGGCTGCTTTTAAAGAGCAGTTCAACGGCAAAGTTCCCATCTCGATCCGCTGCGACAACTCCCGTGACCTGGAGATAATCCCCTCTGACTTATCGGACTTTAACCTGTACGGCGGCATTTACCGCTACCTGAACCTGGTGTATGTGCCGTCTGTCTCCCTTGATAAAGTATTCGCGCACGCTACAGTAGACAAAACCGGTAAAGAGGGGCAGCTTTCCGTCAGGACCAGATTTCATAATCCTGATAAGGCAGAAAGCGCCCAGGTCACAATTCGGTTGAAAGACCCGAAAGGCAAAGTGGTGGACCAGGTGAAGACCAGCGCCAAAGCGATGGAGGGTGATGTCACCATTTGGAACACAAAGTTAAAGAAACCAAAGCTATGGTCTCCCGCAAATCCTGCCCTGTATACGGTTGAGACAAGTATAACCACTCCTTCGGGTACGCACACTACCACCGAGAAAATCGGATTCCGGCACTTTGAGTTCGCCGAGAAAGGTCCATTTTATCTGAACGGCGAGCGCTTGTTGCTGCGCGGCACGCACCGGCACGAAGACCATGCCGGCGTAGCCAATGCCATGACCGAGGAGCAGATGCGCCACGAAATGCTGATGATGAAAGACGTCGGCGTCAACTTTATCCGCCTGGGCCATTACCAGCAGTCACGCATCATACTGGAGCTGTGCGATAGCCTGGGCATACTTGTCTGGGAAGAAATTCCGTGGTGTCGTGGCGGACTGGGTGGCGACATCTACAAAGAGCAGGCCCGCAACATGCTCACCAACATGATTGAGCAGCACTACAACCATCCGTCCGTGATCATCTGGGGGTTGGGCAACGAAAACGACTGGCCGGGAGACTTCGACGAATTTGACCAGCAGAAGATTCGCGCGTTCATGAGTGAGCTCAACGACATGTCGCACAGGCTGGACCCTTCGCGCCAGACCGCCATTCGTCGCTGCGACTTCTGCAAGGACATTGTGGATGTGTATTCTCCTTCTATCTGGGCAGGCTGGTACCGGGGTACTTATACCGAATATAAGCAGGAGTCTGAGAAAGAGTTCAGGCGGGTAGACCGCTTCCTGCACGTAGAGTGGGGAGGCGACAGCCATGCGCGCCGCCATTCTGAAAATCCTGACCATGTGCTGGAGGCGATACCCACAGGCAAAGGGGCCGATGAAAGAGCCGGCGATGCCTCGCTGGTGGGAGGTGCAACCCGCGTGTCGAAAGACGGGGACTGGAGCGAAAGCTATATTGTGAACCTGATAGACTGGCACCTGAAAGAGCAGGAGACCATGCCCTGGCTGACCGGAACAGCCTACTGGCCCTTCAAGGATTTCTCGACACCGGTACGCCCGGAGAACCCGGTGCCCTACATGAATCAAAAAGGCATTATCGAGCGCGATTTTACCAGAAAGGAATCGTACTACGTGTTCCAGTCTTACTGGACAGAGAAGCCGATGGCACGCATCTACGGCCATACCTGGCCGGTGCGCTGGGGCGAAGAAGGAGAGGAAAAGATGATGAAGGTGTACTCCAACTGCGATGTGGCCGAGCTGTTTGTGGATGGCAAAAGCCTGGGCGTGAAAAAACGCAACAGCCAGGATTTTCCGGCGGCCGGCTTGCGCTGGATGGTGCCGATGACAAAAGGAAAGCACTCGGTTAAAGTAGTCGCGAGGAAAGGGAGAACCACCGTGACGGACGCCCTGGAATTTGAGTACCAGACCGAAAAGTGGGGCGCGCCTGCCCGTATGGTGCTGGAGAAACTGGAAGAGAAGAACGACACCACCACTGTGCAGGTTAAAATGCTGGACAGCAGGGGCGTGCTTTGCCTGGATGCTGCCCAGAACGTGCGCTTCGGCCTTACCGGTGATGGGGAACTGATCGACAACCAGGGGACATCCACTGGTGCCAGCAAACTGCAGTTGTACAACGGCCGCGCCATCATCCGCCTTAAAACAAATAAGGGCGAAAATGTGGTGAGCGTGCGATCTGATGGCATACCAACCGTGCTGCTCAACCTGAAATCAAACCAAAAGACCTCAACTGGCGGAAGTGTAGGGGCGGCGAAATAGTGTGTTTTTCTGCCGGACACGCCGAGCCTTTAGAACGAACTAGGAGATGCTTCGGCGGCAGTCAGACCGGCACAGGTATGCCTGGAACGCAGCACCCAGACCGGCAGGCGTGCCCCCTGAACTGGGTCGGCCATGAATGCCTGGGGATTTGCACACTAAAGAGCAGCTGACAGAGAGGGGCAAACTTTTTAAGTAACATCATCAGGCAGCCGCAGGCTACACTTTCCTGTAGCTGCCTTCATACTTTAAAGTCTCAGGGGAGGCTTTTTACAATACCAAATGCAAGATGAAGATGAATTCGATTAATCCTAAAACGTTGCTTGGTTTCCTGTCCTTTCTATGCCTGGTCCTGCTATCGGGGCCGGTGCTGGCTGCAGGAAACGGGCGCCTGAAAATCAGCGTGAACGAGGCCTGGCAGTTCCACAAAGGCGAGATTCCCAGCTTCCCGGGTAAAGCTAGTGATGTGCACTGGGAAACCGTATCGCTGCCGCATACCTGGAATGCTGAAGATGTGATGGACGATAAACCCGGCTACTACCGCGGCGTGGGGTGGTACCGGAAAATCCTCAGCATCAGCCCTTTTTACAAAGATAAGGACGTGTTTCTGTACTTTGAGGGGGCCAACCAGGAAGTGGAGGTATACGTGAACGGGCAAAAGGCTGGTGAGCACATCGGCGGCTATACCCGCTTTACCGTGCCCATAAAAAAATTCCTGAAGTTTGGCAAGGGCGAGCAAAACGAGATTGCAGTAAAAGTGAACAACCGCTTCAACGAGGATATTCCGACCCTCACCGCCGACTTCACCTTCTTTGGGGGCATATACCGCGATGTTTTCCTGGTGGTGACCGACCCGGTTCACATCGATTTGACGGACTACGCGTCCAGTGGCATTTACATCACCACGCCAGAGGTGTCGGAAGAGAAAGCCACGGTAAAGATAGCGGGTAAGCTGGTGAACAGCTCAGGCAAGAAACGAAAAATAAGATTTGTAACTACCCTAAAGGACGAGCAGGGCAAAACGGTTGCTGAGAAAGCTGCCACCCTGCAGCTGGGCGCCGGTGCGCGCACCACGGTTCACCAGGAATTCAAATCGGTAAAGCAGCCGCACCTGTGGTCGCCGGAAGACCCCTACCTGTATACGTTGGCCACCATCATTTACGACGCTGCCACCGGGCAGGAGCTGGACCAGGTAGCCAGCCCGCTGGGGTTCCGCTGGTTCAGATTTGACCCTAAAGCGGGCTTTTTCCTGAACGGCAAGCATTACAAACTGATAGGCGCCAGCCGCCACCAGGACTTTAAAGGCCTGGGCAATGCCGTGCCCGATGCACGGCAGGTGGAGGATGTGAAGCTGCTGAAGGCCATGGGGGGCAACTTTCTGCGCGTGGCCCACTACCCACAGGACCCCGTTATTCTGGAAGCCTGCGACCGGCTTGGCATACTGGCTGCCGTAGAAGTGCCCATCATCAACGCCATTACCGAATCTGTGGCCTTTGCAGACAATAGCAAGCGCACGCACCTGGAGATGATCCGGCAGAACTTTAACCACCCAAGCGTCATTATCTGGGCTTACATGAACGAGATCCTGCTCCGGCCTAAGTATAAGGACGAGCCGGAGCGCCAGCAGGTATACTTCAGCAACATCGCCAAACTGGCGCAGGAACTCGAAGACCTGACCCGCCAGGAAGACCCGCACCGCTATACCATGATCCCGAACCATGGCGCTTACGACCTCTACAACAAGGTGGGCCTCACAAAGATACCCATGCTGGTGGGCTGGAACTTGTACCTGGGCTGGTACAGCCGCACGCTCGAAAATTTTGGCGAGTTTCTGGACCAGCACCACCGCGACATGCCCGATAAGCCCGTGCTGGTAACCGAGTATGGCGCCGATGCCGACCCCAGAATCCACAGCTTCACACCGGAGCGTTTCGACAAGAGCGAGGAGTACGCCAGCCGTTACCATGAGGTATACCTGCGCGAGATGATGAAGCGGCCCTTCGTGGCGGCAGGCATGATCTGGAACCTGGCAGACTTCAACTCCGAATCTCGCGGCGAGACCATGCCGCACATCAACAACAAAGGCGTCACCACGCTCGACAGAATTCCGAAGGCGCCTTACCACTACTACCAGGCGCACTTGCTCAAGAACCCATTCCTGAGGATGGCTTCCAGGAACTGGACACTGCGCGGTGGCATAGCCGATAGAATAGAAGGTACGGCCAGCACAAAACCGCTGGCGACTGCCCAGTCTAATAACGCGGTGAGCACGCAGCCTTTTAAGGTGTACACCAACCTGCCACAGGCAGAGCTACAGGTAAACGGCGTGAAGTTGGGCGTGCAGCAGGCCGTGGAAGGCGTGTGTGAGTGGCAGGTGCCATTTAAAAACGGCCTCAACCGCATCGAAGCGGTTGCCCTGGCCGATGGGAAAGAATACAAGGACTTTATGGAGGTGAACTTCCGACTGGTGCCGGACCAGCTTACCGGTAAAGAGGTGCCTTTCGAAGAACTGAATGTGTTGCTGGGTGCCAAACGCCTGTTTATCGATGAGCTGAGCCAGCAGGTGTGGCTGCCTGACCAACCTTACCGCAGCGGTAGCTGGGGCCATGTAGGAGGCGAAAGCTACACGTTTAAGAGCAACCGCCAGAGCTACGGAACCGACAAAAGCATTTTCGGCACCGACAACGACCCCATCTACCAGACCCAGCAGGTTGGCATCGAAAAGTACCGGGCCGACGTGCCGGACGGACAGTATGAAATAACGCTGCACTTTGCCGAACTGACAGGCGGCCAGGCGAAGGAAGTACTGCCCTACAACCTGGGTACTGGCGATGAACAGGAAGAAAAAGCAGAGGAAAGAATCTTTGATGTGCATGTGAACGGTGTGCTGGTGCTGGAAGACCTCGACCTGGCGCAGGAGTACGGCGTGGCCCGTGCGGTTGCGAAAAAAATGCCTGTAACAGTAAGTGGCAACAAAGGGCTGGAAATTGTCTTCACGGCCAAGACAGGAAGACCCGTGCTCAACGGTTTCCAGGTCCGCAAACTCTAAGTGCAATCAAGTGCATCCTGTTGCCGAAAACAGGAGCAGCAGCAGTAGGAGCAGCCCCTCCGGAGCTCATCTTGTAGGAAAAAGCAGGTCGCTGGTGCGCGCTTGCCGCTCGTACCAACTGTTCCTTAAGGTTACAGCATAAAAGAATGGATCTACTAACAAGCTGCTTTGACCCCTTCTGGAAATGCTTGATAGGAAAGTACGAGCGGCAAGCGCGCACCAGCGCAAAATTAAGGAAACAGAGGCCTTGTTTATCCCTGCAAGATGAGCTCCGGAGGGACATTTTCATTAGCATAATTTGGTTAAGGTGCTAATGGATTCATGTGCTGATGTGCTGATGTTTTGATGGCTGGTTGTTAGTTGCTGGTTGTTAAATGATTGATTTATCAAGGGGTTGATTTGAGGATGAGGAGATAAATTATCAGTGCAGGCCGAGCATAAGTCCTCACGCACAGGTCTTAATATGTAAAGGAGAGCCTTCTGTCCTGCGTCTTCTGTCCTTTTAAGCAGCAGCAAGCTCCGGAGGGGCATTTTCATTAGAATAATTCATGGACCGGGCTCCTTGCCACTACGGTATCTGAGCCGGCAGTACTTGATCAGATTCTCCATCATCCTGAAATAAAAAAGCACTAGAATGACCCATAAAAAACAGTGTATAGTAAAGGCTTTTGCAGGAAGCATATGGCTAAGCGCCTTACTGCTGTCTGGTTGCCAGCTGCCGGGCAAAAGCATGGAGTTTAAAGTGATGAACAAGCTGCCCATCGACCGCCCGGCCGAGCCGGTGAGCATACCGGTAGCAAGCGTAGCGGCATTGGTGCAGCGCTTTGGCGTGGAGAATCTGCTCCTGTACGATGCAGCCACCGACAGCCTGCTGGTGACGCAGCCGCTGGATGCGAATGCGGATGGCACAGTAGACGAGCTCCTCTTCCAGGCAAGCCTAAAGGCTCGTCAGGAGAAGAGCTTTAAAGTAAAAGGTACGAGCAATGGCGCGGCGCAGCAACCCAAGAGCGGGCGCAGCACCTTTTCCCGCTTCGTGCCCGAGCGCACCGACGACTATACCTGGGAGAACGACCGCGTGGCTTTCCGCACCTATGGGCCCGTGGCGCAGCAGATGGTGGAGCAGGGCATAAAAGGCGGCACCCTGACGAGCGGGATCGATGCTTGGCTCAAACGGGTGGAGTATCCCATCATCAACAAATGGTACGAAGGTTATAAAGAGAACAGCAACTTCTATCATGTAGACCGTGGCGAGGGCTACGATCCTTACCACGTGGGCGTCAGCCGCGGCATCGGGGGAGTCGGGGTGCTGGCAGGTGATTCGCTGTATGTTTCCAGGAACTTTACAGGGTATAAAACCATAGCGGAAGGACCCATACGCACGGTATTCGAACTGACCTACGCCCCCTGGCAGGCCGGGGAGCAGCAGGTACAGGAGACGAAGCGCATCAGCCTGGACCTGGGCAGCAACATGACCCGCATAGAAGAAGTGCTTAGCACCGCACCCCCCCTGCCCAACATTACCATCGGCATTACCCTGCACGACAAGAAAGGAGAGGTGAAGGCCAGCCGGGAGCAGGGCTGGTTCCGCTACTGGGAGCCGATCGACGGTTCCTGGCTGGGTACCGGCCTGGTGGTGGCCCCACAGCGGGTGCAGTCTTTTAAAGACCATCGGGCAGAGGCCAGAGACCAGAGCCACCTGTTGGTGGTTGCATCCCCCAAAGACAACTTGCTGGTATACTACGCCGGCTTTGGCTGGGACAAAAGCGGCCAGTTCGAATCGGTGGAAGAGTGGGACCTCTACCTGGCGGATTTTGCCAAGCGCCTGGCATCGCCCCTGGAAATAAAGTTTCAGAGGGCGGGCAAATAGCATTTTTGCAGCAGATGGCCAAAAGCAATCAGCCATCTCCGCTGTCCGCTTCTTAAAGAGAACACTGCAGGCCATTCTAAGCTTTGCAAGGTAAGTTATGGCCCGGCATCAGCCGTGAGCGCTCAGCTTCTCTATTATGCAACAAAACAGGGTAAGAACACCGGAAAGAGCAGCAGCTAAGGCAGGGGGAACCAATAGGTAGCAGGATAGTCATGTATACACTCCAATTATTCTAATGAAAACGTCCCTCCGGAGGTTTCCGCTGCTGCGCTGCCCTAGCTGCTCATCAGGTCATCGCTTATAATTTCATTTGTCACTAAATCAATTTTATATGAAAAGATCAAGTACACTCCTGTTGTTTTTTTTCGTTGCTGTGCTGCATGTGGCAGGGCAGGCACCGCTGGTTTCGCTGCAGGACGGAAAACTGACATATACGCTGTATGCCAACCAGGGGCAGGAAAATGCGGTGAACCAGGTGCCCGATTTTTCTAGTGCAGGTTACCGCGGCGGGGGCGTGAGGCTGCCGGAGGTGCCGGTAAAAGAAACTGTGCTGCCAGACACAGGTGATGTTAAAGCCGCTATCCAGCGGGCCATCGACCGGGTTGCCGCGCTGCCAGCCGATGCCAATGGGTTTCGCGGGGCCGTGTTGCTGAAGACGGGGATCTACCACGTAGGCGGCTCCTTGTTTATCAGAGAGAGCGGCGTGGTGCTGCGGGGAGAAGGTAACAGCCTGGATGGAACAGTGCTTATCGCCACGCAACGTTCGCAGCATAACCTGATAGAGGTGCGGGGGACAGGCAGCGGCTTCGGGGAAGTAGCAGGGAGCAAGGCCCGGATCACGACGGCATATGTGCCGACAGGTACCAGAACCTTCTCCGTCGCCAGCCATGCCTTCAGGGCAGGCGATGAGGTGGTGGTACAGAAAACACCGAACGAGGCCTGGATTAACGCCCTGGACATGGCCCGGCATGGCTGGGCCGCAGCTGACTACAAAACGCAGTTTGAACGGAAAATAGTAGCTGTAAACGGGAATGTCCTTACGCTGGATGCTCCTATCGTTGACCCCATAGAAACCGTGTACGGCGGCGGCGAAGTTTATAAGTCTGATGTCGTTGGCCGTATTTCGGAGACAGGTGTAGAGAACTTGCGGCTGGAGTCGGTTTTCCGAAACAACGCCGATGAGTCGCATGGCTGGAACGCCATACAGTTTAACCGTGCCGAAAACTCCTGGGTTAAAAAAGTGGTGGTGAAGTACTTCGGCTATTCGGCTGTCCGCTTGTCTAATTTGTCGCGCTACAACACCATAGAAGACTGCGCCATGATCGACCCGAAATCCCAGACCACCGGGAGCAGAAAATACTCCTTCGATATTGAAAGCAACAGCTCCAACAACCTGTTCCAGCGCTGCATGACCTGGGGCGGCCGCCACGACTACGTGACCGGCTCCCGGGTCCCCGGCCCCAACGTGTTCCTGGACTGCTTTTCGGATAACACCCAGTCAGACATCGGGCCGCACCACCGCTGGGCCACCGGCTTGCTCTTCGACAACGTGTACGGCGGTCAGATACGGGTACGGAACCGTGGCGCCTCCGGTACCGGCCATGGCTGGGCGGGTGCACAGGCTATGTTCTGGAACTGCCAGTCTTACAAGAGTGATTTCCTGGTAGAGAGCCCGCCTACGGCACGCAACTGGGCCGTGGGTGCTGTAGGCGTAACACAAGGCGTGGGAGAGGACCCATCGCACAATGGTTACTGGGAGAGCTGGGGCGCCCATGTGCCGCTGCGCAGCCTGTACCTGCAGCAACTACGGGAGCGACTGGGAGAACAGGCGGTGAGCAACATCGTGATTCCGGAACAGCTGCAGGGCAATCTGTGGGCAGCGCTTCGGGCAAAAACAGAGCAAATCCTGGCAGAAGAGCCGGTGTACCAGGAGCCCCTCACAGCAGGGGACCCGGAAGCGTTCGACCTGACGGATAACGGTGGTATCCTGACTTCCCAGTACGAGAGCAACCGGCCGGACGAAAACTTCCAGAACATCATCGACAACGATACCAACACCAAGTATTACCAGAACGGCAAAAAAGCGCTGTGGGTGCAGTACAAGTCGGTAGTGCCAGCCATCGTGACCAGTTACACCATTACCTCAGGCAGAGACGCAGATGAGCGCGACCCAAAAGACTGGAACCTGCAAGGCTCTGACGACGGCAGAACCTGGACTACCCTGGATGTGCGAGCCGATGAAGATTTCCCGGCACGGAAGCAAACCCGAACTTTCCACATGCCGGAAAACTTGCAACCGTTTATCTACTACCGCCTGAACATCACCCTGAACGGGAATAACAACAATACACAGTTTGCCGAGTGGGAACTGTTTCAGAGAAAGACCCAGCAAATCAGCTTTGGCGAAATCACGGAAGTTACCTATGGGGACGACCCTTTCCAACTGGTAGCCAGCGCCAGTTCTGATTTGCCGGTTACACTCTCTGTACTATCCGGGCCAGCCACTGTGGAGACCATCGACGGGGAAGCATACCTGCGCATAACAGGTGCAGGCTCCGTTACGCTGCAGGCCAGTCAGGCAGGCGATGAGAAATACTTCCCGGCAACGGCCAGCTATACCTTCGAGGTGGGCAAAGCTGCCCAGGAGCTGACGTTTGATGCCATGCTGCCCAAAAATACAGCAGAAACCGTGCTGCTGAGCGCCGTTTCCTCTGCCGGTCTGCCAGTGTCTTATAGCGTAATTTCCGGGCCGGGCAGTGTGGAGGGCAATGTACTTACCTTCTCCGCTGAGGGCGAAGTGGTAATTGCAGCCAGGCAGGAAGGAAATGCCAACCATGAAGCGGCGACTCCGGTGCAGCAAACCCTGCTTGTGTTTGAGGAAGACGCAAAGCGGGATGGCGTGCTATTAATCATGTACCCGAATCCAACCAGGGGGCAGCTGAAAGTGAAGCTGGAGAATAGGAAAGACAAAGACTATACTTTCGTGCTATACGACAGCAGCGGAAACCCGGTAGCCTCCTCTGTTTTGGCCAGGAGCCACAAGATGTTTGAGCTGGATTTTGATTTACAGCAGAACCCGGATGGCGACTATTACCTGCACGTGACGGATGGCACAGCGGTATGGGTAAGGAGAATCCTGAAAAGGTAAGGTTGGGATACCCCGTAAACTTCTGGTTCGCATTTCCTGCCGGTCTGCGAGCCAGAAGTTTATCTTTTGTAGAGGCGCGCCAGCAAACTTCTGAATGCTTATCCATCTGATTCCTTCATCCTACTTTCTGAGACCATGAGATACCCCATACTTTACCTTCTTCTTTGCTGTTTTTTCATCAGCCCCACCCTGCACGCGCAGGGTCGAATAAAAAGCACCATCAACAGCAACTGGCTTTTCTGGAAGGGCGATACTGCTGAGGCCACAAGATCGGTTAACAGCTGGCAGCCGGTATATTTGCCGCATACCTGGAACGCCCAGGATGTGCTGGACGATGAACCGGGCTATTACCGGGGCACCGGCTGGTATAAGAAGACACTCTACATTCCGGCTGACTGGAAAGACAGGGAAGTATACCTTTTTTTTGAAGGCGCAGCCCAGGTAGCGGAAGTGTTCATCAACGGAAAATCTGTAGGCAGCCACATCGGCAGCTATACCTTCTTCTCCTTTCCGATCAGCTCGTATTTAACCTATAACACCTCCGGAAACGCACCCAACCAGGTCCTGGTAAAGGTCGACAACAGCCATCACCCGGACATCCCGCCGCTAACGGGCGACTACACTTTTTTTGGCGGCATTTACCGTGATGTATACCTGCACGTGATGGATAAGGTGCATTTTGCCGCCGACAACCACGCCACCACTGGTATTTTTATCACGACCCCAAACGTGACCGCCAGCACGGCCGGGCTTCGCATAAAAGGAACATTCGTGAATGAAAGCAGGCAGCGGAAGAACCTGACAATTCGCCACCAGTTGCTGGATGTTGAAGGCAGGGTGTTCAAAGAACTGAACAAGAACTACAGAGCCGATGCCGGACAAAGAGTCGATTTTGAGCAGGAGCTAAAGAATATCAAAGGTGCCCGCCTCTGGTCGGTACAAGACCCCTACCTGTACCGCGTGGTGTCTACTATCTCCGAAACAGGGAGCCAGGTCGTGCTCGATGAGGTGAGCAATCCGCTGGGTTTCCGATGGTTTTCGTTTGACGCTGCCACAGGATTTTTCCTGAACGGCAAGCCACTGAAATTGATCGGGGCCAGTCGCCACCAGGATTTTAAGCAGATGGGCAATGCCCTGCCTGATGCCATGCATGTGCGCGATGTAGAACTCCTGAAAGCCATGGGCGGCAACTTTCTGCGGATTGCGCATTACCCCCAGGACCCCGCCATCCTGCAGGCCTGCGACCGGCTGGGTATTTTGGCCATGATAGAAACGCCCATGGGCAACCACATCACCGAAACCGAAGCTTTTGCCGGGAACTCCATGCGCGTACAGCGGGAAATGGTGCGGCAGAACTTTAATCACCCCAGCCTGATCGTCTGGTCTTATATGAACGAAGTGCTGCTGCGGCCACAGCACGAGAAAGGCTCTGAGCGGCAGGAGCTATACTTTAGAAAAGTCGCCCAACTGGCACAGCAGCTCGAAGACCTGACCCGCCAGGAAGACCCCTACCGCTATACCTTGATTTCGAACAACGGCAATTTTGACCTGTATAACAAAGTGGGCCTGACGAGGATACCCATGCTGGTAGGCTGGAACCTGTACCTGGGCTGGTATACCGACACCTTCAGCGATTTTGGCGCCTACCTGGACAGGCACCACCGCGAGCTGCCCGACAAGCCTCTGCTGGTAACGGAATATGGCGCCGACGCCGACAACCGCCTGCACAGCTTTGACCCGGTTCGGTTCGACAAGACGGTAGAGTATACCAACGCCTTTCATCAGGCGTACTTAAAAGCCATACGGGAGCGGCCTTTTGTAGCTGCCGGCTTAATCTGGAACTTGGCTGAGTTTAGTTCCGAGCACCGGATGGAGTCCACGCCGCATATCAACTCCAAAGGAATCATGACCGGCGACCGCAAACCGAAGGACGGCTACCGGTTTTACCAGGCTAACCTGCTGGAGGAGCCCTTCGTCCAGATTGGCTCGAAGGAATGGCAGTTGCGCACTGGTTTTGCCGCCTCAGAAACAGACCTGACCTGCACGCAGCCGGTCGTGGTGTTCAGCAACCAGAAATCGGTAAGCCTGAAGCTGAATGGGAAAGAGATTGGGACTACTGCTACGGAGCTTGGCGTGGCCCGCTTCGAGGTTCCGTTCGGGCCGGGTCTTAACCAACTGCAGGCAACGGCCGGAGATCTGGCAATGATCGATCAGGCAGACATTCAATTTAAATTGCTTTCCCAAAACCTAAAGAGCGAGGCCTTGCCTTTTCAGGAACTCAATATAAGCCTGGGAGACAGGCGCATGTTCTTTGATGAGAAGGCATGGCAGGTGTGGCTGCCAGAGCAGGCCTACACACCCGGTAGTTGGGGCTATGTTGGCGGAAAGGTATACAGCATGGGAAACACCAGCCGGCACAGCTACGGCTCCGACCGGAACATACTCGGCACAGACCTGGACCCCGTTTACGCCACCCAGCGGATTGGCCTGGAGCAGTTCCGGCTGGATGTGTCCGCCGGCGATTATGAACTGACCCTGCACTTTGCTGAACTGCACTCAGGCAGGCCAAAAGCGGCACTGGCCTATAACCTGGATAGCGCCCACGAAGAATCAGAAGGCTTTGAAGAACGGGTATTTGATGTGCGTGTGAACAAACAGCCTGTACTTACTGGCCTGAGCAACACCGGGTACCTTTACCCGGAACGGGCGGTCTCATCTAAAATCAATATCAGCGTGAAGCAGGACGAAGGCATCATCATTGACTTCAAGGCGCTGAAAGGGGAGGCAATGCTGAATGGTGTTCAGGTGAGGAGAATCAGGTAATGTACAGGCAACCAGATAAAATTTTTGCCTGCATCTAAGTAAAGCTGCTTTCCGTTATACTGTTTGGATATGGGAATAAACCTTCTGGCTGACAAGGCAGGGAACAAATAAACCATACGATCATTCACTCCATGAAAAAAATATACTCATGAAATGGCAAGGCAGAAGAAAAAGCAGCAATATAGAAGACCGTAGGGGACAATCAGCAGGCGGTTTCGGAGGAGGTGGCAGAGGCATCAGTCCCATGCTCCTGATTCCTTTGTTCCGGCTTCTCTTCTCGAAGGTGGGGCTGATTATTGTAACGGTGGTCGCGGCACTGCTGTTCCTTACAGGAACCAACCCCTTAACGCTGCTGCAGCAGTTTGTGGGCGGAGAAGCGCAGTATGCACAGTCGGCCGAGTACCAGCCGAGCCCGGAAGAGCAGGAGCTGGCTCACCAGACGGCCGTGGTGCTGGCAGATACCGAAGATGTCTGGAACAAGATGCTTCCAGGCTACCGGGAACCTACCCTGGTGCTGTTTTCGGGGCAGGTAAACTCGGCCTGTGGCCTTGCGTCTTCCGCCACAGGACCATTTTACTGCCCCGGCGATGAAAAACTGTACATCGACCTTAGCTTTTTTGGCGAAATGGAACGCAAGCTGGGTGCCGAAGGAGATTTTGCGCAGGCCTATGTGGTTGGCCATGAGGTAGGGCATCATGTGCAGAAACTCACCGGCACCATGGATCGGGTAAATGCCCTGCGGGGCCAGCTATCCCAAACAGATTTTAATCAGCTCATGGTAAGAGTAGAGCTGCAGGCTGATTTTTATGCCGGCGTGTGGGCGCATCATACCCAGCGCTCCACCGGATTTATGGAGCCCGGCGACTTGGAAGAGGCCCTGAATGCAGCAAGCGCCATTGGTGATGACCGTCTGCAAAAGCAGTCCACAGGAAGAGTGGTGCCAGACTCCTTCACCCACGGCACCTCCGCCCAGAGAGTCCGCTGGTTTAAAAAAGGCTTCGATTCCGGCGATGTGTCGCAGGGCGACACCTTTAACGCCGCCGAGTTATAAGGCAGCTGCTTACCAGTTGGAGGCTAGAAGCCATATAACAAAAAGCCTCTCCATTTCCGGAGAGGCTTTTTTACATTCAAAAAGGTATTGAAAAGCTACCTCTAATTTTTTACACCTCCCTTCATTCCATAACAGGAGGAGGCGTGTCGTAGGCAAGGTCTATCGTCAGGCAGTCAACCTGACGATGCTGATGTCGTGGCTTTTGATGATGGGGGTGAGGCCGCTTAGCTTCTCACTAGTAGTGGGGCGGTGAAGTAGGGGATTGTTTGGGGAATAGTGGTGTTTACCTGGTTACCGGCGCAAGTGTGAAGCGCAACGACAATTGTGTCATCTTCAGGCCTTCGTGTATTGAATGGCTGCTCACGCAAGTCTGAAGACTTGCCTCATGTGTCAGCACAAGTGACGCTTCGCTCCACACTTGCGCCAGCGCAGACTTATGTCAATAGCGTTACCGGCAGCAGCGTTTCCAGGTTGGCGTACTGTCCGGCACTACTGTAAACATATTCTTCAGCGGTATAGCAAATGCCCGCCTGCACGGGGTTTTGATGCAGGTACTCTAACTTTTGGTCTAGCAGTGCGTTGCTGCTTAGTTCAATCGGGTGGTTGTCCTGCTGCCAGAACTGGTACCTGGTGTTGTTGCTGTTGCGCTCGCCATGCTTCCTGAAAATCCACAGCATCCAGTCTCGGCGGCTTTCCTGCGGGTGCTCCTCTATGGCTTTGGTGATGGCATAAGACGTGAACTTCTTTAAGTCGCGCAGTACAGCAGACAAATTTCCTCCTTCTTTAACGCCCGCAATCAGATGAACATGGTTCGTCATGAGGCAAAAGGCAAATAATTCCAGGCCTTTGTGCTGCTGACAGTACCGGAGGCTGTCCAGGAAAATGTCTTTATGCTCTTTTCGGGAAAAAACATCCACCCAGGCCACTACCGCAAAAGTCAGGAAATATAACTTCTGATTATCCCGGATTTTATACTTTGTGCTCATGCGTTAGCTGCATCTCTTGGTGTTTAAACGTAGGGGTAAGATAGTGAAATGTAGGTTGTGTTACAGGTCTGAAATTGTTTTTTTAGATGAATGTGAGTTGTTGGGAGCAGCAGGTGTTAAGCAGTTGGTATATTGGAGGGCGGGCTTTTCGGAGGATTTTGTTTGAGAATGAATTTCTGAGACGTTCGGGCAGGTCGCGGCCTGCGCGTGCGAAGGGCTTTGTGGGGGAGTGGGAGGATCTGGGAATTATTCTAATCGAAATGGCGCTCCGGAGGTGTTTCTACTGCTACTGAACCTTCGCTCACCTCTTCTGGTGGGCATGAGGTAACTGCCTGCTCTTATGGCTGCTGTGGCCTGAGTTGTACTGGTTTCATAACGGATGTTTGCAGCAGCTAAAGCCTCCGGAGCTAATCTTGTAATGAAAAAATAAAAAGTGCCTTTAGATGATATGCAGCAGGTTTTTACTCGTTGCTTAAAGTACAGAAAAGTGCCTTTGCGATGTACCTTAGCGGCTTCATTGTTTTTTCTACAAGATTAGCTCCGGAGGGCCATTTTGATTAGAATAATTCGGGTGCATAACCACTGAAAGGCCTAGTTGTCTAGCCGGCTGCCTTGGCGTGGCCCGAACTGCGCCACAGACCCGATCCTGCCGGCATCACGGCTTTGGCGGAGCAATTCGGGGCAGGTTCCGGTGGCCTTGTGGCTGTTGCCGGGCAGAAAAGGTATGTTCGCACACAGTAATGGTCTTGTATAATTAGCCTATATTTGCAGTGGCAGCCATTTATAGGGTGCGCAGCGTGCCGCTTCAGCATGCAAAATACAGGCATAAAGCCTTTTCAGTTAACAACCTTTTTATACCCTTATCCAACAACCTGTAAACGACAACATGTATCATGAAAAAATGCCTTTTACTTGCGATTTCGCTGTTTACGCTTGCATGCAGCCCCAAAATACAAGAAGATTCTCCCATATGGTCGCAGAAAATGGTGGAATCGCATGGATTGGTTGATTTTTATACGAACAGACATCATCAGGCCAGACTAGCTGATACCGGCTGGGACTATGTTTCAGGACTTGTTGCAAGCTCCGTACTCAAAGCCTGGATGATGTATCCGGAGAAAACCGAGTATTATGATGCCGTGAAAGCCTTTGCAGACAGAAACCTTAATGAAGATGGCACCATGATCCTGAACTCTAAGGGAGAAACTGCGCTCCGGCCAAGCAACATCGATGACTTACCTGCCGGGAGAATCTTTTTCGCCCTTTATGAGGAGGAAATGAGAAAAGGCAACACCCAGGAGGCCGAACGCTATAAAACAGCCGCCACGGTGGTCCGGAACACCCTGAAGTTCGATCACGCCCGCATAGCTGAAGGATTGCCCGGAGCCGGCGGCTTCTTTCATAAAGCCATCTACCCCAACCAGATGTGGCTCGACGGCTTATACATGGGTTCGCCCATTTATGCGCAATGGCAGGCCGCTTTTGGAGAGCAAGACACAGAGGAGCATGCCGAGAGCTGGGACGATATTGCCCTGCAGTTTAAGACTATCCACCAGAAAACCTATAATCCGGAATTGCAGTTGAACTACCATGCCTGGTCGGCAGACCCGGCCGATCCGAATTCTTTCTGGGCAAATGAAGAAGAGCCTTTTACAGGCTGCAGCAAAGAGTTCTGGGGACGTGGCATGGGATGGTATTTTGCCGCCCTGGCAGATGTGCTGGAATACATGCCTGAAGACCACAAGGACTATAACAATGTATTGGAGATATTTAACCAGGTGGCGGCAGGCCTGAAACGCTGGCAGGACCAGAAGTCGGGCGTATGGTACCAGCTGCTGCAATATGACGCCACGACTACGGCCGATGGCAAAGGCGACACAGTAGACGGTAATGTGTATAATGTGGGAACAGATCCTAATTATCTGGAGGCTTCCTGCTCCTCCATATTTACATATGCTTACCTGAAAGGAATCAGGCTTGGCCACCTTGATAAAGCGACTTACCTGCCGGTGGCAGAAAAGGCTTACCAGGGCCTGCTCAAAACTTTTATCCGTGAAGACGGAGGCAAAACCCATATCATCCAAACCTGTGCTTCGGCCGGTTTGGGCCCAGCCAAAGACCCCTCCCGTACAGGAACGATCAATTATTACCTGAGCGGCAAAGATGTTACCATTGTTGAAAATGAAGGAAAAGCCATTGGCACGTTCATTATGGCATCGCTGGAGTATGAAGACTATAAGCGCGAAGAGAAGTAGAGTCTAATAGGCTATAGGGCTGGCGAACGCGGCCCTCTGTTTTCAGCGTTTTTATTTTTTAGGGATTCCCTTCCTGTTCAAGGAGGGGAATCCCTTTTTTAATGCAGGGGCATCCTGTTTTCCGCTACAAGAAGAACAAAGACACGGGTCATGCAACAAGTAGCGGGGGCCGCTACCATCTAACTTAGATTTTCACTCCCATAGCACCTGCTCAGGCTCACTGCTTACCAGGTCCCTTCGGCAGCACAAAGAAAAAACACACAGCAGCTAAACGCCGCTCCCTGCCGCACAAGCGTGTTGAGATGATCTCTCCTGAGGTTCACTACTATACATTACAATTTATCCTGACCATACCGAAAGCTACCCTTTTAGATAAAGTGTGTCTTCGCTCTCCGGAATTCTACTTGGCAGCACTTCGCAAGTTCTTCTGCTTTTTCACCTGGTGCTATTAAGTCTAATTAAGTTAGCATAAAAAGATATTTTGTGGTCTTGTGGCTAATTATGTTAGTAAAATGTGTATAAATAATTCTGATATATGTAGCTTTAATATATTTAACTTTCGTAATTGCTAAAAATATTAGTATTTATAATGCTAGGGAACTTAGCTTTTTCGGGAGGATATGATAGGAACAGACAGCCGTACCATCGCTCACTTAGACCTTGATACATTTTTTGTGTCGGTGGAGCGCCTGCGCGACACACAGCTCAACAACAAGCCCATCATTATCGGTGGCCTCTCCGACAGGGGGGTGGTAGCCAGCTGCAGTTACGAAACCCGCTATTTTGGTGTGCATGCCGGCATGCCCATGAAAATGGCACGGCAACTCTGCAGCGAGGCCATGGTACTGCGCGGCGACATGGAGGCCTACAGCAATTACTCCAACCTCGTTACCCAGGTCATCGCCGACAAAGCCCCGCTCTACGAGAAGGCATCCATAGACGAGCATTACCTCGACGTAAGCGGCATGGACAAGTTCTTCGGCACCTGGAAGTGGACCAGCGAACTGCGCGACACCATTATAAAAGAAACGGGCCTGCCTATTTCTTTTGGCTTGTCCGTAAACAAAACGGTTTCTAAAATAGCCACCGGCCAGGCCAAGCCCAACGGAAAGCTGCAGGTAGCCCAGGAGAAAGTGAAGCCGTTTCTGGCCCCGCTCTCCATCCGTAAAATTCCGGGGGTGGGGCAGAAGAACTACCAGCTGCTACGCAACATGGGCATCCCGACCATAGAAGTACTTACCATGATACCCGTGGAGCTGATGCAGAAGGTGCTGGGCAAGGAAGGCATCCATATCTGGGAGAAAGCCAATGGCATAGACCGCACGCCGGTTATACCTTATACCGAGCAGAAGAGCATCAGCACGGAGCAGACCTTCGCCACTGATACCACCGATCTCAATATGCTCAACAGCCTGCTGGTGTCCATGACCGAGGGGCTGGCTTTTGAGCTGCGCAAGCAGGGTAAACTCACTGGTTGCATCACCGTCAAGATCCGCTACGCCAACTTCGATACGCACACGCAGCAACTCTCGATCCCGTACAACGCCTCTGACCATATCCTGATCGGCAAGGCCAAAGAACTGTTCCGGAAGCTCTACAACCGGCGCATGCTCATCCGGCTGCTCGGTGTGCGCCTGAGCAACCTGGTGCAGGGCTTTCAGCAGATAGATTTGTTTGAAGACACCGCCCAGATGGCCACCCTTTATCAGGCCATGGACAAAATACGCCACCGCTACGGCGAAACAGCCGTGAAACGGGCGGTGGGAGTTGTTTCAGACACAAGACACAAGACGCAGGACACAAGACTTTTTTGAAGAAAGAAAATTCATGTTCAGCAAGAAGACCTCGCAGCGTGCGCAGCTCCTGCGAGTGTCTGGTGAAGAGGTAGCAGCAGTTGGAGCCACAACAAATATCAGGACCAGATGAAACACGCACACATATATAGCAATCGCCACAAAAAAAATCCTGTGTCCTGCGTCCTGTATCTAAAAGAAAATGCTAGCCTTCGCCCATTCGTACTATAGCCTGCGCTACGGCACCCTGTCGGTGGAAGAGCTGGCTGCCGAAGCCAAAGCAAGAGGCTACCAGTCCCTGGCCCTGACAGATATTAACAGTACATCCGGTACTTTTCCTTTCATGCAGGCCTGCCTGAAGCGGCAGGTGCAACCGCTGGTAGGCATCGAGTTCCGGAAAGAGAACCGCTGGCTTTACACCGGCATCGCCCGGAACCAGCAGGGCTTCCGGGAGCTCAACAGCTTTCTGAGCCACTACCTGCTCCGGCACCAGCCTTTGCCCGATGTGCCTCCCGTGTTTGAGCACGCCTGCATCATTTACCCCTTTTCAGAAGAGGTTCGTCAGCAGCCATTGCGCGAGAACGAGTACATGGCCGTTGCGCCCGGCGACCTGAACAGGCTGCTCTTTTCGGACCTCCGGAAAAAACCGGAGAAGCTGCTGATGTGGGGGCTGTTTACCTGCAAGGACGAAACCGGCTACGCCCTGCACCGGCACCTGCGCGCCATCGACAACAACATCCTGCTCAGCCAGCTGCAACCAGCACACGGCCTGGCCGAAGATGCCTGCTTCTGCGACGCCAGCGAGTTCATGGCTGCGTACCAGCGTTTCCCGGAATTACTCCGCAACACAGAGCGGTTCGTAGAGCAGGCAAACTTCACCTTCGATTTCAGTAGCCGCAAGAACAGGCGCAGCTTTACCGGCACCGACTACGACGACCGCCTGCTGCTCGAGAAGCTGGCCTGGGACGGCCTGCGCAAACGCTACGGCGCCCAGCACAAAGTGGCCAAACAGCGGGTGGCGCACGAGCTGGCCATTATCGACAAGTTGGGCTTCTCTTCCTACTTCCTCATCACCTGGGATGTGATCCGCTACTCCATGAGCCGGGGCTTTTACCATGTAGGGCGGGGCAGCGGGGCCAACAGCGTGGTCGCCTACTGCCTACACATTACGGATGTGGACCCCATCGAGCTAGACCTGTACTTCGAGCGTTTCCTGAACCCCAAACGTACCAGCCCCCCGGACTTCGACATAGACTACAGCTGGGATGAGCGCGATGAAGTGCTGGATTATATTTTTAAGCGCTACGGGCGGGAGCATACGGCCTTGCTCGGAGCTATGAGCACTTTTCAGCAGAACTCTATCCTGCGGGAGCTGGGGAAGGTATACGGGTTGCCAAAGGCGGAGCTCGATGCGCTGGTGGCACAGCCGCAGGCACCAAGCAACGCCAACTGCCTTACCAAAGAGATTTTCCGCTACGGGCAGCTGCTCACCGACTTCCCGAACGTGCGCTCCATCCATGCCGGTGGTGTGTTGATTTCGGAAGAGCCGATTACCAATTTCACCGCCCTCGACCTGCCACCCAAAGGCTTGCCCACCAGCCAGTGGGACATGTACATTGCAGAGGATATCGGCTTTGAGAAACTGGACATACTAAGTCAGCGGGGCATTGGCCATATAAAGGAGTGTGTGCAACTGGTGCAGCGCAACCAGGGCATAAAAATAGATGCGCATGAGGTGGCGCGTTTCAAGCAGGACGAAAAGGTGCGGGAACAACTGAAGTCCGGCGATACCATTGGCTGTTTTTATATCGAAAGTCCGGCCATGCGGGGGTTGCTCAAGAAGCTGCGCTGCGACAATTACCTGTCGCTGGTGGCGGCGAGTTCCATTATACGGCCCGGCGTGGCGAAGTCAGGGATGATGCGCGCCTACATTCAGCGTTTCCACGACCCGGGCAAGATCGAGCACCTGCACCCGGTAATGGGGGAGCAGCTGAAGGAGACGTATGGCGTGATGGTGTACCAGGAGGACGTGCTGAAGGTGTGCCATCACTTCGCGGGCCTCGACCTGGCCGATGCCGATGTGCTGCGCCGGGGCATGAGCGGCAAGTTCCGTTCCAAAGGCGAGTTTCAGAAGCTGGTCGACAAGTTCTTTGCCAGCTGCCGCGTCAAAGGCTATCCTGAAGCTATTATACAGGAGGTGTGGCGGCAGGTGGAGTCTTTTGCCGGCTACTCCTTCTCCAAGGCGCACTCCGCTTCTTTTGCTGTGGAGAGTTACCAGAGCCTGTTCCTGAAAACCTACTACCCGCTGGAGTTCATGGTGGCCGTAATCAACAACTTCGGCGGCTTCTACAAAACGTGGGTGTATGTGCAGCAGGCAGGCAAAGCGGGCGGCACTATCCATCTTCCCTGCGTGAACCATAGCCTCTACCACACCACTGTAATAGGTTGCGAGGTATACCTGGGCCTGGTGCACCTCCAGCACCTGGAGCAGAAGGTGGCTTATAAAGTGGTGGCGGAACGGGAGGAGAACGGGCTCTACACAGATTTGGAAGAATTTATCCGGCGCACGCACATCTCGCTGGAGCAGCTCCTGATTTTGGTGCGGGTACAGGCGCTGCGCTTTACAGGTAAAACCAAAAAAGCGCTGCTCTGGGAGTCGCACTTCTTGCTGGGGCACAGAGCTGGCAACGGCAGCAGCAGCCCGCCGCTCTTTCTGCCCTCGGCCAAAACGCCTGTCTTGCCTGCCCTGCACGATACGCTGGAAGAAGATGCCTACGACGAAATGGAACTGCTCGGCTTTCCTGTCAGCTGCTCGTACTTCGACCTGTTGCAGACAGCTTCCCGGGGCGATGTGGCCGCCAAAGAGCTGCTGCAGCACGTGGGGCAGCAGGTGCGCATGATGGGCGTGCTGGTGGCCACTAAATACGTGCGTACGGTAAAAGGGGAAGTGATGCAGTTCGGAACTTTCCTGGATGCGGCCGGCGACTTTTTCGACACCGTTCATTTTCCGGCTTCGCTCAAGGGCTGGCCTTTCAGAGGCAACGGCGTGTACCTGCTCTATGGCAAGGTGGTAGAGGAGTTTGGCTTTCCGAGCATGGAGGCAGAGAAGATGGCAAAGCTGCCGTTCCGGAAGGATCCACGGTACTGAGTTAAGAGCTAATTTCTCACTCACTTATTCATTCATTCATTCATTCATTGAAACTTCTTCTGATCCCTACACTTTCAAATCAACCATTAATAAATCAATCATTTAACAATCAGCAACTAACAACCAGCCATCAAAAAATTAGCACATCAGCACATGAATCCATTAGCACATTATCTAAATTATTCTAATGAAAATGCCCCTCCGGAGCTTTTTGCTGCTGCTCTTGCTTAGCGGAAACTGAAGAAAGTGGCTTTCTGAAAATTCCTTTTTTGTGTCTCTACGTTTGTATAAGTACAACGAAGTAAGCGGGTAACAGGATTTAAAAAAACTGACAAGTGTTAGTTTTTTACCTGACCTGCATCATCGCCCCGAAGCTTTGTCTGATTTATCTTTAACCTGAACGTCAGCAAGCCAATCTACATAACTGGACTATTTCTTTTTACCTAATGCCATGCAGCCATGAAAACCATTCTCGTACCCATAGATTACTCCCCTGACGCCAAAAACGCATTGCTTTATGCGCTGGAACTGGCGCATAAAGCGAGAGTAAAGGTGATCGTATTCCATGCTTTTTATCCGGCGGCCTTGCCTCCTGCGGCCTATGAAGTGCCGGGTTTTATCCATAATCTGGAGAAAGAGAAAAGCAACAAACTCGAAAAGTATGTAAATGACAGCAAGTCGGATCTGCCACAGGACTTAATTTTTGATTTTAAGTGCCACGCAGGAGGCGATAGTGCCCAAAGTCAAGTGCCAGGCAACAGGGAGCAGGTGTTTCATACTATGGCGGTCGTGCAGGCTCCCCGCGAGCGCTACACTACGCATGTTACCTGCGTGGCAAAGCTGGGGACTGTTTATGAGCAGATCCTGGAGATGGCCGAGGCATACGAGGTGGACCTGGTAGTGATGGGTATGCAGGGAGGAGGCGGCTTTGGCCAGGCGCTGGTGGGCAGTACCACGCTTTCGGTGATGCGCAACAGCCGGGTGCCGGTGCTGGGGGTACCGATGCGGGCCACCTTCAGGGGCCTGCGGTCGGTGGTATTTGCCTCAGACCTAAGCAAGCATCCAGACCTGCTGCTCCTGCGCCTGCTGCGCGACTTTATCAAAATATTCAAGCCCCGGCTGGAGGTGCTGCACTTGCACCAGCAAACTGATGTGCAGGCGGAGTATAAAAATGTGGAGCGCGCGCTGGAGGTGCTCGACGAGCAGCTGCACGACATTGACTACAGGCTGGCGCTGCGGCAGCGTCCGGAAGTGGTGGGCGGTATCCAGGAATACGTGCAGGAGCACCAGTCTAGCATCCTGATCCTGAGCCCTCAGAAGCACAGCTTTCTGGAGAGGCTGTTGAGAAAGAGCGTAACGGCGCAGATGGCAGCCAACAGTGCTGTGCCACTGCTCACGCTGCCATCTTCACGCTCCCGCTGGGAGGAGAAGAAACTGGATATGGAGTTTGATCAGGAGGAGCCATAGCCGGCAGATCGGGGAGAAGGGGGTAGGCCTGGTGGGGATGGGCACGCAGCAGGGCCCTTCGTTTCTGGACAAGTTGTTTGGCTCTAACACCGAGCAACTGCTGCGGCAGGCGCCCTGCCCCAGCCGAAAACTTCAGCCACGACCTCGCCTGATGCCACTGCAAAGTCAACTTTAAAACTCAGGGATAACCGGTCTTCGATTGGGAAATGCCGGAAGATCTAATCTCAGGAAATATATAGACAGCGACACAACTTATCGGATTATCGGAATTTGCGCCACCTTTTATACAACAAATAAAATGTCTTGATTCGTGGTACGTGTGTCGTTTTACTCAAGGTGATGCAATTTCGGATTCCGAAAGGTTAAGACGTAGTTTATAGATAAGTGAGGCTCCGCACCATGAGGTAAAAAACCGCCTGTGGCCGCTTTAAACGGTAACGCCGCTACACAGCAGCAGCGGCAAAAGGCTCCGGAGGGGCCATTTGATTAGCATAATTTATAATGGCATAAAACAAATTAATAAAAGTAGAGTTTAATTTACTGTGGACCCTTGCATTTAATTTAAAATGAATTTTATTTTATCCTGACTCCTTTGTGCGGCTACATAACGTTTAGCCGGGACTTACTCGGGTCTGTTTTCGTGTGCCGGAAACGGAATTTTCTGATGACTGTGGAATTACAGTAAGCCTGCCTAAACTATTAAGAGATGAAAATAGCCGTGATATACATGTCGAGGCATGGAACAACTGGTAAAGTTGCCAACCTGATTGCCGAAAAACTGGAAAGGGAGCATCCTGTTGATGTGATGAACCTGGCCCGTTTTCCTGCACTCTCACCCGAACCTTATGACATGGTTATTATAGGGGGAAGTATACACTTGGGCCAGATTCAGGAGGAGGTAAGGGCCTTTTGTGAGCGCAACCTGGAACTGCTGCTGCAGAAAGAGGTCGGGCTCTATATTTGCTGCCTGCTCAGAGAGCGGCAGGAAGTCCAGCTCCGGGACGCCTTCCCGGTAAAACTGCTGGCGCACAGCAAGACGCATGCCTGCCTCGGGGGCGAATTCCTGATGGAGAGAATGGACCATGAGGACTGGGTGGTAGCGCGGGTAGCAGCAAAATCAGATAGAAGCGTTTCTAAAATCGACTTTCAGGCCATAGACAAGTTCTGCGAATCACTGCTGAAGGGAATACATGCCTGACTGCACTTGCATCGGCTTCCGCAGCATTCTGCTACCGGCACAGCTATCGTGCAACTACGTAGTGCTGTCAGAAAACCGGGTGCTTTGGGTAAGTCAGCAAGTGGTCTGGCTCCTGCTAGGAAGAGTCTGCCAGGAGCCAGATCCGGGGGTGAAGGCCAGCAAATGAAGCAATAGTAGAATAAAGAGCGAGGATGCTCGCGCCGGAATCTTTTTTAGGTTCTGATTTCTGGTTTATAAGTGGGTGAGGCTTCAGCCAGGCTTTCTGATAAACACCACCACTGCGCGGGGCGCTACGGCATAATAGGGGAGGGATACCTGTTCCTGCGACTCCTCCTGGAAATCCTGGGGCGGCGGCAGGCTTGTGTCTGCTATCCTGATCCAGGGGCCCGGCTCCATCAACTCAAAGTTCCGGCCCTCCCAGTGCGCGTTTATCATCACATACAAGTCATCGTCCTCCTGCGATTTTCCGGAAAGGAAGTAGGCCAGCTGGCGTGCTGATGGGGCAAAATCCACGGCTCCGCCAGCACCATGCCATTTTATGTCGTCGCGCCAGAAGCGGCTCCGGCCCAGGCTCGGGTGCTGTTTACGAAAGGCGATGGCTTTTTTGACAAAGGCAAAGTGCTCGCCCCTACTTTCCAGGCGGCTCCAGTCGAGCCAGGTGGTCTGGTTGTCCTGGTTATAGGGGTTATTGTTGCCGCCCTGTGTCTGCAGAAATTCATCGCCCGCCACAAACATAGGGGTTCCGTTAGACAGCATCAGCAGCAGAAACAGGTTTTTGGCCTGTTGTGCGCGCAGTTTCAGCACCTCCTCCGGCACATGTTCATCGCCTTCCCAACCACAGTTCCAGCTAAAGTTCTCTGCCATGCCATCCAGGTTATGGTGCCCGTTGGCGGCATTGTTTTTCTGGTTGTAGGCTACCAGGTCATACAGCGTAAAGCCATCGTGGGAGGTAATGTAGTTAATGCTCTGATAAGGGTGAAAGGCGTGGAGCAGGTCATCAGGAAAGTGATTGTCGCTTCCATAGAGGGCCTGCATCAGGGCACCCACCATGCCGCCGTCGCCACGCACAAACCGGCGCACATCATCGCGGTAGCCCGCGTTCCACTGTTGCCAGGTGCTGCCAGGAAAGCTGCGCCCTAACTGGTACAGCCCCTGCGCATCCCAGGGTTCGGCTATCAGCCTGACATGGGCCAGATCCTGGTCTGTGGCAATGTCGGAGAAAATAGGTGCTTCTCCTACCGTTCCGTCAGACCGGCGGGTAAAGACAGAAGCCAGATCGAACCGGAAACCGTCTACATGCATTTCCTTTACCCAGTAACGAAGGCTTTCCATGATCATGTGCTGCACGGCCGGATGATCGGTGCGCAGGGTGTTGCCGGTGCCGCTGTAGTTGAGGTAGGGGTCGGCAGGGTCGTTCTGTACCAGGTAGTAGGTGGAGGGGTCTATCCCTTTCAGGTGGTAGGTAGGTCCTGTTAAGCCTTCTTCGGTGGTGTGGTTAAACACTACGTCCAGAATAACCTCTATGCCTGCCTTATGCAACTCGCGCACCATCTCCTTAAACTCAGAAATAGCCTTTGGGGGAGTTTTACTGGTGGTGTAGCCAGTATGGGGAGAGAAGAAGTTAAGCGGCATGTAGCCCCAGTAATCGCCGGCATGCGGATCGAACTGATGCACCGGCATGAGCTCTACAGCCGTAATCCCCAACTCTTGCAGGTAAGGTATTTTTTCTGTGATGCCGGCAAAAGTGCCCTGTTTATCTTTGCTGATGCCAGCGTTGGGATGCCGGGTAAAGCCGCGGACATGCATTTCGTAAATGATAAGGTCATATTCATGGGGGCAGGGCTGGTCGCCTTGCCAGTCGAAGTCTGCCTGTTCAGAGAAAATGTACCCCAGGGGCGCTTTTCCCAGGTTGGACCCAGGGCGGCATCCGGCCGTTCTGCTAAAATCGGGCGGAAAGAACACGCCCCTGGCAAAAGGGTCGAGCAGTAGCTTTTCGTGATCCGACCGGCAAATGCCGGTTAGGGCGTCGTCATTGTGGTGCACCCGGAAAGCATAGTACCTGGCCCCGCCAAGTTCCGGGCGCTTAAGGCGGCAATGCCACACCCGCTGCGACTTGTGCACAAACGGATCGAAGCTGACGGTGACAACAGGCTTTTCGTAGGACTCATCCAGAAAGAGCAGCAGCTCTACGTGCGAGGCATTTTTGGAGTACAGGGTGAAATTGTAGGCATCTTCGTCGGGAACAAACGAAACTCCCATCGGGTAAGGTGAACCTTCTTTAGAATGCCATGCTCCCATGTGCGTAAGGTTGGTGTGAAAGGTTATTTGGCCTGGAGAAGTGCCTGATGTACTGAAACAAGATAAGAAAAAAACCGTGATGCTGGTGCTTCGGAAAGGCAAATGCAGGTGCCTGTCAGCCAAATCTTTATATGCTTAAGTGAGGATAAGACAACAGGGCTTCCTGCGCCTCCGGAAACCTGTGAATAGAGAGCCCTTCGCCCGGTGCCTCAAGCCAGAGAATGGGATTTGTGAGATAGCCTGCTCAGGTCGTTCAGTATCAAATCTTCTCATCATCAAATTTCCAAACTGAAAAATGTCCACATTAAATCATTAGCGCATTAAACTAAATTATTCTAATAAAAAAGCCCCCTGTCAGGCACTCTGCTGCTCCTGCTGCTACAGGGCATCGGCAGGAGCAGGCTGGTTTTAGTGCTAGCGGCCAGCAACGCACATAAATAAGGCCTGGAGAGCCGGAGTTACAATAATGCAAGTTTTATAAAAACGCAGACAGACGTAGCATTTGTCGTCAGAATGCACTAACTTCGGTATCAGATTGCTGCCAAAAGGCAGTCATTGTATCTTTGTTTTCAGGGTTTTATCCTGGGTCCGGGGGTAAACCTGAAACTGAAGGACAAGGTGGCTTCAAAAGATAAATAACTGCGCCACCTGCCCACTTTCTGAACTATTGAAGCTTGCAATGAGCCTGAACGAAGAATGGCAGGCACTGTATTGGTTTTGCTGCAAGCACTCAGAAACTGTTTGTCCGGGAGCCGTGCCGAGGCTAAGGTGCTCCCTTAAAAGTACATAGTTTAAACTGCCTGCCAATTTTGCAGAGTTACCATGAGCGAAATCAGAATTCCTTTTATCCTTGTAGCAGATGATGATGCAGAAGACAGAATGCTGGTAAAGGAGGCCTTTGAAGAAGCGAACGGACCCGGCCATATCCGGTTTGTGAACGATGGCGAAGAGTTGCTGCATTACCTGCAACACACCGGCAAGTTCTCTGACCAGGAGAAGTACCCATCTCCCCAGCTTATTCTGCTGGACCTGAACATGCCCCGCAAAGACGGTAAAGAAGCGCTAACAGAAATAAAAGCAGCTGAGCACCTGCGTGGCATTCCGGTTGTAGTGCTCACCACGTGTGTGGCAGAACAGGAAGTACGCGCTATTTATGCCCTCGGTGCCAACTCCTTTATTGTGAAACCTACCTCTTACACAGGGCTGGTAAAGATCATGAAAAGCCTTTGTGCCTACTGGTTCAGAACAGTGCTGCTGCCCGACACGAACTCCTGCAAACTGCTCCTCCAGGAGTAGGGCCACTGGCGGCGGCAGAAAGCTCCGGAGGCCTGTTTTCATTAGAATAATCCTAAGTTGTGCGGTCAGCAGCAGTTGACACTGTTTATTTCCACTCTCCCTTTTTTGCCCTCCCGGACCTTACCTTGAAAGGAAAAATAAATGATTTAGTTTCCTCTTGATGGCGCTGGTGCGGCTTCAGGCTGCTTTTCCCTACACGACAAGAGCAACGAATTTGCACGACAGTTGGTGCCAGCCCAGGCCTGCGCTGGAATAGGCATGAAGCAGGAGCAACAGCCTGAGCCCGAAAAGCTGACAAAGGTCTTGTTCTGTCCTGACGCTTCTCATCGCTTTTGCGCAGCAGGTACGCTACCTTTAAACTGCAGGCCGGTTTGCAAAATTACGGTCGGTCTTCTCTTTTCATTTTAAATCCCGCTGTCATGAAAACTGTTCTCATACCAATAGACTATTCCCCTGATTCTAAGAACGCCCTGCTCTTTGCGCTGGAATTAGCGCAGAAAGCGAAATTCAGGGTAATTGTTTTTCATGCTTTTTATCCTGCAGCATCGCCACCTGCCATCTATGAAGTGCCTTCTTTTATAGAGAGCTTGGAGAAAGAGAAGTCGCTTGAATTGGAGCAGTATGTGCAGGACTGTAAAGCAAGTTTGCCACAGGACTTCGTTTTTGATTTCAGGTGTGCCGCCAGGGGGGCTGCTGAGAACCAGGTGCCGGGCTATACCGAGCAGGTGTTTCATACTATTGTGGCGGCACAGGCCTCACGGGAGCGTTACGCGACCCCGGTTGCCTGCGTGGCAAAGCTGGGAACGGTGTATGAGCAGATCATGCTTATGGAAGAAAGCTCAGAGGCCGACCTGGTGGTGATGGGTATGCAGGGGGGCGGCACCCTGGGCAAAGCGCTGGTTGGCAGCACCACCGTATCGGTGATGCGCAACAGCCGGGTGCCGGTGCTGGGAGTGCCGCTGAAGGCCACCTTCAGGGGGCTGCGGTCGGCGGTGTTTGCCTCAGACCTGAGCAGGCAACCAGATTTGCTGCTGCTGCGCCTGCTCCGCAACTTCATGAAAACGTTCCGGCCACGGCTGGAAATGCTGCACCTGCACCGGCAGCCAGATGTGCAGGCCGAGTACAAAAATGTGGAGCGCACGCTGCAGGTACTCGACGAGCAGCTGCATGACCTGGACTATAAAGTGGTGCTGCGGCAACGCACGGAGGTGGTAGCGGGCATACAGGAATTTTTGCAGGAACGCCAGCCCAGCTTGCTGATTCTTAGCCCTCAGAAGCACACCTTCCTGGAGAGGCTGTTGAGAAAGAGCGTAACGGCGCAGATGGCAGCCAACAGTGCTGTGCCACTGCTCACGCTGCCCTCCTCAAATACCCGCTGGCATGACCATGCTGAGCAGGAACTGGAGGATACGGATAACCAGAAACGCTGAGTAAAAAAAGATGGGCGCTCCAAACCTGCCCATAGCAAGAGGAGTGAGCCGCCGCCGCTGTCCTCTAACCTTCTTGGCACGCTTGTAGATCGCTAAAAAATATCCGGTACAGGAAGTGGCAGGGCCGTGTCACGATGATATACGTCTTTCCGGAACTGCAGTAATCCAGCGTCATCCACCCAACTCGTCATGTAGCCAATCCTGATCGGGACGGGCTGTGGCAGAGAAACCACTCTTTCGGGTGTGTTGCTGTTAAGATAGGGGCTGATGTCCGGGAGATTTTCCCAATCTGTGCTTAACAAGTAAGCTGCCAGTTTTTCAGGGTTCTGCACTCTTACACAGCCATGGCTGTAGGCCCTGTTCAGCTGGTTAAAGAGTGCTTTGGCTGGCGTGTCGTGCAGGTAGATCGAAAACCGGTTAGGAAACATGAACTTTACCTTGCCAAGCGCGTTCCAGGGCCCGGCCTCCTGCACCACTATGAAATTGTCCTGGTCCGGATCTGCCGTTGCCCAGTCGAGGGAGCCAGCCGAAATGCCTGTTCTCCTGGAGCCGCTGATGCGATACGCTTTCATGTGGTTCCGGGCCAGATAACCAGTGTCTTTTGCCAGGATGGGTATTATTTCCCGCCTGATGATGCTCTGCGGAACCGTCCAGGTGGGGTTAAAAACCAGGTAGGTGATGGTATCCTCCATTTGAACCGTCTGGTAACTCCGGCCTGCCAGCCCTACCACCACACGGGTTTGCCACACGGTCTGCCAGTTCTCATCTATTAAGTACAAGGCGTATTCCGGGATATTCACAAACACGGTGGGGCCGGCGGAGGCCTCATAAAATAGCCGCCACCTCTCCATGTTCAGTTCTATTTGCTGCACCCGTGCAGCGGGGGGTACTGCCAGGGCCTCAAGGGTTTGCTGACCAACAATACCATCCACCAGTAAGCCATGGCGTTGCTGAAATTTCCGCACAGCCTCTTTCAGTTCTTCATCAAATAGCAGACTTGTTGAATCAGCAGGTTTATTCAGGTCGCGGGTTAGGAGCAGGTTGTGGCGCAGGGCCGGCACCAGGGCTCCTGAGTCGCATACCTGCAGGCAGGTGCCATCAGGCAATTTATGCCACTGGTCCAGCGCGTCCATTTGCTTGTATAACTGCAGTTGCTCCTGCAATCTGGCATACTGATTATCTGCACCTCCCGGATAGGCTGGTGGCATGCCTGCACAGGCTGTAATGGCAACAAACAGCAGACCGATCACATATCCTAAACAGGCTTTCATGGCTTTGGTAGTGTATTAGAAGGCCAGTATTTCGGCCTGTGGTTCTCCGGAGCTCTCTTTCTTTCTGTCCTGCTCTGGTAAGGTAAGCAGCGGAACAGGGCATTTGAGGGCTAGTTTTCTGGAGACACTCGTATGGAAAAGCTCCTCCAGCAGGCTTCTCTCGTGCAGGGCCAGGGCCAGTATATCGATGTTGTGCTCCTGTGCAAAGGTCAGTATGCCCGCCGAAATATCACCTTCTTTCACTTCTACCTGGGTATAGGGCCATTCAGGAAAATGGTTTGCCAGGGTCTGTAAGGCACGCTGGTCTGTTTTTGACTTAAGGTGAGGTTTGGCTTTAACGTGCACTATGCTTATTTCCGGTTTAAATGGCAGGGCAAAAGCGTGGAGCTGTTTCAGGAACACCATGTCGTTGGCACTAAGGTCGGAGGCATAGGCAACCCTTCGCACCCCTGTATACTGCACCTGGGCCGGGATAGCCAGCACAGGGCATGGGGCGTTTCTGATGAGGCTCAGGGTATTGGTGCCCAGAAGCTTGTCGAGAAAGGTGCTGGCTCCGGCGGTGCCCATCACGACCAGGTCAATTTTCTCGGTTCGAATGAGGCGGATGAGTTTGTCCAGAAATAAGCCGGTGGTGCATACTGCGTTTACTTTGAAGGTATGGCGGTGCTCTTCTTCCAGCTGTCTGGCTACCTCATGGAGCCTGGCAGTGTAAAGCGCCTCTGCTTCGGCGTCGGGGGTAACAACAAGGGGCGCCTCTGTAACACCAGCTACCTGCACGGGCATTACGTGCACCAACGTGAGGCTGCTGCCGGTTTGCGTTGCCAGGCTGGCGGCATATTGTAAAGCGTTGCTGGCATTGGCAGAAAAATCGATGGGGACGAGTATCTTTTTCATGATAGGTTACAGTTAATGAAATGCATGGCGCTGGTGCAGGCAGTGTGGCAGTGGCAGGCAGTCTCTATTTTCAGGCGATGGAAATAGCTTTTCTGTTTTTCCGCCATAGCTTCTTTTTTGCGGAGCGTCAGGAGGCTTTTATACAAATTGGCATCTTCAGTGTCCGTATCAACGCTGGCAGTGAGTCTGAAATGTTGTACAAAGGAGTTGCAGCTTCCTTCCCTGAGGGTGAACAGTGTTGTCGGAGTCATCGTCATAGCTTTAATTACTGGGGCGGGAGCGTACACACTTGATCTTTAGGTATACGAACTTCTATCCCTTCGCGCACATGACTGCTGCTAAAAATATACCCGAGCCAGCTACCGGCCAGGAAATGCGCAAAAACGAGGCCGGCTATGCGCAAACCGGGGTTCACAGCCGGAAACAGCGCTGCCCGAATGCTTCCCGAACCAATGGCAAGCATATTAGGGAGTCAGGGCATGTTACCTCTCTGGCGGCACAGCGTCTCTTTCTGGGGTGCCAAAGCAGGGGCCTCTGGTGAAGGCAAATACGGCAAAGGCACACCTGCCGTTAGAAGCGGCAGGTTGAATGAAAGAGTTTTCCGGGCTCCTTGCCTGGATACAGCCAGGAGCCCGGAAAGCTCTTTGGTGGGGAGCCTACAGGGTGCAGTGCATGATGAGCAGGGGCAGGCCGTTATGGTAAAAGGGCTCTGCTGCTTGATCTTTTGGCAGCAGGCGTTTCCATCTTTCCCGGGGGTGATACCCTACTACCAGCATGTCTGCTTTATGATGGCGTGAAAACTCGCTTATGCCAGCCTCCACAGAGTTGTTTTCGATGTGAAGCGAAATGTTGCTGTAAGGGAAACTCTGATAATATCTGGTCAGCTCTTCCAGCAAAAGCTCTTTATGGGCTTCTGTTTCGGATGTAAGCATATGCAGCAGCATGATCTCGGCTTTAAACAGCGTCGCTATTTTAAGCAGGAATTCCATACCGGTAAAAGGCGCGTTCTTCAGGTCGGAGGCGAAAACTATTTTCCAGACTGGCTTAAAGGCTGCGGCCTGCGGAATAACGAGCACCGGACAGCAGGTGCTGGCCATAATGCCGGCAGTGACGGCCCCTGCTGCTACCTCCGGCAGGCTGCTGGCATCCTCCCGGCCGGTTATCACGACATCTACCCGCTCCTCCTCGATCAGGGCTGGCAGGGTGTCTTGTTCCGCGCCATGCTTCAGGTAAGTTTCGTAGCTAATGTTACCGGAGGTGTTGTCGCATTCCAGCCGCATTTTCAGGGTCTCCAGCTTATTGACGTACTCCATTCTTTCTTCCAGTTCGTCTGTAAGGCGGTCATGTGCAGAGCTGTACTCCAGGGCATGTGCCGTGGCCGAAGCCGATACAGAATGGAAAAGAATAATGCGTGACTGGAAAAACTGAGCCAGCTCACTTGCATATTTTATGGCGTTTTCAGACGATGCTGAAAAATCGGTGACGCAGAGGAAAGTTACCATGGCTGAAAGGCTTAATAGATCATTTTATGAATTAAATAAAGATACCTTACCCGGCGGCCATCCGGGATGATTTCCCTCACATGCCCTGTTGATTTTAATCACTTAAAACGGGAACTCCGGCTTCTTTATCTCAGGGAAATGTTTCTCGTTTGACACGTGTACTTAATTGTGGTTAAGGTTTCGGTATATGGCAGGAAGCAGCAGGGGGAGAGGTATCATCCGGCTGGGCTGACGCTACAAGAGATAACCTGCAATTTATAAACGTCGACTCAACTTCAATGAAACCGAACTTGGGATGTCATCTGCTGCAGGACACAAGACACAAAAATTTTTCAAAATGAGAACAGATCGAATGCCGCATTCCGATATTTTCTGTCAATGTCTATAACTGAGTTAAGCAGGCCGTGTGAAGATCAAATTATTTAAATGAATATGGTCCTCCAGAGGCCATTAACGCCTCTGCTGCTGCTGCTGCCACAGACATTTGCAGGAGCTTCCGATGTGCTTTGGGCAGGTGTGCAGGCTGTGAGGTCATTTTCAACCCATCCTTAAATACCTGAACTTTGCCGTGGTCTGACTGTCAGATTTCTGCCCCAACCCTAAAAAATATAACAGCTAACAATCCAATTATTCCAATTGAAACAAGCCTTCAGACTACCTTTCTGCTGCTGCTGCACAGTACCTTTTCCTGATCGTTGGCAGCAGAGTAGAAACAGCGCTTACATGTATGGGGGAGGAATGGTCTTATCGAGGCCGCACTGGATCATGAAATCGTTGGTAAAGACGTTGCGGGAGGGCTCATCGAGCAGGGCAGCCCGGCTTCGCAGCCATATGTCTACGTTTTCATTGCCGTACATCTGCCGCACCCGCTGCTCGTTCAGTATAAAGTTGAGCTTGCCCCAGTGTAACGTATAAGGTATTTGGAGTGCCTCCAGCCGATGCCATACATCTGAAAAGAACTTACGGGTTATGGTGGCATCCACGCCGTCCATCTCCAGCACGCAGGAGTTCGGGAATCTGGTAAAGCCCAGCAGGGCAGGGGTGCCTTTCACGAAGCGCAGCGCAATGCCTCCGGCAAATGGCTGCCGTTTGTTCAGCTCCAGGATCACCTCCATAACTTTGAACACATCTGTTGTCGCCACTGCCATTGCGGCACTGGCAATCTGCCCCTTAAACCGGGTGTGCCGAAAGGTTTCGCCGATGGTCATGGGCTGTGGCTGCGCTGAACGGAGGGTGCTTTGGAACAGGGCGTTTACCAGCGGTTTGATGGTGAGCATGTTCAGGGTTGGGCCCAGTGCATCGAGGAGCTGCGAAATAATGCCGTTCAGGTCCGGGCTAAAGGTTCTTCCGCTATCGATTCGGTTGTGCACAGGCTTGTAGGCAGGGGGGCAGGGGATCTTGTAAAATGTGCGGATGTAAATACCTTTCTCTTTGCTGTCTGGCTCAAAGTTGTGCTGGTTCAGGGCGATCTCCAGGTGGTAGAGCTTGTTGTTTTCGCTCTGGGCGGGCATTCTTACCCGTTGCTGCCCCGGCTCGCCCCCGGCATCTGCCAGTTGGTTCAGTATGGTGCGGAGCGCCTCCATATCCAGCTGCGCTATGGCGTGTTTAAGCTCAGGCGTATAAGGCACGTGGTCGAAGCGGTATTCCTGCAGCAGAAACAGGGGCTCTACCTGCAGCAGCACGCCGTGTATAATGCCGAAGCTGCCAAAAGACATCACGGCCGCATTAAAAAGATCATCATCACGGAGGGCTTCGGCTCCCAGTGCCCGCACAAACTCATCAGAAACCACAGGAGCAGAGGCCCGTTCCAGCCACACATGCCGGTTGGGTCCGGTTACCAGGTGCAGCCCCACAATGGCATCGTGCACGGCGCCTGTATAAAGTGCCCCACCGTGGGTGCCTGTTGCCGTGGCGCCTGCCACCGACTGCCCGTTGCTGCCCCCGGAGGCGATAATGCTGCGCCGGTACTGTGTCTCGAGCAGTTCGTTCAGCTCCAGAATACTCATGCCACACTGCACAAAAATGAGCTCCTCCTTGGTTTTGCCGCTTTGCTTATAGGCATCCGAAAGAGAAGAGTTGCCCAGGTTAAACCGAAGGTTCAGCGGCCTGGTATTGAGCATGCCCCCGTTGCACATGGCTACCGGCGAGAAAGACCAGTTGTTACCCATCGCCCGCAGCGGCGTGCGTGTTTGGATGGCGTTCCGGATCAGCCACTGCATGTTGGCGGTGGTGGCGTTATAGTCTTCTAACCTCGACTCCTTGGAAGAAACCCGCAGCGTGTAAGACGTGCCAGGCTGGAAACGGTGCTTGAAATTCTGATGCGCGTTTTCCCAAGGATCTTCCGGATAAAAAGGCTCTATCCCTTGCGGTAGCTGTGGCATAAAGAGGCTGTTATAGGTGTTGCACAATGGGTTAACCGGCTGTGCTTTTTAATTATTCTAATGAAATAGCCCCTCCGGAGGCTTTGCTGCTGCTGCTCTTTCAGGAAGGCAGGTACTGTATTTTGGCTTTTTGTCTGAATCTTTCTATAGAGGCCCTTCTCCAAGGATTTGAAGGATTAGCAGGATTTTGTTTACGTGAGGAAATGTAACTTAGGAGTGGCAAATTGATCGTTTTTCTATCCTATGCTGGTATTTCCATTTTCAAATTTCCGAATCTCCAAATCGAGCAGACGCACTCATTCATCCGTTCCGATTGTGCCGGTTCCTCTGGCTGGTGGTGCGCAGTCCCATTCCAGGCGCTGGGGTACCACCAGGCCGAGGCTCAGGAACGAGACGGTGATGAAGAGCGGGTTGGTCCTTACCCTTACCCGGGTCATATCGCTGCCGCTTTGGCAGCCTGCAGTCCAATCCTCCACTTTCAGCATACCCCAGAAATACGACCAGTGGGTTGGGCCGATATGCGAAAGATGTTTGGCACGGGCGGGCTGATCAGAGGTGTGCCGCGAAACCACTGTGTCGCTGACAGTACAGGAGGCCAGCAGGAAGAGTGTCAGCAGACTTAGCGTCCAGAGCCTGAAAGGAGGTGTTGAGGCGTTCTTTTTCTGTTTCATGGGGCAGGGGTGGCGGTACGAAGTCTGCATGCGGGGTTAAAATAAAAGGCGTTTTCCTCTTAATAAGATTTTTGAATTAGGCACTTAGTTAATAGCCAATAGTGCCTTCTTTAAAAAATTACCAAACTACTGGTTTTGAGGACCACCCTCAATGTGTATATTGGTTTAACACTGGCTCTGAGATTTTATGTTAAATATTTGATTTATAGCTATTTGAATCTTATTAAACAAGTGCCTAATTCAATAAGATTTTTGCATAAACCACTTTATGCAAGAAATTAAAGTCTGACATCTTATGCCCCCGATAGCGATCGGGATGTTCCACCTGGTGCCGGTCGGCTAAAATATCTGACCAATAAAGCAACAGGAACACTACATCTGATCTGTGTACGTGAGGCAATTATATAGTTTGCGAAGTATTTTAATTCAAAAAAGTATTGATATGAGAATATACATTCGTTTTAGACAATAGGTTGTTTGTTGATTTGAAATTAGAGGGTTGAAGAAGCTATATTTCAAAATAATTGACGTGTACTACATATCATGGGGCTCTATAATCATCCAAAAGTACACTGCCGCGAGCTTCCAGCCTGTGCGGTAAGCCTACACGCGATAAGAGTGCTGTTCACGAGGTGGAAACTCGTTCCAATTAAATCCGCGAGCTACAAGCTCGCGGCAGTGATAGTGGTTTTACCGTTTTGACTTATAAACCAAATCCCATAATATGGTATGCACTTCAATTATTCTAATGAAAAAGCCCTTCCGGAGCCTCTGCTGCTCCGGCCGTTGCTCCGGCATAGCCATCTTGAACAAAAAAAAAGAGGCTGCTCTAAGGAGCAGCCTCTTTTAATAATTGGCTAAAAATCAAATTTCTTAACCGTCTTAATTATATCCGGGGTTCTGATAGGCGGCTCTTGCTGCAGCATCCAGCGCATTGCCGTTCTCGTCAGTAAGCTGCACCAGGTAGGCGTTTGGCCACACACGGAAGGTATAGTGCTTCTGCACCAGGCCTTTGCCGTTGCCGTCCTGGCCGTTGCCGCTGGCGGTGTTAAATGCGGTAGGCCACAGACCCATTCTGTCAGATGCCATCTGGTTGAGGTACACCAGGCGCTCATACAGAATGCCGGCATTGTGCTGATCTTCCCAGGCGATGCCTTCTGACAAAAACTCACGGGCTTTCTCGTTGTAGATAAAGTGAATAAACATATCCTCTTTCGTGTTCACGGTCGGGATATAATCTTCTCTTTCAGCTTCAAGAGTACCTGGTGTGAAGTGGTTTTCTGTCACCATTATTTTCTCGAAAGAGTTGGTAGTGGCAGCGTAAGGAGCCACCAGTTCTGCCGGATCGAGGGTGGTTCGCTGAGGCTCAAACTCGGCCAGCACAGCAGGGCGGCTCTCACCAGCCTTGTAGGCCGCACGCTGGCGCAGCACGTTAATGTCGGCAATAGCCATGCTGTACAGCCCTTTACGTCCGTAGGCTTCTGCTCTAATCATGTAGGTTTCTGCCAGGCGCATGAGAATGGCATCGCGGGTACCTGCCTCACTGTTGAAGTTCGCTTCGCTGGCGCTGCCACCTCTTGTAGGGTCCACATATTTTTTAGACGATAGATAAGGTGCCTGGCGGTTGGTGGCAAGGCCCATGTCAGTGCCATCTATAAACAGGCGATAGTAGTGGCGACCGGTTTTAGCTGACTTAACCCAGCGCACCATAAACTGAAACGGCATGCTCATCACCATCGCTGAGTCCAGGGCTTCTTCTTTCTGGTTCTCCAGATAAATAATAGCTCTGCTATTCGGTAATATTCTTTTGTTTAAAGGGGGTGGGGCAAGGTGTGAAACAGTTGGAGCCCCTTCAGGTTTATTTTCATTCCACCAAGCCGCAGATTTTGCATCCCAGACAAATGAACTGCTTGCCTGTAAAGTTGGCATGTTACTTACATACTCGTACTGAAAGGTTTTGTAATAGCGCGAGTCGTTCACTTTATCGCGGAAATTGTCGTAGCCCCAGTCGGTAGGTTTAAACGTGCCAAACGGCCGGCCATATGCCATGGAGCGTGTTACCCCCGATTGGAAGGTGTAGTCGCCTACGTGGTAGTTAACAGACCTGTTACCGCCGAAACGGCCATTGAGCCCTGTATTCTCGTCGAACTGCGCCGACCATAAAACTTCGGAGTGCGGGTTTGATTCAGAAACAGCCGGGTTAAACAATGTCCAGTAATCAGGGGCAAGTGCGCCGCCAGTACCAGATATAACCTCAGATGCCACGGTGATAACAGAATCGAGGTCGGTGGCTACATTGCCTTTAAAGAGCATCCGCAAATGTTCTTCGGAGCTGTTCTGGAAGCCGGCAGCCTGGGCACGGTTCAGGTATAGCTTCGCCAGAAAATGACCGGCTGCCCATTTGGTTACACGTCCTCTTTCTGACGCAGTGGTTGGCAGGTGCTGGTAAGCGAAGGTCATGTCGGAGATTATCTGCTTATATATATCCTCCAGTTTGGTTTTCGGATAGAAGTATATGCCATTATCTTCTCTTTTCGGCTCCAGCAGCAGCGGCACATCGCCGAGCTGGTTCGAAATAAGATAATAAGCCCAGGAGCGCAGAAACAGGATCTCGGCTTTTCTGGTGTTTCTGTAAGCTTCGTCAGTGCCGAACCGGCCAGGCTGAATATTGTCGATTATGTCGAGGGCAATATTACAGTTGTTGATGTGCGGGTAGGCACCCATGGGAGCGTAGTTGGAGTTAGAAGCACCGAGGAAGTTGTTCACGTTAGCGGCAATGTTGCTCACATCGGAGCCGAATTCGGCTACCCCCATCCGGGCCCAACCTACGTTTGCGGTGCGGTAGGCATCTGTTTCAGGCTCAATTAACCTGGCGCCGTTGGCATCCCACTCATGCTTTACCCGGGCATACACATAGAGGCCTTTTATTAAAGCGTCGAGCCCGTTCTCGTTGTTATAATAGTTCTGAGTCAGGTTCGCCACCTGCTCTTCTTCCAGAAAGTCCTTACACGATAAGGTGGAAGTGGCTAGCAGAAGTATTGCAATATATTTTTTCATAAGAAGAATCTTTTTTAAAAACATGAATTAGAAACCAACCCTTAAGCCAAACACTACACTTTGCTGCAGAATGGTGTTGTTGTTGGTACCACCCAGCGGAGAAGTGCTGTTGCTGTTCGCCTGCGATTGTCTTCCCCAGTTCGTATCGTCGTCCGGGTTCAGACCCATCTGCACGATATCGCCCCCAAAAATGAAGGGGTTCAGCACCTGCACGTTCAGCTGCAGGTTGTTCAGGAAGAACCTGCTCAACATGGTTTGCGGGAAATCATAGGAAAGTGAAATATTTCTGACAGTTACGAAAGAACCACTGTGGAATTGCATGGCTGGCGTAAAGTTGTCATATGCGAGTGTTCCGTTATAGGGCATTGGCCAGCGCCCCCCAGGGTTCTGGAATGTCCATACATCGTTTTCAACCCGGCCATTAGGAAATACACCACCATAAGAGTTAGGGTAACCTCCAAAATAAGTCTGGCCAACTCTTGCGTAAATAAATGATTGCAAAGTCAGATTTTTATAACGGAAGTTAGTGTTTAAACCACCTGTCCATTTCGGACGATTGTGACCCCTGATCACATAATCTTCACCGTCTATCCTATAGTCTCCGTTTTGATCCACAATTTTAATAGAGCCGGGGTAGAAATTGTGCCGGTTAGCATTAAACTTTGCCATCTCCGCAAGGTCTTCCGGGGTGTTCTGCCAGATGCCAGCATTATCGTAATGGCGGTAAACACCACTTACCGGGTACCCGATAAACCAGGTATTTGCCAGCATGTCTTCTTTACCATTTATCAACTCCACAATTTCTTCTCTGTTTCTGGAGAAGTTTATATCAGTGCTCCAGGTAAAGTCTTTTGTTTCAATATTTACTGTTGAAAGGGTTAGTTCCAAACCTCTGTTACGAGTTTTACCGATGTTCTCGAATTTGTTAACATAACCAGTTACAGCAGGCAGCGATCTCTCCATGATAAGGTCTGAGGTTCTGGCCTCGTATAGTTCAACGGAACCTGTAATACGGTTGTTCAGTACACCAAAATCCACACCTATGTTAGATTGAGCTGTTTTTTCCCAGCTCAGGTTGGGGTTCTGCACTAACTGAGGCAAATAACCAATACCAGCCACGGAACCAAATGAATAAGGGTTTCTGCTTAGAGGACCGGAGGAGGTATAGGGGTTCACAGAAGAGTTACCGGTTACACCATAGCCGATACGCGGCTTAAGTTCAGAGATCCAGGTTAAGTTCTCCATAAAGCTTTCTTCTTGCATTTTCCAGGCAAAGGCAAATGAAGGGAAGAAGTCCCATTTGTTGCCTGGAGCCAGCACAGATGATCCATCGTAACGGCCGGAAGCTGTAAGCAGGTACCTGTCCATGAGGGAATAGTTTATACGACCCATCCATGACATCAGCGTGTTTTCGGTGAAGCCGGTGCCATAGCCATCCGGGCGACCTACCGTGTTAGAGCCCAAGTCGTACCACAAACTTAAAGGGATAATGGTGCTAGACACGTTAGTACCGATGTTTTCTCTTCTGGAGGCTTGCTGAGACTGGAGCAGGGTTACGCCAATGGTATGGATATCGGCAAAGGTCTTATCAACGAAAAGCAGATTCTCCGCTACCCACGAAAAGTTCTCCTCACGGTTATAGCCGGCAGTGTTGGGCCGGTTAGTCAAGTGGCTAGTAGCTTCAGGACCTGTCCAGGCTCCGTTTCTGAAGTTGCGCACCTGCGCACCAAAGTTCAGGCGGTACTTCAGCCAGGGCGTAAACTTCAGCTCCGTAAACATATTGGCCATAATGGCTGAGGAGCGTCTTTCGTTTTTAGTCTGGTCTATGTCCACCAGGGGGTTCCAGATGTTAATGTTAGGACCGGTATTCCTGATAAAATCGCCATTCTCGTCTCTGGGGAAAGCAAACGGAAACTGGTCGTTGGCTCTTGAGAAAAGGTCTTTAGAGCCCGTGTTGCTCGTATTGGGTGGGTTTACGCCGTAGTTCTGCAACGAAAAAGAACCCATTACAGAGGTGCCCAGCGTAAGCCATTTTTTAGGAGAGATATCGCCATTCAGGTTCACGTTGAAACGTTTAAAATCCTGGTCGCGCTGTACGCCTTTCTGGTCGTAATACCCAAGCGAAAGATAGACCCTGGAGGTTTCGGTACCAGAAGAAAGGGAGAGCTGGTGGTTCTGGGTTACCCCTGTGCGGGTTGCGGCATCTCTCCAATCGAAGGTTGGGATGTTCTGGGAGTTGTAAACCGGCACCTGCGCGGGCCAGCCCATGGCTTGTTCTTCCGGTGTGGTAGGTCGTGTTCTAGGGGTTACTCCGTATTCTTCCCATTCATAACCTGCCCACACATTATTTAATGATCTCTGGTCTACGCCCAGGTTCATTTTCTCCCTGTCTATAAACGGATCCGGATACCAGATGGTAGGCGCCTGCGTCCGGTCTGTGTTAGTAGTTAGCTGGTAATTGCGGCCATACATCAGCGATTCGCGCCACCGGTCGATATACTGGCCACCGTCCATCCAATCGGTTAGCGACTTATAGGAATCGAGGGAGGTAGTATGGTTATAGTTAACGGAAACTTTACCGGCAGTACCCTTTTTGGTGGTGATCAGGATAACGCCGTTCGCGCCTCGCGATCCGTAAATAGCCGTGGCCGAGGCATCCTTCAGCACTTCCACAGAGGCGATGTCGTTCGGGTGTATATCATTTATAGAGAAGGAGGTAACACCCAGCGCAGCTACGATCGGGATGCCGTCCACTACATAAAGCGGCCCATTATCTGCTGTAAGTGACCGGTTACCACGTATGCTCACACTAGGCGTCTCACCCGGACGGACGTTTGTAGAAACGTTTACACCGGCAGCTCTACCCTGCAGGGCCTGCAGCACGTTCTGCACCGGCCGTTCCTCAATTACCGCGGAAGACACACTGGTGATGGCACCTGTCAAATCGCTTTTCTTCTGCGTGCCGTACCCAACCACCACTACTTCTTCGAGCGTTTTGGTGTCGGTTGCCATGGTCACGTCAAGCACAGCCCGATTGTTCAGGGCGACCTCTTGCGATACAAAACCGATATAAGAGAAGACAAGCGTAGCATTGCCATTAGGCACCGTTAAGCTGTAACGTCCGTCGATATCAGTGTTGGCGCCGATGGTTGTTCCTTTTACTACCACGCTTACACCTGGCAATCCTTCGCCCGTGTTGTCCACCACACGGCCCGATACGGTTATCGTCTGCGCAGCATCTTTTACCAGGGCAACTTCTGAGAAGCGCCCCGCTGTTGCTGAAAATTCAACAACAGGCAGGTTCAGAGGCTGTCCATTCTCAGCCTTCACTACATTCGAGCTTAGCCCCAGCGAGGCCATGGCCCAGAACACGTACCTACCATAATGTAAGTTTTTCTTCATGTTATTTGTTTTAGTGGTTAAAATTCTGGCTCAATGAAGCCAAGTATAAATTTATTTATTTGAGAAAGGCTTTGTGTCCTGCGGTATCCTGCCCCCATGGCGGTCTGGTTTAGGGATTACAGGGAATAAAATCAGTTTCTATATAAATAAGCAGGGGAGGGTGTTTTTTGAGTATTATATACAGATACGCTTATTTATGCTGTTTTTTCGATGCATAATTTTCCGAAAATCGGCTGCCAGCCGGTAAAAAAGAAAGACAGTCGCATACCGTTTATAGGGTCATGCTATAGGTGGGGAGTTTGCCTGTTCTATATAAAAAGATAGCGTAGTGGCCTCAAACCATAAGGATGGCGTGTTTGCCACGGCTGCACAGGTAAAGAATTGATATGCTAATGTTTGTTTGTATCGGTATGCAAACTAAATTATCCCCGGCCTGGGGTATATCCATAACGTCAAAAGGAATTCAACGGCTGTTGACTCAATTACCGTCCGGTTTAGCTGCACTGGCTTTAGGACTGGGCGGCCAATTGTAATTTTCGAAGGAATCGGGTTGGGTTGGCAGGTAGTTTGGCATAGGATGCAGCAGCGCTGCGAGCGGCAGCTTCTGGTCCTTGATGCCCTGCGCCACCAGCCTGGCAATCTGGTAAGCCCCGTAAGGGTTAAAATGGGTGTTGTCGTTCAGGTTCAGCTCCGGGTAAATGACAAAGGCATTTTTAGAGCCCTCCATGCCGAGCGTTTCGTAAAGGGTAGTGGTCAGGGAGGTGAGGTCTATCAGGGCAAGGTTTTCTGCGGCGGCCACTTTCCGGGCTGCCGCCGGGTACTCGCCGTGCGAGTTCGTCATATCCCCCTCCTGGTTAAAAGACCTGCGGGCAGTGGGGGTAAGGAGGACCATCGTGGCTCCTTTGTCTTTTATTTCTTTGGCGAAGAAGTGCAGGCGATCGGTGTAGGATTTGTAGGGCCCGTCGTTTGGTCCTTTCTCTTTCGCATCGTTGTGGCCGAACTCCACAAAAACATAGTCGCCTGGCTTTATAATGCGCAGTATTTTTTCGAGGCGTTTGCTGCCAATAAAACTGCCCAGCGAAAGGCCCGACTCGGCATGGTTGGCGATGGCCACACCGGGTTTAAAGAAACACGGTATCATTTGCCCCCACGAGGCCCAGGGTTCTTCTTCCTGGTTTACCACAGTGGAGTTCCCGGCCAGGAAAACAGTAATCTGGTCGTCGGCCTTGCTGATCTCGATTGCGTTCAGGGCGGTGCCACCGGTAAACTCCAGAGTTAGCTTGTCATCCCAGTCCAGTTTGGTGAGTTCACGCTGCTTCAGGCTTACCTGGCGTTCGCCGTCAATCACGCGGTCTTTGATATGGACAATGATGGTTTCCGTTCTAAACCCGCCCGTCTGTGTCTGCAGGTTCTCCAGCATGAGGCGGCGCGATTCGGCCTTTACGGTGGTAGAGGTACTTTCCTGCCTGTCTCCGAAGGTAAGGGTTACTTTATAATTTCCCTCCGGCACCTTTACCGAGAAATAAAAGGGTTGGTCGCTGGTTACGAAATCGCCGGTCAGCTTATTTTTCCCTTTTCTGTTCACGGACGTCACGCTTGTGCCAAAGTCGAATCCATAGCCGGTTTGCGGGGAATACGCTGCTGTTGCCGGCACAGCCTGGTAACCTCCTGCCGTTTTTCCGCTTCCGAAATCAAATTTAAAATCTGTTTGCTGGGCAAAGGCCGTACCCGTCAGAAAAGATAGTGCCAGTGTCAGCTGTTTCAGGTAGTTATTGCTTTTAATCATGGTCCTGTCGTTGTACAGATCTTCGGAAAAAGGCAAGTGCTCGCGTCAACAAAGTGTAACCTCTTCCTGAGCAGCAGCAGAAAAGCCTCTTGAGGTCAGTTTACATTAGAATAATTTGGGCAATGTGTCGAAAAGGGTGCCGGGCTTTTCATATCCGCAAAGGTAGAAGGCCTAAAAACAACCCCTATCATGGTGTGTCCTGCCTTCCCGATGTTCAGGAATGGCTTTCCGGAGAAAAACCAGCGGCAGACGCAGGGCGCTCTCGAGGGGGCAGGAGCTGGCGGCCGTTAGCTAGGAGCAACTGAAAATCTGTGGAGGCAGGAGAAGTATGCCGGCAGCAGCCGTTTGTCCGGACGGACTTTCAGGCTGTGCAAATAAAGCCCCTGCCGGCAGTACTTTTTTTTCCTGTTTCAGTATAGAATAAACGGGGGCAAAACTTGACAGACAGGCAGAGAGTTGGGGCCTGACGCCCTTGTTCTCCGGTGTTTTTTGCAGCAGCAGCCTGATGGTTTTTTTTCGGGACTATAAGCTGTTGATTTGCAGCTGCTTGCTCCTGGGTGACAAGGCAGGAATCAGGTTCTTCAGCACGCACTAAAGAGATAAGGGCCATTAATCTGCCTGATTATTAAAAAATATGTGTTTTGGGTTGTTTTTTTTACTAACTAGGATTAGTTAAATGCTACCGACCATGAGCAAAATAAGCGAACACCTACGGCCCTTTCTGAAGGACGGCTACATCCATTACTCCGTGCTGGAGAAAGGGAAGAAGAGCATTTCGGAGAGATATTTTGAGATAAATTTCAATCTTATTGCCTACAGCGAATTGCCCCATTTAAAGAAATATTCGTACTATTATCAAAACACCAAGGAGCCCGACCTGCTGATGTATATCAGAGTAACTGAGAACGGATACGACGCCCTGCTCGCCAAGTACCGGGATGCGGACGAATGCTTTTTGCATCTGAAATCGAATCTTGGTTTTACCCTTGAGAACGAAAAGTGAGTAACTGCAGACTTTTTGCCGGATGGAGTGAGTTTTATGGAAATGGATACCTTGTTGGAAGGAGTACATGAGTATAGAAATCCTTATCTGCATGTGGTAGTGGACAAAGGGACAAGACTTTTGTATTCTGAGTGGACACGCCAGCCCACCAGCGAAGAGTACCGGGCGGCGGCCTATATCTTTGCCGATTTCCTGCAAAAAGAAGCAGTCTTGTACTGGATACAGGATACCACCAACCTGCAGGATGTATCCGTTCAGGATCTGAACTGGGTGCTGGGGGTGCTGGTGCCGTTGGCCTCACAATCTACCTTAACAAAGCTTGCACGCATTACCTGCCACAACCACAACATGGAGCAGTTTAAAAGACTGGCCCGTGAGGTGCAGACAGAATTAAGCTCAGAAATAGAGGTGAGGCAGTTCAAATCGTACCGGGAGGCAGCAGAATGGATTGAGGGCATTTCCGCTGAGGATTAATCGGCCCGGCCCTAAACTGTAAAGTGGCCCGCGTGTGCGCTGAAGGCAGCGTCGGCCGAGCCGTATTTGTGGAACTGCTCCCGCTTGCTGCCCCTGGTGTGTGCCACCCGCTGGCCGCCTGTCTGGCCCCGCTCTTTTGCCGCTCCCGCTCCAGGTCGCAGCCACTTCCCCACAGCCCTCTGTTCCGGATGTGCGTGATGCGTGGGCGCTTCCCGAAACAATGAAAGTAACAACTCTACCTCATATCTTTTGGCTATCCTGCTCCCGAAAACAACAATGAAGGCCCTTTTTTACCAGTTTTTTGCTTTGATGGCTGCTATATTCTCAGCGGCTACTCCTATTCTGTGCAAGTCCTTTCAACATCCGCTCCCATAAAAAATTATGGCAGAAGTATTTGTGCTAAAGGAGCATCCTATACCTTTGTGCCAGGAACCGTGAACGGGTTTCCGGAAAAAGCATCCCGGCCACGGCAGACCATCAGCAGTGGCAGCGCCTCCGGAGGGGCTTTTTCATTAGAATAATTTGCTCTGAACCTCCTGGAGAGCTGTTTCTGTTCGTGAAGGCGAAGCGCTGTCTGATAAACTATGGCAGCTGTTTTGCAGTTTCTTTACAGAAAATGAATTTGACTCAGAAAGAATATATCGTCATTAGGGGCTATGGCTCCCTCTCGTCTATGGGGCATGGCAGCGAAACAGTTGCCGGGGCCTACAGGCGTGGGCAGCCCGCTTTTCAGATGCAGGACCACGTCGGGATGCCAACCCCGGTTGCCGCCCTGCCATCAGCCACGGAAGCAGCGCTCCGGATGCTGGCGCAGGAGAAAAAAGCCTATCAGGCGCTTGACCGCTCTGTGCTGATGGCGATCCTGGCCGGCCGGCAGGCTGTAGCAGCGGCAGGCTGGGCCAGCGAAAACGAAATTGCTGTCAACATAGGCTCCTCGAGGGGAGCTACGGGGCTGTTTGAGCAGTATGTGCAGGAATTTCAGCAGACCGGCACAGTTCCGTCGCATACCTCGCCGGTTACGACACTGGGCAATGTGTCGTCGTGGGTGGCGCAGGATCTGGGCTGCTCCGGCGCCACGCTCAGCCACTCCGTAACCTGCAGCACCGGTATCCAGGCCATCGCGAATGCGTTTGCCTGGCTCAAATCCGGTATGGCAGCCAGGTTTCTGGCAGGAGCAGCCGAAGCGCCTCTTACCCCGTTTACCATTGCCCAGATGAAAGCCATCGGTATTTACACACCAGAAGCCGGGGTTCCATTCCCGTGCCGCCCGCACAACGCCGAGCAGAAGAACACGTTTGTGCTGGGAGAGGGCGCAGCTGTTTTTGCCCTGGAGAGAGCCACCGCCACTGCCCTGGCAACTTCCGGCTCCGGCGCAGTGCTAATCGAAGCGGTGGGTTTCGGTTTTGAAACGATCGGTAGCAAAACCGGCATATCCAGAGATGGCGCTAACTTCAAAAAGGCCATGCAGGATGCACTGCAGAAAGCTGACAGTACAGAACCAATAGACCTGGTCATCATGCACGCGCCCGGCACCATAGCCGGAGACGCAGCAGAGTGGCAGGCCCTGTTAAGTGTTTTTGGGGAAGAAAATATGCCTGCCATTGCCTCTACCAAATGGCTGACCGGCCACACTTTAGGTGCTTCGGCCTGCCTGAGCATGGAATATGCCCTGCACGTGCTGCAGCAACAGGAAGTGCTCTCTTTCCCTTATGCCACCCGCATTACCACAGGCGTTGCCAGGCAGATCAACAGAATCCTGATCACGGCAGCCGGCTTCGGAGGAAACGCCGCAGCGCTCCTCCTCAGAAGAAGTTTGTAAAAACATAAGAGAAGCAGCCATGACCTCCCAGCGTGCGCAGCTCCTGCGAGTGTCTGAAGTAGGCACTTAATCAGGCAATCGTCGCCTTCATGATTTAGACAAGAAAGTCTAAAATCCAGCATCTAACATCTATAATCTAAACAAGAGCAGCAGCAGCAGAGTCCTCCCGAGGCCCTTTTTCATTCAAATAATTCAGATTAAGAACTACCCGTACGGAATTGTCAACGGATAAGTATAAATTGCTTTTTGATAGTGCAAAGGGAGGAAACAGGCAATAAATGAAATGCCCTGGTTAAACCTTCCACCTCAATAGTCTTACATCTAATAGCTAGCATCTGCCAAATGAATTCCGCCCCACACCCCTCTGCTTTTGCTGAAATCGCCGCCCAGCTCCAAGGAGAGTTTTACTTCGATAATTCTTCGCTGCACGAGTCGCAGAAACGGATCTACGCCACCGACGCCTCCGTGTACCAGGAGCAGCCGCTGGCCGTGGCTATTCCGAAAACAGCCGCCGATATTGAAGCGCTGATCCAGTTCGCCAACCGGCACCGGCTGTCGCTCATACCCCGGGCAGCGGGTACTTCGCTGGCAGGCCAGGTAGTAGGCAACGGCATGGTGGTAGATATTTCCAGATACATGACCCAGGTGCTGGAAGTGAACGTGCAGGAGCGCTGGGTACGGGTGCAGCCCGGCGTTATACGCGACGACCTGAATGCTTTTCTCAGGCCACACGGGCTCATGTTTGGCCCCGAGACCTCCACGGCCAATCGCGCCATGATAGGGGGGATGATTGGTAACAACTCCTGCGGCCTCCACTCCATTGTGTGGGGCGATACGCGTGAACACCTGCTCTCGGCAAAAGTGTTGCTGAGCGATGGCACCGAAACGGAGTTCAGGCCACTGTCGGCAGAAGAGGTAGCCGCCAAATGTAAGCTCACCACCGTAGAAGGCGACATTTACCGGGAAGTGAGCGAGATAGTAAGAAATGATGCCAACAGAGCGGTCATAGAAAAAAACTACCCAAAGGCCACACTTACCCGTCGCAACACAGGCTACGCCCTTGATATTCTGGTAGCCAATGCCGTGGCGGCAGGTACCGATGCGCTGAATCTTTGCAATTTGCTGGCTGGCTCCGAGGGTACGCTGGCCTTTGTAACAGAAGCAAAACTGAACCTGATGCCGCTGCCTCCGAAAGAGGAAGGCCTGGTCTGCATCCACTGCAGTTCCCTGCCGGAGGCCCTGCTGGTGAACCTGGTGGCCCTGAAGCACCAGCCCATGGCCTCGGAACTGGTCGACGACTATATTCTCGGATTCACTAAAGGGCACCCGGTGTACCAGTACAACCGCTTCTTTATTGAAGGCGAACCGGCAGCCTTGCTCATGGTAGAATTCATGGCCGATACCCAGAAAGAAATTACGGCCATGGCCAACGCCCTGGTAACCGATCTAAAGGAAGCCGGCCTAGGCTATGCCTACCCACTCGTAAGAGGCGCGCAAACCAAACTGGCCTGGGATGTCCGGAAAGCTGGCTTAGGATTGATACGAAACCTGCCCGGAGATTATCAACCCGTGAACCTCATAGAAGACTGTGCCGTGTCGCCGGAGGATCTGCCGGCCTACATTGCCGACCTGCAGGTGATTCTGGAGAAGTACAAGCTCAATGCTTCGTACTACGCGCATGCCGGAGCCGGTGAACTGCACGTGGAACCGATGATTAACCTGAAAACTTCTGAAGGCAAAGAGCTCTTCCGGACAGTGCTGCACGACACCGCCCTGCTGGTGAAGAAATACAACGGCTCCCTGAGCGGCGAGCACGGCGATGGCCGCCTGCGCGGTGAGTTTATTTCGACAGTACTGGGCGAGGAAGTGTACACATTATTGAAAAGGGTGAAACTCGCCTTTGACCCGAAGAGCATTTTCAATGCCAACAAGATCGTAAACACGCCGCCCATGAACGAGCAGCTGCGCTACGAACCCGACAAGCAGGTAATACCGGTAGTGACGCTGTTTGATTTTACGAGGCAGGAAGGTATTCTGCGGCTGGCTGAGAAATGCTCCGGCTCCGGCGACTGCCGCAAGACTCATATTTCGGGCGGCACCATGTGCCCCAGCTACATGGCCACGCGCCAGGAAAAAGATACCACCCGCGCCCGTGCCAACATTCTGCGCCAGTTCCTTACCAGCTCCCCTAAAGAAAATCGCTTCGACCACGAGGAGATAAAGGAGGTGATGGACCTGTGCCTGAGCTGCAAAGCCTGCAAGAGTGAGTGCCCGAGCAGTGTGGATGTGGCCAAGATGAAAGCCGAGTTTCTGCAGCACTACTACGAAGCCAATGGCGTGCCTTTCCGCACCTGGATGATCGGCAACTTTACAAAGTCGCAGCAGCTCGCTTCGCTGTTTCCGCAGCTGTACAACTACGTGATCAACAACAGCGTGACCAGCAACCTGGTGAAGAAAATGATCGGCTTTGCCCCGGATCGTTCTTTGCCAAAGGTAGGCAACACCACCTTGCGGAGCTGGAAGAAGAAATGGGACAAAGAGCGGAAAGCATCTGGCAGGGAGCAGCAGCTGGCACGGCAGGTAATCCTGTTCTGCGATGAGTTTACCAATTACAACGATGTGGAGATCGGCAAAACAACGGTGCAACTCCTTACGGCCCTGGGCTACGAAGTGTTGATGCCGGACCACCTGGAAAGCGGCCGCACCTACCTCTCCAAAGGCCTGGTAAAAAAAGCCAAAGAAATTGCCAACGCCAATGTGCAGCAGCTTGCGAAGGTGGTGCAGCCAGGTGTGCCGCTTATTGGCATAGAACCATCTGCCATCCTGACCTTCCGGGATGAGTACCCGGACCTGGTGTCGCCGGAGCTGTTGCCAGATGCGCAGTTCCTGGCCTCGAATTCGTTTCTGCTCGAAGAATTTCTGGTGCAGGAAGCGGAGAAAGGCCATATTTCTGCTGGCCAGTTCACAGATAAACCACAACTCATCAAGCTGCACGGCCACTGCTACCAGAAAGCGCTTAATGCCCTCGTGCCCACGCATAAAATTCTGTCGCTGCCAGAAAACTATGTAGTGGAGCAGATTCCGTCAGGCTGTTGTGGCATGGCCGGTTCGTTTGGGTATGAGAAAGAGCACTTCGATGTTTCTATGAAAATAGGCGGCCTGGTGCTGTTCCCGGCAGTAGAGGCACAGGCGCCCGACACGCTAATTGCAGCAGCAGGCACCAGTTGCCGGCACCAGATCAAAGACGGCACCACCCGCGAGGCGCTCCATCCGGCTGAGATTCTGTGGCTGGCCCTGAAGGAGCAAACAGCTTAAGGCAAAGATTTCCGTTTAGATCAAAAACCAACATCAGTGCTTTAACCACAGCTTTGATAATTCTGCGGCTAAAGCACTGATTTTTAATTTACAAGGGTTTTTCATGCCGCTCAGGCTAAAGGCATTCTTTTAGGTTTCTGAAAGAATAAAGAGGAATATTTGATTTTTTTTACTAACTAAGATTTGTAAATAAAATCAGCTATTCTCTTACAACCAAAAGATGCATAAAAAACTCAGACTTGGAATGGTAGGCGGCGGACAAGGTGCCTTTATAGGTGCCGTTCACCGCATAGCTGCCCAGCTCGACAATGCCTACGAGCTGGTGTGCGGCGCCTTCAGCAGCCATCCCGAAAAATCGGAAGTGAGCGGCAAACTGCTGGGGCTTGCGCCGGAGCGCGTGTATGCCAGTTACCAGGAGCTGTACGAAAAAGAAAAGCAGCTCCCCGAAGACCAGCGTGTGCAGGTCATCAGCATTGTAACACCCAATCATGTCCACTTCGAACCGGCCAGGCTGGCCATGGAAAACGGCTTTCATGTGATCCTGGATAAGCCCATGACCTTCTCGCTGGAGGAGGCGCTGGCGCTACGGAAAGTTGCCAGCCAGACGGGTAAACTTTTCTGCCTAACGCACACTTACACCGGCTACCCGATGGTGAAGGAGGCAAAGCAGCTGGTGGCATCGGGCAAGCTGGGCAGGATCCGGAAAGTGTATGTAGAGTACCCGCAGGGCTGGCTCAGCACCTTTGCCGAAGGCGGCGAAAACAAGCAGGCCTCCTGGCGAACCAACCCCGAGCAGAGTGGCAAAGCCGGTGGCATGGGCGATATCGGCACCCATGCTTTTAACCTGGCAGAGTATGTAACGGGGCTGGAGGTAACACAGCTTTGTGCCGACATTAACATAGTAGTGGAAGGCCGCCAGTTGGATGACGACGGCGCCGCATTTCTGAGGTTTAACAATGGCGCTACCGGTGTGCTCATGGCCACCCAGGTAGCAGCAGGAGAGGAGAACAACGTCAAAATAAGGGTGTACGGGGAAAAAGGCGGGCTGGAGTGGCAGCAGGATATAGCCAACACTCTCCAGGTAAAATGGCTCGACCGGCCAACGGAGATTTACCGCACCGGCGGCGGCTACACCAGCTCCTATGCCCAGCACAATACCCGCACCCCGGCCGGCCATCCCGAAGGCTATCTCGAAGCCTTTGCCAACCTTTACCGCAATTTTGCTTTTTGTGTAAAAGCTGAAATAGAAGGCACAGAGCCCCAGCCCGAATGGCAGGATTACCCTGGCATAGCGGAAGGGGTGCGGGGCATGGCTTTTATTGAGCATGTGATCGCCTCCGGCAAATCAGATAAAAAATGGACTGACTTCACTATCTAAACCAGGAAATGAAAACAATAAAAGGACCCGCCATTTTCTTAGCCCAGTTTCTGGGCGAAAACCCTCCCTTCGATAATTTAGAGGCCATCTGCCGCTGGGCCAAAAGCATCGGCTTTGAAGGGGTGCAGATACCGACCTGGAACCCGCACTACTTCGATCTGCAAAAGGCCGCCGAAAGCAAAACGTATGCAGATGAAATAAAAGGCCTCGTAGAGAGCCAGGGCTTGCAGATAACAGAACTCTCTACGCACCTGCAGGGGCAACTGGTGGCCGTAAACCCGGCCTACGACCAGCTGTTCGATGGTTTTGCGCCGGAAAAGTATCACAACAATCCCAAAGCCCGTACGGAGTGGGCGGTGCAGCAGCTTAAATATGCAGCCAAGGCCTCTGAGCACCTGGGCCTGAATGCCCATGCCACTTTCAGCGGGGCCTTGCTCTGGCAAACTGTTTACCCCTGGCCACAGCGTCCCGCGGGCCTGGTGGAGGCTGGTTTTCAGGAGCTGGCTAACAGGTGGCTCCCCATCCTGAATGCCTTTGAGGATAGTGGCGTGGATGTCTGCTACGAGATTCACCCGGGCGAGGACCTGCATGATGGCATATCGTATGAAATGTTTCTGGAAAAAGTAAACAACCATGCACGTGCCTGCCTGCTCTACGACCCCTCGCATTTTGTGCTCCAGTGTCTTGACTACCTCTCTTACATCGACCATTATCATGAGCGCATCCGCATGTTTCATGTAAAAGATGCCGAGTTTAACCCGACCGGAAAACAGGGCGTGTACGGCGGCTACCAGAGCTGGGTGAACCGCGCAGGCCGCTTCCGCTCCCTCGGCGACGGCCAGGTGGATTTCAAAGCCATCTTCAGTAAACTAACCGCCTACAACTTCGACGGCTGGGCCGTAATGGAGTGGGAGTGCGCCCTGAAACATCCGGAAGATGGTGCTGTGGAAGGAGCAGCCTTTATCAAAGACCATATCATCAGAGTGACAGAAAAAGCATTTGACGACTTTGCTGCTTCGGGGATAGATACGGGCCTGAATAAGAAGGTGCTGGGATTAGATTAGTAAGGTAAACCCGCCAGGTTATGGAAACCTGGCGGGTTTACTATAGTTTTAGCCACTATGGAACAAGAAGGAAGATGGACGAAAGACAGGGAGGGATATATGGAATTTGATCCCCCCGCCCTGCAACGATTGTATGAGGTGGTTACGGATCAGTACCATGAGGTATATAACCGCTACTTAGAGGAATTTGATGATGACGATGAGGCATATTACGAGGCGCTGGATGATGGCTACGAAATGGTGACAGATTATAAGATCATCAACGATGAGGAGCAGTTCGCCACCACCTACAGCACGCCCGCTTACGAAGTCGATATCTGGTACGAGGTAGATGAAGTGACAAACAAAAGAGTGTACAATAAGGGCTTTGTCAGAATCAGCAGGAGGTAGCTTGTTTTTAATTAAAAATTAGAAATTCAAAATTAGAAGTTATGGATGAGTAACACTCTGCTTCATAATCCCAAATCATGGTTTGAGTTGGGATAGCTTGTGATTTTTTTGATGTCTGAATTATTTGAATGAAACCAGGCCTCCCGAGCCTTTTGCTGCTGCTGCTGCCACTGCTCCTGAAGTGCCCTTGATGTAACAGAAAGTCAGCAAACAAACCCATCCGTCTGAAAGATGAAGAGCGGTTTCAGGAAAGCCTGAAAACAAAAAAGGAGAGCCAAATTGTTGGCTCTCCTTTTTTGTTTAGGAATGAATGAGATTCGGATTCCTGTCCGGAAAATTACTCAAATAGCCAGTCTATGTCTTTGGCGCTACCGGCTAAGCCCGCGTCGTAGATACGCACTTCCTGGTTGCCGTCTATGAAACCGAGTAGCAGCAGGGCGCCTTTTGGCAGGTTCAGGGTGTGGTTACCGGCACCAAAAGAATAGGCGTGGACATTTACCGGGGGCAAATCGCCGGCCAGTACCGCATTCGATATTTTGATCTCACCCTGACCATAGTCATTGGCGGTGGCGTCGGTTTCCAGTTCGGGGGCTCTTGCAAAGTTCGGGTCCTGCTCACTGCCGTAGGCTTTCGGCTTGTTAAAATAGCCCACCAGCAATTTAACGGGCTTGTTTGCCGTGAACCGGATGTTTGTTCCTTCGGTTACCTGTCTGGCCTTGGAAAAGCGTATCCCCTTTAAAGCTTTCAGTTCCGGGGCTACGTCCGTAATCAGTACCGTGGTGTCTGAGAATAGTTTCTGGCCTTTTGCAAGTGTATAAGATCCTTCAGTTTTGGATTGGAGGACAACATGTGCGTTTTTGTAAGGCACCACTTTGGCAGCAGCCACATTCCGTTTGGTTTTAAGAGAATCTATGCGGGTCTTGAATGTCTCTAGTTCTTCCTCGTATATCGGCAGGAGCTCCTCCCAATGCTTAAAGGCTCCGTCGGTGGCACGCACAGGGATTTTACGCTGCGGTGTCTGCATGCTGTTGGCATACAGGTACGTGTCTTTTGTAAGTTTTACCAGGTCGCGGTAATGGGCTACACTTTTTTCGAGGTGCGGCAGTGCTTTTTCGAGGTCTGCCACGTCTTCCGAATATTTGAAGCGCAGAACGGCAATGGCGGCTTTCACTTTTTCGGAGTAGTGGTTGGCCATGGCGTTGTAACTGTACATGTCATTTTTCAGGCGGTCGAACTCTTCCTTGTTTCTGGTTACAGCCGGGGCAGCCTTGTCTATCGCCTCCACTGCTTTGCGGCCATGCTCCACAATTTCCTCGGCCACCTGAAGCGGTGTTTCGCCTATATGCGGCTCTTTCTTCCATTCTTTTTCGCCGTATTCAATAATCATTTCTCCTTCCGGAGCCTCTGATTCATAGAGCATCGTGAACAGGCTGTACCGGAACGGGTTTATCAGCTGAGTCATCAGCATGCCCAGGGTGGAGGTTTGCCGGTTGCCGTCGGTAATGCCGAAGCGGCGCAGTATTTTAGGAGATATTTCGCCCGCTTCTTCATGGGCCTCCAGCACATGCTTCGCATTTTCGGCAGGCATACCAAATTCTTTGCCCAGCTTATTGCTCCAGTAGGTCTCTTCCTCTGATTTGTCTCTTCTGGCTTTCCAGGCGTAGCGGGCCCAGGCTTCGTACCACATCCAGTCGCGGTCTATCTGCAGCAGGCGCTCCTCTGTTTTGTCGGCGGCGTAAGGCCAGTCCCAGTAAGAGGCCTGTGGGTACAGGTGCAAGCCGTTCGACTCATAGACGTCATGCATGGCGATCACGCTTTTCTGGATAAAATCCGGCGAGCTGTACCGGAAGGGCTCCAGGTTGGCCAGGATGTGCACGTTCTGGATATGCACGGTGCCGATGCGGCTCAGGCTGCGGTGCAGCTCGGCCCATTTACCGCGGGGGGTGTAGGTGGTAAGGGCCTCGCCATTATACTTGGCCATGGTGTACAGGTTCTTGTAAATCGGCAGGGCAGCTTTCATCACGCGGGGGGCATCGGTGTCGTGCGCTCTGAGCACAATAGGGGGCTCTATGGTCTGGCCAGTGGCCTTCAGGCCGTCCTGCACGCCGGGTATAATGGTCTTCGTAAACCAGTCCACATCGTCCTGACCTACGCCTTCCATCGCCTCACCCAGGGTAATGAGCAGGCCCACGTTCGGGTATTTCTCTACAAAGGCGGCGATAGATTTGCGGGTATAGTCTGAGAGCAGCGGCGTAATAGGCCGGTTTCTTTCCTGCGTCTTGATGCCGTGCTTTTCAGCAAAGGGCTTTGAAACGATGATGTTGTAGAACATCTGAATGACCCAGATGCCACGCTTTTCGGCTTCTTCAGTCAGGAAGCGGTACATCTCTTCGTTTTTGGCGAAGGTTTCTTCATCTACCTCCAGGGCATAGGGGTAGTCGGGCAGTTTTACCAGTGAGGCAAAGGGGTGCCCGTTCCAGAGGTAGAGGGAGTTGTAGCGGTTTTCCACCATCATGTCAAGGTAGTCCGTCCAGTGCTTCTTGTCGTAGAACCACGGAAACTCTTCTTCAGTGTAGGGGTACTCGTACACGGTGCGGCCGGGCAGGTAATAGGTTTTCTGCACGCCGATGGCAGTTCCGCGCAGCACCATCTCAGGCTGGTCGGTCAGCTGCAGGTTTGCCGGAATTTTACCCTGGCTTTTTACCCGGTCGGCCAGTTCCAGGCAACCGTACAGGGCACCGGAGGCATCATTTCCGCTAATGGTCAGCACGTTTTCAGAAGTAGAGATCGTGAAGCCTTCTTTGCCGGTGGCATTGGTGTTGTTCACAGCCGTCACGTTATTGGTGGCGGCATTCGCATCAAAATCAATCCTTATCTGCCTGCCGCGTTTCGGCTGCTTGTCCTGGCTTACGATTTTTGTTTCGTAGCCGGAGTCTTCCAGCGTCTTTTTCAGCTTTTCCGCGCCAAAGGTTACCCGGGAGGGGGCTGCCTGCGGAATGACAATGGTGACGGCTTCCCTTTTTGAAGAATTCAGATCGTTCTGCCTACAGGATACGAACAGCAGGATCAGAAGGGGCACTAATAACAGTATACGCTTCATGATTTTTATTTTTTTATAAATATAGAGTTTATTAGTGAAAATGTGCAGCCTGACTATCTATTTCATGGGGTATTTATATAATTTGTTTAAAAAAATATTCTCTCCACTAAAGCTGTTTACCGCCTGCAGGAGGTCCGAAAGCCCTGTTTAGGATATTTTTTTACCAAACCTGCTTAACGATTGTTCATTCATGCCATTTAAACAAACGTCCGTTTTGCTGCAATTTGACTTGACGTACGCGGGACCATCCAACAGAAGTCGGGGTACCTGTTAGTTTGGAAAAAATAGAACATCTATCTGATAATAGGTTTGAGCCTTCTGCTCAGGCGGCCAGGAAAATAAAAAGCCGCAAAGCACTGCTATTCCTACGATTACTTCATTTGAACGCCTTTATCCCCGGGATGTCTCCCCAGCAGACCCTTCTGTGCAGGAGCCAGGCCAATTGCTGACTCATAGAAAATACCCTGCGAGGGAACAGCGCAGGGAAACTTAAGGCAGCGGTTCCAAATGATAATGGGAAGAGGGTCCGGTTTCCTGTAATTCTCTGCGTCTCCTGCAGCTGAACTTTTTATCTAAATATAAATATTCTGATTTATTTCTATTTAGGCGTTAAATTTTTAAAATAATCAAAATAAATAGGTAAATTATCCTATCAAAATCCGAATCCTCCGTTTTGGCTGTCTGTTCAGCGCTTGCGTGTTACCCTACAAACAAACTTATAAACCCCGCGAATGAGAAAAACTTGTAAAATCAGAGAAGAGGAAAGCAGAGACATGGAAGCTGTCCTCGTCTTGAACCAACTGGCTTTTGGCCGGGACAATGAAAGCCGCCTTGTGGAAAGGCTGCGGAAAACAGAGGCTTTTGTACCCGAACTCTCGCTGGTGGCGGTGCGGCAGCAGGAAATTGTGGGATATATCCTTTTTACCAGAATCAAGATACAGGGAGAGACCTCCCATGAGTCGCTTGCCCTGGCACCGATGGCGGTGCATCCGGAGCACCAGCGCGCAGGTATTGGCCGGGAGCTTATCAGGGCCGGGCTGGCCAGGGCCGAAGATCTGGGGTTCGATTCCGTGATCGTGCTGGGGCATCCGGGGTATTATCCGCGTTTCGGTTTTCAGCGTGCCTCCAGATGGGGAATCAGGTGCCCTTTTGATGTGCCGGACGAAGCCTTTCTGGCCCTGGGGCTAAGAGAGGGCGCTCTCAGAGGTAAAGATGGCACCGTACAGTATGCCGATCCCTTTTATGAATGAGATGCGCCTGTCGTAAGGGATGCTTCAGAGCAGACGTAAGGTCACCACGCAAGTCCTGCCCGCTAAATTATTCTAATGAATTTGCCCCTCCTGAAGCTCTGCTGCTTCTCATGCTGCTACTCTTGTAAGCGATCCTGAACTTAGAGCTGATTGCCGGTATTTTATCATCTGGACGTTAATTACCCAGTTTCTTACCAACCGATGCACCCGTGGGCCTTCAGATTGAATTGTAGAAAATTACAATGTCTGTAACGCTGACAGAAAGCACAGTTGCCATAATTTCTAATTTTGAATTTCTAATTTGGCAAAGCCCCCGAAATCATTCCTTCACCCGCTTCTTGATTTTAAGCAGGCAAGACTTAAATTGCGGGTATGCTTCAGACAAAGAAAAGAATAGGAATCCTTGGAATTGGTGGTGTTGGCGGTTTTATCGGGGCGCCGCTGGCCGGTTTTTATGCACATAGGCCCGAGGTGGAGATCGTCTTTATCTGCAGGGGCCAGACACGGCAGGCTATTCAGGAAAACGGGTTGCTGTTGAGGAGCGGCGGAGGCGAACAGGTAGTGTTTCCGGATCTGGTAAGCGATGACCCGCAGGAGATCGGGCTGCTGGATGCGCTGTTTCTCACCACCAAATCCTTTTCCTTGGCCGAAGCACTGAAAACATACGCTGCCGTGATCGGACCTGATACCGTGCTGCTGCCACTCCAGAACATGGTGCAGGCCAAAGATGTTATCAGGAGCGTACTGCCGGAGAAGGGGCAGGTGCTGGAAGGGTGCATTTATGTGGTGTCGAATGTAATGGCCCCCGGAAAAGTGCTGCACAAGGGAGGCCCCGGCAAAGTTCTGGTGGGTGGCGACACGCCCGCGCCGTATGCCTGGCTTATAAAAGCAGTTGCAGACGCTGGCCTGGACATTGCCTTTTATGAGGATATTAAACCTGTGTTGTGGCGAAAATTCCTGTTTCTCTCACCGGTTGCTGCCATCACCACCGCTTATAACAAGACCTTCGGGGAGCTGCTTGCCGACCCATATTTACGGGAGCTGCTACGGAACATGATGCTTGAAGTGAAGTTGTTGGCTGCCGCCACTGGCGTGGAGCTTCACCATAACATAGTAGAGGAATCCATAGCTCTGATCAACAATTTCCCACCCGGATCTAAAACATCCATGCAGTTGGACTTTGAGCAACAGATGCCCCATGAGAAGGTTTTCCTGGTGGATTATGTCTTAGAAAAAGGGAAGCTGGCCGGAACTCCCATACTCAATTACCAGCAAGTACACGATAGAATTTCTCATCTTTATCCGGGAAACTGACTTTGCTGTCTTCAAAATGCGGGTACGGGAATTATCTTGTCTGAATCAGAATTGACAGAATTTTAGAATAAGCAGAATATTTATTGCTGAACCGCATCTGAAAAATATGCTCCTGAACTTCAGGTGCTACACTTTTTCAGTTTTTGAGATATTGTTAAAATTCTGATTCAGACAATGTTGTAGCAGCAGCAGAAAGCTCTGGAGGTCTGTTTTCATTAGAATAATTTCCAGGGAAGGTATATCCCCAAATTTCTGTTTACAACTAGCGCCCCCTGCGTTGCGGAGGCTCTTTGCCCACACCAATCTTCAAAATTCTCCTGCAATAATTTCGATCCTTTAAATATAAATTGCTACTTTACATGTGAAATAAGTAGGTTGCGGCAGCTTCACCCCTAAGGCAGTAGCAGCCGCAGCAAGAGCAAAGTGCTCCTGAGGGCATTTCTACTTAGAATAATTGCTTTCATTAAATTTAAGTTTAGATTTAACAAACGATAGTTCGACCCTGGAAATGAAGAAGATAAAAGAAGTCACTCAGGCAATGGCCCTTCAGTTTCAAGGACAGAACGCTTTTATATAAAACCAACATCGCTTAAAAGGCAGAAAAGACTTTATGGAAAGAATAACAGCAAGGTACTACATCGAAACACCTTACGACCTTGAAAAAGCTGCCGCTGTGCTGGCAGGGGAGCAGTCTTCGGGCACATTTGTGGCAGTGCCTGGCGAAACCGAGGAACTTAAGCAGCGCTTTGCAGCCCGTGTGGAGTCTATTACCCATTTAGAGACGGTAACCGAGCCAGCTATTCCGGGTGCCGTATCTGCCAAGGGCCAGTACCACCGGGCTTCCATCGAGGTGTCGTGGTCGATCGAGAACTTTGGCTACAACCTGCCTACCATGGTATCGACGCTGCAAGGAAACCTGTATGAGATCACCCAGTTCACAGGTCTGAAGCTGATGGACCTGGAAGTGCCCGCCTCGTTTGCCGACCACTTTAAGGGACCACGATTTGGCATAGAAGGCTGCCGCAAACTAACCGGCGTGGAAGGCCGCCCACTGATCGGCACCATCATCAAACCCAGCATTGGCATGACTCCGCAGCAGACAGCGGAGCTGGTGAAGACCCTGGCCGAAGCCGGTATAGACTTTATAAAAGACGATGAGCTGCTTTCTTCTTCTGCCAATTCGCCTTTTGAGGAGCGCGTGGATGCGGTAATGCGCGTGGTCAACGACCATGCCGACAAAACCGGAAAGAAAGTAATGTACGCCTTTAACGTAAGCGATGAAATTGATTCGATGCTAAGGCGTTATGATAAAGTAGTAGCGGCAGGAGGTACCTGTGCCATGGTGAGCCTGAACAGTGTGGGCCTGGCAGGAGCCAAGAAAGTGTGCGACCAGGGGCAACTGGCCATTCATGGGCACCGCAACGGATGGGGCATGCTCAATAGGCACCCGCTGCTGGGCATCGAGTTCCCGGCCTACCAGAAACTCTGGCGACTGGCTGGCGTGGATCAGATCCACGTGAACGGCATCCAGAACAAGTTCTGGGAATCGGATGATTCGGTGGTTCGCTCCATTGAGGCCTGCCTGAAGCCGATGCTCGGTGGCTATTCGGTGCTGCCGGTGGTGTCGTCGGGGCAATGGGGCGGACAGGCTCCGGAAACTTATCGCCGCACCCAGACCACGGATCTGCTCTACATGGCAGGCGGTGGCATTATGGCGCACCCCAATGGCCCGACAGGTGGTGTGGTAGCCCTGCGTCAGGCCTGGGAGGCAGCCGTGAAAGGCTTATCCGTAGAAGAAGCAGCGGCCGAGTATCCGGAGTTCGCAAAATCAGTTGAAAAATTTGGCTCAAAATAAGCATGGCAAAACCAGGTGAACTTTTACTGGCCTACTATGGCGATGACTTCACGGGTTCTACCGACGCGCTGGAGTTCCTGAGCAGGGCAGGAGCCAAAACAGCTCTTTTTATTCAGCCGCCCACACCGGAGCAGTTGGCCCGCTACGAGGGGCTGCAAGCCATTGGTGTGGCCGGCATGACGCGCGCCATGGCCCCCGCCGAAATGGAGCAGGAGCTGAAGCCCGCTTTTGCTGCGCTTCGTGCCCTGGGTGCTGCCCACGTACATTACAAAGTCTGCTCCACCTTCGACTCTTCGCCCACAACGGGCAGCATCGGCAAAGCCATTGACGTGGCTACCGCCATTTTCGGAGCCGATTTTGTGCCGCTCCTGGTGGCTGCGCCTGCGCTGGGTCGCTACTGTGCTTTCGGGAATCTGTTTGCCCGCATGGGCATCGGGAGCAAGGGCACCATCCACCGCCTCGACCGGCACCCCAGCATGAGCAAACACCCCGTTACACCTGCCGACGAGAGCGATCTGCGCCTGCACCTGTCCCGGCAGACCTCCAAAAAAATTGGCTTAGTCGATATTCTGCAGGTGGTGCTGCCAGCGGCGAAGGCGGCAGAAGCTTTAAGAGCCACAGTAGCAGGAGGCGCAGAAGTAGTGCTGTTTGATGCTGTGTACGAAAACCAAATGGCTGGCATCGGCCGGTTAATTGATGCCTATGCCTCTCCTGATAAACCTCTTTTTTCTGTCGGATCATCCGGCATCGAAATGGCGCTCGGCAACCACTGGCAGGAGCAGGGAGTGCTGCAGCCGCCACAGCGCTGGGCAACTCCTGAAGCGGCTGAACCTTTGCTGGTAGTTTCCGGCAGTTGCTCTCCTGTCACCTCCGGCCAGATTGACTGGGCGCGGGCAGCAGGGTTTGCAGAGGTTCGGTTAGATACCGCTGCCATTGCACGACAGGCAGATGCCTCAGCCGAAGTGGCTGCCTGTATGGCAGAAGCTGCAGGATATATCAGCTCAGGCCGGAGCGTGATCGTTCATACGAGTTGTGGCGCAGACGATGCGCGTGTGGCAGAAACAAACGAATTGCTGCGGGAGCTCGGTCTCCAAGGACAAACGGCTAAACTTTATGGCACCGCTTTGGGGGAGATAGCCAGGGGAGTGGCAGCGCAAACCTCCGTTACACGAATAGTAGTTGCCGGCGGCGATACCTCCAGCTTTGCCGCCCGTGCCATGGGCATAGAGGCCGTGGAAATGGTTGCGCCACTCTCACCTGGCGCTCCGCTTTGCAAGGCCTTTGCCCCAGGCTCGCCCCTGGATGGCTTGGAAGTAAACTTTAAAGGAGGCCAGGTAGGCTCCCCGGATTATTTCGGCCTTGCCGCCCAGGGCAAATCAAAACTAAACATCCTTAATACCTAAACCAGATGAAAAAGAAAACATTAGGCCTGATCCATACATCAGCCACTTTAGTACCCGTATTTCAACAACTCTGCAACGAGTCGCTGCCCGACGTAAACGTGTTTAACATCGTGGACGACAGCCTGATAAAAGACGTGATCTCACGGGGCGAATTAACAGCTGCCACTTCCCGGCGCGTGGTGGATTATGTAGGTTCAGCAGAGGCAGCCGGAGCCGATTATATCATGGTTACCTGCTCCTCCATTGGGGCTGCCGTAGAGGCCGCCGCCGCCCTCACTAGTGTGCCTGTGCTGCGCGTAGACCAGCCGATGGCCGACCTGGCCGTGCAAACCGGAAAACGAATTGGCGTAATTGCCACGCTGCCCACCACCCTCGGCCCCACCAGCGACCTGGTAAAGCGCAGGGCGGCCGCGGCAGGCAAGGAAATAGAACTCACCTCTAAACTCTGCGACGGCGCATTTGAAGCTCTGATGAGTGGCGATGCGGCCAGACACGATGCGATGGTGGCGGCAGCCTTAAAAGAATTGGCCGGTCAGGTAGACGTGATTCTGCTGGCGCAAGCCTCTATGGCCCGTGTGGTAGACACGCTGGACGAAGAAACGAAACGCGTGCCGATCATTGCCAGCCCGCCCCAGGCCATTAAGCATCTGGCAACTGTGTTGTAGATGGGAAGGCCTATGAATAGCTTGCGAAAAATATGCCTGGGCCTGGCGGCGCTGGCGCTTCTGCTCCTGCTGGTAGGGCTACTGCTGGGGAATGCGGCAATCTGGCAACCAGCAGCCGTGGTTACTGCTGTTGCTGCCGCCATTGGTATAGGAGCCGTTCCTGCCTTAAAAGGGTACCAGTATACCACCTGGATTCTGGTGGCCGTTATAGCTGCTATGATCTACCCGGCCGCCTTCCTGAACTGGGGCGATTTTGATTTGCGCAATAAGTGGTTGATTCTGCTGGTGGTGCAGTTGGTGATGTTCGGCATGGGGATACAGATGAGTTTGCGTGATTTTACCGGACTGGCTACAACAGGCCGTGGCGTGTTCATTGGGCTGCTGTGCCAGTTTTCTATTATGCCGGTAGTGGGGTTTTTGCTCACTAAAGTTTTTCAGTTCGAGCCTGAGATCGCGGCCGGTGTTATTCTGATTGGCGCCTGCTCCAGCGGGCTGGCCTCTAACGTAATGGTGTACATTGCACGTGCTAACCTGGTGCTTTCTGTAACAGTTACGGCCATCGCCACCCTGATCGCGCCTTTCATGACTCCGTTTATGATGAAGCTGTTTGCCGGCACTATGATTGAGGTGAAATTCATGAACATGATGATGGAGATCATCAAGATTGTGATTGTACCCATTGGAGCCGCGCTCCTGCACGACTACCTGAAAAAGGCTTCGCCACAAGGCTGGAAAACGGTGCGGTTGATTGCTGTGGGATGCGTAGTCTGGCTACTGGCACTGCCGTTTGGTTTCTGGAGTTTGATGGAGGCTAACCTGTCTGCTGCAGCCCTGCAGACGGCGGAGGTGCTGAGCTTTTTCACCGGTGCTTTCCTGGTCGGGTTGTTTTATCATATTGCAACCACCAAATACGAGCGGCTCGACAGCTTTATGCCTTATATCTCGATGTTTGGCATTGTGTATTTTACGACCGTTACCACCGCTGCCGGTCGCGATAATTTACTACAGGTAGGGTTCCTGCTATTTTTAGCTGCCGTGCTGCACAATGGGGCTGGGTACTTCTTTGGGTACTGGTTCAGCAGGCTGTTAGGGCTTGATAAGATTTCGGCCCGATCCATGGCATTTGAAGTTGGCTTGCAGAATGGGGGCATGGCCTCTGGTCTGGCCGGAAGCATGGGTAAGCTCGGTACAGTAGGGCTTGCCTCAGCGGTGTTCAGCCCCTGGATGAACATCTCAGGTTCAATACTGGCCAACTACTGGCGCAGCAGACCGATTAAGGAAATTTCAACTGAGCATCAGGAGGAGCAGGCTGGAACTGTGGCAGACGGACCGATAATCAGTAAAGTAAAAGAGTGAAAGAAATGAACGGTAGCCTTCAGAGCAGTAGCGCCAATAAAGGTTAAGGCTCTGGAGGGCATTTTTCATTAGAATAATTCAGGCTGTAGCTCCTTTTTGAAAAGAATGCGCTACAGCCTGTTTTTATTTTAAGCCCTGAGTGACCTCTATTTCAACCCTGCTTGAAACTCTCCCAGCGACACTACAAAATCTTTGCTGCCGTCTGTTACCCAGGCATCCAACTGGGCAGGGTCTTTCAGTTGCTGGCCTCTGGTGCGGGGCACCACCACGTAGCCACATTTCACATCCGGCAGGGCCGTCATGTCGGTCCACAGCTTTTCGATCTGCGCGACGGGGTAGATGTCTTCCTGGCCGTGACCCCAGCGGTACTTTACCTCTTTGATGGTGACATAGGTCGGGATGCGGTGGGCCACCCGGCGCACGGCTTTGGCAAGCTGGTTGGCATCACCTATCTGCAGGTCTTCGCGAGTCAGACCAAACAACTGCAGGAGCGGGTTTATCTGGATCCAGGTGGTGTTGGAGTTGTAGTAGCTTAGCTTGAGTTCATCTTCCTCGCGGGGTTGGGCCAGGCCTTCGAGCAAGCGTACCTGGCCGTTTACGCGAGCCAATCCGCCGCCCTGGTCTTCGATGCGGCGTGGCACCACCTCAAAAGTGAGCATGTTGCCCGACTCCAGGTGGTAGCCAAGAGCGGCTGCGTGAATGTCGGCTCCTAAGGTATCAATGTTGTGCAGCATGATGGTCTGCAGTTGCGGCTGCTCCTGCAGGAGTTTGGCCAGCGTGCCATTGCGCAGCATGTTCGATACTTCATACCAGTGGCCAAGCGGCGAGAAGCGTTGTGCGGCGATGTTGTCGACATAGTCGGTTCCTTCGCCTTTGCCCTTTGCCCAGTTGATCATGCTCTGGCGCACGGCATCGCGCACTTTCTGCTTGTTCTCATCGAGTGTCTCCTGTGGCATCTCCTCCCACATAAAACGCAGGTCGCGCTCCATCGGCACAAAACGCTGCCCGATCGAGCGGCCTTCTGAGAGGTAAACAGCGCCTGTTGCATAGCCGAAATTCTGCGTCTGCTTCAGTTTCCTGCTAATAGGGGCATGCGTCAGATAACTGGTGGCCACGATATGCGGAATCTGCGCCTGATACTGCGCTGCCACTTTGCGGGTCTTGGCCAGGTGAATTTCCAGGAAGCTGCGGTGCCGGCCATTAATTTCCACAAAGGGGTTCAACGCTTTTATCACGCCGGCTCCTTTGGTCCAGCGGCTGCCCACACCGGCTGCCAGGCTGAGCACGGCTACTTTGCCGGCACGGATGGCGGCGGCACCGGTTGTTTTGGCAGTGGCCAGATCCTCCAGGTTCACCGTATCGCCAGCCTGTACATCTTCGATGGAGGTTTCGGCAGGAAGGCGGTTGCGGGATAAGCCGATGCGGCCTTTCTGCAGCTGCTCCCTGATTTCCTCATGCTGGATAAAATCGAAGCCATTAGACTTCTTCACCTGCTCCGCCTTCTCATTTTCGAGGCTGCGGTTGCCTTGCGTGGTAGGGTCCGACACCTTAAACAGGTTGCTCACGATGGTGCGCAGCAGGGGGTAAGCCAGGTTGTTCTGTTCGCAATAAGTCGTGAAAAGGTCTATCTCCGCCCGCCTGATATAAGAAATGGTGGAAGGCTCTTTTCGTACCAGCTCCGACACATGGATGGCATAGTACTGCTCCGGCATCAGCGCCTCGTTGCCTTCGTGCAGCGTAGACCAGGTGCCTTTGTGGTTGATGCTCCAGTTGTACACCACCGGCTCCATGGCAAACGGCAGCGAGTCCGACAGTTCGGACTTGGTTTTCCGGAGGATGTCGAGCACGCCCAGTTTGTAATCTTCGTAGCGCTCCGGGTTCACGAACATGCCCATGCCGCCACCCGACATGCCGCCCAGCATCAGGAAGCCATAGTAATCGTTGCCAAACGTCTGCTTTGCTTTAGCGATGATCTGCTCGGTAAAATAGGTGGAGGCCCAGGGAATAATGGTTTTGATGGGGCCTTCCCAGTTTCTGGCGGTGTTGGCTCCCAGTTTTTGGATATCACCATCGCGGATGGCCGCCAGTATGTTGTCGAAGATCTGGTTGGTCTGCTGCCGTGCCGCCCATTCTTGTTCGCCGCGCAAGAGGTATTTCTCCGTCACCATCTCCAGGATGGGGCCTACGTTAGAGGCCATGCCGCCGTGCATCAGCACCAGCGAGCTCATAATTTTGTCGGCCATGGCGGGGTGCACTTCATGGCCCTGCAGCACGCGGTGGCGCGGCAGCAGCGTGCCTCTGCTGATGCCGTACTCCGGGTCGCCTTCCTGCGCAAACGTGCCCTGTATAGCTTTAATGCCGGGCCAGACGCCGCCTGAGTCCTGCCAGCCACCGCCGGAGCCGCCAATCCACTCCCCCAGAATAGCCCGGGAGGCAACCAGGCGTCTTTCCGTTTCATCCAAACCACCTTCTACTGATTTTGTCTGGCCGGTAGCCCGCATCAGCAGACTGATAATGGAGCCCAGCAGGTTGGTGGAAACGGCGAAGCGGGAGCCTTTCGGGATATCGTTTACTTTGGTCACCAGTTCTATGCCCATGCCCGGCGCCACGATACGGGCCAGAATTTCGGGCAGGGATTGGTTCGTGCCTTCAAAAGAGGGCGGAATTAACCCGGAGGCAATCACGCCGGCCTTTACCAGGCTCAGGTAATCGTTGCCGAAATTAAACAGGTCGGCCAGGTCCTGGATATCTTTGGTGGTGTTCAGGTCGATACTGGTCAGGCGCAGCACCGGCTCCTGGATAACGCGCACATACGCGTGCAGGGGCGGACGTATGTCGGCATCACGGCCAAACACGCCCAGGTCGATGGAGAGGTTAATTACCCGGGCGCCTTCCGGGTAGTCCATCCCGAGGAAAAAGATATCGGACCAGCCGCTGTGGGTGAGGTCCATGCGCACGGAGGTGTGCTCGTGCAGGATCGGGTAGAAGAGCGAATTGTCAGTGCGCTGCAGCAGCCGCGGGTGAATCCGGATCGGGTGCTCCTGCTGGTGGCCTACCCGGAACATCCATTGGTTGCCTTTGCTGGAGCGCACGCTCCTGCGCACCTGGTCGGCCAGGATCTGGAACGACAGGTGGTGATAACTTTCAGACAGGGCGATGAACAGGGCGGCATTAGGTCCGTGCTTCTCCAGCTCCTGCAAAAATGTGCTGATGGCTTTCTCAAACCTCCGGCCCAGCAGGTGCTCAAACCCGGCATAAGCTATTTTGCCGACAGAAGGTGTCTCGCTGGCCTGCATCAGGAAAAACCGGTAGCCTGCATACAGGAACAGGATCGCCCTTACCTTGTCGTATAGGTTAGGCGTGGTTTTCCGGAAAACATCCAGCTCCCGCAGGTCACGCTGCAGCTCCCTGGCCGATAAGCCCCGGCTGAGTTCAAAAAAAGACCGGTTACGTATAGTGGCCTCTGCCGAGGTGATGGTTTGTATAAAAATATTCATCCTTTTTATTTTGAGACACAGGATATAAGACGCAGCACCTTATGCAATTTACTAGAACTGTGGCAACGGCAGCAAAAGGCGCCGGAGGGCTGTTTTTATTTAAATAATTGCCAGCCTTATGGTTTTATTACTTATGTTTTAGCTCTTCTTGCTCTTACCTTTCAGGAAGTGGTACCGCCGATCTGTTACTTAAAAATCCTGTGTCTTGTGTCCTGCGTCTTTTTTAGTTTGATTTTCGGGCGTTGGCTTCGGCCAGCAACTCCACCAGGGTGGTGAGGGTTTCGCTGTGGGCTTCACCGGCCAGGCCGAGGGCCACCTGCGCACTGAGCAGGCCGTGTTTGCGGCTCAGGTCATAGCGATTGCCTTTCACTTCCAGGGCCAGGTACTTTTCCTGTGTGGCCAGTTCCTGCAGGGCAGGGGTAAGCATAACGTTCTGGCTGTGCTGCTCCACCTGCTTTTGCAGCAGATCGAACACAGCAGGGGTGAACACGTGCATGCCGAAAAAGCAGAGGTAGTAGCCCACCCGCAGCCCGGGCGTCTGCAATTCCAGTTCGGCTATGCTTAACGACGGTTTCTCTATGATCTTATCGATCTGGTACACGCCAGTTTTACCTGCAACCTGTTTGCCGGTAAGGGTGCCATAGCGGCCTATCTGGTGTTCTATGGTAGGGTTTACAGCCGAAACTGAGCAGCTCTCCTGTGTGGCCAGCTCCACCAGCTGCGCCGCGCATCGCTTTTGCAGCATATCCGACACGTAGAGATAATCGCCGAGCAGGAGCAGGAAGGGCTCGTTGTTCACGAATTCACGGGCGCAGTACACGGCGTGGCCATAGCCCAGGGGTTCCTGCTGCTCAGCAAACTGCAGCCGGTGCAGCAGGTCGTCTACCTTCTCGGCCTGCTTCCTGGCCCAGTCCACACTTTTAAAGGATTTCAGCAGGTTGTCGCGCAGCGAGGCGAAGGAACTCAGGTAGCGCTCCCCGTCGCCGGGGGCACACACAATACCAAGCTCCTCTATGCCACTGGCAAAGGCTTCCTCAGCAATAATCTGGATAACGGGCTTGTGCAGGCCATCGATGTCGATAACCGGGAGCATGGCCTTCTGAATGGTGTCTGCCACCGGGTACAATCGTTCTCCGCGGGCGGCTGCGGTAATAACTGCCTTCTTTATCTTCATGTCTGGTTCGCTTATGGTCGTAGGGTGCTTATGCTATAGACCTGCAATTTATCAAATTCTGGCTTATTCCTATTTTCCTGTATTCAGATTCACCAGCCAGAAAACTTTATGGCGGCTGTTGTGGTGCCCTATTTTCAGTTACGGGCGGGCAGTGGAAGGAGCTTTTGTCCAGGCTTATTAATGAGGGACATTAAAATCAGATTAAAAATTACTTACTAATGTTTGTAAGTAAAAATATTTTTACCTACATTATTATATGTAAACGTTTACAGTGCCATATTCTTGTTGAAACAATAATCTAGCAGAAAATATGCTTTAACTTTGAAAACGTTTACATAATAAGGAGTTATTACAACTACCGCTGCTCGCATCCTGAGGACCCTGTAAGGTTCTTCTCTGTCACAATGGAAAAGCAATTATTCTAATGAAAATTGGCCTTTCCAGCTTTTCTGAACCTCTGCCGCTCCTTCTATGCCCCAACGACTCTGCATGCTGTCTTTCGTCTTGATGAAGCTGAACCGTCTTTTAAAACCCTTTTAGTAACAGAATTAATCTAATATCAAATGCGCATGAAGAATATCAGGAAGTAAAAGTTTTATGTTAAATCTCTAATGTAAAAGCCATGAGAAAGTATTACGCGATCAAAAAAATGGTATTGCCGTGTATGCTGCTAGGGGCATGCCAGCTGGCCTTTGGCCAAGGGCATGTATCCGCTACGGGTTTGCCGGGCAGCGGGCAGCAACAGATTAGTAGCATCACTCCCGGAGGCGGAGCTCAGCAGGAAAGGAGCATCTCCGGAAAAGTGACAGATGAAAAAGGAGAGGGGCTTCCCGGGGTGACGGTCGTGCTGAAAGGCACTTCCAGAGGAACAGCCTCCGATATAAATGGCTCCTATAGCCTCCCTGTGCCGGACGGAAACGGCACGCTGGTGATTTCTTACATCGGCTTTAAAACCCATGAAGTAGCCATCAATAACCGTTCAACTATTAACGTAACGCTCTTGCCAGATGCCCGTGCTTTGGAGGAGGTTGTGGTGGTTGGCTACGGCGAAATTAAGAAGTCTGACCTGACCGGTGCCGTGGTATCGGTGAGCAACGAGGATATTGTGAAGAGAGGAACCACCAGTCCGCTTGCCGCGCTGCAGGGGCAGGTGGCCGGTGTCAATATCACGGCCAACACCGGTTTACCCGGAAGCGATTTCAACATCAACATCAGGGGCATCAACTCCTTGACTGGCGGTAACCCCTTGTTTGTGGTGGATGGGGTGATGACCGACAATATCAACTTCCTGAACCCGATGGACATTGAACGGATCGACATCCTGAAAGACGCCTCCTCCACGGCCATTTACGGTTCCAGGGGATCAAACGGCGTGGTGATCGTGACCACCAAATCCGGGGCAGGCCTGAAGGGAAGAACCGGGGTGCAATATTCCGGCTTCACGGGCATCCGGACCATCGCCAACATGCCCGACTTCCTGGATGCGGACGAAGCCATTTTGTATACCATGAACAGGGGCATTGTGGGCGACCTGGTAGCCGGAAGAACTCCATCAGCTCCGGACGGGCTCTATGGTTTCCCTTCGTCTGGTGCGGCCCATGAGTACTGGAAACTGCACTTGGGCAACCGCAACCACTACGACTGGCTTGGGGAGCAATTAAAATCGAGCATCCAGACCAACCACTTCATTTCCGGGTCGGGAGGGAACGAAAAGCTTAACTTTACCATAGGTGCCGGCTACCAGGGCGATAATGGAAACATTGAAGGGCAGGAGTTCAAAAAGTATAACTTCAAGGGCAACGTGAACGCCAACATTTCGGAGCAGTGGTCGATGGGCACCAATATTAACCTGGCCTATACCGACCGGGAGTTGAGGAGCAGCACGGCCATGCGGCAGCTTTTCCGGATGCCTCCCTATGCCCCGGCTTTTGATGAGAACGGCGAACTGATCCGGCAGCCGATGACCGGAATTTCGGGCAACGTGAGCCCCCTGGCGGAACTGAAGTATAACAAGTTCAACACCCAGCAGTATTACCTGATCTCCAATTTCCACCTGCAGTTCAAGCCAATAGAGGGTATTTCGCTCCGGTCTACCTTCTCGCCTAACATGCGGTTTCAGCGTTCCGGCGAGTATTGGGATGCCCTGGCAACCGGCAACACCAACAGAGCCCAGATGTCTACCTCGCAGGATTTTTCTTATATCTGGGACAACCAGCTGCGGGTAAGCAAGCAACTGAATGAGCACAGGTTCGATTACGACTTTATTCATTCCATGCTGATGGACAGGTATGAGTATCTGTATGGCTATGGCAATGGCCTGCCGTTCAACTCGGAGTTCTTCAACCTCGGCAGTGCCCCTCAGAACACCTTTAACCTTTCGAGCGACTACCGCAAGAGCACGCTGATGTCGTATACCAACAGGCTGAACTACTCCTTCCGGGACAGGTATATGCTGACGGCAACCGCCCGCTGGGACGGCTCTTCCCGCCTGGCTCCCGGCCATAAGTGGGCTTTCTTCCCATCTGTTGGGGCAGCCTGGATAGCCTCTGAAGAAACCTTCTTGCGAGATATGAGCGCCATCTCCAATTTAAAAGTGAGGCTGAGCTTCGGCTATACCGGCAACGACAACATTAACCCTTATGAGACCCAGTTTGCCGTAAACCGCCAGACCTATTACGATTGGAACGGGTCCCTGGCCAATGGCTTCCGTCCGAGTGCCATCGCAAACAAAGACCTGACCTGGGAGCGCACCCGCGAGTGGAACCTGGGGGTTGACTTTGGTTTCCTGAACAACAGAATTGCCGGCGAAGTGAACGTGTACGATAAGTTGTCGCTGAACCTGCTGATGGAGCGGAAACTGGCCGTGCCGACCGGCTGGGCCACAATGATGGACAACGTAGGCTCGCTCAGCAACAAAGGCGTGGAACTGCAACTGAGAACCATCAACGTAAAAGCCGGTGACTTTACCTGGGAAACCAACTTCACGTTCTCTGCCAACCGAAACCGGATTGTGGAGCTCTATGGTAAAAAAGAGGATGACGTAGCCAACCGCTGGTTTATTGGCGAGCCTGTAGACGTGGTGTACGGCATGGTGTTCGACGGCATCTGGCAGAAAGATGAAGTGCCGGAAGGAGACTTAACCTTAGAGGGAACCGCCAAAGTGAAGGACCTGAATGGCGATGGCGTGATCGATATCGATAACGACATGAAGGTGCTGGGCTCGCCGATTCCGGATTGGGTAGGTGGATTGGCCTCTACTTTTTCTTTCAAAAACTTCGATTTCACGGCTAACCTTTATACTGCCCAGGGCGTGTACCTGTACAGCCCTTTCCACCGCGAATTCACCGACCTTAACAGCAAGCAGATCCTGGACGTGCCTTACTACATGCGCGACAACCCGGTGACAGTATCAAGATACAGCAACACCTATCCGCAACCGCGCAACCAGGGGCAGTACTGGGGCGAAGACGCGGAGGATTACGGCTATCCGGGCTTTAACAAGGACGCCTCTTTTGTGCGATTGCAGAATGTTACCTTGGGCTATAATTTCGGACCCGTGCTGCTTAAAAAGTTAGGTCTGCAGGGTGCCAGGCTGTACGTGAACGCACTTAACCCCTATGTATGGACCAAGTACGACGGGTTCGATCCTGAATGGGCGGGAGCCGGTTTATCCGGGTCGAATGCCAACTCATCCTCCTTCTCTATTTATCAGATTGGTACAAACATAAACTTCTAAGAATATGAAAAAGTTTCTATATATATCAGGGTTATTGTGTCTTCTGTCGGCCAGTAGTTGTTCAGATTTTTTAGATGAAGACAATAAAAGCAATGCCACTGCCGATACCTATTACCTGACGCAGGGAGGCTACGAGACACTGGTCAACTCCGCGTACTCTACCCTTCGGGAGGTGTATGAGCCGCAGCCGTTTATTTTTCTGTCTGGCACTGATCTGTTCTTTGGCACAGGGCAGGAGGCTCCTTTGGGGCTCACCAGCTACCACACCCTCACGCCCGGCACAAGGCAGGTGTCCGACTTTTTCCACGCGGTTTACAGGAGCATTCAGGTGACGAACATTGCGCTTCACTATGCAGAGAAAACGGCTGATTTTACAGCGTTAGAATCGCGTAAAGGGGAGATGCGGTTTCTGAGAGCCTACTACTACTTCCTGCTGGTGCAGCACTTTGGCGGGGTAAGTATCGTAACGGAAATGGTGGATAAGCCCATCACCCATTTTGAACGGCAATCAGCTGAAGAAACTTACCAGTTTATTATTGCCGAGATGGAGCAGGCGCTGAATGAGGTGCCCGAAACACAAGCGCAGTTTGGCCGGGTTACCAAGCGCGCGGTGCGGCATTTTCTGGCAAAAGCCTACCTTACCAGAGGCTATGAAACCTTCGGTCAGGCGTCTGATTTCGACAAGGCCGCCACCTATGCTGATGCAGCCATAAACGGGCAGGCACTTTCTGTACCCTACAAGGAGATCTTCGCTTTCAAAAACGATGCAAACCCGGAGATTATCTTTTCTATCCAGTACGATGCCGCTTCCACCCTGAACGGTGGCACCCACCAGTGGGACACCCCGTACGGCCCTCTGATTACAGGTACCAGCGAGGGGGTGTTTAAACAACTGCGGCTGAAAGTATCAGAGTACCTCTGGAATGTTTTTGGCGAGTACGACAGCCGGTTTGAAGGCACCTTTATGATCGTGCGCACCTCGCCGTATGTCGGTTACCACGAAGATCCGAACAAATACCCGATCAGCTACTACTACCCCAGAACACAACAGCAAATCGCTGATACGGCAAGCTGGCGGGCAGCAGACCCGGCTAATCGGCGCAATGCCCGGATAAAGCCTATCTCTCCGGAGTGGTGGAGTCTGAACAACCAGGCGGAATATCCTGCCCTAAGCAAGTATGACAGAAACTCGCTGCCGTCTGTGCGCTACACGCACGACCTCTTTCTGGCCCGCCTAGGGGAGACGTACCTGCTCGCTGCCGAGGCTTACTTTAAGAAGGGCGACAACGCCACAGCTGCCAACCGAATAAACGAGGTACGCCGTCGCGCTGCCATGCCGGGCCATGAGGCAGACATGCAAATAGGGGCGAGTGATATTAACATCGACTTTATTCTGGACGAGAGAGCCCGTGAACTGGCCGGAGAAGGCCACCGCTGGGCAGACCTGAAGCGTACCGGCAAACTCATGGAACGCAACAAAAAGTACAACCCGCAGGTGATAGAGCTGGTAAACATGGGTGTCGAGCCGTTTCAGGGAGCAAACGGGCACTATAAAATTTTGCGCCCGATTCCCTTGTCGGCCATTGCCCTGGATGCCGGGGTATATCCGCAGAACCCTGCTTATGCCAATTAAAAGTGGGGGATGAAATACAGTTTTTCGAAAGTTAGTTCAAGTATAAAGAGGAGCCGTAAAACGCTCCTCTTTGTTTTTATGCCTGTTTTTGTTTTTTTGTAGGCAGCCGATATAATGACCAATACTCCTCCACCAATTCGATTATTAGAATGGTTTAATGCTTGCAAAGCTGCCAGAAAGCCTAGCTGCCATCATGTCTAATGTTAATTTGACAAAACACCAGGTGTGCGAGCCCCATTTGGGGGCTGTTACTTAAAAATAACCGCGCGCTATCCCCCATGCCACTTAAGGGCATTGATGGCTCCGGAGGGCCATTTTCATTTAAATAATTTGAAATGGCTGCTGGGTAAATTCTGTAGCTTAATTAGGGGACGAGTTCGGAGTTTCATTGTTAATGTCGTGCATCTACTGGTTTTGCAACTTGAAGAACCAACAGATCGACCATGGACCCATTGGTGCGTTAACCAAATTATTCTAATGGTTTTGCCCCCTCCGAGGCTTCTGCTGCCGCTGCCTGGTAAGGCACAAAAAAAGCGGCACCGGGCCGCTTAAATTTATGGGTAAGAGAATGCTATTTCGGATCGTAGGCCCACTTCAGGTAAATGGAACCCCAGGTAAAGCCGCCGCCAAAGGCTGCCAGAATCAGGTTGTCGCCTTTCTTTAATTGTGGCTCATACTCCCAGAGGCAAAGCGGGATGGTGCCGCTGGTGGTGTTGCCGTATTTCTGGATGTTGAGCATCACCTTCTCGCTGGAAACGCCCATGCGGTTGGCAGTGGCCTCTATAATGCGCTTGTTAGCCTGGTGGGGCACGAGCCAGGCAACATCTTCCGAGGTCAGGTTGTTGCGCTCCATCACCTCAGCCGATACGTCGGCCATGTTTTTTACGGCGAACTTAAACACCGTCTGGCCTTCCTGGTAAGCAAAGTGTTCGCGGGCTGCTACTGTTTCCATGGTGGCTGGTTTGCGGCTGCCACCTGCTTTCATATGCAGGTAAGGAGCGCCTGCTCCGTCTGATTTCAGGACCTGGTCCAACACACCATAGCCTTCGGTATTAGGTTCCAGCATAACGGCGCCACCGCCATCTCCAAAAATAATGCAGGTGGTGCGGTCTGTATAATCTACTATGGCCGACATTTTATCGGCACCTACCACAATCACTTTCTTGTACTGGCCCGATTCAATGAATTTGGACCCTGTAGCCAGCGCGAACAGGAAGCCGGAGCAGGCGGCCTGCAGGTCGTATCCGAAAGCGTTTACAGCTCCCACTTCTGCCGTAATCAGGTTGGCCGTGGCCGGGAAAACCATGTCGGGGGTGGTGGTGGCACAGATCAGCAAGTCTACTTCCTCTGGCCTGGTATTGGTCTTTTTAAGTAATTCTTTTACTGCAGGAATGGCAATCTGAGAAGTGCCCTGGTTTTCGCCCTTCAGGATGCGCCTTTCCTTAATTCCCGTGCGGCTCACGATCCATTCGTCGTTGGTTTCCACCAAGGTCTCCAGTTCTTTGTTGGTAAGCACATACTCGGGAGCGTAGCCACTTACGCCTGTAATAGCGGCAGTAATTTTACTCATGTTATAATAGTTTCTAAGGGTAAAAGTTTGAGCGGGCAAATTAATAAAAAAAACCTGGTATAAACTGACAGAACCTTAAAAAGAGTTGCTGTTTTGTTTATACCAGGTAGTATTCGATGGGGTGGAGGCCAGGCAAACAGGCTAGGCGCTGTAATTCTTACGGAACCGTTCTGAAATTTTGGATGAAACCATCTTCTGTGCCAGCACCACCATGTTGCACACCGCCAGCGGGCTCGACACACCGTGACCGATAACCGCGTTGCCGTTAATGCCTAAGATGGGGCTGCCACCAGCAGCCTCGTAGTTAAAATTATCAAAGAAAGGATCCTTGATATTTTTTTCGGCCATGATCTCGTAAATTGACTCTGCCATTTTGATGATGATGTTGCCGGTATAACCGTCGCAAACAATCACATCGGCCTTGTCGTTAAAAAGATCGCGCCCCTCCAGGTTTCCGATGAAGTTAATGTTTGGGTTGTTTTTCAGGCGCTGGTGGGCAGCCTGAATGTTTACTGTCCCTTTGCTCTCTTCCTCTCCCAGGTTCATCAGGCCAACCTTCGGGTTTTCTATGCCAAGCACGTACTTGGCGTAGATGGAGCCTGTCTCGCCGAATTGCTCCAGCACCTCCGGCTTACAATCCACATTAGCCCCAACATCCAGGATCACGCCAAAGCCGCCGCTTAATTTCGGCGCGAAACCGGCAATGGCAGGCCTGATTATTCCTTCAATTGATTTTACGCTGAACATGGCGCCCACCAGCATGGCGCCCGTGTTTCCTGCGCTGCAGAAAGCATCCGCCTGCTGGGCTTTTAACAGACCATAGCCAACGGCAATACTGGAATCCGTTTTCTGGGAAAGAGCCTTGGTAGGGTGCTCCGCCATCCCGATAACCTGAGTGGCGTTTACAACCTTTATACTACTGCCGGTATATCCTAATTCTGTTAACAGCGAACGAACAATTTCCTCCTGCCCGATAAGCAGGATTTCATCATCTTTCTCAAGCTGCTCTGCAGCGAGTATTGCACCCTTAATGATAGCCTCAGGTGCATAATCGCCGCCCATAGCGTCTAAGGCGATCCTCATGTACTGGGATATTTTTGTTTTAAATTATACAGAACTAAATCAAAAGCAGGCTATTGCTTACTGGGCGTTCGTTGTATAATTTTTGATAGCCAGTTTGCCTTTGTGGAACAGATCTCCTTCTACCACATAAGCATGGTGATACAAGTGCGGCGTGTCTGTGGTAGGGCAAAGAGCAATGGCTTTCTCAGAAAGTTTTTGGTGAGTTCTTCTCTTATCTCTTCTGGTCTTCGAAATCTTACGTTTAGGATGTGCCATTTTTAGTTAAATAGTTTAATGCAGTTTATACTTGGTTGATATTTCTACTTTACTTAATTCAGATTCTTGAGTGCGTCCCAACGAGGATCCGTGTCCTCATCGTCGTTGCCGTCTTCATCACTGCCTGCTTCCTGGTCCGCCTGGCGCGAAGAGTAGATGAGTATGTCGTCATCGTCGTCCTCGTCCTGCTCCTCCAGAAAGCGGGGGTGCAGCTTTTTCATGGGCAGCGAAAGCGCTATGAAATCATAGAGGTGCTGCGCCACGTTTATATGCTGCGTTTCGGGGGTTATTTCCCAAAGGTCGTCATCGAGTTCCTTGTTCTCCGGACCAAACCGCATCCGCACCACCTCCTGCAAATCCACAGGCTGTTCAAACTCTTCCAGGCTTCGGTCACAGATCAGCTTCACGTCTCCCTGTATGGCAAAGGTCAGCGTCAGCAGCGACTCGGTTTTGTCAAGTTCTACCTTGGCCTTCAGGTTTCCGCCCTGTAGGATCTCCTTCCCAAACAAATCGAAAAATGAGTCGTCCATCTCAAACTCGTACAAGTGCTTCTTGTTACTGAGTTTGGCTATGCCGATTTCATAATCTTTTAGCTTTTTCACACCCGCAGCTTTTTTGCAAGATGCAAAATTACAACATATTTCTGACAAAAAAAACTACTTGCCTATATTATACGGCAGGATGTTCGGCTTCCTGGCGTTTACGGATTATGTCGCAGGCCGTGAAGAGCGCTTCGCGGAAAGACGTCTCATCGGCAACGTGTTTAGCTGCAATATCATAGGCCGTGCCATGGTCAGGTGAGGTTCTTACGATCGGCAGTCCGGCCGTGAAGTTAACGCCGTTTTCAAAAGCCAGCGTTTTGAACGGAATCAGGCCCTGGTCGTGGTACATCGACAGCACTGCGTCTACCTGCTTGTATTGGCGCATGCCAAAAAAACCGTCGGCCGGGTAAGGGCCAAACACCAGGTGGCCGCGCTCTTTCATGTGCAGCACCGCCGGACGGATAATGTCCGTCTCTTCTGATCCAAGCAAACCATTCTCCCCGGCATGCGGGTTTAGACCAAGTACGGCCACGCGCGGTTTCAGTATGCCAAAATCCAGGCGCAGCGACTCCAGCAGGATCGTCAGTTTCCGGATCAGCAACTCCACTGAGAGCTTTCCGGAAACTTCGTTGATGGGCATATGCCCCGTCACGGTGGCCACGCGCAGGTCGCCGCTCACCAGGAGCATCAGGCTTTCAGCGGCATCAAAATACGATGTCAGGAACTCGGTATGTCCCGGAAACCGGAACTCATCGGTCTGGATGTTGTCTTTGTTAATCGGAGCAGTTACCAGGCCGTCCAGTTTACCGGCTTTCAGATCCTGGCAGGCAGCCATCAGCGACTGTAGCGACGCCTTTCCGGATTCCGGGGTTGGCTTGCCAGGCTCCAGTGCCGGTTCCTCCGGCCAGCAATGGATCAGGTTTACTTTGCGCGGCACCAGGGCGTCGGCATGGTCTACCTGCTGGAAGTGGAAATGCTCCGCTCCCAGGCTTTTCCGGATGCTGGTGAACAAGGCGGCGGAGCCATAGATAACAGGAATGCAGTAATTAAGAACGCGCTGGTCAGAAAGGGTTTTAACGATTATCTCGGGGCCAATGCCGTTGGTGTCGCCAATACTGATTCCTAACCTGATTTTATGTTTCTCCATTTGGTACTTATTGGGCCAATGCGCGAAGGTAATGATAAATTAGACGAACGCCAGCGCCTGTTGCCATTTTACCTCGATAGGAATCTTCACCATGCAGAAAAGCTACCCCGGCAATGTCGAGGTGCACCCACGGATAGTTGGTAAAACACTCCAGGAACTTGCCCGCCGAAATGGCGCCGGCATCTGCCCCTCCCAGGTTTTTGAGGTCTGCAATGTCCGATTCGATGTGCTTTTTATATTCATCCCAGAGGGGGAACTCCACAATGCGCTCGTGCACCTGCTCGCCTGCTTTTTTCAGGGCACTCATCACCTCGTCACCGGCATTGCCCATGGCTACCAGTCCTTCTTTGCCTACTGCCCGCGCAGCCGCCCCTGTCAGGGTGGCCAGGTCGAACACAAGGGCCGGGTGGTACCTTTGGGCAAAGCTCAGGGCATCGGCCAGGAGCAGGCGTCCTTCAGCATCGGTATTCATCACTTCCACGGTCATGCCGTTGTGCATGGTAATCACGTCGCCAGGGGCAAAGGCTTTTCCGCCGGGGCGGTTGTCGGTGGCTGGCACCAGCCCGATGACGTGCAGGGGCAGCTTGTTTTTGGCTATGGCATACATAATGCCTGCCACTGCCGCTGCGCCGGCCATATCAGACTTCATAAAATCCATCGATTGTGGCGTGGGTTTCAGGCTGAGCCCTCCGGTATCATACACCACGCCTTTGCCCACCAGCACGTATGGCTTGTCGTTCTGCGGCTGCTCCGGCTTCCATTCCATAATGGTGAAAGTCGGCGGGTCTTCGCTGCCCTGGTTCACGGCCAGCAGGCCGCCCATTTTCAGCGACTGTATTTTTATCTCATCCAATACATCGGTTCTGAAACCAGCCTGCTGCCCTAGTTCTTCCAGTTGAACGCTGAACTGTTCTGCCGTCTGGTGGCTATGAGGTTCGTTCACCAACTCGCGTGCTATGTGTACGGCTTCCAGCACATGCTGCAGTTCCTGTACCTCCTGTTCGTTTGCAGCGGAGCCGGTAATCACAATGGTATCCAGTGGGCTGGGCTTTACATCTTTGGTCTTGTACTTCTGGAACTGGAAATTGCTCAGGAAAAGGCCTTCAGCCAGGTATAGGCTGGCGCGGGAACCGGTAGTGTCAACCAGGGTTACGGACGGCACTTTTTCTGCCTTCAGGTGCTTCAACAGGTTGTATCCCGCCTGCCGCAGCGCCTCATGGGCAGCGTGCTCCGTCTTAGCCTCAGGCGCTACCACCACATAGATGCGGTGGGTATAGCGGTTCAGGGAGATGAGTTTTGCCTGCTGGCCTAGCTGCTGCTGCACATAGGCAGCCTCTTCTTTTGAAAAATCATCGGGAAGCGCTGGTTGTGCTGCCTGCACAATTAAGACAATATCGGCATTTTTACCGGGTGTTGCGCTGTATTTAAGTTGTGTCGGCATTTGTCGTTCGTATCTTTGAGGATGCAATATAGTAAGTATATAAGTTAATGTGAAGGTTTGGCGGCAGGAGGGAAGATAGTTAATAAATATTTGAACGGATGATTCACCAATCCGTCCTGAAAATTAAAGAAAAGTAACGTGAGCAAAGTAAGTCCGAAAAAACACCTGGGGCAGCATTTTCTGATAGACCAGAACATCGCCATGAAAATTGTAGAGCAACTGACGCTGCACCATGGCGTAACGGATGTGCTGGAGATAGGCCCTGGCATGGGCGTGCTCACGCAGTACCTGTTGCAGCATAAAGAATACACCACCACGGTCGTAGACATAGACCGCGAATCCATCGCGTATTTAAAGGAGCACTTCCCCCAACTGCAGGACCGGATCCTCTCGGCCGATTTCCTGCGCACAGACCTAAGTACACTGTTTCCGGGTAAGTTTGCGATTATCGGTAACTTCCCATACAACATTTCGAGCCAGATCTTTTTTAAAGTGCTCCAGCACCGCGACCGGGTGCCTGAAGTAGTGTGCATGTTGCAGAAAGAGGTGGCGGAGCGGCTGGCAGCCCCTCCGGGCTCCAAAACCTATGGCATCCTGAGCGTGCTGCTGCAGGCGTTTTACACCATCGACTATAAATTTACCGTAAGTGAGCAGGTGTTTCACCCCAAGCCAAAGGTAAAGTCGGCGGTTATTGGCCTGATGCGCAACGAGGTGGAGGAGCTGCCCTGCAACGAGAAACGCTTTTTTGAGGTAGTGAAGCTCAGCTTCGGCACGCGGCGCAAAACCCTCCGCAACTGCCTGAAAACCTACAACCTGCCGCCCGAGGTGCTAACGCAGCCGGTTTTTGACCAGCGCGCCGAGCAGCTGTCGGTGCAGGAGTTTGTTCAACTTACCCAACTGATAGAGCAGAACCTGTCATGATTCATGTAGAGATTACGCGCGAGTTCATAACCCAGGTAGAGGAGGCGATTGAGCGCCAGGATAAGGCATTCATACTGGAAAGTATGACTGATTTGTATCCTGCCGATATCACCACGGTGCTGTATGAGCTCGATGCCAACGAAAGCAAGTACGTAATGGACCTGCTGCCGCCCGAGGTGGGGGCAGAGATACTGAGCGACCTGGACTATGATATCCGCACAGACTTCCTGGATAACTTTACCAGCCAGGAAATTGCCCGCTACGTGAACCTGATGGACTCGGATGATGCGGTAGACATCCTGAACGAGCAGTCGGTGCAGCGGCGCGAGGAAGTGATTGCCCTGCTAGACGAGGACCGCACGGCCGCTATCCTGGACCTGCTGCATTACGAAGAGGACTGTGCCGGCGGCCTGATGGCGAAAGAGCTCATAAAGGTGAACCTGAACTGGCGCGTACGCCAGTGCATAGAGGAGATAAGGCGGCAGGCAGAGGATGTGGCCCGGATCTATACCGTGTACGTGGTCGACAACCGCGATATTCTGGTGGGGCGCGTAAGCGTAAAGAACCTGCTGCTCTCCAAAGATGATGTGCTGGTAAAGGATATTTACAACCCCGACGTGATCTCGATAGAATCGTTTAAGGATGAGAACGAGGTGGTGGCTGTGATGCAGAAATATGACCTGGAGTCGATACCGGTGGTGAACATACAAGGCCGCCTGCTCGGGCGCATCACCATCGATGACGTGGTGGACGTGATGCAGGAGCAGGCCGAACTCAGCCGCCAGCTCATGACGGGTATCACGGAGAATGTGGAGGAAGATGACAGCGTATTCCGCATCTCACGCTCACGGCTGCCGTGGCTTATCATTGGCATGGTGGGCGGTTTGTTGGCAGCCCAGTTTATGGGGCTTTTTGAAGCCGATATTGCCATGTTGCCTGCTGTAGCCCTGTTTGTGCCGCTTATTACGGCCACGGGCGGGAATGTAGGGATTCAATCCTCCTCCATCATCATCCAGACACTTTCGTCCAACACCGTAATTTTTGAGCATTTTGGGCAGCGTATGCTAAAGGTACTGCTGGTGGCGCTCCTGAATGCGGCCATTATTTCGATACTGGTGTTTGGTTTGTCGTACTTATTCCGCAGAGATATTACGTTGTCGACGGTGGTGTCTGTGGCGCTGTTTTCGGTGGTGATGCTGGCTTCGTTAATGGGCACGCTTACACCCATGGTGCTGGACCGTTTTGGCATAAACCCGGCCGTGGCAGCAGGCCCTTTCATCACCACAGCAAACGACCTGCTTGGCCTGGCCATCTATTTTGCTGTAGCGCATGCCCTGTATAATCTGTGAATTTGGAGATTTGGAAATTGAGGAATTTGAAGATTTGTAGATGAAGGAATATGAAAATGATTCTGACGGGCTTAACACACCTAGAAATAAATAGCTACAGTAAGTTTGGTGCTGCGCATATTCTGAACATTCTTTCATTCTGGAAATTTGATTCTGACAAATACTTCCTGTAAATCCTTTCATCCTGAGAATCCTGATTCTGACAAAACAGCAGCAGCAGCAGCAGCAGCGCCTCGGGAAGGCCTTTTTTATTTAAATAATTTATATTTTATTCAGATTTAACAAATCAACTTATTACTGGTAAAAATGTCAATCACCACTTTTCGTTGCCTGATTATTGATGAAATGCATCCGAGCATTTCCGGATTGTTAGAGGCTATTGGCGTTGCGGCAGATTACAGGCCTGGAATAAAGCCGGAAGAAGTGCCGGCTGCTCTGCAGGATTTCGACGGGCTGATTGTGCGGAGCAAGATGCGCATTACCCCCGAAACAGTGGCGACAGCCAGAAAACTGCGGTTTGTTGCTCGTGCCGGTGCAGGCCTGGACAACATAGAGGTAGAAAAGCTGGAGCAGATGGGCATCGCTGTGCTGGGCGCCAACGAAGGCAACCGTGAAGCGGTAGGAGAGCATGCCCTGGGCATGCTGCTGGCGCTGATGCGGAGCATTGTCCGCAGCGACGGGCAGGTCCGGGAGCAGGTATGGCTACGCGAGGAAAACAGGGGGGAGGAGATAGGCGGCAAAACCGTCGGGATAATCGGCTATGGAAACATGGGGCAGAGCTTTGGTCGTATACTGATGGGTTTTGGCTGCCGTCTTTTAGCTCACGACTGTTACGCACCGCACAAAATAGGTGCTCCTGCTATCAGCGCCACCCTGGAAGAAATTCAGGCCGAGGCTGACATTGTGAGCCTGCACATCCCGTACTTCACTGAGAACAGGCACTTTGCCAACGAGGCCTTCTTCAGCGGTTTTAGAAAAAAAATCTGGTTCGTCAACACGTCCAGGGGAGAAGTGGTGGACCAGTCGGCGCTGGTGCAGCACCTGCAGCAGGGGCAGCTGAAGGGGGCCGCGCTCGACGTGCTGGAAAACGAGAAGCTACAAACCCTGACTGAGCGACAGCAACAGGAATTCGACTATCTGCGCAGGGCGCAACATGTTGTGCTCACGCCTCATATTGCTGGCTGGACCCATGAGTCTTATCGCAAAATAAATGAGGCGCTCGCTGCCAAAATTAAGCAGCTGCTGCTGCCGGGTTAATTAATGGTCGTTCAAATTTTATTGTCGTCAGTTTGGGGGGCGTATTTAAAAAATTGCTATATTTGCCCAAGTCTGCAGTAAAAGTGGAACATCAAAACTAATTTTTAGCAGAAGCAGAACAGTAGCCAACAGACAATCGGTAGCGCTTAAGAGCCAGCCATGCTGCTGTTTTTTTGATAGATTGAATTAACAAACAACATATACTTACAAAAAGAACGGTTATGCATGCCATAGCCGTTCTTTTTGTTTTTGTGTTTTAAACAGAAGAACTATTATGAGCAACATTTCTTATTACACTGCCGAAGGTTTACAGAAACTAAAGGATGAACTGGCAGAGTTGAAGACAAAGGGCCGGTCTGAAGTAGCACGACAGCTGGCAGAAGCACGCGACAAAGGCGACCTGAGCGAGAATGCAGAGTATGATGCGGCCAAGGATGCCCAGGGGCACCTGGAACTTAAAATTGCCAAACTGGAAGAGGTGGTAGGCAATGCCCGGCTTATCGACGAAACGCACATGGACATGAGCAAGGCCCTGATCCTGTCGAAAGTAAAGATCAAGAACACTAAAAATAACATGGTGATGGATTACACGCTGGTGGCAGAGGAAGAAGCAGATCTGGCAGCAGGCAAAATCTCTGTGAAGTCACCCATCGGCAAAGGCCTGTTGGGGAAATCGGTGGGCGATATTGCTGAGATCACGGTTCCTGCTGGTAAGCTGCAGTTCGAGGTGCTGGAAATAAGCCGATAAGACCATGGCAGCCTCTATCTTCACTAAAATAGTAAACGGCGAAATCCCTGCCTACAAAATTGTTGAGGACGACCGTTACCTGGCTTTCCTGGATGTGTTCCCGACTACGAAAGGCCACACCCTGGTGGTGCCGAAGCAACAGATCGATTATATTTTCGATCTGGACGATGAGCTATATGCCGGGCTGATGCTTTTCTCCAAGAAAGTGGCCGCTGCCATAGAAAAAGCGGTGCCCTGCAAGCGCATCGGAGTGGCCGTGGTAGGGCTGGAGGTGCCCCATGCCCACGTGCACCTGATCCCGCTCAACAGCATGCAGGACATGAACTTTGCCAACAAGCAACAATTCAGCAAAGAGGAGTTTGTAGAAGTGCTCCAAAAGATCAGGGCGGCTTACGCCAAAGGCTGACCACTTTCCCTGCAAATAAACAGCGAGAAGGCCTTCCGGCAGGCTGTCAGCCTCTGGAGGGCCTTTTTCATTAGGGTAATTCGATTGTGTGCTACTGATTTTATTGGCTGATGCTTTTATTCAGAGCTAAAAATCTAAATTGTTCAGCACTTATGATGGGGCATCAATATTTCTTTGGATGCCCGACTTTATCAAAACCATAGTCTCAACCTGACAAACAAGAGCTTGGCAATAAAAAACAGAGCCTGCAGCATTTGATTGCTGCAGGCTCTGTTTGTCTTCATACAGGCTTTTACGGCTGTGCCTCCTGCTCCTGTTCTTGCTTTGCCTCCTCTTTGGCCTGGCGCTTAAAGAAGCCTCTGAGCAGAAAGTTGTGCTGCAGCGCCTCCATGTTCTGGTCAAATTTCTCGGTGCTGGTCTCCAGGTTTTGCATGGTTGCTTTTAACCTGTTCGCAAACTCCGGGTCGTTCAGGATCACGCCGGCAGCATTGTTGCCGTTGGTCAGCTGGCTGCTTGCCTCCTGCAGGTTGTTGGTGATGGCCGTGGCAGAGCTGGTGGCCTGCTGCAGCTGCGCTACCGAGGCCTGTAACTGCCGGAATACAGAGGTATCGGTGGCAAGTTCGTTTATCAGGCCGTCTTTGGTGTTGAGCGTGGCCGTGAACTGGTTCAGCGACCGGGAAGCCCGTACGGTATTGGCAGATGTTTGCTGCAGGCTCGCTACTATGTTCCGGAAGTTGTTGGCCAGTGTAGAGTCTGTGAGCATAGCGCCTACGGTTCCCTCCCCGTTTACCAGTTTAGAGCTCAGCTCCTTAAAATCGGAGGTGATCGATACCAGGTTCTTGTTGTTTTCCTGCAGCGTCACCATCAGGTCGTCGGTATTAAGCGGGTTCTCAGACTGCAGCACGTCGCCTTCCTGTACCGGTGGAGCCTGAGGCGAGCCACCGTAGATCTCCAGAATCCGGTTGCCGATAAGGCTTTCGGAGCTGATCCTGACCCGGGCATCTCGGCGGACGAACTGCTGCACGTCGGCCTGGATGTTCAGGCTTATTTCCACCTGCGATTCTCCGGCAAATCTTATCTCTTTCACCGTTCCGATCTTTACCCCGGAGAACCAGACGTTGTTCCCAGGCTTCAGGCCAGCCACATCATCGAACACGGCATGCAGGCTGATGCTGTTAATGAAGCGTTTCTGTTGCCCTGCCAGGGTAAAAATGCCTATCACAAATATAATGATGCCCAGCAGCACAAAGATGCCAACCATCACGGAACGTTTATTTTCTGCAGCACTCATTTAGTCTATAAAGTTGTAGTTATAAAATGATTTTACGCGCTCATCCTCCGAGTCAAAAACCTCCTCAAAAGTACCCTGCCGCTGAAACTGGCCGTCGAGCAGCATGACCAGCCGGTCACCGACAGCGCGGGCACAGGTAAGGTCGTGGGTAATAATGATGGAGGACGTGTTGAACCGCCGCTGTACCTGATTGATGAGCGAGTTGATTTCGATGCAGGTAAGCGGGTCGAGTCCGGCAGTAGGCTCATCGTAGAGCATAATATCGGGCTTCAGGATCAGGGTTCGGGCAATGCCAATACGTTTGCGCTGTCCGCCCGAAAGCTCGGAGGGCATCTGATCGATGGTCTGGGAAAGACCGACTGCTTCGAGCACTATGTTTATAATGCGGTTGATCTCTTTTCTGGAAAGCTCCCTGGAGTTGCGGATCAGCGGAAACTCCAGGTTTTCGCGCACCGTCATGCTATCGTAAAGAGCGCTGTTCTGAAACGAGAACCCGATCTTCAGCCGCAGGCTGTCCAGTTCCTTCTGCGAGAGCCTGTTCACTTCTTGCCCCAGCACATTCACCTGCCCCTCGTCGGGGCGCAGCAGGCCCGAGATAATCTTGATCAGCACCGACTTGCCGGTGCCGGACCGTCCTAAAACCACCAGGTTTTCGCCTTTGTAAAGGTCCAGGTCCACCCCGCGCAGCACTTCAAATTCATCAAAGGCTTTCTTCAGCCCTTTGATGGCAATAACTTTTTGGGTTTTATCTATTTTAGGTATTTTCTTCTTCATTTAAAAAGGCCTTACAATGCTCTTATGGCGTTAATGATCTGGAGGGCAAGCAGTTCTTCGATAAAAATAAGGAACATGGCCGTTACCACCGAGGAGTTCGCTGCTTTGCCTACTCCCTCTGTTCCTTTGGAGGAGAAGTACCCTTTGTAGCAGCCTACCATGCCCACCGTAAACCCAAAAATAAAGGCTTTAATAATGGCCGAGAAAATATCCAGAAAGGTCATGGCATTAAATACCTGTTGCACGAAGGTGGCAAAACTGGTCTGCTCGTTCTGGTGCACATTCAGGTAGGCACCCGCCAGGGCCACGAGCATGGTAAACATGGTAAGGGTCGGAATCATAAAGGTGGTGGCCAGCACCCTGCTCACCACCAGAAATTTGAAAGGATTGGTGGCCGACACCTCCATCGCGTCGATCTGTTCGGTTACGCGCATGGAGCCAAGTTCTGCCCCGATGCTCGAACCCACCCTGCCTGCTGCAATAATGGCTGTTACCAAAGGGGCCAGCGCCCTGACAATGGCAATAGACACCAGGGCAGGCAGCCAGGAGGTGGCACCGAACTCCGAGAGGGAGGGGCGCGACTGGTTGGTGAACACGATGCCGATAATAAAACCTGTCAGGGCAATGAGCGGGAGTGAGCGAACGCCCACTTCGTAGCACTGCTTTATAATTTCTCTGAACTCGTAAGGCGGGAAAAATACTTCTTTAAAAAAACGGACCACAAAAAAATAGACCCTGCTTAGCTCCATTAACATGCGGTCTAACCTTCTGGTAAGAACATATTTTCTGGTTCTGGTAGGGCTTTGGTTGTCTTTTGAATCCATTTGCTAGTGTGTATGGTGCTATCCGACCGTAAACTTAATAAGTAAAATCGTTACATGGGGCTTTCTTTCTTTGATTTAATCTACTTCTTACGGAATGAGTGCCGCCGTAGGTTAAGAAAAGCCTTATCCGGTTTCCATCGTTTGGGTCAATTAATGAAGTTATAACATCATTTTGAGACATTTATTTTATTTGTCAGTGCTGAAGATTGTAGGTGAAGCCGGATAGGCAAAAAGGGCTTTTACTTTGTAGATAAGATTTAGTTTCTTTACGAGCATACTCTTTGGTTCTGGTTGCTTTAAAACGGAAGGTGGCATCTTCCTCTTACAGTTACATGGCCTGGCGCATTTCGTTGGCCTGCGCCAGGCTGTAAGATTAAAGTCTCACCTTTATACAAATATGAAAGCAGAATGTTTGCAGAAATTGGATTTGCCTGCAGGATGTATGGAGAGCAGCAGCAGCAAAATAGATCTCAGGAGGGCCTTTTTGATTAGAATAATTTATCTATCAACCTTTTTCTTCTTCTCCAACTGATCAAACCATGGCGTTTGAACGGCATGAAGAGTATTGAGGGCGCTATGGCAGCAGCGTATGCGGCCTTATGCGGAAGAAACAGAAAGGTGGAAAATAGTTTTGAATTAGTAGCAGCGTAACAGACAAATTAATTTATAATAATAATGCGGTTAAATAAGTACATAAGCGATAGCGGTATCTGCTCCAGACGGCAGGCCGACAAATACATAGAGCAAGGGCATGTGCTTATTAATGGCAAGAAGGCCAGCCTCAGCGACCAGGTCAGGCCCAAAGATGTGGTGATGGTAAACGGACATGCCATTGAGCCCAGAAAGGAAGAAGATGCCGTATACCTGGCCTTTAATAAGCCCGTTGGCATCGTAAGCACCACAGAAGCGGGCACGAAAGACAATATAGTAGAGTACATTAACCACAGCCAGCGCATTTTCCCTATCGGCCGCCTCGATAAAGATTCGCAGGGCCTTATTTTCCTGACCAGCAACGGCGATATTGTGAACAAGATTCTGCGGGCAGGCAACAGGCACGAGAAGGAATATGTGGTTACGGTAAACAAGCCCCTTACAGACCAGTTTATAGCGGGTATGGCCGGTGGCGTGCCTATACTTGGCACTACCACCAAAAAATGTGAGGTCACAAAAGAAGGGCCCAATGTTTTCCGCATCATCCTGATTCAGGGGCTGAACCGGCAGATCCGCAGAATGTGCGAATACTTTGGCTATGAAGTAACCCGGCTGGAACGGGTCCGGATCATGAACATTACCCTGAAAGGACTACCCACGGGCGACTGGCGCGACCTGACGCCGCAGGAACTCGACAATATTTTTAAGCTGATCAGTCATTCCGAATCTACACTGCCGGCCGCCGCCGCTAAAAATGGGGGCACGAAAACGGCGGCGGCCGGGCAGCAGCATCCGGTAAAGAAAGCGCCTAAAAAAGGGAAGCCGGGTAGTGGGGCTCCCAACAGAGCAGGGGCAAAAGCCTCAGAAAAATCAAGCAGACCAGGTAGTGCAGGCAAGTCAAAGAATGCCGGTGCCGGTAAGCCTGCAGGCCGCACCTCCCGCCACGAGACGGCTGGAAAGGGGAGAGGTCGGTCGCGGAAAAGGTAGATGCTATTATCGCTGCCAACCGTTATAGTCGAACCTGAGTTAACAACAAAGGCCAGCACCGTGAGGAGCTGGCCTTTGTTGTTAAATAGTACCAGAGGGAGCGGATGCGGGAATATAAGCTAAATCAGGCCCATATTCCCGCATCCGCTCCCTCTGTCATTAATAAATGATCAGGTCGTTTCCAGTATCTGGAAGAGTTCATCTAGTTTAGGAGTGAGGATAATCTCGGTGCGGCGGTTTTTCTGGCGGGCTTCCCTTGTTTTGGTTGCATCCAGAGGCACGTACAGAGAGCGGCCAGAAGGCGTTACACGGGTCGGGTCGACGCCGGCGTTGGCCAAAATGCGGGTAATCTCCGTAGCCCGGAGCACGCTCAGGTCCCAGTTGTCCTGCATGCCTACCGTTCCTCTGGCTATTGGCACGTCGTCAGTATGGCCTTCTACCAGCACATTCACATCCTGCTGCTCTTTCAGCACAGCGGCGAGCTTACGAAGAGCGTCAACGCCTTTGGGATCTACCTTGGTGGAGCCGGACTGGAACAGCAACTGCTCTGCCAGCGACACATACACCTTGCCGTTCCGCACGTTAATGGTCAGGTCCTTGTCGTTGAAGCCGAGCAGGGCACTGCTCACTTTGGCCCGGAGCGCATTTACGGCTTTGTCTTTCTCGTCGAGGATGCGCTGCAGCTCGGCCAGGCGCTGCTCACGGGCTTTCAGGTCGGCGTTCAGGCGGTCGATCTGGGTCTTGCTCATGTTCAGGTTCTCGCCCAGTGTTTTTCCTTCCTTCAGGGCCTGCGCCAGGCTGCGCTCGTACTCGTTTTTCTGCTGCTCCAGCGTAGCGCGCTCCTGCTCCAGGCTGGCTTTGTCACGCTCCAAAGTGGCTTTCTGCTGCTCAAGTGTCTGCTTCTGCTTTTCCAGGCCCGATTTGTCTACCTCCAGCGCATTTTTGCGCGACAGCAGATCTTCATACTTTTTTTTGGAGACAACACACGACGATAAGGACAGGGACCCTGCCAATAGAAACAGGGATGCTCTGTAAAAATGGTTTTTCATAAATAATGGTGATTAGGCGAAAGAGTTAAACAAATATAAGTATCCTGAAATGGTTTGAAAATGGAAAGTCATGTTTTTTTAGCAGTTGACAGTAAAGTGCTAAAGGACGTTGCTAAATTCAAAATTAGAAACTTTCTTCAGGCTGCCTCCTTCTAACAACAGAAGCGTTTTGCTGCTTTTTACAATTACGGCATGTATGCTGACCGCTTTGTGAAGCCTTCTCAGTACGAACAAAATCCGTTCCAAGGCAGGGCGGGTGCCGACAAAAAAAGAGACGCTACCGGTGGGGTGCGTCTCTTTTTTTGTCGGCTGTAAACTCAGCGGGTAGTTAATTGTTTTTGAAGAAGCCTTTTGGGTCTGGCATCTCGGCCATCAGGTTGGTGAGGTAAACAAAGTCGATGTTGGCTACGTTCTGCTCACGACCCTTGTGTAGGTAAGCCCAGGCGTCTTCGTACTTCTTCTCCTGGTATTTAACCTTAGACATGGTGTACAAGGCAAAAGCATTGGATGAGTCTGCTTCCAGGGCTTTGGAAGTGTATTCCACAACTTTCTTGAAGGTTTTTTTCTTCTTGCTCTTTTTCTGTTCGGCCTCGTGCAGCGCCAGGTAGGAAGAGGCGATATCAGAAAGCATCAGGGAGTTTTTAGGCTCAATTGCCAGCGCCTTCTCATAATAGCCTATCGATTCGCTTAACTTGCCCTGGCCGAATGTTACCAGCCCGAACGCCCAATATGTGTTGGCATTGTTGGGGTTCAGGAGCCAGGCCAGGTTAAAGCGGTATACGGCCGTGTCTACCTGCCCCTCGTTAAAATACTCCCAGCCACGGTTCATGAAAAACTGGCTGGCCTCCTGGCGGGTGCTAAAGCTGTTGTCGCAACTGGAGAGGAATTTCTGGTCTTTGATCTGCTCTGCTTCTGTTTTGGGGATGTTGCCGAACATGGGCAGCACGCTTGGGTTTGGCTGCTCGGCAGTTTCCTGGGCAAAAGAGGTTGTGGTTGCTGCAAAGAGTGCAAAAACGGCAATCAATAGTTTTCTCATGGTAAAGAATAAGTGGATGTTGTTATTTTCCTGATTTCGGAAGTCCTAAATGTAGTGCATATACAAATATTAATCAAGTATATCCTCTGTTTTACTGCTGGTAAAGGCCCTGTGGGTCAGGTTGTTTTTGCAGGAGTGCCGCCACAAAGATAGGGTCGGCTATTTCCTTGTCCTGCAAAATGCTTTTATGCAGGTACTCCCAGGCTTTGGCATATTCCTGCAGGTAATAACTGCTGATGGCCAGTTTATAATACGCATCGGCAAAGCCGGGAGAGGCTGCAATGGCGCTTTCCAGCAGTTTTTTGCTTTGGAGCAGGTCGGCGGGGCTGTTTTCGTCATAGAACCTGCCGAGGTGGCTGGTGGCGATATCGGTCAACAGCCGGGAGTTTTCCTTGTCTTTATCCAGGGCGCGGTAAAGTACATAAAGGGCCTTGTCGTAGGCCTTTTGCTGCCCGTATACCAGCCCGTAGCCCCAGAAAGTTTCGTTGTTGGTGCTGTCGAGGAGCCAGGCCCGGCCAAACAGGTAGGCGGCAGAGTCGTTTTTTTGCTCGTTAAAGTTTCGTTTAGCCTGTGCCACATAATAGGTGGCTGCTGCTTTTGCTGAAGAGAACCGCTTGATGCTTTCGATCCGGAACCTCTTCTGCTGCTCCTTTTCCTGTTGGGTCTGTGCCTGGCTCACGGGCACGACATCGGCCAGCGTGAAAGCGTTTTTATCCTGAGCCTGGGTTTCTGTTAAAGTATTCTGAGTATGGCAGGCACTCAGGCTCACCGCCACTGCACCTGCCACTGCTAACCAGTATCGCATAATTAAATTTCTTGGTTAGCAGCTATAACGCCTGAGGCGGCAAAAAAGTGCTGCAAGGCGAAATTGATTCTTCTAGAATACTAAAAAGGCACTCTAAAAGCTTTAAGAGGGCACAGCATTATTTATCAGCATCAGCATGTACAACAGAAATGAATTTTCTGAATAAGGGATTACATGATTAAACCAAAGTGCTCCATATTCCATAATTGTTCGCAGCTACCCCTTTGTTGGCTATCCATTCATTCTGTACATGCTGATGCTGACCAATTATTTAAATAAAAATGCCCCTCCGAGCATCAACAGGCCTTCTGCTGCTGTCTGAATCAGGATTCCCGGGATGAAAGGATGTGCAGAATAGGCGCAGCAACAAACGTACTGTGGCTATCTATTTCTATTGTATCGAGCCCGACAAAATCAACTCCAAATTCCATCATTTTCAAATCTCCAAATCTAAGAAAAGCCTACTGCTCGTCCGGGTAGCGCTCGCGCATCTGGCGTTCCACCATCCAGTTGGGGTAGGAGGGGGCTGGTTTGCTCACCTCCTCCAGCTGCTGCAGCTCTTCGGTTGTGAGGTCGAAGGTGGTGGAGTGGATGTTGGACTTCAGCTGCTCCGGGTTCTTGGCTCCTATAATGGTGCTGGTAATGCCTTTCTGCTGCCGGACCCAGGCCAGCGCCACCTCTGCTGCCGAAACGCCCCGGCTTTCACCCATCGGGATCAGCACGTCAATAATGTCGTAGGCTTTTTCTTTGTCGATAACCGGGAAATCAAAATTGTCGCGCCTTGACTGGCCGCCGGTGTTGGTCTTGTCGCGGGTAAATTTGCCTGACAGGAATCCGCCAGCCAGGGGGCTCCAGGGCATAAAAGCCAGGTGCTGGTCTTCGGCCAGTGGCAGCAGGTCGCGCTCCGAATCGCGGTTGGCGATGGCGTAGAAATATTGCATGGCCGCAAACTCGTGCCAGCCGTGCTGGCGGGCAATGCCGAGGGCTTTCATCACCATCCAGGCGGGCCAGTTGCAGATGCCTACATAGCGCACTTTTCCGCTCGTTACCAGGTCATGCAAAGTCTGCACCACCTGCTCCACGGAGGTCAGCTTGTCTACGCCGTGCACGTACAGCAGGTCTATATGGTCCATTTGCAGGCGTTGCAAACTCTCGTTTACCGACTGCATGATGTGGTAGCGGGAAAGGCCGATATTGTTGGCGCCGGGGGCCATGCGCCCACGCACCTTGGTGGCGATAAAGAGTTCGTTGCGCGAAATACCGGTTTGTTTCAGGCTCTCGCCCAGCAATTGCTCCGATTGCCCGTAGGAGTACACATTGGCCGTATCGATGAAGTTAATGCCCGCGTCGATGGCGATTTTCAGCAGATCATTTACCTCGCCGATCTGCTGTTTGCCGATGGCTTCCCAGTAGCCTTCTCCGCCAAAAGTCATGGTGCCAAAGCAAAGTTCCGATACCAGCACCCCTGTATCGCCTAAGAGATTATATTTCATAGTTCGTAAGAATGATTGTTACATAAGAATTAAATGTACGGGCTCCCCGTGCTTAAGATATGGCAGCTCTTGCTGCAGTAATTTAAGCAGGTGCCTAAATTGCTCAGCTTGATTAACCCACTGGCAGCAGCAATTTAGCATCCGGAGGGCATTTTTCATTCAAATAATTTGGGATTTCAGGCAGCCTCTGCTGCTACTGATCGCTTTACCATAAAAATTTCTGCAAGCCACTGTAAGTTTTTACCATCAACTGCAACTAATAAAGGAAACAAGCTACCCGTTGGCAAGTTAGAATATACTTTAGAACTATTCACTCAATCACTCATCCGCTCAATCTTTTATTTAAAAACACATGGAAGGTGAATTTCTGCAACTGATGGACCGGTACCAGGGGGTGGTGCACAAGATCTGCCGGCTTTACCGGAACAGTCCGGAAGACAGGCAGGATCTTTTTCAGGAGGTGGTGTACCAACTCTGGAAGTCTTACCCGCAGTTTAAGCATGCCTCCAAAGAAAGCACCTGGGTTTATCGTATTGCCCTGAACACGGCCCTGGCTACCTTCCGGAAAAGCAAACCACTGGTTAGTTTTACCGCCGAAGTGCCTGAACCAGCCTTTCAGGAGCCATCAGGCAGGTCGGAGCAGGAGGAGCGGCTGTTCCTGGCGCTCGGCAACCTGAACGATGTAGACAAGGCGCTGATCTCGTTGTACCTCGATGATTTCTCTTACCACGAAATTGCTGCGGTCATGGGCATCAGCGAAAGTAACGTGGGTGTCCGGCTCAACCGGATCAAATCAAAATTAAAGCAAACACTTAACGCCTAAAATGATGGATTTACAAGAAATGAAAGCCAGCTGGCAGCAGGCTGGTACTGCTCCCGGCAACAAGTTGCGCATGGAAGGCTTCCTGCATAACAAAAAGCACCTGACCGTAATCTGGAAAGTAAAGCTGAAGCTCCTGGTAGAAGCAGTTTTTATGGTGTTGCTGCTGCTCTTCTTCTACGATATTTTTGACGGCGACCAAAAGCCTGTTTATGCCAATGTGGCTCTGGTAACCGGTACTATGTTTTACTTTTGCAGCAACATGTTGGGGTACTTCGCCATTCGGCAGGTGGCAGAGGAGCAGGACATTTGCCATTCTCTGAAACGGCTCCTCCAAAAGTTGATGAGGGCCAAAGTTTTTTCGCTCACGGCCATGCTGCTATTTTCGCTCACACTTCTTCTCTTTTTTATGTCTGCGGTAGCGCTTACTCCCCAGAAACTGTTTCTGATGGCTGGCTTCCAGACGTTTGTGCTGGTGCAGGTGTACTTGTCAGGCAACATGTGGAATAGCCGCATCAGGCAGATCCGGCAACTGCTACATGAGCTGGGGGAATAGTAGGTAGGCCCCCAACTTTGCGAGGTGGTAAACTATTTTACGACAAATGACGTTATTATTATGACAGATTTCGTAACTTGAGAGTTGATTAAAATAACGGCACCATGGCAGAAACATTAAAAATAGATAGCAACCTGAGCTACGACCTTACCGACGACCGGAGCATGCTGGCCCTGGTAAGCGCGGCCAGAAAGGGCATCAAGTACGAGGCCTTTAAATCCATAGCGGAGAAAAGTCCCTTCAGCACCGATGAATGGTCTGGTTTCCTGCACCTTTCGGAGCGCACCTTTCAGCGCTATAAAAAAGAGAAGCGCACCTTCGACCCGATTCATTCTGAAAAAATAATTGAGGTGATTCTGGTGTACAACAAGGGCATTGACGTATTTGGCGACCAGGATAAGTTTAACATCTGGCTCGAGTCGCAGAGTGTTGCCCTGGGTGGCCTAAAACCAAAGGAGCTGCTTGATACCACCTTCGGCATCAGCCTGCTAAAAGATGAGCTGACCCGCATAGAACATGGTGTGCTGGCATGATCGTGTATCGCTTAAGCAAAGGCAGGTACCGTAACGACCTCTCCGGAAAAGGAGCGGAGCTGGCAGGTGGCCGCTGGAACAGCAAAGGCGTGGCCATGCTCTACACCAGCGAATCTATAGCCCTGTGTACCGTAGAGATAGCCGTGCACACGCCGCTCGGCATCGTACCCGATGATTATTACCTGATCAGTATAAAGGTGCCGGATGAGCTGCCAATGCAGGAGCTGGCCCCACAGGATTTACCCAGCGATTGGAAACTGTTCCCGCACCCCAATTCTACCCAGGAAATAGGCGATGCCTTTGTCTTCGATTCCAGGTTTCTGACCCTGAAGGTGCCATCAGCCACGGTGCAGGGAAACCACAATTTTCTGCTCAACCCCCGGCACAGAGATTTTGGCAAGGTAGAGATAGTAGGAGCAGAGCCGTTTACGTTTGATCAGCGATTGTTTGTGAAGTAGAAACAGGGCCGGGAAACCTCCCGAGGTTACTTCAGTTTTTCACTAAAAAAACTAATAGTACGTTCCCAGGCAAGTTCTGCGGCGGCTTTGTTATAGCGCGGGGTCGTGTCGTTATGGAAACCGTGGTTTACCTGAGGGTACATGTAAGCCGTGTAATCTTTTTTGTGTTCTTTTAACGCTGCCTCGTAAGCAGGCCAGCCTTCGTTCACCCGTGTATCCAGTTCTGCAAAATGCAGGAGCAGGGGAGCCTTTATATGGGGAACATCTTCGCTTGCCGGCTGACCACCGTAAAAAGGAACAGCTGCTGCTAAATCAGGAACACGGACCGCCATCATGTTCGAGATCCAGCCGCCAAAGCAGAAACCCACTACCCCAACTTTGCCATTACAGTCCGGGAAGGTTTTCAGGTAGTTGTAAGCCGCTATAAAATCTTCCAGCATCTCGTTTCTATCGCGCTTGCTTTGCATGGCACGGCCTTCATCGTCGGTGCCGGGGTAGCCACCCAGCGGTGTTAAGGCATCCGGAGCGATTGAGATAAAACCTGCCAGTGCGGCTCTTCTGCCCACATCTTCAATATATGGGTTCAGCCCCCGGTTTTCGTGCACCACTACAATGCCGCCGAGCTTCTTATTCGCTTCGGCCGGCTTAGACAAAAGCGCTTTGATGGTTCCGCCGCCTTTTGGAGACTGATACTCTACAAATTCTGATTGTAAGCGCGGGTCATCTGGTTTAACCTGGATGTTGCCCTGGTAATCGGGCGTGAGAAAACTCATGAGCGAGGCAACGGTAAGACCACCCACGGCATAAGCCGATAATTTATGCATAAACTCGCGTCGGTTCACACGGTTATGCGCGTAGTCATCATACAGGTCGAATACTTCCTGGCTGATAGTTTCTTTCTTTATTTCTTCCATGTGGTTTTCTGTTGTCGAGGTTATCACTAAAGTTATACAGGTTGCCGGAATGGCGAGTTTGCAGCACTAAGCATTGCTGAACCGCTTACCTGAGTTGCTGGCAATTCTTTACTCGCTATAGTTTTGTCTTATTTGGTCCCTTAATTTTTTCGGTGCTACTTCACAATAGGCCATGGTCAGGGCGTCCATAAAAAGGTCTTTGTTGACCGATTCCATTTCAAAAAAAGTCCAGCCCTGCTTGCCCCATCTGTTACTGACAGGATAAATATTGGTTTTGTCTGCTGAAGAAAAAACGTCCTGATCTATTTCTGAAAGTTTTAGGCAAGCTCTTTTCTCCTTGTCGGCATAGGTCGCAAAAATTTTCTTTCTAACTCTAAAAGATATTTTTTCAACATGAGGTTCTTCCTTCACGTCGGGAAAAGAAAGAGCCATTTTCCTTAAAGTCTCCAACGTTACCATAAGTCATTGTTCCTTTTTCACAGGGCTTAGGTGCGTTAAAACGCACAACCATTTTCCTTCCTCTTGTTTATAAACGTCCGTAATCCATTCATCGGCTTCCATGGGCTTGTCAGCTGCCCTTGCCAGGTACCTGTATTTTGTCCGCGGCCGGTTACCAGCGCGATGTCACCATAAACTTTGACCCTCAATACTTCCTTAGTCATGGTTGTATGCGCCAGCAATCCCTGCTCAAGTACGCTGAAAAATCTCTCCTGCGGAATTATGCCACCCTGGCTGTCTACCAGTACCCAATCGGAAGTTATACATTGTCTGATTTTGTCGACGCTATTAGATACTACAGCTTCATTGAACGTGTCTTCAATTTGTTGAAACTGCTCTATTAGTTTTTCTTCTGTCATGTTGTTCAATGGCTAAAATTTCTGCTGACAATGATCCCCAACTGATCCGCACCTGCTACGTGACATATTAGTGGCTGATGCTTACCCTCCATACCTGATTTACTTCGGTTTTTCCAGTTTCTTTAGCTTGACACCGTTGACATTGGCATCCTCAATATAAGCATAATAAAAATGGCTTTCGTCCAGAATTTGAAAAAATTACGACGGCCAGCTTTTCGGCAGATGCTGTGCTGCCAGTCTGGGCGCTATTTTCTCGTGTAGCTTTCCAAGCACGTAGTTAACATCGGCCTCATATTCCACATATAAATCCTCGTGCAGTTTGCCCAGTTTCTGCAGTACTACCTGCAGGCGCTTCACCAGGTAGGTTTGGAGGGTATCGGCGCGGTAGAGGTTGGCTACAATAAAATCGGTGTGGAGCTCCAGGCAGTGGCGCAGCATGTGCAGGGTGAGCTGGATCTCGCCTTCTTTGTCTTTGGTGTACTTTACGTGGCGGGTAATCTCGGCATTGGCAGAGCGCAGGTCCATCATCAGGTAGCCAGGCGAATAAGGTTGCTGCCTTACCATAACGTCAATATACTTTTCAACCTCGTCGCGGCGCTGCTGCAAGGAGTCGCCCTGTTCCACCAGCTCGAACTGCAGCCGCTCCACCAGGTCGGGGTTGAGCTTAAGCAGGCGGAAAAGCAGTTTGTCTTTTTCGGCATGAGGCAGTGCACTGACTGCTTTTTTAAGTTCAGGAGTTATCGCCATTGCAAATGTTATGTTAATTAAAGGTTACTTCAGTGCCAGTGGCTTCAGATCGAAGATGTCTCGGAGGGCGCGGCTGGCTGCATGGTAACCACACATGCCGTGCACGCCACCGCCCGGAGGGGTAGAGGAAGAGCAGATATAAATACCCTTGGCGGAGGTGCGGTAAGGCGAGGGGCGCAGGGCTGGTCGTGTAAACAGCTGCCCAATATCGATGATGCCCCCGTTAATGTCGCCGCCGATGTAGTTAGGGTTGTAGGTTTCCATTTGTAGCGTGTTCATGGTGTGGCGCGCCAGAATGCGGTCGCGGAAGCCGGGTGCAAAGCGCTCCACCTGTTTCTCTATGGCCTGGGTCATGTCAGTGGTAGAGCCGTTGGGCACATGGCAGTAGGCCCAGGCAGTGTGCTTTCCTTCAGGGGCGCGTGATGGGTCGAAGAGGCTCTGCTGCGCCATCAGCACGAAGGGCCGCTCCGGATGCATGCCCACAGAGGTAATTTTCTCGGAGGCTGCAATTTCTTCTAAGGTGTTGCCCAGGTGGATGGTGCCGGCCTCTAGGCATTGCGGTGCTGTAAAAGGAACTGGCCCATCCAGGGCCCAGTCTATTTTAAACACGCCCATGCCATAGCGGTATTTTTGCAGTTGCCATTTATAGAGCGAGGAGAACTGGTGCCCGGCAATGGTTAGCAGCTGTTTGGGTGTTACATCCAGCAACACGGCATGCGATGAGGGCAGCTGCTGGAGTGAGTGCACATACAGGCCGGTCTCTATCTTCCCGCCCAGCGACACAAAATAAGAGGCCAGCGCTTTGGCAATACTTTGTGAGCCACCTTTTGGTACAGGCCAACCCCGCAGGTGCCCCATGGCCAACAGCACCAGGCCAATGGCAGAAGTGGCTATGTTGCTGAGCGGCTGGATAGAGTGGGCCGCCATGCCTGCCCAGAGTCCGCGCGCCTCCATCGTCTTGAAACGGATTTTTGCTAGCAGCTCTGCCGAGGTAAGGGCATTGAGGCCAAAACGGGCCATGGCAATGGGGTGGCCGGGAATAGTAAGCGGGCCGAGGGTGGCGTGCGCAATGTTTGGCCAGTCGGAAACGAGCGGCTTTATCAGCTGCAGGTAGGCCTGCTCATCGGCTCCCAGCAGCCGGGCCGTTTCGGCCATTGATTTTTTTAGCACCGCAGCAGTACCGTTGTCGAATGGGTGGGCTGCGGAGATGGGAGGAGAGATATACTCCAGGCCGTGCTCGTGCAGTGGCAGCGCTTTAAACAAAGGCGACTCGGCGGCCAGCGGGTGAATGGCCGAGCAGATATCGTGCACAAAGCCAGGCAAGGTAAGCTCCGCCGACCGCAGACCGCCGCCGATGGTATCTTTCCCCTCGATCAGCAACACCGACAAACCGGCCTGTTGCAGCGTAATGGCGGCTCCCAGTCCGTTTGGTCCCGAACCGACTACTATGGCATCGTAATCCCGTTTCTCCAGCTTTTTCAAATTGGCGCATTTAAATGTTGTGGCAGAAGCAGCTTTACTTCTGATGATCTTTTTGCAGTTTATTTGATTAAGATATTCGGAAGTAAATTCAGCAGCTTTCTGCTCTGTTCCCGTCTAAACAAATATAGGATAATCCTCCTTCTAAAAAGGATGCGAAGACACATTTATAGTAATTTCGGATTTTTTACCGGCTGCTTATCCCTGGCTTGACCCAGTCCGAATTATTCTAATGAAATGGGCCCTCCAAAGGGTATTGCTGCTCCTGATGCCGGAATCATTAAACAAGCCCCTTCACCCAAGGATTATAGAAAGTGACTTAACTTCCCGGAAATCGAACTTGTATGGCCATCTGCTACAGGACACAAGACGCAGGACATAAGGCATAAGATTTTTTCACAATGAGAACAAATCACATGTTGAATCCCGTTAAGTTCTGTTGCTGTCTATAAAATCAGCAATATAACAATTCAGCAATCAGCAACTAACAATCAAATTATTCCAATGATTTTGCCCTTCCCCAGGATGCTGCTGCTCCTGCTGCTGTTCACCGGATTCAGGGACGGGCTTTTAATCGGGCCTGCTTTTTGCGGCCAGTTTGTACAACCTTTTCCTGAAAATTTCAGAAAGATGTTTTAGATTGCCACAAACCAGTTTTAGTAACAATGAAAATAGCACCAAAAGCACTCCTGTTCGATTTGAACGGAACGATGATTGACGATATGCAATTCCATACGCAAGCCTGGCACCAGATACTGACAGAGGACCTGGGAGCGGAGCTGAGTTATGACGAAGTAAAGGGCCACATGTATGGCAAGAACAGCGAAGTGCTGGCCAGGATCTTCGGGAAAGAGCACTTCCCGGAAGACAGGGTAACCGAAATTTCTTTTGAGAAGGAGCGGAGGTACCAGAAAGCCTACTTTGAGCACCTGAAGCTAATAAATGGCCTCGATGCGGTGCTGGAGCAGGCCTATGAAAAGGGCATTAAAATGGCCGTAGGATCTGCCGCCATCCCCTTTAACATCGATTTCGTGCTCGACAACCTTAACATCCGCCATTTTTTTGATGCCGTAGTCAGTGCCGACGATGTAAACGAGAGCAAGCCGGACCCGGAAACCTTTGTGAAAGCGGCGCAGCTGCTTGGAGTGGACCCAGCCGACTGCATTGTGCTGGAAGATGCCCCAAAAGGAGTGGAGGCTGCCAGAAACGCAGGCATGCCATGCGTGGTGCTCACCACCACCCACGAGAAAGATGAATTCAGCAGCTACGACAACATTCTCTTTTTTATTACCGATTACAACGACCCTTCGGTAAAAGAACTTTTCTAAATGGAGCAGCAGCAGCAGAGCCTCCGGAGGACCTTTTTGATTAGAATAATTGGCGCTGGAGTCTGTTGCTGTTATTGTGCTGTTGGCACAAGTTATAAACGAAAAAAAGAGCGGGTGTGAGCCCGCTCTTTCTTTCGTTTATGCTGGAGCAGAGAATACCCTGACCATCATTTCTAATTTTTAATTTGGCGCAGCCACTAGCGGTACAATTGAAAGTAAGCCTCGCTCCAGCGCAGCTCATTTTTCAGCTGGCTCAGTTTGGTGTCTTTGCCTATGATCACACACTCAATACCGGCCATCTCAGCGAAGTCTTCCAATTGCTCCGCCGTGATGTTCTGGCTGTAGCAGGTATGGTGGGCACCTCCGGCCAGAATCCAGGCAGCGGCGCCAGTCTTCATGTCAGGCAGCGGTTTCCAGAGCACGCGGGCTACTGGCAGCTTTGGCAGGTCCTGCTGCGGATCAACAGCCTCTACTTCGTTCACGATCAGGCGGAAACGGTTGCCCATATCCACAATAGAGGCGTTCAGCGCAGGGCCTCCTTTGGCATTGAACACCAACCGAACCGGATCGGCTTTGCCGCCTATGCCCAACGGGTGAATTTCACAGGAAGGCTTGTCGGCTGCCAGGCACTCGTCAACTTCCAGCATGTGGGAACCCAATACCAGAGAGTTTCCTGGCTCGAAGTGGTAGGTATAGTCTTCCATAAAGGCGTTGCCACCTTCCAGGCCGCTTCCCATCACTTTCATGGCTCGCACCAGGGCAGCAGTTTTCCAGTCGCCTTCGCCGGCAAAACCGTAGCCTTCGTTCATGAGGCGCTGTACGGCAATACCGGGTAATTGCGGCATGCCATGCAGGTCCTCGAAGGTGTCGGAGAAGCCTTTGTAGCCACCGTCCAGCAGGAAGGTGCGCATGCCGATCTCTATTTTAGCAGCCTCACGGAGAGAGGCACGCTGGGCGCCACCTTCTTTCAACGGCTCTGCAATAGTGTACTTTTCTTCGTATTCAGCTACTAAAGCATCTATAGCCTCTTCGCTTACTTTATTGATTACCTGTACCAAATCGCCGATGCCGTGGGTGTTTACGGCAAAGCCGAACTTCAGCTCAGCCTCCACTTTGTCGCCATCGGTAACGGCTACAAAGCGCATGTTGTCGCCGAAGCGCACGAATTTGGCTCCCTGCCAGTCGTACCAGCCGCAGGCCACACGGCTCCAGTTGCCGATCTCTTTCTGCACCTCGTCTTCCTGCCAGTGGCCTACCACTACTTTGCGGTTTATGCGCATGCGCGACACCATAAACCCGAACTCACGGTCGCCGTGGGCGCTTTGCGTCAGGTTCATAAAGTCCATGTCGATGGTGCTCCACGGAATATCGCGGTTGAACTGCGTATGCAGGTGCAGCAACGGCTTCTGCAATACTTTCAGGCCGTTGATCCACATTTTGGCAGGGGAGAAGGTGTGCATCCAGGCAATAACACCCACGCAGTTTTCGGCTACGTTGGCTTGCTGGCAAATACGGAAAATCTCCTCTGTGCTTTTAACTACCGGCTTAAAAACCACCCGAACCGGTACCGTGGCCGACTGGCTCAGACCTTCGGCAATCTGCTTTGAATGCTCGTCTACCTGCTTCAGCGTTTCTTCGCCATAAAGATCCTGGCTGCCTGTAACGAACCAGACCTCAAATTGTTTTAAATCTATCATGATAATAATTGTCTATTATACAATAACAAATAAAGGCTAAAAAAAGGTGTTTACCAACTTTACATTAGTAAACACCTTTTTAATTAATGCCAGAGGAAGTAATAAATCAGGAAGAGGATAACTACAATTCCAATAGCTCCCAGGTTAAACGGTGTGCCCGTATTAAACAAGGTAGGGTCAGATACAATGGCGCGCTTATCGGCCAGTTCAACCCGTGCGTTGGTGTAGAGAATAATCCCGATCATGATAAGCATGGCAGCCATAAAGTAACCGGCTTCGATGGCCAGGTGGCTGTATTCCTGCGCAAAAATAATGGTCAGCACCAGGGCTACCAGGCCAAGGGCGAAGAACACGTACGAATACGATGTAAGCTGACGCTGTCGTTTTTCATCAGGAAGCGCCATCTTAACTTTAGCACCCGTCTCCAGCATGCTGATAGTACAGGCTATAACGCACAGAATGATGAACACATAGCCCATACGGAGCAGGAAAGGCATATCAGGACTGATTATTTTGAAGATAATACCAGCCGGAATAGTAGCTATGGCCGTCCAGAGAGCGGCATTCGGGGTGATCTGTTTCCAGAAAAGGCCCATACCGAACACGGCAACCACACCCGGATAAATATAGCCGGTATACTCCTGAATGTACTGGAACACCTGGTCGAGGGAAGCGAGCTGCGGAGCAACTAAAGCGGCAATAGAAAGCGCCACAATAGCTACTATACGGCCAACGCGCACCAGCACTTTGTTGCTGGCGTTCGGGCTGAAATAAGGCTTGAAAATGTCCATGGTGAAGATGGTGGAGGTACTGTTCACCATCGAAGCCAGCGAGGAAACAATGGCCGCCGCAAGAGCCGCAAAAGCCAGCCCTCGTACGCCTTCCGGCACAAAGTTTTTCAGCAGCCAGGGGTACGCCTGGTCAGACTTGGCAATGGTGCCCACCGCTTCTATTGGCTTACCTAATATAGCTGCCAGCTCTTCGGGGGTGTGCCCGTTGATCAGCACATACGCTGTGATGCCAGGAATTACCACGATGATCGGCATGAGGAGTTTCAGGTAACCGGCAAACAAAAGGCCTCTTTTAGCTTCGTTAATGCTTTTGGCAGCCAGACCTTTCTGAATGATATACTGGTTAAAACCCCAGTAGCCCAGGTTGGTGGCCCACATGGCACCCGCAATTACGGCAATACCCGGCAAGTCGATAAAGGCATCTTTCTGGCCGCCGGAGCCGTCCGGTATCATCAGGTGGCCTTCAGGGATGATCATGGAGAAGTGGTCTCTGCCTTTTTCGTAGATGTTGGACAGGCCGGCAAAAATACCCTCGCCTTCGCCTACGGCCTGCAGGGCCAGGAAAGTGGTTACCAGACCGCCGCCTACCATAAAGAACACCTGAATTACGTCGGTCCAGGCCACAGCTTCCAAACCACCATAAATAGAGTAGATGGCTGAGAATAACAGCAGGCCGATAATGCCATACACGAGCGGAACGCCCATGATCTGCTCCAGGGCCAGGGCACCCAGGTAGCTCACAGAGGTCAGGTTCACGAACACGTATACCAGCAGCCAGAACACGGCAAAAGCGGTACTCACACCACGGTTAAAGCGCTCGTTCAGGAACTGAGGCATGGTATAAATGCCCTTGTCAATAAAAACAGGAAGGAAATATTTGGCTACGATAATAAGAGCCAGCGCCGCCATCCACTCGTAGGCCGAGATGGCCAGACCAATGGCAAAGCCGGAGCCGGAGGTTCCAATAAAGTGTTCTGCCGAGATGTTAGCGGCTATAAGCGACGCGCCAACGGCCCACCAGGTGAGCGATTTGTCTGCCAGGAAGTATTCCTGTGCCGTCTTTTCCACCCCTTTTTTCGATCTTGATACCCAGAGTCCCATAAAGATGATGACGCAGGCATAGAGAATAAAGACGATGTAATCCAGTGTTGAGAATCCAGAATTCATTTGTCGGTTTTGTGTTGTGTAAAGATGTGTGAATTAGCGATGTTTAAACAGTTTTTAGAATTTGATTTAAATATAGGAATTTTCTTTTACGCCAATCACATGACAGTGAAATAGTGCGCTGTTTTTTTTAAATAGATGAAAATACGTCTGTTTGTTCTGTTTTCGGCCACCTTACATAAAGTAGGAAGCTGCTAAGGTGTTAATATAATGAATTGGCAATGGTGGTTTAAAAATGGAAAGGGACAGGTACTATTTGATACTTTTATTAAGTACATTCAACTATTTTCTGACAGATAAAGGACCAGGGGATAAGGGTTAAAAGACTCTGGAGGGCCTATTTCATTGGAATAATTACGCTTCTATTCGACAAAATTTACTTGCATGTACTTAGACGGGCCGCCGGTACCAGTCTGGTAATGGTGGCAGAATCGAAGGGATGGGGTGAAGCCATATGCGCCTCCTGAAGGTCATTTTCATTCTAATAATTTGTAGCCAGGCAGTGAATATATACCTCCAGGTAAGCATCAAATTAGCAGCTTTTAGGCTGCGATGACTTAAACCAGTACTTTAATATAACCCTTTCCGCAACTAAGCAGCAGTAAAAGACGTGAGATAGCATTTAGGGAGCGCCATTTCATTCAGGTAATTTATCTATGGGGCAGACAGTTAAAAAGCAAACCTGCCGCGCCAGGGATTAAACTGAAACAGCAGGTCTGTTCTAAATTTTTAAGAAATTGCCAGCGTGGAAGTCACGGATTACTGGCCATAATAGGAGTCGGGGCCGTGTTTGCGCTCGTAGTGCTTCCGGATAAGGGAATCCTGCAGGCGGGGTACGCTTGGCCGGATCTGCTCTGTCAGGTAAGCCATACGGGCTACTTCCTCCACCACCGCACTGTTGTATACGGCCTTTTCTGGTGTTTTGCCCCAGGTAAAGGGGGCGTGGTTTCCTACCAGCACCATCTCCATCTCCTCGTAGCTCATGCCTTTTGCTTCCAGGGCGTTCATGATCTGGAAACCGGTTTGGTACTCATAGTCTCCCTGAATCATCTCGTCGTTCATGGGCGGCGCACAGGGTATGTCGAAGGTGTTATGGTCCGCGTGGGTGGTTCCGTAAATCGGAATGTCGCGCTGGGCCTGTGCCCAGGCGGTGGCATAGGTAGAGTGCGTGTGCACAATGCCGCCGATTTTCTCCCAGTGCTTGTACAGCACGGCATGGGTTTTGGTGTCAGAAGATGGCCTGAGGCTTCCTTCTACGGTAACGCCGTCGAAGTCCACAATCACCATTTTCTCTGGCGACAAGTCTTCGTAGGGAACGCCGCTTGGCTTAATGGCAAAAACCCCCAGATCGCGGTTGGCGGCACTCACGTTGCCGAACGTAAAAAGCACCAGACCCAGTTTGGGCAGCTGCATATTGGCCTGGTAGGCAGCTTCTTTAATATCCTGATATTTATCCATTGGTTTAATTATCTTACAGCCTCTTCTTGCGTATCTGAAACCTCTTCTGGTTTTGAGTTGATGGTTTGCTGCTCTATGGCATTTCCGAGCTCCGTGAATTTGCGGAATCGTTTGGCATAAATGGCGGCACGGGCGGCATCAGGGGTATACTCTGCATCAAAACCCTGGCCCATCGCATCCATGGCGTCTTCAACGCTGGCGTAGATGCCTGCCACCGTGGCGGCAAACATGGCGGCTCCTATTGCGCAGGTCTGCTCCGAACGGTGTATCCGGATCGGCATGTTGATGACATCAGCCATCATCTGCATGATAAAGGGCGACTTGCGGGCCACGCCACCCAAACCAATCAGACCTTTCACAGGAACCCCCTGCTCAATAAAGCGATCCACAATTTTTTTGGCTCCAAAACAGGTTGCCTCCACCAGCGCCCTGAACACGCGGGGCGCATCGCTGCCTAAACCAAGACCGGCAATGGCGCCTTTCAGCATCTGGTTCGCATCTGGCGTGCGCCTGCCGTTAAACCAGTCGAGGGCAAACTCGCTGTTCTCGGTTAGCGGTAAGGCGGCTGCCTGGTCGCTCAGGGTTGGTAACACTTTGTCTGATATTTCATCTACCAGGGCCCTGGCTGTTTCCGCATCCACTACGTTGGAGTCGGTTAGCAGATTTTGCAGCGGCCACATGACCAGCCGCTTAAACCAGGCATACGTATCGCCGAAGGCGGATTGGCCGGCTTCCAGGCCCAGCATGCCAGGTATCACAGATCCTGTTACCTGCCCGCAGATGCCATTAACCAGGGTGCCTTCCATATCCTGCAACGGCGCTACTACCATGTCGCAGGTGGAGGTGCCCATTACCTTGCTCACATAGTAAGGTTCTATCTGACCACCAACTGCCCCCATGTGGGCATCAAAGGCACCAACGCCTACCACTACCTCTGTTGTAAGGCCAAGGCGCTCTGCCCATTCGGGGCTCAGGGTGCCTGCCGCTACGTCAGAAGAATAGGTGTCTTCAAAAAGTCTTTCTCTGAAGCCTTTCAGGAGTGGATCGAGTGTGGCAAAGAATTCTTCAGGAGGTAAACCGCCGAATTCGGCTGCCCACAGGGCTTTATGCCCGGCAGCGCAAACGCTGCGCTTCATCTGCGATACGTCTGTTCCACCTGTCAGCAGGAACGGAATCCAGTCGCAGTGCTCTACCCAGGAGTAGGCTTTCTGGCGTACCTGCTCATCAACCCGCAGCACGTGCAGCAGCTTCGACCAGAACCACTCCGAGGAGTAGATGCCGCCCACGAACTGCAGGTAGTTGGTGTCGAACTTAGTGGCGTGCTGGTTAATTTCTGCGGCCTCGTGCACGCCGGTATGATCTTTCCAGAGCACGAACATAGCGTTTGGATTATTCTCGAAGCCTGGGAGCAGCGCCAGCGGCGTGCCGGCTTTATCTACGGCTACAGGGGTGGAGCCAGTCGTGTCGACAGAAATGCCTTTTACCGCCTGGGCGATGGCGGGGTCTCCGGCTTTGGCCAAGCAATCTGTTATGGTGTGCTCGAGGCCTTCCATATAATCCAGCGGATGCTGACGGAACTGGTTTTCGGCAGGCTCACAAAAATCGCCTGCTTTCCAGCGGGGATAGTAGTATACTGAAGAAGAAATCTCCTGGCCGCTGGCAGCGTTTACCAGTACGGAGCGCACAGAATCTGAGCCGTAATCTACTCCGATAACATATGATTCTTTATTCAAGGCTATAAAATTTAATTTTGTGTCAAAATAACACTTATAAATATTAAATAAAAGCTTTATCTAACTAATTCTGGTCAGTTAAGCGTAGTTTCGTTGATCAGAAACTTGTCTGGCTTTGGGATGAAGTTTAGAAATGCCTGAAAATCATCCAAATACCTGTTCTGGTCCAGCTTATAGTAGAAGGCGCCTTTTTTTGAGCTTTCTTTGTCTTTGTCGGCTTGTTTTATGAGCAGGCCTGTCGACAAAAGTTTGCGGCTGAAGTTCCGTTTGTCGAGGGTGGTATCGTAGAGGCCTTCATAGAGTGCCTGCAACTGCGGGATGGTGAATTTCTCTGGCAGCAGTTCGAACAGGATAGGATGGAAGGCTGCCTTATAGCGAAGGCTGTTCTTGGCCAATTCCACCATCTTCTCATGGTCGAAGATAAGGTGTGGCATCTCTTTGAGTGGAAACCACTCGGCATGGTATTCTTTGCTTAGCTGCTTCTCATACTTATGAATGTCAATGAGTGCTACAAAAGCCACGGCTATTGTTCTTTCAACCGGGTCGCGGTCAGGACTGCTAAAGGCCTGCAACTGCTCCATGTACACATTCTCCAGACCGGTGAGTTGTTTCAGAATTCGGTTGGCAGCCTGCTCCAGCGTTTCATCCGGACGAATAAACCCTCCCATCAGGCTCCATTTGGCGCGTTCGGGAGCAAAGCCGCGCTGCACCAGGAGTAGTTTGTAGTTCTCCCCATCGAAGCCAAAAATTATGCAGTCAACAGCTACCAGTATGCGGGTCTGGCCAGAATATTTAATCATTATATAGGCTTTGTATTGTTTGCTTCTGCTATATTGAAAAAAATATGCGTAAACTCAAATTTTTCAAATACTTCTGTTGATTATTCAGAAATTTTATCAGTAAATCTTTGATTTATATATTAATAACTACCGTTCGTGCAGCCCTTGGTCGCCTAGCTCTTTGAAAGGTTCTTTTCCGAAGCTTAATTTCCTGTTACTGAATCTGTTCCCTGTTTGCTGGCTTTATTGGTCGGTGCCGACCCTTTAGCATGGTATTTATGTTCGGTTGTGCAACAGGTCATGCCTGGGTTAAAACCGCCTGATTAAAAATTGAATATTCTCTTCCTCCAGTCGTTTGTCAAGAGCCCACGAAAGATCCTGCCACAGGAAAAAAGATCACGGGAGGATGTTAAGGCTTCTGAGAAGCTGCTAACCACTTCTTCTGTTACTTCTTGTATACGCTATATAGCGATTTGCGGCTATGCCCGGTTTCTCTGAAGCTTTTCGGAATGTAGGAGGCGGCGCCTGGGCCTATTTGTATTGCTTAAAAAAACACTGATGGAAGCAATTCTTTATAGTAAGGTTCCTGTAGACTTAGCAGGAAATGCTTTAAAGTATCATATTAGATATGGATAGGCAAAAGATTGTATATTAAGGAACTGTAAGTATGTAGTAGCTCAAAAGGAAGGACACCTGGCCGCGTGGTTTATGAAGCACCATGCCTCCGGCAAAGTATGTTCTACAGAGCAAGCCACCTGCAAGTGAGTTAACTTGTCCGGCAGGCCGGGGTCTGTAGCAGCCGCATGCCAGTAAATGGGGCCAGGTTGGCTGCTCTGATCTTTCAGCCAACCTAAAGGCTTGCCCGTACGATACATATACAGAACAAAAGACAACCGAATGATGACAGCTCCCCAATCGCCAACGCTCCTTTACGTTACCAACCCCATGTGTGCCTGGTGCTACGGTTTTACGCCGGTTATGCGGCGGCTCAAGGCGCTGTGGCATAACCGGCTGCAGGTGAAAGTGCTTATCGGCGATTTGCAGGCCTATGCCACGGAGCCTCTACAGCCAGAAGAAAAAGAGCGGCTGGCCGTGAGCTGGCACCGGGTACAGCAGCGCGCACCTCTTCCCTTCGATTTCAGGTTCTTTCTTCAAAAGCATTATGTCTACAACACGGAGCCTGCCTGCAGGGCGCTTCTGTCGGCAAGACTTCTCCGGCCCGTGCTCACTCTGGAAGTGCTCAGAGCCATGCATTCTGCTTTTTATGCCGACGGGCTCGACCTTACCAAGCCCTACAACCTGGCCAAAGTGATGCGGCTTTTCGGTATTTCTGAAAATCTGTTTTATACCTTATTTGAGTCGGAGGCCATCATGGAGCAACTGGAGCAGGAGTTTCAGTATGTGGAGCGCATAGGGGCCTCCAACTTCCCGAGCGTTTTCCTGGATGGGCCGCAAGGGCCGGAACTGCTGGTAAAAGGTTTTTGTGAACTGGATGTGCTGGAAGATAAACTAATGCAGCACCTGGAGAGACGCGCCTGACGCTGCAGCGGGTTCTCCCTGTTTCTCTTAATGCCTGCCTTTAGTCTGTTCTCCTGTCGCTTTCACCTGAAAAACTTCCTCCTTATTTTTTTTGCGGTTAATGGCCTGTTGGCTTTCTGTTCAGCAGGTGCGGCTTTTTCCTATCTTCCAGGGCGACTAAAAAGCAATTATTCTAATCAAAAGGGCCCTTCGGGTACCTCGTCCTGCTGCTTCTCCTGCTCCTGCTCCTGCTGGCAGGCTTTAAGGAGTGGCAACCTTCGTTCTTCTTGCCGGTAGTAAAATTAAGAGATGTTTTGCAAGTGCCAGGTTTGTTGCCTGTTACCACACCGGTGAGAATTTTATTTAGCTTTCCGGCAGCAAGAAAAGGGAGCGTATGTTTGTTAAATATTAGCAAATAATTATATTTAGAGAATTATTTTAACTCTTTTTTGCTAAGCAAAACAGTTTATGAGGACCAAGACCACACCAAACCAGGTAGATCATTACCTGGACTCGCTGCAGCCCGAAAAGCAAACACTGGCAATCGAAGTACGACGTATCATTCAATCCGCTGTGCCTCACTTAGAGGAAACCTTCCGCTGGGACAACCCCTGTTATTTTTTTTACGGGCCTGTCTGCTATTTTGCCTCTTCACGCAACTGCCTGCACCTGGGTTTTTTCAGAGGGGCAGAACTCGCTGACCCGGCTAAACGCCTGGTGAGCAGAAACGGAGGTTTCCCGCATATCATTTTAAGATCTCCCGACGATATCGATCCGGATTATTTTGAAGAGCTTATCCGGCAGGCTGTTTCCCTTAATCAAAACTGACAGGTAAGCCATAGCATCCGGTCAGGCAGTATAACTGCGCGGGGACTAGTGCATTTGCCCCTGCTACATGGCCGCTGGCATTTGCTGCTTCACATGGTCGGTTTCCTGCTGAGGCAGGTCTTGCGGCATAAGCGTCTGCTTGCTTCCGGCTTAAAGTCCAGAGGCGCGGGTCATTCTCCGGCTTCGCCTGTCGCAGCTTTTACAGCGGCTCGTTCCACCTTGCCAAGATCATTTGCCGCAGCGTTCCTGGCGGCAGGATTTTAAGGTTTTGCCTCAGTCTGAAGGCCTTTTCGCATATATAGGCCGTGACAAAACTTATCGGAACGCAACATTTGATTAGTTCAGATTATGAAAAAATCTTGGGTCTAATGTCCTGTGTCCTGTAGTAAGTGGCCTTACAAATTCGATTTCCGGGATAAAGTCGCCGGCTATAATGCCGGTGCAGAGGAGCAGGGGTATTCGCCGGCAGGCCGGGCAGACAAGTTCATAACTCCCTCCAGTACTGCCGCCCCGGCATCACCGGGCGGGTGCAGCATGTCCAAACGCTCATCCCGGCTGCTTTCCTTTTTAAGCTACAAGCTATTGCGTCGCTCACGGTAATACCGCTGTAAGCACGGGTGCGGGATTTCGGAAGATATGGGAAGCACCTGTAACAGATCCTACAAAGGATGAAACTTATTTTTGGCCAAAGCGGGTTAAATCTTCAATTTTGCGCTGTTGCGCGTTAGGCCACAGGTGAGGCAGTACCGCTAAAAGAATGGATCGAGTGCAGCAGCATGCTCCGGAGGGGTGTTTTGATTAGAATAATCGGTGTAGCGAGCGGCCAGAGGCATTTTTTAATACAAAAAAGCCAGCATCGTCACTTTCCGGCATATTATTTGGCCCCGCTTCCGGAATTTCAAATAACTTATTTTCACCGAAGGTCAGGTATTCGCATGTCTTTTTACAAACAATTTTCGTTTTGCGACTGTATTGGATTAGAGCTTCGCCAAATTAGAAAGGCTGGCAGATTTGCTTTCTGGCAGCTTCAAAAGCACTCCACCTTTCTAAAAATCAGGTTGGAGGAGCACCTGGGGAAGGAAAGCCTTCGGCATTTTAGAAATAGGCAGAAAAGTGTTCGGTTCTCAGGCCATCTCGGGCCGACCGGTTTCCCTGTTTCGGTTTCCTAGTCAGGTACCTGCATTCTAATAAAGAAGTAAATTATTTTTCAGAAATATACGTCAACCCACCTACATGAAAATACTGCTGATAGAGGACGAACCCAAAGTGGCATCATTTATTAAGAAAGGGCTCGAAGAGCAAGCTTATGAAGTAGACCTGGCCTATGATGGATTTTTTGGGGTGAAGCTGGCCCTGCAGCACGAATATGACCTGGTGATCCTGGACTTGATACTGCCCAATGTGAGTGGCCTGGATATTTGCCGCCAGATCCGGAAACAGAATAACATCGTCTCGATCCTGATGCTGACGGCGCTGGGCACGACCGATGACAAAATTGTGGGGCTCGATGCAGGCGCTGACGATTACCTGACCAAGCCTTTTGAGTTTAAGGAGCTGCTGGCACGCATCAGGGCCCTGAACAGGCGCTCCAGCGACGTGGCACCCGCCGAAAAGCTGCTGGTAGGCGACCTGGAAATGGACATGGTAAAAAAGACCGTGACCCGGTCCGGGCAGCAGATAACGCTTACGGCCCGTGAGTTTTCGCTGCTATACTACCTGCTGCGCAACAAGGGCAGGGTGGTGTCGAGGGTCGATATAGTGGAGAACGTATGGGAGACCTCCTTCGATACCGGCAGCAACGTGATAGATGTGTACATTAATTTTCTGCGCAAGAAGATTGACAAGAATTTCTCCAACAAGCTTATTCATACCATGGTGGGGATGGGGTACGTGCTAAAAGATGAGAGTGCAGCATGAAGATCAGAACCAAACTAACGCTGCAGTTTTCGGCCATATTTGCTTTTATACTGCTGCTGTTCTCTCTGGTTATTTACTACTTTAACTCGCTGTACCGGAAAGACGATTTTTATGAGCGGATAGAGCGACGTGCCCATATTATAGCCAATTATGTGCTGGATGCCGATGAAGTGGACCAGAAGACCCAGCGCAGGAACCAGATCAGGTATTACCAGGAGCTGCCTTATGAGGTGGTGAGGGTTTTCAAAATGAACGGCGAACTGGTTTTTGCCGATGGCGAAGAACAGCTAGAAGTTAGCCCGCAGATCCTGGAAAAAATCAGGGTCAATGGCCGGCACAACTACGAGCAGGGGGCACGGCAGCTGGTGGGCATTACCTTTGCCGACAATGAAGGCGACTTTATTGTACTGGCCTCGTCTGTAGATGCCTATAACCTGGTAAAGATGCAGTACCTCAAGTATATACTGATAGGAGGGTGGTTTGGCTCCCTGGTAGTGGTGCTGCTGGCCGGCTGGGCATTTGCAAAAGAGGCGCTCCGGCCAATTACCAAAGTGGTGAGCGAAGTGGAGAAGATCAGCGTCTCGGAGCTGAATACCCGCTTAACCAATGCCGATGGCAGAGATGAAGTGTCGCAACTGGCCCAGACCTTTAACAATATGCTGAACAGGCTGGAGCGGGCTTTCGAAATGCAGCGTACGTTTGTGTCTAATGCCTCGCATGAGCTCCGGACCCCCCTAACCACTATGATCGGCGAGCTGGAGGTAGCCCTGATGAGCGACCGTGACAAAGAGGAGTATAAGCGGGTACTGCATTCAATCCTGGAAGATGCACGCCTGCTGACCGAGCTGTCGAACGGGCTGCTGCAGATTGCCCAGGCCAGTATAGATTCTTCCAAGATCAAGAAATCATTTCTGCGCTTCGACGAACTGGTGTGGCAGGCCCACGACCAGGCCCTGAAACGCAATTCGCGCGCAAAGTTCGATATCAACTTCAATAATTTTCCTGATGAGGAAGACCGCCTGGTTGTAAAAGGAAATGAGGCGCTCCTGCTGATCGCCATTTTAAATGTGCTGGAGAATGCCGTGAAGTTCTCTCCTGAAGGGCATCCGATTGAAGTACTCATCTCTGTTACCAAACGCGACGTGTTGCTGAAGGTGAAGGACAAAGGGCTTGGAATTGCCGAGGCAGACTTGCGGAATGTTTTTGTACCTTTTTTCAGGGCAGGCAACGTGCGAAATATTATAGGGCATGGTATTGGGCTGCCGCTTACAGAACGGATTCTGAAACTGCATGCAGGCAATATTACCGTTTCCTCCAGAATAAACCAGGGCACTGAGGTGACCCTATCTCTCCCACAGGCCTACGCCTTTATTCCGGATAAGGACAAATTGTGAATTTAATTTCATTTTAATCTCCTTTTAATTTCGGTTTAATCTGTCAGAATTACTTTTGGCTAAATAGAAAATCAGACTCTATTGTTTTTTTAATAGTAGAAAATTGATAAAAAATTTAGCTTATCTAATTAATTCATGAGAGATCAACCAAACAAACCCAATTACCTGGCACATCTTGCAAAGGATATTCCTGCCGGGCTTGTCGTCTTTTTTGTAGCCCTGCCGCTTTGTCTGGGAATATCTCTGGCCTCAGGAGCCCCATTGTTTGCGGGTATAGTGACGGGTATAGTGGGAGGGGTGCTGGTATCCTGGCTCAGCGGTTCACAGCTTAGCGTAAGTGGGCCGGCGGCTGGCTTAACTGTCATTGTGCTCAACGGCATTGCCACGTTAGGCTCCTACGAGGCTTTTCTGATGGCCGTGGTCCTGGCCGGTGTGCTGCAGTTGGTGCTCGGCTTTATCAAAGCCGGCGTTATCGGACTTTATTTCCCTTCTTCTGTTATCAAAGGGATGCTAGCCGCCATTGGTCTTATCCTGATCCTGAAGCAGATCCCTCACTTTATGGGAGCTGACGAAGACTTTTTCGGCGAAATGAATTTTCTTCAGCCAGATGGCCGCAACACTTTTTCAGGCATAAGCTATGCTTTCTCCACCATCCAGGTGGGGGCGCTGCTGATAGGTTTTATCTCGCTGATGATCATCCTGCTTTGGGATAATCCAAAAATTAAAAGCCATAAAATTCTGAGTTTTGTACCGGGGGCTCTTTTAGCCGTTGTAGCCTCCATCCTTGTTAATTTACTTTTTATCAGTTACTTCCCGGAGCTGGCTGTTTCGGCATCGCATCTGGTAAACCTGCCTGTTATAGATGGTTTTAACGGCCTGGTAAATGAGCTTACGTTTATGAGCTTCGATCAGCTTGCCAACCCGTCTTTATATATAGTGGCCTTTACCATTGCCATTGTGGCCAGCCTCGAAACCCTGCTCAGCGTGGAGGCTATCGACAAGCTTGACCCGCACAAGCGGCGTACGCCTAACAACCGTGAACTGAAAGCACAGGGTGTCGGCAATATTGTGGCAGGGCTCCTGGGCGGCCTGCCAATGACAGCTGTTATCGTACGCGGTTCTACCAACGTTTCGGCCGGGGCACAGACCAAGGTGTCGGCTTTTGTGCATGGTTTGTTCCTGGCCTTGTCGGTACTGATCTTAGCCCAGTTTATGAACCTGATCCCGCTGTCGGCCCTGGCAGCAGTGCTCCTGGTTGTAGGCTTTAAGCTTACTAAGCCTATCCTGTACAGGACACAGTTTAAGTTGGGCCACGAGCAGTTCATTCCTTTTATTGTAACAGTTCTGGCTATACTTTTCACAGACCTACTGGTTGGGATTTGTATCGGCCTTTCTGTTGGCATATTCTTCATTCTGAAAGCAAACTATATCTCTCCATACTTCTTCCACAAAGAAGCGCATAAGGACAAGGATATCATCCGGATTAAGCTTAGCGAGCACGTGTCATTTCTGAACAAGGCCAGTATCGTGCTCACCCTGGAGCGGCTGCCAAATAACAGCCATGTGATTATTGACGGTGGCAATTCTGAGTACATAGATTACGACGTGCTGGAGGCAATCCAGAACTTCAAAGAGTCAGCGAAAGAGCGTAACATTTTTGTGGAAGTTATTCATGTAGATGAAGTGCCTGTTACGCATATGCATTAGTAAACTAAATTCTAATCGAATATAAAGCCATTATGGAGAGAATTCTCAAGAATAACAAAGAGTGGGTTGCGACCAAGCGAAAGGAAGACCCGGAGTATTTCAACAAGCTTTTTAAAGGGCAGGAACCCCGGTATTTATTTATCGGCTGCTCTGATAGCCGTGTGCCGGCAAACGAAATTTCTGGGACCGGCCCTGGCGAGATGTTCGTGCACCGCAACATAGCCAATATGGTGGTGCATACAGATGTGAACATGCTCTCTGTATTACAATATGCCGTAGAGGTTCTGAAAGTTAAAGTAATAATAGTTTGCGGCCATTATGGCTGTGGCGGGGTGGCGGCTGCCGCCAGCAACAAGCAATTCGGCCTTATCGACAACTGGCTCCGTAACATCAAAGATGTGATGAGGTTGCATGAAGCCGAAATAATGGACATTTCTGATGAGACGGCGCGTCACCGCCGGCTTGTTGAGCTGAACGTGATTGAGCAGGTCCATAATTTATCCAAAACCTCTATTATTCAGAATGCGCTTCAATCGGAAGATCCGCCACGGCTATACGGTTTGGTATACGACCTGAGGGAAGGGTATCTGAAAGATCTGGGTGTGAAGGTCGACGCATTTAAGGGTTTTGATCGTATTTACAACATCTGTGAGGCCACAGGTGTAAAAACCGCTTAGCCTGTCCTGCTCTTTTAAGACAAATTTTTAAGCCACCTGAAGAAAGGTCCTTGCGGCAATAGCAGCAAGGACCTTCTTTTTGGCGGGTGCGGAGTTCTCCTAAAAATTAGGAGCAAATTATTTGAATAAAAACTGGCCTCCGGAGCTATAACAGGCTACCGCTGTTGATAGGTGAGGTGTTTCAATTGGTTGATATTTTTCTTGACTAAGAAACTGCCGGGCTGGTTTCGGGGCAATTTTTCAGATCAGGATGCCCATTGAGCGAGAACTCCTGCTGCTAAAGAACAGGCAGTTAAACCTGCAAGTGGCAATGGCGCATACAAAAAGGCCGGCTGCCATTGCAGCCGGCCTTTTTAATAACTAGAAATAATCTCTCTGATGTGCCTGCATTTTATTTAAACAGGTTTTCAGAGGTCTTATCTGGTTGGAGCCTACCACTCATAGTCTCTGCGGGAAGAAGAGCCGTAAGAGTAGGGAGGTCCGCTATAGGTGTTGCTAGTGGTCGATCTGCCTGACCGGTAGGAGCGGGAGTCATTATCCCAGTCGCGGTCCTGCTCACGATCGCGCATTTCATCCATTCTTCTTCTTCTTTCTGCTTCTTCGTCTCCGAACCAAGATCTAACTTCATCACCTGCCCGGTCAAAGAATCCTCTGTCGTCGTCATGATGTCTGTTTCTATCCCAGTCATCGCTGCTTCTGCTTCTGTCCCAGCTTCTGTTGCTGTCGCCTAAATGCCTGCTGCCAGAACCGTAGCTGCTGCCAGTGCCATAGCTGCTGCCGGAGCCATAATTGCTGGTTCCGTAGTTACGGTCATATCCGGATGATGAACCGGTGCCATACCTGTTGCCGTAGGAGGAGCCAGTGCCATAAGAGCCGGAGGTGCGGTTATATGAGCTTCTGTTATAGTTATTGTCGTCGTCGTCGGTCAGCCTATCCCAGGCGTTAGACGCTTTGTTCTTGGTTCTTTCCCAGGAGTTCTCTATACTGTCGCCGGCACGATCCCAACTGCTGCGGTTGCTGTCGCGGTTCTGGTCATAGCGATTAGAGCTCCAGTTGTCGCTGTTGCGTGACCCCTGAGAGCGCTGGCTGCTGCCTGAACCATACCCGGAGCCATAATTGGAACCTCCATAGCTAGAGGAACCGGATCTGGAGCTTTGATCGTAGCTGCCAGGCGAATTGCCGTATGTAGAGGTGCCGCCATAGCCAGACGAGGCATGGTGGTCACGGCCAGATCCCATTTCCCCCGATCCGCTTCTGTCAGCAGAGCTTCTATAGGCATTACGAATTCGGCCGTTAGTCAGGTCAAACTCATCAGAATAATAGTTTCTGGCTGATCCTCTGCTTTGTGAACGAGTGTTTTCATTGTACGGGTTATAACCCGAATCTTCATAGCTTCTCATAGGTATTTGTTTAGGTTTAAAAAATCAATAATAACTTGTCGTAAAAAAAACCTTTCAACGACAAGTTTTTTTTACGGTGTAAACATCTTAAAGTTATTAAATTACAGCGCGATGCCATTTTCCGGAAGGCTTGTACCAGGTTAAATTAGGTGCCCCTGTTCCTTGTTTTGTACAGGCAATCAGATACCTTTGTCTCCAGCCTCAAAGTCAGTAGTTATATTTTGCAGCTAGTTGTAAAACAGGAGGTTAAATAATAAATATGCTAAGGTGAAAAGTAAAAGCAGGGCTGCCACCGCTTGGTCTGGCAGAAATGGATTTTTTTGTTCAGGGCGCCTGCCGGACCTTTTTCTAAGATATTCTAATCCCCGCTGAACTACTGGCGCGCAGGGCCATCGAACCGGCTCCGCATTTTATGTGTTTTTTGGAATGAATTGCGGACAGTGAATGTTTAGACATCAACAAACACAGGCCGCGATGCCTCAGAATAGAAGAAGTTGCCTGCCAGCTTTTGGTGTTCCTTCTTTACACCCGATGCTGTTTAGCCAAAGTAGCGTCAGCAATCTGACGAATTATAGTTTTATATCAATACCTTTTAGCCAACCTTTATGAAATTGAATACCTTAATGGCCTCTCTTGCTGCCATTCTGATGTTATCTTCCTGTGAGGATATTTTTGAAGACAGTTCCTTGCCAGATGGCTCTAAGCCTGATATCAGAATTGCCTCGCCTACAGCCAACCGCAGTTACCTGGTAGAGCATGGATTTCCGGTGAAATTAACGGTAGTGGACAAAGACCAGATTAAGAGCCTCACAATTGTGGTAAAGGGGAGCAATGGTGAGCCGGCCCTTGTCAACATCGTTAAAACTCCCGATGTAAAAGTGCTGGAGCTCGACACGCTGATTCACCAGCCATCCTTTGTGCCCGGCACTTACCTGCTGGAGGTCACTGCCACAGATTCAAGGACTAATATCTTCACCAAGGAAGTTAGCTTCAATATGAAAGATAAGTAAGCCCCTATCGCTCTCTGCTTGATAGGGCGGCATGAGGTACTCTTATGTTTCCTGTAAGCCAGGGTAACAAATTGGTGATACCCTGGCTTACTGAACAGCAGCAGAATCCTCTGGAGGGGCATTTTGATTAGCATAATTCAGGCCAGCAATAGCCAAAGTTAAGATATGCTTATCCGAACTGGTATACCACCTGTCCGTTTTCGTTTAGGGTGAGGGCGGCATCGAACGGTTCGCCGGTTTTGGCAGAAGTGAAGCCTTTTATGACCCCGGTTTTTCCTTTTAACAGGAGCATTCCAATTTGCTTCTCCGTCAGCTGTTTGCCACCCATCTCGAACGGTACTGTAAAGTGGCAGCCTTCCCTGAAACGGCTGCAGCCATAAGCGGCTTTGCCTTTCAGCAGGCGCCCTTGTTTGCAGCGCGGGCACTGCGCAAACGGATCCGGCGCCTCTGTTGCCTCCACTTTTTCCACCTCTATTTGCTGTGAGCTGTTTAGTACCAGGTTCGCATTAAACCGTTCGCCGCTTTCTCTTTTAAACCCTTTTATCAGGCCGGACTTTCCTTTTGCCAGCAAGCTGGAAACCTGCTTATCGGTGAGTTGCTTTCCGAAATGCGCTATGGGGATCAGGAACCGGCAGCCTTCCCTGAACCTGATGCAGCCGTAGGCTTTGGAGCCTTTTACGATGTGCCCTTGCTGGCAGGCAGGGCAGGAGCCAAGTCCTGCGGTAGCAGCAGCAGCTGTTGTTTTCGCGGCTTTCGGTTTCGCCTCTTTTTTGCCTTCTGCCGCCTTGCCTGCTTTTGCTGACGGGGCGGCTTGTTCCTGGGGCTCCAGTGTTACGGTGGCCTTGTCGTATTTTACTTCCTGCACCAGCGCCACTACAAACTGCTGCAGCTCCTGCAAAAAGGCATCGGAGGCAAAGGTGCCACTCTCAATCTGCCGAAGCTTGCGCTCCCATTGCCCCGTCATTTCCGCCGACTTCAGTGTCTGGTTCGGGATCACACCAATCAGGTCGATGCCCATCTGGGTCGGCACAATTTTCTTTTTGTCTTTGCGGATGTACTGGCGCTTAAACAGCGTTTCAATTATGGCGGCGCGGGTGGAGGGGCGGCCAATGCCGTTCTCCTTCAGTGCCTCTTTCAGTTCATCGTCCTCCACCTGGCGGCCGGCTGTTTCCATGGCGCGCAGCAGGGTGGCCTCGGTATATTCTTTCGGCGGGTTCGTCATCTTCTTGTCGAGCAGCGGGGCGTGGGGACCGTGTTCTCCTTTCTCGAAGTGTGGCAGCACACCGGCTGTCTCTTCCTCGTCTTTTGCCTCGCCCTCTTTGGCGGCTGGCTCCGCCTTGGTCGGGTCGTCGGCTCCGTAAATCACGCGCCAGCCTGGCTCCAGTATCTGTTTCCCCTTCACCCGAAATGCATAGCCGGCCGACTCTGCCAGCACCGTGGTATTGCTCACAATACAATCGGGGTAGAAAGCGGCAATAAACCGGCGCGTAATAATGTCATACACGTTTGCCTCGCGGTCGTAGAGGTTACCTGCCGCCGCACCGGTTGGTATGATGGCGTGGTGGTCGGTTACTTTGTTGTTGTTGAATACTTTCTTTGATTTCCTGATTTTGGCGGCCAGCAAGGGAGCCACTTCGCTTTGGTAGTTAGACAGGCCTTGCAGGATGCCCGGAATCTTTGGGTAAATATCGTCGGGTAGGAAAACCGTGTCAACGCGCGGGTACGACACTACTTTTTTCTCGTACAGGCTTTGCACCGTCTTCAGTGTCTCGTCGGCCGACAGTCCGATTTTGTTGTTGCACTCGATCTGCAGCGATGTCAGGTCGAAAAGTTTGGGCGGGCTCTCGGTGCCTTTTTTTATCTCGACATCGGTAATGGTCAGTTCCGCCTCCTGAATGGCAGCCAGTATCTGCTGCGCCTCTTCTTCTTTCTGAAAACGGCCGTTGGTGCTGGAGAAAGTGGTGTCGCGGTAAATGGTCTTCAGTTCCCAGTAGGGCTGCGGCACAAAGTTCTGAATCTCGTGATGGCGGTTCACGATCATGGCCAGGGTTGGGGTCTGCACCCGCCCGATGGAGAGCGTCTGCCTGCCCTGCGCATATTTCAGCGTAAAGAGGCGCGTGGCGTTCAGGCCCAAGAGCCAGTCGCCGATGGCCCTGCTTTTGCCGGCCTGGTAGAGCAGGTCAAACTCAGAGCCCTCGCGGAGCTTGGCAAAGCCTTCCCGGATGGCATCCTCGGTCAGCGACGATATCCAGAGCCGTTTGAAAGGTCTACGGAATTTGGCCTCTGTCAGCACCCAGCGCTGTATCACTTCTCCTTCCTGGCCCGCATCCCCGCAGTTTATTACCTCCTCGGCCTGGTCGAGCAGTTTCTGAATTACCTTGAACTGCTGCTCGATGCCTTTGTCCTTCATGAGCTTGATGCCGTAGCGCTCCGGCAGCATGGGCAGGTCGTACAGGCTCCAGCGTTTCCATTCGGGTCGGTAGTCGTCTGGTTCGCGCAACTGGCAGAAATGCCCGAAGGTCCAGGTAACCTGGTAGCCGTTGCCTTCAAAATAGCCGTCTTTCCTGGTTTTGGCACCAATCACGTTGGCAATCTCTCGGGCTACACTTGGTTTCTCAGCGATACAAACTTTCAAAGTTCCGGGTTTTAGACATGTTAGAACATTCAAATTTACTTTATTCTCTGCTCATTTCCGAGGCGGGCCAGGCAGGGCCAGAGGAGTAGGAATTGCTAAAGATTAGAAAATTCCCGTAAACGGGTCTACCTTTGTCGGCTTGTTAAAAACCAATATACTTATAATGCCATGAAAGTCAGCGGATTTACTTTTGTGCGAAATGCATTGAAGTTCGACTACCCCATCGTGGAAGCAATACAATCGATACTGCCCCTATGCGATGAGGTGGTTGTGGCGGTAGGAAATTCTGAAGATGAAACGTTGCGCCTCATCCAAAATATCAAATCCGATAAAATCCGGATAATTGAAACAGTCTGGGATGATTCTTTACGGGAAGGTGGACGCGTGCTGGCGGTGGAAACAGATAAAGCATTTGCTGCCATTTCACCAGACTCAGACTGGGCTTTTTACATTCAGGGCGATGAGGTTTTGCACGAAGATGATGTAGAGGTGATCAGAGATGCCATGTTTGCCTATAAGAACGATCTACGCGTAGACGGGCTTCTTTTTAATTATAAACATTTCTATGGGTCCTATGACTACGTAGGGGAGTCATCCAGCTGGTATCGGAAAGAAATAAGAATTATTCGGAACAAGAAGAATATTTATTCCTACCGCGATGCACAAGGCTTTAGAAAAGACAATGGTAAAAAACTGCAGGTAAAGCCGATCAGGGCAAGTATTTATCATTATGGGTGGGTTCGGGACCCACGGGCAATGCAGCACAAGCAGGAATCTTTCCAAAAACTCTGGCATCCTGATGAATGGGTGGAGAAGAACGTGGCAAAAGCAGAAGAATTTGATTATTCCGGAATTGATGCCTTAGGTGTTTTTTCCGGGACTCATCCTGCTGTGATGCACCAGAGAATACAGAACAAAAACTGGAAGTTTGATTATGATGTGAGCAGAAAATCATTCTCCTTTAAAGACCGCATAAGAATATTGGTTGAGAAGGTTACCGGCTACAGACTTTGGGAATACAGGAATTACAAAATTATGTAAGCCTGCCAAAGACTGGTTTCTAAAAATCCAAAATTTGGACTTATATAATTATTCAAGGGGAATTGAAGCAGTTTTGAAACTTAGTATTTGTATTATTGGTATATTCTAAATATACCAATATCTGAACCGGTTTAAAACTATGAAAATGAAATACTGCTGTGGTAAGCCCTCAGCTGTAATGGTGGCCTTCTTCCTGTTATTATTTACTTCCTGCGACATGTTCGAGTATAGCCCCTATGAGGTAAGGCTGCAACCCGAAGACCGGAAAATAAACGAGCAGCACATCGCCCGCATTCAAAATTTAAAGATTTCACCAGCCGACACCCTCCGAGTTGCCCTTACAGCCGACACGCAGGGCTTTTATGCTGATAACGATGACATGGTAAACCACCTGAACCGCCGCCACGATGTTGCCTTTGTATTGCACGGAGGCGACATTACAGACTATGGCCTCCTGAAGGAGTTCGGTTGGGTGCACCGCAGCTTAAAACGCCTGGCTGTGCCGTATGTGGCCGTAATCGGCAATCACGACGCCGTTGGCAACGGGCAGCAGGTGTACAAAGCGATGTTCGGAGAGTTTGATTTCACCTTTTCGGTGGCTGGCAATAAATTTATTTTTCTGAACACCAATTACCTGGAGTTCGATCAGCAGGCCCCAGACCTGAACTGGCTGGAAGAGCAACTGCAGGATCGGGAGTCTTATACCAATGTGTTTGTAGTATCTCACATTCCGCCCAACAGCCCAGAGTTTGGAGCACATAACAAGGAGCGTTACCAGCATCTTCTGAAAAAGTACAACGTCAGCCTATCGATACACGGGCATACGCATTCCTATGATTATTATAAGCTGGAGGAAGAAGGGATAAACCACCTGAATGTAGCCTCCACCGATAACCGGGAGTATATGGTGATGCAGATCGTAGGGGATAAATACCAGTTGGAGCGCATCCACTTTTAAGCACCGATTTCATGTATCAGAGTCTTCTTTTAATTTGCTTTTGCCTGCTTTGCCTGGCACCTGGTGCCATAGCGCAGGAGGAGGTAGATTACAGCCGCGAGGGTTTTAAGTCGGCGTGGTATGTGCCAGATGGTGCCGTGTTGCAGCATGCAGGCAACATGGGCATGTTCGCCATGGGCCCTCACTACACAACCCATACCAGGCGGGTGGCGGCAGAGTTGCTATTCGGGTTTTTGCCCAGGTTCCAGGCTGAACGCAACCAGTACCTGATAACCCTGAAACCGCTGTACCAGCCATTCCGGATCGGCCTGAAGTCGGGGCACAGCATAACCCCTTTGCGGGCAGGAATCGGCCTGAGCTACCACTTCGGAGATCAGTACAGCTTGGCGTGGCACGAGAAGTACCCAAAAGGGTATTACTGGTGGTCCACAAGGCTGCGGATTCTGGGGTATGCCGGATCCTCTTTCAATTTCAGACTTAAGGACCAGACAAAGCTAATAAAAGAATTGTGCTTGTATAGCGAGCTAGGGACATACGACCTGGTGCTGACCTCGCTTATTAAAGAAAAAGGGCTTCGGCCCTGGGACATCCTGAATCTGTCGGTTGGGGTTCGGGTGAGTTTTTAACATTAAACAGCGCACAGTATGCCTTCAACAGGAAAAGCAATAGTCCTTATTGGAGTTATAATTATCGTAATCGGGCTGGTCGTGTGGCTGGCCGGCGATAAGTTCAGCTGGTTTGGGCAATTGCCAGGCGACATCAGGGTGGAGCGCAAGAATTTCCGCTTTTTCGCCCCGATCACGAGCATGATTCTGATCAGTGTCTTGTTATCGCTGCTGCTGTGGGTTATCAGGCGGATTTTTTAAGAGGTGAAGCTGTTCTGATCAAACCTGTGGCCCTAATGCTGCAGCAGAAAAAAAGTCTCCGGAGGGCCTTTTTTATTAGAATAATTTGGCCCCGGCCTGGCCTAATATGACAACTAAATGATAGCCTGCCCCTTCAGCTGCTCATAATAATTATTGGTTTTTATAAGCGTAGCTGGCTAACTTGCCACGGTCAAGGGCTTTACGGTTACACCTCCGGGCAGGCTTCCCGGCTTCAGGTATAAAGGGAGGAGGTAATGGTAACTCCTCCATGGCGCCTACTCTGAACCACGTTGCATGTTTTTTCTGCTTTCAAAACTTCTGCATTTTTTTCTGATGCCCTTTTTGTGGGTACTGGCACTTTTGCTGCTGGCCGTTTTTCTGAAATCGCTGAGGTGGCAGAAAACTTGCCTGCTGTCGGCGCTGGCGCTCCTGTTGCTGTTCTCGAACCCGTTTCTGTCCAACGAAGCCTGGCGCGCCTGGGAAGTGGAGGCCATGCCCATAAAAGAGGTAGAGAAGTACGATGCGGCTATTATACTGGGAGGCATTACCGGTGGCACGGAGCATGTGGCAGACCGGGTGCACACCAGGCGAGGGGCCGACCGTTTTCTGCACCCCCTGCACCTCTACAGGCTAGGGAAAGTCGACAAATTTATAGTGACGGGCGGCACCGCGACCATACTGGGCACAGGAGGCGTAACGGAAGCAGAACAGCTCCGGCAGGTGTTGCTCCTGGCCGGGGTTCCTGCCCATAACATCCTGTTGGAAACTCAGAGCCGCAATACCCGCGAGAATGCTGCCAACACGGCCGAGCTGCTGCAAAAACACCCGGAGCTGGACACGCTGCTGCTGGTAACTTCTGCCTTTCATATGCGGCGGTCGGCAGGCTGTTTTGAGAAGGCCGGGCTGAACACCACCTCTTTTAGTGCCGATTTTTACGCCAGCGACAGAAGATTCACCCCGGACGAAGTGCTGATCCCCAGCATTCAGGCGTTCTCTGACTGGCACCTGCTCATCCACGAAGTAGCCGGGTACGTCATCTACAAAATCATGGGCTATTGTTAACAATAAAAACAATGTGCAGCAGCAGCTGCAGCGACTGCGGAGGGCTGTTTTCATTAGAATAATTACCTTTTTACATGCTTACAGACAGCAAAATCACTTATCGGAATTTATTTCTCCCTTTAAACAAAGAATAAAATGTTGTGATTCGTGTGTCGTGCTTTGTTTGTCTCAAGGTGGAGCCATTTTTGGTTCCGAAAAGTGAGGTCCCAGTCTATAGATGATGGATTAGTAGAAGGAGAGTGGTTTGGCAGGCTGCAAGTTCCGGCGGTGTCTGAAGAACTTCTTCTGGAAAAGTGATATCCAAATTTTAATTACAGCAGTAGATACTCAGGAAACCAAACAAAATATGGCAGCAGCAATAGAAAAAGAAACCTTGCAATTTATTAATGAGCTGGCGGAGCACAATACCCGTGAATGGTTTGCAGCGCACAAGCCTGCCTATGATGCCGCCCGGAAAAATTATATACAGTTTCTGGACGAGCTCCTGACCCGCATGCAGGCCTTCGAGCCGATTGCGTACGGGCAGCAGGGAAAAGACCTGGTATTCCGGATCTACCGCGATGTCAGGTTCTCGCATGACAAGCGCCCTTATAAAGATCATTTTGGGGCCTACCTGGCAGAGGGTGGCCGCAAGTCTACTCTTCCGGGCTACTACCTGCACCTGGCCGGTAACAATCAATCTTTTGTGGCCGGTGGTCTTTGGATGCCCCCTGCCGCCGACCTGAAAGCCGTAAGACAGGAAATCGATTATAACCTCGACACCTTTAAAGGAATAGTAGAAAGTGCCGCCTTTAAAAAGCATTTTCCGGAAATCTCGGGGGAGCAGCTCAAGACTAGCCCCAAAGGCTACGAAAAAGACAACCCGGCCATTGCTTACCTGCGCTTTAAAAGCTGGAATGCAGTAAGACCTTTACCCGACTACGAAGTGCTGGGCCCCAATTTTATGGATATCGTGCTGGATGCATTCAGAACAGTGAAGCCGCTGAACGATTTCCTGCGCCAACCACTCCAGGAAACTGAAGAATAATACCTATACGCCCATACCTGTTACAGACGCCGGCTTAAATCCCGGAAATAGAACTTGTATGGCCATCTGGTACAGGACTAAAGACGCAGGACTTAAGACGCAAGATCTTTTCATACTGAGAACAAATCCTGTGTTGAACCCTGATATGTTCTATATTTGGCTATACTATCAAACATTCTTTTTCTATTATTCTGGAAAGTTCCGGCAGGTGAAAAACCTGCATTTGGAGAGGACATTGCTACCCGTATACAGGCAATGCTATTTTTAAAGGGGCACGCTTCCTGCTTAATTTTTCAGGAAGGTTTGATATTTGTAAAGCTGCCAGAAAGCCTTTCTGCCATCTTTTCTAAATTTTGCTTTGATGCAGGCTGGTTCGGGATTGTGTTAGGGTTAAGTTTCGGAGGCGCAAAGAGTTCACGATTACCGATACGGAGCTAAAGCTCATGGCGGCTGCCGCAATCATGGGTGAGAGCAGCAGGCCGAAGGCAGGATATAAGACCCCCGCTGCAATGGGTATGCCCAGTACATTATAGATAAAGGCAAAAAAGAGGTTTTGCCTGATATTGCGCATAACCGCATGACTTAGTTCTTTCGCTTTTACGATGCCCTGCAGATCGCCTCTTAGCAAGGTAATGGTGGCACTTTCTATGGCTACGTCGGTGCCGGTTCCCATGGCAATTCCAATGTCTGCCTGGGCAAGAGCAGGGGCATCGTTAATGCCATCCCCTGCCATCGCCACTATTTTTCCCTGTGCCTGCAGTTGTTTTATTTCGGCTAGTTTATCGGCCGGCAATACCTCTGCTTTAAAGCTGCTCAAGTGCAATTCATCGGCTACGGCTTTCGCCGTGTTGCCATTGTCGCCGGTGAGCATGATAACTTCCACACCCTTATCCATTAAATACTGAATGGCATTTTTACTGGTGGCTTTTATGGCATCACTTATCGCCACATAGCCCTTCACTTCTCCGTCTACTGCCAAATAAGAAATTGTTTTACCCGCCAGTTGCTCTTGGACGACCTCCGCCTCCATTTGCGGCGAAACCGTTGCCTGCTCCTGCTCCATTAGCTTTATGTTGCCGAGGGCAACCTTTTGTCCATCCACCAGGCCAGTCACGCCCATGCCGGTCACAGACGAAAAATTCTCTAAGGTACCGAGCGCCATGCGTTTTTCTTTAGCGGCCTTTACAACTGCTTCCGCCAAGGGGTGTTCGCTGTGCTGATTAACCGAAGCGCTGAATCTTAGTACTGCTGTGTTGTCGTTATCATTCAAGCCAACTACTTTTTCTACCGATGGCCTGCCCTCCGTAATCGTACCCGTTTTATCAGTAATCAGCACATCAATTTTATCCATCTTCTCCAGCGCTTCGGCATTTTTTATGAGCACCCCGCTTTCGGCACCCTTGCCCACGCCTACCATTACCGACATAGGGGTAGCCAGCCCGAGAGCACACGGGCAGGCGATAATCAATACTGCCAGGGCGTTCACAAAGGCAAAAACATAAGCGGGCTCAGGGCCCCAGGCAGCCCAAACAGTAAAAGTAATTACTGCGACAACGATCACAACAGGAACAAAATATTTGGATATCCTGTCTGCCAGGTTCTGGATGGGTGCCCGGGAGCGGCTGGCATTGTTAACCATCTGTATTATCTGCGAGAGCAGGGTGTCAGCGCCTACTTTCTCAGCCTCCATGATAAAAGAGCGGGTACCATTTATGGTGCCGGAGCTGACTTTGTCGCCTTCTTTTTTATTTACCGGAATAGGCTCACCGGTAATCATGGCCTCATCCACGCTGCTGCTTCCTTCTGTTATCTTTCCATCTACCGGGATTTTTTCTCCTGGCTTCACCCGCAGCAAGTCGCCCTTTTTTATGTCATTTATCGAGATTATTTTATCTTCGCCGTTCACGAGCAGAACGGCATCTGTAGGGGATAATTTTAAAAGCGCTTTTACGGCACCGCTGGTCTGGCTGTGGGCTCTTGCTTCTAATAGTTGTCCCAATAGCACCAGCGTGAGAATCACGGTTGCCGCTTCAAAATAAAGATGCACGTACCCGTCCGGTCCTTTGAACTGGGCCGGAAAAACTTCAGGAAACAAGAGGGCTACGATACTGAATACAAAGGCCGCTCCTGCGCCAATGCCTATCAGGGTAAACATATTTAAATTAAGGGTACGGATGGACACCCAGGCCCGCTCGAAGAACATCCAGGTAGCATAGAAAATAACTGGCAGTGAAAACAGGAACTGCAGCCAGTTACTAACCGAGGGGGGCAGAATCCGGCCAATTGGATTGCCGGGTATCATCTCGCCCATTGAAATTATAAATATGGGAACTGTGAAAAGAACGGCCACTTTAAATTTTTTCAGCAATCCTTTATAGGTGCTGTCCTCCTCCTCGGTTGGGGTTATGGGCACTAGATCCATGCCGCAGATAGGGCAGGGGCCGGGTCCATCCTGCACGATTTCCGGATGCATGGGGCAGGTGTATTGGGAGGCTGCCTGTGGAAGCTCAGGAATCTTTTCCAGGTTCATGCCGCACACCGGACAGTTCCCCGGTTTAGCATAGAGTTTATCGCCCTCGCAGTGCATAGGGCAATAATACTTGCCACCACTTTTGGCCACAGGATTTTTGGCCGCTGTTGGGGGATGCTGCTGCTCATGTGGCTGCTGCTGATGGGTATTATGGTGCTGATGCTGATGCTGATGGACAGGAGCCTGGTGCGCCGGAGAAGGGCACATTTCAATCGTATAATTTCCGGCAGTAAATAAGGCTTTCTGCAATTCTTCGGTGGACACATGTTTTTCCATGGCAATAATTGCCTCCATGGGGTATAAGGTCACCGTTGCCTCTACTCCCTCTATGGAGTTAAGCGCACCCTCAACTTTATTCCGGCAGCCATCGCACGTCATGCCTTTTATTTTATAAGTATGTATCATTTCAAGAGCTTTAAGTTTACACAGTAGGGGCTGGTTCAATTATTTAATTTTGTATAAATATAGTTATACGGCTATTAAATCTCTTAAGCATCTTTTCCATTATATTGGTGTATTCGCTTTAGCAGAATAGAGTAGCCGCTGCCTCTCTGGTTATAGCAGAAAGTGCCTTTTAGCTATTATTGCAGCATTTTCGGACGAAGTTGAACTGCTGTGCCTTTCATAAACCGAGTTATAAGATGCGCAACCTTTAAAGAAAGTATGCAAAACATGCTGAAAAAAAAGCATGCTCCACAGGAGAGGGTTTAAGAACTGAGGTTCTCACTAAAGATCCTTCAACAACCTTGGAATAAAAAAGAAGGGAAAAAGCCGAGTTTCCGGTTTCCTGAGGAGCAATAAATAAAAATTTGCAATTTTCTGGCGCTTTTAACCTACTGCTTTTGGATATTAAGCTGCTTGCGTCTTTGCCGGTAAAAATAGATTTCTACGATCAGCCACAAAAAAACAATGGCGTACTCCAGCAGCAACAAGGCAGTTTCATGCTGCCGGAAGCCAGGGTTTAAGGCAATAAATAGCAGGCCAGACCAGACAATGGCAAACCTGAATTGACTTAAGCAGGTCAGGGCCAGCAGGGGGGCGAGCTGCCAGGGGTACACAGCCGGGCTCAGCAGCAGGTACACGGTAAGCACTGTGGCCATGTATCCTGCCAGCCTGCGCACAGAGTTCTGTTTTCTGAATACAGCCAGCGCAACCGAAATGGCGACCAGTACAACAGGAAGAACATAGCCTGGCAGCACCTTGCCTGCACCAGGCATAAGCGAACTGAATACGGGGTAAAGGCTCGCATTAAACGTTTGATCCAGCCTTTTATCCGGCAGCAAAAGCTCCTGCATGTCTGCCTGCACACTGCCGGCATAATACAGCAGCAGCAGGACTGCCGCCAAAGCTCCCAGAAATACCAAAAAAGGGCCAGGGCCGGTCCGGCGGAATACCAGCGGAATAAAAAGAAGTGGCAAACTCAGTACGCTGACCCCTACACCAAAGGCAGCGCCAGCAAATACGTGCCGGTGGTAGTAAAGGAAATAAAGCGCAAGTGTCAAAAACAAGATGGGCCAGGCAACTATATGTAGGTGCAAGGTCAGCTCCAGTATCACCAGCGGATTGAGTGCATATAGCAGCACATTTTTGTCCGGAAGCCCCATTTTCCGGATCAGCCGTAACAGGAGCACCATGGTGCCTGCCTCGCATAAAAGCCAGAGTATGCGCAGGAGCATCGTGCTGTTTTCTGCGAAGGAGAGGCTCCCCCAAAAGCCGGCAGAACTGGCAGCAGGAGAGAGGGTCGAAAACAGAAGCAGGAGCCGGAACCCGATTGCGGCCCCTATGCCTGTCCGGACATTTGTTTTGTGCTGCGCTATAGCAACGTAGGCTACAAAAATGATTGCGCTCAGCATCAGTTGCTGCCCATATGCCTGCCAGGAAATAAAATACCCCAAGGCCAGGTAAACGAAGGCAGAGACCCCAACCGCACTGTAATACCAGATAGTTGCCTTATTCATTTAATATCTTTTCGCGCTGTTCTATGGGCTGCTTAATAAAAATAGATGAGGCAGCTGCTCCTCGTAACATCTTTTTTATCCGTTAGCTCCTGTTAGGTACTAGTGCTTTCCGGCAAGCCCGACTTATTCAGCAGCAACCTTTGGAAATAGCCTGGTTATTGAACTTGAAATATAACAGATTTAAATATAATACTGAGGCCAAAACAGTCCTGAATTATTTTTGATCGGTCGAAACCTGTAGAGCAGTACGTGCAATAGGCGCTTTGATAAGAGGCTTCCGTTGTGCTGCTGAGAGACGAAAGGGGGTAGCGGAGGAGACGGCTGTGCCGGAACAGTGGCAGACTGGCTCTAGGAACCCATCGTCTTTCTGATTTTTTAATCAGCAAGGCAGGCGTGTAGCTCCTGGAAAAACCGGACCGGACAACTACGTACACCCAAGTAAAATCTATCGGGTCGGTTTAAGAGGCGAAAGAAGTCTGTCATTCGGAATTATTCTAATCAAAACAGCCCTCCAGAGCCCTTCTCTGCTTCTGATGCTGCTGACCCGGCCCACACAGATGTCGCTTAAATATCTTTTGCTCCCCTAAATGGATTTCTTGAAAGATTTACGGCTTGAAAGCTATCAGAATCTCTAATTTTGAGTTTGGCGAAGCACTAAGGGTTGGCCGGATTATCAGCGGCTTCAGGTTGGTGGCGTTGCAGGAGCCGGAGCAGCATGGCTGTCAGGTAACTGCCGCTTTGTGGGCCGTAGAAGTTCATGGCCCGGGTTTCGTAATTCTTCAGCCCATAATGCTCATCGGGCGTTACATAGCCGATATAACCCGCATTAAACCCGGTAACCAACAGCTCCTGCCCCTGGCTTTTGGCCTGGGCTGTGAGTGTTTTCAGAAACTCTCCTGAATAATCTGCCGGCACCCCCAGCAGCACCACGTTACCCAACTGCAGGCTGCTCAGGTAGGCGGGGTAGTTGCCAAAGAAAGTATGGAAGAGGCCGGGGCCAAAACGATGCCTGTCGCCGGAGCGCCACTGTGGCTCCGGTAGTTGTAGTGGCACGCTGGCATAGCCAAGCCTGGAATGGTAAGAAGTGCCGGTATTTGGCAGGCTGTTCAGAATCTTACGGGCTAAGCTGTTGCCCAGCGCGGCGGTGCTCTCAAAGCTGTCGCCATGCAGGGTGTGGGGCCGGTGGCTGGCAACTGCCCCTGCCGAGAAAGCCGCAAAATCCACTACCGACTCCAGAGAGTCAACCAAAGCGCCCGGGTAATCGCGCGAGAGAATGGGTTGCCTGGAGGGCAGGATGGTAGGGTGGGCAGAGAAGCTGCAGAGCAGGGCCGTGCCACCACCTTTTTGCTCAAACTTAAGATACCGCAGGGTCGTATCCAGGGCTGTGGCATCTCCGGTTAGCCGGTTGCCGACCAGTTCTGCGGCATGCACCTGGCCGTAGCCGATACGTGCCGGAAGCTGCCCGGCCTGCGCCAGCGCCATGCTGGCCACAATATGCTGCACGGTAGCCTGCACGACCTGCTCCTTGTACCTACCAGCCATAATCCTTCCCATCAGCTTTTTGCCCCATCCTCCAAAACTGGTGTGCGTATGGGTGGCCGAAAGATATACCTGCTCTGGTTTCAGCCCAAGCCGCGCATACTCTTTTTCCAGGGCTGCCGACACGGCCATGGGCGTAATCAGCATATCGAGTGCTACGAAATAGGCCTGGCTGCTCCCGTTGCCAAACGAGAAGGTGCGCACATAGGCTGAGTCGTGCACGGAAGTGTACTTCATGCCACGCCTTTTGCCATAGCCTGCCAGCGGCGTGTGGAGGGGTGGGGTGATGTTCACTTTGGCCCAGCCTACCTGCAGGGTGTCGGTGGAGGTCACCACTGGAGCATGTGCTTCCAACTGCTCTAGCGTCTGGCGGAAATAATCCGTTTGCTCATATGGCGTGTGGTCGATCTGCTGAATGACACAAGAGGGCAGCAGCATAGAAGCAAACAAGAGCAGCAGCACAGTTTTCGGACATCTGATGTTTGGCATTGGCGCGCAAGGTGGTGGCTTCGACAAATTCAAAATTAAAAAATAAAAAACTATATAGGAGCGAAGGTCTGACTCTTAACAACTATTCCACAGCCCCCTAAGATTTTAACAACCAACCAACCATCATCTATCAAATTATTCTAATGAAAAGCCCCCTCCAGAGGCGCTACTGCTGCTCAGGAGCTGTGTTTATTGCCCTGCCTGGCCATGCGGGAGCGGCTTTAACTGGTGCAGGTAATGTGTTCCGTAAATGGTGCGAAAAGAGTCGACAGGCGTGGCATGGTATGGCCGGAAAAAGGCTTTATCCCGGTCTTCTGATACGATAGAAGCCCGGTTTATGACGTTTGCTTTCCTGATGCAATCGGTCAGCACCCCGTTTGCCGGCTCTGCCTGCAGGCGCTCCTCCAGGGTACGGGCCAGTTCTTCTGTGCCGGCTGGTCTGGCTGCTAACTGCGACGGAGACTTCTGCACCCGGGGCACATCCTTTACGCCGTAGCGGTAATAATAGGCATTACGGACGAGCAAGGCCTCGTTCAGAACAAATAAGCTCTCCGGGTGCCGGTGAACAATCTCGACCAGGTGGCTGCTGGGAGACAGCTGGAAGTGCCAGGCAGGAAATATGCCATACCAGAAATTCCAGATAAGGAAGGCTGCCCCGGTTTTTTGCAGGAACAGGCCGGAAAATGGAAGCCAGGGCAGCAGCGGTAACAGAAAAGGAACCATCACCATAAACTCCACATTGCCCACCGCAAACCAGGCGAACCCCAGGTGCAGCAGCAGGATCAGCAAATGTACCTTCCCTACCAGCAGGCTTTCGGAACTGGCTGTTTTTCTTTTCTGCAGCGGCTGCCGGAGCACTGCCCAAACCAGCAGGCCAACCGTTACCAAGGCCGGGAGCAGCCACCACCAGCTTCTGCCGGGCAGGTACAGCATCAGTCCGTGTACCTGCACAAAAGTGCGCACAAAGCTTACACCCGAGAGTACGAAATTGAGCACCCCGATGGAGGTTCCGGCACTGCCTGCATAAAAGTCGTGCAACACGAAGGCCAGCAGGCGCTGTACCTGCAGCGCCTGCCCCAGGTACCAAACCAGCACCAGGACATATACCAGTGGCACCAGCAGGGCAGGGAGCCCGAACAGGAGCACTACCTTAAAACTCCTGAATTGCCAAACAAGGCCAAGCAGTAAACCCAGCCACCAGAACACATGCAGCTGGTGGTACAGGCAGGCTAGGGCTGCGAACAAACCAGACCAAACCAGGTAGGCGTTTTTTGGCTGCTGCACATACTTCACCCAGCCATAGCTGCCTGCCAGAGAAAGCAGGATTGGCAGCAGGTAGACCTCGTTCTCTGTGGCAAACCGCCATACGCCAAAAGAGGAGCCCGCCAGCATTATCCAGCCAATCTGTGTGCCTGCCGGCAACTGAAGACGCTGCAGCAGTTTTGCCAGCACCCAAAGGCTGCCCGCCGCGAAAAGGGCGTTCAGCATCTTTAGCACGGTGAGTTCGTCTAATTGCGGGGCCAGGAGCTTTAGCGGCAGCAGCAGCAGGTAGCAGGTAGCATTGTAGAGCAGGTGGTGGGGCAGAAACAAATCATTGCCATACCGGATGCAGGCGCCATAATAGTAGGCATCCAAAGAGGAGTTTTGCGTAGGGAACAGCAGGTACAGGACCAGGTAAAACAGGAGCAGGAATCGGATCAGTAGCGGGCGGCCCATAGCACGTCAATAGGGTGTCACAACTTTATGGGCTTCGGCGGTTAAAGTACCGGCCATAAAGCTGCTCTAAAATTTAAAGGTACTAATTGACCACAAAAAATAACAGCTTGTCTGAAATCCTGTTAATTAAAAATGATGAGCGCTATATAAAGCGATTTAACTTCCCGGAAATCGAACTTGTATTGCCATCTGCTACAGGACACAAGACGCAGGACAAAAGACTCAAGATTTTTTCTTAATAAGAACAAATCAAATGCTGAATTCCGATAAGTTCTGTCATTGTTCGTATACGATGCCCAACGTCTTCGCTTTCCGGAATCGAAACCGGCAGAATTTAAGAAAAAAGTGCATACGTTTCAGGGCATATCACTTCTTCTTGCCTGTCGGAGTGGAGAAATACAACTTCAGATTCCGGGATGTTTTTTGCAGCTAAAGAAGCTGTAAGAGGAGCGGCCTCTGCTTTGATTACCCACGTTCTAATCCTTATTCCTCTGCCTCATTATCACCCGAATCGTCCAAAGCGGTTTCTTTTGCGATCTCGGGGAGTTCCTCCGTAAATATAAAACCATGCTGGGCGGCGTGCTCTGCTGCCTCTAGTGTTTCTTTAACAATTACCATCTCTACGTTTCCTGCTTTCTTGAGCTCATCTGCAATAGATATCACTTTCCGTGTGTGCTTCTCCACGTTCACATCACGGATATAAATAGCCAGGATTCTGCCCGGATGGTTGCGAACCACCTCGCTATAAATTTCGGCATCTTTCTGGCCGCTGTCGCCAATTAAAATAAACTCGAGCTCCGGATAGGTGATGAGCAGGTTCTCTATTTCTTTGTACTTGTGGCTCATGTGGTCGGAGCTCAGGAACTTAGATTCGTCTATGCCGAAGTCGCGCAGCAGGAGCGGGCCGGTTGGTATATTGTTCAGCTCCAGAAAGTGGTACAGCAGGTCATAGGTGTTCCAGGGGCTGCTGGACACGTAGAAAAAGGGGTTGTTGAGCTTGCCGTTGCGCCCCAGCTGCAGCGATTTGTAAAACGAAGACACTCCATGGAACGGGATGCGGCGGTGCGCATTGTTGAGCAGCACGTTTCTGCCGGTCTTCAGCATGCTTGTCGCGCCTGTGTATACAATCGTGTCGTCTATGTCGCTGATAATACCATACTCTGCATCTGGCGGAGGCACCAGCACCTGGGCGGTGGCGGTAACAGTTTCCTCCATTTCCAAAGGCGAATCCACCAGCTTTAATTCTATCGGGTGCCAGATGTCCTCCAGCTGCAAGGGAGTTTTGGGCTCCATGTTCAGCACAAAATAACCCTCTACATCGGTGGTAACTTCGTACTGCTGGCCCTGCAGTTCCAGCTGCACCCTGGCATTCGGGATTTCATCGCTATGAAAACGGCGGTACATGTTGAGGAGGTTTTGCCAGGTCGTGTCCTGTATGTCGGATTGCGTAACGCCCTTGTCTACCAGTACCCGGCCTTTTACATACAAGCGGGTGGGGGTGCCATAGCTGCGGTACGGTACAATCTGGAGGGGGCCAAACATATTTAACTTTCGCCGCAGCTCAAAGGCAAGCACATCAAATTTCTCCTCCGCTTTCAGTACGGTCTTCTTGGCAATTTTCTTTATCTTTTTCATAGCCCGGGTTGTGGCGAGCCTGCCAGAAAGCAGGCTGCCGGTTCTGGTTATAGGTTAAGGCTTTTTTTCAGTTCGTTGAAGTCGGAATCGGTGGCGGAGGTGGTGCTGCAGCCGTTTTCCCGTGCCCGCTGCTGTATGTTCTCCACTCTGTTTTCGGGGTTTGGGTGGGTGCTGAGAAACTCAGGCGGGTTGCCTTGCTGCGCCTCTGCGTTCAGCTTCATAAAGAAGCCGGCTGCGCCATCGCAGGCATAGTGGTTGGTGCCGCCCAGGTAAATGACAGAGGTGTCGTCGGCCTCAGTTTCTGCTTCGCGGCTAAACCTGAGCCCGGCCAGCGTGCCGGCCAGCTGCGCCGCTATCTGCTGCAAGGCACCGGCATTGTTGCCAAGCGCCACCGACAGTAACAGCGAAATGCCGTAGTCGCGTTGTAGCTGCCTTACGCTGTGCCGTTTGTCGGCATGGGCAATCTCATGGGCCAGCACGCCAGCAAAGTGATCTTCGTCTTCGAGGTAGCGGATAATGCCGGTAAATACATAAATATAGCCTCCGGGTGCCGCAAAAGCGTTAAGGTTCTCGTCGTCACGGATTATTTTTACTGTCCACGGAAACTCGGTGCGGTACTTTACCTGCCCGGAGTTGAGGACGCGGTCCACGATGCGGTCCAGGTGCTGGTACGCTTTGGCATTGGCGCTGTTGCGCTCGAGCAGTTTTCCCTCGGCCCGGTAAGTGGAGTCGACCTCTGCCGCTACCTGAGCTCCCAGGTTTACATCGTCCTGGGTAGAGAAAATAACGCCCTCGTTGTCGGAACAGCTGGCCAGGAAAAATAAGGCCAGAAAACAAACGAAGCCGGAAGGGGTAAAGAAAAATTTGTTCATTTAGAGATACTTAAATTTAAAGATATAAAAGGTTAGCGTCCGGCATTGCTCCAGGTAACCAGGAGGATTTCCGGTTGCCGCTAAAGTTAATTTTTGATATGTATCTGCCTTTACGGACAAAAAGGCTTTGTGTTAGGCCACCCGGAGCGGCCACTATGGTTCTAAGTTTTCTTAAAAAATGATGGTTATGGTTAAAGAAGAAAGGTCCTGACGTTTTTCAGGGGCTATGGAGGTGCAGTATCTCGTCAGTCTTACCCTACCCGGGAAGGCCGGGTTTTTAGCGGTGGCCCCGTCTTTATGGCATGCGGCAACCCGATTATTCTAATCAAAAAGCCCCTCCGGAGGTTCTGCTGCTCCTGCTGCTTCTGCTATGCAGAAAAGGAGTCTGTGCCTTTAGACTTCCCCCAGGCCTGTAGCAGCAAGGGCATCTTTAAAGAACGTGGCAGACAAGGCCAGCACCAGCAGGGCCATCACTAACATGGTCGCAATGATCAGGAAGGCAACGCTTTTTTGACGGATGGCCGCCTTATCCTGCTTTTGCAGCAGTTCCGTGAGGGTTAAAAAAGCCGCACTCGCCCGCCAGGCAAAAACTCCGGTCAGGATGGCGGCTTCTGTTGTGCCCAGGTAGAGTGCCCAGGCCTGGCCGAGGTTCAGGAAGTGGCCGGCCGTTAAAGCGATAAAGCCAGACATGCTACCCGAAGCCAAGGCTGTTTTCGCCTTCCAGCCTAAAAGCAAAACCGACAGTAGGCCACAGCCAATCAGGAATAGCCCAAAAAAAGCATACAGATAGGAGAGGTGGTGGTGCATGTTGTAAAATAGTTTTGGCAGGGGCAAAGATACGGATGTTTGCCAAAATGCAGCTGGCAGCAGCGCCTCCCGGAAACCCACCGGAAACTTTTGCAATAAAATAAGGTATGTAGTGCAGGAGGTAAGATAGATAATGCCTCAGGAGATGGCCAAGAAGAACGAACTGCACGAATTACACACCGACCCGGCAAAATCTGCCGCATGGGCGGGCCTACGATACACTTCCGACGAAAAACCCGGCATTACCCGCCGGAAATCAGGCAAAGGATTTTATTTTGAAGATGCCAAAGGCGAACGTGTTTCGGATGAGAAGACGCTGGAGCGGATAAGCAAACTCGTTATTCCGCCCGCCTGGACGGATGTCTGGATATCGCCTCACTCCAAGGGGCACCTGCAGGCAACCGGCCGCGACGACAAAGGGCGCAAGCAATACATGTATCACCCCGAATGGCAGAAGGCCCGCAGCCTTACTAAATTCGGGCGCATGATCCAGTTCGGAAAATCGCTCCCCAGGCTGCGGCAACAGATAGAGACAGACATAAACTCCCGAAAACTGGACAAGCGGCGCGTAACGGCGGTGGTGCTCTCGCTCCTCGACAATGCCCTGATAAGAATCGGAAACCGTGCCTACGCCAAATCAAACAAATCGTATGGCCTTACTACGCTCCGCGACCGGCATGTGCAGATCAATGGCAGCCAGCTGAAGTTTTCGTTCAGGGGCAAGAAAGGGGTGGAGCATGAGGTAGACCTAAAGGACCGGCGGCTGGCACGGCTGGTGAAAAAGTGTAAAGATATTCCGGGCTACGACCTTTTCCAGTATTACGACGAAGACGGACAGCGGCAAACGCTGGAGTCGGGCGATGTGAACGCTTACCTGCGGGAGGCCACAGCACATGATTTCACGGCCAAGGATTTCCGGACCTGGGGCGGCACCGTGCGCATGGTGGAGTGCCTGGAGCAGGTGCTGGACGAGAACCCGGAGCTTGGGAAGGAGAAAAGCATCAAGGAGTCGGTGAAGATGGTGGCCAGAAGCCTGGGGAATACGCCCACGGTTTGTTCCAAGTACTACATTCATCCGGAAGTGGTGAACCTGTTCAGGGAAGACAAGCTGATGCAGTATCTCAGGCGGCACGATGCCGGCAAGCCATCCACAGAAAACCTGTCTGGCACGGAAGAACTGGTGCTCAAAATGCTGCAGAAGGTGGCACGCGAAAAGAAGGCGGCTAGTGCTTCGCCAAATTGAAAATTTAAAATAAATTCTTTGTCGGCTTTTCCTTTTGCAGTTGTTTTCACCGGCAACTCTAGCTGCTTTGAAGCCAACACCGACATGTAATGCTTTAGGTAGCACTAAGTACATGCCAATCACTATAGCCAGGTCAGTTTGAGAAGAGAAAGAAGTCTGTCTATCGGAATTATTCTAATCAAAACAGCCCTTCGGAGACCTCTTCTGCTCCTGCTGGCCCTGCCCGTATACGACAGATTTTACCTCCATGTACTTAGTGCCGGATAAAAAAATCGGTAGTGGGCTTTCCCGAAACTGGCGCATGTGTTATGCGCAGCGCCACTTATGACATAGACATGTGCTTAAGTCTTCAGACTATTATGTTTCTATATAGAAATTTCCAGGAAACCCCACGATTTAAACTTTATGGAGCCTTAGTACTTCGCCAAATTCAAAATTCAGAATAATAGCAGATGCCTTTAAAGCTGCCAGTAATAAAACTTGCCAGATTAATTCGGCCCCGGTGCACAGAATTGCTTCAGAATTCAGGATTATTTTCGCGCAACCTAAAATTAGCTTATGAAAGTTCTGGTAGTTGAAGACGAGCAGGCATTGCGAGAATCTGTAGTGACCTATTTACAGCAGGAGGGTTACATCTGTGAAAGTGCCACGGATTTAAGAGAAGCCAGGATAAAGGCGGCAGATTTCACGTACGAATGTCTGATTGTGGACCTTACCTTACCCGGCGGCAATGGGCTGGAGGTGGTAAAGCTGGTGAAGGAGAATAATCCGGAGACTGGGATAATCATAATCTCTGCAAAAAATGCCCTGGATGATAAGCTGACAGGGTTGGAGATGGGAGCAGACGATTACCTGACCAAGCCCTTCCACCTGTCTGAACTGAACGCACGGCTCAAATCCGTTATCAGGCGCCGTAACTTCAACGGCCGGAAAACAGTGCGTGCCGGCCGGCTAGAGGTATTTACAGATTCGGCAGAAGTGATGGTTGATGACAGAAAGCTGCCCCTAACTAAAAAAGAGTATTTCCTGCTGCTATATTTTCTTTCTAACCGCAACCGGGTGCTCACCAAAGATTCTATTGCAGAACATTTGTGGGGCGACCACATGGATGGCCTGGACTCCCTGGACTTTATCTATACGCACATCAAGAACCTGCGCCGTAAACTGCTCGACTCCTGCGGAGAAGATTACATTCAGACGGTGTATGGGCTGGGCTACAAATTCAGCTGCTGATGCGGATCTTAACCCAAACAAGCCTGTATTACCTGCTGGTGTCGGTGGTCGTGTTCCTGTTGGGGAGTTTGCTGTTTTACAAGCACCTGCAAACAGAGATTTACGACGAAGTAGACGACCAGCTGTTTACCGACAAGGAGAACATCATCCAGTACATTCGGGAGCACAATCGCCTGCCTAACGTAACCTCCGGCATTTCGGAGGCCATTCTGGTAAGGGAGGCGCAGCATTCCAGCCTGAAACTGGAGGAACTGGGCGACACGCTGATCTTCAGTAGCTACGACGAAGAATATATCCCCTTCAGGCGGCTTACCTTTACGGCCTTTCAGGACAACAAGCCCTATGAGTACACTATCCTGAAATCTCTAACTGATTTCCAGGACCTGTTCGAAAGCACGATGATGGCCATGGGCTGGATTTTCCTGATGCTGCTGGTCGGGCTGGTCTTTGTCAACTATTTTATCAATAAGTTTACCTGGCGCCATTTTTATGAGACGCTGCATATGATAAAGCAGTACAGCTTAACACGCTACAGCCCGCTACAGCTCAAGCACTCCAGTACCACCGAGTTTCAGGAACTGAACACCGTGCTGCAGGCCATGACCGACAAAATATACAGCGATTACCTGAACCTGAAGGAATTTACCGAAAACGCATCGCACGAAATACAGACGCCTCTGGCCATTGTCAGCAACAAGCTGGAGCTTTTCATGCAGTCAGACAACCTGACACCACCGCAGGCACGCATGCTGGAGGAGATGGCTGCATCTGTCAGCCGGCTGGCGCGCCTGAACAGGTCACTTATTTTGCTTACCCGAATCGAAAACCGCGAATTTCAGGAGCAGGAACAGGTGCCGTTGCACCTGCTGCTTCAGGAACAGCTGGAGCAGTTGCAGGAAATGGTAGAGCTGATGGGGCTGCGAATAGAGATGCCTGAAGAACTGGAGCCCGTTTGGTGGGTCATGAACCGGGGCCTGGCAGAAGTGCTGGTGTCGAACCTGCTGCTAAACGCCATCCGTCATAACCACGAAGGGGGCACCATTTCCATCCATTTAACAAAAAGCCAGTTGCGCATCATCAATACCGGTGCCGCCTTACACAACTCTCCTGAAGAACTGCTAGGGCGTTATATAAGCAGTAGCCAGGTTTCCGGCTCGCTGGGTATTGGCCTTGCCCTGGTCAAGAAGATCTGCGATCTGCACCAGATAAAGCTCACCTATTCGTACGCTGACCAGCAACACCATTTGCTGCTTACTTTTACGCAGAGCCGGCCTGTTTCTTAAAGCTTCAGATTTTCTTCAGATTGGCTTCCTACCTTGCCTCCTCAACATAACAAAGCTACACATGAGGAAATTACTTGCCTGTACAGTTCTGCTGGCCTCTGCTGCCAGCCTAACCTCCTGCGATCTGCTGGAGGATGAAGCAAAAGTGCCCGAGGAGGTTAAGCTGCAGTTCTCTAAACTCTATCCTTCTATTACAAAGGTGGAGTGGGACCTGGAAGACGGCTTCTACGAGGCAGAGTTCGACATCAGCGGCCGTGAAAGAGAGGCACTATTCAGGGCCGACGGTGAATTGGTAAAATACTTGGAAGAGATGGAAGAGCAGTATCTGCCCCAATTGGCGCTGGAGGTCATTCAGTCGAAATACAACAATTTTAAAGTGTCGGAGGCACTTCGGGTGCAACAAAACACGATCACGCAGTATTTGGTAGAACTGAAGGATAAACACCAGGAGCTGACCCTGCTCTTCGATACGGACGGGAGACTGGTAGAACCCGCAGGCGAAGCCGTCACGGCAGGTGCCATGGCACTAAACAGCGCTGAGGCAAAGGAAACCGTCACGCCGGCGCTTCGTCTGGGGCAGCCTGTGGCAACCTGGGAGCTGCCAGCCGAGCTTCGCGAAATTTCCGGCATAGCGCTCGTGCAGCCGGACCTGATGGCCTGTGTGCAGGACGAGGAGGGCGCCATTTATCTATATGATCTTCAAAAGAAAGCGGTAACACAAAAAATTCCGTTCGCAGCAGCCGGAGACTACGAAGGAATTGCCATAGTAGAAAACACGGCCTATGTGCTGCGAAGCGATGGTACCTTGTTCGAGGTGCCGGCCTTCAGGTCTGGAAAAGCAAAGGCTGTGTCTTACGCAACAGACTTTGCAGCCACGCAGGATACAGAAGGACTCGCCTATGATAAGGCCCAGAACAGGTTGCTGATTTCCTGCAAAGGGTATGACGAAAGCCTTGGCAACAACAAAGGCATATATGCTTTTTCTTTAGATACAAAAAAGCTGGACCCTAACCCCGTGATACAAATTGCGCTAAACCAGGAGGCACTGCAGCGAAACAGCAAAGAAAAAGAATCAGAATACGATGTGCTGCAGTCGTCTTCATTAGAAATCGATCCTGAAACGGGTGTGCTCTATATAATTGATAGCCCGAACAGCAACATGCTCACCATTTCGGAGCAGGGAAAGGTGCAACAGGTGGTAAAGCTGGATGATAAACTGTTGCGTCAGCCAGAAGGCCTTACGTTTGGTGAGCAGGGCGACCTTTATATTGCCAGCGAAGGCGGCAAGAAAGGAAAGGGCGTGCTCGTAAAATTCAAGAAAGGTGTTCAGTAAATAATTTTGACTATGACCTGAATCTTCAGATTTTCTTCAGGTTTGGGCACTAGTATTGGAGAGGCAATAGCAAACGGGAAGAACTGTTCCGGATAGCGACTGTTGGCTGGCTGCATATTGGTGAGGATGGAATAATGTTAGTTACTGCGTCTGATTCCTGAAAATAGAGTCAACAAGTCTATTCTTCCAGTGACCTGCCCAACGCATCCGAGTAGCTTAGGCCACTGCAGCAGCAGAAGGAACTTTAGGGCTCAGGAGGGCCATTTTTATTAGAATAATCTGGCTTAGCCTGCCCCTCTATAGTTAATTTAATTTTATAATTTTAACAATTTACTTAAATGAAAAACAACAAGTCTTTTAAATCTCTCTTCCGTTTTTTGCCATTCTTAATGGCCCTCGCTGTTTTTACAGCCTGCGACAAAGATACCATCGTGCCCGAAGGCGAACTTCCGGCAGAAGCCAAAGATTATCTTAGCCTTCACTTTCCTGGTCAGGCTATTGCACAGATAGAAAAAGACACGGATGACGACTCGGTTTCATTTGATGTAGACCTGGAAAATGGCACTCAGCTTGAATTTACAGAACAGGGTGCCTGCACCAGCATCGAATGGAATGATAAACTGCCCGATAGTGTCGTGCCAGATGCCTTGCTGCAATATGTAACGGCAAACTACAGCGCGCATGCCATAAGAGGCTGGGAATTGAACAAAACAGATCAGGAGGCGAAACTCACCAATGGCCAGGAATTAAAGTTTGATCTGGACGGCAACTTCCTGAGGATCGACAATTAAGCCTAGATTCCGATTGTGCCCATTGGAGCCGGTATCGGCTGTAGAGGGCCGTTTTGATTCGAATAATTCGAACGAGAGACACCTGTTCGTGCATTGCTATGGTCTAGACAATGACAGAACAAATCGGCATTCGATATTTGATTTGCTCACCTAATGAAAAAATTTTGTGTCTTGTGCCTGGTAGCAGATGGCATACAAGTTCGACCTCCGGGAAGTTAAATCGCCGGCAATAATTGTTTGGCAATAGAATTCTATCGGCTGTTGCGGCCGCTCTATCCGGTGCCTCTTCTCAGTTAAGATTCAGGGTATCGGCGCCGGGCGCACAAGACCATTTGGAAAGTAAAAAAGGGTACTACAAAGGCATTTTGCCTTGTGGTACCCTTTTTTATTTCTGAAGCCGCTGTCCTCTTTCGAAATTATTCTGGTATTCCGTATTTGTTTATGCATTTCATCCGTAAAACACGTAAGAACCTGCGTTAAAAACTTAGAGATGTGAATGTTGCAAATTTGTGCATAATAAAATCAAAATCGAGAAACTTATGATGAAAAAGTGGATAAAAAGCTCTGAAAGCCTGCCTCGTATGCGGCAAAGAATATTGGCTACTATCGAGGAACACGGAGAACCAACCGTGGTTTCCTGCTGGTATGTCGGCGACAATCGGATTATGCTGGAACAGTTGCCTAATTCCAAAACCTACGATTTTTCTATTGTAAAAGCATGGCAACCCTTTCCGGAGCCATTCCTTGAGCTAGAGGAAAAATAGGTACTGAAAAACAAAAATTCGACCGCCAGGTATATTTTATGATAAAAGAAGCATTGCGACCTTAAGCCGATAGCTCGCAATGCTTCTTTTATTTTGAGACAGGCCCTTCTGCCTCCTCCCGGTGAGATAAAGGCAGGGACAGTGCATTTTCTTACCCTCAGCCGGTTTATCCCTTATTGCCTATAGCACTTCTTTTCACTAAAAGAAACTTGTCGAATGCTGGCCGGCAACCACCTTTTCTGCTGTATTCCAATTCCGACTCTTCTTCCGGCAGCTTTGATTATTTCCGGAAACTGCCGGGGCAATATTTTTGGTTAAGCCAATAAATCCTAAATTTGGCAAAGTAACCAGGGTTTGCTGGCCACCTAAACAGCAGGGGAAGACAGGTCTGCGCTGCATGGCCCGAAAATAAGGTGCTTACCCGCTGTTTTATCGGTTCATTGCCAGGCTGTTGGACGTGCCGGTCAGGCCATGGTCAGCAGATGCGGGCAAACAGAACAAGGAGCGTTTTTTTATCAAATTAAAATATGGAACCGAATTTAGACCATTTGTTAAAAGTGGCCAAAGAGCTGAGCCTGACGATAAAGCAGGTGCAGGCAACGGCAGAATTGCTGGAAGAAGGGGCAACCGTACCATTTATCTCCCGCTACCGGAAGGAGGCCACCGGCTCGCTGGACGAAGTAGCCGTAGCAGCCATCCGCGATCGCCTGGAGCAGCTCCGCGAGCTCGACAAACGCCGCGAGAGTATCCTGAAATCCATTAAAGAGCAGGAGAAACTGACGCCGGAGCTGGAGGCGCAACTGATGGCCGCCGAAACCATGACCGCCCTGGAAGACATTTACCTGCCTTACAAGCCGAAGCGCCGCACCCGTGCCACCATCGCCCGCGAAAAAGGGCTGGAGCCATTGGCGCAGCGCCTGTTCGAGCAGGAGTCTTTTGATGTTGCTGCGGAGGCCGCGCAGTTCATTTCGGAAGAAAAAGAAGTGAAAAATGAGGAAGAGGCACTGGCCGGTGCACGCGACATTATGGCCGAGTGGATGAACGAAAATGCCGAGGCTCGCGCCACCATGCGCCAGCTGTTCGAAAAGAAAGGCGTGTTTAAGAGCCGCGTGATGATGGGCAAGGAAGAGGAAGGCCAGAAATACAAAGACTACTTTGAGTGGGAGGAGCCGATCGAGAAAGCTCCTTCGCACCGCATACTGGCCATGCGCCGTGGCGAAACCGAAATGGTGCTGATGCTGAGCGCCCAGCCAGAGGAGGAAGAGGCCCTGGCAAAACTGGAGGACATGTTCGTGAAAGGCCACAATGCCGCCTCGGAGCAGGTACGCCAGGCAGCTAAAGACTGCTACAAACGCCTCCTGAAGCTCAGCATGGAAACAGAGGTTCGCCTCAGCTCGAAAAAACGAGCCGATGAAGAAGCCATCCGGGTATTTGCCGACAACCTGCGCCAGCTGCTGCTCACTTCGCCGCTTGGTCAGAAAACCGTGCTGGCCCTCGATCCCGGCTTCCGGACCGGCTGCAAACTGGTGGTGCTCGACAAGCAGGGCAAGCTGCTCCACAACGACACCATTTACCCGCATACAGGCCAGCAGAAGGCAAACGATGCCGGGCAGGCCGTAAAGTACCTTGTCACCAGATATGAAGTGGAGGCTGTGGCTATAGGCAACGGTACGGCCAGCCGCGAAACAGAGAGCTTCGTGCGTAGCCTGGGCCTGCCAGCCACCGTGCAGGTGCTGATGGTGAACGAGAGCGGCGCCTCTATTTACTCTGCCTCCGAAGTAGCCCGAAATGAGTTCCCGGACCAGGATATTACCGTTCGTGGTGCCGTATCTATTGGTCGCCGCCTCATGGACCCGCTCGCGGAGCTGGTGAAAATAGACCCGAAGTCCATAGGCGTAGGCCAGTACCAGCACGATGTGGACCAGTCGGCATTGAAACACTCGCTGGATGATGTGGTGATGAGCTGTGTGAACGCGGTGGGCGTGGAAGTGAATACGGCCAGCAAGCAACTGCTGACCTATGTGTCGGGCCTGGGGCCTGCGCTGGCGCAGAACATTGTGGAGTACCGCAACCAGAACGGCCCGTTCCGCACCCGAACAGAGCTGAAAAAAGTACCACGTCTTGGCGATAAGGCTTTTGAGCAGGCAGCAGGTTTCCTTCGCCTCCGCGATGCGGAGAACCCGCTCGATGCCTCCGCCGTTCATCCAGAAAGCTACCCGATTGTGGAGCAGATGGCCAGAGACCTTGGCGTGACCGTGAAGGAACTGATGCAGCGGGAAGAGCTGCGGAAGCAGATCGACCTTAAAAAATATGTGACGGAAGCCGTGGGCTTACCTACGCTGCAGGACATCGTGAGCGAACTGGCAAAACCTGGCCGCGACCCTCGCCAGACGTTCGAGGCGTTTAACTTTACTGAGGGCGTGAACGAGATAAAAGACCTGCGCGAAGGCATGAAGCTGCCCGGCATTGTTACGAACATCACCGCCTTTGGTGCCTTTGTGGATGTAGGTGTTCACCAGGATGGGCTTGTGCACGTGAGCCACCTTTCAGACCGCTTTGTTACCAACCCGCACGATGTGGTAAAGGTAGGGCAGAAGGTAGAAGTTACCGTGATGGAGGTGGACGTGCCACGTAAACGCATCTCCTTGTCTATGAAAGGCGACCCTGCTGCAGCCAGACCAGCTGCTGGCAGCGGAAATGCAAAAGGCGGAGCCTCGAAAGGCGGCGCAAAAAAAGAGAAGGTAGAAGAGCTGAGCGATTTCCAGGCGAAACTGGCTATGCTGAAAGGCAAATTCAAGTAAGCCTCAAAGTCAGCTTTCTTATACCGGACTCAAAAGATAATAAGAGCCGCTTCTGTTGCTGGAAGCGGCTCTTGTTTTGTAAGAAAGGCAGAGATAGATATAATACCAAATCATATTTAGTTGCTTCCATACGTTCACCATGGATTTCCCAATTTGTTATTCAGGAAGGATCATGTGGCCGAGAGCCTAAAGCAATGGCTACTGGCTAAGGCGTTTAAGTTAGCATAGTCGCCTTTATGCTTTGACAGCTGCAGCAGCTTGTTTCATTGCCCGTGTCTTTGTTCTTTTTGTCTTGATACAAAAAGAACCAAAAAAATCAAGAAGATTTTTTTGTCGAGGGCCCCTTCCCCCACTCGCTGAACGCTCAAACAGAAAATCGTCATTTAGTGCACCTGGCAACCTCATCTGCCCTGTGGCTCCTGTAGGTTTTTCTCTAATGAGCGAATGCCATATGGAACTTTCTTCCTGCCAGATGGTATAATTTCTGGGGACTCAGTGGCAGGAGCAGGAGAGACAGCGGTGTTGGAGGGGCAAAATCATTAGCATAATTTCCTGCTGAGGCTTCTCGCTCGTCAGCAAAAAAATAAAGTCAATCATGTTGTGGCGGAGGCAATGGTAGCATGTCAGGAAAGGCGGGAGGATCCGGGAAACCGGGTTATTTTTAAGAAAAACAGTAAAACGGTAACACTTAGGCAGCTATGGCTCGTATCCATGAAAAAAGATAAGGCATGGATACTTTCAATAAACATTTCTCAGAGTTGCTGAACACGGCACACATCATTCCTCCTGCTACTGGATCGAGTCATATAAATGTTGGAAAGTCTGAGCGAATCGCCTCGGTTATAGGTGGCGTACTGCTCACTTTTTACGGGTTGCGGAAGCCTAATGCCATAGGACTGATACTGGCTGCTGCCGGTGGTGCCATGCTTTATCGGGGTGCCTCCGGTTCTTGCCCTGTTAATACGGCTATAGGGCGCGATACGGCCGCCGACGAAGACATCTCTGTTGAAATTACCCGGACCATAACTGTCAACAAGCCCAGGCCGGAGGTTTATCAGTTCTGGCGGCAGCTGGAAAACCTGCCCAGATTTATGGAGCACCTGAAGAGCGTGCAGCAGCTGGGGCCGAAACGGTCTGCCTGGAGTGCGCGTATTCCGGGAGGCATCGGAACCATAGCCTGGGATGCTGACATTGTGCAGGAGGTAGAAAACGAGCTGATCGCCTGGAAATCGCTGCCTGCTGCCGACATAGACAACGCAGGAGAGGTCCGGTTCTCAGACGACCTATCGGGCAAGGAAACGATTGTGCAGGTAGCCATCTCTTACCGGCCACCCGCAGGAGCCATGGGAGGCATGGCCGCAAAGCTTCTCAACCCCATGCTTAAAAACATGGTGCAGGAAGATATCCGCCGCTTCAAAAGACTTATGGAAACAGGAGAGGTTCAGGTGAGTTAAGCCTGTTCGTGTTATAAGTGACTCACTATGATTAAGGAATAGTATTCAGTTTAAACCAATAGAATAATCCTAAACCAGGCTGCTGCACCAGAATAATGAGCTATACCACCCCGGCTTTCAGGTACAGAACTGCTGTGCGGCAGCGTTTTGGTTTTTTGGTTCTGCTTGTGGGGGGGCTGTGGTGTTTGGCCGGTTGCCAGCAGGCGCAGGATATCAAAGCTTTTACAGCGGCAGACTACAGGCTGCAAGAACTCGAGGAGGTGCTGCTGAACGGTATAAACCTGCAGGAAAGAGCCAGGGCAGGTCAGGGGCTTACGGTGCAGGAGCATGACGAACTGCTGGCGGCCGTCTCCACCAATGCCCTTAACCTAAGTGCCACCATGGTGCTACATGTGTCGCTCCGGGAACCCACCGGGAACCAGCGCCTAACCATTACCAGCATGAAATGGCTTATTCTGGTAGATGGTGAAGAAGCCCTCACTGGCACCATAGAGGAGGCCATGGTGCTGCACGAAGGCCAGAACAAGATACCCTTTCATACGCAGGTGCACCTGACGGAGGTCGATGAAAGGCCCAATTATGAAGGGCTGTCACGGGTCATCAACCTGATAAGCAGCGGCGGAGATATACGCCAATCGCTGGGGTTCCAGATAAAGCCTACCGTAAAAACACCCTTGGGAAACATAGAGTCTCCTCAGTTCATTTCGGTCTCAAAACCCCGGTAGTTTGGTTGCCCCCTAGCTGAATTGATGCACATCAAATTATTCTAATCAAAACACACCTCCGGAGCTGCTCCTGAACTTAATGCTTTACCAAATTAGAAGTTTTAGCAGCTATATTTTCTGGCAGCTTTACAAACAGTAAACCATTCTGAACATCAAACTGGAGGAGTATTGGAAACATTCAGCTCCTTAAGCCTTCATTCTACCAGCCATCTTCCTCTGCAAATACGCTTGTCTTAGAAACTGGCAAAGTACTTGCTAATTATTTATACAGTCTGCAGGAGTCGCCACGTTAGGGAAGGCAGCTGAACTCAAATAAATAATCCGGAAATGAAACAACTGAGAATACTGACACTGCTTATAGGTGTAGTACTGGTCACCAACTTGTCTGCTCTGGCCACCGCAGCCGGTCCACGGGATATCATAGCGGAGATCAATGAAGTGATCGGCCTTAAACCGAGATTTGAAGTGCGTGCCGCTAATATCGAAAATGCCGCAGCGGTTGTTTATGGCGGCAAGCGCTATATTTTGTATAACGAGCGCTTCCTGTCGGCTATAAACAATGCCGTTCGCACCGATTGGGCCGGCGTAAGCATCCTGGCTCATGAAATAGGGCATCACCTGAACGGGCATACCTTAACCGGGAAAGGCAGTAACCACGCCGATGAACTGGAGGCGGACGAATTTTCAGGGTTCGTGCTGCGCAAAATGGGAGCCAGCCTGGAGGAGGCTCAGGCTGCCATGAGCGTGCTCTCGCAGGAAAGGAACTCTTCCACCCACCCCGGCCGCAGCTATCGTCTGGCCGCCATCAGCAAAGGCTGGCGTAGTGCCGACACCCAGATTATTGCCAGCAGCAAAGGCCTTGAAAGAGATCAGACGATGGCTGCCACTGAGCCTGCTGCGGCAGATCCTCCACGGGCAACTCAGCCGCAGCCTGTGGCCAGCGCCAACCAGGCAGGCGTGCTGCAGCATAAGGATGTTTTGCGGAAAGTAAATTTCAGTGCCGCGCCACGGGAGCAGTTTTACCTGACTAAACGCATGAACCTGGTGCACGTGTCGGAGAGCGGAGCAAAAGTAATTGGCAAGCTGGCCCGCACCAACAGCAGGAGCTATCCTTATTATCTCGACAGCGAGTATCTGCACAAGGTTTTTGTGACGGATAACGGCGTGCTGGTAAATCAGCGGGGACAGAAAGTAGGGTATCTGAGCCAGTTAAGGACCTAGCCCTTTCAAATCAAAAATTAAAAATTAGAAATTGTGGCAGAGAGGCTTTTTGGCTGCTTTACTAGCATAAAACCTTTTTCAAAATCAAACTGGAAATTTCAAGAAATTTCTTGTCGCTTTTTCTATTATCGGTATTGTTTTTGTCTAAAAATAAGTTTTATTTTTTGTTTAGATGTAGGAAGCTAAGTTGTTGATTTTCAAATTCATATTTATTTTTAAGGAGGTTATCGCATTAACAAAATAGACTTACAGGGCAGGAACTGGTGGATCAGCAGGAGAGAGGTGCTGCACCGGGCTGGCCCTTCGCCTGGCAGATTTTTCCACTAATTCACATAAGACTATGAAACCCGTTAAATTATTAACCAGAAACCTATTTTATATGCTTTTGGCGCCGCTGCTGCTGGTAGCTTGTGGCGACGAAGCTGATTGTACCAGAGGGAAAGGAGACGCAGAGACCCGCGTTTTACAGCTCAACGATTTAAATGGTTTGAAGGTAAATGGCAGTTCAAAGGTTTACGTCAGTTACGGCCCGCAGCAGCAGGTGGTGGTAAAAGCGCAGCCCAACGTATTGGATGCCCTGAACCGCGATGTGCTGAACGGCGTGTGGGAGGTAGAGACGAACAGGTGTTTCAGGAGCCACAAAACGATAGAGGTATATATCACAGTTCCGGATTTCACCTACGCAGAGATGAACGGGTCTGGAGAAATCGTTTTGCACGACAGGTTTGAGACAAACGAATTTAGGACTTTGGAGAGCGGATCGGGCAAAATTAAAGCTAACTTTACGGCCAAACGCGCCATAACGCAGCTTACCGGCTCGGGCAGAGTAGAGCTGAGCGGGCTGGCAGAGCAGCAGCATGCTTCGGTAACTGGTTCGGGCCAGGTGCAGTCGTTCGGTCTGGAAACAGAAAGAGCCATTATACAGATTTCCGGTTCCGGAGATGTGGAAGTGTCGGTTTCAGACCTGCTGGAAGCCAGTATCAGTGGCAGCGGAAAAGTCTATTACAAAGGCTCCCCAACCGTTACATCCCAGATAACCGGTTCCGGGAAAGTAGAAAAGCGATAGCTAAACATACATGTTCATGATAAAAAAGACAGTTTTTCAGTTTTTTGTTTTTGCCGGGCTAGTGTTCCTGGTATTTTCCTGCAATTCGAAAAAAGATGTGGATGCATTCAGGGAGGCGAAGTATAACCTGGTGGGCATCAATGAGGTGCAGCTGAATGGCATCGATTTGCTGAGCAAAAAGCGCCCGGAAGATTTCTCATTCAGCGACGCAGCCATCCTGTTTTCGGCAGTATCGGAGAATAAGCTGGCAGCCACCTCTAAACTAGACCTGGATGTAAAACTGCCGGAAGGAAGCCAGGAGCGCTCCATGACGGTAACACAGCTGAAATGGCAGTTGCTGGTAAACGGCACGAATACCGTGCAAGGCATGGTAAGTGAGCCCGTGGAGTTGCACAACGGCCTGAACACCATTTCTATAAGCTCTCCTGTTACCTTAACTGCAGAGAACGGAAATACGAGCATTACACAACTTATGCGGCTGGCCACGCTCTTCTCGCAGGCTGATGCCGCTAACAAACCGAAAATAACACTCCAAATAAAGCCTACCATCCAAACTTCTGTAGGCCCCCTGGAACTTCCTTCTTATATTAATATAAAGGACTGATTTTTAGTTTTGTAGCCAGATGTGTTGAAAGCTTTAAATAAGGCCTCTGTCGGATGGGGTCAGGATTGGCAAAGCAGGGAATCAGGAAGAACGCTGCTGGAAATAAATCAGGAACGTTTTCAGTGGATGCTTACAGGATAACTCGTGCTACTTAAATAATTGCCTGCCAGGTTTCGGTGCAATTATTCCAATCAAAATGCCCCTTCGGAGCGTATTCATCCTGGTGCTGAAGAAGAACCGGCAGTTACTTCTGTAGGCCACACTGGCAGTAACCAGGGCAGCAGCAGGAGCAGCTGCTCCGGAGGGACATTTTCATTAGAATAATTGAATTAGGCACTTGCTTAATAATATTTAAGTAATTGAATATCAAACATTTAAATTGAATTTTCAGAGCCAGTGTTAAACCAATATGCACATTGAGGGTGGTCCTCAAAACCAGTAGTTTGGTAATTTTTTAAATAAGGCACTATAGGCTATTAACTAAGTGCCTAATTCAATAGAATAATTTGTCGGGCTTTTTCTTTCCGGGTAAAGCTGGCAGGTATTGCTGGGACTAGTCTGCTTCCCGGCACCAAATTTCTTCCCTCTTATGAAAAAGCTGTTGATACTGTTGTTCCTGGTGTGGCACCTGCCGGCAGGGGCGCAGCAAATTATAATAGACACAACCCAACTGCTGCACGACATCCGCACGCTGGCCGCCGACTCTATGGAGGGGCGGCAGAGTGGCACGGCTGGTAACGGCAGGGCACAACAGTACCTGGAGCGCCGGTTCAGGGAAATAGGGCTGCAGCCTTTCGGAGACAGCTACAGGCAACATTTCCGGCTGCAGACCCAAAAGCTAGTGGTGGAGCAGGCTGCCAACCTGATCGGTTATATTCCCGGCGACCCGGCAAAAGTACTTGTAATCACAGCCCACTATGACCATATTGGCCAGCAGGACGGCCAGATCTTTAACGGAGCCGACGACAATGCCTCCGGGGTGGGCGCCCTGCTTGCCGCTGCTGCTCACTTTCAACAACACAGGCCCCGGCATACCATTATTTTTGCTGCCCTCGATGGGGAGGAACTGGGGCTGCAGGGGGCAGCCGCCTTCCTGAAGTCGCCACCCGTGCCGCTGGGGCACATAGTCCTGAACATTAACCTCGACATGCTGAGCATCAGCCAAAAGAAGGAACTCTACGCCAGCGGCACCTTTCACCACCCCTGGCTCAGGCCTTACCTGCTGCAAGTGCAGCCGCTCCCAAACGCCAGGCTTGTGCTGGGCCACGACCGCCCGGAACAAGGCCGGGACGACTGGACAAAGCAGTCGGACCATTTCCAGTTTCATAAGCGCCGGATTCCGTATATTTACTTTGGAGTAGAGGATCATGCCCATTATCATAAGCCCACCGATACCTTCCAAAACATAGACCCCGCGTTTTATACCGATGCTGCTGCGCTGGTTATCGACTTTATCCGGATTGCGGATGCCCACGAGAGTCCGCAGCAAAAGCCGGTAAAGTAAAATTTGCAACTGTGCTTTTACCTTCTCCCCCCTTTTTTTTCCTACTGTGGAGGCTTTCATCACAGATCGGGTGCGTTTTAAAGTAATCTGAAAGTTATTTATATTAATTTTTGAATATAATGCTTTTATGGCTGATCTGTTTTCATCTATTGCATGCGATTAATCGTAGATATACCAAAACTCCCGACGCAGTTTCAGGTCTTGCATAACAGATGTTTTTCTTTTGATCGGGAGGTGCAAACAGATAGTTTCCTTTATAAAAATGGCAGAGCAGCATAAGAACTATAACTCATGCTGTGTTAAGCTGTTAAGCATATGAACAGAAATTTTTACTTTATTTTACTGCAGGTAGTGGTCCTTAGCTGCTTTTCCCTCAGCACCTACGGGCAGTCCGGTTTTTATAAAAAGCGTGGCATCAGTAATATTCCTGAGCGAGGTTTTGTGATACAAGTAGGGGGTGGCCTGGCAGCCATTAAAAGTGATATTTGCGGGAGCTGGGGCTGCAACGATTTCGGACCGAATGTGAGTGTAGGCACTCTCTACAAGATCAGTCCTTACCTGGGCATTAGCGGCGAGTTCGACTATTTCAGGCTGGGGGCAGAAGAGAAAAACCCGGCCCGGCCCCTGAACGTGGCCTTCAGCTCGGAGGTAATTGAGGTGTCGGGCATGGTGGTGCTGAACCTGCTCGATAGTTATAGCGGCTCCGGCAACTACCGCTCCTCGCGCAAGCGTTTTGTCGTGCCTTTTGTAAAGGGCGGTGCCGGTTTTATCTATTATACGGCCACCTCCTTTCCGGCAAACGGCCGGCTCAACGATTCGCAGGTTACCTACGACAACGAGCGGAATTACCCGGCTTTTGCACCTGTCTTTTCTTTCGGGGGAGGCCTTCGGTTCCGTTTCAACGATGAGATTAGTGTGGCGCCGGAGCTCATGTACCACATTACCACCACCGACTACCTCGACAACATTGGCCCACGGCTTGGAAATGCCGGCAACAAGGACCACTACGGAATTGCTGCCATTAAATTGCTGTACACTCCACTTCTGAAAAACAATATTTTCTCTAAAAAGAACCAGGGGAAATAAAGAACAAGCCCGCTGCGGCTAACTACTCCCTGCATCTGCTCGTACCTTTATCGGTAGGTGCAGGGCGTTTTTTTGCCTGCCGTAATCTCAAACAAATCTGAAAATGAACAAGCAACAGAAAAAAAAGTTATGGTGGCTGGCGGCGGGTGCTGGTGCATTGGTGGCCCTCAGAGCCCTTAACCGTAAACTCACGGCCTACGATTTCAGAAACAAGGTAGTTTTGATAACCGGAGGCGCCCGTGGCCTGGGGCTGGTCATGGCCCGGCAGCTGGCAGCAGAGGGAGCAAGGCTGGTGCTATGTTCACGCAACGAGCAGCAGCTGGAGAATGCCCGCCGGGAGCTGGCCGAAAAAGGAGCCGACGTACTGGTAGTGACCTGCGACGTGACCGACAGGGCACAGGTAGAAGCCATGGTCGCCACCATACGCGATAGCTTCGGGCCTGTAGACGTGCTGATCAATAATGCAGGAGTTATACATGCCGGCCCTGTTGGCGAAATGACAGAACAGGACTTTGATGAATCTATTAAAACACATTTCTGGGGCCCTCTTTACACCATTCTGTCTGTAGTGGACAGCATGAAGGAGCGGGGAGGAGGCAGAATCCTGAATGTGTCGTCGATTGGGGGCAAAATAAGCGTGCCGCACCTGGTGCCCTACAGTGCTGGAAAGTTTGCGCTGGTCGGCCTTTCGGAAGGGCTTCGGGCGGAGCTTCATAAATTCAACATCACAGTTACCACAGCCACGCCTGGCCTCATGCGCACGGGCAGCCCACGGCACGCTTTTGTAAAGGGACAGCATAAAAAAGAGTATGCGCTCTTCAAAATTATGGATTCAAGCCCGTTCACATCTATGAGTGCGGAGGCAACAGCCGAAAAGATTCTGGATGCCCTTCGGCACGGCGATGCCGAGGTTATCACCACCTTGCCGGCTAAGATCGGCGCTTTCCTGCACGATTTCTCGCCTGAGCTTATGGCTGATATTTTTGCGCTCGTTAATGGCATGCTTCCCGGAGAAGGCGGCATAGGCAAAAGCAGAGCCAAAGGCTACGAAAGCGAATCGCCCCTTTCCATGTCGCCCTTAACAAAGAAGACAGAGGAGGCAGCGCAGAAAAATAATGAGTTATAGCAATCTGTGGCAAAACTTGCTGTGCTGGTATGGAGCAGCAGCAGCAGTGCCTCCGGAGGGGCTATTTCATTTGCATAATTGTGATCTTCGACAATTAGAAAAATTTACATAAAAGCGGAAGAGAATCGGCAATATATAGTAATTTGGGTTCATTCGCGGCAGGTACTCCTGAACGAGGCGCATTCTCCTTTTTAACCCGATTCCTGAAATATAAATCACCCTGAAAAATGAAAATTACAAACCGCGAGGTAGTTTACGACGGCTTTTTTAAAATGTACCAGCTGACGGTGGAGCAGCAGGGGCACAGCTTTACCCGGGAGCAGTTTGATAGAGGCGATGCCGTGGCAGCGCTGGTTTTTGATACCGAAGACCAGCAATACGTGCTCACAAAGCAGTACCGGATCGGATCGGAATCAGAGATGGTGGAAATTGTGGCCGGCATGGTAGATGATGGGGAAGCGCCGGAGGTGAGCATTGTGCGGGAAATTGAAGAAGAGATAGGCTACCATGTAGACCGCCTGGACTACCTTTATACCTTCTACTCCTCGCCGGGAGGCTGCACGGAGCGGGTGCTGCTGTATTATGCCGAAGTATCGCATCAGCCAGGTGCAGGAGGCGGTAAAGAAGGGGAGCATGAGCACATCGAGATCGTGCGCTACTCACCAGCGCAGTTTGAGCAGTTGCCATCTACTGACGCCAAAACCATTATTGCGCAACTCTGGATGCAGCTGCAGAAAGCTGGCAAACAAGCATAGCAGGCCACCTCTCGCAACAAATCCTGGGTGTCGGGTCTTTAGCAGCAGCAGAAATAATCTCCGGAGGGCATTTTTGATTAGGATAATTTGAGAGCAAAGATGCTTTCTAATGCTCCAGTTGATTTGAACCTATTTCGTGGAATGCAGGTGGTGCCGGAGCGCCGGCTAAGGAGCAGCCGGCGCTCCGGCAGGTGTTAGTCCCGCATGGTTCCCAACATGTTGCGGGTATCGGCGGCGGCTTCCAGGCTCAGAAATTCGGCCTGCAGCGTTCTGATCTTGACTTTGTCGCCTGCTGCTACCTGGTTATCTATCTGGCGCAAGCGTTGGTTCAGCAGGCCATATACATGGTCTACATAGTCCCAGTCGTCCTGCGTCCAGTTTTGTCTTTTGGCTCTTACTTCGCCCATAAAGGTCAGGTAGGCTTCACGCACATTCTGATCGGTGATTTTATCGAGGTCCTGGAATTCGCGCAGCAACTGCTCCTGCCATTGGCTGAGCTTTTGGGCATCGAGCGGGGTCTGCTGCCGGCGTTCCTGGCGCTCCTCCCACTGCTGGTAGCGGCCTTTCAGCTGCTCATACTCTGTTTTTGAACGGGCCGAAAGGCTGTCGAGCCGACTTTCGACCTGGGCTGTTCTTTTACGGAATTCCTCTCTGGTGGCAGTTCCCCGGGTAGTGTCGACAGAGTCGAGCGGACGGGTTTTGGAACTAACCCAATCGCGGAAATCGGCGAGTTGGTCTTCGGCTGTTCTTCCTGTTTTAACAACTGTGGCCGTATCCTCTGTTTCTGTTGTGTCCAGCACTCTTTCGCGGGTGTTCTCGGCAGTTCTGTTGCCTTCGCAGGCCCAAAGGGCGGAGCTGATCAGCAGGAGTGCCATGTATCTGAATGGGGTTGCTAAAGTTTTCATGGGTTCGTTTGTTTACTGTCGCTATCTGGTCTTCTTACGAGTATAACCCCTGCGTGTTCAGCTGGCAGAGCAGTAGGCTTCACCTGCTCTGCCAGCCAAATTATGGTAATGAAAAAGGCCCTCCACAGCTTCTCCCTGCAGCCGGTTCCTAACCAACCCTGGCCACGACTAAGGGAGCAGCGGCTTGTCTTTGCTGATGCCATCGCCATAGGAGAAGAAATCGTTTACTGTAACCGGCAGCTTGCCTCTTACCGGCAAGCCTCCGAAAATGAGCTTAGCTGCTGCTTCCTGGGCATGGAAGTGGGGTTGGTACGCCAGCAGCAGCCCCCGACTCTTCTGAATGCCTTCAAACTGGTTAAGGGTGTAGGCATTGTCGAATAAAGTGATCAGGGCTTTTTTTGAGCTGGCCAGGTGGTGTATGAGCGAAGTGGTATGTTTTGAGTAGCCCAGGTTATTGCTGGGCCGAATGCTGGGGCCATAGAGTGCCACCAGCACCAGGTCGTAGGAGCGAAGTTGCTGCTGCAGCTTTTGCACCTCTTTGGCATTTGCCTTTCTGGAAATAACAAAGTCTTTGGTGGCGGCATATTTTTTAATTTCCCTTTGGAAAGCAGTCGGCCTGATGGCTCCAAAAGACACAGTAGCAATCTTCAGGTTTTTCCGCTGGCGCACGGGTAGCACCTTTTTCTCATTTTTGAGAAGGGTAAGGGCGGCTTCCGCTATGGCTCTGTTGGTGCTATCGGCCTCGGGCGGATTCAGGTCCTGGTAGAGGTTCTCCAGTTCTATGGGTTTGTAGTTGTCCAGGCCCACCCACTGCTTGGCGGCCAGCATTTTCTTGCAGCTTTTCTCAATATCCTCCATCAGAATATCGCCATTGGCAATAGCTTCTTTAATAGCCTGAATGGCTTTGGGCACGCTGTTCAGACGCTCCAGCACATCGTTGCCGGCCATCAGGGCCCGCGCCTCTGCCTCTCCGGGCGGAAAAAACTTGGTGACGCCCTTCATCACCATCGCATCCGTAAAAATGAGTCCTTTAAACCCAAGCTCCTCCTTCAGCAGGTCGGTTACGATTGGTTTCGAGAGTGTAGAAGGAAGGTTGTGCGTTGGGTCGAGATCCGGAATATGCATATGGGCCACCATTATGCCGCCAACACCATTCACTATCAGTTCCTTAAACGGGTACAGCTCCAGCGAGTCGAGCCGTTGGCGGCTAAAGGGGATAACCGGCAGGTCGTGGTGCGAATCTATGTCGGTGTCGCCATGCCCGGGAAAATGTTTGGCAGTGGCGATAATGCCGTTTTCCTGCATACCGCGCATAAACGCCAGGCTTTTTGCCGTTACAGCCAGCCGGTCTTCTCCAAAGGAGCGGTAACTGATGATGGGGTTATCGGGGTTATTGTTTATGTCGGCTACGGGGGCAAAGTTTACGTGCATGCCCAGGCGCTTAAACTCTACGGCTATTTCGGCACCCATGCGGTATATCAGGCCGTTGTCTTCCACAGCGCCCAGCATCATCTGGAAGGGGTACTGCACGGTGCTGTCCAGGCGCATGCCTATGCCTGTTTCAGCATCCATAGAGATCAGGAGCGGCACTTTAGAGGCTGCCTGGTACCGGTTGGTGAGCCTGGCCTGACGGATAGGCCCGCCCTGAAAGAAAATGAGTCCTCCGATTTTATGTTGCTCAATAACTTGCAGTACTTCCGCCTCGTATTTTGGCCCCTGGTTAGAGAAGGCCTCTATTATTATAAGCTGGGCTATCCGCTCCTCCAGCGAAAGGGTATTGTAAACGGAGTCTACCCAGCCGGACGGGTGCTCCAGGGCCTCCAGCAGGTTTCTGGCGCCTGCTCTTGGTTTTTCGGCAGGCAAGTCGGCCATAAGCTCTATTTTTCTCACCAGCGTATTCTGCCTGGCGCCGGTACTCTCGCAACCAAACAAACTTATTGCTGTCATGCAAACAGCAACAAGCCGTAGATTCTGCCATTTTCCAAAGCCTGTTTTTAAATTTACGGTAAGCATATAAAATCATTGATGCAACAAATACATACTTGCTTTAAGTATTTTGGGTTTGTTCTTTTTGCCTGCTGGCACTGGTATGCTATGTATAACGAATAGCAGCTAAAGTGCTTTTATCTGGTTGTAGTAGTCTTCTTCTAGCTGATTTCGCTGGTAATTCGATACATTAGCAACTACGTAAGCAGACACCGACCAAATAGGTTGTTTCAGCGGCCGGGATATAGCATGGCCAGGCTTCATGGCAACAATCCCTGGCGCTTTACGCTCATATCCGAGTCTTTCTGCTCAGGGGGAATTATCTGCTCAAAGAAAAACCTTGCCAGTTGCAGACATGTTTATTCTGGCTAAACTATATATTTGACATTGCACCCATTTTCACCTACTGATATACCTATATGAGCCAATTGCAGGAGGAAAGCGACCGGTTTGCCTACAGTTTTTTGCCGGGAACCTTATTTGTGGCGCTGCTCTGGCTTGTAAAGCTAATGGAGTTCCTGACCGGCTCCGAGCTGGTGTGGCTGGGGGTGCTGCCACGCAAGTTTTTCGGGCTGATAGGTGTGTTTATGAGCCCGCTTATACATAGTGGCGTCCCGCACCTGCTATCAAACTCTTTCCCGCTCGTGTTGCTTTCCGGTTTAATTATTTTTCTGCATAGCCGCGTGGCGGTGCAGGTAATAACTATGTGCTATGCAGGCAGCGGACTGATGACCTGGTTTATTGGCCGGCAGTCGTACCATGTAGGCGCCAGCGGAGTGGTGTATGCCATGGTAGGGTATCTGTTTTTTCTGGGCATGATCCGGCGCGACAGGAGCGCACTGGCGGTGTCTCTGGCTATTTTGTTTCTGTACAGCGGCTTCCTCTACGGGCTTTTCCCGACAGAGGAGCGCATATCCTGGGAAGGCCACCTGGGTGGAGTGGTAGCAGGCCTGCTGGCGGCAATTGTTTTTGGCAGCGGTGCAGATCTGCCACAACCCATAGAAGCACCTGAGCCCCTGACGCCGGACCAGCAGCAGCTGCAGCAGTTGCACCTTAGCACCACCTTTGCCGCCGGTTCAGGCCACATGTATGTTAAATACCAGGTAGCTTCTCCGGCCACTACCGCCACGTATCATCACAGGTACCTGCTGAACCGTACCTCCGGCATGGTAGAAGCGGCAACTCCGGGTGTGATTCCTGCGTCTAATGTCCAAACACGCAACCAGAAAACGTATGCCGGAAAAACAAACGCAAGACAAGCAGGAGGATATAAAGCAAAGTAAATGGCCCTTGATACTCACAGGAGTTATTTTAGCGGGGTTGGTTCTTTCGTATTTTATTTTCCCTGGTTTTAAAGATCAAATGCAGCAAGCATGGGGGGTGCTGACAAGCGGTGATGAAAAAGAAATTTCGACGTGGGTAGGCCAATTTGGTTTTTGGGGCCCGTTTTTCCTGATAGGAGCCATGGTGGCGCAGATGTTTCTGGTGGTGGTAAATGTGGTGGCGCTCATGCTGGTGGCTATTATTGCGTACGGTCCGGTATGGGGCTCTCTGCTGGCAATTCTGGCTGTATCTGTGGCCGCAACAGTTGGCTACCTGATCGGGCGGGGTGTTGGAGAGGCGGGGGTGAGCAAGCTCATCGGCCGGAAAGCTGAGCGGAAGGTGGCGGGTTTCGTGGAAGATTATGGCATCTGGGCCGTCATTATCGCGCGCATTTCGCCTCTGCTCTCTAATGATGCTGTCAGCTTTGTGGCCGGGCTGGCCAGCATGGGTTACCTGAAGTTTATGGCGGCTACCCTGGCAGGCATTGTTCCTCTAACTATCCTGCTGGCCTGGCTGGGCGAAAACAATGATCGCCTGAAGTCCGGGCTCCTGTGGGTCGGCGGCGTAAGCCTGCTGCTGTTTATCGTCTATGTAGTGTATGATAAATATTTCAAAAAAAGACAGAGCTGATTTACAGACTGCGTCTTAACTTTTCGGAACGACTTTGTTGCCTTGCCTCGCGGAAAACAATTCACGTCTCACGTCTCACGTTCTTACTCCTTGTACAACAGGTGAAACAAGTTCTGATAAGTTGTGTCGCTGGCAATAAAAACAGACGAGAAAAATCCTGAAAAGAAAATTGAGTTCTTTTGTTTGGGGTTTGAGATTATTTTGAAAGATCTAGAATTTCTGAATCCATGGCAGCTTTTAAAAATACAATACCTGCTTCCGTAATCACCATTTAGAAGTGCCCTTTCCTTATTTAAAAAGATCAATAATTTATGGGGATACTTATTTGTTTTTTCCAGTATGAGTAGTCCTTTAACTAGCGGCGCCGATTCTGATAAAAAAGTCAGTTAAAAATTAGAAAAAAATATTTTTTGGAACTATTTTATATTGAATTGAATGCTATTGAGTGAAAATGCTTAAGAGAGCTTTTGCTAGTAAAAATTGACCTATTAAACAAATGGATAGGGCTAAGGCAACCTACTAAAGTTAACATCGTTAAAGCCATTTATTAAAAGAAAGCCGATGTTCAACTAACAGATTGCTCATGATTAGGATCAAATTACTAGCAATAGCACTCTCCATTTTCATGGTTTTGGATGAAGAATTTTCAGTCAGTAAAGCGGATGTTCCGCACCCTGACACAAATAAAAAATCTACAATTTTTGAGATACCAAAACCTGAAAAAGAGCCGGGGCAGCTCCTGAATAAGACCCCAGCCCCCATCACAGTAACTGCCACAGTTTACTTTCCTGAGCCCGGCCAAACCGACGATACCCCCTTCACTACTGCCGACGGCTCCAAAATCAACGAAAAAAATCCTGGTAAGCACCGTTGGATAGCAGTATCCCGGGACCTGCACAGCCGCTGGGGCGGCGAGATAAGCTACGGCGATTCTTTGCTGGTGTCTGGCATTTCGGAAGAACTGGATGGCCTCTATATCGTACGCGATACCATGAACAAGCGTATCCGAAAAAGAATCGATATCCTGGTGGGGCGGCAGGACGAAATTATGGGAAAATGGAAAAATGTTCAGATATCCAAGTTTATCGCATCCAGTGGACCAGAAGGCTGACAATACCACTAGGATCCGTTTTAAAGAAGTTGCTGTTGTAGCTGTTTGTTCGTCAACGCTACGTACCCTAATGGAGCATATTAATTTTCAAACAGCCGGAGGCAAGCCCGAAAAACCTGTTCAGGAAGTTCGGGCTTCCTTTTTTTACAGGCATAGGGCTGGTCAGGCGCCAGGCTGGTCGGTGTAAGACTCCAGTACCTCCAAACCTTCTGCATCTGAGCGTGCCTCTACCACTTCATCTATAACATACTGCATTTCCTGTTCGGTCCACTTATCCTTTTCAGCTGCCTTTATAAATACATCAAGGGCAGCAAACCGGCCCGATTCAGTTGGCAGCATGGCCTTCACTTTCTTTCTGATGTTCATAGTCCTTTTTCTGCAAATTTAGAAAATAAGTAAAAAGGCACAAGCTGCCGGTGGGATAAGCAAAGCTGTTTTGAGTTGATCCGCCAACAACTTGCTGCCTCCTGCTCCGGTTTATACGCGTTTTTACCGGTTATTCGCACACACATTCGTGGCATGATTACCGCTAAGGCAACCTGGCAGCGTGCCATTGCAGCATAATCATTCCTTACCAGCTTCATTTCCTTCGGGTTATCGGTTATCGTTGTGCCTGGACTTAACTCTTTAGGTGTTTACTCGTTTTACTAATTAACTGTATATAGGGAAATTTGTATTGAATGGATAAGGAGAGTATTACTTTTGACCAGTTAGACAAGCTGAATGATTTAACGATTATGCACTATGCAGCCCCCCTGATCATTTTTTCGGTGGTGGCAGAGTGGCTGGTAGGCATCTACCGAAAGAAGAACTATTACCACACAAAGGATTTTCTGGCGGCGCTGTCCATTGGGGGAGTGAATGCGGTGTTGGGCGGAATGATGAAAATACTTCTCTTCTCTATTGCCATGCACATCTACAATATGGTGCCGTGGGCCATGCCCAGAGTCTGGTGGGGCTTTCTGGTTTGTTTCCTTGCGGTGGATTTTTGCCGGTACTGGGCGCACCGGATCGCTCACGAGCAGCGGTTCTGGTGGGCCACCCATGTCACACACCACTCGTCCAGCAAGATGAACTTCTCCGTCTCATTCCGCACCGGCTGGACAAATCAGATAAAGTTTGTGTTTTTTATACCGGTGCCGCTGCTGGGCATCGACCCGTTTACTTTTTTTGTGTGCCATCAGGTTGCGGTGCTCTACCAGTTCTGGATTCATACGGAACTGATCCGCAAAATGCCGGCCCCTGTCGAATACCTGTTTGTGACGCCTTCTCATCACCGCGCCCACCACGGGTCCAACCCAAAGTATATCGACAAAAATTTCGGCTCCACGCTTATTATCTGGGACAGGATGTTTGGCACTTTTCAGGCAGAGGAGGAGGCCCCCGTGTATGGGCTTACCAAGCCGGTCTCTTCTTATAATCCAGTCTATCTTGTATTTCATGAATACCTGGATATTTGGCAGGACTTAAAACATGCCAGATCCGGAAAAGAAGTTTTTCAGCTCCTGTTTCAGCCTCCGGGTGCCCTTGTAACGGAACATCAGCGGCAACTAGCCCAAAGTAAGGTTGTGGCCGATGCGCCGGAGAGCAGCCCTGCTCCCAAGGATGGAAGTAGAGAAATAGTGGCGGCAGAGTAAATTATTTAAATGAAAAGGCCCTCCGGAAGCTTTGCTGCTGTTGCTGTAGTACAACGAAACAAATCAATTACCCTTCTGGTCTGCGACAGCCACGGCTTAGCCAGGGCAGCAGCAATACATGGGCTCCGGAGGCCGTTTTTCATTAGAATAATTGCTGCTTAGTTTTGATTCTGGTACCCTCCGGGCTGGCCAGAGGCGGGGTTGCTTTGCGCCTCGCGCGGAACACCCATTTTCTCCTCGCGGCGTTGCTGGTACTGGGCAAACTGCATGGGGGTAAGGGCTTCTTTTATCTGCGAGAGCCTGGTTTGTGCAATTATATCCATCTGCTGCACGAGCTTTTTGGGGTTTGCCTTGTATTCTTTTTTGGCTGCCTCTGCGTGTTGCATGCTCGCCAGGTTTATGGCACCCACTTTCTTTACCTGCTCCGGCGAGAGGCCCAGGTGTTTGGCCATGCTTGCCGTTATTTCCTGTGCCCGCTGCTCCAGCGTTCTGGCGCCTGCCTGGCTGTTTTGAGTGGCTGCCGCAGTAGTTTGCGCCTTCGCCACCGGAGCGGCCAGAGCAAAAAGTAAAGCAAAGAGTATAGGTTTCATCGGTATCATTTTCGTCTGCATTAGGTAATCAAGAATCATTCCTGTTTTATGTTCCTGCCCGATACTAAACGTATCGGATTATCCGAAAGGTTTCTTCTGCCCGGAAGGCGCTACTGCCTCAGGACTCGCTATGGAAATAGACCTTGTAGAAATGCATGCCCCGGTCGTCGTCGAAGCCACGCTCCATGTATTGCTCGCTTTGCTCGGGGTTGTAGCCGCTCAGCTTTATCTCAATCTGTGTGTCCAGCTTTATAAAGTTCCTGAACTTGCGCTTCATGTTGCGCACCGTGGCTTTATTGATCGTGAAGTCATCGAACTGCTCCAGGCCGCGTTCCTCGGCAAAACTCTGGGAGTAGCTTTTAAACCGCTCCGCCGACTCAGGCTCATCTATCACACTGCTCGTAAACTCTTCCAGATCGAAGGTCTCGTTCTTTGAGAAATAGTCGACCGAGCGGTTTATAAAATCGATCTGGTCTTTTTTGCTGTCTTTCTGAGCAAATACTTCCTCCGAAAAATCCTTGCAGAGGTTCAGGTAGGTTTTGGTGGTGAAGTTGGTGTCTTTCAGCTCGGTTACGTGCAGGAAATCCTCTTTCCAGAAAACGGCATCGGTGCTGTTGGCATCTACCAGCTTTACACGGTAGCCATCTTCGGCCTCGCTATTAAAAATCATGCAGCCCTTGTCTACACTTTTTATGTTCACCCCGGCGTGGTACTGCAGCGCCAGGTCCTCTTCCTCATCCTGAAAAGTGAGAAAAGTGTCTTTATTCTCTGATTTGAAAATACCGATGGCATCTACGGTAGTGCCCTCCTCCAGGCCACAGCCAGAGAAATAGGCAATATACAGCTCCCCGCTCTTCACCTTGGGGTGGTCTGACTGCTCGTAGAGATGGTTTAGAATATGGATGGAGTACTCATGGAAGCTCTCAGGCTTGCCAAAAATTAGCGTGGCATAGGCAAACAGCTCGTTCAGGGTGAGGTCGGAAGTGTGGGTGAACCGGAAGAACTCCTCCTGCTTAAAAGGGGAGAGGAAGTAGCCCAGCAGCAGCCTGTTCAGCTCCTCGTCCCGCAGGTCCACGAGGTCTTTCGATACGATAACGCCTTCTTCCTTTGCCTTGTTGCCTACACGGTGTACTGCCAGCTTTTTAAGTTGCACCAGCTTTTTGTCTGTCATGCCTTTTCCTGAATTGCTTTTTTTATGAGCTGCAAAGGTACGCGAACCTCGCCCAAAGGCAATTGTTTTGTGCCGAAGATTTATCAGTAACCCGGCCTGGCAGTGGGAGCAGAAACAGTTGCCGGGAAGCAGGCGTTTTAGCGGCTGCCAGGGGTATTGCATTCCATCAGAGACGCTCCCGGCTCCAACAGCTGAACCTGTAAAACTTTGCCACAAGGCCAGGCGCTGCTTTTGTTTTAAATATTTGTATCTGAAAATCAGGCGTTTGCAATACTTGTTGTTTGGTAAGACTGATTGTTCCAACATTAATGGCACGGTTTTTCTAGTTAGTCAGGTAGCTGCGCGGCTCCAAATAAACTTTTGATATTTAATGGAGAGGAATCATGAAAAAGATAGCCATACTTATAGCCCTGGTGTTGGGGTTTACGGCACCAGATGTGTTCGCGCAGCAGCAACCAGTGCGCTTCGGCATTAAAGCAGGTCTTAACCTGGCCAACTGGCAGGGAGAGAGCGTGAAAAGCGCCAACAACCTGATGGACTTTACTAACGGCGCCGTTTCGCAGCAGATGCGCGAAGGCTTTCATGCAGGCGCCTTTGTGAGCATTCCGATCGCACCCGGTTTCGAGATTGAGCCGGGCCTGCAGTACTCCCAGAAAGGCACCAGACTAACCGGAACTTTACCTTTCGAAATGGCCGATAGGCTGAATGTGAGGGCAACTGTTACCAACAAAGCCGAGTACCTGGACCTGCCTGTGCTGGCCAAAGTTTATGTGGGGGAGGGGTTCCATTTGTTTGCCGGCCCGCAGGTATCGTACCTGCTTTCTAATAAAATACAGGTGCGGGCGGGGGCACTGGGCATAAACGTTCTCAACCAGGAGTGGGACATGAAAAGCGGCATGCGCGAGATAGACTTTGCCATGACAGGTGGTGTCGGCTACCGCTTCAGCAACGGTTTTAACATGAGCGCCGGCTACGACTTCGGCCTTAGCCCCATAGACAATGCTGCCGCTTTTAAAACTTATAACAGTGTGATCAAAGCTTCTATCGGTTTTGCCTTTTAAGATAGTGTTTAGTGATATGGTGATTATCCCGGCCACGGCTCCTGCTGTGGCCGTTTTGTTTTTGAGGCTGACTCCAGCGTTTGCATGTGCGCGGGGCTTTATGCCATTTCCTTAGTTTTGTCTGGTCAGGCTGAGAACCAGGAATACACCGCCATTCCGGATTCCTTCAATCAAAATATCCTTCCAGCGGCACACTGGCTGCTGCTGCTGATGCACAAAAAGCCTCTTCTTTGACTTTCCTAAAGAAAGGGGAGCATTCAGGAATAAGGTAGTCATAGGAATGAAGCCATCAGCAGAAAAGCCTCTGGAGGCCATTTTTTATTTGAATAATTTCGACTTCCTTAAGCTAAGCCAGCAGGATGTGCCAAGGGCCATCTTTTAACAAAAAAGGCAGGTACATGCACCGGCCTTTTTTGTTATGAACATTTGTAATAAGAGAAGGGGAGCATTTTACCTGCGTCTTTTTCGTGTTATGATTTTTTGTAAGGGAATTTCTTGGATGTGTTTTTCATTAAGGCATTAGAAAGCGACTGTCTGCTGCTGCCTACGCTGCCGGAGGCCATGTAATCGTATTTCCACATCAGGTCCCCTTTCTCTCCTTCATGCACTGTTACAGTGGTGTTGATAGAATTGGTAGACCCCCAGGCACCCACCAGCAAACCTACTGCAATGGCAGCGCCGTCCGACATAGGTTTCGACATGGTTGTTTTACCGGACACCACCGCATCCACACCTAAAATACGGCACAGCTCATCTTTAGAGTACGTTCGGAGATCCTCGTAAGAAATAAAAGCATCGTTCAGGATGGCATTCGTTTTAGATACGTCCTGGAAAGTAACCGTGTAGCGGTCCTTGCTCATTTGTTTCAGGAAGTAGCCATAAACGTCGCCCTGCAGGCCATAGCCATAGTCGCGCTGCTGCTCCTGAAGCATCTGGGCTGTGACGCCTTTTGGCAGTCTTTTGGCCTCGATTAAAACTTCGAAGGGCAAAATAGCCACAACTTTATGCTTTTGCTTTTCAACGGCAAAGTTGTTCGACTGGTAAATCTGTGGTCCGCATCCCGACAATACCGTAGTTGCGACGATCAGTAAGAGTAAAATTCTTTTCATGGGCTAAATGATGATGATTATAGAATTAAAGCAGGTACATCAAAAATTTCCAGCACACCTCTTTTCTGCAGCTGATGCAGGAAATCATTTGCCAATTATCTCATTGAAAAATAAAGAGAGGGTACTCGGAAACATCAAAAATAAAAATATTGTAGGAACTTGAATAATGAATGTGACAATTTTTAAAAATATTTTTAAGTTAGGAAGAAAATTTATTTAAAACGTCTGATTATCAACGGAATGTAATCCAGGTGTTAACGGCCGCGTGGTTTAGCCACAACCAACAACAAGCAATTATTTGAATGAAAATAGCCCACCGGAGCTCTCTGCAGCTGCTGTTGTGGCTTCTTCTGTTATTCAGAGGTTCCGGCACCAGCTCCATTGCCGGCACAGGAATCTTAGTGTGCAGTAAATGCATTTTTCTCTTAAAAGCTCATTCGGGAGTAAAAGGAAAAGCCGCTTAGATACTTTCGGTCCGGTGGAGCCTGGTAAGCCTCCCATCTGATTCTTAGAAAAGTTGAATACCCGAAAAGCTGCCGGGTAGCCTATCGATCATAATTTTTTATATTGAAGTTCTCATTTGGCGAAGCAGCAAAGAAGTCGCCTCCTTAAATATGGGTTGGGATACTGCTAATTCGGCAAAGGTTTACTATTTTGGCTGCAGGTAAACTTTTCTTCCGGATTGTCAGAAAAAGGTTTTGCACCTTTTGTGCCTTTACTTAATTGCAGGTGCCTGTGCCACCTGATGATAGATTTGTAAACAAGACCTGGAATGATTGCCAGGCTGAATAGAAGATAATAACCGAACCAACATGGCCTCTCTACTCGACACTATAGGCAATACGCCTCTCATAGAACTAAAAACTATCTCTACCAGGCCTCAGGTGAAACTGCTGGCCAAGCTGGAAGGCAACAACCCGGGCGGCAGTGTAAAAGACCGGGCCGCTTACGGCATGATAAAAGGCGCCCTGGACCGTGGCGAGTTAAAGCCTGGCATGAAGCTCATAGAAGCCACCAGTGGCAACACAGGCATTGCACTGGCCATGATTGCCCGCATGTTTGACGTTGAAATAGAACTGGTGATGCCTGCCAATGCCACCCGCGAACGCGTGCTGACCATGGAGGCTTATGGTGCCAAAGTTATTCTGACGCCGGCCGAAGGCTCCATGGAAGCCGCCATCGATTATGTGCGGGACAGAGAGGCGGAGGGCGGATACCTGGGGCTCAACCAGTTTGCCAACCCCGACAATTACCTGGCGCACTACCAGACCACCGGCCCCGAGATCTGGAACGAAACAAATGGCACCATTACCCATTTCGTTTCTTCCATGGGTACCACGGGCACCATAATGGGTGTTTCGCGCTACCTGAAGGAGAAGAGCCAGCAGGTGCAGATTGTGGGCACACAGCCCACAGAGTGCTCTCAGATCCCCGGTATCCGCAGGTGGCCAAAAGAGTACCTGCCTAAAATTTTTGAGCCGGAGCGCGTGGATCAGGTAATTGACGTGTCGCAGGCCGAAGCCACCGCCATGACCCGCCGGCTGGCCCGGGAGGAAGGCGTGTTTGCCGGCATGAGCAGCGGAGGTGCCGTAGCAGCAGCTCTTAAATTAATGGAGACCCTGGACGAAGGCGTCATTGTCTGCATCATCTGCGACCGTGGCGACCGCTACCTGTCGTCTGATCTGTTCGGTAACTGAAAAGACCCACGACGCCAGATACAGGACACAAGACTCTATAAACGGATAATTTACGAAGTGCTTTCAAGAAGGATTTGGCTCGTGGGTTTCCGAAGCTGCACACAGCCTTCATTCTGAATTATGCTAATTAAAACAGACCTCCGGAGCATACCGTTGCTCCTGGGGCTGCTGATCCGGCTTTTAGTGTGGCAACCTTTGCTTAAAAGTACTTAGTACAATTGAGATTCGATTAAAAAAAAGCAGCATAGGGAAAGACCTATGCTGCTTTTTTTAATCGAACAAAATGCTCCTCTTAATTTCAATATCAGATTTCAAGGTTAAGACCTTTCTGAAGATGAGGTGGTGTGTCTGAGGTTCTGTGTTCTTAACTAAATAGTAGCTTTCCTGCCTTTGTTCTGCTCTTTCAGGTAGTCCATAAGCGGTTGAAAGTAGGCTACCATGGCGCGGGCGCTTAGTTCTTCGCCGGTTTTGTCTTTTAACATCTGGCGCCAGTCGGCGCTGGCTCCGGGGTACATGATGCTTCTCAGAAACTCGCCCACCTCTTGGCTGCCATAGTAATTGGTGGCGTGCGGGTCCTGCTTCAGAACGTTTTTAGCAATGTGGTCGTGCAACTGGAACAGGATGATATAAGACAGGGCATAGTCGTAATACTGAGCGGCATCATCGTTGATATGCGTTTTGGTGGTGGCATCTGTAAAAGCTTCACCTCGTTCTGTTGGGGGCACCATGCCCTGGTACTTTCGGGCCAGTTCCCACCAGCGTTTATTCAGCTGGTCTGCCGGCAGGTCTTTGGCATAAAAGTCGTGCTCCCACTCGCTCATGACCCCGGAGGCAAACGGAATGAACACCACATAGCTCAGCGCCTCCTTCAGCAGTGTCTGGATTTCGTCAGTACTGGCCCCGGCATCAACCAGCTGCAGCTCCGTCAGGAAAGGCTTTTGCATAGCGGCCAGCCCCATCAGACTTCCCATCGCCTCATGATAGGCTCGGTTGGCTCCTCCCCGCAGCAGTACCGGCACATCGGGGTTGGTGTAGGTCATGTAGTAGTAAATGTGGCCGAGCTCATGGTGGGTGGTTTCGTACCAGTCGGCATTCGGCTCTACGCTCATGAGGCTGCGCACATCCTTGTCCAGGTCCATGTGCCAGGCGGAGGCATGGTTGTTTTTCTTGTATCCGGCGTCAGGAGGAAGCGGGTACAGGCTCGATTTCTCATAGAAGGAGGCAGGAAGCTCCGGGAAACCAAGGCTTGTATAGAACCGCTCCGCCTGCTCCACCAGCCACTTATCGCCTTTTGGTTTCAGGGCAGCATCCAGGTCCAGGCCTTTGACCTCTACCATGGCGCTCCAATCCTGGCCCCAGCGGTTAGGCAGCCAATGGGCAGGCAGCATGTCGGGCACCTCTTTTACACCATACTGCTTGGCCAGCTCGTAGCGGGCGTAGGTGTGCAGTTCCCGGTACAGGGGCAGGAGTTCCTGGTTCAGCTGCTGCATCAGGTCCATCATTTCTTCCCGGGTAAGGCCGTAGTCGGAGGCCTGGTAAGTAAAGTAGTCGTCGTAGCCAAGGCTTTGCACCGTCTGGTTCCGAAGGTCCCGCAGGTTCAGAATACCTTCCCGTAGTCCTTTGCCAACCTCCTTGCTGGCCTCCCAGGCGGCCAGCCGTTTCTGCACGTTCTTCTCCGTTCGCAGGATCTGGTCAATGTCGTTGGTGGTAACGGGCGTTCCGTTTAATTTATAGTCGAAGCCGTAGAGTTTCTCTGTCTGTTCCGTCTCCGCTTTGATGCGCGCCTTTACCACCTCCGGCACCGTTTGCGGGTTGTTGGCGGCAACATACAGCACCTCCTCCAGTTGCAGCACCTGCAGGTTGGTTAACTGCTCTTTCTGTTCGAGCAGCTGCCGAGCCTGCTTTATGTTTTCGGTACTGCCTGTAAAAGCAGCAAACGCCTCGTTAGCCTTGCGTGTCGCCACGGCATTGGTAGAGTCGCCATCCACAATTCGAATATTGGAGGCCCATTCCGCCTCTGCTGAGGCTGTATAAAGCTTCTGATACGTATCCGAATACTCCTCCAGAAATGCCTGCGCCTCCTGTTGCCAATCGTTTATTTCAGTTGCCACAGCAGTTGTAGCAGTATCTGTTTTCTGACTGGAGCAGGAGAGGAGTATGGCGGCTGTGAGGCCGGTGAGAATGATTTTTTTCATAAAATAGAAAGTAGTAGATGTTATTTTCTCAGAAAATGTAAGTTACAAAATCTAACAGGAGCAGGAGCAGCAGGAGGAGAAATGTTTGGCCTTTTTGAGATTATTTGAATGAAAATGCCCCTCCGGAGGTTTCTACTGCTTTTTATAGATATTCGCCTTAATGAAGGGTTAAGAGTTTGCTAAGCTTGCTCTGGCGACTCATTTCCTAAACTTCACATCAATCTTCCTATAATTTAGGAATCAGCCACTTACAATCCGAGTCAGATTATTTGAATAAAAAAAGGCCTCCAGAGGTATTGCTGCTGTTGCTGCGCCTGCTGGATGGCCTTTAATCGAATCTTTTTAGGGTTAAAGCGACTGGCTGGGTGAGGATTACAGGGTCAGAACCTCCTTTTCTTCCAGACACTATAAGCGGTCTCAATTTCCTTGGCATACACTTTATAAGCCTCCGGCTCCGTGCTTCCCAACTGCATGGCTTTAGCTGTCAGGTTGGCGGCTTCCTCAAACTCCTGGTGCTGGGCATACAGGCGGGCTTTTACCCAGTTGTTATAAAAGTTCTCTTTTATGGTGATCGATTTATTGATCCAGGTAAGCGCCTCCTCGTGGTACTCTTTGCGGGGAATCATGTATTCAGCGCTTTGAGCCCAGATATACCAGTCATCCGTATCAGCTTCTTTCAGGGCAGACCTGATGTTGGCGATGGCCTTTTTCTCCACCTCCGTTTCAATCAGCAGGGTTATTCTGGAGTTTTCCCATACCATGTGCAGTTTGCCGGCGTTAGCGCCGATATCCGAAAACTGGAACTGCATCGTCTCCTGAAAATCTACTGTCTGAGGCGTAATCCGCAGGTAGGCCACATCATTTAACTCGTTATAGCCTTCAAGCCCCCAAAGTGTAGTGTCTTTGTTAAGTACAATGTTCCAGTCTGTCTCGTTTTCGGGAAGAATAAAGAAGGAGTAGGAACCGGCCGGAACCCGCTCATGGTTCAGGTACACATCATCCTCAAATGTAATAACGGTGGCCTCGTTAGCACCTGCGCGCCATAACTGGCCATAGGGAACCAGATTTCCGAATATTTTACGGCCTTTTACACCTGGTGCGTGATATTGAATGGAAATGGAGGTTAACCCGATCGTCTGTTTTACAAAGGCTTCCGGGCTGGCTTGCGGCAGTTTTAATTGCGCCTGCACAGAAACGCTTGCCAGCAAAGCTGAGAACAATATAAAAAGACTTAAAAGGTACTTTATCATTTTCTTATCCATCGGCTAATTTCACTTCTTGTAAACTGAAAAAATTATGCCAGATACCTCGGCGAAATTAAATTTCCAACAATTTATAAAATTTTAATTACAAAATAATATAATTCGAGGACTTATGTTTCCTGGCAGCGCCAGGGTGTTAATTGATCCGTTGTACGTCTGTCAGACAAAGATAATTTGTCAGCAATAGATTTTATTGATCACATGTAGTGTCCTCTCATTGGTTTTGTATTCTCTTTTCCGGGAAGTTTACCAAACCTTAACCTGAACGACAGGTATTTCTTAGAAAAGGCAACAGAACCAGAAATAAATTTTCATTTCCCGAATTTTCTGTTACTTTTGCAGCGCATATGAGCAACGCCACTATCTATACAGCCCTTTTTCCTGCTGCAGCGCCTGCTGCCTGTGGTTCTGTTGCGCCTCATCATCACTTCCACCATTCCTCGTAAGAGGAATAAAATCAATATATCGCCCCGTCAGGCTTTTTTTAGCCGCCTTCTACTTTGCCGGATGCAAAGCAGTCTCTATTTTTGTACCTTAACATTCTCTCAGAAAAATGCTCCGAATAGCTATCCAAAAGTCAGGCAGGCTCAGCGACGATTCGCTTAACCTGATCCGTGAATGTGGAATCTCTTTTATCAGCAGCTCTTTAAAGTTAAAGACCGAATCTACCAACTTCCCTTTAGAAATACTTTTCCTGCGCGACGATGACATTCCCGGCTACGTGGCCGATGGCGTGGCAGACATTGGCATTGTAGGCGAGAACGTGCTGGTAGAGGAAGGAAAGCAGGAGCTGACCGTCGAAAAGCTCGGCTTTTCGAAATGCCGCCTGTCGCTGGCAGTGCCCAAAGCCGAAGAATACAGCTCCATTTCCGATCTGGAAGGCAAGAACATTGCCACCTCCTACCCAAACATTTTGCAGGAGTACCTGTCGAGGCACGGGGTGACGGCTCAGATCCACACCATCAGCGGATCGGTAGAGATTGCGCCGAGCATTGGTCTGGCAGAGGCTATCTGCGATATCGTGAGCTCCGGCAGCACGCTTATCAGCAACGGCCTGCGCGAGGTGGAGCGTGTGTTCAGTTCGCAGGCAGTGCTTATCGCCAACGACAACCTGAACGAGGAGAAGAAACAGATCCTGGAGAAGCTGCTTTTCAGGGTACATGCCGTACAGCGGGCGCAGCGGGCAAAATACATTGTGCTCAACGTGCCAAACGACCAGATAGAGTCAGTAAGCGAGCTGCTTCCTGGAATAAAGGCCCCCACTGTAATGCCCCTTGCCGAAGAAGGATGGAGTTCGCTGCACTCGGTGGTAAACGAAGATGATTTCTGGGAGATTATAGAGAAGCTGAAGGATGCCGGTGCGCAGGGAATACTGGTGGTGCCAATTGAAAAGATGATCGTATGATGCGCAAAATATCATATCCGGCGCAGGATGCCTGGGCCGACCTTACCACACGGCCTACCAAAAACCTGGAGGAGCTGGAGCCGGGCATCCGGGAAACTTTCCGGCTGGTGCAGGAGCAGGGAGATGCCGCTTTGCTGGAACTGGCCCGGAAATATGACAAAGTAAACCTGCAGGAGCTGCAGGTTTCGGCAGCAGAAATAAAGGCGGCCGAAGCACAAGTGTCGATTGAGCTGAAGGAGTCTATTCTGCAGGCCTATAGCAATATACAACTATTCCATACGGCGCAGGCCGAGCCGGTAACGCAGACGGAAACCATGCCTGGCGTTACCTGCTGGCGCAAAAGTGTCGCCATCGGTAAGGTAGGACTTTATATACCTGGTGGCACGGCTCCGCTGTTCTCTACGCTGCTCATGCTGGGCGTTCCGGCGCGCATTGCCGGTTGCCCCGAAGTGGTGCTCTGTACGCCACCTTCGGCAGATGGCACGGTGCACCCGGCCATCTTGTATGTGGCCTCGATCTTAGGCATCAGCAAGGTAGTGAAGGCAGGCGGAGCCCAGGCTATTGCTGCCATGGCCTTCGGCACCGAAAGCGTGCCAGCCGTCGATAAAATTTTTGGCCCAGGCAACCAGTACGTAACCGTGGCCAAGCAACTGGTAAACAAATATGGCGTAGCTATAGACCTGCCGGCCGGACCGTCTGAAGTTATGGTTATCGCTGACGATTCTGCCAACCCAGCGTTTGTGGCGGCAGACCTGCTCTCGCAGGCCGAGCACGGTGCCGACTCCCAGGTGGTGGTGCTCACAAATTCACCTGAATTCCTGGAGAAGGTAGAGCAGGAACTGCAAGTACAGCTGGAGTTGCTGCCACGCAAGGAATTTGCTATGAAGGCCTTATCAAATAGCTTAGGCATTCTCTTCCAAACTGTAGACGAAATGATTGGTTTCTCTAACCTGTACGCGCCAGAGCACCTGATTCTTTCTATCGCGGAGTTCGGGAATGTGCTGGACAGCATTACCAATGCCGGCTCAGTATTTTTGGGAAATTACAGCCCTGAATCTGCCGGCGACTATGCTTCAGGCACGAACCATACTCTGCCCACCAACGGCTACGCCCGCGCTTACAGCGGTGTATCGTTGGACAGCTTTGTTAAAAAGATAACATTTCAATATATCACACCAGCCGGTTTGCAGAACATAGGCAATACTATAGAGGTTATGGCCGAAGCAGAAGGCTTGCAGGCCCACAAAAATGCCGTGAGCATCAGATTAAAGGAGGTGACAAATGTTTAACCTGGAGTCGCTTGTTCGCCCCAATGTGCTGAAGATGAAGCCTTATTCTTCCGCACGCGACGAGTTTAAAGGATCGGCCAGCATTTTTATAGATGCCAACGAAAACAATATTGGCAGCCTGGCAGGCAGCAACTACAACCGTTACCCGGACCCGCACCAGAAAAAACTGAAGCAGAAAATTGCGCAGTTGAAAGGCGTGCGGCCCAGCCAGATTTTCCTGGGCAATGGCAGCGATGAGGCCATCGACCTGCTGTTCCGGATGCTCTGCCAGCCGGGCCATGACGTGATGCTGCACCTGCCGCCCACGTACGGCATGTACGAAGTGTCGGCCAACCTGAACGATGTGCAGTTGGATGCCGTGCAACTCACTGCCGATTTTCAGGTGCCGGTGGAGGAGGTGCTGGCACAGGTAAAGCCCAATACGAAGCTTATCTTTATCTGCTCACCCAACAACCCGACGGCCAACCTGATCAATCCGGAGAGTATTGAAGCTATCCTGAAAGGTTTTAACGGTGTGGTGGTAGTAGACGAGGCCTACATTGATTTCTGCGACAGCCCAAGCTGGATCACCCGACTGGACGAGTTTCCGAACCTGCTGGTGCTGCAGACTTTCTCCAAAGCCTGGGGCATGGCTGGTTTGCGCCTCGGGTTAGCTTTTGCCTCAGAAGAGCTTATTCAACTCCTCGATAAGATAAAGCCGCCTTACAACATCAACGAGGCAACCCAGGAACTGGCGCTGCAGGCGCTGGAGAAATCGGAGGACCTGCGCTACATGATCGAGGAGATTGTGCAGGAGCGGGAGCTTCTTAAGCATGCCTTGCCGCGCCTGGAGTCTGTGCTGCACGTGTACCCATCGGATGCCAACTTCCTGCTGGTTAAAGTAACAGATGCGAACGGGATGTATAATTACTTGGTAGAGAATGGGATTGTGGTGAGGAATAGATCCAGCCTGCCTGGCTGTGAAGGCTGTCTCCGCATCTCGGTTGGCACCCTTGAGGAGAACCAGAAGTTACTGAAGGCAATGGCTTCTTTTAGATTATAGATGTTAGATAATAGATTTTAGATTTTAATTCAGAATGCGAGATAATGGATAAAAGGTGTCAGGATGCAATTTTGGTTTTTTGTTTCTTTAAAAATCAAAAGTCTTACATCTAAAATCTAGCATCTAGCATCTCCTAAAAAATGAAAAAAGCACTTTTTATTGATCGGGACGGCACCATACTGGTGGAGCCAAAAACCGATTTTCAGGTAGACTCTTTTGAGAAATTTGCCTTTGTCCCGAAAGTGATCTTTAACCTGGTAAAGATTTACCAGGAGCTGGATTACCAGTTTGTGATGGTGACCAACCAGGATGGCCTGGGGACCGACTCTTACCCGGAAGACACGTTCTGGCCTTACCAGAACAAGATGATGGAGGTTCTGGAGAGTGAAGGCATATCATTTGCAGAGGTTCTCATAGACCGAAGCTTTGAGCACGAAGGCCTTGAAACCCGGAAGCCAGGCATTGGCATGATGAAGCACTACCTGGAAGGTGAATTTGACCTGGCTAACTCCTACGTTATCGGCGACAGGCTGACAGACGTTACGCTGGCGAAGAACCTGGGGACCAAATCCATTTTTCTGGGGGAGGAACCTGCAGAAGCCGCTAATTTCAGCACCAACAGCTGGGACGAAATTTATCAGTACCTCAAATTGCCAGAACGCAAAGCCAGTATCCGCCGCAAAACCTCCGAGACAGATATCTCCATCGACCTAAACCTGGACGGGACCGGCCAAATGGATATCCGCACGGGGCTGGGCTTTTTCGACCATATGCTGGAGCAGCTGGCGAAGCATGGCAAAGTAGACCTGGGGGTAAAAGTTAACGGCGATCTGCACATAGATGAGCACCACACCATCGAAGATACCGGTCTTGCGCTGGGGGAGGCCTTCCTGCAGGCCCTCGGCGATAAGAAAGGCATAAACCGCTACGGCTTTCTGCTGCCCATGGATGATGTGCTGGCGCAGGTGGCCATAGATTTCGGTGGCCGCCCCTGGATTATGTGGGATGCCGATTTTAAACGGGAGATGGTAGGAGACATGCCCACCGAGATGTTCTTCCACTTCTTCAAGTCTTTCAGCGACTCTTCTAAGGCAAACCTGAATATTAAGGCGGAAGGAGCAAATGAGCACCACAAAATCGAAGCTATTTACAAAGCATTTGCAAAGGCCATAAAAATGGCGGTGCAGCGTAACCCGCAGGATAATACCATACCCAGCACCAAAGGAACTCTGTAGCTGGCAAAAGAAAGAGGCTGTTTCCGTATTGGGAGCAGCCTCTTTCTTTTATGGTATCAGGTTAAAAATCAGGGGGTTTCTGGGGTCACAAAACAAAAGGCAGGTGCCTCACCAGTTAGAGTTTAAACTCTTCTTCTCAGGTTCAAAATAGCTACTTTTGCACCGCGGCTAAACAGACCGGAGCCAGTCTCTTGCGGCTTCAATATTATCAAACGTTTGGATAGATCTCAGATCGGCTGTGTTTTTCAGGGCCTTTTCGGTGGAGAGGCGGCTGAAAGCGCTGGAGGAATGCACCCAGGCAAAATAGAGCATGCCAGCCTCTGCCATTCGGGGAAACCAATCTTGCCCCACCCACTTAGAGGCGCCAGACCAGATCCCTTCTACATTGGTATTGTCGTTCAGGACTTTCGTACAGCCAAGGTCCTTCATGAAAAATAATATTTTTTCACATCCTGTCGTCACGGTTTCATAGTTTACAAAACCTCTCCAGTTTACATAAATCCAGTCATCAGACTGGTTATATTCGATGGCAATATAAGATTCTCTAAATAATAATTCGTTTCTCATCAGCTTTTGTAAGAGCTTTCATTAAATACGAGGTTTGTAAATGTAATAACCTTTAAGTTAATAAAACAGGAAAAAGACTATTTTTAGTCTTTTTGAACTTATCGGGAGGGTTGATGTTGAACCCTTGAAAAGAACACTTTCGTACTGTCTAAAATAGGACCTGTTGTAAGTAGCAGGCCATCAGTTGTTTATGTTTGGCTATGTTTGGCGAAGATTCCGGAGGCTGCCATAATCCTGAATCTTTGTTTCCTGCAAGTTCATTTATGGTTATATTCCCTCCAGATGAAAAAACAATCTATTCTCCTTCCTGTCCTTATTTCTCTCTTCAGTGCTATTTTCTCTCAGGGAACTTTTGCTGGTGTGCCAGATTTTATGCCAGACTCGGCAGCTACAGGAGGAGTGCGGTATGCTGCAGCGGCCCATAAGCTTTCCAGGGCCATACGCTTTAAAACTATTTCGGAGACAGAAGAAAAAAACGCTTTTGCCAGTGAGTTTACTGCCTTGCATACTTACCTGGAAAAGGCATTCCCGGCACTGCACGAGCGCCTGGAGCGGAAGGTTCTAAACAAGTACAGCTTGCTCTATACCTGGCCGGGGTCTGATCCTGCGCTTAAGCCAGTTTTGCTGAGTGCCCACCTGGATGTGGTGCCGGTAGAGGATGCGTCAGTGAAAGAATGGGAGCAGGGTGCCTTCTCCGGGCTCATAGATGATTTGTTTATCTGGGGCAGAGGCACCCTCGACGACAAGTACCGGGTAATTGCTATCATGGAAGCCGTGGAGCAACTGATCCTGGCCGGCTTTAGCCCGGAACGCACTATTTTGCTGGCTTTCGGACACGACGAAGAGATAGGCGGAACAGAGGGGGCGGGCGCAATGAGCCAGTTCCTGCAGGAGAAGTATGAGCGGCTGGAAGCCGTTTTCGACGAAGGGCTTGCCGTAACGAAAGGCATTTTTCCGGGAATAGCGGAGCCTGTGGCTTTTATTGGAACAGCCTCTAAAGGAAGCGCCAATTTTAAACTCACGGTTAAGGGCGAAGGAGGGCATTCCTCTGTGCCGCCCACCGAAACGCCTATCTCTATCCTAAGCCAGGCCATCGTCAACATCGGCAACAATCCGTTCAAGGCACGGATAACTCCTGCTACAAAAGAAACGCTGACCATCTTATTGGACAGGTTAGGAGGCAAAAGCAGGTTCGCGATGAAGCATTATGGCCTCTTTAAGGGAGCCATTAAAAAGGAGCTGGCAAAAAACATGGCCACCGATGCCCTGATCCGCACCAAAGCATCGCCTACCATTATGCAGGCGGGCGAAAAGGAGAATGTGCTGCCCCGGGAGGCAACTGCTGTGGTAAACGTGCGCATCCTTACCGGAGAGTCAGAAGAGAGTGTGCAAAAGCATCTGGTTAAAGCGATTAACGATGACCGGGTGCAGGTGACCGCGTACGGGGCTTATTCTCCGCCTTCGCCAGTGGCCAATACCAACTCCTGGGTATATCAGGCGCTCCAAAACTCGATTTCTGAATTGTTTCCTGATGCCTTAATTGTGCCGGCCTTATTTCCGGGCGCGACAGATGCCCGTCATTATGCAAACCTGACCGATAACATTTTTCGCTTTGCCCCACTGGTGGTTACCGCCGATGATGCCATGCGGGTGCATAACGTAAACGAGCGCCTCCCTTTAACTGTTTTTGACGATTGCATCGATTTCTACGCTCACCTGATCCGGCAGGTGGCCGACCAGGAGGAATACCTGGTGCATAAGGGAGAAATTCTTAAATAGCAGCAGCAGCAGTGGATTTTACCTCCGGAGGGCTTTTTTCATTTAAATAATTGCCAATAAAATTCCGACAGGTTATCGGTTTCTTTAATTAAAGGAATCTTTTTTGATAATTATTCAAAAAAGTTTTGCAAGTATAACTGTATACCTATACATTTGCTTTCAGTAAGGTTAGCCCTTAAGACAGAAACATGATGAATCAGAATCTTCATACAGCATGGTGGTGGCACGTGGATAAAAACTTCGTGGACAGCCCTGCTATGCATCTATACAAATAAGACGTAGCAATAACCAAAGGTATAAAAGGCCTGCTGTTCACTCGAATAGCAGGCCTTTACTTTTTCTCTAAAACGCATGAAAAAATTTAAGATCTATACCAAACACAAGCGCCTGCTGGCCGACACGCTAACGCCGGTGAGCGTGTACCTGAAGCTGCGGGACCAGTACCCCAACAGCATCCTGCTCGAGAGCTCCGACTACCATGGCGCCGAGAACAGCTTCTCCTATATCTGCTGCGGCCCCATGGCCAGCATTAAAGTAGAGCATGAGGTGATCTTCGAAAAATTCCCGGATGGCACGGAGCGGCAGACACCTATAACCGAAGCTGTGAACGTGCCCACGCAACTGGCTGCCTTCTCGCAGCTGTTTGAGGTGGAGGAGCAGGTGGGCTTCGGCTTTATCCATAACGGCTTGTTCGGCTACATGAGCTACGATGCCGTGCGTTACTACGAAGACCTGGATATGAACCTGCGGCCCGACCGGCTGCAGATTCCGGAGCTTTACTATGCAGCATACCGGTACATCATCGCCATCAACCACTTCACAAACGAGGCTTTTATCTTCTCTCATAGCTATACTCCAAACGAAGAAGATGGCATTGTGCAACTGGAGGCGCTCCTGAACAGCCTCAACATCCCGAGCTTTACTTTCCGGACATCCGGCGAGGAGGAGCACAACATCAGCCGCGAAGGTTTTCTGGAGAATGTGGCAAAAGCAAAGCAGCACTGCTTCCGGGGCGATGTGTTCCAACTGGTGCTCTCCCGGCGTTTTGCCCAGGCCTTTAAAGGCGATGAGTTTAACGTATACCGTGCCCTGCGCTCAGTGAACCCGTCGCCATATCTGTTCTACTTCGACTATGGCAGCTTTAAGATCTTCGGGTCTTCGCCGGAGGCGCAGCTGGTGATCAAAGACCGCAAGGCCAGCATCTTCCCGATTGCCGGCACCTTCCGCAGAACCGGCGACGATGCCGCAGACGCAGCCCTGGCAGAAAAACTGCTGGCCGACCCCAAAGAAAACTCCGAACACGTGATGCTCGTGGACCTGGCCCGCAACGACCTGAGCCGCAACGGATCCGATGTGCAGGTGGAGACTTTCAGGGAAGTGCAGTACTACTCGCATGTCATTCACCTTGTTTCTAAAGTATCTGGCAAGCTGCACCCGCACACCGACTCGCTGCAGATGGTGGCCAGCACCTTTCCGGCAGGCACGCTCTCCGGGGCTCCCAAGCACATGGCCATGCAGCTCATAGACCGCTACGAAACCACCAACCGCGCTTTTTACGGCGGCTGCATCGGCTTCCTCGACTTCAACGGCAATTTCAACAGTGCCATCATGATCCGGTCTTTCCTGAGCCAGAACTACAAGCTGTACTACCAGGCAGGAGCCGGCATTGTAGCGGCCTCTTCGCCCGAAAATGAACTGCAGGAGGTGGATAATAAACTAATGGCCCTGCGAAAAGCGTTACAAATTGCCCAGGAGATAAACTAACCAGACATGAAAGTTCTTGTAATAGATAATTACGATTCGTTTACCTACAACCTTGTGCATATTCTGCAGGAGTTGGGAGCCGAGGTAGATGTATACCGAAACGATAAAATATCCCTCGAAAAAGTAGGCGCCTACGACAAAATTATGCTGTCGCCCGGACCTGGCATACCAGACGAAGCCGGAATACTAAAAGACGTGATCCGCACCTACGGGGCCACGAAGAGTCTGCTTGGCGTTTGTTTGGGGCATCAGGCAATAGGTGAAGTGTACGGAGGCAAGTTGTTCAACAGCAACGAGGTATGGCACGGCGTATCTGTCTCCACGCAGGTGGTTGTGTCTGATAAGGAGGAAGTACTGTTCAGAAGCCTTCCGGGCTCCTTTAACACCGGCCGCTACCACTCCTGGTTAGTGGAGGCCGACCTGCCGGAATGCCTCGAAGCGACAGCTGTAGACGAAACTGGCCATATTATGGCGCTCCGCCACCGCGAATATGATGTGCGCGGCGTGCAGTTCCACCCTGAGTCGGTGCTGACGGAGCATGGCAAAGCTATTATTAAGAACTGGTTAGAAAGTTAGATGCTGGATTATAGATATTATATTTTAGACTCTATTGCAAGTCTTGAATTTACTATCATAAACAATCTATTATCTAAAAACTAGCATCTAAGACCTTAACAATGAAAGAAATACTCAACCATTTATTCGAGCATAAATCCCTGACCAAAGAGCAGGCGCGGGAGGTGCTGGTAAACATAACTGCCGGCAAGTATAACCAGAATCAGATATCCAGCTTTCTGACGGTGTATATGATGCGCAGCATCACGGTGCAGGAACTGGAGGGCTTCCGGGATGCCTTGCTGGACCTCTGCCACCGCGTAGACCTGGATGCTTACAACCCGATTGACCTTTGTGGCACGGGCGGCGACGGGAAAGACACGTTTAACATCTCCACCATCTCCTCGTTTGTGGTGGCTGCCACCGGCATAGCCGTAGCAAAACACGGCAACTATGGCGTTTCCTCGTCCTGCGGCTCCTCCAATGTGCTGGAGGCGCTGGGTATCAGGTTCACCACCGACCATGGCGAGCTGGAGCGGAGCATCGAGAAACACAATATCTGCTTCCTGCACGCGCCGCTGTTCCATCCGGCTTTAAAGAGCGTAGGGTCCATCCGCAAAGACCTGGGCGTGAAGACCTTCTTTAACATGCTGGGGCCCATGGTAAACCCCGCCTTCCCGAAACGGCAGATGGTGGGCGTGTTTAGCCTGGAGCTGGCCCGCATGTACGGCTACCTGTACCAGCAGACCGATGTGCACTACAGCATCATCCACACCCTGGATGGCTATGATGAGGTGTCGCTGACGAGCCCATTCAAGCTTATTTCAGATAAGAATGAGCTGCTGCTCGACGCCGATGCGCTGGGGCTGCCCACCCTGCAGCACAGCCAGATTAAGGGAGGTCATGATGTGGCCGGGTCTGCCGAAATTTTCCTGAAGGTGATCAAGGGCGAGGGCACAGAGGCGCAGAAAGCTGTAGTGGCCGCCAACGCCGGCATGGCTTTGCAGTGCGCCAGGCCGGAGCTTAGCTTTAGCCACGCAGCCGGAATAGCTAAAGAAACGCTTGCATCTGGCAAGGCTTACCAACTGTTTAACAACCTGATAAAAGATACTAAGAAAGTTATAAGCGCCAGATGATAGGCGACAGGTTTTTCTGTGAGGTCAATAAACTGCCAAGGAAATCTAACTTCTTAAATCCACTATCTGAAATCGAATAAGAAATGAATGTTTTAGAAGAAATAATCAATTTTAAGTATAAGGAAGTAGCTGAGCGCAAAGAGCTGTACCCGGTGAAGCTGTTAGAAAAAAGCCTTTATTTCGAAACGCCTTGTATTTCGCTGAACCACTACCTGCTGCGCCCCGACAAGAGTGGTATAATAGCCGAATTTAAGCGCCGTTCTCCTTCAAAAGGCGACATTAACGCGCATGCACAGGTGGAGCGGACCACCATAGGCTATATGCAGGCAGGCGCCTCAGCCTTGTCTGTGCTCACTGATACGCCTTACTTTGGCGGCAGGAACGAAGACCTGACAACGGCCCGCAAGTTCAATTACTGCCCCATCCTGCGCAAAGACTTCACCGTAGATGAATACCAGATTGTAGAAGCCAAGTCTATCGGTGCAGATGCCATTCTGCTGATTGCGGCGGCACTGGAACCTGCCAGGCTGAAGGAGTTTGCAGCCTTTGCACGGTCTCTGGGGCTGGAAGTATTGCTAGAGGTGCGTGATAAAGAAGAATTAGACGCTGCCCTGAACGAATTCGTTACCGTAGTGGGCGTCAACAACCGCAATCTCAAAAACTTTAAGACCGATATTGCTGCTTCCTACGAAATCGCCGCTCACATTCCGGCAAACATTACCAAAATCTCGGAGAGCGGGCTCAGCGATCCAAATACTTTGGTGGAGTTGAGAGCAGCAGGTTTTAATGGCTTCCTGATTGGGGAAACTTTTATGGCCAACAGCCGGCCGGAGCAGGCCGCGGCAGAGTTTATCCGTGCGTTCAGGTCGCTGCTGGAGGATAGGGAGGCGCTGTGCTGATAAAGGTATGCGGCATGCGTGAGCCGGAGAACGTGCAGCAGGTTGCTGCCTTGCGTCCGGATTTTCTGGGGTTTATTTTCTACCCCGGCTCCAAACGTTTTGCCGGCCCCGCCGCTGATCTCGGTTTTTTACACCAACTGCCAGCTACTACTAAACGAGTAGGCGTTTTTGTAAATGAGCAGACCGCGGAGACAACACGCCTGGTGCAGGAATTAAAACTGGACCTCGTTCAGCTACACGGCGATGAAACCCCTGCACAGTGCGCCGCTATGCAGGCAGCAGGAGTAGAGGTGATTAAGGCCTTTTCAGTAGATGAAAACTTTAATTTCGCTTCCCTTGATCCTTACAGCAACAGCTGCGACTTTTTCCTATTCGACACCAAAGGCAAGAACTATGGCGGCAACGGCGTCACCTTCGACTGGCGGGTGCTGGAGAACTACCACCTCGACAAGCCTTACTTCCTGAGCGGAGGCCTGAACCTGGAGAACATCGCCAATCTCGGCAGCATCAGCAGGCAACCTTATGCCTTAGATGTGAACAGCGGCTTCGAACACCAGCCCGGGCTGAAGGACGTGGAGAAGGTGAAACTCCTTTTTGAGAAGTTAATAAGGTAAAAGTTTAAAGTTAGACAGTTGTATGATCTGGTTAGAGTAACTGAATGAAGAGCCATAGCCTCAAGAGCTAAAGAAACTCTTACCTCATAACTCATAACTCTTAACTAATAAACATGAAATACTCAATAGATGAAAATGGCTTTTATGGCAGGTTTGGTGGGGCTTACGTGCCCGAAATGCTTTACCCCAATGTGGAGGAGCTGCGCCAGAATTACCTGAAGATCATGTATGAACCTGCGTTTCAGGAGGAACTGCAGGGGCTGCTGAAAGATTATGTAGGCCGGCCAACACCGCTTTACTTTGCCAAACGCCTTTCAGAGAAATACAACACCAGAATTTACCTGAAGCGCGAAGATCTGAACCATACCGGTGCTCATAAGATCAACAACACCATGGGGCAGATCCTGCTGGCGAAACGGCTGGGCAAGAAGCGCATCATAGCAGAGACCGGAGCCGGGCAGCATGGCGTGGCTACAGCTACGGTATGCGCCCTAATGGGACTGGAGTGCATTGTGTACATGGGGGAAGTGGACATTGAGCGCCAGGCACCTAATGTGGCCCGTATGAAGATGTTAGGTGCTACCGTAGTGCCAGCCATCAGTGGTAGCCGCACCCTCAAGGATGCCACCAACGAGGCTATCCGCGACTGGATCAGCAACCCGGAAGACACTTATTATATTATCGGCTCGGTAGTGGGGCCGCACCCGTACCCGGACATGGTGGCCCGTTTCCAGGCGGTTATTTCAGAAGAGATGATGGCGCAGCTGCAGGAGAAAGAAGGCCGCGATTACCCGGATTTCGTGGTGGCCTGTGTAGGCGGAGGCAGCAATGCCGCGGGCGCTTTTTACCATTACCTCGACCGGCCGGAAGTAAAACTGGTAGCCGTGGAGGCCGCCGGTTTGGGGGTGGACTCCGGCGAGTCGGCGGCAACTTCGGTGCTTGGCAAGGAAGGCGTGATACACGGCAGCCGCACCCTGCTCATGCAAACCGAAGACGGGCAGGTGGTGGAGCCATACTCTATCTCAGCCGGCCTGGATTACCCGGGCGTTGGTCCGCTGCACGCGCACCTTCACCAGTCAGGGCGGGCTATTTTCAAGAGCATTACTGACGAGGAGGCCCTGCAGGCGGTGCTGGAGCTCACACAGCTGGAAGGCATAATTCCGGCCCTGGAAAGCGCACATGCCCTGGCAGCCCTAGATAGAATTGGCGCAAAGCCCGATGAGGTGGTAGTTTTAAACCTCTCCGGCCGTGGCGACAAAGATTTAGCAACCTACTTAAAAAGATTTCACTTCGATGGAGAATAGAATCAAGACGCTATTCGCAGAAAAGCAGCAGGGGCTGCTCTCCGTTTACTTTACTGCCGGCTTCCCCAACCTGAACGACACCGTGCCAATTATCCTGGAACTGGAGAAAAACGGTGTGGACCTGATTGAAGTGGGCATGCCATTCTCCGACCCGTTGGCAGACGGGCCAACCATTCAGCAGAGCAGCGACATCGCCCTGAAAAATGGCATGACCATTCCGAAACTGTTTGAGCAGTTGCAGGACATCCGGAAGCACACCCAGATTCCGCTGGTGCTGATGGGCTACCTGAACCCGGTGATGCAATATGGAGTGGAGCGCTTCTGCCAGAAGGCCAAAGAGATTGGGATTGACGGGGTTATTCTGCCCGACCTCCCACTCTCGGATTATGTGCGGGAGTTTAAAGGCATTTTTGAGGAGAACGGGCTGAGCAAAATCTTCCTGGTAACGCCTCAGACCCCGGAGCAGCGCATCCGCGAAATAGACAGCCACACCAACGGCTTTGTGTACATGGTGTCATCGGCCTCTACCACGGGCAGCACAACGGGTAAGGCAGTTGCCAACACCGATTATTTTGACCGTGTGGCCAAGATGGGTTTGCGCAACCCTGGCCTGATCGGGTTTGGCATCCACAATAAAGACACGTTCGGGCAGGCCTGTAACCATGCCAAAGGGGCCATTATCGGGAGCGCTTTCATCAAGGCGCTGTCACAGGAAGGAGATCTGAAGCAGAACATCAGCTCCTTTATTCAAAGCCTCAGGAACTAAGGAGGTTGCGACAAAATCTAAGCTGCAGCTATATTCTCTGTCAGAAGCTGAGTCTATAGCTGCAGCTCCCTAAAATATTTTAAATTTCCAATCTTTGTTTGGCACAGCAACGCAGCCATGATCATACAACTACAGCAGGGCCTGCCCGATAACCTGAAGGAGAATATCCTTCAGCAGGTGAAAGCGATCGGGTATAAAGCCAATGAGGTGAAGACACAGGAAGGCGACTACCTGGTAGCCATTGGCAAGAAAGACTTCGACATCCGCACGATTGGGCAACTGCCGGGAGTAGCTGACATACACCGGGTTTCGGATGAGTACAAGCTCATTTCACGCAAATGGCGCGTTTCTCCTACCCAAATAGATTTAGGAGATGGGGTAGTAGTGGGCGAGGGGCAGTTCAGCATTATGGCCGGCCCCTGCTCCATAGAGAGTGAGCGGCAGATAGAACTGGTGGTGGAGCACCTGAAGGCAAACGACGTGAGGATGATGCGCGGCGGCGTGTTCAAGCCCCGCAGTTCGCCGTATGCCTTTCGGGGCATGGGGCTGGAAGGCCTGAAAATGTTTCATCAGCTTTGCCACCAAAACGGCATCAAAATTATAACGGAGGTAATGCAAGTGTCGCAGATAGCCGATATGGTGGATTTTGTGGACGTGTTTCAGGTGGGAGCACGCAACAGCCAGAACTTTAACCTGCTCGATGCCCTGGGTGAGGCGCAGAAGCCAGTGCTGCTGAAGCGCGGCATTTCCGGCACCTTGGAGGAACTGCTGCAGGCGGCAGAATACATCTTCTCTAACGGCAACGAAAAGATCATGCTGTGCGAACGCGGCATCCGTTCTTACGAAAATGCCTACCGCAACGTGCTAGACCTGAACGCCGTACCGGTGCTGAAAGCCAAAACACACCTGCCCGTCATAGTAGACCCTTCGCATGGCATCGGCCTCCGCGATTACGTGGAAGACATGTCGCTGGCAGCGGTTATGGCAGGAGCAGACGGCGTGATTTACGAAACGCACCAGAAACCGGAAGAGGCTTTCTCAGATGGTCAGCAGACAGTTAACTTCCAGGAATCGGAGCGGCTGATCCGCCGAATGCGCCAGGCGTACGCACTTCGGCAGAACTTTTGAAGGGAAGCTGAATTTTGAATGAGTGATTTTGGGGCTGGGTGATCTTGTTGACTCAGGTCTGGCTTCCGGATAAGCAGCAATGGCTGGAGGCGCCGGAGGTATGTTTTCATTAGAATAATTGATGTTACGCACCCGTTTGCCAAACCTTGTAGTAGCGGCGTTATTTTGTAAGGCCTAAGCCGGTCAGCAACAGTAGCTCGGTAGCCTCCTGAGGGCCTTTTTCATTTAAATAATTGCCTGAGAAGGAATCTGTTGAATAAAGGTATACCATCAGTAAATAATTTCACGGAAGTAATTAACGCCTCCGGCCCATCTCCAGACGAACAAGAGGAGCACTGGTACACATCTTGCATTAGCGCAGGCTGCGGGGTCTTGGCTGTTTTTGCTGTCTCTTATTCCGTCTTTTTTCTTCAATTCCTAAAGCAGTTTTAGCCCAGGCTATGTCGGCTTCTTTACCGGTAGGTCCTATACAGGTACAGCAACCGTTTCAGGGACTCTGGAGGGCTGATTTCATTAGAATAATTCGATTTAACGCGCTCGTTGTTTAATGTGCTGATGTGCTAATGATGCAGAGGCAGAAAATATTTTGGGCTATCGATATAACCCTTCATAGGTTATTAAGGGGCAGGTGCCGTATGAGTAGGACGGTTTGCTGTTCTCCAATGGTGTGGCTGGAATCCTTGGGATCAACCATGTCTCCATCGGCCTTACCGTGGACGTGAATTTTTTGACGGACAGAAACAGCAGCAGCAGCAGGATGTATCAGCACAAACCCTGGCAAGGATCGGCCTTTGGCCTGAACCTGAACTAATACTTTAATAAAAAGCTATATGAAGGCTATCTACAGCGAATTAAACTTAAAGGATTTAAGGAGCAAGCACCCCAGCGATATTGCCGAGACCATAAACGATCTTAATTCAAAAGAACGTATAATTGGCTTCCTGCTGCTGCCAGGCCAGCTGAAAGCAGAGGTATTCACGTATTTCAACCATAATGTGCAGGAGGGGATCCTGAAAGAACTCGGTTCCAGGGAGACCGCTGAGATACTGGAGAACATGGCGCCCGACGACCGGACGGAGATATTTGAGAACTTCCCGGATCTGCTGATAAAGGAGTCCATCAACCTGCTCTCCGACGAGGAAAAGAGCATTGCGCTGAACCTGCTGGGCTACCCCGAAAAAAGCATTGCCCGCATCATGACACCCTATTACATACAGGCCAAAAAAGGCTGGACCGTGAAGCAGGCCATGCAGAACATTCGCAGGTACGGCAAAAAAGCCGAAACCCTCAACCATGTCTATATCGTGGACAAGGAAAATAAGCTGGTGGATGACATACGGATCGGCAAATTGCTGATGGCAGACGAGGAGCAGACCATCGAATCGCTGATGGATTACCAGTTTGTGTGCCTCACCACCACCATGACCCGCGAGGAGGCCATCGACCATTTCGACAAGTATGACCGCGCCGTGATGCCGGTGGTGTCGGAGAGCGGCGTGCTGGTTGGCATAGTAACCCACGACGATATTTTTGACGAGATCGAACGTCGCGACACGGAAGATATTCAGAAGTTCGGGGGCCTCGAAGCCCTGGAGCTGTCTTACACCGACACCCCCTTGCTGTCGCTGGTGCGGAAGCGGGCCAGTGTGCTGATTATCCTGTTCTTTGGCGAGATGCTGACTGCCTCGGCCATGGGTTTTTTCGAAGACGAGCTGGAGAAGGCGGTGGTGCTGGCGCTGTTTATTCCGCTCATAATTTCCAGCGGGGGCAACTCCGGCTCGCAGGCTGCCACGCTTATTGTGCGGGCCATGGCCATTAAAGAGCTTTATCTGAAAGACTGGTGGTATGTGATGCGCAAGGAAATACTTTCTGGTTTGCTGCTGGGCCTGATCCTGGGCATGATAGGCTTCATCAGGATTATGGTGTGGCAGCAGGCCGGCTTTTACGACTACGGCGAGCATGCCCACCTGATTGGCCTCACCATCGGCTTCTCGCTCATCGGCATCGTGCTATGGGGCACCTTATCCGGGTCGATGATTCCTTTTCTGCTGCATAAGTTAGGAATGGACCCGGCCACCTCCTCGGCACCATTTGTTGCCACGCTGGTAGACGTAACCGGTCTGGTCATTTATTTCACCATAGCAGCGGCCCTGCTGAGTGGCACGATCCTGTAAGGAAAGGTCATGACCTGTCCGCAAGTCTGGCTGTTATTCCCGACCTGTTTTGATGAGCAGCAGCGGAAAAGGAAATTATTCAGATTAAAACACCCCTCCGGAGTTGTTTCCGTCTGCTGCTCCAGTGGCCTTTGCCGGCTGGAAATACCGGCCTGGAGCAGCAGACAGAAACAAAAAATTCAAAATTAACTATACAATCTAAAACAGAAGCTTTATCTTTACGGTATGGCAGTTAAGATATCAGTTTTGCATCACCACCACGCACGAAGCATCAGTTTCGGAGCCGTTTGCCTATGGATTTGCTGAATTTGTAAAAATATATCCAAAAGCCTGACTCCGGAAGAGCCAGGCTTTTTTGTTTATTTTCCGGTAGCCTCAAAAATTAGAATGTACCTGAACACCACTTCTAATTTTTAATTTCTAATTTTTAATTTGAAGGAAGGAATGAACTTAGTTATTGTTGATTATAAGGCCGGCAATGTGCAGTCGGTGCTGTTTGCGCTGGAGCGGCTGGGGGTGCAGGCAACCCTGAGCAGCGAAGCCGAAGTGATTAAAGCGGCCGATAAAGTGATTTTCCCGGGCGTGGGAGAGGCATCTTCTGCCATGGCCGAGCTGCGCGCCCGCAACCTTGATAAGCTGCTGCCCACGCTGGAGCAGCCATTTTTTGGGGTGTGCCTGGGCATGCAGCTGCTCTGCCAGCACTCCGAAGAAAACGACACCGAAACGCTGGGCATTATCCCGGAGAAAGTGCTTCGTTTCCAGACCGACCTCAAAGTGCCGCACATGGGCTGGAACCAGCTGCACCACCTGCAGACGCCACTTTTTGAAGGGCTGCAGGAGCAGGAATACGTGTACTTTGTGCATAGTTATTATGTGCCACTCGGGGAGCATACCATTGCCCAGGCTTCTTACCCGGAGCCTTTCTCGGCGGCCCTGCAATACAAAAACTTTTACGCTGCCCAGTTCCACCCCGAAAAAAGCGGGCCTGCCGGTAGCCGGATCTTACAGAACTTCTTAGCATTATGATGGAAATAATCCCCGCCATCGACCTGATCGGTGGCCAGTGCGTGCGCCTCACCGAAGGCGACTTTGCCCAGCAAACCACATACGACAGCAACCCCTTGGAGGTAGCCAAACGTTTCGAAGCACACGGCATTAAGCGCCTGCACCTCGTGGACCTGGATGGTGCCCGCGCCCGCAAACCCGTGAACCTGGCCGTGCTGGAAAAAATTGCCGCCAACACCAGCCTTACCATCGATTTTGGTGGTGGGCTGCAGTCGGAGGAGGCGCTGAAGCAGGCTTTTGAGGCAGGTGCTTCGCAGATAACGGCCGGCAGCATTGCCGTGCGCGAGCCTGAGACTGTGAAAAACTGGCTGCAGCAGTACGGTGCCGACAAGATTATTGTAGGAGCCGATTTTAAAGGAGCTAACATTGCCATCAGCGCCTGGACCGAAGAAAGCGATTATGCCCTGCAGGATTTTATTTCGGACTATGTGCAGACAGGGGCGAAGCTGTTTATCTGCACTGATGTGAGCAAAGACGGCAAGCTGCAAGGACCCTCTACGGAGACGTATCGTCAGCTGAGGCAAACGTTGCCAGCCGCAGCCCTGATTGCCAGCGGTGGCGTAACTACCGTAAAGGATCTGGAGGAACTGCAGGAGATTGGCGTTCACGGCGCCATTATCGGAAAAGCCATTTACGAAGGCACCATCACCTTAAAAGATTTGGAGCGATTTTTATGTTAACTAAACGCATAGTACCCTGCCTCGACATTAAGAACGGACGCTGTGTAAAGGGCATCCAGTTCGAAAACATCCGCGACGCCGGCGACCCGGTGCAGCTGGCCGCCTGGTATGCCGAACAAGGTGCCGACGAACTCGTGTTTCTCGACATTACAGCCACCAACGAAGAGCGCAAAACCTTCGCCGCTCTCGTGCGCGACATTGCCCGCCACATCGACATACCGTTTACAGTAGGCGGAGGCATAGGAGCCGTGGCCGATGTGGAACTGCTGCTGCAGGCCGGAGCCGATAAAGTGTCTGTCAACTCTTCGGCCATACGCCACCCGAAACTGGTAGCGGAGCTGGCCAACCGTTTCGGCAGCCAGTGCGTGACTGTGGCCATCGATACGAAATATACCGAGGCCACCGGCTGGAAAGTATATTCACGCGCCGGAACCGTAGAAACAGAGCATGCCACCGTAGACTGGGCCCGGAAAGTAACAGAATTAGGGGCAGGCGAGATCCTGCTCACCAGCATGAACAACGATGGCACTAAAGCCGGCTTCGCCCTCGACATAACCGGAGAGGTGGCCAGAGCTGTTTCTGTGCCCGTTATTGCCTCAGGTGGAGCCGGTACGATGCAACACTTTGCTGATGTCTTTCACCAGGCCAGTGCCGATGCTGCTCTTGCTGCCAGCCTCTTCCATTTCCGGGAGCTGGAAATTCCGGTGCTGAAAGGCTTTCTGAAGGAGCAGGGGGTGGATGTAAGGGTATGAGTGTTATGATGTAGAATTGACCAGAGAAAGCGAATATAGTACTCCGCACATAGTGCAGATAACCGTATGTTTGAGGTGGTATTACTTATATACAACCGTTGGGCCAAATAAATGTTAATAGACTTTTAGGAATAGTAAAATCACATTGAGCGATGAAGAACAGCTTACTTATTCTATTCCTATTTCTGACAAGTGCTTTATCTCTAAGTGGCTGTGTAAGAGATACAGCTGAAGCCATAGTAAAAGAAAAGATTTCAACTGTACCTCCAGAAACTTTTTTAAACATCAATATTAAGCCAAGGGGTGATATCTATTTGGTTAGTTTTCCTGCAGATAATAGGATTGGTTATGTTCAATTTACTGTTACTGGTTATAGCCCCAACAAACCTCACGAGCTAAGGTTTTATCATCCAACAGTTGCAATTCAAGGAGACATAGATAAAGTCTGTATAGTTAACAACATCCCTCAAGAAAAACTACTCCCTTTGATGCATGGCAAAATTACTTCTTACCATAAAATAGGAGTAAGTCAGGTGAGAGGTATAAACTCGAAACCTTATGTTGCTTTTCAATACGCTGAAGAAGTAGTGTTATACTATGCTGTGGACCTGTCTCAAGACCAATTTGAAAGTTTTGTTACATCCAAGAAGCTACAGGTACTAAATAAACGCTGGCTTTACGAAAGGCACGAAAGTGATATATTACGCTGATTTTGTTGTAGATTCATTTATGTGAATGATTGAACCCCTTTTACTTATACAGGTAATTATAAACTGATTATAATCAGAAATATAAGGCAGGCTTAACTAAGAGTATTAGTAAGCCCAAAAATAACTAAAGCACATAAACGTGCCTTAGCCAAGCCGTTAGAGAACTTGTAGGGAAACCTGAGAGAGTTCTACAGTATCAGGCTAAACAGCCAGTGGAGAATCATCTTTCAGTGGCATAACGTCCAGGCATCAAAAGTAGAAATTTTAGATTACCACTAAGAAGAAAAAATGGAGCGATTACCTAATATTCATCCAGGAGAAATACTGCAAGAAGAGTTTCTTGGTCCGCTAAACATTACCGCCTACAGGCTTTCAAAGGACATTGGTATACCTCAAACCAGAGTGTCTGAAATCTTGAAAGGAAACAGGCGCATTACAGCCGACACAGCTTTAAGGTTAAGCTACTACTTTGGCAACTCCCCTAAGTTCTGGCTTGGTTTGCAAGATGATTACGATTTGGAAGAGGAGAAGGCTAACAAGCTGCAAGAATTGGAATCCATCAAACGATTTGAGAAAAACGCAGCCTAACCCAGTGAACCTTTAACCCTTGCTAAGCTATGGGCTTCAACTGCACCAGCCGTTAGATATAAATCAGTAAATTTAACTTCCATATCCTTTCGGCCTAAAACAAAATAGCACCCACTCAATCACTTATTCAAAAATAAAAACGTGGAATTAGATTTCGAAAAAGCAGGTGGCCTGGTACCGGCCGTAATACAGGACGACCTGACAGGTCAGGTGCTCATGCTGGGCTACATGAACCAGGAAGCGCTTGAAAAAACACAGCAGGAGGGACTTGTCACCTTTTTCTCCCGCACCAAAAACCGCCTCTGGACCAAAGGCGAAACCTCCAGCAACACCTTAGAGGTAATCAGCATCGCCAAAGACTGCGACAACGATTCGCTGCTCATAAAGGTGAAACCCAATGGGCCCACCTGCCACACCGGCTCCACCAGTTGCTTCGGCGAAGAAGAAGCAGCCAACCGTTCGGGAGCTATCCGCTTTATTGCCCAGCTGGAAGGCGTGATCCAAAACCGGAAGACCAATCCGGAAGAAGGCTCCTACACCAATTTCCTGTTTAACCGGGGTGTGAACAAAATTGCCCAGAAAGTAGGCGAAGAAGCCGTAGAAACTGTGATTGATGCGGTGGCCGGCGAAATAGAAACCATGAAAGGCGAAGCCGCCGACCTGCTCTACCACCTGCTTGTGCTGCTAGCGGCTACCGGTTTGGAACTGAAGGATGTGGTGGCCGTGCTCCAGGAACGGCATAAAGCTAAGTAGTTTGCGGTTGTTTTGTTATGTAAAGCAGAAAAGCCCAGGGAGCAATTTCTGAAGAGGCGGCAGCAGCAGGTGCAGAGGCGCTGGAGGGCCAGTTTCATTAGCATAATTGGCTCCCGGAGTTTTAGCCTCCCCTGCCTCCAGAGCTCAGACCGGGTTTATTCAGCCATGCCTTTTATCTGGTTACCTAAGTCAGATAAAAGGCATTATTCTTTTGGCTTCCGTGTGGCCTTCAGTAATTTTTTTTCCTCCCCGAGGTGGGTGTCAAAATTTATAATATCAGTTACTTCCTCCTTAACGGTATCATACACTACAAAATTCACTCCTCTTCTTTTAGTAGCGTAGTCAAATCCGTTTAGCCGGATGATGCTGTTATTACCAAAGTCAAACCCAGAGGAGTGTACATGATACGTAAGCTGATCTGTCAGGGGATTGTTGGTAATAGTGGTTGATCTGATATCAGCCGGCCCATTTCCATTCAATTCCTCCACCATTTTGCCGTTGTACAGAACTGCCGCATAAGATCCTCTAAATGGTATACTATCTATTTTGGAGCCATGCTGTTGTAAGATATTGTAAAATTCAGCAGGTAATTTTGCAGCACCCTCATCCATAACGCTGATAAAAACAGCCTGGGATGGCTTTATCTTCCTGTATAAGAATTGTGAGGCATCTTCAGTATAGGCAACACTTATTTCATGTTGATCCTGCAAGGCTGGTGTGATTTCAGATTCTTTCGCTATATAAAAAGTGTCGGGCAAGATGTCGGTATAGGCCAGCGAAAAGAACGGGCTGTTTTCTGATGTTAATTTGTCGTACTTCATATACATATTAATGTAGTAATCGCTTGGCCAGAGGTACAGGGGGTGAGAGGAGTTTTGCTCCTCATACATGGAAGTAAAAGGGCGGATGTTTTGTTGTACGAATGTGTTTTCGGTCAGAATGTCCATTTTCCTGGTGCTTATCCAGAATGTACAGATCGTCAGCGCCCCCATTAATACGGATGGAATAAGGGTGTTTCTGGCTGCGAAAATAAGCCCGGCAAATAGCCCCAGGATAATATAAACAGGGATAAAGAATACGATCAGATCTCCTACGTCATAGCTTATGTTGAAGGCTAGCTGGCCGAGCAAGGCCAGACTGATAAAAATAAGCTCTACATATCCTTTTTTCTGATATAGGAAATAGAAGAATCCTGCAGAAGACAAGAGAAGGCCGACAATAGTGAAATTCAGGTTAAGGAATTGAAAAAGGACATTTATTCTTGCATAAAGAATCTGCGGAAGCGTGAATGAGAGCATCTGATCATGGAAACCTCTGCCCGTGACATAACCTATGAACTGGGAAAAATCGGGTTTGTAAGGCGACTCCATATATAAAGGGTCGCTGGTGTGCGCCCGATAATAAATCAGTAAGTATTGCGACATTCCGATCAGCACAAACACAGCAATTGCCACCAGGTTACGGGGTGCAAACACTTTCCTGTAATCTGACCATAATGAAATAAACAGAATTGCCGGTAATATGGTCACCATAGTTAAATGGTTGCCGAAGCTTAAGGCGTAGACAGCACAACCAGCTAAAAAATACTTGTTGCTTTTGGTGTAGTAGAACTGGATAAACAGGTAGAAAACCGACAGGAGGTAAAAGATATTGAGGGTATACACTTCGGCTTCTGTTGACTGAGCCCAGAAGGTGTACGTAAAACCCATGAACAGCGTAGCCAATACACTGCCTGTTTTATTTTTTGTAAGTAAATGGACTAAGGAGTAGAATACTGCCATGGCCAGAGCCCCAAAAAAAACAGCGATAAAGGTAATTCTCTCAGGCATATCCAGAAAGAACAAAACTCTTGAGAAAATTTCTGAGAGTAACAGGAACTGAGGATATCCGGTACTGTGCGGTAACCCATTTGCCAGATGCAGGTATTGCCATTTAATAGAATCGCCCCAGTTTATTCTGCCACCCGCGCCAGGAAACATGGTGAGGGAGTAAATGGTCAGAAAGAAAAGAAATATGGCCAACTGGAAGTAGTAGCCTTGTGCTCTGGAAATTAAATTTTTCATGAAACGATATAAAACAGACAATAGTAGCGCTTGTTTCCTGTGCGGGCTACCAGTTAGTTAAATGGCAGTTATATGCCTTGCTAGATTTAGAGATGCCTCGAGTGCCTTATCCATATTATAATACTCCCATTCCGCAAAACGGCCCGTCAGGTAGATTTGGTGCTTCTCTAACTGCATTTTCAGGCGTGCAATTTTATGGCGCGTATCCTTTTCCTGAATTACATAAGAATTTGGCTCATAATTATGGTGGAGAGGTGTCAGGTTGCCCGGCAGTTTTTTTATTTCAAGCTGCATTTCTTCAAAAGAAACCTTTCCGGAAAACTCCACGACACAGGTCTTTCGGCTGGAGCCCTGGTTATTGTCTGGGCTGAAGTTGCCAGTGTAAATTATACGATGGGCACTGGTGAAATTTTCAGGAATATATAACCATGAAAGCTCGTTCTCGTCGCACTCACAAAATAGGTTGGAGGTGCCGTTAGATTTAAGCATTGTCACGTCCAGTAGTGCTTGCTGCAGATCGGCATCCTCTATTTTAATCATCTTATGTAATTTACGAACATCACCCGTATAAATAATGGCATCTGCCGTGTAGGTGCTATTCACTACTATGTTTCCTGCCTGCTTCCTGATGCCGTTGACAGGTGAACTTGTTTTAATATTTGAGTTTTTGGCTAACCGGTTCGCAATGAACTGGGAACCACCCCTTCTTGGGTAGTAGAAAGTCGAATGCACCATTTGTGCCTCCTCCTCCTTCATCACATTACTCAGAATAATTTCCTTTATATCAGGCATCGGCAGTTTACCTTCCAGCCATTCCAGGGCCACTTTGCTCAGGTCTGTGTTCCAGATTTTCTGATTATATGGTTTGAAGTAAAGGTTGTATAAAGTTGCTCCGAAACTGCCTACCAGAAATGCCTCAAAATTCTCGTATTCAAAAGGTGCTTTAGGAGTAGCGCTTTGGATCTGCAGCAAGTCAGCAATAACATGCTGCACCGTTTCTTTGTCAAATTCATAAAGATAGTTTTCTATGGGATATCCTATCAGTTTGTTGTTGAAAAGTATCTTCGCGTTTCTTTTGGCTTTTATAAATTCCTGGTCACGATCGAACTGAGACCAAAACCACTCCGATATCGTTTCGTTTTTGGCATTAAAAACATGGCCTCCCACTTTATGAAAAAGATTGCCAGCTATCAGGTCGCATTTTATGAGGCCGCCAGCTTTTTCCGCTTTTTCCAGCACAACCACTTCTGCCATGTCTGCCAGAAAGCGCGCTATCGAAAGCCCGGAAATTCCTGCACCTATAATTAATATTCTTTTTTTCATCAGCTAATTTGAGCAGGCCTTTATAGGTACACGTTTCTTCCTGTCAGCCGAAGTCGCACATAGTGGAGCAGCGTTTGGCGAGCATTCCGGATTGCTTTAGGCGACACACTGGCCGAAGGGGCCCGGTAATGGATAGGTACCTCCATAAACCGTTTCTTGCGCAGCAGGAACCTTATTTCTGTTTGATAAAAATGTGCAGTTGATTTTAGTGGATAGTCCAGAAATTGCTTTACAACGCTTCTGTGAAAACCCTGGTAACCAGACGTCATGTCTTTCATGTTGGTGCCGAGCAGCAGGTTTGAAACCAAGGTTCCGAATTTAGAGAGAAACCACCGGCCCCATGCTGAATCTGCGGTGCTGCCTCCATTGATAAACCGGCTGCCAAAAGCACATTCATTGCCTTCGTTCAGAACCCTCAAAAACATTGGTAGCGCCCTAGGGTCGTGTGAAAGACCTGCATCCATTTCGATGATAAAGGCATGGCCGCCTTCATAAGCCGCTTTGTATCCTGCCAAATAGGCATCTACTACGTTTTTGGTTTCAGGAGCCCACACCGTGATGAACCTGGCATCTGCAGCTGACAAATCACGACAAAGACGCAGCGTATTGTCTTTTGAGACTTTATCTACTACCAAATAAACGTGACCACTTTCAAGACGGTCCAGAACGGCAGTTAATAATGAGGTGAAAGGATCAAAATCACTTTCTTCGTTGGCCATTGGAATTACTAATGCCCAATCGTTATCAAAATACATGAGTTGTTAATTTATTTCTGGCTAATTAGGCAAAAGTAAATATTCAAATTTAATATTGATATATATTTAAACATTAATCCTGCCGGATTGCCGCCAGGATCGCGTCCGTTACCTCGCTTCCTTTTTCCTCCTGCAGGAAATGGCCTGCTTTTAGACGCTTCACTGTCGCATCCGGAAAGTGCTTCACCCATTTATCGAGCAGGCTGAGCGGCAGGAGCTTGTCTTTTTCTCCCCAGATGATCAGCATGGGGATCATCTGCAGCTTGGCGCGTTGTTCCCAAAGCTGCCGGAACCAGGGGCCCGACTCAGAGAGGGATGCAGCAAAACGCCAGGTTCCCAGCCTGGCAGCAGGGGAGGAGAGGGGTTTGAGGTAATGCCGGTGCACATCTTTGGTTAAATGCTTGCGCTCGTGGTAGCCCTGGGGCAACAGCAGTCTTGGCGAAAAGGCCAGGCGGGTGTACAGAAACTTCCCCATGCCACCGCTCATAAACCGGCTGATCCGCATGATCTTTGTTTCCTCTTCCAGGTCCCACATCCAGGTGTTCAGGATGATCAGGTGCTTCACCCTCTCCGGGTGCTTTAGCGCATAAGCCAGGCCAATTGGTCCCCCGAAGTCATGCACAACCAGTGTTATCTTATCCAGGTTAAGATGCTCCAGCAGTAGTTCCAGGTTGGCAGCGTGGGCTTTGGGCGTGTAGGCAAAGTCGGCAGGCTTATCCGAAAGGCCGAAGCCAAGATGATCCGGGGCAATACACCGAAAGTCCCGGCTGAGCGACTTAATTTGTTGCCGCCAGACAAAAGACCAGGTGGGGGTGCCGTGCACAAATACAATGGGCTCGCCACTGCCTTCGTCAAGGTAATTGATTTTGCCTTTTTCCAGCTCCAGGCTATGGTGCTGAAAAGGATAGAGAATTCGATCGAGCCATGCAGGAGTTTCCATCATGAAATTTAAGTGAATTGAAGTAATCATGAAAGGGTTGCACCAATTTTAAGTTCAACATATGCCAACATAGGGAGTGTCTATTGGAAAGCCGTTTAATATATATATTATAATTCTGGCAGACTTGAACAATGGTTCAGGAAAGGAAGAGTTTATGTTTACTTTGAACATTTGTTCATAATTTAAAACATCATTTGTTATTACTGAACGTATGTTCATTTACTTGCTAGGACGAGATCTTCGATGAACAAATGTTTATTATTTATAGTGTTGTACAGTGAAGTTAAACCATAGTTCAAAATGTTTATAGGTGGAAAGTTGGTGGCCCTGGCTAATGACATGAGCCGGTGGTAGAATTGAATTGGGGTCTAGACTTCAGCTTATTGCGCCCTATTTGTCCGTGTTCAAAAAATTGCCAACGAGAATAAAGTACGAATCTATTGTTCTAGTTTCAGGAAGTAAGAAGGCATAAGATGAACAGTAACGGGTAGCTGACTTGGTAGGATTAGCTTGGTGCAAATAATGAAGGTATTAGGTCATCTTTCATGCTGGAATTATTCCTTTGTAACAACGAGTTACATCCTGAAAGAACGGATAGGTACACAGGCAGTTGCCATTTTAGCTTTATTTGCGAATGAGTAAAATTTATGCCATATTTGAACACATGTTCACCTATTAGCCCATGAGCAAATTCCAGGAAAAACGAGACCAAAGTATTCAGGTTATTATTCAGACAGCGCTTAGGCTATTTTCGGAGAAGGGGTTTGAGGCTACTTCTATCAGAAATATTTCTAAAGAAGCCGGTATATCGTTGGGCCTCATGTATAATTATTTTGAAAGTAAAGATGAGTTGCTGCTCGAGATTCTGAAGCAGGGAAGTGAGGCGATGAAAGAGTCTTTTGCTGCGCAATCGGCAGAGCCTATTTCTCCTTCAGCCATTGAGCAGTATGTGCGGCACACGGTAAAATTCCTGAAAGGGAATAAGGAGTTCTGCAAACTCCTACAGCCCATGCATCTGCAATCGGATGAGGCCCGGCAATTGCATACGGAAATTAAAAAGCAATCGGCTGCTGCTGAGGATAAGGTTCGGCACCACCTGATCAACAGTGGTATTCCTTTTCCTGAGCTCGAAGCCAAACTGCTTTTTGCCTCTGTAGATGGCATGGTGCAGCACTACATGACACACGACACTTATCCGATTGATGACGTTGCCACTCTGCTACTGATGAAGTACAAAAGGTAATACATCAGCTACTTACACAAAGTTACAAAATTCTCCCTCTATTCAAAAATTTTACCCTCACTTGTGCCCCGCCACTTTTTGCGGGCGGTCACATTCTGCCGCAGCTTAACAGCAATATGCTCCGGAGGGGCATTTTAATTAGCATAATTCAATAGCTCACCCAATCTCTTCCGCTCAAACTGTTCCGACAGCACCTGCTTGCATGTCCTGACGGAATGTACAAAAAATTAGTGGGCAAGCGAGAAAGGCCTGCAACCATACAGGCCGCAGCGGCGCTTGGCGGACCTTGTTCTGCTTCAGAAAAAGGCAATAAAAAGTCAGGCGGAATACTCTGTCAGAATATTCCGCCTGAGAGGGAAGTAAAAATTTATTTTTCTTCTCCGGTTGCTTTTTTAATGGCACTGCGAAGACCATGCACAAACAACATGGTTTCACCGAGGTGCTCGTCAGTTTTGCCAGACTCTCTATGCACAACGCCACAGGATGCATACTCCAGTACCAGGTTTAGATGGTCCATTAAATCAGTAGGATTCATCTCTTTCAGGTAGTTGAGGATCGGCTCAGAGCTAACTGACTGATTGCGGGAAACTGTGAGAAGCGTTTCCACAACGTTTAAAGGTTTTTCTGCAGTCTGCATAGGTAGTATAGTCTCTAATATGTATGAAATTAAGTTTTTGTCTCATTTAGGTCTCAGGAGCATGCCTTGTTCAACAAATCAGCAACACTCTCTGAAACAAACCTTAACCTATGGCTAATAAAAGCCTAGTTAAAACGTTCCGGAATACAAATATAAATAAAGAGAAATAAAAACAAAAAATAGTTATATGTATATTTAGTCAGAAAATAATTTTCTCTCTAACCATACAACTTTCTTATAGTTAGGAGAATGAATACGATTTGTATTAAGTTAGATTGCAGGAAATACGCAAAAACCACTAAACAGGGCATGCGGTCTTCCTGATTTGTTAAAGCACTACTGCCTTTAGCGTGCAGGTAGTTATCTGATGCTTTACAGAATAATTTTGGAAGATAATCCTTTGGTCGTTTTACGTGAGTAGGGTAGTAGTTTGTTGCCAAAATAAGGTCCAGGATCAAAATATTTTTTTAAGTTCTTAAAAACCAATCTTTATTAACCCGTGTTATTGCCAATCTCATACATCAGGCAGGGACCTGCCCGTATATTTTTATGAGGCATCCACCTTGCAGAAAAGCCTCCTGGCCGTAGAAAATTAGGTTAAAAGGCAATTATTCTAATCAAAATGGCCCTCAGGAGACTGCTGGCCGTGTGCCGGAAGCTGTGCCGACTTGCTGCCTCAGGTTTTGGGTTTCTTCTTTTTGGCCGCCGGAAACAATATGTTGTTCAGGATAAGCCTGTAGCCGGCAGAGTTAGGGTACAGGCTCAGGTCTGTCGGGTACTGGCTGCCCCTTGCCTGGTAGGCCTCCGGATCGTGACCGCCATAAAAAGTCCAGGTGCCTTTGCCTACCGTGCCGTTCATGTAGCGCACCTCATTAGCCTCGGCGGTTTCTCCCATAATATTCACCTCCGGCTTTACCTGATCTTTTTTAAAGGCAGTGGTCTGCCCCATAAACCCTTTGATGGTTTTAACGTGGTTTTGCGTGAGCATGGTCGGTATGGGATCCCATTTGGCAGAGAAGGTGAAAAGCGCGAAGAAATCGTTTTCCTCGTCGAGGTTTCTTTCCCAGCGCTGGTTGTCGATACTGGAGAAACCACGTTCATAGGCGTTCTGGCTGATGGTGAAATTATAGAAGGCAAAGGTTTTGCTGAAATCGAGCTTTTGCTGGGCCTGTGGGTCTATGCCATCGCCGTCGTAGAGCTCATCCACAATGTCTACCCCCTCGGCGGCCAGGGCAATATCATAGGTGTCGGTGGCCGAGCACATGGCAAACATAAAGCCTCCCCCTGCCACAAACTCTTTTATTCTGGTTGCCACCCCCAGCTTCATCTGCGATACTTTCTCGTACCCGAACTTGGCTACCAGCCGCTGCGCTTCCTGCTGCTCGGCCAGAAATTTCTCACGCCCCCTGCGCCGGCCGATCGACCGGCCGTACTGGCCCGTAAAATCTTCGTGGTGCAGGTGCAGCCAATCGTATGCGAGCAGCTTCTGGTCCAGCACCTCTTCATCAAAAACAAGGTCATACGGAATCTCGGCATAGGTAAGCACCAGGGTCACGGCATCATCGCCGTATTCGGCCATGGGAGGGGAGTAAACGGCAATTCTGGGCGCCTTTTCCAGCTTCATCACATCCATGTTCACATCGGGGTGAGCAATCTGGTTGAGAATGTTCTGGTACTCGGCATCAGACAGCACCTGAAAGGTGATGCCCCTGGCAAGCAGCTCTTTCTCTACTGGCTCTGCGTGCCGAAAACCGAAGCTCCCGCCACGGTAGTTCAGCAGCCAATCCACCTCTTGCTCCTGCTGCAGTATCCAGAAGGCGAGGCCGTAAGATTTTAAATGGTCTTTCTGGGTTTCGTCCATCGGCACCAGAATTTGGGCGGCAAAGGCAGGGCAGGCCTGCAACCCAAGCGAAGCGGAGACAAGGAGGCTGATTATAAGGAACTTGCTCATATCGGAGAGCCTTGGTGGTAGTTCTATAAAGACACAGAAAACAGCTGATAGTTAAAATGAACAGAACCTGATCTTCAGGCGCACCAGCGGCTGCCTTTTCAGGGGCTGCCGTCAGGGTAACAAAGATCACGATCCGGGTGGAGCAATTGTGGTGGTGTAGTTTCTAAAAGACTGCCTTTCTTACTCTTACGATGTTGAAAGGCCGATGTTTTCCAGTTTTTAGGTCGAAGAAAAACCTGCATCTGCAAGGATACATGTCCTGCTCCGGCAGTGGGTATCACAGATAGACGCTTCCCAGAAATACGAGCAAGGCGAGGCTAAAAAGCACGTTGAGCACCTGCATGAGCCGGTTGTCGGGCTGGCGGTTCCGGTAGGCCAGCAAGGTATAGAGACTGTCTGCCAGGAGGCAGCCTACCACAATCTGCAGAAACAGGCCGGACGAATGGTAAGGGGCGCCGCCTGCCAGGAAGGCCTCTGCGTAGGTATTATAGAGGTAACTGAATTGAAACAGGCAGAAGAGGTTATAACTAAACCCAATGAGGGGCGTCCACCTTTTTTTCCAGAAGGTAAAGGCATATTGTAGCACGACTCTTACATAAATCAGAACTGCGAAATACCGGATACTGGTTAGGTTGGCAGCCGGAATGCCTTCGTCGAAGGCTAATACAGGGCTCAGGAACAAGTAAACGTAGAGCAGGTAAGCCAGCCATACCTTATAAGCGGTAGAGAAAGGCTTTCCACTTCTTTTACCATAGGCGGCTAACAGCCTGTACACCAGGGGTACGAACAGCAGGATTCCGGCAGGGGCCAGTATTTTGGTTAGTAAGCTATAATTCATCACCCTAAAATAGAGTTATAGCTATATGCCGCCATTTTGTTTCGGTTTGGCGAAAAAGGAGCTGTTTTTTCTGCTGATTGCTACGTCAGTCGCTCATTAGCCTGCCCCTTAATTGTACAGGCAGCAGGAGCAGCAGCAAAGCCTGTCGCCTCCCGAGGGGCATTTTCATTAGAATAATCTGGCGGAAGCCTCCTGGATGGCATCATTAAGTTTATATTCTAAATACCCGGATCGCCTCCGTAGGCGAGTGGCCCAAGCGTCTCAGCTAAGCGTATAGTAGGCTTCCTTCTCCTTGTCGTGGAGACGCAGGTATCCGTGGATGACCAGTTTAACCAGTATCCGGTAAGCGCGCCTTTCCGAAAGGTTGGCGAGCTTCATGAATTGGCGTAGGGTAATGCGGGGGTTGGCGTGCAGAAAGGTAAGCACCGTAAGCTCGTGCCGGTCCAGGGGGACCTGCTCAAACGGCCGGGGCTCTTCCTGCTGCAGTGCTTTGTGCACCAGCTTGCTTGTCTGCACGCTGGTGTCTTTCACACGTATATACCCACGCCAGTCGTTCTCCTTCACCTTGGCCAGGTGCGGTTTCTGGCCGCTCTCCGGAATGGTCACAACCAGGACAATGTCTTTTTCTATTTCCACCTCCTCGTATTGCAGCAGCACCGGCGGGTCGCAGTAGAAGTCGGCGGCAAGCTGTAGGGTGTATTTCTCCTCCTCGGGGTCTACGCCACTAATGGTTCCATTGTCTTTTACGCCTACCAGGACACGGCCTCCGCGCGTGTTCGCAAAAGAAACCAGCGTACGGGCAATTTTGTCTGGCTGGGTTACGCGCTGTTTAAAATCCAGTCTATCGCTCTCGCCCTGGAGGATCAGGCGCTGCAGGTCGTCCATATCAAAAACTGAGGTCTACAGATGGTAAACAGAAAAAGCGGGGCTGAGGTTGTGAGAAGCAAATTTTTCTAATGAAAAGCCTCCTCCCGAGGTCCTTTGGCTGCTTTAGCAGCGGGGGGGTATTGTGCCGGAAATGCCCATAAAAAAAGCGGACCTTTCAGCCCGCTTAACTTATGCGTGTACGCCTTAATTAAAAAGGTAGGTCATTGTCGGCATCGCTGCTGTAGAACGATGGGGCACTGTCGGCAGGGGCCTGTTGTGCACCGGCTGGGGCACCAAAAGAGCCGGCACCGGCAGCCTCTATACGCCAGGCCTGCAGGTTGGTGAAGTACATAGTAGTGCCGTTTTTCACAAATGGCTTACCAGTCAGGTTAAAAGTCACTTTAAGTTCGTCACCAGCTTTGAATTGGTTCAGCAGCGAGCACTTGTCCTGTGTTAGTTGGAACTTAGGATATTGGGTGTACTGACCATCCGGAATTTCCAGCACAAATTCCCGCTTCTTGAACTTCTCACTTACTTGTTGTTCATCAAACACTTCGTAAAGCTTACCTTGGATTTCAAACGACATAATTAAATTTTATTTATTTAGAATAAACAAAGATACTGAATTAGGAGCAAATTCAGGAGCCAAAGCCCTGCTAAACTTCATTTTTTTTCAGGATTTGCCGGCCTTATAACTGCCTTTGCAAAACAGGCGTAAAGGAGAGCAGCAGACTAAAAGACAAGCACTGACCATGACCAGAATCGCCATTGCCATACACGGTGGGGCCGGCACCATAACCCCTGCCTCCATGACGCCCGAACTCGAAAAAGCCTACAAGACCGCGCTTCAGAAGACGGTGGAAGAGGCCTACAGCCTGTTAGAGGCAGGAGGAACTGCCCTTGATGCGGTGGAGCAGGCCGTAGCCCTGCTGGAAAACATCCCACTGTTTAACGCGGGCAGGGGTTCTGTATTCACCAAAGAGGGAGGCCATGAAATGGATGCCTCTATTATGTGCGGCAAGACGCTGGGAGCCGGGGCAGTGGCAGGAGTCAGGAGCATCCGGAACCCTGTGGTACTGGCCCGGACTATACTGGAGCACTCAGACCATGTGTTTCTGGCGGGCTCTGGGGCGGAGGAGTTCGCCAGAAAGCACCGGCTGGCCTTTGAGCCGGAGGAGTATTTCTACGACGCTTTCCGGTACAGGCAGTGGCGTGAGGTGCGCGACACCGACCTGTTTATGCTCGACCATACTGGCGACCGGAAATTCGGCACCGTGGGGGCCGTGGCCCTGGATGCTGACGGGAACCTGGCAGCGGCCACCTCTACAGGCGGCATGACCAACAAGAATTACAACCGCATAGGCGACACCCCGGTGATAGGGGCGGGCACTTACGCCAACAACAGCACCTGCGCCATTTCCTGCACCGGGCACGGCGAGTATTTCTTAAGGGCGGTGGTGGCCTACGATGTCTCTTGCCTGATGGAGTACAAAGGCTACTCGCTGCAGCAGGCCTGCGACAAGGTGGTGATGGAAAAGCTGGTTAGTTTTGGAGGCGAAGGCGGCCTTATTGCCGTAGACGCCAGCGGCCATCTGGCGCTGCCTTTTAATTCAGAGGGTATGTACCGGGCTAGTAAAAGCAACCAGCAAGCTACTTATGTGGGCATCTATAAATAGCATCTTGCCCGGCGCAGCTCCGGAGGGCTGTTTTGATTGGAATAATTTGATTGTTGAATAGTTGAATGCTTGAAGTAAAGATTTGGAAACTGGTAAAAGGAGAATTTTGATGGAAATCCTGGAAACTAATGCTCCTCCGATTTGATATTCAGAAAGGTGCAATACTTTTGAAACCGGCAGAAAGCAAAGCTGCCACCATGTCTATAGATGGCGACTTAAAATCCGGAAATTGCACCTGCACTACGATCTGCAACAGGACACAAGAAACAGGAACTCAACACAAGATTTTTTATAATCAGAAAAAATCTTGTGTTGAGTTCCGATAAGTTTTGTCACTGGCCATAATTTTGAACTTCTAATTCTTGATTTGGCGAGGCACTTTCAACTTTTTACTCTTCACCTGTTTTAGCCGCAGGGCATCCATATCTTTGTAGAATTCACGGGTGTTGATGTCGTACACGTTGCCTTTTGCCAGCACATGCATCAGCATGTTTTCGATGGCCACCGGCTTGCCCCTTTCAATTTCACTGATATTGGAGTAACCCAGTACATGCCCGTCCATGATCACCACCAGGTTTGAGCCGATTGTCTCTATCAGATGGCCGTCGGTAATCAGCACGCCGGTGTCTTCGCCTAACCCGATACCCATGGTTCTGGGGTGAGTTACCACGGCTTCCATTAAGCGCCCAAAACGGCCCCTGATGATAAAATGCGAATCGATGATAACACCCTGCATCAGCCCAAGCCCCTGGCTGATGCGCACCGAGCCCTTCAACAAGGCCTCCTTGGCACTGCCGCCCCTGATCATGATTTCTGACATGGCCATGGCGCCCGCACTGGTGCCGGCAATTACAAAGTTCTCGTTCTGGTAGCGCTCTTTCAGGATATCCAGGAAGGGGGAGTTGCCAAAAAAGCGGGTGAGCCTGGATTGGTCGCCACCACTGAACATAATGCCGTCTGCCTGCTTCAGCCGCTCCAGGTAGGCCGGCTGATGTGCTTCTGCAGCTTCACGGATATGCATCAGGCCTATCTCCCCACAGCCTAAAATGCCAAAAGCACTCTGGTAGCGTTCGCCTACTTCCTCCGGAATAAGGGAGGCCGACGTAACAACCTCAACCCGAGGGCGCTCTGAGGGAATTTCCGCCAGGAATCTCTTCAAAATACCTAGTTCAAAAAAATCGAGGTAATATTTTTTCTTTGATTTTGAATTAGGGTAACTGCCCTTGTCTTCGTTTCCACCAACTGCTATGAGTTTGCCTTTTGGTTTGTCGTTCACTGGAATTATAGTTTCGTAAAAGGGTAAATAGAGCTTAAAATATCCGTCATAGACCACCCGGCACAGTGCCTGCCCAAGGGCCAATAGCGGTACCGGTTAAAACAATTGAACATGGTTGCCGACCAGGAAGCAAACCGGCCACTTCCAGGCTGCCAGGTTGCCTCTATTATTTTCAGGGGCAGCAAAAGTCAAATTGCTTTCAAACTAGTACACGTAATTGATGAAAATCGTTGCCTGGCAGGTCTTTTTCCAAACCTGGGCACTCCGGTTTCACCATAAAAACAAAAGGGCCCTATATATGAAAAGGTATATTCGTGCTTCTTTACCACTAAATTAAGCGTATTAACCCTAATTAATTTATATTTTTTTAACCCCTCCTCATGAGGCACGTATAGTAACAGCACGAGACAGATAGATTAACTTTCTATAAACCTAAACCTTTCCAAGCTATGAAACTTACTAATCTGAATGACCTGTTCCTGCATGAGCTAAAAGATATCTACCATGCAGAGAAGCAAATTACCAAAGCACTGCCAGCCATGATCAAGGCGGCCTCTTCGGAGCAGCTGAAAACCGCCTTTCAGGATCATCTGGAAATGACCGAAAGGCAGATAGACCGCCTCGAAAGGGTATTTGAGTTGCTGGGCCAGAAAGTATCCGGAGAGAAATGTATGGCCATGGAAGGAATTATCAAAGAGTGCGAATCCATGATGAAAGAGAAGGCTGACGCTGATGTGATGGATGCCGCACTCATTGGCTGCGCACAGCGCGTGGAGCATTATGAAATTGCCGCCTATGGCACCGTGTGCACCTATGCCAAGCAGCTTGGACTTAACGATGCACTGGACCTGCTGCACACTACCCTCGAGGAGGAGAAACAAACCGACATGTTACTGACATCACTGGCTGAAAGCACTATCAACGTCAGAGCCAGATAAAACATAAGCAGACCTGGTGCTGCTACCGTAAACAGAAAAATCCCCTGTCCTTCCCCGAGCCAGCAAGCCGGCCAGAAGGAGACGGGGGATTTTCGTTTTATGGAGGCTGGAGCCCAGAAAAAAATAAGTAACAGGCATATTTTCCGGCCGGACCACGGTCCATTCTGTTTTAAGACCGGAAAGTTCAATTCATGCCCTTATGCCATTAGCTGCACCTCGTTTTCGAGTCTCTAATCAGTCAAAATATAAATTCAGGTGCGCTCTGCCGGCTGCAGTATCTTCCCTAGTTTCTTCTTCAGCTGTGCAATATCCACATACAGGTTTTCGCGCTGGCCTTTGGCGGCATCCCTTATCTTCTTTTTACTGGGGCAAATGATGTAGTCGTAGTCGAGGCCTGTTTTGGTGGCAATGTCGTAGAAAGGCTCAATGACGAACCCCTCGTTAAATATTTCGATTACCTTGGTACCGGGTTGGCAGAACAATATGCTCACCAGGCCGGCCCCTGTGGCAGACACAACTGCTTCGGCCCTTGAAAAGAGATTCAGCTTCTCCCGGATAGACAGCTTGCTCGAAATAACGTGCTCAAACCCGTACTGCTCCAGTTCCTTTACCAGCTCCTCCTCGTTTAGCACATTGCGCATGTTGGAGTCGCTGCGGCTTATATAAATGCGTGCAGGTGCGGCAACTCCGGCCTCGCCAGTGTCAGCAAGTGGAAGAAAGGCGCTTTTAATATAGTCGCAGAGCCAGGTTGGGAGCAGGGTATGGCTACCACGTGGTGCCGTAGAGGCAATTATACAGTCTGCGGTTATGTGTGGGTGCTGATCACCAGCCAACAGTTTTTCTGATGGAATGCCCAGCATAGCAAGGGTCTCGGTTTGGTAGCTGTAGCGCAGGCTTGGTACCAGGAACCAGTCAATCTTTTCATAAAGCCCACTTTTCTGCAGCAGGTGGAGCCGTGGCAACACATCTATAAACCAATGGCTGATGTTGTTTATGCCTGCCCCGCCAGAGAGTAGCGAAAAAACGGTGCCTTGTATTTTTACAGGTGACTTGAAATAGCGCTGCCCGAAAACAGGGTTCAGCGCAGGGTCAATCACTTTTCCCTCATTCAGGCTAAGCGACACTTCCCCCACCAGGTTGTTGAACCTGCTGATGATGGCTACGCTGTTCTCGTTGTCGGTATGAATACGGCCATGGGGTACTTCAGCCACCACATAAGAGGTTTCCACCCTTTTGGCGGGTTTCCAGTAGTCGGAGCAGGCATGGTAGAGGTCGTCGGAAATATTGAGGGTAGTAACAACAGCAGGATACACAGTATGCACGATCACCTCTCCTGAGTTTACCTCTTTTTGCCCGTTAGTGAGCGAGCCGGCACGGCAAACCCCGATGGGCTTGTATTTCTGGTTAAAAGGGACTAGTTGGCGGGCCACCCTGGAAATGCGTACTGAAATCTTATTATAAAGTTTGTTCATGTTGTTCGTATACTCAATATTCAAACTGCTCTAACTGGTAGGGCCCATTCAGGTCGAAGTATCAAAAGCTAAAATTACCTTTTTAAATATATACGCTGTCTATATTTTTTAGCTGTTATTATTGCTTCTGATAAAATTCAGAAATAAAATGGAACTGCAGGGCAGGGTATGTTTCCTGCACAGACCTCAGAATCCAGGATGTTTCGGCAAAAAAGACCGGGTTATCGTCCTTGTCGTAGGCTATGTTACTGCCTTTCAGGGAGATAAACCTTTTTAGCGCCTCTTTGTCGTCTGAGGTAATCCAGCAGGCCTTATGATAATGGAGCGTATTCAGCTCGCATGTAGCGCTGTATTCCTGCAGCAGCCTGAATTTTATCACATCAAACTGTAGCTCACCAACCGTGCCAATAATTTTGCGGCTGCCCGGCTGCTGCACAAAAAGCTGCGCCACCCCCTCGTCGGTTAGCTGCCGGATACCCTTGTCGAGCTGTTTTGCCTTAAAAGGATCTCTGTTGATAACTTCCTTAAAAATTTCTGGTGAGAAGCTCGGGATGCCCTTAAACTGGAGTGTTTCGCCTTCGGTCAGGGTATCGCCTATTTTAAAGGAGCCGGTATCGTAGAGGCCCACCACATCGCCGGGCCAGGCCTCCTCGAGCAGACTTTTTTCGTTGGCCATAAAGCTGGTCGGGCTGGAGAACCGCACTTTTTTGTCGAGGCGGGTGTGGTAATACTGCTGGTTGCGCTCAAACTTGCCCGAACAGATTCTGCAGAAGGCAATCCGGTCGCGGTGGTTGGGGTCCAGGTTGGCATGTATCTTAAAGATAAAGCCAGTAAAGCTCTTTTCTTCGGGGGCTACCTGCCGCTGGGCAGACTCGCGGGGCTGCGGGTGCGGGGCTACTCGTACAAAGGTGTCCAGCAGTTCGCGCACGCCAAAGTTGTTGATGGCGCTGCCGAAAAACACAGGCGCCAGGTAACCTTCTTTGTAGAGCCCCTCGTCGAAGGGTTCGTAATAGCCTTCCAGAAAATCCACATCTTCCCGGAGCTGGCTGGCATATTTCTGGCCCAGCAGCTGGTCGAGTTGTTCGCTTGCCAGGTCGTGCACGGCTACCACATCATTCGAGATCTGCGACTTGTTCACGGAGAACAGCCGCAGGTCTTTTTCATAGATGTTGTACACGCCCTTAAAATCACGGCCGATGCCAATAGGCCAACTCAGCGGCCTCACGTGTATGTTCAGCTCCTTCTCCAGCTCGTCGAGCAGCTCGTAGGGTTCGCGGCCTTCGCGGTCCATCTTATTTATGTAGATGATAACAGGCGTGTTGCGCATGCGGCACACCTGCATGAGGTTGCGGGTCTGCTCTTCCACGCCTTTCACACAGTCCACCACCAGAATCACGCTGTCTACGGCAGAGAGGGTGCGGTAGGTGTCTTCTGCAAAGTCTTTGTGGCCGGGCGTGTCGAGTATGTTTACTTTGTAGCCTTTGTAATCGAAGCCCATGACGGAGGTGGCCACCGAGATGCCACGCTGCTTCTCTATTTCCAGAAAATCAGAGGTAGCCGATTTTACGATCTTGTTGCTTTTTACGGCGCCCGCTGTTTGGATGGCTCCGCCAAAGAGCAAAAGCTTTTCGGTGAGCGTCGTTTTTCCCGCATCCGGGTGACTGATGATGGCAAAGGTTCTGCGTTTCTTTATTTCTACGTTCGCTGACATATAGTAGGAGCTGGATTGTGCAGACTTGATAAACTGCGCAACCAATATTTTATATATTTTAAAATCTGGTTATTGCAAAGGCCATGTGCTAAGGCAATACAGGCACATCAGTAGTGGCTCATCATGCTGAAGATGGGAAACAGTTGGTTTGGGAGAAATTATTCATGATGGGGCAAAATTACCACCTTTAATTATTTAAACACCTTATTAGGGTGAATTTGGTTCAAAATTCCTGATTTTATTTCGTGCCTGCTGTGGCAGGCAGCAGTGGTTGCCGGATGTTTATTGTTGATTGTTAAATAGTTTAATTGTTAAATGGGTACATGGTTAGGTGGCTGATTTGAAAACGACCTCAGCCTTTATTGTTATTTTGGAAGAATCTGGTGGGCGCGAAGCAGGAAAGAAAAGCTTTGATAGAATTCTGCGTACCCCTTAATCCTGTAAATCCTTCGGGTAGGGCCACAGTATAAAGATGCAGACAAAATACCTAACATTTAGCGTCTACCCTCTATAAAGTGCAGCAGGCTCCGGAGGGGCTTTGTGATTAGAATAATTTGCCTCAGCGCAGCTGCATGAAATAGGCTTGCTTACCAGGTCGCATCTTCGGGGCTTGAGAAGCCGAATCCTGGCCGGAAACGGGGGCCTTCCCCATGCAGATAATTCCACATGTCTGCCTCCAGCTTCTGCTTGTCGAGCACCAGAAACTCGTCCCATCTTTGCCGGTCGTCTTCATCGAAATAGGCCACCAGGTCGCTGAGTTGCAGGTTGCCATTTTGTTGCAGCTGCGGATCTGACCGGAGCAGAAGCTCAATTCTGATGCGGAAGTAGGTGTTCAGCTCTTTGTACCTCGCCTCGTCCCAGTTTTCCAGATGTTCGTTTTTCATAAGCGGTTGCTCCTTTTAGTCTTTTACTGATTCCGGGGCGGATGGTTTTTGTGCTGCCTGGCGCCCCGCCAGCCTTTGTAGCCCTTGACCGGCACAGAAGTAACCCCTACCTTTGCCGGCCAGTTAAAGGCCATACCAGCTGCCGCCACACCTGAATAAAGCCCCTGTGGCTCTACCAAAAAATAAGATATGGAACCCTATAAAGTTAAAATCCTTCAGACCGTCGTCGTTATTGCTGTGTTGCTGCTCATAAAGCTGCTCCTGAGTAAAAGCATCAACAAAATCAGCACACGGTTCGATTTTGCCCTGCGGCGGATCAATATTACCTTCCGGATCATCAATATCATTCTGCTGTTCTTCGGAACTATCACGCTGGCCGCAATCTGGGGGCTGGATCAGAAAGAGCTGCTCCTCTTTATTACCTCTACCATTACAGTGCTGGGGGTGGCTTTTTTTGCGCAATGGTCCATTCTCTCCAATGTTACGTCGGGGCTTGTCCTTTTCTTCAGCCATCCGCTCCGGATTGGCGACAATATCAGGATCTTCGAAAAAGACTTTGAAGTGGAGGGAAGGCTGCAGGATATTTCTGTTTTCTTTATGCACATCCAGACCAAAGACGGTAGGAACATTACGATGCCCAACACTTTGGCTCTTCAAAAAATAATATCTATCGTCCCCGACGAAATGCTTGTTCCAGCCTCGAGGGAGGAGCAGTAAAAAATTGCCCTTCCCCTAAGGCCGGAAGCTTCAGAGGAAGGGATAAAGCTAAGATTAAACCTCCTTGTAAAGAGATGGCCTATTTGCCAGTGGCAAGCGTACTCACGATCTCGTAAGATTTCAGCCTGGCAGCATGGTCGTAGATATGAGAAGCGATCATGATCTCATCTACCTGGGTCTCCTCCAGAAAAGCCTGCAACTGGTTTTTTACGGTTTCAGGTCCTCCAATAAACGTATAGCGCAGCATCTGGTGCACGGCATATTGCTCCGAAGCATCCCAGAGACCTTCCATGCTGCTGACGGGTGCCTGCATGGGTTTGGCAGTTCCCCGGATCACGTTCAGGAAAGACTGATAGAGGGAGGTCGCCAGATGTTTGGCTTCGTCGTCGGTATCGGCAGCGGTTACGTTTACACAGGCCATGGCATAAGGCTCCTGCAGGGAGTCGGAAGGCCTGAAACTGTCGCGGTACACTTTTAAGGCGTGGTGAAGAGCCGCTGGCGCAAAATGGCTGGCAAAGGCGTAGGGGAGGCCCAGGATACCGGCCAGTTGCGCTCCGAAGGTGCTGGAACCTAATATCCAGATTGGCACCTGCGTACCCTCTCCGGGAACGGCACGCACACGGGCGGCGGGGTTGGCTGGCCCAAGATAGTTTTGCAGTTCCTCCACGTGGCGCGGGAAATCCTCCACGTTACCGGTCAGGTCGCGGCGCAGGGCCATGGCCGTGAACTGGTCTGTGCCAGGTGCGCGGCCCAGGCCCAGGTCTATGCGGCCCGGGAAGAGCGTTTCTAGGGTGCCAAACTGCTCCGCCACCACCAGCGGGGCATGGTTGGGGAGCATGATCCCCCCGGAGCCTACCCTAATCGTAGAGGTGCCGCCGGCTATATGCCCGATCAGTAGGGAAGTGGCGGAGCTGGCGATGCCGGCCATGTTATGGTGCTCAGCCAGCCAGTAGCGGGTGTATCCCCAGCGCTCCACCTGTTGCGCCAGATCCAGGCTGCTTTTAAAAGAGTCTGCTGCTGTTTGGCCTTCTAAAATCGGTACCAGGTCCAATACCGACAGTCTTACGTCCTTTAACTGCTTCTGCTTTATATCACTCATGGGTTTAGGATTAGGTTTTAACTGGTTTTGTGGGTGAGAAAAATTCGGGCAGCACGTGCCTGCTATATGGTTCGGAATTTCGCCAAATCCCGATTAAAAAGAGAAAGGCTGCTTTCCGGTATGTAGGGCTGTTTTTACAGTTCCTGCCTGATTGTTTCGCCTAGGCGCTGTATGGCTGCCTCATCTCGTTTATAGTACGTCCATTGGCCGGAGCGGGTGGCGGTAATCAGGCCTGCCCGCTGTAGTGTAGCCAGGTACTCCGACACGGTGGATTGTGAAAGCCCGAGCTTTTGCTGAATATGCCCTACGCAAACGCCAAGACCAAATGCGCTATCGCCAGCCTGCTGCGGCGGGAAGTATCGGTCCGGCTCTCTGAGCATGTTCAGGATCTGGAGCCTGGTCTTATTTGAGAGCGCCTTAAAAATCTCAACCTTATTCATTTGGCAAAGATATCGAAAATTCCCGATAAGCCAAAATTATAGGCCGCCCGCCTAATCGGATAACTCAATTGCCGCAGAAAGGGAAGCCAGACAACTTAACAGGTGGGGCAGAAGGCAGGGGAGGAATGGCAGGATCGGCAGTCATAAATTATTCCAATAAAAAATGCCCCTTCGAAGGTTTCTGCTGCTGCTCGCCCCGGCATGTGGCGCTTTGATTAACGGAAAAAGCTTTGCCTTCTCCCTGGTTTATTTGCAACCAGGGAGAAGGCAAAGCTTTAGTCCGCTAAATTGTTAATAGCAGGTAAGGAGGTGGCGTTGCCCAAAGGCGGGCAACGCTTTTTTCTGTCAGGCACTCAGGGCATGCGCCCTTCCGGAGAAGCGTGTCTGCGGGCTTTTTATAGCCTGTTGCTGCGCCCCAACCTTGCTCAGCAGAAGCACGGTAAAGCACAGGGTAAGCAGGTTGATGGCAGGGATAATGTATACGACCGGCACCACACTGTGGCCAAGCATGTACATGGCATAAACTTTAGCTGTAAGCGCCGTCATCAGCACCGACAGGAAAACAAAGTACACGGGCGCCAGCAAATAACCCATCTTCTTTTGCCGGATAAGCAGAACGCCCACTACCGTGCCCAGCGGAAGAAAAAGGCTCAGGTCCAGCCCCTGCACCACCAAGGTGGTATAATGCTCTACCTGAGACGGAATGATGGTGCCATTGAGAAGCGGCGTAACCACCACGCTCAGCCAGAGCAGGGCAATGGCAAAAGCCGTCAGCACCAGAAAAGCGCCGGCTGATTTTACCGGTGTATTAGGATGAAAACTAGCCGGGAGCCGTTTTTTATTGAATGAAAGCAATGTAAGCGACAGGGCAAAGAACGAAGCAGAGAGCACCACCACGTAAGGCAGGAACATGATGTTGTAGGTGCACATGACCAGGTAGAACAGGTAGGTAAGCAAAAAGTACAGCAAGGTGCCTGCCAGGATAAACCTGCTCACCAGGGAGCCGCCACGGGCAAAGAACAACGACACCAGCAACAAGGGTACTCCCAGAAACAGGGTTACATAATCATGGGCAATGCCTTGTGGCGCCACCTCAGCAGACATGTGCTGGTAAATGCCCTGCCCGTAAATTACGATAGTTTCGCCACGCACGGTGTCGTGCCAGAACGGTCCAGTGCCACCACTAGAAGTAATACCTGCGAGCGTGGCTATTATCGCTACCCCGGCAATAAGCAGAACCAGTATGCTGATGGTAAATTTCTGTTTCATGGCTGTATAAGTTTGAGTTAAAAATTTCCTTTATTTATTAATACACTGGAAGTAAGTTACAATCTGAGATAGCAATCTCCGATGACCTGGCGCATACAAAAAAATGACTTTCGTCTCTTTTCCAGGTTTTTCAGCCTGATTTTCACAGGACTTTTTTCTTTGGTATTACCGCCAGCGACACAAAGCCCGGTATTAAGGGTTTGGCCACTTCAATTTCAACAGATAGATAAAAAAGTCCCGTTTCCCGAAGCGCGACCATTTCTGATCTGTTAAGTGATGGCTATATTTGTTTCCTTCTGCACTTTTTTCTGCAAAAAAACTTAACTTAAAGGTTGTAAGAGCAGCCAGATACAAGTGCCGGCTATCAGGAGGGCGCACATGATTCAGAAGAGGATTCTAATACAGAAAAGAAATGAAGGAGATGCAGGATATTGTCCGGGCATTTGAGGTGGCCAGCAGCGAAAACAAGCAGACGGCCCTGGCTACGGTTGTGCAGGTGCAGGGATCTTCGTACCGAAGGCCCGGCGCCCGCATGTTGGTAACGGAAGACGGGCAACTGACGGGCGCCATTAGTGGCGGCTGCCTGGAAGGAGACGCGCTACGGAAAGCCCGGCTGGCCATGGCGCAGCAAAAAAAGATGCTGATCACCTACGACACCACCGATGACGACGATGCGAAGCTGGGAGTGGGGCTAGGCTGCAATGGCATCATAAAGATCCTGATAGAGCCTATCCGTCCGGAAGATCCTGCCAATCCAGTTTCTATTTTGAGAACCTTTCTGAGCAAACGGCAGGTGGCCGTGCTGGTTACGCTTTTCTCGGGGCAAAACAGAGCAGCGCATCAGCCAGGTACCTGTCTTTACCTGCCCGAAAACGGACTTCTGGTTGGACGAGTAGCCGAGCAGCCGCTGCAGGAGCAACTTCTCGCCGATGCCCGGGAAGCGCTTCTGACTCAGACTTCCCGCACCAAAACATACACGCAGGCAGACTGCTCCTTCACTGGCTTTATAGAAGTGCTCCGCCCGCAGGTGTCGCTGGTAGTGGTGGGAGCCGGAAACGACGCTATACCTGTCACGGCCATGGCAGCACTGCTCGGCTGGAGAATTACGGTTATAGACGGGCGATCCAACTATGCCACGGCCGCACGGTTTCCTGCGGCACACGCCGTGCATGTGGCAAAGCCGGAACAGGTGCCGGACCAACTGACCCTGGATGCGCAGACGGTGCTGGTGCTCATGACGCATAACTACAACTACGAACTGGCGCTGTTGCGGCAGCTATTGCCGCAGCACCTGCCGTATGTGGGGGTGCTGGGCCCCAAAAAGAAATTGAACCGGCTCGTCAACGAGCTGCAGGAGGAGGGGCTGGGTCTTTCTGAAGCTGCCATAAGGGGGCTCTACGGGCCGGTAGGACTCGATATAGGGGCAGAGACCTCTGAAGAAATTGCCTTATCTATTCTGTCGGAGATAAAGGCGGTGCTGGCACAAAGGGCAGGCGGTTTGTTGCGGGAAAGAACCGGGGCGATACACGCGCCTGTGCCTGAAGGGCAGAACGAAACCCTGCTAAGAAAGGAGCAGGAAATACCCATGAACTGCAGCATCCGGATCGCGTGATCTAAAGGAACGGCCCGCAGCAGCGCCTCCGGAGGGCCATTTTCATTCAAATAATTGCTGGTTATTGATAGGCTTAATGATTAAACTGTTGATCAGGCGGTAGGGAGAGTTGATAAAGAATATAGTGAGCGGCACAGCTTACCTTAATTTGTGTCACCTTTTATACCAATTATAGAATGTCGTGATACCTGTTTCTGATATGTAAGTCGTTTTTCTAAAGGTGATGCCATTTTGAGTTCCGGTAAGGTAAGTCGCAGGCTAAATCTGCGTCAGATCAGAGGGGGTAAATTTGTTATATGACAGGACTAGTACTATTGGCGGCGGGAGCCTCTACACGGCTGGGAGAGCCCAAACAGAACCTTTTGTTTGAGGGGCAGCGCCTGATACAGCGTGCTGCAGAGGCGGCGCTTGCCTCTGCCTGCAGCCCGGTGGTGGTGGTGCTAGGGGCTAACGCCAGTCTCGTGCAGCCAGAGCTCACTGCTCCTGGCCTGAGTGTTGTCACTAATCCGGAGTGGGCGCAAGGCATGGGAGCCTCCATCAGGTGTGGGCTTTTGGCGCTCCTGACAGAAGCACCAGCGGCGGCAGCCTGTTTGCTGATGGTATGCGATCAGCCTTATGTCAGCTCCTCGTTACTGAACAGGCTGCTGGAGGCGAAGGCGGAGAACAGGGCTGGGATGGTGGCCAGTGCCTACGGAAATATAGCCGGTACTCCGGCGCTCTTCGATAAAAAATATTTCCCGGAGCTGCTGGCGCTAAACGGAGAGGAGGGAGCCCGCAAATTGCTTCTCGCACATATGCACGATGTCGTCACTGTTCCTTTTCCGCAGGGGGCTATCGATGTGGATACGGCTGCGGATTATGCCGGGCTGCTCCGGTCCTCCACCAGCACCTGACCTTGATTCAGGAGCGATTTTCACTTAAACAAAAATAATCTTAACTTACTTTATAATTAGTAGGAAGATAGCCATATTCAGGCAAAATAAATTTGCTAATCTCATTGATATTCAGTTTTCGGAGCATCGAATTCAGGTTTTGGCTTCTTAAATTTAACTCATAAGTCTACTGCAACTACCATGGCTATTTACAAACTGCAAATAAACGGTCGGAGCTACGATGCCGACGTGGAGCCGGATACCCCGCTGCTGTGGGTACTGCGCGATAACCTGGGCCTGGTGGGCACCAAGTACGGCTGTGGCATAGCGCAATGCGGCGCCTGCACCGTGCACATGAACGGAAATGCCATGCGCTCCTGCGTGTTACCGGTAGCGGCAGTCGGCACCAGCAAGATCACCACCATAGAAGGCCTTTCAGTCGATGGCGACCACCCGGTGCAACTCGCCTGGGACGAGGTGGACGTGGCCCAGTGCGGTTACTGCCAGGCCGGACAGATCATGTCGGCCACGGCGCTGCTCACTAAAAACAGAAAGCCCACTCCCGAAGAAATCGACAATGCCATGAACGGCAACATCTGCCGCTGCGGCACTTACCACCGCATCCGCGAAGCCATTGCCTTAGCCGCCACTAAACTGATAGAGTAGCCATGCCAAACGTACCCGTACCAAGCAGACGTAATTTCATGAAACTGGCCGCAGCGGCAGGTGGTGGCCTTATGCTCGGCTTTAGCTGGTCCAACTCCGCTGCCGCTGTGCTGGAAGTGGTGAGCGACGCAACCATGGCCAGTGGCAACATTAATTTTAACAGCTACCTCTCGCTCTCCCCGGATGGCATCATCACTATTTTCTCTCCTAACCCGGAGCTGGGGCAGAACATCAAAACCTCCTTCCCGATGATTGTGGCCGAGGAGCTGGATGCCGACTGGAGCAAGGTAAAAGTAGTGCAGGCACCGCTCGACTCAGAGAAGTTTCAGCGGCAGGTAACCGGAGGCAGCGGCGCTGTTCCGCACTCCTGGGAGCGCCTGCGCAAAGCCGGCGCCACGGCAAGGCACATGCTGGTAGAGGCTGCCGCCAAACGCTGGAAAGTGCCCGCCAGCAGCCTCAGCACCGACAAGGGCCTGGTGCTGCACCAGCCAACCGGCCGCAAGCTGAGCTACGGCGAGCTGGCTACCGAAGCCGCTCAGGTGCCTGTGCCAACTGAGGTGAAGCTGAAGGACAAGAAAGACTTTAAACTGATAGGTAAAGCCGTCCGCAACGTCGATAACCACGAGATGATTACCGGCAAGCCCCTTTATGGGATGGATGTATACCGCGAGGGGATGCTGTATGCCATGATCCAGCGGCCAAAAGCCTTTGGCCTGAAACTGAAATCTGTAGATGCGGCAGCGGCCCAAGCGGTGCCCGGCATTGTGGATGTGGTGAGCTTTAAAGATAAAATAGCTGTGGTTGGCAAATCGACCTGGCAGGTCATGAAGGCCCGCAAACTGCTGAAAATAGAGTACGAAGAAGAACGCCCCCTGGAGAGCTCCGCAGACCACAACCGCATTTTTAAGGAGCTGCTCGATAGTCCGGAAGCCACTGTTCGCCGGAAAGATGGCGATGTGGAGGCGGCATTCAGCAAGGCTGCCAAGGTGGTGAAAAGCGAGTTTCAGTGCCCGTTCCTGCCGCACAGCCCTATGGAGCCCATGAACTTCTTTGCAGATGTGCGCCTTGACAAAGTGGAACTGATAGGCCCTACGCAGACACCAGAAATGGCCCGGGGGCAGGTAGCCAAATTGCTGGGCATGGACCCTGATAAAATTAGCCTGGAACTTACGCGCCTGGGTGGTGGTTTTGGTCGGAGGCTTAATGCAGATTATGTGCTGGAAGCAGCCGAACTTTCCAGCCTGATCAAAGCCCCGGTAAAAGTAATCTGGACCCGCGAAGACGACATGGCCGGAGGCATTTACCGGCCAGCCGTCCGCTACCGCTTCGAAGCCGCTCTGGATGCAAAGGGAAACATGATCGGCTACAAGGTGCGTGGAGCAGGCATGAACGCCGGGAACCCCACGCGCGAAGACAACTTCCCGTCCGGTGCCGTAGACAACCTGCTGATCGAGTCCATCGAGCACAAAACGCCGATTACCACGGGGCCCTGGCGGGCCCCGATCACCAACTTTCTGGCTTTTGCCGAGCAGGCTTTTCTAGACGAAGTTGCGCAGGCTGCCGGAAAAGACCCGGTGCAGTTCCGGCTGGAGTTGCTGGAGCGAGCCAAAAAAACACCTGTAGGCGCCGTTAAATACGACATCGACCGCATGAAGGGCGTGATAGACCTGGCCGTAGAGAAATCTGGCTGGGGAAAGAAAAAGAAGGTATCGCAGGGCTTCAGCGTGTACTTCTCGCACCGGTCGTATGTGGCACAGGTGGCGGAGGTGCAGCTAAAAGACAAGAAACCGGTTGTCAGCAAGATTTTTGCTGCCGCCGATTGTGGCATCGTGGTGAACCTGAGCGGGGCGTATCAGCAGGTGAGGGGTGGCGTGGTAGATGGTCTGGGACATGCCCTGTATGGGAACCTGAGTTTTGTGAACGGAGCACCACAGCAAACCAACTTCCATAATTACCACCTGATCAGGCTGAAAGAGGTGCCGGAAGTAGACGTGCACTTTGTGAACAACGGCATTGACCCTACCGGTTTAGGCGAGCCTGCCTTGCCGCCTACAGGAGGAGCCGTAGCCAACGCCATCTTTAAGGCAACAGGCAAGCGTCTGCGCCACCAGCCCTTTATGGAGCAGGAGGATCTGAAGATTA
>NZ_VFSD01000039.1 GCF_014332515.1 Pontibacter beigongshangensis | reverse complement strand
ATCGGGAAGAGAGCTATAACTGTAACTCCTAATCCCGACCAAAGCAAAGTTTACGGTGCACTAGATCCAACCTTTGCTTATTCGCCAAGCGAATCTCTACTGGCTAGCAATAGCTTCACTGGCGCTTTAGAACGTGCAGGAGGAGAAACAGTAGGAGCCTACGCCTATACATTAGGAAACTTGGCAGCAGGAGACAATTATTCAATAAGCTTAGCTGTAACTGCCAATAAATTTGAAGTCACGCCACTTCCTGTAACTGTTACAGCCAATGCCGATCAGGGTAAAGTTTACGGACAAGCAGAGCCAGGTTTAGCATTCACAGCAAGTCCGGCGGTTGGTACTGTATTGCCTAATGGTGCTGTAATTGGCTTTTCTGGCTCCATTCAGCGAGCAGGAGGCGAGGGAGTTGGCGCTTATGCCATCAATCAGAATTCTCTGGCCAACAGCAATTACATCATCAACTACATCGGTGCTGATTTTACAATTAGCCCTGCTCAACTAAACCTTGTTGTTGCAAACAAAACCAAAGTGTATGGTGAAGCAGTGCCAACTCTGACCGGAACAGTGACTGGTCTGGTGAGTACAGATGGTATAACAGTTAACTATAGCACCACAGCCACTCAAGCCAGTGACGTTGTGGCCGAAGGGTATCCAATTGTCGCCGCTATCAATGATCCAAACGCTAAGTTGTCGAATTACACAGTAAGCAATTCTGCTGGAGTTCTTACTATAAACAAAGCGACCGCTACTATAGCTATTACGCCTTATAGTGGTACTTACGATGGTTTTGAACATACAGCAAGCGGCACAGCCACAGGTGTTTTTGGGGAGGACTTAAGCGCTGCCTTAACCTTTGCAGAAAGTTATACCAATGTGCCAGGCGGATCTACTACCTGGGCTTTCAGTGGTGGTACAAATTATAATAACACCAACGGTACTACTACTGTAACCATCACACCTCAAACTGCTAATCCGGTGGCCGATGCCTTCTATACCGGCTCTAGTTTCTACTGGACAACAAGTTCAACCAGCAGTACGGCAACGCTAGCACTTACGGCAACCATTCAGAACAACCTGAATTATAGCGGTGATATCAGAACAGCCAAGGTGTCGTTCTTTATTCGCAATGGCAGTTCCTTAACACCTATTAATGGTGCTCAGAACCTGCCCGTTGGCTTGGTTACACCTGGCGACCTCAGCGTAGGTACAGCCACAGCAAATGTGCAATATAACATTGGAAACTCGGCTGCCACTACCTTAACTATTGCAGTTGTTGTAAGTGGTAATTATAGGTCTAACCCGAATGACCCTACAACTGATAATACCTGCACAATTGCAAAACCAACCCCTGGTGGATTAATTGGCGGAGCTGGTTACCTCGATAATGCCACTTCTGCTGGTTATGTGAAGGGAGCACCCGATAAGAAGACTAAGTTTGACTTCTTCGTGGAGTATAACAAGAGCATGAAGAACTTCAAAGGTGGTGTTACAATCACTGTGAAAAGTTACCTCGACAGAAACGGTGTAGCATCTTCAGAACTTCATACTTATAAACTGAAAAGCAATGCCATCTCTGTACTTGCCATCAAAGGCTCAACCGCTCAGTTTTCCGGTAAAGCAAATATCTCAGAAATATTTGCTGATGGAAGAGAGGAAAGTATAGAAGGTAATTGCTCGATGCAACTCGACATGACAGATGTGCTGAATACTGGAAGAGGCGATCAATTGGCAGTTATTATCCACCGCGCCAAAGGTGGTGTATGGTACACTAATAATTGGAATGGAAGCAAATCGGTTCAGAGCGTAGTTGTGAACGAAGGAAGATGGAGCAGCGAACTTTCTGTAACTGGAAGTGGTGGTGCTATTACTGCAACCGCTACAAAAGCAGTTAGTATGGCAGAGACTACTTTAGGCACTGAGTTCTACAACTATCCAAACGCCTTCTCTGACAGAACTACTATTGTTTTCTCGGTAGCCAAAGAGCAAAATTTTGTCCTGGAGGTATACGATGTAAAAGGAGCCTTGGTGAAGAAAGTGGCCACAGGTGTTGCTGAAGCCAACAAGCAGTACGAGTACGAGCTGGAAAGCCAAAGAATGTCGGAAGGCATTTACTTCGGCAGACTAACTACCACAGATGGTGTGCAAACTGTTAAAATGATACTTAAAAAGTAGCAGTAGTTTAACGCCTGTACAAAGCAACAAGAGCCGGCTCTTGTTGCTTTGTACAGGCGTTAATTTGATCCGAAAAGGTACTTGCACACCAACAACAGGTATGATGTGATTTCCGAACAGGGGGGCGCCTTCCATTTGAATAATCAGGAGCAACTATGTAATTGGCAATGTTACCCTGACTTTTGCAAAAAAAAATTACTGGTATGAAAGCATGGGATTGTACTATCATTCTAATCACCTTCAAATCCTGTAAATCCTTGGGGTCGGGCCCTATAGACAGATTCAAACAAAAAAGAAACCCTGCTCCTCTAGACGATGTCCATCCAAAGGAAGCAGGGCTCCTGAAAATCAAAGTAAACTTTAACTTCTATAATCTAACAACTACTTTTGCTTGGCAGACGCCTGAAAGTCCTTTTTGATATCCTGGAATTCAGGCTTGATGCCGGCTTTTTTCTTGATGGCCTCATCTACCTGCGGGCCGTTGTTTTCCCATAGGTTGCCGGGGCCTGGTGAATTGGAGAAAAACTTGTCTACCTCCGTCCAGTTGTTAACAGCGCGGATATAAGAAGATCCCTCGTCGAAGTAAATATACTGATAGTGGTGCAGCATGTGCGCGTACGGCGCTTTTTCGAGGTCGTGAATGGCGTTTTCGCTGACCTCGGTGTTTGGCTGCGAGCCGAGCATGTAGATGCCGCCTACATCGTACATCTGCTTGGCAAAATGATGGATGTGATTGGCGTGCACGCGGTTGTTGCGCATGCTGTTCACGGTTCTGGTCCAGCCCCAGCCTACGCAGATGCCAGAATAGTTCAGGTGGCTCACTTCGTTGTGCTCTATGTTGATATCGTGCGCAAAGCCTATGCTGATGCCTACGGCTCCCCAGTCTTCGTTGGTGGCGTCGGTAATCAGGTTGTTGGCAATCTGAATGTGGTGCACCAGCTCGCGCCGGTCAGTCGGGTCGTAGGGTAGGTGCGCCTCAAAATCTTCGCTTCCGAAGAAACCGGCCTGAACGCCTGTGCCGCCAATATCGCTGAACACGTTGCCTTCGGCCCGGCTATGGTGCACGCCGCTCACAAAGTCGAGGCCAGTGGCAGCCATGTGCGTAAACACGCAGCGCTCTATGCTGATGTGCTTGGCGTTGGTAAGCATCATGCCTGCCGGCTGACGGCCCACCCAGGCCTGGTTTTCAAGTTTCGCTTTGTCGGGCGTTCCCGGCTCTTTCAGTTTGTAGGCCTCAATCAGGTACCAACCTGCCTGCAGTGGCACGTGGCCCTGCTCAGAGGGGCGCATCCAGGTGGTGTGTTCAAACCGGATTCCTTTAAAGTTAACATACTGCACCGGATTGTCGAGGTTGCCTTTCACTTGCACAATTGTTTCGAGGTAAGGCGCCTCTACATCCGCGCGCGACATGTTTTCGCCCTGGCGTGGCCAGTAGTACAGTTTGCCGGTTTTCTTGTTGGCAAACCACTCGCCAGGCTGGTTCAGCAGCTCTATGGCATCGGCAAAGAAAAAGGCCGAGTTACCGTTGTATTCTTTTTTATCGTCGATGAAAGGGGCAGGCCAGGGGTGCTCAAACTCTACCAGGCTCTCTGGTTGGTGAAAGGTTAGCTTGGTTCTGTTTCCTTCGGTTTTGATGGACTTTACGCGGAGGTTGGCAATGGCCCACCACTGGTGAATAATGAACTCCAACTGGTCGATGTCGTTGAATTTCACTTTGGGGGTTGGGATCCACATTTCCTGTTTCACGCCGTCCACGGCCAGAATACGGTCCAGCACGCCATCACCCAGGTTTGTAGCCCTGGTGGCTTTCTGGTCATTAACCCAAAGCTGGCGGAACTCCAGCTGGCGGCCACCCACTTTGGGTAAGTCAGCTACCCATACGTTGCCTTTTGCTGCGTTTGGTAAGCCCGGTATGTTGCCATTGGCTTTTTTCCAGCCTGTTACTTTCACTCCTCCCGAAAACACCGGGTTCTCGCCTGGTGCCGCCTCAAAGGTGGTAGGGCTGGCGGCTGTGCCGGAGTCTTCGGGGCGGATCAGCAGTGGCTCGTACAACTCGTATACACCACCCTGGAAAATAATGCGGATGCCTCCTTCTACAGAAGGATCGGAAAGGCGGCGCAAGTCCCGGGCCTTGCGCAGCGCCATGGCAGGACTAGCCATAGGGGAGGCCTTGGTGCCCGCGTTCTGGTCGGAGCCCTTCGGCGACACCCAGATGTCGGCGGCATAGGCATGGGCTGAAAAGAGGAACAGGAAAGCAAATAAAAGCAGCTTCTGTTTTTTGTTCGGATGCATAATCTATTGTTTTATGATGTAGTGTGTGGTGATGACGCTTTGGCAGGCTATAGGGGGAAATGATTTGCCAGGGCGTTCTTCCTGGCAGTTCTTTTTCTGGTTTATGACTCCCTGAAGCGCGGATCGCCTTTTACAATTGGTTTCTTTTTAATGGCAGTGAGGCAAGTGTATATCAGCCTCCGGAGGGCCTTTTCCATTAGAATAATTTGATTTCTGCCACTGTGTTTACTTCCGCTTCTTTTTGCCGTTTGCGTAAGATGCCACCAGCTTTGTAACGGCATCGTCACCCATTACGGCATGAGCCGGCCTTGGATGCTGTGCATTAAACACATGCAGGTCGTCGGGTTGGAGCAGTTTTACAAAGCTTTCGTGTATCTCTCCTTCGTCATTGATAATATTTTCCAGCGTCAGACCGAGGTGTTTCGCCAGAAAAAAGTAGGCACCTTTCCGTTTGTTCGGTCCGTAGTCGTGTCCTTCGGTGGGCAGGTGGAGGTTCTCCACTTGCTCTGTTTTGTTGTAGAGGCTGTACACGTTTTTGATGTACGGGTACTCTACCTCCGGCGTGTTTTTGGTCCAGTCTTTTCCGTCTGAGATCAGGAGCATGGGTCGTGGTGCTGCGAGTGCGGCAATTTCGACGTTGCTGGTCTGGTGGTCTTTGCTTTTGTGGATGGGCATGCCGCTTTCGCACACGCAGCCCCCAAAATGGAATGCCGACACCATCACCACCGGCACCGACACTGCAATTCTGTTGTCAATGGCCGTAAGCACAAAGGTTTGTGTTCCGCCGCCTGAGGCGCCGGTTATCCCGATTCGTTTTTTATCCACGCCCGGGAGCGAGAGCAGGAAATCCACGGCGCGGCGGCTGTTGTGCGTTTGCAGCTGCAGGGCCAGCGGGTGCTTGTGCGTGGTCTGCTGAGCATCGCCGTTGCCCACCATGTCGTAGGCGAACACGATGGCGCCCATGCGGGCAAGAGTGGCGCTGCGGTGCTGCACATCGGGCCCGAAGCGGGGATCTTTGCCATGCCCATGCGGCGACAGAATGGCTGCGTAGGAGGCCTGCTGCTGCGTAGGCCGGTACAGGTTGCCTGTCACAAAAAATCCGGGGAAGCTCTCGAACGCCACATTCTCCACAGTGTAGCCATCAAAGGTTTTTTTGCTGTGGATAATCGGGTTGAGGGGCGTGTTTGTGGGGAGTTGCTTCAGACGGGCTCCTTCCACAATGCCTTTCCGGATGCGGTCAGCTCTTTTTTCCCAACTCTTGCAGTCGTGGTAGGTGGTGGCGAACCTGTCAAGGGCAGCCTTGCCTTCTGCTTCGGTATAATAGCGGCCCTGCGTGAGTAAAGTAGTGTCTACGGCCTGTGCGCTAACGTTAGAGCCAACAATTGCCAGCAGTGCAGTAAGCAGGAGCAACTTTTTAGTTGCCAGGTAATTTATGTTAGATGGTAGACGCATGTTCTTTCTAGTTATGTTTTCTGTCGGCTACAGCCCCAATTATTCCAATGAAAAAGGCCCTTCGGAGCCCTTTGGCTTTGCTGCTCCTGTTGCTAATTCCTGGCAGCAGGGTAGTTCGCAGTCTGAAGAAAATTAGGAAATGCTCTTCAGAAAACTTCCGAACTAAAAAGTTTGGAAGAGCACTTCTCTCCTTATTTCTCGCTGTTCGGGGCCTCCAAGTGGAGGACCCTGCACAACAGAGCTGCCATTGTTGATAGAAACGCCAGTAGATTGAGTGATTTAAAGCTTAATCTACGATTTATAATCTAGTATCTACTATCTCTAGTGGCTACTGCACCGCCAGGTCATAGAAGCTCACATTTTCAGCTTCTGATGAGGTAATGCGGATTTTGTAATAGCCTGCGTTAATCATGCTGCCCGTGGTGCTGTTGATGTAGTTCCACTTGGTAGGCCGTGTAGGCGTAAACTCAACCGGTTCTTCTTTCAGCAAGGTGCCATCTATGGCAAACAACTGCATTTTGCCTTTAAACTCTCTTTCGTGCGGGTTGTGGTAGCGTACTTCCAGCGCATAAATGTCGGCCACACCCACCTCAAAATCGAACTCCACCATATTAGTCTGGTTGGCTTCTTTAAAAGTTACGGTGGCTCTTTTATTCACCACCTGGTCTGTCACCAACGATGGACCTGCTCCTTCGCCGGCTTTGGCATCGTAGCGGGTAGTGGTTTTCAGGTCATAAGCCGGGTCTATGTTTGCTGCCTTCGTTACCGCCACCGCATACATGGCTGCCGTACCCTTAGGAACGCTGCCGTTGCTGCCAAGTGTTACCGTAGCACCAGCCGGGAAACGCTTCTTATACACCACAAATTTGTTGCCTGTCTCCTGGTTATTCTCGATCACGCTTTTGGCGTCTTCATAGTCTTTCAGCCAGGCCGGCTTCTGGGTAATGCGTGCATCTATTCCCACAAAAACATCTGCTTCTGTGCTTACCGTAAATTGTGCTATTGTGCCACTTTTCGCTGCTTTTACAGTTTGTGGCATAAGTAGATATTCAGCGCCATACCAGTCTGAGGGCAAGGTGATAAAAGCTGTCTTGCTGTTGGCATATTGTTTGGCACCGGCATCCAGCCAGGTGTGAGCCGACCATTCTTTTGCCGTTGCCTTGTCTGTTACGTTCAGACTTTGGATAATAGCCGGTGATGCCGGAGCCGGTTTAAGGGCAGTGTTGGCTGAGGAGATGGCAATGGCCGAGATCAGCGCCTGACCAGAAGCGGCACGCGGAAACGAAACCACCAGCTGTCCACCTGTTACCGTTGCTTTTACCGTTTTCTTCAGGGCGCCATCGTGGCCTACTTCTTTCCAGATGTCGAGGTTCTCGATTACGGTCTGGTCGTTTATGGCTACATCAAACAAGCGCCAGCCGGTGCAGTCGAGGCCACCGCCTGTTCCCAGCCAGGGCTCTGTAAAGTACAACTCTACCTGGTACTCGCCATCCGGCACCGGAAACTCGTAGCGCAGCTTGTCGAGGCCATATCGGAAGTTCTGGAACAGTGGCCACTCATCGGTACCCTTTATCGGGTCGTGGGTGCGGCGCTGGCTGGCAAAGAACGGTGGCAACCCTGTAAAGTCGTCGGTCCACGATTTGGAGCCCCATGTGTTAGCAGTGGTTTTGTGCACATCTGCCGACCAGTTGTTGCCATGCTTGTCGGTGTAGTCGGGGCCGCCGCAGTTCACACGGTACAGGTAGTTTTGGTTAGCGGTTGCTGCCGTAAGCGGTTTGGCATCTTTCAGGAACGCGTTGAAGTTCGGTGCCTGCGGCAGGTGGTTGAGCACAATATAGTCTTTGGCTACTTCCTTGCCTTTTACATACCCCACGGCATAGAGCACGTTGTAGTTAATGTCTGCGCCGTTCCAGGTGAAGTGCACACCTTTGCCTGCCGGACGTTTTTGCCGGCCAAGCGATTTAGCATTCACGTCGTTAAACAGCTCTACCTCGTCGCAGTTGGAGTATACCACAATGCCGTCTTTTTTGCCGGGCTTGGTCCAACGGTTTGGCCAGGTGTGGGAGGCAATGTACACCATCGGCTCTGTTTCTTTGGGGGCATAGTTGGAGCGGAACATGTAGTACACATCCAGCGGCTCCTCCCAGGGCGTGAGCGTGCCTTTGTAGTTCACCGGCCCAATGCGGTCCAGCTCGCGCAGGCCTTCGCCTCCCTGCACCCGACCCGGGTTGTCGTGCGAGGTGAAGAGCCAGAAGTAATGGCCGGAGGTATTGTCGCGCACCGATTCTGCCAACCGTACTTTCATTTCCATGAGCTGGGTCATGCGGTCTTCGCTAACGGGTCCGTTCTGGTCAAATTCGCCTTCGGTGTGGAGGTCGAGCGTACGCCAGGCACCATATTCCCCGATCAGGATCTGACGCTGCACATCTTCGTGGTACAGATTCGGGTCGCCGCCATAAGTGCCGGTCCAGTTCTGGGGCACATCCCAGTCGGTGCCGCTACCGCCATTGCAGGTGGTAACTACCCGGCGCTGTGTCCAGCCGGCCGGGTCGAGCTGCCGGATCAGTTCGGTGCATTCCCGCGAGAATTCTTCTGAGAGTTTACTTTCGTTCTGAAGTCCCCACATTACCACCGAGGGGCTGTTGCGGCGTTCGCGCACCCAATCTACCAGCAGCTTTTTAAAGTTTTCTTTGAACTCAGGGGTGTCGTACCAGATGTGGGCCGAAATCTGTGTCCAGAGCAGCACACCCAGTTCATCCCAATGCTGGTGGTAGCGCAGGTTGTGCGGCTGGTGTCCGTCGCGGAACGAGTTAAAGCCCGCTGCTTTCATCTGCATCACGCGAGAGCGTACCTGTTCATCGCTGAAGGCATGGCTCTGGCCGATCAGGTGCTCATATTCTGCCACACCATTCAGGAACACGGGCTTGCCGTTCAGGTAAAAGCGTTTGTCGTTATCAGTTCTGGCAACCGGCCAGCTTATCCACCTGATGCCGTACGGCGTGGAGAGCTGGTCGATGGTTTTGTTTTTCTCTACAACTTCCGTTACCAGGGCGTACAAATACGGGTCTTCTACCGACCACAGGTGCGGATTGTTGATAACCGGCGGCCGCTGGCTGATAATTGCCATTTGGCCGGGCTTAATTTTGGACTTCGACTTGGATTGCGCCACCGTTTTACCCGCTTTATCCACAAGGCGGTTGATAACTGTTACGGTTCTGCTTTTGTTGCCGTAGTTTTTGACCTCAGCGTTGATGTTGAGTTGGGCAGACTTTTCAGAAATAGTGGAGTCGTTCCAGATATGGACACCAAACGGCTCTATCCTTACTTCGTCTGTAATAACCAGGTGAACGGGGCGGAAGATGCCCATCGGCTGCGAGCCTTCAGAGAATCCGCGTTCGTCGGAGCAACCTCCGCACACCCAGGGCAGGTCTTTTATTTCGGCCGGATGATCGGCCCGAACAGCCAGCAGGTTTTCTTTCTTATCGAGGTTAATGGCATCTGTCACATCGAGTGTAAAGGTGGTTCTGCCGCCTGCATGATAGCCTACTTGTTTTCCGTTCAGCCAAACAGTGGCATAGGAGCCAACCCCTTCAAAATAGAGGAAGTAGCGTTTCCCCTTTTGCTGTGGCTCCACCTGAAATGTTTTGCGGTACCAGGCATAGCCATGCCTGTTGCCATGGCGCATGCGGCGGTAGCCTTCATAGCCGTCCCAGTTATGGGGCACGTCTACTTCTTTCCAGTTTTTAGTTGCATAAGAGGTTTGTTCAAACCCGTTATGTGCCTGTATGTTTTTGTCGTCGGCAATGGAGTGCCAGCCCTTGTTAAGGGAGATTTCCTGTCGGACGCCAACCTGGGCAACTGCCTCGAAAGCTGAAAAGCAGGTCGTCAGGAAAACTAAAAGCGGGACAAAGAAATGTTTATTTGTGAGCATGTTGAAGGGTACTGGTTGTTTTATTCTCTTGTTTAAAATTAAATGGGGCCCTTTGGGCTAAGGTAACTTCAGGAGCAATTATGCCAATGGTTTTGCCCTTCCGGAGTCATTTTTTAGGTTATATACCAAATGCTTTAGGAACTTTAAGTTGCATTTTTAGCTACAAGCTCCAGCTTCGAATCTTCAAATTTTCCGATTAGCACATGAACTAAATTATTCTAATGAAAAAGGCCCTCCGGAGCTGCCGCAGCTTTGGCTACAGCAGCTTCAAGTCTTTATTTAGCTTATAAGTTTTGCCTTTCTGCGTATCGAAGCTTACCGTTTTACCGGCATAGCGCACCACACATTTGTTCCCGGCCAGTGAGGTTACCTCCAGATTCTGCAGCTGGCCGTTTGCCCATTTCAGGTTCAGTTCGTAGCCGCCCCGGGCACGGATGCCGTTTATTTCACCAGCTGGCAGCATTTTTGGCAGGGCCGGCAGCACATCAATGGCACCATCGTGGCTTTGAAGCAGCATTTCGGCTATGCCCACGGCACCACCCATATTTCCGTCGATCTGGAAAGGCGGATGTGCATCGAACAGGTTGGGGTAGGAGCCTCCTCCTTTTGCTGCCGGATGAATAAGCATGTTCACCATTTTATAGGCGTGGTCGCCATCCAGGAACCGGCTCCAGAAGTTCAGTTTCCAGGCCAGGCTCCAACCGGTACCTTCGTCGCCCCGCATCAGCAGCGATTGTTTGGCCGCCTTCATCATATCAGGACTCTTTTGCCAGGTAATATCGTCGCCGGGGTGCATGCCCCACAGGTGCGACACGTGGCGGTGCTTGTTGTTCGGGTCGTCGACATCCTGTAGCCACTCCTGTAGCTGCCCGTGTCTGCCTATTTGGTTCGGAGCAATTTTAGGCCACATTTCTTTTAGCTTGGTACGGAAGGCGGCATCGGTGCCTAAGGTCTCACTAGCCGCAATTGTTTTCTGGAACAGGCTTCTGATGAGTTGGTGATCCATGGTCGGGCCAGCCACCAGCCCGCCGTTTTCAGGCGAATTGGATGGCGTGCTGATCAGCCAGCCGGTCTTAGGATCTTCTACCAGGAAGTCTACAAAAAACTCGGCTGCCCCCTTCATTACCGGGTAAGCGCGCTCTTTCAGGAATTCCTTGTCCTGTGTGTATTCGTAGCGGTCCCAGAGGTGGTGGCTGAGCCAGGCGCCTCCGCCAACCCAGATGCCATGATTCGAGGCATTGATAGGGGCGGTGCCGCGCCACAGGTCGGTGTTGTGGTGCATGAGCCAGCCGGGGGCGTTGTAATGGGCCTTGGCTGTTACTTTGCCTCTTTCTGCCAGCTCGTCGATCATGTCGAACAGGGGCTCATGCATGGGCGAGAGGTTAAGCGGCTCGGCGGGCCAGTAAATCATTTCTACGTTGATGTTGGTGGTGTACTTGCTGCCCCAGGGTGGTACCAGCATGTCGTTCCAGATGCCTTGTATATTGGCAGGGCGCGTGCCGGGACGTGAACTGGAGATGAGCAGGTAGCGGCCAAACTGCAGGTACAGCGGCACCATAGACGGATCTGACGAAGAGGAGAACTTCGCGATACGCTCGTTTGTAGGCAGGTCGGCGTTGGCCGTACGCGGCGTGGTAAAGGTGAGCGTGTTGAAGTAGCCCTGGTATTCTTTTACGTGCTCTGCCCTTACCTGCTCATAAGTTGTGTTTTGAACAGTGCGCAAGGCCTGGCGGCACACTTCTTCCGGGTTGCCCGACACATCGTCGAAGCGTACGAAGTTAGTGCCTGCCGTCAGGTAAAGTGTGGCTTCGTTTGCTCCGGTTATGGTTATCTTATCATTCGTTACCGTTACTTTTCCGCCTTTGGTTTTGGCGTTCAGGAAGCTTTCGCCTCGCAAGGCTCCGTTCTTTACCTGCAGGCTCAGCGCCAGGGTTTGCTCATCTATTTTGCGGGTAGAGGATTTTTTGTGCGGACTGCTCAGCGACGTTTCGAATGTGATTTGGCCCGGCTTGCTGGCTTTGAGGTGCACTGCCACCACCTGGTTAGGTGCGCTGGCGATGTACTCGCGTGTGAACTCGATGCCGTTGGCGGTGTAGCTGGTGCGGGATGTAGCGTTCTCTATATCAAGTTCTCGCCTGTAATTGGTGGCGTTCTCATGGCCTTTAAAATCGAGCCATAGGTCGCCGAACGCCTGATACGATGCCTGGAAGGCAGGTACGGCTGGTGGCATGTCGTCCTGAATCCAGTATTTCCAGGGTTTGGTGTTGAGCGCGATCAGGTTTTTCTCCGGCTCCGGATCGCCTTCGGGGTAGACCGAAAGGGGAATGTTGCCGAATTTGTGGCCGATAATGCCGCCTTTGTCATAGTAGTTGAGCACCTGCACCGAAATCTGGTTCTTGCCTTTTTTCAGGAGCTTGGCCGGAATAATGTAGCGGCGGTGGTTCCCGATGCCGGTCGTGTTGCCAACCAGTTGGCCATTCACAAACGTGAAGTCTTCGTCGCGAATTCTGCCCAGTTCCAGTTTCAGGTCTTTGCCTTTCCATTTTTTAGGCAGCTCGAAAGTAGTTCTAAACCAGACAGCGCCGTCCATGCCTTCCATGCCCTCAATGTCGGTGCTTTCCCAGCCTTGCTCGGTTGGGAGCTTCATTTCTTTCCACTGGCTGTCGTTGAACTTGGCAAGGGTGGGAGAGCCCGGCTGTGTCTGGAAGGCGGTTGCTTTCTCTTTCCACTTGGCCTGATCTCCTGCTTCAGAACTTTTCAGGCCCATAAAGTGCTCCTGGGCCAGTTGCTCCGCTTCTTTCTGCTTGCCTTCGGCCAATAGTTTTCTCAGTTCCGGCAGGTGTTTATGGGCTCCCTGGCGGGCATACTCTCTTGGCTCGCCTGTCCAGAGGGTTTCTTCGTTAAACTGTATTCTCTCTTTTTCAACTCCCCCATACACCATGGCGGCCAGCCGGCCATTGCCCAGGGGCAGTGCCTCGGTCCACTCTTTGGCGGGGGCGTTATACCATAAAGTCAGATCCGGCTTGTTTTCCTGTTTTGGATTAAAGGAAAACAGGCCGGCTAAGAGTAAAAAACAAAGGGTTGCAAAGCTTTTGGCTTTCATATGGTGTGGTTTTTTTTAAAGGACACAAGATGCAGGACATAAGACACAAGACTCACTTGCCTTTAGCACGAAAGTATTGGTCGCTACTCCTGAGGCTGCCTAAAGCGGCATCTATATCTAATTTTAAGTTACAACTGAGCAGCAATTATTCCAATGAAAAAGGCCCTCCGGAGCCTGTTTAAGTTGTTTGATGCTGCTGCATTATGTCAGAATCTTTCTATAGGGCTCCTTCCCCAAGAATTTTCAGAATTAAAAGGTTTTCAGAATGTCCTCATGGCTGTATTACCCTTGAGTTCTGGTGCCTCCTTTATTTCTTGTTTCTATTTCTGAGGTAATTATTCTAATGAAAATGGCCCTCCAGCGGCTATTGTCTTATGCTGCTGCTATTCTTCTACCTCGTCGGTCAGCTCATTGCGTTTCACGGCTTTCCCGTTGTCGTTTGTAGGGCCGTCTACCCGCTGTATCCGGATGGCCTGGTAGGGCTTATTGGGCAGCTTTATCTTCGACTTCTTTTTGTCGGTGAATTTATAGCGGTTCACTTCTTCTACCTCAAAGACCTGGCCAACAGGTGTTATCTTCATGTTCCAGGCATCAATGATATCGGCCTTGAATTTCATGCCCGGCTTCAGGGCATCGTCTGGGAGCTCAAAGGTCCAGTTTTTAGGCGTGTCTTTGCCGAAGTAGTAGAGGTAGTATTCGCCATACTTTCCGGCTGCGTTCATCAGGTAGTACTGGTCCAATGGGTTTAGCCCTTCTTTAGGACCCTGCTCCACCACCTGTTTCAGGAAGGCGATGCGTTTGGGGCTGCTGCCGGAGAGGGTGCCGCCGTTCGAGATCCAACCTTCTTCGGTGGCCTCGCCATGTGTGGCATAGGAACCGCCCACATAGGCAATCCAGAAGCGGTCTACCATCTCCTCGCCCGAAAGCTGGCCCCAGCGCCTGCTGATGTTGCCTTCGTAATTGATCTCGTCGTGCACAATGGGTTTGCGGTAAATGTCGCGGAGCAGGGGCGAAACGCCAAAGGCTTTCACGGCATTGTAATACTGCAGGCTCACGTGCGTGACCCAGGGCTTGGAGTAGTCGTAGAGTCTGTCGGCGTTGTGGATGGAGCGCAGGTGCTGGTACGGGTCATGTTTTTCCACTACCTTAAACAGGGTATCCCAATCCTCCTGCGAAAGGTGGCGCATAAAGCTGTTTTCGTTGGCCAGGCTCCACCAGATGTTGCGGTAAGCTCCGAAGCGGGCGATCACGTAGCGGATAAAGCGCTCGTTCGTGGCCATGTCCATCTTATCGAAGCCCCAGGCACCATCGTAGGGGCGGAGCAGGATAAAGTCGGCTTCCACACCAAGGTCGCGTAATTGGGCCACGCAGTGCTCCAGGTGCTGAAAGTATTCGGTATTGAACCGGGAAAAATCCCAATTGTCTTTGCTGGTGCCTTCAAACGGAAACTGTGTCAGTTTCAGCGGTCCCTCTACATATTTTTCTTTGTAAGGAGGTATCGCCAGGAAGCGTGCTTTATTAAAAGGCGAGTTTTTTAGGGTCTCGATGGTCTGGTCCTGCCGCTCCTGGGGCTGATAAGGCCACTCGTAGATGGTGGTGCCGAAGGGCAAGTAGGGTGTGCCGTCTTCGTAAGCGAAATGGTATTGGTTGCGCACCCGCACCGGCCCGTGGTTGCCTGCCGAGGCAGGGGTGCACACAAAAGAACCTTTTTTGCCGTTCAGCGCCTCGTGGCGGCTTTTGGTTTCGTAGGTCCAGGTTCCTTCGGCATCGGGCATGAAGCGTACTTTGTAGGTGCCGTTGCCATCGTAAAAGCCGTCTGGCGTGTACGTTTTTTCTCCCTGCCGGAACTCAGCCGTAAGCGGTATTTCAATAAACGGATTGCCAGCCGCCGGACCAGCCAGGGTCAGCTCAAAAATATCCCATTTCTCCACCTGGTCCTGAACAGGTTTATCCTGGGCAACCAAAGGGCCGGCCAGGATAAACAATATGATCAGTTGAAATAAAGCTTTTATGCGCATGCCTGTGTTCCTCATCAGGGCTGAGTTGTTAGAATATTTTGCCGATGCTGCTACTTAGCCGTGGCCTGCTGCTTGGAGTCCGTCACCACGGTTTCGGTTACCTCCTTCTCTTGGGCTACCGGCGTTTTTACATGGCGGAAGTTGTTGCCATTCAGGATGATGCCTTTGGTATTGCGGCCTTTCAGTTGCAGGTACACATCCGTGCCGGGGCGAGGGTTGGCGTTAAATATAAAGGCGTCGTCTACATTGTTTAATTCCACGACAGGTGTGTTGGCATGTGGCTTGTGTGTTTTCACGCCTCCAAATTCCATCATCTGCACGTCTTCTGCCTGAATAGCCGGGCCAGATTCGGTGTTTATCGTTACGTTATGGAATTCAATGTTTTTGGCATTCCGGATGATGGCGCCTGTTTTGGCGTTCATGTTCATGTTGTTAAAGGTGATGTTCTCCACAGGCATCTCTTCAAGTCCATCAATCAATATTGCTTCGTTGGCATCTACTACCGTAATGTCGCTGATATGGATGTTGCGGAACACCGGCGTTCTTTCCGTAACAGGTTCCGGCTCCGTTTTAGCATATTGCATGCTCAGTACAATCGCCTGGTCCTTGATGTCTTTCATGATGATGTTGTCCACGCGAATCTCTTCTACCACGCCACCGCGCCCACGGGCTGTTTTAATCCGGATGCCACGGTCTGTTCCGTCGAACACGCAGTTGGAGATCGTGATCTTCTTCACATCGCCAGACATTTCGCTGCCGATTACCACGCCGCCATGGCCTCTGAGCATGGTGCAGTTGGTGATGGTGTAGTTCTCGGCCGGTGTCGCCATTTTGCGGCCCGCTCTGTCTTTGCCCGATTTAATGGTAATGCAGTCGTCGCCCACGCTGATGTGGCAGTCTGAGATGTGCACATAGCGGCAGGAAGATGGGTTAATGCCGTCGGTGTTCGGCGAATCCGGGTTGTTGATGGTCACGCCCGTAATGGTCACGTTCTCGCAGAACTCGGGGTTAACAGTCCAGAAAGGCGAGTTGATGATGGTGATGCCCTCGATACGCACGTTTTTGCAGAAAAGAGGCTGGATGAAGGGCGGGCGCAGGAAGCCGCGCGCGATCATGCCCGGGATGTCAGGCATCAGCACATCTTTGTTGTTTTTGTCGAACTCGAGCTGCCACTTGGTACGGGGCATGCTTTTGTCGTAGAGCTTGTGGTGGAAATCCCACCATTTTTTGCCCTGCCCGTCTATGGTGCCGCGGCCCATGATGGTAATGTTCTCCTGCTCGTAGGCGTAGAAGAGTGGCGAGAAGTTTACCACGTCAATACCTTCCCAGCGCGAGGGAACCATCGGCAGGTAATCGTCGAAATTGTCGCTGAACTTGATCAGGGCACCCGCATCTATAAAGATGGTGATGTTGCTTTTCAGATGGATAGGACCGGTCAGGTATTCGCCAGCCGGGAAAAATACCGTGCCGCCACCTGCTTTCGAAGCGGCATCGATGGCTTTTTTGATGGCTTCGGTGGCTATTTTGCTGCCATCATTCTTGGCGCCGTACTTCAGTACGTTGTAGTAGGGGCTTTTCTCTGCCCTGGCCGTTACCGCCGAAAGCATGACGAAACAAAAAAGCGAAAATAAGAAGCTTCGGAGGATGCTGGACCGTCTCGTGTTCATTATAAGGATTTTTGTAAATGAAGTGTTTGTTTTTGCTGATTGTTCTTAGCTTTTTTTGGAGGGCAGTTTTGCCACGGCCTGCTTCAGGTCTTTGGAGTGATGTATCTCCTTGCCGTCTGCAAAAATACGGAAGCCTTTTCCTTTGCCGTATTTCTCGCCGGTTTTATCCCACAGGATGGTCACGATCTGGTTGTGGTACAGCACATTGTCGAGGCAGAACCAGTCCCATTGGCCTTCCGGAATGAGCGGCTGCACTTCTATGCTGTTGCCGGGCTGTGGTTTCAGGCCTACCAAATCGTTTATAACCAGGTCGGTAAAGCCGGAGTGGTTGTAGTAGCTGCTGCGCGGGTTGTCGCCTTTCAGCCAGTAGCCAGTCTTTTCATCCTGGTATTCGCCCAGGTAAGGCTTGCCGTTTTTCTGGTGCGACCAGGCGTAGGTATGCAGGGCATCGTAGTAGTCCTGCTTGGTCATGGTATGGTTGGAGTAGTTGTTGAGCAGGTTTGCCAGCCCTTTCAGGGTTTGAGTAGAGGCAAAGGGCCAGATAGCGCCATCCCACTCGCAGCCGTGGCCGGAACCGCGCGTACGGAAAGTAGGCTCACGTCGCTCGGCCGTGGTCAGGCCCCAGGGGGAGGCAAAGCCGGCTGAGTCGCGGACCTGTTCCCAGGCCTGGGCATAGGCTGGCGAGTCGTCGGGCAGGTTAAAGTACCACGGAATGTAGCCGATGGCTTCGCGGGCTCTGTGGAGCTCGCCGTTTTCGAGGCGGGTTTTATAGAATTTGTCCTTGTCATCCCACAGGTGCTCCTGCACGGCTGCCTTGATGGTGGCGGCATTTTGTTTGTATTCGGTGGCCACTTCGGGTTTGCCGGCCATGGTGGCCAGGTTGGCAATAGCGTTGGCATAGCCGAACATGTAGCTGCTGATGGTTGGCCGCGCGTTTTTCTCCCTGCGCGAGCCGCTCACCGACTCTTCCATGCCATCGCGCACATCAAATTGCCAGAACAGGTTTTTGCCGTAGTTGTTGGTCTTTTCCCAAGTCTTGTAGTCTTCTATAAAATCGTCGAGCAGGGCCAGCACGTGCGCTGAGTCCTGGTTTACCAGAAAGCGGTTATAGGCGGCATCGCCAATCCAGCTGCTGAATTTGTAGTATTTGCTACGTTCCGATTTTTTCTCAGTCTCGAACCAGAAGTTCACATACTGGTTCAGGTACTCCTGGTTGTGCAGCCAGCGGCCTTCGTACACGTGGTGGGAGAGGGCGCAGCTGATGGTGTTGTGCATGCCATCGTGGCTCACGGGTGTAATGAACTCGGTGAACACGAAGCCGTCAGGTGTTTCTTTCAGGTGCTTCCGGAAGGTCCACCAGCGGTAATAGTAGTTTTTCTCCAGCACGGAGTCGGGGCATTCGAACAGCGGCACGTTTTGTTTCATCCAGCTGGCTGACTGGGCGTTCGGAACGTAGTTCACCACATCCTCGGGTTCCATCTGGTTAAAATAAGTTACATACTGGTCGAGTTTCTCGCCTTTCAGCACCCGCTCATTGGGTTGCAGGGCGGCCGGGTCGGTGCAGCCTCTCGCCATCGCGAGCAGGCCGACTACTAGGAATAGCTTTTGAGCTAAGTATACCATGAATAAAAATATTAAAAGCTGATAAGAAGCTGAGTGTCAAACGAACAATCGTTCCTCGTCATTCAAAAAATATAAACTTGTAGCGATTTTTTTCCTGATTATTGGCAAGGCTAAGTTACTACTTAATTGGAGCCTTTACAAATAAATAATTTTACTTATGAAGTAAATGTTTAAATATAAAATGCAGCAAAAAGCGTTCCTGAATTGATTTCTTGGAGGCAAAATTATGTTCCGCACTAGAATAGAAGAACCAGCACCCGGGGTAAGGTGCTGATCCTTAGATAAAGGACATGTTTTTCTGCAGCTACACTGGTCAGGCAGTAACGGCAGCAGTGTAGATTTGATAAGGGACTTTGCATCATGGCTTCTTCTGGTATAAAAATTGATGAATTCTTACCTTAAATTGGAGCTTTTAAACTTGCACCTCCACCTCAAGTCAAAATCGCACTTATGAAGCCATCTGTAACAATTCTTTCCTGCTTTCCACTGCTGTTGCTCTTCTCTACGAGCGCCTATGCGCAGCGCTTGCCTGAAGAGTTTACCAAGAAGAACAGCATCTATGTGGAGGCTGGCGGTTTAACGCCTGGCTATTCTTTAAATTATGACCGAATGGTTTTTCAGAGAAATTCACTAAAGGTACTGGCTCGCGCCGGGGTGAGTGCGTTCACGGTTAGGAACAGAACCCGGCAGGCACTATCGGAGTTTGGTGATAAGAGAGCTTTAGACTACGGGCTAATTTCTGAGGTGTCTGTGGTGATGGGTAAAAGGAATCATCATTTTGAAACAGGCCTTGGTTACTCCTATAGCAACACGGTAGGGTATCATAAACGAAAAGAGAATGGGGTGCTAACAGACTTTTATCGCATAGTTTTTCATGGTCATCATTTAGTTTCACATATCGGCTACCGCTACCAGAAGCCATCCGGAGGTTTGGTGCTCAGGGCCGGGCTTAAACCTGTTCTTATTTCAAAATCAGTAAACAATGCCAAGTACTTAAGTAACAGTTACAATTTTTTTGATCTTTCAGCTGGTGTTTCGCTCGGTTGGAGCTTCTAAATTAAAGTTTGTAGTAAGGCTGTTGCTGCAGGCGCTACTTCCTGAGTTCAGCTCAAAGAAGTTGCCGGGCATTTTGGCATAGCCAGCAGCAGCAATTATTTCAATGAAAATTAACCTCCGGAGCTTTTTGCTGCTGCCGCTGCTGCTGCTTATTGGGCCTGCCAAGTATCAATAGTATTGGCTTCAGACGTGCTTTCTAAAATATTCTGCCTACCGGCAAAGAAACTTCCGGATAAATTCTTTCATTTGCTGCCAGCCCGGGATGTTGTTTTGGCTGCCTGTGCTACCCCAGATGAAAGAACGAAAACACGACAAACTGCCCAACCAGGACCTGCTGCACCAGCAGCCGCTGACGGTTGTTCCGCTCGGGGAGTATACCAGCGAACTGTCGGAGGTGCCGCACAGCCACGATGCCTATATGCTCATGCTGGTGCAGGAAACCAAAGGCGGCGACAACCTGATCGATTTCAGGCGTTATGCCCTGGAGGCGGGCCGTATTTTTTTTGTGCGGCCGGGGCAGGCGCACCAACGGCAGTCGCGGCAGGAGCAGGGCATCCTGGTATCGTTTTCGGAGAAGTTTCTGCAAACAACCGGCACCAGCGCCCACGAAGTGCTGATGCTGTTCGGCTCCCTGTACCAACACCCCTACCTCGACCTGCCACCGCAACTGCAGCATACGGTGGAGCAACTGGCGCACCTGATGGAGATGGAGCTGCAGAAGCCGCTGCCCGATTGGAGCATATTGTTGCGGTACCTGTACATACTGCTGCGTTACCTGCTGCACGAGAGCGTTCAGGTCATAAAGCAGCTTACGCCAACCCGGCACAGCGAACGGCTTTTTCAGTTGAGCCACCTGGTAGAGGAGCATTTCAGGGAGCACCGGCCCATTACCTTTTATGCCGATGCCCTGGCCATTACACCCAAGCACCTCAACAGCCTCTGCCGCCAGTACCTGAACACGACCGTGGCCGATATGCAGCACGAGCGGCTACTGCTCGAAAGTAAACGCCTGCTTTACTTTAGCAGCCTCTCTGTAAAAGAAATTGCCTTTGAGCTTGGCTTCGAAGACGCTTCGTACTTTGTGCGGTTTTTTAGGCGGCTCACAAGCACTACGCCTATGCAGTTCCGGGCAGGTGGTGCTGAAAGTACCATGCTTGTTGCTCAAAATCCTGCATCCTGATACTGCTGCTGCTCTACCTTTGCCTGAAATTTTTTACGGGTGATGCAGGCTTCTCAACATTCCAAAGCAATAGCAACCGGCGCACTGGCCGGTGTTTTTTTTAGTTCAACTTACATTCTCAACAGTTTTCTGGCAAGCACCGGCGGCCACTGGGCCTGGACGACAGGGCTGCGCACGACCTTGCTGGTGCTGCTCTTAGGCCTTCTGCTGCAAATGCAGGGCCAGTTAAAGCAGCTACTGCAGGTAATGGGCACAACAATCTGGGTCTGGATTGGCTGGGGCAGCGTGGCCTTTGGGCTTACCTATTTCTTTTTAACCTACGGAGCCATGTTTGGGCCGGGCTGGCTGGTGGCGGGCGTGTTTCAGTTTACCATCGTAGCGGGCATTTTAATCGCACCTTTTATTTATAAAGATGGCCGTGCCCGCATTCCGGTGCGCGCACTTCTCCTGTCTGTTTTAATTCTGATGGGCATCGTGCTGATGCAGTGGAGCCAGAGAGAAGGAAGTTACACCACAGGGCAGTTGCTGACTTGTGTTGGCCTGGTGCTGACAGCTGCCTTTTTGTGGCCACTTGCAAACCGCAAGCTCATGCTGCACCTGGAGGTGACGCAGCAGAAACTAAGTGCCATGCAGCGTGTGGCCGGTACCGCCATTGGCAGTCTGCCGTTTAACCTGTTGCTGATGGGGTATGGCTACAGCGAAGCTGGCTGGCCCTCGGAGCAGCAGGTGCTGGCGGTATCGGTTATAGCAGTTAGCTCCGGTGTGTTGGGCTGCATCTTCTTTTTCAAAGCCATGCATATGGTCCGCACCGATGGCGCAGCCATGGCAGCCGTAGAAGCTACCCAGTCGCTTGAGATTCTGGTGACGGTAATAGGAGAGGTGCTGCTCCTGGGCATAGCCTGGCCCGGCTGGTCAGGTAACTTTGGCATGATGCTGATCATGGGCGGCCTCCTCTTATACAGTGTGCCGGCCCGCCGAAAAGTGCTGGCCCTGGAGTAGCCTGCAGGATGGCGCCTTGAGAAAAAAGATGCCTGGCAGACGGATGATCTCAGAAGCAGGTGACATGATTCTAATGCTTTTGCCCCTCCGGAGCGGCGGCCCCCGCTGCTCCGGAGGGGCTTTATTTTAGGTGAGGGATTCCTTTTGAGCCGGGGCGTGAGGTACAGGAGTGAAACCTTGTGCCTGGCGAGCTGACCCTTAATGAGACCTGCGCCGGCAACGTATTGCCAGGTCTTCACATCTCCAACTCTTCAAATTAAAGAGTCAACACATCAAATTGGCGTAGGAGGTCAGCCTGAAATATGTACCTTTGCAGCTTCTGCGAGGTATTGAAGCCTCCGATGTTCCTTCTGAACAAAGCTGTAATCTGTAATGCCTTTCACGTTCTCGCATCCTGCCGTTGTGTTGCCGCTTCACCGCCTGTTTGGCAGCGCCTCCCTCACCGGGCTGGTGGTTGGAAGCATGGCGCCGGATTTCGAAAAATTCATAAAGCTGGGCTCCGGAAATACCTACAGCCATACCCTGCTGGGTGTTTTCTGGTTTAGCCTGCCAATTTCTATCCTGATCGCGCTGGTTTTTCACCTGGTTGTCCGGAACACGCTGATCGATAGCCTGCCAGGCTTGCTGCGCCGCCGTTTCAGCCGGTACAAGAACTTCAACTGGGTCGCGCATTTCAACAGGCACTACAAAGCCATTATCCTTTCAATTGTCGTGGGCGCGCTGACGCACCTGCTCTGGGATGCCTTCACCCACAAGCACAGCTTTGTGGCCGACCTGGTGCCGCAGCTCCGGCAAAAAATCTCCTTCGAAACCTTCAGTCTACCCGTGTACCTGGTGATGCAGCTAATCAGTTCTTTGTTTGGGCTGCTGTATATCTTGTATGTGGTGTACCGTATGCTTAGTTCTGAAACTCCTGCTGCACCTGAATTCTCGCCCTGGCTATATTGGCTGACGGTGATGCTGATCATGGGGGCGGTGATGGGTGTGCGGTTCTGGGTAGAGGCTGCGTACCCCATGGATGTGATCTTTACCACTATTGCGGCTTTTCTGCTCGGCATTACGCTGGCTCCTTTTCTTCAGCCGGGCAAACGCGTCTATCCTTTCTGGCAGGCATAACGCTGCAGGAGCCGAAACTATATTGCATTTTATGCTTAAATTTTGTTGCCAATGCAGGTAAAGTAGCATTTTGTGAGTATATTCCGGATACAACCAGGGAGCCTATGCCATTTACTTTTTCACATCCGGCCATTATCTTTCCGATTTACCGTGTTTTCAGGAAGTGGACTTCACTTACAGGGCTGGTGATCGGCAGCATGGCGCCGGATTTCGAGAAATTCCTGTTCATGAAACACTCCAATGCCTTTAGTCACAGCATCACCGGCGTGTTTTTGTTTTGCCTGCCGGTATCGCTGGGGCTCTCTTTTCTGTTTCATTTGTTTGTCCGCGATGCCCTCATCGATAACCTCCCTGATTTTCTGAGGAACAGGCTTTACCCATACAGGAAGCTGAACTGGCCCTCCCATTTCAGGAAACATTACCTGCTGGTGGTGACCTCTGCGTTGGTTGGCTCCCTCTCGCATCTTTTCTGGGACGGATTTACACATTCCGATGGCTTTTTGATGAATTTTTCATCCCCGTTTCTGAGCAGGAGCTATACGGTGGCCGGGCTTTCGGCTTCGCCCTTTCTGGTTTTGCAGCTAATCAATTCGCTGGCCGGCATGCTGGTCGTTTTATGGGCCATGCTGCAACTGCCGCTGCAAAAGGTGCCTGAGCGAACCGGGAGCCTGGCTAATTACTGGTTGCTCGTAGTAGCTGTTACCTTAGGGCTGGTGGTGTTACGGGTATTGGTCTACACGCCCGACAGGCGGCTGGAAGTGGTGCTGACTGCCATGCTGGCTTTTCTGGTGAGCCTGGTCCTGACGCCACTGCTGCGAAAGCCTGCCTCCCGGTATTCCGCTTAGGAGAATTGCTAAACTAAAAAGCTGGAATTTTTACAAACCTGGTTTCTTATAGCCTGCAGTTTCCGGTTTACAGCTATCGCCATGCAGGGAGATCAATTATTCTAATCAAAACACCCCCTCTGAGGCACGCTACCCTGCACCCAAGCCTGATCCCTGCGAGTAGAAATGCGCGGTAAGGTGGCTCCGGGAGCCATCTTGCCCAGGCAGAATAAACAACCCAGCAACAATGCACCTCAGAGGGGGTGTTTTGATTAGAATAATCTGAAAGGCTTTACTAGCTGATCAATTGCTTTCCTGCAGCAGGGTGCTGCCAATTCTTTTTAGTTCTGTTTCGGCCACCTTCGCCTCAAACTGTATGTCTATCAGGCGGGTTTCGGCCACCAGCTGGTTGCGTTGTGCCTCGCGGAGTTCTATGGCCGTGAGCAGCCCTAGCCGGTAGCGTTCCATGGCGATCTCGGCATTCTGCTTTGCCAGCACCACATTCGACTCCTCCAGCTCCAGCAGCTGCAGGCGGTTCTGGTACTGCGTAAAGGCCCGCGACATATCCGACTGCAGGTTGTTCTGCTCGCGCTGCAGCGCAAGAGAGTTGGCATCTACGGCTATGCGTGAGTTTTGTATCTGGCGGTTTATCTCCAACCCATTAAAAATAGGCAGCGTAAAAGTCAGCCCGTAGTTAAACCCTTGCCGATTGCTTTCGTTCGTTCCGATGGTGTTGCCGAAAAATTGAGGGTCCTGGATAGAGCGGTTTATGCCATAGCCGCCGGCAAGACCCACGGTTGGCAGGCGCATGGCACGGGCTGAGCGGAGGTCATAAATGGCTATGTCGCGGTTTATCCGGAGGCGCTGCAGGTTCGGGTTAGAAGAAAGCAACTGGTTGTTGATGGTGGCCAGCCTGAAATCATTGGCTACTTCAATTACATCGTCCACCACAAAATCGATGTTGGGGTCGCGGCCAAGCAATTGGTTCAGGTTTATCTTGGAGGTTTGCAGCAGCTCCATCTGGCGCAGCAGTTCGGCGCGGTCGGCGTTGTAATCTACCTGTGCCCGCAATATCTCCACTTTGGCGCTCACGCCCACATTGTACTGCTCCTGCGTAATATTTACGCGCTGCTCCGATATGGCAATGGCATCCTCGATAGAATTTATCTTGCGCGCCTGCCGCACCACATCGTGGTAGGCCGTAATAATATCTGCCAGGGTGCTCTCCACGGTTGCCTTTGTGAAAAATGCCCCTGATCTCTCCAGGGCCTTCAGGCGGTTGTTGTTAATGAACATGCGGCCGCCGTCAAAGAGGGTCCAGTTCAGCAGCAGGCTGGCATTGGATCCTCTGTTGGTAGAGTTGTCGACGATGCGCGGCTCATTGTTTTCGAACTGGTTGCGGATGTCGTTCCTGGAAAAGTCGCGGGTATAGCGGGCGTCTACGGATGGCAGGAAACCAGCATTGCCAAGGGTCACGTTGTTTTCGCTGATTTTCTGCTCCTTTGTTACAATCCGGATGTCGTAGTTGTGCTGCAGGCCGAATTCAATGGCTTGCTCCAGGGTAAGTTTTTCCTGCGCCCGGGAAAAGCCGGGCCATAGGAGCGCCATGCCAAGTAGAAGCAGCGCAGTGGTTTTTTGCAGTGACATTAAATAATGTATCTCTTATCTTTAAACGGGAGTATGAACAATTAATTTAGCAAAACCTACATACTTACTGGATAACTGTGGCTGGCTTTGCTGCTTTAGCTTGTACTGGCTTCAGTTCCTCCTCTTCTTCCTTGTCGATGGGCCCCACGGTTGAGTTTGAGAAGTAAGAGTAAATAGCCGGGATAATATACAGCGTCAGTCCTGTAGAGAAGATCAGGCCGCCTACCACGGCTATACCCATAGAGGCACGGCTTTCGGAGCCTGCGCCTAAAGCGAGGGCAATTGGCAGGGTTCCCAGAATGGTGGAAAGGCTTGTCATCAGGATCGGGCGGAAGCGTGACACAGCCGAGTCTACGGCTGCATCGAGCTTAGTGAGGCCCTGTTGCTTCCGCTGATTGGCAAACTCCACCAGCAGGATGCCGTTTTTGGTTACCAGACCCACGAGCATGATCATGCCTATCTGACTGAAAATGTTCATGGTCTCATTAAAATACCAGAGGCTTAACAGTGCACCAGCCAGAGCCAAAGGCACCGTGAACATGATAATGATGGGGTCGCGGAAGCTCTCGAACTGTGCCGAGAGTGCCAGGTAAATAAGCCCCAGGGCCAGCAGGAAGGCAAACATTAAGCTTCCAGAGCTCTCAGAGAAGTCTCTTGACTGGCCCGCCAGTGTTGTCTGGTAGGTTTCGTCCAGCACATCTTCTGCAATTTTCTCCATGGCTGCCACGCCATCTCCTATGGTTTTGCCTTTGGCGAGGGAGGCGCTAAAGGTAGCGGCGGCAAACCTGTTAAAGCGGTATACCTGCGGTGAGGCACTTTCTTCTTTCAACTCAATCAGGTTGTCCAGCTGTATGAGTTCTCCATTGGCATTTTTTACGTACAGGCTACGGAGGTCGAGCGGTTCGCTGCGGTTTTCGCGTGCCACCTGCCCCAGAATCTGGTATTGCTTGCCACCTCTCACAAAATAGCCAAAGCGTTGCCCACTCAGGCCAAGCTGCATAGTCTGAGCCACGTCGCGTACGCTAACTCCCAGGGCAGTGGCTTTTTCACGGTCAATCTCTACCCGCAGCTCTGGCTTGTTAAATTTGAGGTTCACATCCACGAAGTTGAAGGTCGGGTCTTGCTGTGCCGCCTCCAGGAAAGGAGGAATGATATCGCGCAACTTTTCTATGCTCTGCGACTGCACCACAAACTGCACCGGCTGACCGGCTCCCCGGCCACCGCCAAGCCCTTTGTCGCCGGAGGCGAAGGCTCTGGCACCAGGTATCTGATTAATAAGGGCGGGCAGATCGTCTACGATCTGTTGCTGCGATTTGTCGCGGTCTTTTGAGTCTACCAAACGCAACCGGATAAAGCCGGAGTTGGAATTCCGTGTCATGGAGGTAATGCTGGCAATGCCCTGCACCGAGTCGTTGACCAGGGAGGTGAGTTCGTTCATATACCTATCCATGAACTCAAAAGAGGCTCCTTCCGGACCGGTGGCATTTATTCTGAGCCCGCTCCTGTCCTCATCTGGCGTTAACTCAGACTGAAGTGTAGACATTTGCCACCAGATAGCGCCTGCTGAGATAATGATCAGGACAAAAGCTACCCAGCGCACTTTCATAAAACTCTCCAGGCTGCTGCGGTAACCATCGGTAAGGGAGGTAAAGAAGGGTTCTGTCTTGCGGTAAAACCAGTTTGGCGTTTCCCGGCGCTTGAGGATGCGCGAAGACATCATCGGAGTTAGTGTTAAGGACACAAACGAGGAGATGATGACAGAACCGGCCACCACAATGCCAAACTCCCGGAAAAGCCGCCCGGTGGTGTCTTCCAGGAAAGCCACCGGCATAAATACTGCTGCCAGGGCCACTGTGGTAGATATAATGGCAAAGTAAATCTCCTCAGAGCCTTTTTTGGCCGCTTTCATGGGTTCCTGCCCATCCTCAATCCGGGCATAGATGTTTTCCAGCATCACAATGGCGTCGTCTACTACCAGGCCAATGGCCAGCACTACACCAAGCAGCGTGAGTACGTTAATGGAAAAGTCCATCAGGTACATAATAAAGAAAGCGCCGATGAGAGACACCGGGATTGCCACTACCGGGATAAGTGTAGAACGCCAGTCGCGCAGGAACAGGAAGATAATGACCACAACCAGACCAAAGGCTACAAAGATCGTTTCTTGTACCTCGGCAATGGAAGCTTTAATATATTGAGAGTTGTCGAAGCCGATAGTAAGCTCCAGGTCTTCAGGCAGGTCTTTTTTAATGAAATCCAGCCGTCTGTAGAATTCATCGGCAATCTCTACCTGGTTGGAGCCGGGCTGTGGCACAAGCACCACACCTATCATAGGTATGCCGTTGTAGCGGAGCACTGTCTTTTCGTTTTCGGGGGCGAGCTGGGCATAGCCAATGTCCTGGAACCTTATCAAACGGTCAGCATCCTGTCGTACCACCAGGTTATTGAATTCTTCAGGTGTTGAGATCCGCCCCATCGTTCTTACTGAAAGCTCTGTGGTGGCACCTTCTATACTTCCAGATGGCAATTCTACGTTCTGGCGGGTCAGGGCATTTTGAACTTCAACGGGTGTAATCTGTAAGGCGGAGAGCTTGTCGGGGTTCATCCAGAGGCGCATGGAGTAGCGCTTGTCGCCCCAGATCATAATTTCACTGACCCCAGGTATGGTCTGTAGCTGCTCCTTAAACACATTCATGCCTATGTCTGAAAGTTCCAGGAGTGTACGGGACTCACTCCTGATCCCCAGAAAAAGGATAGGGTTTGCATCAGCATCTGCTTTGGCAATGGTAGGGGGCTCTGCATCTTCGGGCAGCCGGCGCTGTGCCCGCGACACCCGGTCGCGTACGTCATTTGCGGCGGCCTCCATGTCTACGTCCAGGTTAAACTCTACCGTAATGTTGCTGTTGCCGTCGCTGCTGGTAGAAGTAAGCGTTCTGATGCCGGCAATACCATTAATCGACTCTTCCAGCGGCTCAGTTATTTCTGATTCAATGGTTTCGGCGTTGGCACCGGTATAGGTAGTTCTTACGTTTACGATGGGCGGATCAACGCTCGGGTACTCGCGCACCCCCAGGTACGTGATACCGATAAACCCGAACACCATAATCGTGATGCTCATCACGATGGCCAGCACAGGGCGTTTAATGCTTATATTAGATAAACTTGCCATGAATTTGATTTAATTGCGGAGCGTGCTGCTCCGTTTGTTTGTTTTCTGAGCCTGTGTGGTACGCAGCCGTTTCAAGAATCCATAGTTCCTGTAAGAACCGGGAGGTGGAGTGCCTGTGGCAGGTGACTGATTTATGCCGAACAGGTGCAGCAGCCATAGGCTTACTGGTCTGTGGAGGCGTTTATGTTTCGGATACTCAGGTTGGAGCCTGGCCGAACCTGCAGGATTCCGGACTGGATGATGGTGTCTCCCGGCTCAATTCCCTCTGTAATCTGGATCAGAGTTTCGGACCGCTGCCCGATCTTCACCATCTGCGGAACTGCTTTGCCTCCTTTTGCTAGAAATACTTTATGGCCTGTAGCCTCTGGTATAATGGCCTCGGTTGGCAGCAGAATGGCTTCATCTACATCTTTGAGCGCAATTTCAATTTTTACGAAAGCGCCGGGCTTTACTTCTTCCTGCTTGTTGTCGTACAGCGCCCGCACCACCATAGTGCGTGTTGCCGGGTCTATTTTCGGAGCTACCGCATAAATCTTTGCTTCATACCGCTCCGGGTTGCCTTCGGAGGTAAAAATAATCTGGTCGCCTTCCTTAAGCTGATGGCTGTAGCGGCCTGGCACAGAGAATTCTATTTTAACCGGGCTAATGTCTACTACCCTGGCAATTGGAGTGTTGGCAGACACATAACTGCCTTCGCTCACCTGCCGCATGCCAATTACCCCATCAAAAGGCGCGCGCAGGTAAGCCTTTGCAAGGGTTGCCTCCAGGGCGCGTATGTCGGCGTTGGCAGTGGCCAGCTGGTTGCTCACCTGGTCATACTCCTGGCGGCTGATATACTCTTTCTCCAGGAGGGTGCGCTGGCGTTCCTCCATGTCCCGGTACAGCTTCTGGTTTGATTTCAGCTTCTGGAGCTGCGCCTGCAGGTCCTGCACGTTCACGGTCAGGAGCAGCTGCCCTTTTTTAACCCGTGTGCCCTCTTCAAAATTGATTCCTGTTACACGGCCGGCAATCTCACTTATCAGCTCCACCTCCTCATTGGCAAGCACAGTGCCGGTAGAGGTTATCTTGTTCTGGAATGCCAACGGCGACACCACAAATACATCAACAGCCACCCGCTGTGCCATAGGACCACCTGTTGGTCCGGCTACTTTTGCTTCACCGTTATCAGAGAACACCTTGTTTACGAGCAGGTAAGCAATTGCCGCAATGGCTACCACTATCAGTGTGATTTTAACAGTTTTATTCATTTAATGTTTTACACCCGGAGTGCAGTTAGGAATTTTTGTTTCTCAAAGTTATTAAATATGCATCGGCGGCTAAAACAAAAAAACAGATTAAAATCTGTCTTGGCGTTTAAACATTAAAAAGCTGTTCAAATTACCCTCTTACTAAACCCAAACCCAGCTTGTAAAGTTCTTTAGGAGAGCTTAAACTTACAACCGATAAACCGCCCGGCGCACCTACCTGGCTTGCCCTTAGACAAAAGTTATTCCGTCGGGTTTAATGCAGGGTTCAATTTTTTTGAAAATATTATGAAAGCAGAAAAAGAGAGTTTTTTTCAGAATGTATATGAAGTGGTGAGGCTGATACCTGAGGGGAGGGTGACCTCCTACGGGGCCATTGCCAGTTACCTGGGGGCTAAAGGATCTGCACGTATGGTAGGGTGGGCGCTGATTAGTTCACAGCCTTTTACGGCCATTCCGGCACACCGTGTGGTGAACCGCAACGGGCTGCTGACGGGAAAGCAGCACTTTGAGTATGCCGCTGCAATGCAGGAGCGCCTGGAGCAGGAGGGGGTGCAGGTAGAGAATGACCAGGTGCTTGAGTTTGAGAAACGTTTCTGGGATCCGGCAAAGGAGCTGCTGTAGGGGCAAAAAACAAATACCTCCAGCAGCGTTCCGGCCCTGGAGGTATTTTGAGGTTAAATAGAGCTCAGATGGTTTTACAGCTCAGCCGTTCTGTTAGGGGTGTGATGGTACTGGTCTGAGAGGAGCATATTGCCCTTTTTGTCTGCCTTGTACACCAGTTTGGTAAATGCGCCATTGTTCTGGAAAACATAACGCCATTGGTCCGGGTTTGCATGCTTGCTGTTGCCCGAGGTGACGGCAGTAAGCATGATCGTGTTAAATTCAGGATACCAGGAGCCGGTGAACAACAGTGTCTCTTTGCCTGTGGCGCCGTTGGTCTTGTAGAATTCGAACTGGTGGCGGGTTTTGGAGAAACGCAGGCAGCCTGCTTCTTGCTGCAGGGTGCCATCAGCCGCTGTAAATTCGTACTGCTCGTGCACCGATACATCGGTCGAGGACGGTTTAAAGATTGCCCTGCCCGGAACCGTGAGCATCTGCCTTGTATCAGCTTGCCAGCTAGACTTGTCAACGAGCCAGTTGCCTATTGTTTTTTGCAACAAAAAAGAAGCGTCTGCATCAGAAATACGGGCTGGGGATTGTGCCTGAGCAGTGGTGGCAGACCATACCAACAGCATGGCCATCAGGATGAAAGTGAAGTGATTTTTCATGGTATAATTTTTATGAAAATTATTTATAGAAAGTGTTTTTTTGCTGCTTTATGATGAAGTAAATGTAATCAAAATGCGACATATTAGCAGCTTTATAGCCGGAAATTTTCAGTATGAAAATCGCTGTTTTGGCTGATTTTTTAACAAATTATAAATTACAAACTCATTTTAAGGTGTTAAAATGATACATTGTTAAAAATGGTTGCATATTGTTGTTTTATTTTAAATGGCGTTGTAATGTGTTGCAAAACTTAAAAAATATGATTTTTATCACTAATTCCCAGGAGGCGCCAGGAAAGGTGAAAGAGAGTTGAGGAAGCGTGATATTTGCAGGTCTTTTTAAGGTATGCTGACAGGAATTTCGGATTTTTGTCAAACTACTGTACGTTTTTGAAGAAGGCGTCCGGGCTGTCTCCGGCCTGCCAGGAAATGCGGGCCTGTAAAAGGAATGGACCTGGGCTGTATTCTAAGGTGCAGGAATCCGGAATAA
>NZ_VFSD01000038.1 GCF_014332515.1 Pontibacter beigongshangensis | reverse complement strand
GCAGGGCCACCCCGGCCTCGCACTCCTGCCGGCGGGTGTTGTACTCCGAGGAGGCCAGTGAGTGCTTCACCTGCGTGTCGAGCAGCACGATGCGGTAGTCGCGCATGTCGGAGGGGTAGTACTCGTACTCCAGCGAGCGGCAGTCGAGCTTCACTACATGGCCGCTTTTGCCGAACATGCTGGCGAACTGGTCCATAATGCCGCACATAACGCCGGCATATTCGTGCTCCGCCCGCTGTGCCATCTGTGCCATTTCAAATTTATCGGCACCTAAATCAAAGATGTGGTTCAGGCCGAAGGCAAGGCCACACTCCACTGCCGCAGAGGAAGATAGCCCCGCTCCTATAGGAATGTTCCCGCCGAACACCAGGTCGAACCCTTTAACGTCGTATCCGGCCTTCTGAAACTGCGCCACCACACCCCGCAGGTAATTAGACCATATAATGCTACCGGGATGGACCTGATACAAGGAAAAAGTATCGCTCTCATTCAGGTCGAAGGAGTGCACGCGGCAGGCGTTCAATTTATTAGGTGCCATGGCAAAGTAAATCTCTTTATCGATGGCGGCCGGAAGCACATAACCTTCGTTATAGTCGGTATGCTCTCCAATCAGGTTCACACGGCCCGGAGAGCGCACCACAACCGGCTCCTGCTCAAACAGATCCACGAACTTCAGAATGATATCGTTCAGCATGTATTTGTAGTTTGAAATAGGTCAAAGTGGTATTTTATTCAATTGCTGATTTTCGCAGACCAACGCCATAAAAATCGCCAGGTTTATGGCTGGTGCTGCTCCGCCACTCCAAAATTGCTCGTTATGGAGCAGCAGCAGCAGAAACAGGCAGCGGAGGGCTTTTTTGATTAGATTAATTACTTCGCACCATTTTTCCAGAGCCTGGCAAGAGAGGCACTTAAGGTTCCAGGGCAGAAACTCCCGCAAAGAAGCTCGCCTGGCGACCGTAACTGCACACATGCTTTTTATAAGGCAGGGACCAGAAAGAGCATGGATACTTTCATACCTGTTGCGCTAAAATTACCGTCCTGTTTCAGCAAATATTTTATGATAAAACCAGTCTCTCCGCTGTTTTTTTCATTTCTACCTGATGCATATCGACTGTATGTACGAACCTACCATTTTGCTTCAGCCACTGATCAGGGTACTGCATCCAGGAATTCAGGCGGATTTCTACTTTTTGTAAATTACTGTAACACCGTATCTCACCACATCCATTACTCTAAAAAACACGACTTTGCGTTTTCCAAGCAAGAGGCTCTCCTAACTAATGTATGTTCCAAATGGTTTACATCACGCTATGCTGCCTTCTTCCAGGTATCACACTATGCTAAAGCCAGCAGCATGTCCAAAATTATTAATCCGGCTGCAGCTAAAAGGGGGGATAAACAATAATATAAGGGGGGGATTTGGGCAAACAACCGTCTTTTGCCATTCAAGGCAGCGCAAGCCAGCCGGGACCAGACAAAAAGCCCGATCTCGTGCAGCATAAACAACTAATGCTTTTCCAATTAAAACTTAGAAATTTAAAATTATACCCTACCAATTGGTTTATTTGCTATAAGTGTCCGTGCGCTATCCCCTGACAGCGCACTTTGGGTAAGTCAGCAATTGGTCTGTTTCATGCAAAAGAAGGGGCTGTCAGGGGACAGCCCCGGGGATAAAGGCGAACAAATGAATCAATAGTAGTATTAGAAATTATGGTACATAGACTATCCGGCAGCTTTACAAGCCTTAAACCTTTCTAAAAATCACATTGGAGGGGCATTAGCAGGATCGGGGAAACTGATCTGCTACAGCTAAAACAGCGTCTTACTTTTACTTAAAACTCAGAATTTAACCTCCAGCGGCGACGCCAGGCGTTTGGCAAAGTCAGCCAGGTAAGCATCCCAGTCCGCTTTTGAGGTAAACTGTCCGCTTTTCTTCCAGCCAAAGCCGGGGTAATAGGTTATGCTGTTATGCTTCGGCGTGGTGAGCACATACAGGTGGCTCTGGTCTCTTGTATGCACGCGGTGCTCTTTATACACCTGCACCACGGCTGGGTCCACTACCAGGCCGGTGCCAAGTTCCGAGTCGTCCATGGGTTCCCAGTAACGGAACCAGCCCTGCTCCTGGTCTGTCTTTACTTCCCCCTTCTGATCGTGCAGGGTAATGCCGATGGTAGCGTTTGGCAAGGGCTGGTTGCTCTGTAAGGTTACTTCGTAGCGGCTCAGGTTGCTGCCCAGGTCCAGGCTAATGCGCTTGGTCTCGGTAATGGTGCGGCCATTGGCCTGCCAGGGTGCATAGGTCAGCTCAAACACCGTACGGATCGGGCCTTCGGCAATGGATTTGTAAGAAACGAAGTTCTTAGACACATGCAGCCGATCATTCTCCCACACGCCAATGCCACCTATGCCCCGGCTGTCGCCCACATGGTAAGGGTCGTAGCCTTCTCCGGAATCGATATGATAAGCACCCGGTTTGTCTGCATGGTTCTGGTACCATTTGTTTATAATCGGATAATCCACCCGCTTCAGCCAGGCGTCTATGCCGCTGGTCAGGGTGCCGCCAGGTTCTTTGCGCTCCACCATCTGTTGCGCCACAGGTCCGTAGGTGCGAAAAGCCACCCGGTCATTCTCCCAGGTATAGTCGTCGGTGCGCTCCGGCACAAAGCGGGAGTAGGTGCTAAGCTTGCTTTCGGGGCGTTGCGCGGCAGCTTTTTCGAGAGCCCGAACAATGAAATCTTTCTTGCCGTTGGGCTCCATGTTGGTCTGGAACAGGATCTCGTCTATGGTACCGTCGGCATTGCTGTCCAGCGCCTGGCTCACGAGCACAGCATCTGTAGCGGCATCTTTTACCAGCAGGTTTTCGGCTCCGTACTTTTCTGCCAGCTTTCTCACCTTAGCGATGGGTATGCTCACCGTTTCGGTTTTCCGCTCAATACCCAGGTTGTTAGACACTGTAAATTTCTGGCTGTAAAGGTTCTGCTGGCAGGAGCTGAAGGTGGCAGCAAAGAGCAGTACCACTGCCCAGGCTGCTGCACGATTTATCTGATTTAAAGGCATGCTATAGTTATGTTGCTGGTCGTTATTTTTTCTGATAGACTCTTACATAGTCTACCTCATACTTTCTGGGGAAAACTGTTGCGGCAGGATCTCCGCCATTAGACCCGATTGCCAGGTTGAGCAGGATATAATGCGGCTGATGAAAAGGATTAAAGCCGTCAGGATTACGAGTCAGATTCAGGTCCACCTCGTTCAGCAGTTCATCGTCCAGGTAGAGCCTGATGTACTGTTCTGTCCAGTCCATTTTCCAGATGTGGAATTTTTCGGGCCACGCGGGGTCTTTCTCCAGGAAATGCGAGAGCGGAACCTTACGCTCATCCCAGGCAGCCCGCAGGTTTTGGTGTGCCCATGCGGCATTGGCCAGAATGGTGGGCTCGTGCTGCACCCGGTAAAACTCCATGATGTCGATCTCGCCATTGGCTGGCCACCCTTTCGATTCGCCCAGTGTCCAGATGGCCGGCCACATGCCCATAGCCGTATCTATCCTGGCGCTGACCTCTACAATGCCATATTGGAAAGCCTGTTTCTTTCTGGTGTTGATACTGGCAGAAGTGTAGGCGGCAAATGCTGTATTTTTTCTCCAATCCTGGCTCGATGGGTCATACATGGTATTCCTTACCTTTTCGCGCTTTCCTTCTATTACCAGCACACCATCCGTAACAGTGGCATTCTGTTGCTGATACCATTGCAGTTCGTGGTTGCGCACCAGGCCGTGCTCATAAGACCAGTTGGCGCTATCGGGCTTTCCGTCCTTATCAAATTCGTCGTGCCAAACCAGTTTATACCCTTCCGGAGCTACAGGAAGGGTGCTTTGATGGTCCCTAACTAATGGCCCTCTGCTGCAGGCCATTAAACCTGCTGAAATCAGCAATAGTATCCATTTTACTTTCATGGTTTATCCATTAATCTCAAAATTCCGGCTGGCAACCAACGCTTGTATTGGGTGTCAGGTCCAGGATATAGCATGGACAGGATTTCCTTAATTATTTCAATTAAAATGGCCCTCCCGGATGCTTATCTGCTGCTGCTGCTGCTGCTCCTTGCCAGCAGTGTTCTTTTACCGTAATTCCAGCGCATGATCGGCTGGGGCATCCTGTCCGTTCCATACTTTGGCGGCCGTCCAGGGAGCAGCGGGTTTTGCCCAGAACTCGTTTGTTTCGGGTAGACCGAGTGGTAAGAAAGCCGTGGCGCAGAGGTAGAGGCTGCCGGTGGTGATGTAGAACTCAGCCAGGTCGGCCTGCTGCCCGTAGAGCCCGATGTTCAGCCAGCCATCTTTGGTGTAGGTGCCGGGGGCCTCCAGCGTTTTCCGGATCACGGCTGTCAGGGCGCCTCTTACCTGCTCGGGCTTCAGGCTCTCCGGCAATTGTTGCCGCAGCGCCTGATCGGCCAGATGCTGGAAAGCCCCGGCTCTGTAAGCGATAGAGCGACCCAGCACCGGGAAAGAGCCATCGGCATTAATGAGCCGCTCCTGAATTTCGGCATAGCGCCTGGTTATTTTATCGAGCCTGGGCGTGTACCACTGAAAGGATTTATTCTTGCTGTTGACCACTTCCAGAATTGCAACCAGGTAAGGCTGAATAACATAGCTGTTGTAGTAGTCGAGGGCGAATTGCATGCCATCGGAGTACATGCCATCGCCCACATACCAGTGCTGCGTGAACTCGCGCAGGCCATATTCTATCCGGACGGCATCGTACTCGATGCCATATTTACAGAAGAAGGTTTCGATCATGCCGGTAAACAATATCCAGTTAGAATACACCGGCACAGTGGAGCGTGTGGTTCTGAAGGCGGTGATGACCTGCTCCTGCACCTGCGGCTCCAGGTTTTCCCATAACCAGGGGCAGCGAACCAGGCCCAGCGCCAGGAAAGAAGCGTCTACGAGCGGTTGCCCGCCGTTCCATTGCATATAATCTTTGGCCGATGGGTTTACCGCGTTGGCGACGGCTTTGAGTGCCCACTGCCGGTACTGGTTCCGGAGGGCTACTTCTGCTGCCGCTCCTCCTTCCAGGTTCAGCCAGGGCCCAATGCCGCTCATTACCCGCCCGAAAGCCTCCAGGTAGGCCACCCGCGTACGGGAACCCTTGTTATCAATTCTGTCCGACAGCACTACCGGCATATTCTGCTTCAGCTTGTCTTCTGCCAGGTTAGAAAGCACGGGCCTGGCTACCTTGTCGAGGTGGTTGAGCCAGAGTTGCCGGTCGTTTGAGGGCGTGGCACTTTTTTTCTTCTGTGCATATACCGTGCTGCCAAAGCAAAGCATCAGGCACATGAGCAGCAGGAGTTTACTTCCTTTTCTGGTTGTGGCAAAAAGTAGTTGTGTCATTCTTTTAGTTTTTGAACAGGTTCCTTCCGGTGCAGCATCTGGCGCCTGCTGTCGGTTTTTCCTGACTTGTTGGTAAAAATCCTTTTATTGAATAAAATATTAGTTAGGGGACAGGATCGAATTAGTCTATACCCCAAAAAAGGTCATTTGTGAATAATTACCTGATGTTCCACATAAAATAACTACAGCAGGAAAACGCCCCCGTTGAAGCCGATCTGGTTGAGAAAAGCAGCCTGTAGCTCTTACCTTCTATTCCTTTTAGCGAAAGAATAGAAAATCCTAAACAACCTGCTATTGCCACTTATCGCTAGCATAAAAGTACGAGCTACAAGCTCGCACTAGCGAAGAAGTATAATCGCTGGAAGGACAATTATGCTAATCAAAAAGTCCCTCCGGAGCCTTCTGCTTCTGTTGCTGCTGCACCTCACGAAACTATATCTTGATTCCGGATAACGCGCTGCTAACCCTCATTTCCCACTTAGTCTATCACAACAGTGGTAACTGATCGGGCAGGTAAAGTAACCCCACTGTTTATTTTTCGGGCTGGAAGTGCCCGCATATTGTCGTTTTCAGCAGCGGTGGTAACATAGCTCTGGTAGGTTTTCGGTTTCCTGGAGTTCTTAAGCTTTAGGTCCAAATGCTGCTCCTGCTGCAGGTAGTTGATCGCCACCAGCACTTTTTTCCCATTTTCATCTGCGTAAGCCGACACCATAACGCCCTGTGCTGCTTCCTCGGCACTTGCCTGATCGCTTCGGTTAATTTGCAGGCGGTGCATGCCGGGGCGTATAAAGTAACTGAAGTGCCCCAGCGCCCAAAGGTTTTTGGTGTCTGAGAAGCTTCCGTCGGTGTGGGTGGCATTTGGTTGCAAAGCGATCAGGTAGTAGCGCGTGTCAACATCTGCTCTGCCAGGCTCAAAGGCATTCCAGAACTGCCAGGCAGTTGCATTGCCAACGGTCAGGTCCTGGTGGATGAGCTTTGCCAGAAAAAGGCCGCAATCCATGGCGCTGCGTTTTGCTTTTGTTCCTTCCCGGAAACCGTCGGCCAACATAGAGTACTCCGACTGCCAGAATTTTATGTCCTGCTCCTGCACCACCTCCGCCACACGCTTACGAATGGCCACCATGCTGCTATCGCCCGAGTCGGTGAAATAGCTATGCCCGGCTATCAGTTTCGGAACACGGGGCAGGTTACCGATGTACAGCTTGCTTGTGTCGCTGAAGAACTGCTGCACCTGCTGCGAAGCACCACCGTCGGCCCCGTACAGGTAGGTAAGCATGGCGGCTTCCGTAACCAGAATATCAGCGGGCACTTGCTTTTGCTCCAGCGACTGGTTCAGGGCTGTTACCACTTTGTAGATTTCTTCGTTGCGCCAGGGGCTTCCCTCCTGTTTGGCCTCCCCAAACTTGCCGATCCAATCCCACTGCGGCTCATTTACAGGGCTGATATACCTGAAGGGCAATCCTTCAGCGTCGAAGTGCTTCAGCACCTCCGTCAGGAAATCGGCATAGGCTTCGTACTTGTCCTGTTTCAGGTTAGACTGATAGTCTTTGGTGGTTTTAAAGCCAAGGCCGTTCTGCGTGAACTGCACCGGCGGTGTATTAGAAAAAGCAATCAGGTTTTCCACGCCATGTTTCTTTGCCTGGTGCAGGAACCATTGGTAACCGGCCTGTTTGCTCCAGTCGTAGGTGCCGTCGGGGTTCAGGAAACATTCTACCCGGTGGTGCACACTTTTTATGCCGCTGCTGTCGCCCTGCACTGCCGTGCCGCCGCCAATATTGAAACGCCAGGCAGAAAGGCCGATCCCCTCCGGATTACCTTCCGCGTCTGCCTCTTTACTGAAAAGCATTTCCGCTATCCGTTCCTTTTTCTCCTGTGGCCAGTGCTTCCCGATGCCTTCTGCAAACCAGCAGCCCGCCGCTCCGAAATTATCGATGGTCTGCGCTTTTTGCGAAGCATCTATGGTAACCTCCAGCGCATTCTGGGGTTGCCCGTTTTGCTGCACACGGCAACCTACACTTACCGCTGCCAACAGGCAGAAGCGGAGGAGGATATTTCTGTTTGTTTTATGCATGTATAGCTTCGCCGAATTAAAAGATCAGAACTGTTAGAAAATGTGCTGTACTGACTTTTGCACATGTATTAAAAACTGATGTTACACAAAAGTTTACTACCTGTGAAAAGTCCCCCTTTGAAGGGGGTAAGGGGGATGATTACGGCACTATGAAAAAAATCTGGTTCTACAGCCAATACAGGAACAGTTCGTTCGCAGGTGTAAATCATCTCCCACCCCCCTTCTTTATCGAGGGCCCCTACCCCTAGCCGTCAGGCTAAGGGTGGTATCAGCCATGAAAACCTGCTCCGTACGCCCCTGTTGTGTGTTTTCACCAACAGGCATTTCTGCGGTTGCGGGCAACAGAGTAGGATAATTGCTTTCAGCAGGAAGATCGCAGTTTCTCCAAGACCTGAATTGCTGCTTATGCTCCAAGTGAGCTTTGCTTGCTGGTGAAAACACCCAGCAAGGGCAGGCAGGGCAGGTATTATGGGCAATGACGGAAATAGAATTCTCTTAGCCTGACAGCTATGGGCCCCTACCCCCAAGGGGACAAAATATGCACTGCGTAACATCAGTTAAAAAGACTGGCAACTTGAGACCAGACTCAAAAACCCCGAAGCCAGGCTCCCTTTTTTTCTCACTGAACATTTCCTGCATAAACCTCCTGTACTGCATTCCCTATTTTGCCTTCATCCGGATTATGGTGCAGGAGTAGGCGGGCAGATCCAGAGGCATGGTATCGGCCATAGTAAGGCTGGTCTGCACCGGCTTCAGCGTTTTATCTGTGGGGGTGCCCTGTAGGGTAGTTCTTGTTGCTTTTGCGCCGGCAACACCCAGGTTGTTCAGTTCCAGCGTGGAGTTAACCGCCATTGGCAGCAGGTTTACCAGCTTTACAATCACTTCTCTGCTTTTAGAATCGCGCACCACCGATACGCCTATGCGCTTGTTTACAGCCTCCTGGTTATCTGACAAGCTGATGGTGCTGGGCAGGTATTCATCGCCTGCATGCTGGCCAAATAATTTTTGCACCTCGTAGCCTACTGTTGGCTTCACTTCGGTATTATTGAAATAAATCAGGTCGGGGTTCCATTGGGTGCGGCCCTCTTTGGCAAGCAGTGGCGCATACGAGGTCATGCTTACCACGTCGCCGTTACGTTCTACGGCGGTCAGGTACAAGGCTTCGGCCAGGGCTGTTTCGAGGTTGTTTGGTCGGCCGGGTAAGTGCGCGGCATATTCGCCCAGGTACACTTTCGATTTGGTACGGTCATATTTGTCGTAGTAGTCCTGGTTGTGAATAAACCAGCCCGGGGTCTCGTAATAATGCTCATCCACCATCGGCACATCCAGTTTGGTGGCAAGGTCCCAGCCTTCTTCGTAATCGGTTCCTTCATGAAAGGGACCTACCGTGCCGATAACCGTTATTTCCGGGTGCTTCTCCTTCAGGGCATTATAGATCATGGTGAAGCGCTCTTCAAAAACATCTGTGATCAGGTCTTCATTTCCTACCCCGATATACTTCAGGTTGAAGGGGGCAGGATGGCCGGCTTCGGCACGTTTTTTCCCCCACTTCGTTTTCACGCTGCCGTTGGCGTACTCCACCAGGTCCAGGATATCCTGCACATAGGCATCCATCTCGCTCATCGGAATGCCGCCCTGCTGACCGCCGCCATGAGGACCGCTACCTGAGTTCTGGCACGGAACACCTGCTGCCACCACAGGCACCGGTTCTGCGCCTATATCGCTGCAAAACTGAAAGTATTCAAAATACCCCAAACCGGCTGTCTGGTGGTAGCCCCACAGGTTGCGCTGCGGCACGCGGGCCTCCAGCGGGCCAATCGTATTTTTCCAGTGGTAGATGTTGTCCAGGCCATCGCCATGCGCCACGCAGCCGCCCGGGAAACGCACAAAGCGCGGGTTAACGTCGGCAATAGTCTGAGCCAGGTCGGCACGCAGGCCATTCTTTCTGCCTTTAAAGGTTTTCTGCGGGAACAGCGAGATCATATCCAGCGCCAGGCGGCCTTGGCTGAGGGGCTGTAGTTCCAGTCGCGCATCAGCGGCAGTGGCAGAGGGTGTGAGCACAGCCGTTACCGTTTTCCAATTGCCAGAGGAGGCGTTTACCGTGGCTTGCGCCAGCACACCAGCTTTTTCGCTTACCAGCCGCACCTGCAGCTTGCCGCTTTTGCCTTGCAACTGTTTTGCGAAGAGCGACAAATTGTAACGCTCCCCTTTCTTTACAGCTATGCCATCGAAGCCGGCATTGGCGAGGCTGGCACCGGGCACTTTGGTATCGAGCACCGCGTAGTGCGGGTTGTTGGAGTGCACAGGAGCAGCAGTCTCTATTGTGAAAGTGGTATTTTCTCCGTTCAGGGACCAGGAGTGGGTGCTGTTCCAGTTCTTGTCCCGGCCTTCCTTATCGCTGAGGGCATACTCGAAGCCACGGTTCTGCACCAGTTCGGCGTATAATCCGCCATCGGCAGCGTAATTGATGTCTTCAAAGAATATGCCTATCAGCAGGTCGCTTATAGCCTTTGCTTTTTCAGGCTGCACGGTAATTTTGGCCTCCACCGGATTTAATCCGGCAAAACGTTGCGCATCCTGTTCCATACGCTCGTTGTAGAGGCTGTTTTTGTACTGCTTTACCTGATAGGTTTTCAGCAGCCTGTCCACATCGGCCCAGGCTACCCGGTGAACCTGGCCTGTGGCCTCACCTTCAGGCAGCCTTATGGTAAGGTTCGGATTCTGGTATTGTGCAGCAGGAACTTCTGTGGCGGGCGTGTAGGCTTTAAAGTCTTTGGTGGTAACACGGTAGTGTTTGCCTGCTGTATCGGTGTAGGTAATGCTGTAATGGGCAGCCTTGTTATCGTACTGCAGCACCGGCCGCAGAACATTAGCACCACCCGCTACACGCGGGTAGCTTTGCCGGCCCCAGTACACCAGGTCAGGAGAGGCAGCATGCGCAAAAAGCTGTTCCCGGTCGTTCAGGCTCCACACACTATGCCACACCCCATCGGGCCCACGCAGCACAAAGGGCGTATACATGCGTTTTTCGGCGCCCCATCTCCCGTAATCAGATTTCACGTAGCTGAACTCATTTCCGATGCTGTGCCACTTCTCACGGTCGAGGCTCCAGGCAAAGTGCAGCCCGTTCCGGCCCTCGTTTTTATGGGTGGCGTAAGAGAAAAGGTAGGCGGAATCCGGCTCATTTATCACCGCTGACGCAGATGATGTTTGCATCAGTGCGATCCAGGCAAGTACTGAAAAAACAATTAATTTTCTCATATTAAGAACGTATTGGTATAGCAGAGGCATAGCGTTAGCAAGCCGTACTGCTATAATTGGTTGGGCTATCGTGATTCTTTTATATACTCTTCAACTGCTTTATTAAATTCTTCTTCAGAGAAGTTAGAAGTGCTTTTCAATTCTTTAACCTTTGTATAATTCTGATTCAGGAAGTTCAGTAATTCAGCATTCTCCTTTGCAAAACTAAGGTTCTTCGGGAAATTGCTTCTCCATCTCCTAAATGATTCAGTCGTCTTTAGCTTCCTTCCTCGTGTTTCTATTAGCCCGCATGCTTTAGCTGACTCTATACTTTCAATTAATTCCTGATAGGTTATGATGGAATGATTCTCATAATCAACATAACCTATTAGATTCGCCAATGATACTCCTTCTTCACCTTTATCAAAGTGATAAACAGCTTGAATGAGCAACATATTAGTACTACTGAAACCCATTCTTCATTGATTATATAATTTGATAAAAAGCGACTTAACAAGTTCTTTATTAACCTTTGCTACTGCTGCTGCAGCCTAACGGTCTTAATCCCCTCGTGCGTTGGCCTGGACTGTTTTATGCTGCCATCGGCGTTAAACTCCATTTTGTCGATGCACACTTCACGGTTGTAACCAGCAGCCTGCCCCATGGTAATGCCCTTTGGGTAGTTGAACCGGTGGTAAACAATGTACCACTCATCTTTGCCCGGAATTTGTATTACCGAATGGTGGCCGGTGCCGTAAATGCCTGCCTCTTTGTCTTTTACAATAACCAGGTTCTCCTGAGGCAGCGTTATCTTCCCAAGTGGTGAATCAGACGTACCGTAGCGCACCTGGTAATTCTCGTCGCGGGTATCGTTCTCAGACCACATAAAGTAGTACTTTCCATTTCTGAAAAACACATGTGTGCCTTCGTTGTAGGATCTTACAGGCGTCATAACTTTGGTGGTGCCCGGTTTCAGCGAAACCATGTCCTCGTTCAACTCCGCCCCGGCCATATAGCCATTGCCCCAGTACAGGTAGCTTTTGCCGCTTTTCGGGTCGGTGAATACGTCCGGGTCAATCTGCTGGCCGCGCGTAACGCCCTCCGGAAACTTATCGAGCAGTGGTTTTCCTGAATCTACAAATGGCCCGGTCGGGTTGTCGGCTACTGCCACACCTATTTTTTGTGCTGCCGTGAAATAGTAAAAGTATTTGTACTGGCCGTTCACCTTCTTCTCGATAATGCAGGGAGCCCAGGCATTTCTGTCGGCCCAGCTTACATCCTTTGGCAGGTCCAGGATCACGCCTTCATCTTTCCAGTCGACTAAATTATCAGAAGAGAAGGTCTTGAAATACGTGCCTGACCAGCCGGTAAAGCCATCGCTGGTCGGGTAGATATAAAATTTACCAGTTTTCTCAGCGTAAATAATGTCCGGATCGGCATATAAGCCCTCCAGCACCGGATTGCCATATTCTTTTACTGCTACTTTGTAAGCTTGTGGGGTACTTCCTTTTAGGGCAGCCGAATAGGTTACCGGTCCGGCCGCAAAGTTCTGGGCTCCTTCTGGCAATAAGGTCAATCCCGGCAGGGTACTGAAGGCAGGATCGAAGGAAGTGAGACTGGTGCCTGGCTTAACCGGCAGGTACAGGTTTTTTGCTGCCGTGTCTAAGGCTATATTTATTTTTTTGATGGCTTCTGCTTTTGGGGCATGAAATGCCTCCGCTTCTGATCCCCACTTCTGCATTAAAGCTTCCGCTTCTGCAGCTGTAATGGGCAGCACCGTGCCGTGACGCGGATGGAAGTTCATGGAAATGTCCTGGTCTATCACCTCAAAGTTTTCCAGGTCTTTGGTTTTGGCAAACTGGTAGGTTCCTTTCATGTACACGTCGTACATCAGGATGTAACCATCGCCATTGTTAAGTTTAAAAACGCTTGAACCCTCTACGGCCTCCTTTGTTTGCTGCACAAATTTATCGCGCAGCACATATCCTTCTGTCAACTTATCAGACACGGCTACTTTTAAACCGGAACCGGCATCCTCTGTTTTAAAGAAGAGGTGGTATTTGCCGTCCTTAAAAATAATGTCGCCATCTATGCTGGCGCCCTTGCCCGGATTAAAGAAGAGTTGCTTTGGTTCTGTTTCCAGATCAGTGAAATCTTCGTTGGCATAGGCATAGTAAATAATGTCCGGGGCATCGCCGTGCTTCATAGACCAGTAGAGCATGTATTTGCCAACTTCAGGATCGTAGATGGTCTGCGGGGCCCACACCCGGAGCAGGTCTTCGTTGCCGGGAAATCTTTTCTGGATGTTCACGATGCTGGAAGTCCAGTTAATCAGGTCGGTGGACTTAAGCAGGACCATCGCCCTGTTAGAGCTCCAGCCATTGGCCGACACCATATCGGTCACCACCATGTAAAAGGTTTTGCCATCGGCCCCACGCAGAATATGCGGGTCGCGTACGCCCCCTGTGGAACTGATATCGGCTGAATTTATAACCGGTTTATTGCTGTTTAGCGCCCGGTAGTTATAGCCATCGGTGCTGATGGCAAACCGAATGGCCTCCTGCTCTTTGGAGTTGCCGGTGAAGTAGGTAAACAGATAGGCGCTATAGTTTTGTGTGGCAGTATTGCGGCTCTTGTTTGCGCCCACCTCGTTTGCCACACGCTGCGAACAGGCCGCAAACAACATGCACAGTACCATGAAACTAAAAATGTTATGCTTCTTCATCTAAGTAAATTATTCTGCTGTTTTTGGAGGTAATACCATCATCGTAAAAGAGGGTGCTACTGCTTGCGGAACCCTCTTTTGTTTTTTTGTTTGTGTTGTGATTAAACCCGCTAAATGGTTGCAGGCTGCTCCTGGTGCTGCTTTAGTTTGTAAGGGTTAAGGTAATTACACTGTTAACTTAACTTTTGATTGATGTTAAGTAGTGCATATTTTGTCCCCCTTTGAAGGGGGCTGGGGGATGATTTACTCCTGCGAACAAACTGTTTTCGTACAGACTGTAGAACCAGATTATATTTCATAGCCCGTGGGTCATCCCCCTTACCCCCTTCAAAGGGGGACTTTTCAACTATAATAGATTTCTGCTTACCATCAGTTTTTAAATAAGACAGCCTGCTTTTCTGGATGATAACTAGATTATAACACCTCCATTTTTAATCTCCCGCAGCACTAACAAAACACGTACAGGTCCTGTAGACACGGCGAGGCTTAAGCAGCAGCAGGAGAAAAGCCTCCGGAGGTCCATTTTTATTAGAATAATTCTGAACCGAGGTTGTTTATTGCACCAGCATTGTTTTGGTTACCTTGCCTTTGTTTGTTTTTAGACGGAGAATATACTGCGCTTTGGGCAGATGATCGAACTTTAGCACTTTTTCCCCATTGAACTTACCTTTAAACTCCGCCACCCGGCGCCCCTGCATGTCGGTTGCCAAAACATTTTTGCAGCTCATGCCTTCCGGTAACTGAACCGTTACTTCCGAGCGGGCCGGCCAGGGGTACACCGAAATACTTTTGGCCAGTGCGCTTTCTTTTATACCGGCTTCCACTGCTGCCTTCTCCACCATGCGGTGCATTTCGGAGGTGGCCAGCAAAAAGGCTCCAACGCCGAAGTTGGCCGTGGAGTTGGCATCTACCACCTGCCCCGGTATGGCTCTTTCGCCGATGGGCTGCACGTAGCCAACCCGGCCGTTTGGCTGCAGCGCGACAGTGGTCAGAAACTGGTAGCCCTTCAGTGCTGTTGGCAGGTACTCTTCTCTGTCCAGAAAGCCATTGTTGATGCCCCAGAGCAGCCCGTAGGTAAAGAAAGAAGTGCCGCTCGACTCCGGGCCGGGTGCGTGCTGCGGGTCGAGCATGCTGCGGGTCCAGTAGCCTTCGGGCTGTTGCGAGTTTTTAATGGCCTCTGCCATGCCTACATACTTTTCGATATACTCGTTGCGGTGCGGATCATCTATTGGCAGATCCTGCAGCACTTTGGCAAGTCCGGCAAATACCCAGCCATCGCCACGCGCCCAGAAGTCTTTTTTACCGTTTGCGCTTTTATGTTTGGGATACACGTATTTGGCATCGCGGTAGTAGAGTTTCTCCTCCTCGTCGTACATAATGGAGTTGGCAAACGCAAGGTACTCGTGCAGTTTCTCCAGATACTGCTTGTTGCCAGTTACGTTATAGAGTTTGGTCATCACAGGCATCACCATATAGAGGCCATCGGCCCACCACCAGTAGTCGTTGTTGGGGGTGCTCATCTGGTACTCCATTACCTCGCGGGCACGGGCAATCTTTTTCGGGTCCTTTACCTCGTCCAGGTTATACAGGTCGATGTAGGTCTGGAAAGCAATCTGGTAATCGCCGAACAGCACATACTCATCTGATTCGCCATACGAGTACTTCCAGTTCGACTTGTCGTCTGATTTGGCACCTTTCCATTCGTTATGCTCGGCCCAGGCCTCGGAGTAGTTCTTGTAGGCTTCGATGCCGGTAACCTTGTAGGCCTCCATATTGCCGGTGTGGTAGGCGGCATTGTCCCAGAAAGAACGGCCGTGGTTTGGGTTTGATGTCTGCCAGTAACTGTTAGCTTTTTTGATAACAGCTTCTACTTCTGCCGTGGAGGCAGGCATGGCCGGTGCACCTGACTGCGCTATGGCAGTAGTCGCAAGCGCGCCGCACAGGAATAAAAGAAGGGTGAAACAGGTAATCAAGTTCTTCTTCATACTGAATTATTATGGCCGTTTGGCTTTATTGCTTACTATATTGGCAACTATTGGCAACCGAAACTGCTGCATCAGCAAAGGTTGGATTGCTGGTTGTTAGTTGTTGATTGTTAAATTGTTTAATGGTTAAATTGTTAAATGGTTGATTCGGGAATGTGAAGATGGAGGATGAAAGTCCTGAATGAATGAGAGATTGAATAAATGAAAAATCAACTCTTAACTCATAACTTTTAACTCTTACCTAATCAAAGGTCTTCCATCTAAAAAGCTGGCTTCCACTCCACCACCTGTATGGGTTGGGGCGGCAGGTTGGCACGGCCTTCACCGTCTACCTGCTCCACCTGCTGCACAAACAGGTTCAGGACGCCTTTTTCCTTCCACAGTTCCGTGTCGTAGGTCGGTTCCCAGGAACCCAGCGACTCCTGTGTCAGGTCCATGATCGTCCAGGTTGCGTCTGCCAGTTTATCTATCACCACGGCCGATGCCTTGTTGCCTCTTTCCTCATCGCGGAAAAGCATGAGCACAGATGTTTTGTCGCCGGCATTTTTCACCAGCACCTGCGGCCTGGCAATCGGGATGCGCTTGGTACCCACGCCGCTCAGGCTGAATGGGGTGGTGCGAAAGTCTAAGGGCAGCGCCTGCCACTGGCTACCGGTGTGGTACACCAGGTGGTACTGCGGAACATCGGAGCCAGCCTCGCGCCAGTACGTGGCGATAAACGGGTTGCCTTTCTCGTCAGCTCCCATAGAGGTCTGGTTTATCAATTCACTGTTCTGCGGTATGGTCCAGGCTCTTTCGCCGCTCGCTTCCACAATCGGAACGGCGTATCTTTCCCCGGTAGATTTTGTCCAGGTTCTGCCGCCATCGGTGGAGCGGGCGTAGCTCAGGTCGTGGTTACTGGCAACATCAGGGCTCTCCCGCCACACCCACGACACATGGATGGTGCCTTGCCTGTCGATGTAGGCTTGCCAGTAGGCATTGCGCTTGCCTTCGCCGCTGATCAGGTTGGGGTGCAGCTGGGTCCATTTCTTTGTGCCGGTATCGTAGCTGTTGATGACCATGTTGCCCCGGCCGGAGCCACCATCGCGGTAAAAGAACATCAGGTTACCGTTCTGCAGCCGGTAAAACTCCGGGTAAGAAACAGCGCCTTCATTCTGGCCAGTCATGGGCATTTTGCTGGTTAGCTCCAGGGAGCCGGGGCTCACACTGCGGGCGTAGTTGAGCTTGTGGTTGTGGTGGTCCCAGGAAAGGTGCAGGTAACCATCGCCATCTACCATAATACTGATGGAGTTGTGCGCATCAGCGGCATTGCCTGTAAAACCGGTTTTCCGGATCTCCCAGTTTTCTGCGCCGCTTTTTCGCCTGGCCAGCACCACATGGCGGTCGGCATCGTACCAGGCGGCATACTGTATGCCCTGGTGCGTTACAAGCGAATTTTTACGGAACACCACCACATTAACTGAGTTATTGGCCCAGCCATCGGCCACCTGTATGGTTCTGGGCGCTTCTGCCTGTGCTTTAGCACCTGACCTCGTACTTTGGCAGCTGAACGCTCCCAGAAGCAGCATGCACATGGTGGCACCTGAAAATAATGTCTGGAGAATGTTATTTTTATACTTCATGTAAAGGCCTCTGAACTGATCAGGTGCATCAGAATTCGCTGCAAAAATCAGCATACTTAACTCAAACCAGTTCAATTTAACAAGATTTTTTACACTGGCACAGCTACAGCAGCAGCATCAGCAAATAAGGTGCAACCGGGAGGGCATTTTTCATTAGAATAATTCCAGTTTGTCATCCTCCTGGCCTTTTGCTGTTGCTGCTTATTTCAGTGAAGCTTCGCTTTTCTGTTTCTTATCAAACACCTCCAGGCTCCACTCGTCCTGCCATCTCAGAACCGGCTTTTCTCCTTCAAACTCCAGGGGCAGCCATACATAGCGGCCATCTATGGGGTTTTTGGGACGCCAGCGGTCGGCCATAAAAATATAGGCGTCTTTCTTACCCTGCACCGGCAGTAAAAAGGTGCTCTGCGACTCAAAGGTAAGCTCCGCTCCTTCTCCCACACAGGGGTTGCCCAAAGGTTTCCAGGGCCCCATAACAGAGGCTGCCACAAAGGAGCGTGCCGCATTGGGGTCCCAGCCGGTACAGCCGGAAGTGATCATGTAGTACTTGCCATTGCGCTTGCAGATGGCCGGGGCCTCGTTGTGGCCGGCAGGTGCCAGCACACTGTACTTACCGGTAAAAGACAAATAGTCGTCGGAGAGTTCGGAAATGTGCAGGGTCAGGTTTTCTTCTGCAGAATGAATGTGATAGGCTTTGCCATCATCGTCTACAAACACGGTCATGTCGCGGGCCATCTGGCCTTCCTTTAGGTCGCGTCGTAAAAGCAGGCCCTCCTCCACCTCCTTTGTCCAGGGTTTTGTCCACCATTCCAACTTGGTTTCGTCTACCTTTTTGTCCTTCAGGCTTACGGGCACATTTATCGGCCAGTCTCCTGCGTTGGGCCTGTATGATGTCAGGTATGTAAACGGCCCTGTGGGAGAATCGCTGATGGCTACTCCGGTTCTGGCAGCTTCGTAGCCTTTGCCTTTCAGCTCCAGGTGAAACCACATTACAAACTTCCTGGTTTTGGCATTGTACACCACTTTCGGCCTTTCAATCACGCAGCCTTTCACAATCTCCGAAGTTTCGTCGTCCACTACCTTCAGCACAATACCTTCGTTCTGCCAGTTGTACAGGTCGCCGGAAGAATAGCAACCAACGCCGAACAGGGTGCTGTTACCGCCCCGGCCCGCTGTTTTGTGCTCCCCGAACCAGTAGTACTTTCCTTCATGATACAGAACACCTCCACCGTGCGCGTTAATATGGTTGCCATCCGTATCAGGCCAGATCTCGCCCGACCGGATGGCCGCCACAGGTCCTTCCGCTTTTTGTGCTGGCAGGGAAATAGCCCTCGCCAGCAACAGTAAAAGTATCAGAAAGCCAAGCCAGCTCCTCATTTCTGAGATAGTTTAGAAGTTGCTTTGGTAATAGGCCTGATCAGGTAGCTGTAGCTATACTGCTTGTCGTGCAACCTGTAAGGCTCATGTGGCAGGCGGCCCCAGCTATCGTCGCCACCCAGTCCACGCTGCTTCAGGTCTACATGCAGGCTTACCAGGTCGCGCTCTTTCAGGTCTATAGGGTGCCGGTTCTGCTTTTTCAGGCCCGGGTCTAGGTCTTCGGTCAGGTAGTTAAGGGCCGTAAAGTTGAGGGGTTGCAGCCCTTCTACTATAATGCCGCTGCCAGCACCATTGGTAAGCTCTACCCAGCGCACATCCGTCTTGTTCCCGCTTTCCTGCGGACGGATATAGTACTCATGGAACTGGTCGCTCACTTTGTCTCTGTAAAGCCCCACCAGCGAGGCAGAGTTACGATCGCTGTAATTCTCCCAGGGGCCACGGCCATAATAATGCAGGTTGTCGTACTCCTTTGGCAGTTCCATGCGCATGCCAAACCTTGGCAGTTCCGGCATTTCTATACCGGTCATGTCGATAGAGGCAGTTACCTGTACGGCACCATCGTTCTGGATCAGATAGTCGATGGTATAGGGTATTTTCTTGTCGGTAAGCTCATAGGTAACTTTAATCGGCTGGCCCTGCGCCTGCTTCTTGCCCACCTGCACGTTCACCAGTTTCATGTTTTTGTGGGCCTCTTTCCAAACACCCAGCCTTTCGGGCATTTTGTTGCCAAAGTCGTTATCGGTAGGGGCGCGCCAGAAATATGGCTCCGGAAACTTGCTAATCGCTTTCTGGCCATTCTGCCCAAAAGTTAGTAGCTCCCCGGTTCTAATATCGAACTCACCGGCCACATCTCCAGACGTAAAGCTGAGCGTGTTGCCTTTTGTCCTGATCTTCAGTTTACCGGCTGCTTCGCCGGTGTTGGCAAAGTAGGCATTGTCGCTCAGGTCGAATTGATGGCGCGAAACTTCGTGGCCCGCAGGCACAAACGGGCTGGCCGTTTTGGTGTAGGCAAACACATTCAGAAAGTACTCTTCGCCGCTCCTGGTGCTGATGGCCGGCAAGGGCAGTGTTACCTCTTTTCGTTCCTGTGGCGCCAGTGCTACGGCAAAGTCTCCTTCTTTTTGTAAGGTGCCGTTTTTAATGAGCTGCCATTTAAAGCTGTATTGGTCGAGGTTGGTAAACCCGAACTGGTTCTCTACGGTAATCACGCCTTTCAGCGGATCTTTAGCGCCGAACTGAATGTCGGCATACACTTTCTTTACCTCGTGCAGGCCAGGGTGTGGGGTGCGGTTCGCAGATACAACGCCATTGGCATTGAAGTTCTCGTCGTGGTGCAGCTTGTCGCCACCCAGGTCGCCGCCGTATGCCCAGAACACGTTGCCGTCTTTGTCTTTGGTTTTCAGGCCCTGGTCTACCCAATCCCAGATAAAGCCACCCTGCATGTGCCTGCTGCTGTTAATGATATCCCAGTAGGTCTGGAAGTTGCCCACGCTGTTGCCCATGGCATGCGCATATTCGCACATAATGTAAGGGCGGTACTTGTCTTTGGCTGCGGCATACTTTTTCATGCTTTCGATGCCCGGGTACATAGGTCCTACTATATCGGTGTTCTCGTTCTCTCCTGCCTGCTCAAACATTACCAAACGGGAGTTGTCGCGGGTTTTTATCCACTTATAGGCATCGTAAAACACAGGGCCGTTGCCGCACTCATTGCCCATGCTCCACATAATAATAGAGGCGTGGTTCTTGTCGCGCTCCAGCATCCGCACAATGCGGTCCATGTGGGCCGGCGCCCACTCTGGCAGGTAGGCCGGGTGCTTGCTCTTGTCAAAATTCCCCTGCCACTCGGCTCCCATGCCATGGGTTTCAATGTTGGCCTCATCCACCAGGTACAGTCCGTATTCATCGCAGAGTTTGTACCAGAGCGGGTCGTTGGGGTAGTGGCTGGTGCGCACGGCGTTGATGTTGTTGAGTTTCATCAGCTCAATGTCTTTGAGCATCGATTCTTTGGTTGGCCTGTGCCCGGTTACATCGTCGTGTTCGTGGCGGTTTACGCCTTTCATCAGCACAGGAACTCCGTTTACCAGCATCTGCGCATCTCTCAGCTCCACTTTCCGGAAGCCGATCTTATTGCCGGTCATGCCTACTGTCTTTCCTTTGTCATCTTTCAGGGTGATAACACAGTCGTACAGGTTCGGATGCTCGGCACTCCACGGCATTACATTGTTCAGGTTTCCGTTAAAAGCCAGTTGTAGCTTTCCTGCTCCTTTGGTAGAGATGCTTTTCTCCTGCGAGAATACTTTTGTGTTGCTCTTATCAAAGATCTCCACACTTACGGTCGCTTTATCGGCTGTTTTGCCCTCGAACTTGCGCAGGTCTACGGCAGCGCTGAACACACCGTTCTTATAGCTGTTATCGAGGTCGGCCTTTATAAAATAGTCCCAGAGGGTAAGCTTTGGCAGCGCCTGCAGGAACACATCCCGCTCTATGCCGCTCAAACGCCAGAAATCCTGGTCTTCGAGGTAGCTGCCATCGTGCCAGCGGATAACCTGCACGGCCAGCTGGTTCTCTCCCGGCTTCAGGAACTTGGTCACGTTAAACTCAGCTGGCGTTTTAGAAGCCTTCGTCATGCCTACTTCCCGGCCATTTATATACACCAGCGCGTAGCCCGAGATCGAGCCAAAGTTGAGCATGATCTCCTGCCCGTTCCAGGCAGCTGGCACCGTGAAGTTGCGGCGGTAGGTGCCCACTGGGTTGTAGGCCTGGTCGATAACGGGCGGCTTGGCCGGGAAAGGATAGCGCACGTTGGTATAGATCGGAATGTCGTGCCCTTCTATTTCCCAGTTAGACGGCACCGGTATGGTGGTCCATTTGCTGTCGTCGAACCCGGGCTTGTAAAAGTCTTTCGGGCGCTCGGCCGGTGTTTTCACGATAGAGAACTTCCAGTCTCCGTTCAGCGACTGGTGAAAAGGCGACTTGCTGTAGTCGTTTTTCCGGGCGTCTTCCGCATTGCTGAACAGCATAAAATGCACATGCGGCTTTTCTTTATTACGCTCATACACCTTCGGGTTTTCCCACTCGTTCCCTGCCTGCTGCGCCGCAAGCAGCTGCGATATAAAGAGGCAGCACAGGATTAATACATTAAGCTTGAACATAAAACGCTTTAATTATTTTGGATGATAATGTTGAATCTGTTTTTAACTCTTTCATGCTTCTTTCTCACAACTTGAGGCGAGCCGGATCTATTTGTTAGGGCGGTCGCTACAAGATAAAAAAAACTTACATTCGTTATTTTAGCCTGAATTGAAGGCTCCCAGATTTTCATTTTGTCAAAATTCAGATAATTGCAGCACTTGGAAGGGGGAAAAAGCCTCTGTTTATAGGGGGTATATTGGTAATTCAGGCGCTTCGGGCGATTTTATACCCCATGTTTCTACTTTTCGGGTCTGGATAGTTTTGCTCCCATATTTAAAGAAGCCATCACCACGTTTTCTGCACTGGCTACCGCTCCTCCCTGTGCCAACCCGGAGGCTTAACGGTAGGGGTTCAGCAGCAGCGGCAGCAGTGGGAGTACTCGCAGGAAGGCCATTTTGATTAGCATAATTGCCCCGGAGCCAGCCACAGGAGACCAAGCAGAAACTATTAACGTCCTGCGTAAAGGCATCTTATGTTACGATCTCCTCCTCTTTAAACACTTTCTCGTTTAGGGTATAGTTTTTATGAAACGGCTTCCGGTATTTTTTAATGTACTCAGATGGATTCATTCCGAAAAGCTTGTTAAACTGCTCCCTGAAGTATTTAATGTCGTTGAAGCCCGCCTGGAATGCTGCTTCGTTAACCTTGCAATCGGTGTTTATCAGCACCTTGGCCACCTTGCGCAACCTGATAAACCGGATAAAGTCGTTGACAGACCTGCCCGAGATGTCTTTTACCCGCTTATACAGATTGGAATGGCTCATGCCCATTTCACGTGCAAATACCTTTACGTTAAAATCCGAATCATCCATATGCCTTTCGATGGTCTCCACGCAGGCATCGAAAAAGTCGCTGTACTCGGCAGATATTTTATGCCTGTTCGATTTGAGCGTAACCTGATTGTAGAAAAACTGCTGCAGATTGTCCCTGCTCTTCAGCACGCTTTCGACACGGGCTACCAGCAGGTCTTTCTGAAACGGTTTTGTAATATAATCCACGGCCCCTCCTTCTATCCCTTTCAGCCTGAACTCGGGAGAGGAACTGGCTGTAAGAAGAATAATAGGGATATGGTTTAAAGAAGCGTTTTCCTTTATTTTCAGGCACAACTCCAGACCATCCATTACTTCCATCATCACATCACTGATGATAATATCTGGCAGATGTTCCTGGGCAAGTGCCAAACCAGCCTCACCATGCTCAGCTTCCAGTACCGAGAACGAATCTGTAAAGATTTGCCGGATATACTGCCGTATTTCTGCATTATCCTCTACGAGCAGCATGGTCGGTTTTTCAGAAATCAGGAGGTCTAATTCGGTATCCTGTTGCACTTCTTCCGCCACCACAGGTTCTTCTGCGGGTTGTGTTGCCACCACCAGCTCCTCCAGAAAAGCAGAGCCCCTGGTGCATTCTTCATCCAGAACACCGGCAGGAACATTGTCCGGCACAGTAGGCAATACAACCGTAAACCGGGTTCCTTTACCTACTTCGCTTGCGTACAAAATTTCCCCCTGGTGGCTCTCCACAAATTTTTTGACCAGGTACAAACCTATGCCAAAGCCGCCGGTTGCCGCCTTGCCAGAGCCATAAACCTGCTGAAACTTGTTGAACAGCTTCTCGCCTGTTTCTGGCGGAATGCCGCAGCCACTGTCCTGCACGGTTATCTCCACCTGCTTGTTTAGCTCCACCAGCCGTAGCTCGATGGTGCCAGAAGCGGGAGTAAACTTAAACGCATTAGACAGCAGGTTAAACAGCAGGATCTCTATCTTTTCACGGTCTCCAAAAATGCTGACCGATTTGTTGGCGCAGCTGAAGGTGTAGGTAATATTTTTGGTTTTGGCCTGGTGCGTAAAACTAAGGTATACCTCTTCGCAAATCGTATGCATGGGCAGCTTCCCTATTTTAAGGCTGTCTTCGCCACTATCGGCCTTTCTGAAGAGCAACAACTGGTCTACGAGCCCCAGCAGCCTGCGGGCATTCCGGTAAACCACAGCCAGGTCCTGGTAACTTAAGTGGTCGCGTTTTTTATCGGCAAGCTCCTTAATAGGGTTTATGATCAGCGTTAAGGGGGTCCGGAACTCATGCGACACGTTTGTAAAGAACGATATCTTTTTCTCGTTCAGTTCGGTTTCCTTTTCTGCCTTAATCCGGGCTATATCCAGCTCGTACTTCAGGCGGGTTTGTTTGGCTTTGTACCTGCTGTAGCCATATACCAGTCCTGCCACTAATGCCGCGTAGGCACCATAGGCCCACCAGCTTCGGTACCAGGGCGGCAGCACCCGGATGTGCACGACCCGCTCCTGCTCGTTCCAGACACCTTCGGCATTAGTCGATTTGATGCGTAAAATATAGTTTCCTTCGCGCAGGTTAGAATAGCTGGCAGTGCGCTGGTCGCCGGCATAGTTCCAGGTTTTATCCCAGCCTTCCAGCATATAGGCATAGGCAATCTTTTCAGGCGCCGTAAACTCCAGAGCGCTGAAACTGAATGAGATAAAGGCTTTGTCGTAAGGCAGCGTAATATTGCTGACATCATACAGGCTCTGGCCCGCCTTTATGATATTGTCGGCCGGCGTAACTGGTTTGTTGAACAACTGGATGCCGGAAATAACCAGGTTGGGGAACGCATGATGCATCTGCACGCTATCCGGATGGAAAATATTAAAGCCTTTGATTCCACCGAACAACAGCTCGCCTGAACTCAGCTTTAAAGAGGCATTGTAGTTAAACTGGTTGCTCTGTAGCCCATCGGCCTCATAATAGTTATCAAATTCTTTGGTTTGGGGGTCGAAAGACGAAATGCCGTGGTAGGTGCTGATCCACAGTTTGCCGTGACTATCTTCTTCTATGGTATGCACCGAGTTGTTGGCCAGCCCCTCGGTTTCGGTGTAGGACGTAAATTTTTCGGAAACAGGGTCGAAGTGCAACAGGCCATGCCCCTGCGAACCTACCCACAGGTTGCCACGCTTGTCCTGGTACAAGGCACGCACCGGGTAGTTTAATGTATACCGTTTATGCTTTTTGTCTTTCTTGTCGACTTTTACCAGCTCATTGTAGGTGCCAATCCAGAGTGTTTTTGCCCAGTCTTCCAGAATGGTGATGGGTTGAACCAGTTTCGGGTCAAACAGTTCAAATGCATCGGCTGCCCGGTTGTACCTATACAGCGGACCATCTTCCGTAAGGCCAGCCCACAACGTTTTCTGGCTGTCTTCATACAGTCTCCAGACATATTTATGAGGGCCACAGGTGTAGTGAGTAAAGGTGCCGGTGGCGCGGTTATATCTGTTTATGCCCCCGTCCCAGGTAGCTATCCAGATATTGTCTGCATAATCCCTCACGATGCTGGTGGCATAGTTGCTGCTTAGCGAGGTGGGGTCGTTCTCGTTGTGCACAAAGTTCCGGAAGGTGTTATCGGTCCGGTTCCACAGCGATACACCACCTCCGTCGGTGCCTATCCAAACAGCATTATCAGCATCCTCGCAGAACGACAGGGTAAAATTATCTACCAGAGGGTTCTTGCTCAGCAAATCCTGCCTGATGGTTGTAAACTTGTCTTTTTTCTTGTCTAAAACGTTTATGCCTCCCCGCTGCAGCCCAATCCACCACCTCGATTCTTCATCTTTGAGCAAGGAAGTGACGGCATTACTGGTCAGGTGCGTTTTTCCGGTGCCCGTTTGTATGGCGGTAATCTTACCGGTAGTCAGATCGAGCACATTAACGCCTCCGCCATCTGTAGCCACCCAAAGGCGGTTCTCTTCAGAGGTGTTGATATCTACTACCCTGCTGCTGCTCAGCTTACCAGTTCCCTTGCCGTAATGCGTGTAGGTCTTTGTTCGGTGGTTGTACAGGTAAAGCCCCTTATCAGTGCCTATCCAGAGTCCATTCCGGTTTGCTGCCTTTATTACATTTGCCTTATCGATAACGTTATCCACCAGGTGCAACTGTTTTGTTTCGGGGTTGTAACGATGCAGGCCTGCATGCTGCACCATTACCCACACCTTTCCATCGGCATCAATGTGCAGCGCCCTGACCGAGTAGGAGGCATTTTTCGGTTCCGAATGTAAGGCTACTTGCCGGAAGTTCCTGTGATCTGTGTTGCTTACCAGCAGACCGGAATTATCGGTTCCTACAAATACCTGCTGCTCTTTGTCAATTTCGATCTCATTAATATCGTTTACTATCTTTTTGCGACCTGCTGCCTGCAGCGGGTAATAATAGGCCAGCGAAAAACCGGATGTGTTGCTGTTTAGCACGCAGAGGCCTTTTTTTGTACCCACCCAGATATTGCCCAAAGAATCACCGTTTAAGGTAATCAGCTGGTTATGAATAAGCGAGGTGGTGTCGTCTATGCGGTTGCGGTACACCTTGAACTGATAGCCGTTGTATTGGTTCAGGCCGTCGTCGGTGGCAAACCAGATAAACCCGATCCTGTCTTTGTAAATAGCATTCACCGTGTTGTTCGACAGGCCATGCTCGATACCCAGGTACCCGAAAGACTGTGAGAATGCCCTGGAAACAGAGAGAAGAAAAAGAAAAAAGAAGAATAAACGTGCATTCATGCAGCGAGATAATAATTTAACGTGCGCAAGAGCTCTTTAAACAACAGCTCTTTCTAACAGACTTTCAGAACATCTCTTACTAATGATTGTTCCAAATATACCACATTTGTCTTAAAAAGCTAGGAATACCTTCCCTCCTTCAAACGCCACGATATTTTACCTAATTAATTAATAAACAATACTTTACCTGATTTACCTGGTAAAAAGGCGGCCTTACCCTGTGCAACTATTGCGCTCAAGCCAACCACTGCCATTTGTTCCATAGCCAATCCTGTTGCCGTGCCAAACTTGTTGAATTAATATTTCCCGCTGGCACCCCGTAACAGGTTATGCGCCCGGATTATTTAAATGAAAATGGCCCTCCAGAGGTTTCTGTCGCTGCTGCTGCTGCTGCTGCTGCTGCAACATGAATTCAACAGAAAGCACTTTACTTACTGAAGGCCTCTGCTATCTGTTGGAGGGTTACGCCCAGTACTTTCTCGGAAATGCTGTTGAGACCTGCTTTGTCGCCGGTAAAATGGAACACGTTGTGCTGGTGCGTCAGGGTCTGGTTCGGCTTGAGGAAGGCGGCCGGGGAAACGCTCTCTATCTCGTAGAATGGCCCCATCTGGCTTCCATCCTCCAGCGGCCCGTCGTTGTACGCGTTCACGGCGTCTCCTTTCAGCGGGTCTTTTGTGGTAGTCCACTCCTGGTTCAGGTAGGTGGCTTTGTTGTCTACATCGAAGGTGGTGATGGTGAGCACCTGGTTGGCGGGGTCGTAGCTGCCGGCAACAGGTTTGGCCCGCTCCGGCGAAAGCCCCAGCTTGCCCCTCGACTCGCCATCTGCCTTAAAGAAAAGAACTCCCGACCTGTAGGTAATCCGGTCTTCTGGTATCTCGCCAAAATAGTCGGTGGTGGCTACCTTGCCCGGAGCCTGCTCCTGGTAAGGCAGCACAATGACGGTGCCGGGCGATGGGTTGAACATGTCGAGAATCCAGATGCAGGGAGCGCCGGTTTGCCTGGTCCAGGCCTGCTCCCCCACGTTGGTGAGGGCATTATCGGTGCTGAAACCTACTGCTTTTACGTTATCGCCAGCCCTCATGCCCAGCTGCTGCTCTATGTCGGCAGTGCTCAGCAGGCGTATGTCGCGTTTTATACTGGCCTTCAGGGTGGTGCCGGCATAATTTACCAGCTCCGTCTCCTTTGTCAGCGTTACCTGGTTGCTACTGCTGCTGCCGGACGCTACCTGCCAGCTCTCCGTATCCATAGCAGGTGGTGTCACCCAGTTGTCGAACACCATGTCGGTGCCTGGTTTGAAAAAGACCGAGAACCGGCCACCTTCCGGACCGAGCCACAGCCGGTTCTCGCCGCCGTAGGCGTTCATGTGCGGGTCCGGCTTTGCATCAAAAGCCTTGTAATTGATCCAGCCAAAGCTCCTGCCAGCCAGACCATCTGCGGTAGAGGTGAAAACTTTGCCCTGGTATTTGGCCGAAACCAGCACCTGCGCCTCTCCGCTCTCGTCCTTGAGTACAATCAGGCTGTCATCCTTGCTCCTCAAAAAGTCAAGGTCATACCCAAAGGTGCCCGCTTCTGCCTGTGCTGTTTCTGCTGCCTCTGTCTGCTGCGTTTCCTTTTTTTCTGATGGCTGGCATGCCTGTAAGCTCAGCGCTAGCAGCAGGAGGGCGACTGTTTTTGTAGATGGAAGTAGGTGGAACATGAACTGGTGAGGTTTAAGTTGGGCGTTACTATAGGCTATTTATCTTTTCCGGGTCAGGTAATCTTTGGCGCGGTTATCGGTGAGCAGTTCCCAGATAGAAGCTACCGTCCAGCCCGGGGCGAAGTGCAGGTTGTAGAAGCCCTTTCCGAAGTGGCCGTAGTCCCACTGCGTGTGCTGCACCACCTCGGGGTAGTAGCCTTCTTTGGCAATGTCGGCCATGTGCCCCGGGTAAGGCAGCAGTTGCTCCCGCATAGAGGAGCGAATAACATCTGCAAAGGCCGCAAAGCGTTTCTCGCCGGTTTCCTGCGCCAGCCATTTCAGCACCTCGTCGAACTCAAAAATAAACACGTCAATGTGGTTGTTCTCTACCGACACGTTGCCCCAGCCGCGGCTTTTCAGGCCCACATCGCCAAGCATCTGCCCCTGGGCAAACGGCACATCCCAGGTGTAGTACCACGACAGCGTGAAGTAAGCCGCCTGCTGCGCCAGCCGCTTATACCGTTCCCGCTCCTTGCCTTTGGTCACCATGGCCATGTAGTAAAGTGCCGTGGCCGCATAGAGCGAGGCCTCTTTGTCTTCGCAGTCGGCATCGAGGGTGGAGGAAAAATAATCGGATTTGGAGATGATTTCCTTTTCCTGGTAATCGATAACCTTACGGGCCGAGTTCAGGTACTTGGCATCACCGAAGTATTTATAGGCCATTACGAGTGGCAGCACCGCAGAGGGAGAACTGCCGCCGGTGGGGTCTACGAGGTGCAGGTCGCCTTTGAACTTGCGCGGGTAGTGCCCGTCTTTTTGCTGCAGCTTCAGGACGTTAGTCAGCAGCCTTTGTATGTTTTTCTCCCACTGCGGGTGCTTCCGGCCGTTGCGCTTCTCATAATCGAGGTACAGCAGGGCCGCGTAGATGCCCTCCGACTGCCTCCGGATGGAGTAGGTGGTTTCTTCGGTGTTGTTCTCCATATTCACCACCTCCCTGAAAAAGCCCGTGTCGGAGAAGCCGTGCTGCTCGTAGCTGCCCAGCACGTTCAGGGCTATCTGCCTAAGCTCCGCATCTTTGTGCTGGTCTGCAAACTCCAGCGCGTTAAAGGCATTCAGCAGCACCCGCCCGATAAACCCGACTTCCAGGATCTTTAGCTTCTCGCAAAGGTGCGTTTGCAGGTGAATGCCGGAAAAGCCTTTCAGGTTGCCCGCCTCTACATAAGACTGGGTGTAGAATTTGGTGAGGATGCGTTTGATTTCCTCATCTGTAAGTTGGTTGTCGGTTACGGGCTTGGGCTGGTACATGTCGTAGGAGCGGGTCCAGATCTGCTTCATGTAGTCGGCGTAGTCGGTGGCGGCAAACTTCATGAGCCGGTAGTGCAAGGTTACTTTTTCGCCGCGCTTCAGGAGCAGAAACGAGGTTACCGGATCGCCGAGGGTGAGTTTGCGGTAGTAGCTGTGCGGCGCTTCCTGGTACGGGTAGGCAAACGACAGGTAGGCTCCTCCGTTCGCTGCTTCTCCGAACCCCACGGCTCCCAGGTCTGAGTGTCCGCTCAGCACCACTTCGCCGTGGCTGATGGGTGCCAGCGCCTCCCGCTCCAGCTTATCCATGCGGGCCAGGGAGTAGCTCTGCTTTTGCTGCTTGTCAAAAACCCCGACCAGGGGCGAGCTCAGCCGGTCTTCGCGCACGATCCAGTTTTTGCTGACACGGGCCGAAGGCGCTTTATCGGGGGAGCGGAGGTTTTTGCGGTACCAGAAGCCCGGCAGGTACAGGTAAGAGGTGTCGTAGGTAATGCCGGGGGCCACAAACTGCCCCTGCAGGCTAAAATAGGCATCTTGCAGGGCCTCTATGGTGATGGTGAGCGCCACATGGTCGGCTTCCTGCTTTATGTTCTGGCTCACACTCACCGTCAGCTTGTTTGCTGCCTGCAGTTGCTCCTGCCCTTGGACAGCTTTCAGGTCGTAGGCTTGCGCCGGGTTGCCGGGCTGTTTCAGGAGGAGCTTATACGTCAGGTTTTCTGCCAGTTCGCGCTGCAGGTTCTGGGCCGCCAGTTGGGTTACAGAAATGCCAAGCAGCAGGAGCATCAGCCAACTTGCTTTAAAATTTATCTGCCGCCTGGCAATCAGTAGGGTGTTACCTAACATATGTGTGTTTATCATGGGTGCTGTGTGCTGCTGTTTAAGCTTTTATGGTGCTGCGCCAAACTCTTCTGAAGCTTACTGCTCGTCTCACGTTCAAATTAATCTAATGAAAATGGCCCTCCAGAGGGTTCTGTTCCTTTAGCTGCATAAGAAGGTTCCATATTTAGGAATTTGCAGCAAGTTCGCAGCTCTTTGGTCCATCGGCCTCAACCATTTCTGATCTTGAATTCCTAATTTACCTCCAGGTCGTTTTTGGCCGGAAGTTTCGGGAATTTGGCGTGCGGCTCGGTCTGGTACCAGTACACCACAGAGCTGATATCGGACTTCTGTGGCAGGTAGCGGTGCTCGCTTCGCCAGCCCAGGTCTTGGATGGTTACGCGCAGGTCTTTGTTAAACCGGATCGGGTCCATCACGTGCCAACGGTACATGCCAAAGCGCTGCTGCGATTCATATAAACCATCGGGCCTGATAACCTGGTGCAAGCCGGCATGCGCCGTGGAATACTCTTCGTACTGCTGCGTTTTTTTGTTCTCGAAGTTGTAGGAGCCCAGGAAATAATCTTCGGCGCCGGTGCCGTTTATGGTCGGGAATTTCTTGTCGCCGTCCATGTAGAACTTGATCTCACCTTCGCCCCACCAGCCTTTGTTGTTTACCTGCCAGGCCATGTAGGTGCCTACATAGTGGCCCTTGCCTTTGATGCCATCTATTAATGTGTGGATGGAGCCTTCGGTGGGGTTGCTCCTCCTGAACTGGGCATGGAAGTAGGCGGCATCATCCGGCACCTGGGTCAGGGTGTAGTCGACCTGGTAGAACAGGTTCATGCGCTCAGAGCTGATGTTCTCCATGGTGATGCGGCACTTGCGGCGGAACGGCATAACCCAGTAGCAGTTAAAGGCGCTGCCCGGGTTAACCTGCACCGGCAGGGAGTTGAGCGGTGCGTACTCGCCCCAGCCCATGCCGAAAAAGTCGCCGACAGGCACCTCTACCGACGGCTCTTTCTCATCGTCCCAGTAAAAGCGAAGGATGGAGTAGCGCCAGTTGCCGGTGGGCGTCATCCAGATGTGCTGAATGGCCCCGGGACCTTCTATCTCTGCCAATGTTACGGTCTGTCCGCCTTCTATCCAGACAAAAGGGTTCGTCTTCCAGCCCACGCCCAGTTCACGCGCCTGGTGGCCATGCACTCCTTCCTCCAGTGAAGTCATGCCGCCTTTTCCCTTTTCGCCGGTTATGTTCTCCGGGCTTATAGAGCGTGTTTCGGCGTCAGACAACCGGAACAGGTTGCCCATGTTCATTTCCAAACCATTAAAGCTGCCGGCTTTCTGAGCCCAAGCTGCCGAACAGATCAGGCTGCAGCAGATGAGGGTGATTACTTTTCGCATCATGTTGTAAGAATAAAAAAATTATGAATTTGATTA
>NZ_VFSD01000037.1 GCF_014332515.1 Pontibacter beigongshangensis | reverse complement strand
TAGAAACTATCCTATCTGTGGAACAGAGCCTTTGAGAAAGAAGGCTCTGTTTTAACCCTAAATAAAAATATGAAGAGAATAGGAGTTTATACTTCTGGCGGAGATGCGCCAGGCATGAACGCTTGTGTCCGGGCGGTGGTTCGGGCTGCCGTCTACTATGGCATAGAGGTATATGGCATTAAGCGGGGCTATAGCGGCATGATAAACGGGGAGATCTTTAAAATGGATTCTTCCTCCGTGAGTAACATTATACAAAAAGGCGGCACCATCCTGAAGTCGGCCCGGAGCAAAGAATTTGCAACCAAAGAAGGCCGCCAGAAAGCCTACGATCAGCTGCAGAAATTCGGCATCGATGGACTGGTGGCTATCGGTGGTAATGGTACCTTTACAGGTGCCAAGCTGTTTTACGAGGAGTTTGGGATACCAACAGTAGGAGCCCCGGGCACCATCGACAACGACCTTTATGGCACCGACTATACTATTGGCTACGACACAGCCGTAAACACTGCCCTGGAGGCCATAGATAAGATCCGCGACACAGCAGACAGCCATGAGCGCGTATTTTTTGTGGAGGTGATGGGCCGTGATTCAGGTTATATTGCCATCCCTTGCGCTATTGGCGGCGGAGCCGAGATTGCCATGATCCCGGAGGCTGTTACCACTGTAGAGAGTATCATAGAAACGATCAGAGTTGGCTGGGGACGCTCCAAAACATCTTCCATCATTATAATTGCAGAAGGGGAGATAGAAGGTGGTGCCATCAGTATTGCCGCTAAGGTGATGGAGGTGCTGCCGGATATGGACGCCCGTGTTACAATTTTGGGGCATGTACAACGCGGAGGCCCCCCCACAGTATTCGACCGCATGCTGGCCAGCAGGCTTGGCATTGCCTGTGTTAAAGGCCTGATTGATGGCCGGAAAAATGTGATGGCCGGCACTATACACAATAGTCTGGTTTATACTCCTTTTGAGGAAACTATCACTAAAAAGAAAGAAATCAGCCCTGATCTTATCAAGGCGGTGGAAATGTTGTCGGTTTAATTTTTTCCGGCTCCAGCTGTACCCTCAGCAGGTTGCAGTGAGGCATCAGGCAGCAAATGCTTTAAAAGTAAGCTGACGGTGCATCATATGCAGCCTGAGCAGGGCTGTTCCGGCTGCAAGCTTCCAGAGCAAGTGTAGCAGCAGCCGATGAATGTGTTGCACCGATTATTCTATTTAGTGATGTTGCAGAGTAGCAGAAAGTGCTCCGGAGGGCCATTTTCATTAAAATAATTGCGTGGCATCAGTTCCTCTAAATCAAAATATCCTTTTACAGGCGTTGCTCCTGCCCGATTAAGGTTAAAGTTAGTTGGTCTTAATCTTTTAGGTAGTCGTGCCTCTTTTAGATCGTCCTTCCTCTTAGGCTACTCTTTTTCAGGAAATGCGGCAGGCGGCTACAAAGCAGCTGATTTGCCAGGTGCACCTACAGACGATTTTTTGTTGGAGGAAGGAGCCCTTTTTAAAAAACGTTCAGCGAGTGGGGGTGCAGGGCCCCTCGACAATCAAAATTGTCCTGATTTTTTTAAACTCCCCTTCTTTTTCAAGGAGGGGCAGTCCTTGTGTCAAGATCAAAACCGTCAGGATAAGCAAAACGCTTTCATACTGTTATTCCAATAAATGCTGCACCACTAGCCTTTGTTGCGTGTTTTTTACCAACAAGCACAGCGGCTGCTCAATTTGTGAAAGCATCAAATAAGCACCTGAAGGTCTTTTTTCTTCTTAGCCAGACGGCTATGGAATCCAGGAAAAAAGAACAAAGACATAGGCCATAGAACATCTTCCTGGTGCTGTTACAGCCAAAAAATTAATTTGCTAACTTAAACTCCTAAGCCAATTACCATTGCTGACGGCTCTCTCCTGCAAGATCCTTCCGGGAGGATAATAAAGGGATAGGGGAAGTAACAAGTGTCAACAATTGGCTGCTGCACAACTAAATTATTCTAATGAATTTGCCTATTTCATGGCTGCGGCTCTTTCTGATGCTGCTGCTGCCAGCGGTTTACCTTTCACGAACAACAGGAAGAAAAGTCCAATTAAAAAGAATATGCCCAGGGCCAGTACACTGTTGCGCATGGAACCTGTGAGTTGGGCAATTACACCGTAGGCCAGCGTTCCGAGCACAATAGATACTTTTTCGGTAACATCATAAAAACTGAAGAAGGAAGCGTGATCTGTGGTAGTGCCGGGTATAAATTTGGAATAGGTGGAGCGCGAAAGCGATTGTATTCCGCCCATGACGGAGCCCACCACAGCTGCCAGCACATAAAACTCGGCAGCCCCTTTTATAAAATAAGCCCCCACACAAATCCCGATCCAGATAAAAACGGCAAGTATCAGGGCTCTTATGTTGCCATACCTGCCCGATAAAAAAGCAAAGCCATAGGCTCCTGCTATGGCCACTAATTGTATGATCAGGATCGTCATGATCAGGGCATCGTCGGGCAGGTGCAAAATCTCTATTCCGAAAATGGTGGCCACGTACATCACCGTTTGCACGCCCATGTTGTAAAAAAAGTAAGCCAGCAGGAAGCGCTTCAGCATCGGCAACCCCTGTACCTGGCTCAGCACTTTTTTCAGCTCCCGGAAGCCGTTCAGTATCCAGTTCCCTTGGGGCTTGCGCTGATACACGTTTCCGGGCAGGTGGTAGAACGTGTATTGCGCAAAGCCAAACCACCAGAGCCCGGTTGTCAGAAAGGCGATGCGTGGCGGCAGGCTGGTATTTTCAGGAGAAATAAAGAACAGTTGCGGTTGCAGGATCATGGCCAGGTTAAAGACGAGCAGCAGCACGCTGCCAATGTAGCCCATGGCAAAACCACGTGCGCTGAGTTTGTCGTACTGGTCTTCGGTGGCAATTTCGGGGAGGTAGGCATTGTAGAAAACAATGCTGCCGCTAAATCCGATCGAGGCCAGCATAAACAGGATTACGGAGAAGGTAAACGTTTCTTTTGTGAAAAAGTAAAGCCCGGCACAGGAAAGGGAGCCCAGGTAGCAGAACAGCTGCATAAACAGCTTTTTGCGGCCGCTGTAGTCAGCAATGGCCGTCAGGAACGGGCTTAGCAGGGCTATGATCAGAAACGCAGCAGAAACTGCATAAGAAAAAAGCACCGAACTCTGCACGCTAAACCCAAAGAACGAGACAAGGGAGGTGCCATCCGGGTTTTTGGCCACCGCGCTGTAGTAAATCGGGAAAATGGTAGAGGTAATAACCAAAGAGTAGACAGAGTTTGCCCAATCGTAGAAGCACCATGCCCTGGTTATGGTTTTATCATTCTTTTGCATGCGGAAATATAGCAAAATAATTTTTTGGGGCGCCTGTGCGCTGACTGCCGTTTGGTCAGGCCTGCTTTATTGCGTTCCGGGTTATGGCTGCGCCAGGTCTCACAGATGTTCATCAGGCAGACATGCATCTCGGGCATTGGCCTGGTTAGGACTGGGCGAGGCCTTGGATTCCGGGGGCAGGTAGTGCCTGTTGGCATGGCAGGCGGCGGGGTTTTTAGAAATCAGCACGTTAATTCAGGAGCACAGCAACTAAATATTATTCTAATTAAAAAGGCCCTTCGGAGCGTTTTCTGCTGCCGCTGCTGCTTAAGTGGCAACCAGTACTTTGTTGATTAACACTAGGTTATCTGCTTATTCTTCAAAATTTCAAGCACATGTTCCCAAAGGTGTTCATAAGGGATAATTTCTATTTCGGCATACGCATCTCCTGGTGGAGATATTTCAAGTAACTTTTGATAATATTTATCACCTTTAGCCAGACATTCTTCCACATCAAAATGCTCTACCACTGTTAAAATTAGAAGTTTTAAGAACAATTTACTTCTACTGCTAAAGGAGTCTTTTAAGTGTGCCAGTATATATTTTTTCAAGCTTTCAATGCGATACAACAGAGCTTCACTATCTCCTTTTCTTAAAAAGTACATGAACTGCAGAATGATGATAGCAACATTAAAGCCTTGCTTATCTTTGCTGTATTCTGGAACAGTAGACGCAAACGATTGAAAATTGAAAGTTCCGGAAAGAACATCAGTGGGGTTTAAGAAAATAAGATAGGCCTTATATAGAGCCCATCTCTCTCTCGCTGTTTTGGTTATCTTCTGGAAGGCTCTGTTTTCATGCACCTCAATTATTAACTGCTGAGCCAATTCATATTTTTTGGCATGAGCAGTTAATAATAAGTAATTTTCCATAAAGGAAAACCAATTAGGGAAATTTGGGTCAAAGCTCTCTTTATATTCTATGGCATAACTGATTCCTACATCATATAACTTGGCCCTGAGGTGGGCGTAAACCAGAATAAACTTTTGAAACTGAGGCTCATCACGATATTCGTTAATTAACCCCTGTTGTGACCATACCTCAATTTGTTTGGTAAATTGAATGATCTTCTCGAAGTCTCCTATTAATTCGTTGTACCAAATTGTAACTCTATAGAAGTGCTCAAACGTATCAAAAGACCTTGCCAACAACCATAATTCCTCCAACCTTTGCAGAAGTCCTGGAATATGGGGCAAAAAATCCTTTCTTGTATTAACAGATTTGTTTATATTGACTTTGAAAGTTTGGTACAGGCCTTTCGCCTCGGTCTCATAAGTTAGTTTTTGATTATAATAATCGAATTCCTCTTTAATTTTTTTATAGTTGTTTAAATTTCCTTCTTCTACTTCTATCGTTAATTTAAAGTCTAGTACAGCAACAGTTATTTTTGTGAAATCGTATTTTTTAGAAATAGCAATGGCTTTATTTAATAGTTTATTAGAAATTTCGTACTCAGTCTGCCTGATCAGGATACCCGCCTGATAAAGGTATTGTAGGCACTCCTGCTCGTAAATAATAAAACTTCTTAATTTCGTTTTAGAGAAGTCAAAAAGAAACAGGAATTTAAATAGCTTTTTCTTTAGTCGATGTTTCAACATTTTATATCTTACATCGTTCGCATTATTAGTGCCATAAAGGTCTAATGCAGCATCTGAATCGACAGAATATTTACCCGACCTTACTCCAGCAACCAGTAAATTTTCTTTACTATTTTCATTGTTGTTATCCTGTAACATAAACTGGCCCTGCTCACAGTAGGATACAACCTCTAATAACTTTCTCAATTCCTGCATTCTTCTATTAACATCCAGTTTATAAATGTATTATATTTATATTATTTCCTGGTTAAGATCATGTTACTTTAGTGCTATCTTGTTCTTTTTACTTAAAGTAAATCATAATTACCTTTGGAATGATAAAAATAAGAATAAAATGTTACCTTTTGCCATTTTAGTTTCAAAAAAGATTCTATTTTATGGTTTGTTTGGTATTTTAGATGTTTATATTCATAGAAATACGAAAAATTATCTTAGTGACTTTTTATGCCAAAGTTTCCTTTATTTTGGCGTTCTGTAACGTAACTTTGTTCAGTATTCAAATCCTAAATGGCTAGAAATGGAAATCATTATTTACTTACTAATTAAATTAGGCGTCCTTTTTGGAAATCCAACTCCAAATCAAAACCCACAGACTCCGATTAAACAAGAGCAGACGCAGCAAATGCAAATGAGGAGTACTACCTCAGGTGGAACTGAGTCAAATTTTGATGGAGGATCTGGTACTTGGGGAGATAACGGTTGAGAATACATCTCTTCTTTAACATAACTTTAAGTAGCTTTTTCCCTATATTGCCTCTGGTTTAGCAATAAGCAACCGGCAAAGAATGAAAAAATCAGCTACTCTGGTTTGTTTTCTTTTATTTTTACTGAGCTTCTGTAGTCAGCCCCAGCGGCAGCCGGATGAGGTGCGGGTACGCCTGTTCAACGATCCGGTAACGCTGAACCCGGTTAATTACCAGAATAGCAGCGCACTCCAGCTTGTAAACCTGCTGTTCCAAAGCCTGCTCACGGTAGATCTAGAAGACAACACCTTAAAACCTTCTCTGGCTGAAGACTTACCGGTAGTGGAACGAACTGATTCCACTACCCTTTTTACGTATAGCATCAGAGAGGAAGCTGAGTGGGCAGATGGTAGCCCTGTAACGGCGGCTGATGTGGCCTTTACATTAAAGGTAATGCTGGCCCCACTGGTTAATAATGAGCAGATAAAATCGCAGATCGAGTTTATCCGTGACATTGCTTCGGACCAGCGCAACCCCAAACGATTCACCCTGCTTTGCAAAGGCTTCTCCCCCGAGATGGAGCTCCTGACAGGCGACTACTTTATTCTGCCACAGTATCTGTTTGATCCTGAAAACCTGCTCGCCTCCTTTTCGGTGCCGGAACTGGTTAATGCCGCTCCCGAACTCACAAATAACAAAAGCCTAAAGGCCTTTGCCACACACTTCAACAGCGTGGATTTTGCCCGAAGCAAAGATTTGCTCAAAGGCAGCGCCGGCTACGTGCTGGAAAACTGGACAACCGGCCAGTATGTGGTCCTGAAACGCAAGCAAAACTGGTGGGGCACAAACACAGGGCGCGCAGCCTCCTATCTAACCGCCAACCCCCGGCAAATCAACTTCCAGATTATTCCGGACAATACCACAGCCTTGCTGGCCCTTAAAAACCGGCAGCTGGATGTGCTGAGTAATATTCCGGCCACCGAGTTTGATAAACTCCGCGAAGACTCCACTTTTACCAAGGAGTATGCCCTGCATGCCCCCGATAGCTATGAGTATAACTACATCGCCCTGAACACGCGCCTTCCCAAACTTAACAACAGGTATACCCGGCAGGCACTGGCACACCTGGTAGACGCAGATAACCTGATCAAAGTAACGCTCAGCAATTTCGGCACCCGAACGGCAGGCCCCGTGCCACCAGCCATACAACCTTATTACAACCAAAGCATCAGGCCGTATGAGTACAGCCAGGCAAGAGCCATAAGCTTGCTTAAAGCCGCCGGCTGGATCCGCGAAGGCGACGGCTGGTACAAAACCATAGACGGCAAAAAAGAAAAACTGACTTTAGAGGTCAACTACAGGGCTGGCAATACGGTTTTTGAGCATTCGGCACTTATTTTTCAGCAAAATGCAGCAAAGGCAGGCATTGTGGTAGAACTGCAGGCCATGGAGAACAGCCTCTTCAGGCAAAAAGCCAGGACCCATGACTTTGAGATGGTTTTCCGCTCGCTCAGTGGCAACCCTTTTATCTTCAACTTCAAGCCATTTTTTCACTCCGCTTACTCCGACGAAGGTGGCAGTAATATAACGGGCATTGGCTCGCCGGAAACCGATGCGCTGCTCGATGCCATTAACGTAGCTGAAACAGACAGGGAAAAGGCCAGGCTCCTGAAGCGGCTGCAGGAAATTCTGCACGAAGAAGCAGCCATGATCCCGCTTTACTATCTTAAAGAGCGTATTGCTGTGCATAAGCGTTTTGCCAACACCAAGATTTCCGGCCTTAAACCCAATTACGATGTTAGCGCCTTTACTCTAAAAAATTAACCTGAGTTATGGCAGCTTTCCTGTTTCGGCGTCTTTTTTATGGATTAGTGGCTCTTTGGCTTATTTCTACCCTTATTTTTTTGCTAAGCAGGCTATTGCCAGGCTCTTTCGGAGCACAGATTTTAGAGGCTGAAAGCTTTTACAGCAAAGGCTCCCAGGGCAGCAGAGAAGCTGCCTACCAGGCTTATCTGCAAAGAACAGGGCTGGACCAGCCTGTTTTCTACTTCAGCATCAGTTCCAGTGCAGAGCCTGCTGGCATCAGGCATATTTTTCCAGAGTCAGACAGGCTTTTGCTCCGGCAACTGGCCTGGCAGTATGGCAACCCCGAGCTGGCAACTGCTTACTTCAGAGCCTTAAAGCAATTCGATAACCCGGTAGAGCAGCCTGGGCAACTCCAACTAAAGGCGCGTATACAGAAGCTGCATGCTAGTATCGACCCGGAAACCATAAGCTCCACGACAGACTCCATCTATCAGCTTTTGCAGGGGCAGCAGCAAGGCCTGGTGCTGCGAAGTGCCGCAGAGGCACTTATCGGGGACAGGCAGCCATACCGGGCATTATGGCCTGCCTTCAGCTGGCACGGCGTCCATAACCAGTACCACCGCTGGTTTTCGGATGTACTGCAGGGGGATTTAGGGAAGTCTTACCGCGACAGCGGCGCTGTACAGGACCTGATTCTGCAAGCTGTCGGTACCACCTGGTGGATACTTTTTTTCAGCATGGTCCTGACGGGCTTTCTGGCGCTTGAGCTTAGCATCTTGTTTGTGCGGCAAAAGGGAGGTAAATGGCGCAGGCTGCTCCTACCTCTGCTGTTCTTTCTGGATAGGATACCGGTGTTTATCCTGGCACTTCTTCTGCTTATCCTGTTCGCAAGCCCCGCTTTTCTGCAGCTTTTCCCGGTGTATGGCATGGGAGCTTATTATGTTGGCTCCCAGAGCTGGCCAGAACGTTTTGCAAGCCTGTTCCCCTACATGGTGTTGCCGGTTATCTGCCTGGTTTGTGTTAACCTGCCGTACATAACCAACCAGTTCTACAGGTCACTGGCCGATGTGTCGCAGGCTGATTTTACCAGGACGGCCAAAGCCAAGGGCCTTTCGGAAGGGCGGGTCATACGGAGACACATGTTGCGGAATGCCCTCTTTCCCATCATCACACTTCTGTCTGATTTTTTGCCGGCTCTTGTTGCCGGCGTAGTGGTGATAGAGACCGTTTTTGCGATTCCGGGAATTGGCAGACTATTGATAGAGTCGGTGCTGGCAAGAGATTACCCGGTATTGGTGGGGGTGGTTTTAGTGGTGGCGCTATTCAGGGTAATCTCTCATTTTGTTTCGGATCTGTTTTACGGGTTGGCGGACCCACGAATTCGGTTGAGATCCTGATGCACATATTTTTCTCCGATATAAAACATTTGTGGAAAAACAAGCTGACGTTCAGAGCAGCTGTGTGTTACCTGCTGGGCTTCGTTTTGCTGGCCCTTCTGCTTCCCTGGCTCCCCTTGCCCTTTGGCCCCAACGAGTTGCACCTTAACCAGGTATACCAGCCTCCATTTGAAAGTGCAAACAGCCAGCTGCACTTGTTTGGCACCGATGCGCTGGGCCGCGATGTATTCGTCAATACGCTTTACGGTGCCCGCACAGCTTTTTTTATCAGCTTTCCGGTGGCTGCCATCACATTGGTGCTTGGGCTTACAGCAGGCGTGGCCGCTGGCTACTTCGGCAACAGCGGGTTTAGGGTCTCCAGAGCCAGCTTTCTGGGGGTGCTTGCCAGCATTTCCTTCATGGTATACCTTGGGCTGTATATTCCGCTAAAGGCTGAGTTGCTGCTGCCCGGCCACCCACTGGCGCTCGTTAGCCTGGGAGCTTTATTACTGCTGCTCCTGCTCCTGTGGTTTGTGGTCGTGCCGCTGTTGCAAAAGTTTGCTGCCTTCAGAGAAACAATGGCTCTTCCGCTGGACCAGCTCCTGTTACGGCTTATCGAAACGTTTACCAGCATCCCGAGGCTCATCTTTATCCTGGTGCTGTCTTCATTTTTGCCGCCCACCGTGCTGCTGCTCACCATTATCCTGGTACTTACCTACTGGACCGGCACCGCACGCCTGGCCCGTGCCGAAATGCTGAAGATTAAGCACTTGCCTTATTTTGAATCTGCCCGAAGCCTGGGGTTGACTAGCTGGAGCCTGATCTTCCGGCATGCACTCCCCAACATGCTGGGGCCGCTGTTGGTATCCTTTACGTTCGGGCTGGCCAGTTTGCTGGCCTTTGAGTCCACGCTTTCTTTCCTGGGTATCGGCATTCCAAACGAAATTGCCAGCTGGGGCAGAATGATCGCAGGCATCAGGCATAATACCGCTGCCTGGTGGCTACTGGCCTTTCCGGGTGGTTTTCTGCTGCTCACCGTTTTCGCACTTCAGGTCTGTAACTACTTTATTCTTACCCTCATTCAACAAAAGAAATTATAGCCAATGTTACTTTTTGGCAATAGTTTTGTACCGAAGTCATTATATTTTAGCCTATAATAGGATTAAAGTAATACAATTTTGTCTCAAAAATATTAATATTTTAACAATGTATTCGATTACAGGGCTCTGGGTCTACTAAAAGCCCCTAAAAATTAGTGTTACTTTTACACTATTATTTTCCTGCTATATCAGGAAGCTATATAGTATTATTGTATTGTAGAAGCACCTAACCACAAAACCTATGAACCAAACAACTCGCGTAAAAGGGCGGCAGCGCCAGACATACTACAGCAGTTATTCTAATTCGCCTATTTCAGCAAGACAATTATCTTCTGATTCTGAATCGCTTGGCCATACCACTATCGATGGGGGGGTGCTGACATACAGGGCTTGTGAACAAGCCGTGAGTAACGGCTCAGGCATACTGATAGGGGGGTATTTTGTTGGGGTAACTGAAGCATCAAATTCTTTAAATCATATGCCTTTGCTCAGGTACTAAGCAGGGTGCCACCTAATGCATAACATTAGGTGGCTTGTTACACCTTCTGATTGCAGGTGTTTTTGGGATAGTGAGAACACTCTGTGGCCAGGCTACAGAGTGTTTTTTTGTGCAGGAGAGGCAGGAACTCCGGAGGGGCTTTTCTATTTAAATAATTGCTGTTGCGCACCAGTTTTCAAAAAGTCCTGCTTAGCATAAGCTGTTGGAGGTTGCGTATATATCCGATCATTTGTCAAAATGGATGGCGTATTGGTTCATCACCAACGACGTGGCAGTGTAACACCGCCACAGGGCAGCAACAGAAACCTCCCGAGGGCCTCTTTCATTCAAATAATTGCCTGAACGGAAGCAATTGAACAAGGTGCGTAGCCTCAGTTACTTACTCAAAGCGCATGTGCTTGACCGATTCTCCTGAATTGATGAGCTCTAGCAAGGAGTCGATGCCGATGCTCAGGTGCTTCTCTACATAGGTGGCGGTTACCAGCTTATCGCTTTCGGATGTTTTTACTCCTTCCGGAATCATAGGAATATCAGAAACAAGCAGGAGCGCCCCGTGCGGAATTTTATTGATAAAGCCGACTGTGAAGATAGTGGCAGTCTCCATGTCGACGCCCATGGCCCTGATCTGGCGCAGGTATTCTTTAAAGGCTTCGTCGTGCTCCCACACCCGGCGGTTGGTGGTGTATACGGTGCCGGTCCAGTAATCCATTTCGTGCTTCTTGATCATGGACGACACGGCCCGCTGCAGCCGGAAGGAGGGGAGCGCTGGAATTTCGGAGGGCATGTAATCATCGGAGGTGCCATCGCCCCGGATAGCGGCGATGGGCAGAATGAGGTCGCCTATCTGTGTTTTCTTTTTCAGGCCGCCGCACTTGCCTAAAAAAAGAGCCGCTTTAGGAGCAATAGACGACAGCAGATCCATGACAGTGGCCGCCATCGGGCTGCCCATGCCAAAGTTTATGATCGTGATGTTGTTGGCGGTAGCGGTTTGCATGGGCTTGTCAAGCCCGCGCACCTCCACATTGAACCTGTCGGCAAACATCCTGACATAATTACTAAAGTTGGTGAGCAGGATATACTCGCCGAACTCATCTAAAGGCACGCCTGTATAGCGGGGGAGCCAATCGCTAACGATCTCTTTTTTGGTTTTCATAGTTTTCTAATTCATCATGAAGTGCCCTGGAAATAGGGCAGTGGGTGTAAAAAAAGTAAATTGCGGTATGGAACAACTGAATTTGCCCGCATTCGCTTATAAAATTAAACAATCTGGCGCTAATTCTATGATATTTGATGAGCTGCGCCGCAAATACGTGCTCCTGACGCCGGAAGAATGGGTGAGGCAGCACTTTATCCATTACCTGCTGCAGGACCTGCGCTACCCCAGAGGCCTTGTGAGCGTAGAAAGAGGCACCACCTACAACCAGCTGCACAAACGGACCGACATCTGCATTTTTAACCACGCCGGCAAGCCGGAGCTGCTGGTGGAGTGCAAGGCGGCTCATGTACCCATTACGCAGGAAGTGGTGAAGCAGGTTTCTACCTACAACCAGGTGGTGCAGGCAAAGCTCATCGCCATCACCAACGGCCTGCAGCACTACTGCTGGCAGGTCGACTTCGAAACCCGTAGTTTTGTGCCCCTGCAGGAGATACCGCCTTATATTAATTAAAAATTAGAAATCTGAAATGAATTCTGGAGTTGATGCCGCCGCAGATCATGATGTGAAGGCTGATCCTGCCATATTCTTAATATTCTGAAATCCCGTGAATTTCTGGGCACGTGGGCCTTGATAAAGGGTCGGGCAATCAGCAACGGCAGATCAGACCAATTGCTGACTCACCCAAAGACCGATGTCAGGGAGCAGCGCATGGAAACTGAAAGCGCAGAAACCATATGTAGTGGTAATATTTGGTATGAAACAGCCGCAGAGCGCTCCGGAGGGCCTTTTTTATTCCAATAATTCAATTACCCTCTTCAACACCCCCTCAAATTTTACAAGGGGGCTTGCCACCCAAGCAACAAGCCCCTCAGATAAGTGTATAGATGTGTCCTACAAAACTGTTTCCACCGGTACGTACTCCAGCCCGAAAGCATCGGCAACTCCCTGGTATACTACCTTGCCATGGACCACATTCAGGCCGGTTTTCAATTCCTGGTTTTCGGTGCATCCTTTTTTCCAGCCTTTGTTAGCCAGTTCGATGGCATAGGGCAGCGTGGCATTGGTAAGTGCCAGCGTAGAGGTATAAGGCACGGCACCTGGCATGTTGGCAACACAGTAGTGCACGATGTCGTCGATAATATAAGTCGGGTTTTCATGGGTGGTTGGTTTGCAGGTCTCGATGCAGCCCCCCTGGTCTACGGCCACATCCACCACCACAGTGCCGGGGCGCATGAGCTTCAGCATGTCGCGCGTAATAAGGTGAGGCGCCCTGGCCCCCGGTACCAATATCGCCCCTATAATCAGGTCGTGCGTTGGCAGGAGCTCCGCAATATTGTATTTGTTCGACATGAACGTGTTCACGTTGGCCGGCATCACATCGTCGAGGTAGCGGAGGCGCTGCAGGTTGGTGTCCAGAATCGTAACATCGGCTCCCATGCCGGCCGCCATCTTGGCTGCGTTGGTGCCTACCACGCCAGCTCCCAGAATCATGACTTTGGCAGGGCGCACGCCAGGCACGCCTCCCAGCAGAATTCCCCGGCCTTTCAGGGGTTTCTCCAGGTACTTGGCCCCTTCCTGAATCGCCATCCGGCCTGCCACCTCCGACATCGGAATAAGCAGCGGAAGGCTCCTGTCGGCTTTTGATACTGTTTCATAGGCCAGGCAAACGGCTTTTTGCTCAATCATGGCGTAGGTGAGGGGCTCGTAAGAGGCAAAGTGAAAGTAAGTGAACAGCAACTGGCCTTCCTTTACCAGGCGGTATTCCGGCTCAATGGGCTCTTTTACTTTAATAATCATTTCGGCTATGCCATATACCTCTTCAATGGAAGGCAGTATGTTGGCACCGGCCTGCTTATAGTCCTCGTCAGAAAAGCCGCTGGCTTCTCCGGCAGTAGCCTGCACATACACGGAGTGGCCATGCCGCACCAGCTCCGAAACACCCGCAGGAGTGGCTCCTACCCGGTTTTCGTTGTTCTTAATTTCCTTTGGGATTCCGATAGTCATAATTGTGGATTTTGTAGATGGTGTGTAGTTTTTCGGGCTTGTAGTTGTAACGAATTATAAAGTAAAGATATCGTTTCTGCCCATAAAAAAAATAGCCGGACCAATAGGCCAGGCTGCAAAAATAGTAAGACAGGAATTGTGTTGGAAAAACGACTATGCAGAAAAAAGGGAATGAAAAAAGGCAGCGATAAAATCACTGCCATTAGTACAAAATAAAACTATGAAAAAAACTATCTGAAAGGAACCGGCTGCGAGCCTTCCCTTAACATATTTTTTGAAGCCAGAGTCTCTACTACATTTGCTTTTAGCGTGAGCTTCAAGTCTGGCATTATGATATCGTTAGAAATAACTGTTACTACCTCGTTTTGCTCTCTTAACATAGCAGGAATATAAGTTAGTTCCAAAATTGCCTGCTGTCCTGGTTTAATGGCGGCCTCAGAAATTTTATAACTTACGCAGTTGCAGTTCGACTTGATTCCCTGTATGATCAGGTCCTGACGGCCTGTGTTTTTAACAGTAAATTTAGCCACCGCTTTTTGGCCTTTTTCAAGTTTGCCAAAGTTATAATTTGTGGTTCCAACTGCCAAACGCGGGGAGGCTGCTTTTTGTTCCGGCGTATAACTGGTTTTTTGTTCTTTCGGGCCAACCTCTCCTTTTATGTAAATAGTGGTGGTAGGCGTGGCGGCATTAGAGGTAACGGAAATAGACTTGTGGAAGGGTCCGGGGCGGCCAGTGCTGTTATATACTGCCTTGATCACGCCGGTCTTGCCGGGCAGAATCGGGTCTTTGGTCCAGTCCGGGGCGGTGCACCCGCAGGAGGGCTGCACGTTGGCAATAATTACGGGCTGGTTGCCAACATTTTTTACCTGAAACTCATAAGAAGCCTGCACACCCTCAGCAATTCTGCCAAAATCGTGCGTTTCTTTTTCAAATTTAAGTTCGCCCTGTGCGTTGGCATTAAAGCCGGCCAGTATGAGGCACAGTGCCAGCAGGAAGTAAAGCTTTTTGTTCATGCCCGTATAAAATAAAGTTATATAATTCTGAATTACGAGATTCTGTCCTAAATCAAACAAAGATATAAAAAGTTTTTCAAAAAAATACTCTCCAATACTATGCCAATTTCGTTTTGCAAAATACCGTCCATTTGAATTTAGGGGAAATCTTCCTTACTTTTGATCTAAAACATACTTACAGTTATTAGTGAGAAAACATGCAGACTGCTGAAGCATCTATTACTCAAAAACTAAGTACCCAGGAAATTCTTAACGACTACCGCATCGGGTGGGAGAGCCGACAGGCTAGCCTGACGGGTAGAAAAGAGGTTTTTATGGGTAAGGCAAAATTCGGGATTTTCGGTGATGGGAAGGAAGTACCGCAACTGGCGATGGCCAAATTTTTTCAGAAAGGCGATCACCGTGCGGGCTACTACCGTGACCAGACGTTTATGTTTGCCATTGGTGAGCTGACGCTGCAGCAGTATTTTGCACAGTTATATGCCCATACCAGTCTGGAAGCAGATCCCTCCACAGCCGGCCGCTCCATGAATGGCCACTTTGGCACGCGCCTGCTCGATGACGAAGGCAAGTGGAAAAACCAGGTGGAGATGAAAAACTCCAGCGCTGATATTTCACCAACCGGGGCGCAGATGCCCCGCCTGCTGGGGCTGGCTTACGCCTCCAAACTTTTCAGGCAAAACCCGGAGCTGCAGTACCTGAGCGAGTTCTCTAACAACGGCAACGAAGTGGCTTTCGGTACTATTGGCAATGCCTCTACCTCAGAAGGTGTGTTCTTTGAGGCCATTAATGCGGCCGGCGTGCTGCAGGTGCCCATGCTGGTGTCGGTGTGGGACGATGGCTACGGAATTTCGGTTCCTTCAGAGTACCAAACCACCAAGGGCAGCATCTCCGAGGTGCTGTCTGGGTTCCAGCGGTACGGAAAAGACGAGCAGGGCTACGAGATCTTTAGGGTGAAGGGCTGGGATTACCTTGCCCTCTGCGAAACTTACGAAACCGCCGTGCGCATTTGCCGCGAGGAGCACGTGCCCGTGCTGATACACGTGGAGGAAGTAACGCAGCCGCAGGGCCACTCTACGTCGGGCTCGCATGAACGGTACAAGCCGCAGGAGCGCCTGGACTGGGAAGCCGAGTACGATTGCCTGAAAAAGATGCGCGAGTGGATACTGGAGAACGATATTGCTGCCGAGGAAGAGCTCGACCGCATCGAGGCTGAAGCGAAAGACAGTGTGCGCGCCGCCCGCAGCGCTGCCTGGAACGCCTTTGCCGAAGATATAAAAGTAGACCACGACGAGGCGCTAAGACTGCTGGAAAACCTGGAACAGGAAACAGCGCATAGTGCCGATGTCTCGAAGATAAAAGAAGAGCTGCGTAAAACCATAAACCCCATTCGCACCGATGCTATGAAGGCTGTGCGCAAAGCCTTGCGGTACGTCCGGCATGAGCGCAGCGCGGCAAAGCGCGAGCTGACCGGCTGGCTGGAGCAGGTGATGGGCGAGAACACCGAACGCTACAACTCTTACCTCTACAGCCAGTCTGATGAGGCGGCGCTGCTGGTGGAGGAGATCAAGCCAGAATTTGACGAGCATGCTCCCCTGGTAGATGCCCGCGAAGTACTCAGGGCCTGCTTCGATGCCATGCTGGCCCGCGACCCGCGCGTATTTGCAATTGGAGAAGATGTTGGCCGTATAGGCGATGTTAACCAGGCATTTGTAGGGCTGCAGGAAAAGTATGGCGAGCTGCGTGTTACCGACACCGGCATACGCGAGTGCACCATTGTAGGGCAGGGGATAGGGGCTGCCTTAAGAGGGCTGCGTCCTATTTCAGAGATCCAGTACCTCGACTACCTGCTCTATGCCATTCAGATTCTTTCGGACGACCTGGCTTGTTTGCAGTACCGCACCAAAGGCGGGCAGAAGGCCCCCCTAATTGTTCGTACCCGGGGGCACCGCCTGGAGGGTATCTGGCATTCGGGTTCCCCGATCGGCATGGTGCTGCACAGCATCAGAGGCATGCACCTGCTGGTACCCCGCAACATGACCCAGGCGGCAGGTTTTTACAACACACTTTTGTTGTCTGACGAGCCGGCCCTGGTGATTGAGTGCCTGAATGGTTATCGCCTGAAAGAGCGCATACCGAACAATATAGGAGAATTTACGGTGCCACTTGGCAGGCCCGATATCCTGCGGGAGGGAACAGATGTAACCGTGGTGACCTATGGCTCTATGTGCCGCATTGTAATGGAAGCCGCCGCGCAACTGGAGGAGCACGGCATCTCCTGCGAAGTGATAGACGTACAGACCCTGCTTCCGTTTGACGTGAACCATCTCATTACAGACTCCATCCGCAAGACAAACCGCGTATTATTTGCCGATGAAGATGTGCCGGGAGGAGCTACCGCCTATATGATGCAGCAGGTGGTAGATGAGCAGGATGCCTGGCGCTACCTCGACACCAAGCCAAAGTGTTTGTCGGCACACGCCCACCGCCCGCCATACGCCTCAGACGGAGACTATTTTTCGAAACCGAATGCAGAGGATGTGTTTGAATCGGTGTACAGTCTCATGCACGACTCAGACCCTGAGAGCTTCCCGGCTTTGTTTTAAACCATGAACTAAATCTCTGGAACACCCCTAAAAAAAAGCCAGCCTCCTGCATCTGTTGTTGCAAGGGGCTGGCTTTTTAATGTTAGACAAGTATCTGAAGCAATTAATCTAACTCAAGTTGTGCGGTAGCCGATAATGGATAATAGCTATTTCCACCGCCCCTATTTTGTCATCCAGGAGGGATCTTGTGGGCGAGAGCCTGAAGAAATGACTACTGGCTTGGGAGTCTAAGTTAGTATGGCTGTTTTCTTTCTGTAATAGCTGCAGGCTTTTGTTTCATGGCCCGTGTCTTTGTTCTTTTTGTCTTGATACAAAAAGAACCAAAAAAATCAAGAAAATAAAAACTCGCTGAACGCTCAAACAGTTTATTTTCATTCGGTGCACCTGGCAACTTTATCTGCTTTGTTGCTACCCGCCGCAAACCTTCTTTAGAGTAACTACCGCACAACTTGGATTATGCTAATCAAAACAGCCCTTCGGAGGCTCTGCAGCTCCTGATGCTGCTCCTTTCAGATACCAGATGCCAGACTTATTAATTTTATGAGTGGTAACCGTATTCAACCTTCGATTCGTTCCCGTACCAACAATTCAAGAATCAAACCCTACTGAAACAGGGTAATTTCGCTGGTGGTAACAGTGTTGCTTCTGTGGGGCACAGGCAGGGTTCTGTCGTAGATAAAAACATCGAATTTAATGACGTCGCCTACATTGAAGAGGTCGGAGGTGATGTTTAACGTGTACTTTATTTCACCTTCCAGCGGCTCTGTTCTGTCGTCGGTCGAGAGCCTCGGGAAGCGGCCGCTAAAATCGAATCCCTGCACCGGGAAAATATATTCTTCAAACCTGAATTCGCCGTTTGGCTGCAACCGGCGTATGTAGAGCTTTGTCATGAAGTTGTTGTAATACGGCGACCCGAAATCAAAGGGAGGTTGTTTGTCTATATCCGCTGTACGCGACAAGCCCAGATTGCCATCTCCATCCTGAAAACCGATCACGATACTGATCTCGTCCCGCTTCAGTCGGTTCTCCTCAAAAGTGAACTTTTCAACACGCTTGAACTCGATGTGCGGAACCACGTCATAAACAGGCTCCTTACGGCAGGCGCTGAAAAGCACGAGCAGCAACACGAGCATGGTGCTATACTTGAACAGGTATTTCATGAGGATGTCAGAAAATGAAGCTAAATTTACTAAATCAAACGATTAGGTAGCGCATTTGTTATAAATATTTGGATGGATTTTAAAGCCGAACATATCCTGCAACTGCATCAGCCCCAAACCCTTAATTTTGAGGAGGCGGCCCTTGCCTTGTTCCGGTTCCAGGCCCGGCACAACCTGGTTTACAAAGAGTACCTGCAGTATTTGCGCGTTGAGCCAGAGCAGGTTAAGGAGCTCGAGAAGATTCCTTTTCTACCCATCGAGTTTTTTAAGACGCACCGTGTCGTGACGGGAAGTTTTGAGCCGGAAGCCGTGTTTTACAGCAGCGGCACCACCCAAAGCACCCGGAGCCAACACGAGGTCGCGCACCTGGCCTGGTACGAGCAAACCTCCAGGCTGATTTTTGAAAAGTTCTATGGTCCTTTGCAGGATTATATTGTGCTGGCTTTGCTGCCGTCTTACCTGGAGCAGGGTGGTTCGTCGCTGGTGGCCATGGTCGATTACTTTATTAAGCAAACCGGGCAGGAGGAGGAGGGCTTTTTTCTGCACAACCACAAGCTCCTGCTGCAAACCTTGCGGCAGGCCCGTTTCAAGCAAAAGAAAGTGCTGCTGATCGGGGTGTCTTATGCCCTGCTCGACCTGGCGGCTAAACTCAAGGGCCAGGAAGATTTTTCGGGTGTTACCGTGATGGAGACAGGAGGCATGAAAGGCAGGCACAGGGAAATGATACGGGAAGAACTGCACGAGCGGCTAAAGAAGGGCTTTGGTGTTTCGGAAATCCACTCAGAATATGGCATGACGGAGCTCCTGTCGCAGGGCTATTCAATGGGCGACGGGCTGTTCAGGCCAGGCTTTTCGATGCGGATACTTCTGCGCGATTTAAACGACCCTTTCCACATCAGCACCGGCAGTCGCTCTGGCGGCATTAACGTAATAGATCTGGCAAACGCAGACTCCTGCGCCTTTATAGAGACCAAAGACATTGGCCGCCTCCACCCCGACGGCTCTTTCGAGGTGCTCGGTCGCTTCGACAATTCTGATATCAGGGGTTGTAATTTGCTGGTGGGTTAATTGTTTTGCCGGATCAGGCAAAAGTGAAGCAGCAGCAGTGACAGAAGCCTCTGGAGGTCCAATTTGATTAGAATAATTTAAATTTCTAGCCATCTCCGGATAGGTCACTTGAACCGTCAAGATTTTTAATTTCTAATTTTTAATTTAGCGCAGCCCAAACATCTTTCCTGCTGCTTGTCCGTTTAAGGTTGCCATGGGTTATATCGTTTTCATTTTATTCACGGCGGGGCTTTGCCTGCTGTTTTACAGGTGGGCTACGCGCAAAAGCAGGCAGCGCAAAATGGTGCTGGCCTCCGAATTTCCGGTGGAGTGGCGCAAGGTGCTGCAGGACAGGGTGGGCTTTTACCATACCCTGAAAGAGGAAGACAAGCCCCGCTTCGAGAAAATGCTGCAGCTGTTCCTCTCCGAAAAGCGCATCACCGGCATCCAGACCGAAATAGACGATACTACCCGAGTGTTGGTGGCTTCCAGTGCCATCATCCCGATCTTTGGCTTCAGAGACTGGGAGTACCAGAACCTGGGCGAGGTGATCGTGTTTCCGGGGAGCATACACCGGTTCAAGGATGAGAAGAGTGAGGCCGTATCGGAGGTGCTGGGCCGGGTAAACCCTTTCCAGAACGATCACTACGTTACCTTGTCGAAGCCGGCCCTGGAGCAGGGCTTCAACGACATGGCCGACCGGAAAAATGTAGGCATCCACGAGTTTGCCCATATGTTGGATCAGGCCGATGGCGAGATAGACGGCGTGCCTAAAGCGTACATGCCCGAGGAGTTGCTCAAGCCCTGGCAGGAGCTGATGTATCGCAAGATCAAAAGCATCAAAGCCGGCAAATCAGACATCGACTCCTACGGCGCCACCAGCGAGGCCGAGTTCTTTGCCGTGGTGACAGAGTACTTCTTCGAGAAGCCGGACCAGCTGGCAGAGAAGCACCCGCGCTTATACGAACTGCTCACAAAGGTTTTTCACCAAAACCCCAAACGCCGGTTCCGGATCAATTTCAGGGAGCTCCTGAACCCTTATGGCAAACGGCTTGGCCGCAATGAATCCTGCCCCTGCGGGAGCGGAGAAAAGTATAAAAATTGCTGTTTAGCGAAGAAGGCTGCTGCGTAGTACTGCGTAAAGGTTTCCTGGCAGGTTGATATTGCTCCGATACCCTGAGGGCAATGGAGCCAATTATTCTAATTAAAAAGCCACTCCAGAGGCACTTGCTTCTGTTGCTGCACCTGTGGCCCGTCAGGTAAGCTTTAATTTTATTGTGGGGGAATTATGGAGTTTCCTTTCTGGTAATCATTCAGACCTGGTAAAGCTCTATCCAATTGCCGCAGGTATCCTCAAACACGGCCATGGCTATTGTTCCGGAGAGGGTGGGCTCTGATTTAAAGTTTACGCCCAGCTTTTTCATGCGCTCGTACTCTGCCTCAATATCATCCACAGCAAAGGCGGTGGCAGGTATTCCTGCCTCAAACAGGGCTTTCTGATACGTACGGGAAGGTGCGAAGCCCATCGGCTCCAGCAGCAGTTCAATATCTTCCGGCCCCTCTGCCGGTACCACGGTCAGCCAGCGGGCTTCTCCCATGGCAATGTCTGATTTTTTAACAAAGCCCAGGACCTCTGTGTAGAACTGAAGCGCCTTGTGCTGGTCGGTTACCATAACGCTGGTCAATTTTATTTTCATAAGTCGGTTGCTTTTGGAGCTGCTACTGTTCTATATAAAACCTTTTATTGATGACTGCCCATGTTTACCAAAGCAAGAGGCTGCCCGGTATGTTCCGGACAGCCTCTTGCTTTGGTACTTTAGTTAAGAAACAATTGGTTTGGCATAGGCTCTGGCATCGTCGGCTGTTATTTCGGAGCCGCTCATAATAATCAGCCGTTCTACCACATTTCGTAGCTCGCGCACATTGCCGCGCCAGTCGAGCTGCTGCAGGTACTCCATTGCCTCGGGGCTGATGGTTTTAGGCTTGCTGCCGTAGTCGTTGGCGATGTCGTTGAGGAACTTCTGCACAAGGTCCGGGATATCTTCGCGGCGCTCGTTCAGAGGCGGCACGTGTATCAGGATCACGCCCAGGCGGTGGTACAAGTCTTCGCGGAAGTTCCTTGCCTCAATCTCTTCGAGCAGGTTCTTGTTCGTAGCGGCCAGCACCCGCACATCCACCTGAATGTCTTTGTCGCCGCCTACACGGGTAATGCGGTGTTCCTGTAGGGCGCGCAGCACTTTGGCCTGCGCCGAAAGGCTCATGTCGCCTACCTCGTCCAGGAACAAAGTGCCGCCGTTGGCCTGCTCAAACTTGCCGATGCGTTGTTTTACGGCAGAGGTAAAAGAGCCTTTCTCGTGGCCAAAGAGCTCGCTCTCGATCAGCTCGCTGGGTATGGCGGCGCAGTTAACTTCTATGAGTGGGCCGGAGGAGCGGTTGCTCTGCTCGTGTATGGCTCGGGCCACCAGTTCCTTGCCGGAGCCGTTGGGGCCAGTAATGAGCACGCGCGCGTCGGTAGGAGCCACCTTTTCGATCGCCTGTTTCACGCGGCCAAGGGCAGGGGAGTTGCCCACCATCTCATAGGCCTTGGATATTTTCTTTTTGAGCACCTTTGTCTCCGTAACCAGGCTTGCCTTGTCGAGGGCGTTGCGCACGGTTATGAGCAGGCGGTTCAGGTCGGGTGGCTTCTGCAGAAAATCGTAGGCTCCTTTCTTGGTGGCATCTACGGCTGTGTCTATGGTGCCGTGTGCCGATATCATGATGAAGGGCGTGTCGGGGCTCTGCTCCATGGCTTTCTCCAGCACCTCAATGCCGTCCATGCCGGGCATCTTAATGTCGCAGAGCACTACGTCGTATTTCGTTTTGCTGATGAACTGCAGCCCTCTCTGTCCGTCTTCGGCTTCGTCGACGGTGTAGTTCTCAAACTCCAGAATTTCTTTAAGGGTACTGCGGATGGCCCGCTCATCATCAATAATCAGGATCTTGGGCATAGGTGCGTTTTATTTTGGGATAAGTATAAACAATTAGGAGCCACAAATCAAGCAGGCTGCTACACTTGTACGTCTGTTGAGGTGGTAATTGCTGCGGCGGCACCTGGGGGCTTGCGTGGTGGCTTGCCCGGGCAGGCATCTAAACGCAGCACCCGGGACTTTAAAGTGTGCTGCCTCTTTTGCCCCGGATGCGGTGATGCTTTCTCTGAAAGGAAAAATATTACCTGTTAAAAGAGATCACGCTATAGAGTTCCGGCTCCAGGAACGGACCGCCCGGATAGTGCGCCGTGTAATCGAAATTGATCCAGAGCTCGCCGTTGGTTTCGTGGAAGTGGATCTTGCCGCCGTTCACCTCGTCGGGGAACAGGGTCCGGACCACATAGCCGATATTGTCAAGATCCTCTACCTTGCCCACCTTCACCTCGGTGTACATATGGCTGCTGCTGATCACCACCCTGGCCTCGCCTCCGACAGCCATGATCGCGGAAGCCATCAGGATGGCATAATCGTCGCAGTCGCCGGCCAGCAGGCTGATGCTCTCGGTAGGAGGGGAATAATAGTCGAGGCCGACAGGGTCGTTCACGTATTTCCAGTTCAGGCGGATGTGCTTAAACAAAGAGAAATAACGCACCACCTTGCCATGCTTGCGGTAGTACTCGTCGTGGAAATAGCGGGTCGAGTTTTCCACGGCAAAGGAGCGCACGGCAGGGTGTGTGGGCTGCATAGCGCTTTTTACCCTGCGCTCCTGAAAGTAAGTGCCACGTACTGGCTTAAAGTAAGATACCTTGTTGGTGCTGCTGGTCATGTTCACCAGCATGGCGTTATAGTCGGAGTAGAGGTTATCGACGGAGTAGCTGGTAAACGTACTGCTGAAGAAGATAAAGCCGATAAATCCAAAAAAAGTAGCCACAATCAGTTTCCGGCTAATGGCCGTGATGACAACAGAGAGAATAGCTGCTATCACAACGCAAAGCAGAAAGTTCGTCTCATAATCGATGAAGCTGACAGGAGGAATGTAAAAGCTGATCAGAACGGCCATCGGGAAGACGACGATAATCTGAATAAAGCGCACTAAAAATCGGGCGAGATTCTGCGGTTTTAGCTTTGACATCATGGGGCAAAAAGTTAAAGGGTACTTGTGGCGCACAAGGCCATTTTTTATGTGAATATCATGTTACAATGGCCTGCTTTTAAATGATAACGCAAATTCCGAGCCTTTCTACTCATTTTGGAGGCAAAATTTTTATTGTTTTTCCCAGGCTCCTGTCTATCTGTAAGTTCAGGAAATATAGTGACATTCTAAAACAGATTCTCCTGCCCGCCCACCACGAAAGTGCTCTCCGGTAGCGCCTTTTTTTATATAAACCGTTCGCAGCCAGGCCATAGACTTGAAGGCAGCAGCGCTCGCGATGGGTAGACCTAAAAGCATCAGCAGCCCAAATTGCTTCCGGAGGGGCTTTTTGATTTAAATAATTGCCTCGCTACCCGGCAGGGTTATCCTTTTTAAATACATAAAAGTGGCTTATAAGTGTTGGGCTGTTACATCCTGTTTATCCGGAGGTGGCAACACCCTGCTACTGGTACTGAATGTACAGGGGCTTCGGCTCCAGTTTAAGTATTTCTGCGGGTGTCATGAGGCGGGAGCCGTTGCGTAGATCATTCTTGTAAAAGATCTTAAAACCGGTAAACTGCACCGGCTCCTTCTGGATATACCGGCGATAAGTGTCTTTTTTAAGGGCAGGAGGTCCCCAGCCGTCCATGTGCATCACGATTTGCACCCGCTCATCCAGGTTAATGTTCTGATGGTTTCTGATCATGCCCTGCGTGAAGCGGTGCACAATCAGGAGCTTTGGCGGAATCTGGTGCTCCGCTACCAGCTGCGCGAGCATACCTGTGGCGTAGTTTATGTCTTCGGCATCGAACTGGCCGATGCGCTTGCCGGGCACGCCACCCGCTTTCATGGCAAATTCGGCATCTATGCCCAGGTGCACGTGGGGCAGCTTCAGGTAGGGGGTGAGCCTGGGCAGTTCTTCCTGGAGCGTGCTTTGCCCAATCTGCACATCCAGAAAAACAAGTGCGTCGCGCTGCTTCGCCATCTCCAGCACATCGTCTATCATCTTGTCGGTCATGCGTAGGCGGTATTTGCTGCCCCGGCCGGGCTGACCCTGGGCTGTAACCACAATCACATGCAGGGCAGGCTTAACGGGCGTAAGCGAGTCTGCTTTTTCCCAGTTGGCAACTTCCTGGTCTAGCCGTGCCAGCATTTCAGCCGGTGGCAGCTCCCCCAGAATTCCCATTCTTTTAGACAAAGGGTTGCCATAATAGGCAATGATGCGCTGCCCAGGCAGCACGGCCCCTGCCAGTGGCCTGGGGCCGGGGTAGGTCCAGAGCGTGTCGGCTGCAGGAGGAGCTTTTTCTGGTGTGGGGCCAGGGGCTGCGACTGTGGTGTCGGCTGTTGTGGCCGAAGAAATGATCATCGGGTCCTGCGGCTCTTCTTTCTGGTCTGGTGAGGAACAGGCGCTGGCAAGCAGCAGGCAGACGCCTCCAAAAATGGCCTTTAAGGCAGGCGGCACAGATTTGATAGTGAACACCCACAAACAGTTCAGTATTGAAAACATGAATTGAAACGGCGTTTTTTGAAGTGGTTTCATAAGCGGGTGTTACTGTCTGCTTTTAAAATAGTTAAACTGCTTGCCGGGAGGCGGGTATTACAAAATTAGCCAGAATTTATCTGGCAAAGCAATAAACCTGAACTTGTTTCGCAATCAGTTGAAGTTAACAGGTAAATGCCTCAGCCAGGAGGGCAAGGCGCATAAGCCTCTCTTTTTCTGAGCAGTCAGAACGCGTGTGGGCCCGGATATAAGCACCTCAGCGGAAAGAGTACTCAAAAGGTCTTTTGGAGCAGCTTTGGGAGCAGCAGCAGCAGAATGGTCGGGAGGGGTGTTTTGATTCAAATAATTGGAGTGTATAATATGTAATTAGTTAAATAGTTTTGTTTGGGAATTTAAAGCAGCTTCTGGCCTGGTACTCCTCCAGTCAGTTTGATTTTCAGAAAGGTTCAGGGCTTGTAAAGCTGCCAGAGAGCCCGACTGCCATAAATTTCTAATTTCCAATTTTTAATTTGGCGAAGCACTAATGGGTATAGTGGCGCTTCAGCCATTCGCTCAGCCCCGAGAGCCCGGGCATCAGCACACGCTCCGTAATATTGGCCTGGTCGAGCTTGTCGCGGATTTCCCACTTAAGGCCCGCCGGGATAATAACACGGAAGTACAGCTCCTGATGCTGCTGCAGCCAGGCCCTCATCTCTGCCGTAACTTCCGACATGAGCGAGAAAAGTGCATATTGGTGCACAATGCGCGCGTCGAGCGAGGGAGGCTCCAGAAAAAGCACAAACTCATCTTTCTGGAAATTGGCCAGCTCACGCAACGAAGGGCAAACAGGCTCCAGCACCTCGGGGGTAAACACGTTAGAGCCCTCACTATCCAGGGCTTTTTTCAGCGGCATAGGCAGGTAATCTCTGGACTTTACGTAGTTCACGCACCACACCACGCCATCTTCCTCGTATTTAGAAAGGTCCTGCGTAACAAAATGCAAGGCCACCAGGGGAGAATAAGTCCAGTCGAGGAGGCGGGTAGGCAGGCCATGGTGCTGGGCCACTGCCAGCCAGTTCCAGACAGAGTCGCCCGGCGAAGCATTGCTGTGGGCGTACTTCCTGAAATTGCGGAGCAGGTGCGGCTCCAGCACATCATATTGGTGACCTATCCGGGAGATGCTGGTAGAGAGCCCGATGTTCTTGCTCCAGGAGCCTCTGTACACATAGTTGGACCGGAACCGGTTAATGCTGTCGTTCCAGGTATGGTCGAAAAGGGCAGCCTGCACCTCTGCCCAGCTGTTTACTGTTATTTCTTGACCTTCTTCCATCAGAAAAATGAAAATGTATAAGTGATGGCTGCCAGTGGCCGCTTTTGCAATCTACTGCAATTTATTGGCGATGTTGCAGAAAATCCCACATATTCCCCAGGTTTTTAGTCTGCCTGTTGAGCAAAATAGCAGAACGGTTTCTTTCGCCGCCTTGGCTGTCGAAGTTAAATTATTTGAATGAAAATGCCCTTCCGGAGGCATTTTTCGGACGCAAGACTCGGGACTTCTTCAGGATGAGGAGTTAAGCAGCTGTTTAAAATTTACCCTTTGCGCTTCTAATCCTCTCAATTAAGCTCTTCGCATATTAAAATAGCCCCAGCTGCATGCCGGCTTTCCGGCAGAAGTTGCTGTAGTTGTAGGGTTTCATGGAGCGGCCGGCCATGTATTTCTGGCGGCTCAGCCGGAAAAGCCTGGCAATGGCTTCTGCAAACTTCCCTTCGCCGCGCATGCGCACCCCAAACCGGCTGTCGCTGAGTTTGCCGCCATGGCAATCCGCGATCTGGTTCAGCACTTTGTCGGCACGGTCAGGAAAGGCCTGTCGGATCCAGTCTTCGAAGATCGGGCCAATGCTGCCGTTGAGCCGCACGAGGGTGTAGGCCGCATGGCTGGCACCAGCCTCTGCCGATCGTTTTATGATGTCGGGTATTTCGTGGTCGTTCAGGCCGGGTATGATGGGCGCTACCATTACGTTTACGGGAATGCCAGCCTCTGCCAGCGTCTTTATCACCTGCAGTCGCCTGGCTGCCGCCGCTGTGCGTGGCTCCAGTTTCTGGCGCAGCTTCTCGTCGAGGGTCGTAATGCTGATGTTCACGTGGAGCAGGTCGAGCTTGTTGAGTTCCTGCAGCAGGTCCAGGTCGCGGAGAATCAGGCTGTTTTTGGTGATCACACTAACGGGGTGCCGGTACTGCAGAAGCACTTCCAGGATACGGCGAGTCAGCTGCTTTTTCGCTTCAATGGGTTGGTAGCAGTCGGTGTTGCCGGCGAGCATGAGCGGCATTACCTGGTAATTGGGGTTTTCGAGCTGTGCTGCCAGCACCTCCGGGGCATTTTCCTTTACAATAATCTTCCGTTCAAAGTCCAGGCCGGCCCCGTAGCCCCAGTACTGGTGCGTGTTGCGGGCATAGCAGTAAATGCAGCCATGCTCGCAGCCTTGGTACGGATTAAGCGAATAAGACAAGCCCAGGTCCGGGCTGTCGACTTTGTTCACCACTTTTTTCGGGTGCTCTACAAAGAATTCTGTTTTGGTGTTGAAGAGCATCGGCTCGTCCAGTCCCTCTACATGCTCCGCCACATACTCCTGCTTCAGGTAGGGGTTGGTTGGGTTGTACTGCGCTCCACGGCCTTTCAGGAATTCTTCTGCCTTTATCATACGCTAAAATTAAAAATGCGGTAGTATAAAAGCAACTGAATTGCTAAGTAAATTAGCCTTTTGCTAAATACATTGGTTTTTTATGAAAGTGAAATTAATTTTGGACTATGGAAATCAAGTTGACTGAATTTTTCAAGCTGCTCTGAATTGGTCTTGTATGCTTTATGTAAGAGGCTTTTGCCTGAATACCTAAATTTGTGATTTATCTGGAAAGCAGAAAATAATGTGGCAGGCCCAGCAGGTCATCGAGCGAGAAGAGGTACCGCAGGATGCGGTGCTTGTCCTGGACCGGGATGTCGTTAATTTCCTCGCGGTTCAGAAACGTTACCTCCTCTATCAGCTGCTGTTCTATGGCCGACTCCGGATCAGTGCCTTTTATGAGTTCACCACCAACCATGGTCACTTCAAAGAAAAGCTCCAGCGCATGCAGCGGCTCCTGCAGAAACTCGTTTACAAAAAGGAAGCGCTTTACCTGCACCTGCAGCCCCGTTTCCTCCTCGAACTCGCGTACCAGGCACTGCTCCACGGTTTCGCCATAAGAGAGGCCACCACCCGGCGGCGACCAGAATGCTTTGTTCTGCACCGTGGACTGGTGCCGGACCAGCAGCAGCTTGTTCTCTTGTATACAAATGCCGCAAACCCGCACACGGAGCTTGTCGGCGTAAAGGGTGGCGTTGGGATTTAATGTTTCCATAGGGGGTGTTAGATTGGTTAATAGTCAATATGGCTGTAATCTGTGGGTTGTGCAACCAGGTGTATCCTTATATTACTCATAATCCGGAAACAGGTTAATTTTAAGCCTGCTATTGCAATACTTAGTAGCTTTGTAACATGATCAGAACACAGAACCCCAACTATAAACAAACGATACAGCAAAAGCTGGAGCAGCAGGAGTTCATGAAGTACCTGGGCTTTGAGGTGACCCTGATCGCGGAAGGCCGCCTGGAAGGAGAGCTGCTATTGGGGCCGGGGCACCGTCAGCACATGGGATTTGCACATGGCGGCTTAATCGCCACCCTCTGCGATATTGTGGCTGGCCTCTCTGCCGTAACGTTGGTGCCAAAGGAGCACCATGTGGTGACGGTGGAGCTAAAAGTATCGTACCTGAACCCGGGCGTAGGAGAAAAGCTGCTGGCCAAAGGCTGGGTACTGAAACAGGGCAGCAGGCTCAATTTTTGTGAGGCAGAGGTATTTGTGGTGAAAGGTGAGAATTCTCCCTTGCTCATTGCCAAAGCCAGCGCCACCATGGCCACCATCGCACCAGAAGCTATCAGAAGAGAAGAGTAGATGAGACCCGTAGAAGCACTAAGAACCAGTTTCCCGTTTGAGCCTACCGACGACCAGGCCAGGCTTTTTGCCAAGTTAGATGCCTTTATTCTGCAGAAAGAGGAGGAGCGCTCTGTGTTTTTGCTCAAAGGCTATGCCGGTACCGGCAAAACCACGGTCGTGACCTCGCTGGTAAAAATCCTGAACAAATTCGGCTATAAGTATGTGCTGCTGGCCCCGACAGGTCGCGCGGCAAAGGTTATGTCGTCGTACAGCAGCAAGCCGGCCTTCACCATCCATAAAAAGATCTACCGCCAAACGGCCAACCCGTACTCCGAGGGCCTTTCGTTTTCGAGGCAGCCGAACAAAGTCGAGAGCACCTTTTATATTGTGGATGAGGCCTCCATGATCTCCGACGACAGCGGCTTTGGCGAGAACGGCCTGCTGCAGGACCTGCTGGGCTATGTGTTCGAAAAGAAGAACAACAAGCTGCTGCTCATCGGCGACACGGCCCAGCTGCCGCCCGTGAACCAGGCCATGAGCCCCTCGCTGGATGCGGCGTATCTGAAAAACAAATTCAGGTGCCACGTGCAGGAGCTGGAGCTGCGCCAGGTAATGCGACAGGCCGAGGAATCGGGCATATTGATGAACGCCACCAACCTGCGCAACCAGCTGGGCAACGAGAAGCTGGAGATAAAGCTCAGCACCAAAGGCTGGCGCGACATGTACCGCATGACCGGCGAGAAGCTGGAAGACGGCCTGCGCTACGCCTACGACAAGTTTGGGGTAGAGAGCACCATCGTGATCTGCCGCTCCAACAAAATGGCCAACCTCTACAACCAGCACATCAGGCGGCAGATTTTTTCGTCGGAAGACGAGATAGGCGTGGGCGATTACCTGATGATCGTGCGCAACAACTATTTCTGGCTTCCCAAAGACTCCGACATCGGCTTTATGGCCAACGGCGACTTTGTGGAGATTACCAAGATCATCAACTTCGAGGATATGTACGGCTTCCGGTTTGCCGATGTGCGCCTGCGCTTTGTCGATTACCCTGACGCCGAGGAGTTGGAAGTAAAGATCATGCTCGACACGCTGCACAGCGATGCGCCTGCGCTGCCGACCGACCAGAACAAGAAGCTCTACGAGGAGGTGCTGAAAGATTACCAGGACATAACCAACAAGCGGGAGCGCAACAAGGAGGTCAAGAAGAACCCGTACCTGAACGCGCTGCAGGTAAAATTTGCCTATGCCTTAACCTGCCACAAGGCACAGGGGGGCCAGTGGAGTGCGGTGTTCGTGGACCAGGGTTACCTGAAAGACGATATGATAAACGAAGAATTTGCCCGCTGGCTCTACACCGCCCTTACCCGCTCCTCAGCTGAGCTTTTCCTGCTGAACTTTAACCCGCAATTATTGGTTACCTGACAGGTACTTATTGGTAAAGTTGTATCGTTCTTATCAAAATAAAGTATATTAGCAGAGGCATCTTTAAGCAAACCCCAAAACTCTCTTTCATGAAAAAAATACTCTTTTCTTTAGCGTTCGCTGCGCTTACTGTTAGCGGCGCCGTGGCCCAGGAGGCCCCGAAAGCAGAAACACAGCAGGCGCCCGCCACGCAAGGCCCCGCACTGACTTTTGATGAGGCAGAATACAACTTCGGCGACATTACACAGGGCGATGTGGTGGAGCACGTGTTCAAGTTCAAGAACACCGGCAACCAGCCGCTGGTAATAGAGCGCGTAGACGTGACCTGCGGTTGCACCACGCCCTCCTGGACCAAAGAGCCTGTAATGCCAGGTAAAACCGGTTTTGTGACGGCCAAATTCAACAGTGCCGGTAAAATGGGCCAGCAGAAAAAAGCCATCACCGTACACTCCAACAACGCAGACGGCGCCAAGTATGTGTATATCGTTACTAATATCAAGGCAAAATCCACGGCTAGTGCCAATAAATAAGAAAGGTTAAGCGGCTCCTGCAGCCCCTGAAAAACAGAAAAGCCATCCTCATATGTGAGGGTGGCTTTTCTGTTTTTCAGCAACTCTCGTATTCAGGCTTGCTCTAAAAGGCTTTGGCAACAGCGTAAAACATGGCGCCCCAGCCAATGATTAACAGCGTGCCGCCAATAGGCGTGATGGCGCCCAGCCAGGTTATGCCGGTGAGGCAGAGGGTGTAGAGCGAGCCGGAGAAGATCAGGATACCCAGCAAAAAACACCAGGCCGCCACCTGCAGCGCAGGCGACTCAACCCGGAAAAGCAGCAGCCCTACAACGAGTAGGGCCAGGGTATGGTACATCTGGTATTTCACGGCGGTCTCAAACGTATCGGTGCGGCCGCTTGCTTGCAGCATAGGGCCAAGGGCATGGGCTCCAAAAGCCCCGATCATTACGGTAAGCGCGCCAAAGGCGCTGGCAATCAATAATATAATTTTTTGTGTCATAAGTATGCGTAAAGTAATATTGCTTCAGGAATTGGGATCTGACAAGCGGTCATACAAATTTAAGCACTTAATCTTCTCCAGAGGACCTTTT
>NZ_VFSD01000036.1 GCF_014332515.1 Pontibacter beigongshangensis | reverse complement strand
AGGAGGTGCAGCAGAAAATAGACAGGCAGGTATCACTGCCCACGGGTTACTTTGTAACCTATGGGGGGCAGTTTGAGAATCTGCAGGAAGCAAACCAGCGGCTCTCGGTGGCCGTTCCGGCTGCATTGGCGCTGATATTCCTGCTGCTCTTCTTCACCTTCGGCTCCGTGCGCCACTCGCTGCTCATCTTCACGGCTATTCCGCTGTCGGCCATCGGGGGCATACTGGCCCTGTGGCTGCGGAATATGCCCTTTAGCATATCGGCCGGGGTAGGCTTCATCGCCCTGTTCGGAGTGGCGGTGCTCAATGGCATCGTGCTCATCGCCGAGTTCAACCGGCAGCGGAAGGAAGAGGGCGTCCAGAGCCTTCGTCAGGTGGTGCTCAACGGCACCTCCATACGCCTTCGCCCTGTGCTGATGACGGCCACGGTCGCCTCCCTGGGCTTTTTGCCGATGGCGCTCTCCAGCACGGCCGGGGCTGAGGTGCAGAAACCGTTGGCCACGGTAGTGATCGGGGGGCTAATCACCTCCACCATGCTGACGCTGGTGGTGCTGCCCGTGCTTTACATACTCATCGAAGGGTATCTCTCCAGCAGAAAGCAGCGCAAAGCGAGTGGCAGCGGGCTCCCGGCTACCGCTATAGTGACAATCATGGCCACGGCCGCCCTGCTCATCGGCGGGCCGCCGCAGGCACGGGCCCAGCAGGCAGTGGAAGTGTACACGCTGGATGAGGCCGTTGCCAGGGCAATTAGCCGGAACCCCTCCGTAGAGGCCGCCAGGCTTGGCATCAAAAGGAGCCAGTCGCTCAAAGGGGCAGCCTGGGACATCAATAAGACGCAGCTGCAGTACTCCACCGGCAAGCTGGAGTCTGGAGCGTATGACAACGAGGCTTCGGTGTCACAGACACTTGCCTTCCCGGCTGTCTATGCCAGGCAGGCAAAGCTGGCCGAGGAGCTGACCCAGGCAAGCAGGATCGGCCTTACCCAGCGCCAGCGGGAAGTCGTCCGCGACGTGCGGCTCAACTACTACGGGCAGGTCTACGCGCTTTCACGGCTCCACCTGCTCACCTATCAGGACAGCCTGTACACGGCTTTCCTCAGGGCCGCCCAGGTCAGGCTCCGGACCGGGGAGACCAACCTGCTGGAGAAGGTGACGGCCGAGACGCAGCTGTCCGAGGTGCGCAACAGCGTCTTTCAGGCGGAGGCCGACAGGGCTGTGTTCCAAGAGCGCCTGCAGGCCTTGCTGGCGACCGACACGCCGATAGCCACGGCAGACACGGCCCTGAACCGGCTGCCTCTGCCTGGCATAACAGAGGAAATGCTCGAGCAGAATCCGGGGCTTCGCCTGGCCCGGCAACAGGTTGAGGTGCGGAAGGCGGAAACCAGGCTGGAACGGGCCAGGCTACTCCCGGACCTTCAGTTGGGCTACAAGAACCGGACGATTTCCGGGAACCATGGCAGCAGAAGAGCGGAGGAGTTCGAGCCGCCGCAGGAGGTGTCCATCGGTGTGGCCATCCCACTGTGGGCAAAGCCGCAGAAGAGCCGTATAGAGGCGGCTAAACTGCAGGCAGACGCGGCTCAGATGGACCTGCTGGACGCACGCAACGAGCTGCGGGCTGATGTAGAGGCCGCGCTTCAGCAGGCGCTGAAGCTGCAGGGCAGCCTGAATTACTATGAGCGCACGGCCCTGCCGCAGGCGCAGCTCATCATAGACCAGGCCACCAAGGCCTACCGCGTGGGGGAGATCAATTACCAGGACTATATCCTGAGCCTGGGCAGGGCGCTGACCATCCGGTCAAACTACCTGGAGACGCTCTATGCCTATGACAGGGCCGTCATTGAACTCCACTTCATCACAGAAAACCAACAGTAGCCAGCATTGTTAAACAAAAGTCGAATTTATCCCACATGAAAAGGATTATCCATATACTATACTTGACAGGCTTCCTGCTTTTCTCCTCCTGCGGCGGCGCGCCTGAGACGACCGAAGAGGCCGCGCAGGAGCGAACAGAGGAGCATGGGGAAGAGGACCCCAACATGGCCGAGCTGACAGATGAGCAGTATCGGGTGGCCGGCATTACCTTAGGGAAACCGGAAATGCGCAACCTGAGCAACACCCTCGTCCTGACCGGAAAGCTGGACCTGCCGCCACAGAACAGGGCCGCTGTCAGCGCTCCCCTGGGTGGATTTGTGAAGAGTACGGATTTACTGGAAGGCATGCGCGTAAGGAAAGGGCAGCTGATCGCCAAAATCGAGAACGCAGAGTTTGTGACACTGCAGCAGGATTACCTGGAGGCCAGAAGCCGCCTGGATTTCCTGGAGCTGGAGTATGGAAGGCAAAAAGAGCTGTCCGCCGAGCAGGTCACCTCCGCCAAGACCCTACAGCAGACAACTTCCGAGTATCGGTCTGTGCGGGCGCAGGTGGAGGGGCTGGGGGAGCGGCTGCGCATCATCGGCGTCAACCCCGCCTCTTTGCGGGAAGGCAGTATCAGCCGCATCCTCCCCGTACATGCCCCGATAAACGGCTATGTGACCTACATCAACGCCAATGTTGGGCAATTTGTGAACCCGACGGACGTGCTGTTCCGAATCGCCGACACCGATCACCTGCATGTGGAGCTGACGGTGTTCGAAAAAGACGTGCCGGCGCTAAAAAAGGGGCAAGACGTACTCTACTCGCTGTCCAATGAGACGCTGGCGAGCCGCAAGGCTACCATCTACCTGATCGGAAAAGAGATAAGCCAGGAGCGGACGGTGCAGGTGCATGCCCACATGGAGGAGGAGGACAAGGACCTGGTGCCGGGCATGTACGTGCAGGCGCGGGTGGCATTGGACGGCCATCAAGTACTGGCACTGCCGGAGGCGGCGGTGGTACAGGATGCGGGCCGTGACTTCGTCTTCCACTACACCGGCCAGGAAAAGGAAGGCGGGACGGTGATGAGGCGTTTCCGCATGGTGCCGGTGGAGCGGGGAACGGAGGAAGGGGGCTACGTGCAGGTGGCCTTTCCTGCCGGGGTTGATACCGCTGCCGCAAATTTTGTGACCAAAGGTGCTTACTCTCTGCTTTCCAAGATGCGAAACGCGGAAGAGGAAGGAGGCCACCATTAAACGCTGGGCCATGCTACAGACCCCAGACCGTATCCTACAAGAGAAGGGAGTGCGCCCGACGGCTATGCGCCTGTTGGTGCTAGACTTCCTTCAAGCCCAATCATCGGCAGTGAGCCTGAATGACCTGGAGGCTCATTTCCTTCGCTCAGACCGGATCACCTTGTATCGCACCCTCAAAACCTTTGAGGATAAAGGGCTGATACATAGCATAGAGGACGGAACAGGTTCTACGAAGTATGCGCTCTGCCAAGAAGGCTGTGCATGCGCCCCTGAGGATATGCACGTGCATTTCTTTTGCAACAAATGCCGGGAAACGTTTTGCCTACCGATGTCCCGCATCCCAAAGACTCCACTCCCTGGCAACTTTACCATGGAGGAGGCAAGCCTGCTGGTCAAGGGCCTCTGCGGCAGTTGTGCCACTGGAAATGCAATGCGATTGCAGGCCAAAGAGCCGTAATTTTAGGGAGTAGAACAAACAAAAAGGACTATGAAACTTTATTGGAACATGCCAGCCCCGCTCCGCCCCTGGTACCGACAGGAGCTGACCGCTTACCGTACCTGCTGGAAAGAGGGCAACCTTCCAGCTGCCTGGAGGCATTTGGAGAGAGTTCACATTCTGGGGCAACCCTACCCGCTGGAGCATACGGCCGTACACTGGCGAATGCTCAGGTTTGGGCTTAAGACGAAGAACACAAGAGAAGCAATCGGTCAGCTTCCCCGCCTGTTGGTTGGTGGGGTGAAGTTCTGGGCGGGAATGATCCCAGTGGGCAATACGGGAGGAGCCAATGTTCCGCCGCTCCGGCCCATGCCGATCCCTGATGACCTACAGCAGATCATAAGATCTGCTAATAACCATTAAAACAGAAGAGAATGGCAAAGAGCGAGAATACATCTAAAAGCATAGAAGAGGATTTTAAGCCGCTGGAGATTACCTCTCCCAGAACGGCGGAGGCTCCCGGCCCTAATGTCGGGGCGGAATGCTGCGCTGCGGACGGGAAGACAAAGCATGCCGGTGCTGTGGAGCATGGGCAGGCTGAAGAGGAAGCCAGGAGTTCCTACGCCCCAACCATCATTAGCCTCGTGCTGCTGTTGGGAGGCATATTGCTGGACTACCTCGACACCTCGTGGTTCACCGGGCATGTGCGGCTCATGACCTTTGGAATAGCCTACGTATTGGTAGGCTGGCGCGTCGTTTGGCATGCCATCAAAAGCCTCAGGAGCAGCTTCTTCAACGAGTTCTTTTTGATGACCATGGCGACTCTAGGAGCCTTCTACATCGGGGAGTACGCCGAGGGCGTGGCTGTGATGCTCTTCTACGTGATCGGCGAGCATTTCCAGGAGGCGGCCGTGCTGCGGTCCCGCCGCTCCATCAAGGCCCTGATCGACAACAGGCCCGATGAAGTGGGACTGGTTACCGATAAAGGCATTTCCACCAGAAAGGCTAAAGAAGTACGGGTAGGGGATGTGATACAGGTAAAAGCCGGTGAGAAAGTGGCCCTGGACGGGGAAATGCTTTCCGACAGATCATCCTTCAACACCGCGGCGCTTACCGGTGAGTCGAAACCTGACACGAAGAAAAAGGGCGAGACAGTATTGGCAGGCATGATCAACCTGGACCGGGTGATCGAGTTGAAGGTGACGGCGGCATACGAAAACAGCGCCCTGTCCAAAATCCTGAAACTGGTGGAAGAAGCCAGCGGACGTAAAGCCAAAACGCAGCAGTTCATTACCAGGTTCGCCAAAGTATACACGCCCATCGTGTTCTTCCTGGCCATGGGCTTAGTTTTCACCCCATACTTTTTCGTGGAGGCCTACGACTTTGACCAATGGCTGTACCGGGCGCTGATCTTCCTGGTGATCTCCTGCCCCTGTGCCCTGGTTGTCTCTATACCGCTCGGCTACTTCGGTGGCATTGGGGCAGCATCGCGCAACGGGCTACTGTTCAAGGGGGCGAACTTCCTGGACCTGATGACGCAGGTGGACACGGTGGTAATGGACAAGACGGGCACGCTGACCGAGGGCGTCTTCAAGGTGCAGCGCGTAGAGACAGTGCTACCCGATAAGGAGTGGTTCCTGTCGGCTGTGGCTTCGCTGGAGAGTAAGTCCACGCACCCGATTGCCCAAGCCATCGTTTCAGCGGTGGGAGAGGCTCACCAGAGGCTCTCGGCAGGGAACGTGGAGGAGGTGCCTGGCCACGGGTTAAAAGGCGAAGTGGACGGCAGGCAGCTGTTGGTGGGAAACAGCCGGATGCTGGACAAGTACAGCATCGTCTATGATTCCGGCCTGAAGGAAATTGTGGAGACGATCGTAATAGTGGCCGTGGATGGAGCGTATGCAGGTTTTATCACCATCGCTGATAAAGTAAAAGAGGACGCTCCACTGGCCGTGAGGAGGATGCGGGAGCTGGGCGTGAAAAAGCTGGTGATGCTCTCAGGCGACAAGGACTCGATTGTGCAGAAGGTGGCCCGTGAACTGAAGCTCGATGCGGCGTATGGGGGACTGCTGCCGCAGGACAAAGTGAGTCAGGTGGAGAAGCTGAAGGCAGAGGGCAGAACCGTTGCGTTTGTGGGTGACGGCATCAACGATGCACCGGTAATCGCCCTTGCCGATGTGGGTATGGCTATGGGTGGCCTTGGTTCAGACGCGGCCATCGAGACGGCGGATGTGGTGATTCAGACAGATCATCCCTCCAAAATCGCTACCGCCATTAATATCGGCAAGAAGACCAAGCAGATCGTGTGGCAGAACATCGCTCTTGCTTTTGGGGTGAAGGCCATTGTGCTGATACTGGGTGCAGGAGGGCTGGCGACTATGTGGGAGGCGGTCTTTGCCGATGTGGGCGTGGCCCTTCTGGCTATACTGAATGCAGTGCGGATTCAGCGGACAAAGTTTAACTGATGCGGCAAGCTCATACTTAGGTGCTGAACTTTGTAAGTGAACGATACCGGCATTGGTATTCCGGAGCATTTGCGGATCTTTATTAAATACCCTCTACCAACGTAGAGGATTAGATATGGTGGTAGCTGGAAACTAAAATTGCTACTGGTCTAAAAAACGGCAAGTTTTTGATACTAAATGTGTTGTTGAACGGCCGCGTGCTTGAGGAGCCGCTGCGTTAGCAAGGTTGTTTAAGCATTGTGTTATATTGTGTAGTGTTTATGTGTAAATTAAAATATCATATGGCAAAGGAGGAGTATATTTAATACACATATACTAATTAGATATAACAAAAAATCAACTAGTCGATGAGTACCAGATCAGAAAACCAACAAAAGAAGCAGCGCCAAAAAGAATTTAAGGAGAGAAAAGAAAACCAGGAGCGCCTTAAAGCTGCTGCAAAAAATGCTAAACACGGTATATCTAGGAATGACGATGAAAATGATGGGATGCACAAAGCTGCCTTGTCCTAATATAGCTTGACAACAACTGCCCTATAAAATGGCGGTATCTCGATACAGCAAAAACAGCAGTTTAAGCGTTGCTGGACGTTGCTGAGGCTGTTGATAGCCGTTTCTGAGTGTTGTTGCTCCACGTTGCTGGCTGTTTCTGCTAACTTAGCACTTGTCACTTTCAGTAGCCGTGGCTGTAAAATATGGCTGTTTTTAGCCTCCCATCTGTGTTCTACGCTGTGATTGCTACCCAATTCATGGTCTGATACAGCAGCAACGTTTAGCAACAAGCCCTTTAGGCAGTGTCCCGTAAAACGCGGGTATTTATGAGCTAAGTCTGCAGTATTAATTTCCTGCTGGATAATTACTCTGCTATCTTCCATCTCTGTAATTTTGTAAAGGAAAAAAGAAGAGCATCCGGTGTGTTTTCGGATAGGGGACCGTCAGCATGAATTAGCCGGGTGGCTTCTTCTTTTTTAAGAAGTGTAAGAACAATGGTGACAGTTGCTCCTGTGTTTTTGTCTTTAGAGTCTCATCATCGCATTCCAGCTTATTTCTGAAAAGAGGTTCATTGCCCTCTATCTACTTGATTTCATTGCTTTTACTTTCTTAATTTTTGTGTCAGTCAAGAAGCTTTGATATTCGTTTGTTTCCAATCCATACAAAGCGATTTTCCCGTTGCTGTCGCAATGAACCCCAAAACCGTAACTTTTTGTCAGAGGCAAGGCTCGAAAACAAGGTTGCCCTTTGGAGAAAAATTGTTCCCTAGCTCGATTATACTCTACTTCTGTTAGATTATTTCTAACTGCATATACCTGAAAAAAGACCTCGTCTGAAGTAAACTTATACGGGCTTTTAGCAATTAGCTCGTACTTCATTTCAGCAACAGTCCTTTTCTCTTTTGTTGGAGGTGGTGTTCCGCAAGTTGTCTTTGTGTCTTCAGCCACCTCAATAAAGGTGTCAAAGTAGTTTGTCGAATGTGCTTTCATTTTCTGTAGCTTTATAGGTTTTCACGAAAGGTTTTTTGAGTGGACTGTAACCTGCCGTGTAGCAGGGACTACTTCTGATAACAGAGATCTTTTACCAAATTTGTTAGAATCCTGTATCATAATTCCTGCTTCAATGTAAGAAATTCTGCCGTATCCACGGTGCTTGTATAATCCCTTAAAAGGGCGATTAAATGAGATCCGGGATCAGATTTGACTAGAGCATGTGGCTATTGCTCCACACATCTTTGGTCTAGTCATCTATAAATTGCGTAGGCGCTGCGTAGGTAGAACGCAAGTACTGCGTAGGCTGTAGCGTAAGCAATTCACAAGCTGTCCCAACAGCATCAAAGGGAGGTTCAATAGGTTGTAATTTCATCTAAAAACAGCCAAAAAAGCATCAAAACCACGTACAATAGCCATTTATGGTGTTGCTAGTGCACAACAGCTGCTCCTATGATTTGCTCTCATGCGTAGGCACTGCGTATGCTGCGCGTAGGCACTGCGTATGCTGCGCGTAGGCACTGCGTATGCTGCGCGTAGGCATTGCGTATGCTGTTCGTAGGCATTGCGTATGCTGTTGGAGATCCAATCAGACACTGTCCGTTGATATTCTAATTCCTAAAAAGGACCGTCGTTTTAACGCTACAGCAAAAACAGCAGTTTAAGCGTTGCTAGCCGTTGATGGGTATTGTTGCCGGATGTTGCTGAAGCTGGTTGCTAGCCGTTGCTGAGCGTTGCTGACAAGTTAGCACAGGTCTCTGTTTAGTAACCTTCGCTACAAGATAAGACTGTTTTTGGCCTCTAACCCGCGTTTTACGCTGTGATTGCTACCTAACCTATAAAGCTGATATAGCAGCAACGTCTAGCAACAGGTGTCCCAGAAAACGCGGGTATAACCGATACAGATTTAGGCAATCTTCTGCTGAACGCATAGTAGGAGCAAGCTCTAGCATGAAGCCTGTAGCAACATCATAATTTACAGCTTCAAAACTCTGATGCTTTTCATACTACTTTCTCCCTGTATCTCGCAGATATAAATTCCTGCCTGAAACTCCTTTAGACTTAGTCGCACATGGTTTTTCCCTGGCTGAAACCGTTTATTCGTAACCACCAGAGTCTTTCTGCCAACCATATCGTGCAGTATAATGGATACTTGCTGCGCTACAGGTACCTGGAACTCCAGCAGCGCCTCATTTTCAACAGGGTTAGGATAGCAAATTAACCTTAAACTATCTGCGGTTAAAGCCGGCTGCACAGACAAGGCATTCATGTTTACCTCTTTCACCAGCGTGTCACTGTTACAGTCGTTTTCGACAATCAGTTTTATGCTATATAAACCTGAAGCAGTATAAGTATGGGTTGGATTGGGATCTGTAACGATTGGCGTGCCGTCGCCAAAGTCCCATTTATAGTTGCTTACCCCAATGCTGCTGCTAAGAAAGCTAACCTGCGCTCCGGCTTGATTAAATTCGAAGTTCGCGATCACTGGTTCATTGGCGCAGACTTTTATTCTCTTGGTAACCATTTCGCTCCGGACTCCTTCGCCGTTGACAGCCCAAACCCGCATATCATATTCTTGGTTCTCTGTCAGATCACTTAAATCGGCAGCAAATTCCTCGTCGACTGGCGTATCTGGTTTGAGCACACGGTGAGTCTTAGGTTCGTAAGTGACTGCGTTAGAAGTAAAATCGTATTTCACCGCAACAATATTAGGAGAGCCCTCTACATTTCTAATGTAAAATGAATGCTGCTGCGTGTGCGACCAATTCCCCTGATCGTCTTTAGACCGGATAGAGAGCGTATGAAAGCCGGTAGGAGCCGTGGTCAGGGGTACAACAAACCGTATGTAGCCATCTGCTCCTGCTGTGGCCGTAAGTGGAGTAGCGTTGCCAGGCCCCGGATCTGTACCGATAAAGTACTCTGTGGCTGTAATGGCAGAAGCTTCGTCCATGATGACATAGAAACTGTGCGCCTGCGTGTGCGACCACCGCTTTTGTGTATCCCTGGCGCGCACGTAAATCACACGGTGCCCACTAGCCTGGTTGGCTAAAGCCACCGTAAACTCCTGACTAATGGAGTTACCTGGCGTAATGTTGAGGGCTGTTGCGTTACCAATTCCCGGATCGGTGTCTACAAAATACTCCATCCGGTCTATTTGACCGAAGGCTGGTATAGCTCCACACAGAGCGAACCAGATAATAGCTATATACCGCATGGCCCTTACTGGTTAGCTCGTGCTTTTATACTTACAGGCAAACCATTTTGCCTTGACCCAAAAGACTCGGCATTGAACTCATAGATGGAAGGAATGGGAGGCATACCGGATAACATGTACGGCTGGTTGCCCCCATAAATACCGGGCTGCGTACTCCCAAAGCCAGCTGTTAAATAGGGGGAGTTTTCCTTTAGCTTATACTGCCCGTCCGGACTCGCGCCGGCAGGTCCTACAAACAATTGTGATTCGCTGTAGGTTTGGTTGCCATTACCAGCCGGAATCTGCGTGTTGCTTACTAGGTTGTTCTGAATAGTGTTGGACGATACATTTACGGTAGCATTTCTATTGACTACAATGTTGTTCCGGAAGGAAGATGTGGTTAGTGTAATGTTGGTGCCTAAAAAAATGTTGTGCTCTACTGCTGCAAAAATTCGTTGCATCTGGTTTGTTGATGAGATATTGACACCTCCACCAACTATGTTATTCTTAAAAGCCAATCCTGTAAAGTTATAGGCAGAACTGCTGATTGATAGTGCATTTCCTACAAAATAGCTCTGAATTATCTGGATATTCATCAACTGCCCAATCAAAACGATAGGGTTGGGCATATAACATCGCATAATAATAACGTTATTTGCGTTTACATAGGGAGTGTAGGCCGAACTGCTGGGTGCAAAAGTCAAGCCCATCAAAACACTTCCACTAGCTGTCGGCTCTACAGTTATATTTTGTACGACTGCCTGAACAGGATTTGCCTGCGTTTGCGGGTTGTCTGTCAGAAAATAGCCGGGACCAATTATCACCAGCTGCTTTGTCATGGTGAGCCCTGCATAAGTAGTAGCAGATCCTTCCACCATGAGCGTGTCACCTGCAGCCACGTCTATTTCATTGTGCGCCTCAAGCAGACTGTTGAAAATCTTTTGGCCCTTATCGGTCGGCAACGTGTTATTAACCCGGTATACAGTGGCGTAGGAGGAGTAGGAACATAATAGAAAGAGAAGAACTGTAGAAAGAACGAAAGTAAATTTGATTCTCATGTGAATTAAATTTGAAATTAAATTGACGCGATGAGCACAGGAATGGACAAAGACAAAATTTATTGTCTTACCGTTAGTTGCAGGAGATCATTAATAGCAGCTTACCTAAAAGATAAGTAAGATGGGGAGAGTGAGGTATTTGAACTATAGAAAGGGAAGGTATAAAATTTATATTGATATATCAATATAAATTTAAATTTTATTGCATTGTCATACAATGATAATTGGCAGTCCCACAAATAGCCATTATAGCGTTAAAGCATTAGACAACTGATACAACCCAAGCAAAAACCCTACTTCAGCGACTATTTTGTTACTAGGACGGGACAATAAAAGTTGTATTCCAGGGCGGTATTTCGGTACAGCAAGAACAGCAGTTGCTTAGCGTTGCTAGACGTTGTTGCCGGACGTTGCTGCGTGCTGTTGCTCCACGTTGCTGGTGGTTTCTGCTAACTTAGCACTGGTCTCTTTCCAGTAGCCCTCGCTATAGAACACAGCTGTTTTATGCCTCCAATCCATGTGCTACGCTGTGGTTGCCAGCTAACTTATAAGGCTGATACAGCAGCAACGTCCAGCAACAAGCCTTTTTTGGCGGTGTTCCAGCGGAGGCCTATCACATAGTAGTAGTAGTAGTAGTAGTAGTAGTAGTAGTAGTAGTAGTGTCTGTCATGGTTGCGGCAGCGTCCATCTCCATACCTGCGGTATCCATCTCCGTTTCGGGAGTGGCTTCCACCTCGTTCATCTCCTCGGCGGTGTTCTCGGTGCTGCCTCCGCTCCGTTCCTGTAAAGGAAAGGGAGTCATCACTTGAGCAAAACAGAGAATTCAAAAAGCACGGGCTGCCTAAGGCAGGCAGCCCGTGCTTCACTGGTTACTTTTTGCAGTACTGTATACGCAGCAGGTTCTGAAATGTAGCGCACTTTCGAGCAATTCACCTCCTGCTTAGCCTGCCGCAGGCCCTGGCCCCTCTCAGGGTTGAGGTACAACTGCCCAGGCCTCCGGGGCACGCTCAGGAATGGCTTCTTCTTTTTGTGCTGGCAACAGAGGACAACAGGAGCTGTTGCCGCACGTTGCCATTCTGTTGCCTGCCGGAAGAGCGGGTGTGGGAGGGGCGGCTGACCGAAGGCCATAAAAAAGGAAGCGCCCTATGGGGGAAGCGCTTCCTCAGAAAAAGTGTAAATCTTTACTCTTTCACAATAAAATTTACAGTCCCAAGATAGCACTACACAGAAAATTATGCAAATGCGCGCTGGCCAAGCCACCAAAAAGGAAGGCGCCCCGAAGCGAGGCGCCTTCCCGGAGGAGCCATAACTCTAATCAATGACAACAAACATAGCTACTTTTCCGGATACGATCCATGCCAGCCGCGCTGAGCTGCCGCTAGACCGGTGTTGCGTGCCGTTGCCGCTTGTTGCCTGAGCAATGCCTCAGCGAGATACCCGGCTCCCGCCTGGCGGGCAGGCTACAGGACCGCTGCGGCCAGGGCGACAAAGCGCAGCAGGCCCATGGCCATCAGGATGAAGAGGGCCTCCTCTGCTCGGTTTCTGTTGTGGTGTTCCATCAAAGGTTAAGAGGACCGCCATGAGTCCGGCTGGGCACCACCTGTTTTTAGGTAGATTTTCATTAAATTCCTATCTAATGTAGCGGATTGTAAGTATATTGATAGCATATTTTGTTAAAAAATCGCATATCCTGTTTAAGGCGCCCCGTCTCGGGGTGCTTTTCTTTTTCAGCGCCGGCAAGGGCTCAGCCTCTGCGGACGAGGCTGCCGCCCTCGTAGTGCATCTGGCCGGAGAAGTAGCCCTGGTCGATCTTCAGGATCCGGCAGACCCTGCGGATGTGCTCCTCTGCCTGCTCCCCGTACAGTTGGCAGAGAATCTCCTGCTCCCGCAGGCCCAGGGCCTCCTCCAGGCTGGCCATCGTCACGTCTTCCTGCTGCAGGGCCTCCCGCAGCAGACGCTCCCTGTCATAGTTGTTTGTCTCCATCACTCAGGATTGTTCCTCCTCTGGGGAAAGGGAGCCAGACTCCGGTGCCGTCAACCTCTCGCCACTGGCGTGGTCGATGTAGCGGTAGCAGGTGGCCCGGCCGATGCCCAGGATCTTGGCGATCTCCTCCACTGTCTTTGTCTTGGAGTCGAAGAGGATCTTGGCAGACTTGGCCTTCCCTTGGGCTTCTTTAGAAAGGCCTGCTGGCCTGCCTCCCTTTCGGCCTCTGGCCTTGGCGGCGTCCAGCCCCGCCTTGGTTCTCTCGCGGATGATCTCCCGCTCGAACTCGGCCAGGGAGGCGAAGATGTTGAAGGTGAAGCGGCCGGTGGCTGTGGCCGTGTTGATGCCGTCCTGCAGGCTCACAAAGTCTACTCCTCTTTCCTGGAACTCGGCCACCAGGTCGATCAGGTCCCGCAGGGAGCGGCCCAGCCTGTCGAGCTTCCAGACCACCACCGTGTCACCGGCACGCAGCTGGCTGATCATCCGCTCCAGCTCCGGGCGCTCCTTGTTCTTGCCCGACTTCTTCTCCTTGAAGAGCTGCAGGCACCCGTACTTGGAGAGCGCGTCTGTCTGCAGCTCCAGCTTCTGGTCCTGGGTGCTCACTCTAGCGTATCCTATCCTCATGTCGTGTCTCAGTATTCCGTCTCAAATATAAAAATCATTTTTGAATAATGAGATGACGAAATGAGAATGGGCGAACCTTGAAATTTTGCGAATTTGGCCACTTGGGGAATGGGGGTGCCGGGTCCCGCTATACCCGCGTTTTCTGGGACAACTGTTGCTAGACGTTGCTGCTATGAACCCTTCTTTTGCTTAGAAGAAGAGTTTAAGCACCATTGCTTTCTGATTGCTCGGCCATTGCTTTAGCATTGCTTCTCAAGTGCTGTTTGCAAACTGCAACAGCAAGTAACGAAAGGCAGCAAGTGGTAACAGCTGCTATTATCTGTATCATAAATTCCGGAGATTTTTTGGAAAGGGGCATTAGTAACTATGAATTTGATATATTGCTCTTGGACCGATTTCGGATTGCTTTCTACTCAATAACTGGTTACTAATGATTAATATAATCACGCGGCAACTATTAGTTTCCCTTATTCTATTTAGTGTTTTTTGTGCAAACCCTTCTCTGTTACTAGCCCATGGAGGCGAAAAACACGGAAGGGACACTAAAGCACAGGCTCCTGATACTACAACTGATGCACAATCTCCAGCTACAGGCCAAGCGCATGCAAAGCATCTGGAGGACCCTTCTACAGCGCATGCTAGATCAGGTGACTTCCCAAACCTTCATCCACTAATTGTACATTTTCCGATCGTACTGTTATTAGTTGCAGCTGCTGTGGCACTTATTAATATTCTGTTCCTCCGAAAAGAGCTAGACTGGATTGTAACTGTAGCCACCCTTATAGGTTTTGGAACAGCCTATTATGCTTCAAAATTTGCACATCCGCATACCACTGGTCTTACTGAACACGCCCAACTGGTTCTAAATCAACACGACCTTTATGCAGACTGGACAGTCTATCTAGGCGGTATCGGACTTGTGGCGCAATTGCTGAATCAGCTTGTTTTTAAGGGACGCCGGTGGAGTGTTGTAGTGGCAGGCTTTATACTTACCGGAGCTGCATACACAGTGGCTATGGCAGGACACTATGGAGCTCAGTTGGTACATATTGAGGGCGTGGGTCCACAAGGAAGATATCTGGAAACGGAACATAGCCACTAACAGTATAAATAGCATACAGCCAGCGGGATGTATACTATGTTGCGGATCACAAGAAGAAAAGTATGAACCAAGACCATCATCATAACCACAGTTCTAAAAAGGAGGCTGAAAAACATGTAGAGGGGATAGAGGAGCGGCTCGAAGAAAAAACACTCCACGGACACAGTCACGCAATGCATAAGGACACCAGCGGTCATCCCCCGCACGGTGAACACGGCCATGATCACCACCGCATGATGATAGATGACTTCCGCAAGAGGTTCTGGGTTTCTCTTGCATTGTCAGTACCTGTAATTGTGCTGAGTCCGATGGTGCAGCATATCCTTGGCTTTTCACTGGATATCCCCTACAGTATGTACATCGCTTTTTTGCTCTCGTCTGTCATCTATTTCTACGGTGGCTGGCCCTTCCTGACTGGACTTTGGGAGGAGGTTAAGAAAGGCTCTCCAGGCATGATGACTCTCATTGGGGTGGCTATTACCGTAGCATATCTCTACAGCACCGCTGTTACCTTCGGGCTGGAGGGCATGGACTTCTTCTGGGAACTGGCAACGCTAATCGTGGTGATGCTGCTGGGGCACTGGATTGAAATGAAGTCGGTGCTAGGCGCTTCCAGGGCTCTGGAGCTACTAGTGAGTATGATGCCTGCCGAGGCACAGGTAGTTAGGGACGGGCAAACAGTGACAGTTAAGGTGGATCAGCTACAGCCTGGAGACATCATCCTGGTCAGGCCTGGCGAGAAAGTGCCTGCCGATGGTGTGGTGGGGCAGGGAGCAAGTTACCTGAACGAGAGCATGCTAACTGGGGAGAGTAAGCCTGTAGAGAAAAAGAAAGACGACAGGGTGATTGGGGGCTCTATCAATGGTAACGGATCACTACAGGTGCGTGTGGTAAGCACGGGCAAAGACAGCTACCTAAATAAGGTAATTAACCTGGTACAGGAAGCGCAGAAAACGAAGTCAGAGACGCAGCGTCTTGCTGATAAGGCTGCCAAATGGCTTGCCTACGTGGCGTTGGTTGCTGGATTCGGCACGCTAGCAGCCTGGTTAGTTGCCGGTGCAGAGCTGGATTTTGCCTTGGAGCGCATGGTGACAGTTATGGTTATTTCCTGCCCCCATGCTTTAGGTTTGGCTATACCGCTGGTGGTGGCTATCTCTACGGCAGTTTCCGCCAACAACGGCCTCCTGATACGCAACAGAACAGCTTTTGAAAGCTCCCGCAATATCACCACCATTATCTTCGACAAGACAGGCACCTTAACGCAAGGCTCCCATGAAGTAGCACAGGTAGAGGTCTTTCAGCAGTCTTACAGCAAGCAGGAGCTGTTGAGGCTAGCCGCTGGCGTGGAGCAGAATTCAGAGCATTATATTTCTCAGGGAATTTTGAAGAGAGCCAAGGCGGAAGGAATTACGATTCCTCCTTCTGACCAATTTAATTATCTACCTGGAAAAGGGCTGGAGGGAATAGTAGAGGGGCATGATGTGAAGGTGGTAGGACCAAACTACATTAGGCAATTTAACGTGCAGGTACCCCAAAGCCAGGCAGAGGAAGGCGTGGAGACGGCAGTGTATGTGCTAATAGACGGGCAAGTGGCAGGTTACATTACCCTTCGGGATCAAATCCGCCCTGAGTCCGCTGGAGCCATACAGGTGCTTAAGGAACAAGGCATTAAAAACCTGTTGCTGACAGGAGACAATGAGCGTGTGGCTAAAAGTGTGAGCGACAAGCTGGGCATGGACGGCTATCTGGCTAATGTGCTGCCACACCAGAAGCAGGAGAAGATAAAGGAACTGCAGGCACAGGGGGAGTTTGTAGCCATGACAGGTGATGGCGTGAACGATGCCCCAGCCTTGGCGCAGGCTGATGTGGGTATCGCTGTAGGCTCCGGCACGGATGTCGCCGCCGAGACGGCCGATATTATCCTGGTGAACAGCAACCCGCAGGACATTGCCTCTCTGATTCTTTTTGGCAAGGCCACCTACCGAAAAATGATACAGAACCTGATTTGGGCGACCGGATATAACATAATCGCGCTGCCGCTGGCGGCAGGGGTGCTCTACAACCAGGGGATTATGATTTCTCCTGCTGTTGGGGCAGCTCTCATGAGTTTGAGTACTGTTATTGTCGCTATTAATGCACAGTTACTGAAAAGGCAGATCAAGTAAAAATACAACAATAGGGAGGTGCGGCCCTTATTACAACAGACTAGAAGTCAGTCCGTATACAACTCATCGTATGGGAAATGAATAAATAAATAAAGACTATGAAAAAAATTGTAAAGCACATGCAATCAGCAACTTTGTTTGCTGGAACAGCCATTCTCATGATGGCATGTGGCGGTCAGGAAAGCACGACCGAAGAAACAACGGCAGTAACTACAGAAGAGACAACCACGGATGTTGACGCCGAGGCTCCAATGAATACCGGCATGGAAGGCAGCGGTATGATGGGACACATGCACAGGAACATGGAAGAGATGCGCAGTATGAGGTCAAAAATGATAGGTGACCCTGACTATGACTTCGCGCAGATGATGACGCACCATCACCAGGGAGCAATACGCATGGCCGAAGAGGAGTTAAATAGTGGTACTGACAGCAAGATGAAGGAGATGGCTCAGAAAATCAAAGCGTCGAACCAGGCTGACATACAAAAGCTTCAGGACTTCACGGGTAAATACAAGCCTACTCCAGGAGACACTGCCACAACCATGAAAATGATGCACCCCATGAATGCTATGATGGGTGAAATGCACAAAAGAGACATGAGCGGCATGAACACCGATCAGAACTTTGCCCAGATGATGATCCATCACCACCAGATGGGCAACGAGATGTCTAAAGAATTTATGAAAGTAGGCAAAACACAGGAGATGAAACAGTTGGCTCAGAAAACAATTGATTCACAGACAAAGGAAATAAAAGAGCTGGAAGCCTGGCAGCAACAGAACCAAAAGTAGCTCTTGCAGTGTACTGGAAGTTTTGCTTAGAAGTTGACAGCACCAGACAACATAAAGGGATGCCGCTCCATGGAGAGAGCGGCATCCCTTTATGTAACAGGTTAATACACAAAGGTGACACCGGCTCCATATTTCATATCGCTGTCATAATGTGTTGATAGCGACACGTACTTCGAAACCACGTATCTGAAACCGGCCATGTATTCCTTATCCGTATTTCCCATGAGGTTTAACCTTAACCGGCTGGTCAACGGAATATCTTCGCGCCGCAACTGGAAACGAAGCTTTCCTTTGCTATCGGCTCTTGCTTCTGCCACGACCAACATGGGTAAGATATATTGCACCCCGGCCACGAAAGCTTTCCTGTTGTTTTGATTGCTTATTTGCCCTAATAAGGTTTTTTCTGGTTCATTCTCTACGCTGTTCCGATGGTAATCGAAGCCAACGAATGGGAACAGCCACTGCATTTTGCCAATATACCGCCCGAAATAGGTTTCGCTCTCCACTCCGTATTCCTTCTTAAACCCTATTCTCCACTCGGTAGAGAGCTGGTAGCGGGAACTGCCCAGCACAAATTCTCCATCGCTGCCGTTCGTTTCCAGGCCGATCTGCGCAGACGGAAGAAACATCCTGTCTTCATGGTTAAACATTTTAAGCGCGTGTTTCGGGTCCGGGATATCAGGATTAGGAGGAGAATTCTGGTACGTAAACACGCGGCCCATACCAGCCATCATGTGGTACAGGATATGGCAATGGAAAAACCAGTCTCCGCTTTCGGATGCCGCAAACTCCAGGGTATCTGTCTCCATGGGCAATATATCGACTACATTCTTCATAGGTGCATATTCGCCGTGCTTGTTGAGAACCCGGAAGTCATGCCCATGCAGGTGCATCGGATGCCGCATCATCGAATTGTTAAACATGACGATCTTCACATTCTCCCCTTTTTTGATAAGGATGCGGTCAGTCTCTGAAACTGTCTTGTTATCCAGGGTCCAGACATAACGGTTCATGTTACCGGTAAGCTCAAAGTGCAGCACTTTTTCCGGGCCCGGCTTCAGCACGGTTTTTTCAGGAGCCCGTAACATGTTGTAGTTTAGCGTTACCAGCTCTGCATTTTCAGTATTCATTTGCATTCCATGCATTTCATGACCTTCCATAGCATGGTCTGTCATAGTGCTATCTGGCTGCGGCTGCACATTTGTTTCCTTTTCTCCGGTTGGTGCGGGAGCATCCTGCTGATGCCCCTCATGTCCTCCGCCCTTAACCTCGGGATACATCACGCTGTTCATGTCCATTTGCTGATTGCTCATGTTCATGCCCATCGGCTCCATATCCCCGTTCATTTTCATCATGTCGTTCATCATCCTCATGCCTTCAAAATAGTTCAGCCTGCCTAAACGCGCTGCGGGCATACGCATACCCCGGCCTAATAACAGGGAAGTGGTGTTGGTGCGGTCTTCGGCCGTAGCTAAAAACTCATATTGCATATCTTCCGGAATGGTTACCAGCAGGTCGTATGTCTCGGATGGTGCAATTATAAGCCGGTCAACTTCTACAGGTTCTACCTCGTTGCCATCATTGGCTACCACAGTCATTTTGCCACCGGAATAGGTAAGCCAGAAATAAGTGGAAGCGCCACCGTTTACAACCCGCAGCTTTACCACATCGCCTGCTGTAAAATGAGTCTGCTCATGTATAGCCTGTCCGTTGGTCAGGAATTTCTCATAGGCCACATCGCTTACATCCATGGCGGTCATCCGCTTCCACTCATTTTTAAGTTTAACCCCAAAGTAGCCTTTCTTTATGGCTTCTGCATATCCCTGGGTGGCACCTTTCCGGATTGCAAACCAGTCGTTCGCGCTGCGTAAGGAGCGATAAACCTCTTTTGGCTTCATGTCGGTCCAGTCGCTCAATACAATTGGTATGGCAGGTATATCCGGTTCGTTCACTTTATTAAAAATCAGGGCGCCATACATCCCGCTTTGTTCCTGAAATCCGCTGTGGCTATGGTACCAGTAGGTGCCGTTCTGGAGTATTGGAAATTTATAGATGTAAGTGGTGTGCGGCTTAATAGGCATTTGGGTGAGATAGGGTACCCCATCGAACCTGTTAGGCAGAAATACACCGTGCCAGTGAATAGAGGTTTCGACATCCATCTGGTTATGGACATAAATCTCGGCTGTGTCGCCTTGTGTAAAGGTTAGAGCAGGTGCCGGAATGCTGCCATTGATGGCTATTGCTCTTTTTGGGTTTCCGGTAAAGTTGACGATGGTATCTTTTACATAAAGGTCATACCGGATTTTCCGGGGAATGTAAGTTGGTCCGGGGCTTTCGGGCTTGTGACCTGCTTTATGAACAGGCTCATCTTTCACCTCTGGGTTCATAATGGGCGTTTCGGTCTTTTCAGGAGCAGACGGTGCGCGCTTTTGTGGCACAGGTTTTTTAGGGGGAGCGGCAGGCTTGGGTTTTACCGTTTTCTTTACGGGAGCGGCCTGCGGTTTTGGAGTTGCTTTAGGCTTTTGCTTTACCAGTGTCATTCCACACTTCGGACAATTACCAGGCTTGGTGCTTTGAACTTCGGGGTGCATGGGGCAAGTGTAGATAACAGGTTGCTGCTGTGCAGGCATATTGTGATTTTCGTGCTGTGCAATTGCAAGCTGTCCAAAGCTAAGTAGCACTAGTAACAATAACTTGTACATTTTAAGTTGGTATAGATTTTAAGTTTATTTAGTTCTTGATAATTCATGAGCAGTAGCCACAAAGGGATATTACTCAGGTAGTTGCTATCAGCTTCATGACATTTTAATTATGAATCCATTACATTCGCGATACTAGCGGAAGCCTACAGCAGCAAAAAGTACAGTCCATGCACGCTTACACACTTTTAATTCCAGTGGACTCGTTTTAAATATTGGGCACCTTTACAGGTCTCCGCCGCTGAGTCCGATTACCCTTTTTATCTCAGCTCTAAACCCTGCCTGCTTTATTATTTGTTTGATTGTCTGAGCGTCTAAGTTAGTACCGGACACACTAAGTATTTTGTCGGTGCTTTCTGTATCAATGCTCCACTTACTTATACTTTCTTCCTTATCTAAATAAGGCGCAACCTTCGATAAAGCCTCCTGGCTTTCCACATTTGTTTTAAATTTTATTATTTCCATAACAATATATTACTTATATAATCCAAATAAATTCTCCCCTTCGCAAGTTCCGGAGACAACAGAGGCCGCTTGGTCCGGTATGAGTTTGATGCGGACAATTCAATCTCAAACAGCAGCGCTGCCTCGTTTTGCTTAACTCACTACCATAAGGATAACTACACCGTTAGTACCGCACATACCCACAGGCCGTTGCCGCCTTGAGACAGCCGTTGTAGTTCCTGCCACTCCACAGAATAGGTCTTGGGAAGTACTATCTCTGCTTCGTCCACTTTTTCACTACGTATCAGCAGCAGGTGCGCCTGCCTGAATCCATGATGTTTCAGCGACTTCAGAAAATAAAGCTCGTCCTTAGGTGCAGCGACCGCAGGACTGTTTTCTTCACCATCCATTACATAAAGCTGAATCGCATACTGCTCCTTGCCCGTTATTTGGTAGACATATAAATCAATAACCTCTTTTGTAAAGTCCTCGCCCTTTGCACCCATAACTACTTGCTCGGCTTGCCTGGAAATTTGAACATCGTAATCGCCCATCTGCAGGTGCTGCTCTAAGAATAAAGCCAACTCATGAAGCAGCGACGCCTTATTGTAAATGGTTATCTGCTCGGACTCCCTTGCATAGGAGATAAACTTTTGAATAAAACTTTGTAGCTCCATTTCTTAACACTGTTTGCTTTAAAACCCAATCATACACTTCCAGCGGTGAGTGGTTTAAGCTTTTACCACTTTGTTTCACTTACCTTTTTGCAGAGAAGCTTCCATTAAGGACATAGCATCAACTTCAATAAACTGCGGGTCGCAAAAAAGTCACCGTATGAAGTAGGGTAACACTTTTCCTGTTTTTGCTGGTTAGCACTGCCCTTGGAATTAAATGCAAGAACCGGTTTATGCGAGGCATAAACCGGTTCTTGCATTTACATAGATACCCGTTAAACACGTTGATACTGCTCACAGGCCTCCGCGCACCTAAAGCAAGCCTCTGCACATATTTTGCAGTGCTCTGCTTTATGCTTGTCGCACTCCTCACCACAATCTCTGCAGATCTTGGCGCATTGCTGCAGGATCTCCCTTGCATAGCGGGAATCGCGTGCCACATAGTCCTGAGCCGCCAAGCATATCTTCGCACAGTCCATGTCCAGGCGTATACATGCCACCATCATTTTAATGTCTTCTTCCTGCAGGCAGGCCACTGAACAGTGGTTACAGGCTGCAGCGCATTCGGCAAGTGTTCTTATCAAGTCTTTGTTCATAACTTATAATTTTATGTTACATAATTACTTGTATAAACCTTTTACCCTGTCTGTAAGCTATTAGTTTTATGGATTTAAGAATGAATTTTATAAATTTATTTGATTGCAACATGTTTTACGTATGAAAAGTGTGCTTCAGGCAGCTAAAGCAGGACTTGTCTATAATTGCGCAATCATATCACTTTTCCTTCCTAACCCGCACTTTTTATTTCCGTTTAGCAGGAAATCAAAGCTTTATTGCTCATGAACACATTCGCGCTACTACTCGGTTTACTCGTTTTTCTGCTAACGGCAATAGACATCGTTAAAACCACGTTTTCATCGAGTGGTGGAGGCTGGATTACAGATGCCGTATCAAAAGGAGTCTGGAAAGGCTTCTTCGTGGCATCAGGTAAAAATGGAAGATCTAAGCTTCTTCCTTATGCCGGACCGGCTATCTTGGTGTCTATTTTGTTGACCTGGGTGCTGGGACTGTGGTTAGGGTTGTTTCTGGTCTTACTCTCTGATGGCGGGTCAATCATTAAAAGCAGCAATATGTCCGTTGCAAGCCCCCTGGAGAAGCTTTACTACGCCGGCTTCACGCTCTCTACATTAGGTGTGGGAGACTATATAGCGTCTAATAATCTCTGGAGAATCATTACAGGAGTTGCCGCGTTTTCAGGCTTAGCCTTTATTACTGCTTCCATCACGTATTTTGTGCCAGTTCTGTCTGCTGTAGGGCTGCAAAGCAAACTTAGCCTATACATCAGCGGCATGGGAAGAGATCCGCAACAGATCCTGATAAACAGCTGGAACGGGAGTAACTTCTCTTCTTTCTTTGACACTACCTCAGACATGTGCCAGATGCTGATGCAGCACATCATGAACCACCACTCCTATCCCGTCATCCACTACTTTCACAACAGCCAACCTAAGTTAGCCATTTCACGGGCTATTGTGCTGTTGGATGAAAGCCACAAGCTTCTGATGCATGGCATAAAACAGGAAGCCGGGCTTAATGAGTTGAAGATGAACATGCTGCAGACCGCTATTGACTCCTACCTGGATATGGTCAAAGGAAACTACCTGAAGAACGCATCTCCGCAGGAAAATGCCGCAGCCCCGGAGCTGCGTAGGCTTGAAGCTAAAGGGCTTCCACTAAAAGAGAAAGAGAAGATAAAGGAAGCTTTCATACAGGAACTGCATGAGCGCCGTAAACTGCTGACTGCCCTGCTGGAGATGGACGGCTGGTCCTGGCAGGAAGTATACTGTCAAGAGGATTAAGTCTGCGTTTCTAGCTTTTCCATTCAGGTGATGTAGCTCCCCATACTAACGGAGACATCAGCAGATGAGCTATCTTATGTACGTAATTAGATATAGGTTGAAACAAATTCAACCTATATCAAGACAAGATATAAACAGCACTCTTTCATGTTAAAAATGCAGCAAATTCCCCCACCCTATTGAACATAACCGCCCATTATAGGACAAACCATAACTTTAGAGAAAGCATAATAAGTGGTATACTAAATAGCAACAGCTTCTCTTTCCTGTTCTCATATTCCAACTTTTTTTAAGATAACTGTAGCTTAGAAGGTGGTTTACTACCTTCTAAGCTACTTTACAAAATCTAAATCATCTATGTATTGCTTTTAATTTGGTATTATTTATCATAAATTTGCAATTCGCGAATTGCAAATTACATTATGAAAAAGCATAGTGGAATGCGGCCACAGGACATTGTGGTGCTACTAACCATCATTGCCCAAGGCGGAGATCTTTGGATGATGAAAGACATAGCTCAAGAGGCCTATATTAGTGCTTCAGAGGTTACAGAATCACTTAATAGATCCGCCAAGGCTGGACTAGTGGATAAGTCTAAAAAGAAGGTGATGCGGCACGCATTACTGGAATTCCTCACACATGGCCTACGCTACGTCTTTCCTCAGGAGCCAGGCGCGATCGTAAGAGGTGTTCCAACTGCCTTCAGTGCCTCACCTTTAGACAAGCTCATTATGAGCAATGAAAAACTGGTGTGGCCTTACGCCAAGGGCAAGGAACGGGGCCAGTCGGTAGAGCCACTTTATCCTTCCGTTGTAGAGGCAGCTCTAAACAAGCCTGAACTCTACGAGCTGCTAGCATTGGTGGATGCACTTCGGGTAGGAAGAGTACGGGAACGGGAACTGGCCAATAAAGAGTTAGAAAAAAGAATTCTGAATGGACGGTAAGGCAATAAATATCGAGGTTATTAAAAAAGTAGCTTCCGGACTGCAGGAGCTACGGGAGAAGATGGTATTTGTGGGTGGGGCCACGCTTAGCCTATATGCTGATGATCCCGCCGCCGACGCGGTCCGCCCAACCAGTGATATAGATCTAAGCGTCTCGCTGGCGGGTTATGGAGAATGGAGCAGGATACAGGATCGCCTAAGCGAATTGCTGTTTTACCCTGACCCTACAAGCAATGTTATCTGCCGCTTTAATTATGAAGGGATTACGATCGATGTGATGCCAGATGATCCTAATATCCTAGGCTTCACTAATCCCTGGTATCAACCGGGGCTGAATCATTCAACAACCGCAGCGCTGACAGACAGGTTAAGGATTCGCATTCTTCCTGTGGCGTATTTCTTGGCCACGAAATTTTCCGCCTATCATAGTAGGGGCGGTGATCCCCGCAGCAGCCATGACTTTGAAGATATTGTGTATGTAACAGATAACAGACTGCATCTGGTGGAGGAGATAGCTCATGCGCCCCAGGAAGTGAGAGAATATCTACAGCAGGAGTATAGGGCAATTTGGGATAGCCGTTATCGAGAGGAGATTCTAGGCTGTCATTTGGCAGATCAAGACCGCTTGCCGCTGCTGGAGGAAAAAATAGAGAAAATCATTCAGCCATAAAACACATTGGAGCTACAAAGCCCATCGTTATTTAACATAAAAATACTTATAGTTAGTAGCAGGAATTGTTTATAAATATAAATATAAATATATAAAAGTGTATTATTTACCCTCTACTGAACTGAATCATTAACCTTATTAGTATTTAAGTAGCTCCCGTCCCCTCTCTGGTGTGACGTACTGCTGCAACGGACTACTGGGCTGGTTCTTTGCAGTTCAGTCTGATAGACTCCATTCCAAAAGCGATTTAATAACACCTTGTGTTTCTTGTGTGATTAGTCATGTCTAGGCCTTGGTAAAGAATAAGGTCTAGAAGGTGTGGTATTACTAGTAAAATATTTAGTAAGCATGTCATTCCTGCAGCACCAGGAAATTTTAAAATTCAGTCATCATAATACCCAGAAGTAGGGATTGTACCCTAGGTTTAAAATCTACACCTTTACTTTTGTAATTATTCTAATTTTAAATTTAATTTATGAAATCACTACTACGCCTTAATCCTGTCACTGCCTTGATTCTGCTACTATGCGCAGGTATATTTTCTGCATGTGACCCCGTAGATCCAGAACCTACCAAAGAAGAAGTACTTGAAGATAACGCAGACTTCAATAACAAACTTATCCCTGGTTTAGGAAATGTTTTTTATGAAGAAAATCTTCTTCCTAACGCTGCCTCACAATTAGTAAGTATTATCCAATACAAAGGAGATACCCTGGCGCTATTCGGTGAAATAAACGCATCAAAACAATTAGAATATGTTCATACCGCTATCCTTAAAAGAAAGAACTCGGATCAGCTATCCGTAACAGAAATCTTTTCGGATCAAAAGCTAAGCAGGAATTACATATTGGAAAAAGGAAAAAGAGGCCGTTTTGTATTGGAGATCCAACAGTATAATGAAACCGATTATACCATTTCGCTTGTGGATTACAATTGGGAGGGAAATACATCAAAAACAGTTACCACTGCTTACATACAAGATGGGGTAGAGGTTGACCAGTTTACCTCTGCCAGAAAAGTAAACTCGGGGGAATGTTGGCAGGAGCAATTGCCGGTTAACCCTACTACTCAGCAAAGAATTCAATACGGACTGAACGAAATTAGCTGTATAACACAGCCATTAAGAGATAGGGTTCAATTTGAAATAATAGAAGATACAAAAGATAAGTCTAATAGCCAAGAAGACAAGAAACAATTAGATGACTTACAAGAAGGGATAGATGCACAGCAGGAACCAATAGAGGCAACCAGTGAAGACGCTGATTGGAAGCATAATGAAGCTGATCTGGAAATACCTCCCTATACTGATGAAGATTTCAAAAGCCAAAGAGAGCGCGATTTGAAACGTCAAGAGGAAAAACAAAAAGAAAGAACAGCATACCTGGATGGTTTATCTGTAACTATAGAGAATTCCTCCTTGACATATGATGAATTGACCGATGAACCAGTCTTGTTGAAACTAAAAATCAGACCTAGTTCTCCAATCACATACCCATTTCCAATCCCAATATTTGTTTCCATGAATTCCGGTGAATTTGGAAACGTTAGACTTTATGACCCCTCCATGGAATCTGTAACATTTGAATTATATCCGCCAGACTTAAAGGATTTCGAAAATTTAGAAAGTGTTACTGTTGGCTATGGAACAGATCCTCAATTCCTGGTCAATACTAATTTAACAATCATACGAATTGACCCTAGCTCAATAGAGGAGTTTGCCGGAGGAAATAATCAATCAGGTCCTCCGGCTAAGGTGTTAGGAACCCCTCTGGTAGTGCGGGTCAAGGACCGTTTTGGCAGACCTTTACCTAATATACCAGTTCAATGGGATGTGACAAAGGGAAATGGTTCTTTGATTTCTGATGCAAAAACCGATGAGGATGGGATAGCAAGCTCCAAATGGACTTTGGGTAATGATGGTGAACAAGAGGTGAAGGTTTCAGTAGAAAGAAGGAATGGTACTTTGGTAAATGGAGCTCCACTCATATTTACGGCATCCATAAAAAAGGATTTCCCGATGTGCCTCCAGGAAGGTGGCAGGAGTTATATCTTCAGCTCTCCAACGAAGGTAATGAGCCCCAATGGATTCCAACAAGATCTGAAGGGGGAAATTGACGGGAATAAGGTCAGGATCTCGTATTGGCATACTGCCGGTTTGGCAAAGTACATGGCGGTATATGAAATGACCATGGAGGGCGATGAGCTGAAAGGAACCCAAACGTACTGTAGGACTTTGAATGGAACTACTTGTTCGGCAGCTGCAACAGTGTCTGAGGCTGCGATGACAAGAGTTGACTGCGAATAGTTTTTCACTATATCCTTTTTGCACGACTTCTCCCCGGTCTACATCGCTTCCGGTAAAGTATGGTGCAGGCTGGTGATTCAAACTGCTAGAGAAGAAAAAATAAACTGAGACAAAAAGCGTAAGTGATGTGTAAGTAAAGGTCCGGGAAATGAAATCCCGGACCTTTTTTATTCACTCAGATTCCTCCTACTTTATACAACATTCCTCATCGGTCGGCAGGGACCGCTGCAGCCCTGAAAGGCAGGCTGTCTCCCAAAAATGGCCCCATACTCGAGCCCTGTCTATTCCCTACCCCATCAGTTCCTGCAGGTCGATCTGATCCAGGTAATTCTCCAGCAACTCGCGACTCCTAAAGCCATGGATCAGGGCGATCTGATTATCCTCCGCCGAGTACCACACCTCGGCAAAGAACTGGCCCATGTGGTAAAGCACCACACTGCAGCTCATCACCGTCCGGATGGCCAGGAGCTGCCCATGCCGCCAGACGAGCTCCGCCCGCTCATCCCTGGGGAGAGTGTTGAATGCATAGAAGTCCATATACCCTATACGAAAGAGCAAAGGGGCGTGCCGGCAGATCAGAACCGAAACAGCTCCAGCTGACCCGCCTGGCAGTAGCGGCTGTTGAACTTTGGTTTGAGCATGCGGATGTAGTGCTTCTCAAGCCTCAGCACCTCCTCCTTATCCTGGTACTCCTGCAGGTAGATGACCGACTCACTGGAGCACTTATCCTTGTGCTTGATGATGCGCCAGAAGATGTTGCTCGTCTCCCCTACATACACACAGGTTTCAGCATCAAAAATAAGGTACAGAAAGTACATTCTATTTTCTTTGACGTAGCGTAGTTTCCTGTATTGCTTTAGGACTCCTCTCCTACTGTACCTGTGGAATTTATGTAACTGCACCATCACAAATTGAAAGTTCAACACATAATAAAAGATGTTACCTATTTCAGATAATCATTTAGGGCCTTAGTTGTAATCTCTTTTAAAGATAAATCATTCTCTAAACCGTATATCTTCATCTTTTTGACTAGCTCCTTAGGAATCCATACATTTAATTGAGCAGTCTCTTCTTTAGCTGCTTCTTTTGTTCTTATAGGGCTTACCTCTTGTATCGGAGTTTTTGGCTTATCTAACTTTAATTTATTAGCCATTCCTACAAGTTTATCTTTATCTACTGCCGCCATACTTATGTAATTATGTAGTTATTTATAAATGTAATACTATAAATATGTAATTACAAATTTACATAACTACATCTTTATGTATTTGAAATAGTATCAACTATTTCTTCTGCAAGTGATGTAATTTCATCTATTGCCTTTGAATCTTCACTAGCCAACACACCACCTGTTAAGGGAGATCTAGCAAAACTTACTCTATCATGTATCATTGTTTTAAGCACGGGTGTATTAAAACTAGCTAGCAGTTCTTGCACTTCGCCAGTTATTCCTGATCGATGCTTGATCATATTCAATACTATGCCTGCTTCAAGTTCTTTGTGTTTCCTCTTAGCTTCTTCTATTAAGTGTAAGGTGGATCTAATTGCCATTACATCAAAAAATCCTGCCTTCGTTGGCACCAATACATAGTCTGACATTAGGAACAACTCGGGAAGTCGACTAGATAGATAAGGTGGTGTATCTATTATGATCAGATCGTATTCTAGTTTCTGTATCTGTTCAAACCTATCTTCAGTTATTATATGTAAACTAGGGAAATCTTCCCTAAGATCGGATATGCTACCTTGTAAGTCAATGTCTAATAAAGCAACATTAAGCTGCTCTTGGAAACATGTAGCTAAATTTAAAGCGAGTGTGCTTTTACCTACACCTCCTTTTTGATGTGCGATAGTAATTATTTTTGCCATACCTAAAATAATACATAAAACTAGATATTTACAAATCTAATATTACAGTAATCTTTATCTACATAAATACATAAGCCAAAAGAACACTTTTGATTATTTAAACAAATTGAGGGTATTTTATAGAAACAGTAACTTTACTAGTTTTAATGCTGGAATTGAATTTTAAAGCTCAATTCAGACTTATAAAATCTGTTTTTTCGCGCGCGCCCTGCTCCTCTTTTTTTTGTTTTTTGATTTGTTTTTTTCTTCTCCCTCTGAGTTATTGAGCTTTTTACCTTAGTTACCTTTTAATATATCACAACTTGTGAATTATTTGTATTTATTTGATTTATTTGTAACATTGGTATCTTATTGATAGTCAAGAAGATACACAGCAATAAAAACAGATTTTATAAGCTATAAAACAGATTTCATAAGTTTAAAAACAGATTTCATAAGTTTAAAAAACAGGTTTTATAAGTTTATCTAACAGATTTCATAAGCTATAAAACAGACACTATCGAACATATTGTTTTTTACATCTGTTTTTTGTTCCTTTATAGCTATGGAAACAAAAGAGGCTAAAACTCCACAACTTCAGGTTAGACATCATAATGTAATTACTAATGCCAGGCATGAGTTATCTGCTGTACAATTAGACATTTATTTCATGATGTTGTCCCGCCTTAAACCTGGAGATAGCAATGACACAAAGTACTATATAAGTGTAAAAGAAATTGAGGATCTAACGGGCCGACAGTGGAACTATCAGCAATTGAAGGATGCAACCTATGGCTTGATAGGAAAGGTTTTTGAAATAGAGGAGGAGGATGGACTACTGCAAGTATCTATGATGTCAAGTGCAAAGTATTTAAAAGGGCAGGGGAGGATCCAGCTTTCCATAGCCGAAGAGCTAAAGCCTTACTTGATTGACCTGAAGAACAACTTTACGAGCTTCCAGCTCTTCTGCGTTTTATCAATGACTTCTAAATATGCTAAATGGCTTTATGTGCAGTTTTCTAGATGGAAAGACATAGGATATTTATCTTACGAACTAGAGCAGCTAAAATTTCGGCTTAATTTAAAAGATCCTGCAGGAAAACATCCTGAGCAGTACAAGCAGTGGGGGCAGTTTAAAGATTATGTACTTGAGCCATCTATCAAACAGATTAATGAGCATTCAGATCTTCGCATCAGCTACACCACAACAAAGAAAGGGAAGAGTATTTATAAGCTGAACTTTACCATCAAACATGTGACACAGTTTCAAACAGTTATTCCTTTTGAGTTATCAGAAGGAGACAGAGAAACAGAAGTTCTAAAGAACCGGATGCGCGATATTGGCATACTTGACAATAACCTAATAAATACCGTTTTAAGCAGTACTGAATTGAGGAAAAAGGCTAATAAGTGCCTCTACGACATTGCTATTCGGCGGAAAGACATAAATAATCCAGGTGGGTACTTTAGGACTACATTAGGTATATAAGCTTGCTTATAAAATCTGTTTTTATCACATAAACGTTTATGTAAATCAACAAATACAGAATGACATAAATGCACAAATACATTTTTTTATATTTATGTATTTATGCATTTATATCATTCTGTATTTATACCCTTTCTTTTCAATGTTGGCAGAAAGAATATTGGAAAGAAATGACTCATTTTTCACATAGGTATTTCTAAAAAACAGATTTTATAAGTTAACCTTCACTTGAGGAACAGAATCAACTTCAGTTCCTGCACAATGATCTATAGTTAACATAAAAGGTGTTATTGGAGAAATAAAGATCAAGTATTTTCAGAGCAAGGAGCCGTGAGTGATCTTATTTTTTCAGTCTATACATTATGCGAAGGACTGTTAATTGCTAATGGTCATCGGAATTATAGCTTTCCTGCTGCCTGACAAGAATACATCTGTTAGGTTAATACCGGCTTTCTTTACTTTTATGCAATACGGGCAAAGAAGCAGCAACAGCAAAACAGTAAAAAGAGTATGTACCTATAAGAATTGTTTCGTATTTTTGCAAGAATGAAGCACCTGACTGTCATGTGGGGAATGGTTATCTTTCTACTGGCGTGCCTGCCGTGCACGGACAGCGGGACAGCCTTTGCCCAGGATGACATAACAGTAGTACAGGCCCAGCACGGGCATGCTGATGCAGCGCAGGAGTATGATCTTTGCTCCCCTCTCTGCGAGTGCAACTGCTGTGGAGGCATTACAATACTCCTTGGCTTCTCACCCATAAAGGAACCACAGCATATCCTACTATCCCCCTACCTGAGCACCTACGTTTCTGGTGGTGCTGTTTCCCCTACGTTCCCTTTCTGGCACCCTCCCAAGGCCTAGCCTATTTCTGTCTTAGGTAAGTAAACACGCGTTGCCGCATCCTTGTGCGGCCTCAAAAGGCGTGCGCATACTTTCGTATGTGGTTTTTGGGATTTAAAACTTAAAAGGTGTTAGATAAAATCATTCATTTTTCTATCCATAACAAGCTCATCATTGGCCTTTTCACCCTTGCGCTTGTTATCTGGGGGAGCTACTCTGTCACGCAGCTCCCCATTGATGCCGTGCCTGACATCACGAACAACCAGGTACAGGTCATTACCACCAGCCCCTCACTCGCCGCACAGGAAGTAGAGCGGCTCATCAGCTTTCCGGTGGAGCAGACCATGTCCACCATCGCCGACATTGAGGAGGTGCGCTCCATCTCCCGCTTCGGCCTCTCAGTGGTGACCGTTGTCTTCGAGGAGGGTGTGGACATTTACTGGGCCAGGCAGCAGGTAAGCGAGCGGCTCGTGGAGGCCTCGGGCAAGGTTCCGCCGGGGGTAGGGACCCCGGGGATGGCCCCCATCTCCACTGGCCTTGGGGAAATCTACCAATACGTGGTACACGCCAAGCCAGGGTACAAGGAGCAATACTCGGCCATGGAGCTGCGCACCATCCAGGACTGGATAGTGCGGCGGCAGCTGCTCGGCACGCCCGGAGTGGCCGAGGTCAACAGCTTCGGTGGTTTCTTGAAACAATACGAGATCGCTGTTGACCCCAACAGGCTCAATGCCCACAACCTGGGCATCGGCCACGTGCTGGAGGCCCTGGAGCGCAATAACGGCAATACGGGAGGGGCCTACATCGACAAAAAGCCAAACGCCTACTTCGTGCGCAGCGAGGGGCTGATTGAGAGCCTGGACGAGATTAAGAAGGTTGTCGTCAGCAACACCACCAACGGCACGCCCGTGCTTATCTCTGATGTTGCCCAGGTACGGTTCGGCAGCGCCAACCGCTACGGTGCCCTTACCGATGCCAAGGGAGAAGCGGTGGGGGGCATCGTGATGCTCCTCAAGGGAGAGAACACGAACCAGGTGGTGGGTCGCGTGAAAGAGCGCATGGAGCAGATCGCAAGCTCCCTTCCGGAGGGCGTGGCGGTAGAGGCCTTTCTGGACCGGAGCGAGCTGATCGGCCGGGCCATCGGTACGGTGGAGCGCAACCTGATTGAGGGGGCCCTGATCGTGATCTTTGTGCTGGTGCTCTTCCTGGGCAACCTGCGCGCCGGCCTGGTGGTGGCCTCTGTCATCCCGCTGGCCATGCTGTTTGCCATCATCATGATGAACCTGTTTGGCGTGACGGGCAACCTGATGAGCCTCGGGGCCATCGACTTTGGCCTCATCGTGGACGGGGCCGTTATCATTGTGGAGGCGACCATGCACCACCTGGGCCTGCGCAAAGAGGGGAGGCTGACGCAGGCGCAGATGGACGGGGAGGTGTATGAGTCGGCCCGGAAAATCCGCACCGCCGCCGCCTTCGGCGAGATCATCATCCTGATCGTGTACCTGCCCATCCTGGTGCTGGTGGGCATTGAGGGGAAAATGTTCCGCCCCATGGCACTGACCGTCTCCTTTGCCATACTTGGTGCCTTCATCCTCTCGCTTACCTACGTGCCCATGATGTCAGCCTTACTGCTAAGCAAGAACACCACCCGCAAGCGGAACATTTCCGATAGGATGATGGACTTCTTCCAGCGTCTGTACAGCCCCGTGATCAGGGGCGCCTTAAGGTTTAAGGCGCTGGTGCTTGTTTCTGCATTTGCCTTGTTTGCCCTGAGCCTGGTGCTTTTTTCCCGCATGGGCAGTGAGTTCATCCCTACCCTGGACGAGGGCGACTTTGCCCTGGAGACGAGGCTGCTGACCGGCAGCTCTCTTTCCGAAACGATCGAAAAGGTGTCACTGGCCTCCCGGATTCTCAAGGAGCGATTTCCGGAAGTGAAGGATGTCGTCAGCAAGATCGGGGCCGCGGAGATTCCGACAGACCCGATGCCCATGGAGTCTGCCGACGTCACCATCATCCTCAAGGACAAGGAGGAGTGGACCAGCGCCAGCACCCGCGAGGAGCTGGCCAGCCGAATGACGGAGGCGCTGGAGGCCATACCCGGTGTCACGTTCGGCGTCTCGCAGCCTATCCAGCTGCGCTCCAACGAGCTGATCTCCGGGGTGCGCCAGGACGTGGGCATCAAGATCTTCGGAGAGGATTTGCAGGAACTGACCAGGCTTTCCCAAGAGGTCGGCCGGGTGGTTTCTACCGTGCAGGGAGCCGAAGACCTTTACCTAGAGCAGGTATCCGGGCTGCCGCAGATCGTGGTGGACATCAATCGGGACCAGATAGCCAGGTTCGGTCTTGACGTGGAGACGGTTAACCAGGTCATCAATGCGGCCTTCGCCGGGCAGAGCGCCGGGATGGTGTATGAAGGGGACCGCCGCTTTGACCTGGTCGTGCGGCTCACGCAGGAGAACAGACAGGGCATCGCCGATGTGCGCCAGCTCTTCGTTACCACACCGGCAGGGCTGCAGGTACCACTGGAGCAGGTGGCCGACATCCAGTACCGGCAAGGGCCGAACCAGATCCAGCGCGAGGATGCCAAACGCCGCATCATCGTGGGCTTCAACGTGCGTGGGCGAGACATCGCCAGCGTGGTGG
>NZ_VFSD01000035.1 GCF_014332515.1 Pontibacter beigongshangensis | reverse complement strand
AGGCTCCCGGAGCAGCTTCCCTCTGGAAGCGGGTGCAAAGGTAAGAGGCTTTTTCGAAGGCGCAAAACAAAAGCGAATTTATTTTTTTCAGCTTCCTTTGCTCTCTCCCTCCCCGGCGGCCACTGCCTGGCCATCCGAGCCGCCCTCCCTGGAGCGGGATGCAAAGGTAAGAACCTTTCCCGGTCCCGCAAGGGTGCAGGCAAACTTTTTTTTCACTCTCTTAGCAGCCTGCCGGCCGCCCCCCCGTCCCTGCCGGATGGGGATGCAAAAGTAGCAAACATCCCCCGGTTTCCAAGCGAACAGGTAACAATTACTGAATTATTTAGGCAATAGCCTCGAAATCAGAAGGATTATTTTTCTGCTGCAGGCTTAGTGTTAACAGCATGCCGGATCACTTTTGTTCCGTGCAGCTATTTTTTTTGCATCCAGCGGCTAGAAAGAGATTATCGTAGCATTCACCTCTAATTATTCTAATGAAAACAGCCTTCCAGAGCAAAATTTATAGACCTTCAACTTTGGTTACTCTTTCCGTTATGCATGTATATTTTCATCTTCATCGAACAAAATCTTTACAAACACTAAGAGCAACAGTGCTGGAACTGCAGCAGGAATAAATTATCCCTCTCCGCAAGTCCTCGCACCGTTGCTCTTATTAAACTGCAGCCTTACTGTTCGGCTTAGACTTTACGCTTTTGCCTTTGGCTTTTTATACAAGGGCACGGTACTACAAGGCTCGCCATACATCAGGCTGCTGGTTACCGGCAAAAGCTTCCGCATGATCTCTATATAGGCGAATGTGGGAACTGGTATGCTGCCACAGCCTTTTATTACTACTTTCGCATCCTGGTACTCATTCGGATCTATCTTAGCAATTGCCTCCTGCATGAGCGCCTGCTCCAGTGCTTCCAGGTCACCAAATACGTAGTAGTTAGCGTGCCCCTGCAGCTTTGTTGCCAGCAACATATAGGCCCATGTAGGCACAATGGCATCGGCAGAACAAATGATGGCTACATTTTTACCATCATAGGCCGACCAGTCATGCTCTTTCACAAATGCCCTGAAATCTTTCTCTTTCAGAATCAGGCCGTGAAAAAGGTTATCTGTAATGTCGTATACCACACGCTCTCCCGGATGAAGCAGCTCCTCCAGGTTTAATGTTACCAGGGCACTCTGTGCCACTTTGTTTATCAGCTCTGACATCTCTATCTCTATTTTGCTTTATTCTTTGTTGGTGTTGTAATGTATACTTCTTTCAGGTAAAAAGGCTCATAATAGGCTACATCCTCAAATTGCGCCTGCTGGTATTTCTGCAGAGCCAGCCTACCGATCGGTTTGGCAGATGGCAGCACGGCCTCCAGAAAAAGCGCATTAGGCACATCTTCTTTCAGCGCCTTCAGCTTGCCGGCGCCGCTTCCGAAGAAGATGATCTGTTGCTGACTTAGCTTTTCCGTCAGAAACTCTTCTGATATCACTACCGGTGCTATAGGAACAACTTCCTCCAGCTTATGATTCAACAAGCAGGTGTAAACCTCCATCCGCCTGGCGTCTACCATGGGGCAGAACAAAAAGCGCTCCGGGTTCGGAATAGCCTCTATGACCTGTGCTGCCAATCCGTAGAGCGTGGAGACTTCTATAAGTGGAATATCCAGGGCATAGCAGAGGCCTTTTGCCGTAGAACTCCCAATGCGAAGGCCAGTATAAGAACCAGGTCCACCAGATACCGCCACTGCCGACAGCTGCCCTAACTCCACACTGCAATTACTCAGCACCTGGGTAATCATTACGGTAATGTGCGATGAGTGAGACTTCTCTATCTGCAGCTCCGCCGAACCCAGCAAACGCTCTTCCTTATATAGTGCGACAGAACAGACAGTGGATGATGTTTCGAGGGCAAGTAATAATGGCATGAGCGCTTAGTTATATATTTCAATTCAAAATTACTCAACCGGCACCAGACAACAAAACCACACCGTCCGGGACCCTTAAAAGCAAAAAAGGGCAGCGCCTGTGGCACTACCCTCTCTATCTGTTTGTTTTTTACTTCACCTTAAAGTAACTCTGATATTCCTGCGGATCGTTAAGTACACGTTTAGCCGCCAGAATGTCTGGGTCATCGTCGAAGGTGGCCTCGATGTAGCCTTTCTGCAGGTAGTAGCGTGAGGCGATCTCTGCTTCCAGCACTTCTTTTATTTCGCTCTTAAAGCGGGTCAGGTCGTTGGCTTTGTTATGCGACACTTTCTTTTTGATGGCTTCCAGGTCGTTTTTGATGTCGTCGTAGTGTTTCCCTTCTTTGGCTTTCTCGGCCAGCTCTTTCAGCTTTTCTTCTACTTTGGTGCTGTACGAAACATCTTTGTCGCTCAGGTAGGCCACAAACTTCTGGTAATCGGCGTCCGAAAGTTTAAACTGCTTGGCCGGAGGGATAGAGGCATGCTCCATTTTGTACTTGTTCGCAAAGTCAAAGAAATATCCTTTTGAAGCCATGGTTTTCACGATCTCGGAGTAATTGTACTGCTCCACCGCCACATCTGGGCTAACCCCACCGCCATCGTACACGGTGCGGCCACTGGCTGTTTTAAAGGCTACTTTCAAAGAATCCGGAATTTGAGCCACGCTTCCATCTTCGTTTCGGTGGGCATAATCGATGGCCTGTATGCAACGGCCGCTCGGGATATAGTATTTAGCAGTGGTGACTTTTAGCTGCGAGTTGTAAGACAGCGGGCGCGTGGCCTGCACCAGTCCTTTTCCGAAAGTTCGTTCCCCAACCAGCACGGCTCTGTCGTAGTCCTGCATAACGCCGGCCACAATCTCGGAGGCGGAGGCGCTTCGGGAACTGGTCAGAATTACCAACGGAATTTCTTTATCGAGGGGTTCATCGAGGGCCTTGTAGGTTTTGTTCCACTCTTTTACTTTGCCTTTGGTGCTTACAATGTCTCGGCCTTTGTCTACAAACACGTTAGAGATGTTTACCGCTTCGTGCAGCAAACCGCCTGGGTTATCGCGCAGGTCGAAGATGATCTTCTTGGCACCTTGCTCCTTCAGTTTCTGCACGGCTGTTTTCACTTCCTTGCCTGCATCCATGGTAAAGCCAGAAAGCTGGAAATACCCGATCTCCTCATCAAGCATGCCGGCATACGACACATTGTCTACGTTGATGTTGGCGCGGGTGAGCTCTACCGTTCTGGTTTTGGGCTGGCCGTAGCTGCGGACTTCAAGCTTCAGCGGTGTGTTCGCCTGCCCTTTCAGGAGCTTGCTCACCTCCGATGAGTTTTTACCGGTTACCACAACGCCATCTATCTTCACGATCTCATCCCCTATGTTAAGACCTGCTTTGTGGGCCGGCGAATCTTCATAAGGCATCTGCACCACTACTTTGCCATCGCGCGAACCTACCAAAGCGCCAATGCCGCCGTACTGGCCGGTGGTCATGGTTCTAAAATCCTCGATATCGTCTTCAGGGATATAATTGGTATAAGGGTCCAGCGACTTGAGCATCGCGTCTATGCCGGTGCGCACCAGTTTGGCGGGCGGCACATCGTCTACGTAATAGGTATTTACTTCTTTAAAGAGTGTGGCAAAAACGTCCAGGTTCTTGGCTATTTCAAAGAAACGCTCAGAATCGGACTTAAAGGAGACCAGGCCGATGGCAAGGCAGCCAAGGACAAAGCCAACGATAGATTTCTTATACATATATTTCCAGTTAGGGAGGTGCCTGATGAAGACTACTTAATCAAACAACGTTCCAAACCGGAAATTAGTTTTTTCTGGATGATATCAAAGGATTTTTTTTCTTTACCAATGTAAAGAATGCCCAGCAGGCGGGGCGCTTGCGCTGGAGAAGCGTTCAGGATGTGTTTGTTCAGGCGGTACGCCTCCCGGATCTGCCGCTTGAGGCGGTTGCGATCGGTAGCAAGTTTAAAGGTGCGCTTGGGTACCGTTACGAGTAACTGCGTAACCTCAGGCATGGGTTCGGGCGGAATATGGTAAATAAACCGCAACGGATACACATTAAAAGAAGAACCCTTGCTAAACAGCAGCCCGATGAGGCGCTTACTGCACAAGCGTTCTTCTTTTGAAAATGTATAGGAAGTGGGTTGCTCTGCTGCTGTATGTTGGGTAGCTGGATCCATCGTCAGTGCGCGGTTCCGGGCTGAGCAAAGCGCAACCTAAAACTAAGCTTTGTGTTTTTTCTCGTCAGAAACAGATAGTCTCTTTCTGCCTTTAGCTCTTCTGCTAGCTAATACTCGTCGTCCGTTTGCAGTCTCCATTCTAGATCTGAAACCGTGCTTGTTTTTTCTTTTTCTCTGAGAAGGCTGGAATGTTCTTTTCATCGTCTGCCAATGGTTTTATTATGGCCTGCAAAAGTAGAAAACCTTTTGGTAAGAAGCAAAGACACTGCAGACTTTTTCAGAAATATCCCCAAATATTATCCGAACTGCCAGCCAGATCGCCTTCGTTCTGGCTGAACCTTGATGAAAAGAATTAATGGATTTACCTGATTTCGGATTATTCTAATGATTTCGCCCCTTCGGAGGATTCTGCTGCTGCTGCCTTCTTTTGTCTGAATCTGGATCTAGGGCCCCTGCCCCAAGAATGGGCAGAATTAAAGCATGAACAGAAGATATCTCCAAATTATTTGAATGAAAATGGCTATCCAGCTTCTTCATTACTCCTGCTGCCCCTGCTGCTCGTATTATATTTTTGACATAATTCTGTAAATTCAAAAATTCTGCAAATCCTTGGGGCAGGCCCCCTAAATAAAGCTTCAGACAAAAATCTCTATGATCTACTACCACCTCTCCTACACCAACCCGCTCAGCCATTACCTCACCATCCGGGTAACGATACCAGACAACACGGAGCAGCAGCTGTACCTGCAGTTGCCGGCCTGGCGGCCGGGGCGGTACGAGCTTCAGCACTTTGCACAGAAGCTGGGCAAGGTAAGAGCTACCGCAAACGGTGAAGCGACAGCCATCCGGAAGGTGACGAAGGACAAATGGCTTATAGAAAATGCAGGAGCTGGTAGTGTGGTGATAGAGTATAGCTTTTATGCCCGACAGATGGATGCGGGCGGCTCCTGGCTCGATGAGCAGCAACTGTACCTGAACCCCATCAACTGCCTGATGGCTGTGGAAGGAAGACAAGCAGAACCTTGCCAGTTGCAGCTCGACCTGCCTGAATCGTATGAAGTTGCCTGCGGGCTGCAGGTGCTGGAGAAGTTTACCCTACAGGCCAGCAATTACCACGAGCTCGTAGATGCACCGCTCTTTGCCAGCGACAGCCTGCAACAGACTAAATACGAGGTAAATGGCCTACCCTTCTACATCTGGATACAAGGCGACTGCCAACCCGAATGGCTCCGGATAAAGCAGGATTTTGAGGCGTTCACGAAGGAGCAGCTGGAGTTGTTCGGCGATTTCCCGGTGAGCGAATATCATTTCCTGAACCAGATCCTGCCGTACCGCTATTATCACGGGGTGGAGCATGGCAACTCTACGGTTATTACCTTGGGGCCGGGGGAGCTGCTCATGTCGTGGGGCTTGTACAAAGAGTTTGTGGGGGTGAGTTCGCATGAGCTGTTTCACACGTGGAACATCAAGAAAATTCGTCCCCAGGAAATGCTGCCATACGACTACTCGCAGGAGAACTACTTCCGCACCGGCTACATCGCCGAAGGCCTCACCACCTACTACGGCGACTACCTCCTGGCCAGGTCCGGCTTCTTTACGGCTGCCCTATATTTTGAAGAGCTGAACACGACCTTGCAGCGCTACTACGCCGACTATGGCCACCACAACCTCTCGGTAGCCGACTCGAGTTTTGACCTGTGGCTCGATGGCTACAAAGCAGGCATACCCGACCGCAAGGTTTCGATTTACGTGAAAGGCGCCCTTACAGCCCTACTTCTGGACCTGCAGCTGCGCCAAGCCACCAACAACCATGGTACCTTAGACCAGGTGCTGATGCGGCTCTGGAACGACCTCGGCAAAAAGGACAAAGGGTATTCGGAGCAAGATTACGAGCGGCTGGTGGCGGAGGTAGCCGGAAGTTCTTTCAAGGAGTATTTTGAGAAATACATTTATGGAACTGCTCCTATAGAAGTACCCTTAACCGAGGCGCTGCACTATGTAGCCTGCACTCTGAAAAAAACAGAAAGCCAGCTGCTGAGCGAACAACTGTATGGCTTTAAAACAGTAGCCGACGGCACAACAGTAAAAGTAACAGCCATCGCCCCAGACTCACCTGCTCATCAGGTGCTGAGCGTGGATGATGAGCTGATTGCCCTGAACGACCGCAAACTGGAGCAGAACCTGCAGCCCCTTCTCCATACCACCGACACAGCTGCTCCTATAGCCATTACTCTCTTCCGGGACAAACGCCTGCGCACGGTGCAGCTCCAGCCTAACGGCCAAACGTTCTATCCAAAATACACCATCGAAAAACGCGAAGAAGCGACTGAGCAGGAGAAAGAGAACTTCAGGCTGTGGCTGAAGCAGGCGTTTTAAGATGTCTGAATAAGCTTGTCGGAATCAGGATTTGCAGGATTATAGGAGGAGCAGGATTTTCGTCTGAATCAGAATTTACAGAATGTAAGAATTTTCAGAATAATGAGATCAGTAGGAGCATCAGGAGTAATATAGATGCTGGATAGCCATTTTATTCAAATAAATGAAGAGAGATTCTGTCCATTCTTTAATTCTGTAAATTCCGATTCAGACAAACTCAACAGCAGAGGCAGCAAAACACCTCCGGAGGGCAAATTCATTAGGATAATTTTCTCTTCCGGAACATCCTGCTCCTCCTATAATCCTGCAAATCCTGATTCAGACAGACAGCAGCACCAACAGAAAAATTCTCCCGAAGGTCAAAACCATTAGCATAATCTAAAATCAAGGAAATCTTTAAATCAAGGTTCAGACAACCTTAATTAAACAGCAGCTTCAGGTAGAAAGACGGTTGGCGGAGGCGCTCGCGCAGGTCCAGGTCGTTGAACATGCAGGAGATGGTTTCGGCAAGGGTCGCGTTTTTAGATGCTTTGGCGGCCACCTGGTCGAAGAGCCAGGGGTAGTGCAGCAGTTTCTGCATCTGGCGGCTCAGCTTCAGCTCTTTCCAGAGACGGTTGTACACGGCTTTGTCGTAGCCCTGCATAAAACTAGCGGAAAAGTTATTTTGCTCCAGGCACCGTGCTGCCTGCTCTGCTGCCCAGCGCCCGCTGATCATGGCGTTGCTGATGCCTTCGCCAGTGAATGGATCTATAAGCGAAGCAGCATCGCCTACCAGCATGTAGCCCTTGCCGGAGATCACGCGCTTTTTACTTCCCAGAGGCAGGCCGTAGCCTTTTATGTCGCCTATTAGCTCGGCACGGGCAAATCGCTCTTTCAGGGTCGGGTGTGTTTCGATCATCCGCAGCATCTCTTTCTTCAGGTTGATTTTGCGGCGGCTCACCTCGTTGCTCAACATCCCAACCCCCACATTGGCGCAACCGTTGGGCAGCGGGAAGATCCAGAAATAGCCCGGTAGAAAATCTTTCAGGAAGTGTAGCTCTATAAAATTGTCTTTATCCAGACCAGCCACTCCTTTATAATAGGCACGCAAACCGGCACAGTAATGCGCCGGCTCCTGCTGTATGCCAGCCGTGTGGCGGGCAAAGGCGGAGTGCGCGCCATTGGCAGCGATCAGCAGTCTGGCGCTTAGCTGCACCTTCCCGGTTTTATCTGTCAGCACATGCCGTCCCTCCTGCTCCTGAATTGAATTAATGTCCACGCCCTCCAGCAAGGTGATCTCCGGCCGCTTCTTTACTTCGTTTAGCAGGAAATTGTCGAAATCGAGGCGCTTGATAATATGCCCGGCAGGTGTATGCGCGGCTGTGTTGTAGTTCAGTTTAAAAGGCACGCTGAGTTGGTGCCCGCCCGGCGATATAAAATGGATGCCCCACGAGGGCAGTTGGCTCTGCTCCTGCCGCAGCAGCTCCGGCAACTCCGGCGAAATACGCTTCAGCTCGTTCACCACTTTCCCGCTCAGGGCATCGCCGCAAATCTTGTCGCGCGGAAAAACGGCCTTGTCTACTAACACCGATCGGATACCTTTTTGCGCCAGGTGCAAGGCAGTGGTAGCACCTCCCGGGCCGGCTCCTACAATACAAACATCGACTTCCTGCATAGGGCTGCGCCAAATTAAAAATTAGAAATTCAAAATTAGAAATACTTGTATCCGCGCTTTAGTTAACTGCTGCCAATCAAAGAAGCAGGTTAACCTGTCACTACGATCTGATCGCTGAAATTAGAAAATATCTGTGGCTTTACAAGTTGCAGGCCTATAGGCAGGTACCTATCCTGCCGCAGAAAGCCTACTTGCTCAGTAGCCATTTTCAAAAAGACTATTATATTTGCTAACAGAACAAACCGGGGCCGGTTGTTTAGGTGATGCGTCAAGGCTGCACCAGAAGCAAACCTCTCCGGAGGGGCATTTTGATTAGAATAATTCAGGCAATGTACTCCTGATGACAATGAGCTGTGTGCTAAGGGAGCCAACGTAAAACTGGTTGAATTGCAGGGCAATTATTCTAATGAAAAAGGCCCTCCAGAGGCTTTGGATCCTGTGCCCCCGGATCTTTATCCGTCAGAATTTAGCCGGAGGGCCAGCACGTTAGTTTAGAGGTTCGCAGCAGAGACGGATTACATAACAGACAGAAATGCTTCCGCGAGGGGCCAGAACAGCTGCGATTTCTGAATTTCAATTTAGCGGGGCTTCCTGCCTGATAATTTTGCAGAAACTCACATTAGAACATTTTAAATCTTAAATTGCGATTAGAAACAATATTACCCGGGTTTGGCGGTAATGTAAATTAAACCAAGAGAATAACATGACGACAAAAACAGCGAAAATTGCTTACACCATAACCGACGAAGCTCCGGCTTTGGCGACATACTCCTTTTTACCCATCGTAAAAACATTTACGCAGGCGGCAGGTATTGAAGTTGAAACAAGAGACATTTCCCTGGCTGGCAGAATTCTGGCAACCTTCCCCGAGAACCTGTCTGAAAGCCAAAAGCAGAACGACGAACTCGCTTACTTGGGTGAGCTGGCTAAAACGCCGGAAGCCAACATCATCAAACTGCCGAACATCAGTGCCTCTATACCGCAATTAACTGCGGCCATTAAAGAACTGCAGGCCCAAGGCTACAACATTCCGGATTATCCGGCAGACCCTAAGACAGACGCTGAGAAAGAAGTAAAAGCCCGTTACGCCAAAGTATTAGGCAGCGCCGTGAACCCGGTGCTGCGCGAAGGAAACTCCGACCGCCGCGTGGCAGAGGCTGTAAAGCAATACGCCAAAAAGAACCCGCACTCCATGGGAGCCTGGACCTCCGACTCCAAAACACATGTAGCCCACATGACCGAAGGCGACTTTTACGGCACAGAGCAATCGGTGGTGATGGACAAAGCCGGTGACGTTAAAATTGAGTTTGTAGGTGCTGACGGTTCTACAAAAGTTCTGAAAGAAAACCTGAAGCTGAAAGAAGGTGAAGTAATCGACGCTGCCGTCATGAGCAAAAAAGCCTTACGTGCCTTCTTCGAAAAAGAAATAGCGGACGCCAAAGAAAACGACATACTGCTTTCGCTGCACCTGAAAGCGACCATGATGAAAGTGTCTGATCCTATTATGTTCGGACATGCCGTTACGGTTTTCTTTAAAGATGTTTTCGAGAAGCATGCCGCTGTGTTCAAAGAACTAGGTGTAGACCCAAGCAACGGTTTAGGCGATGTATACGCCAAAATCAAGAACTTGCCAGAAGACCAGCGCGCCGCCATAGAAGCAGACCTGAACGCTGCCAAAGAAAACGGCCCTGCACTGGCCATGGTAGATTCTGACAAAGGCATTACCAACCTGCACGTACCTAGCGACGTGATCATTGATGCCTCTATGCCGGCTGCTATCCGCTCGTCTGGTAAAATGTGGGGAGCCGATGGCAAACTGCACGACACCAAAGCCATTATTCCGGACCGCTCTTACGCTGGCATTTACCAGGAAGTGATCAAGTTCCACAAAGAGAACGGCGCTTTTGACGTAACCACCATGGGTACGGTGCCAAACATCGGCCTGATGGCGCAGAAAGCAGAGGAATACGGCTCACACGATAAAACATTCCAGATCGCCGAGAGCGGTACTGTACGTGTGGTAGATGCTGCCGGCAATACCCTGATGGAGCACAAAGTAGAGGAAGGCGATATATGGAGAATGTGCCAGACCAAAGACCTGCCCATTCAGGATTGGGTGAAGCTGGCCGTTACCAGAGCCCGCATCACCAACACACCTGCTATTTTCTGGCTCGACCCGCAAAGAGCACACGATGCCAACCTGATCCAGAAAGTAGAGCTTTACCTGCAGGACCACGACACCAACGGCCTCGAAATTAAAATCATGTCGCCGGTTGAAGCCATGCGTTATAGCTGCGAGCGTGCCAAAGCGGGTAAAGACACTATTTCTGTAACCGGCAACGTGCTCCGCGACTACCTGACGGACCTGTTCCCAATTCTGGAGCTTGGCACCAGCGCCAAAATGCTTTCTATTGTTCCGTTGCTTGATGGCGGTGGCTTGTTCGAGACAGGTGCCGGTGGTTCAGCTCCGAAGCACGTGCAGCAGTTCGTAGAAGAAAACTACCTGCGTTGGGATTCTCTGGGTGAGTTCCTGGCACTGGCTGTTTCTTTGGAAGACTTGGCCTACAAAACCAAAAACGAAAAAGCCGAGGTATTGGCAGAAGCTCTGAACCAGGCCAACAGCAAGTTCCTGGAAAACGACAAGTCGCCAGCCCGTAAAGTAGGCCAGATCGACAACCGTGGCAGCCACTTCTACCTGGCGCTGTACTGGGCACAGGCACTGGCCGAGCAAAGCAAAAACCAGGAGCTGAAAGACAAGTTCACCAAACTGGCCCAGGAACTAACCGAAAACGAGGGCAAGATTGTAGACGAACTGATTTCTGCCCAGGGCAAACCAGTAGATATCGGCGGCTACTACCACCCAGACATCGAGAAAACAGAAAAAGCCATGCGCCCAAGCGGAACCTTAAACGCTGCTTTGGCTAATTTCTAGTTAGAAACTGCTAATTGAAAAAACGGCTGCCTGAGGAGACTTGGGCAGCCGTTTTTTGTGTAACCCTATCGCCAGTTTGAGCGCAGCGGTAAAGGTGGTAGGGTATGAAAGCAAGTTTGTAACTTGCGAAAGTAGCTGTGAGAGGTAACGCAAGTTACAAACTTGCCTTATGCACAGCCACAAGTTACGCTGACGCAAAAGTTGCGGCCCACTAGCGCAAGTGTTAAGCGTAGCGTCACTTGTGATTATTCATACAAGAAAGTCTTCAGACTTGGGAAAACCACCACACCATCATTCCAAAAGTCTGAAGACTTGACGCATACACCAGCACAAGTGACACTTCGTTTAACACTTGCGTTAGAAACAAATTGAGTCCCCTTCTCCATTAGGTGTAGCTTGTAACTACGTCTGGTGAGCGGTTTTCATCAATTCCCCACCCAAAAATCCCAAATCTGAAAAGCCTCCCGCGTCTGGGCAGAAGCTTTTATGTTAGTCAGTTCGGAATAGGAAACATCCATCAGGTATTCCCCATTTTCTATCTCCAGTTCAAAATCATTGTCTGTGATACCTTCCTCATCGCTGGCCAGTGCTACAACTTTCACTTCCTTCATTTCGGTGCCGCCGTCTTTTTTTCTTAGCGGGGCAGTGGCTTTGAAAGGAAACTCAAGGTTTTCCTCGAAGAAATAATACCACCCCATACTCACCTCAATCTCATCATAGCAGTCCACTATAATCTCGTAGTCGATCTTGTGCTGTATTTCTTCTTTTGTAAGCATAACTCTAAATCAAGATATTGTTCTACATATCGATCATGATATACGAATCTCCTCCTAATTAAAACGGTACCCAAGCAGTAAGCTTAGCATACTTTTTTTGGAGACAACGGCTTTTTCTCCGGCAAAGGCACTACCAGTTTCGCCACGAACCTCAACGGATGCCTGATAGAAATTTAATCCGGCTCCAAAAATGGCTGCAGGTTCGTACGACCTGTACAAATGAACGCCCTTCCCTTTTTGGATTTCTTCAACGGTCAGGCGCGCTATGTGTATTGTCTGGTGATTTCTGGACTTAAGATTAAAGTTATTCGCTATCCCGACATTAATATAAGGCTTTATAGTTGATGACGCTGCCTGGTAGCGAAGCATGCTACTCAGCCCGATACAGTTTATGACGAACTCGGTTGTGTAGGTTCTGTGCTCATAGGCCCCAGGACGAGACTCCTCAAATTTCCCTGATGCTTTGTAGGGTTTCCAGCGCAGATCGTTTTGGATCGACCATTTCTGCCGGTTCCTTGGCAGTTGAATATTTAGACTCACGCCAGCCGTGTAGCTCAGGGGGGTCTCGAAATTTGTTCCGGCCAAATCTTTCCGAAAGTCAGAAATGAACCTCAGGTTTACCATGGTTGGCCCGCCCACAAGCCCATAGCTGATTTTTATTTGCTCTCTTGGTGCAATCGTTGTCTGGTTGTCCGCACAGGAATTGTATTTCGAAAAAAGGTCGCTCAGGCTGTTTGCGGTATATCGGGCGCGCTTTATTTTATCCTGAAGAACCGGGCAATCCATGAAATAGCTTACCAGCTGCCCCCTGTATTTCTCCTGTGTTACCAGCGAGGTGCCACTAGACCATTGGGGAGCACTTCTGCTATAGGCATTTTCTTTCAGGTAATAAGACAGCAGCAGTTCTTCCGGTTTATGGCCTTCAGCCTGGTAATAAAAATGCTGCCTCTCCCCATCGTCCAGCAACAAAAGAGTCGCTTTTCCCCGCACCAGAATTCTCAGAAAGACAATATCAGTAATTGGTTCCGGCCTTATGTTCCCCAGCATAGGGTTAATCTTATTCTTTGTCTGGTCTATAGATACCTCTTCCCGAACATAAACATCACCAGTGGCAAGTCCGAAGCCCTTTATATCCGCCACCTGATAGGTTACTACTTCGCCCGACGCCGTCAGCTTTAACTGAACGGTCTCAGGGTTTTTTAGCCAGTTCCGGTCATTGATCAGGCAACGGACCGTATCGCCCTGATTCGATATGTAATATCCTTCTGAGAAATTTTTCTGGGCAAAGGAATTTAAGGAAAGGCAGCAAAGCAGGCAAGAGGCCAATATGCTAGTAAGTATCTTCATGAAGTAATACTGAAAAAAGGAAGGACCCATCTCCCCGATACAGGAGTTGTAAAAGTTTATATTTGATATTGTGAATATAAGCTATTAAAGTAAATTTATTGCATGGAGCTTTGCTAAATTAAAAATTAGAGATGACGGCAGCTATGTTTTCCAGCGGCTTTCCGGACATTAAACCTTTCTGAAAAATTAAACTGGAGGAGTAATAATTGTTATTTTAGCTTCAAGAAGAGCAGGCTTAGCAGCAGCAGGAAGAGCCATCCGCCTCCAGAGGGCCGTTTTCATAAAAAGAATTCAGAGATACCCCTACAAGCTAGCAAAGGCAGCCAAAACTGGCTGCCTTTGCTACTCCCAAATTATTCTAATGATTTTGCCCTTCCAGAGCCTTAATACCCAAAAATCTCCTCCAGCTTCAACTGCTTTACTTTCCCGTATTTCGCCAGCTCTTTAAAGTTCAGGCGATCTTTGGAGCCGATTACCAGAATGGCTTGTGGCTGGCCTTTGATGAACTTCTGCTGAAACTCCTGCAGCTGCGAAAAAGTGAGGCTGTTGGCGCTCTCGTACACATCGCGGCGAATGTCGTAGTCGAGGCCGAGGCGCTTGGCCCGCTCGTAGTCGAACAGGATGGAGGCTTTGGTGATGCGCTCCGAAGAGATGCTGTTGCGCAGCGAGGCTTTGGCATTGGCAAAGTTCTCATCGGCAAGTGGCATTTCGTTCAGCAACTCCTGCATGCCAGCCATCGCTTCCGGTAACTTGTCGGCCTGTGTGCCGATGTACGACAGGTTGTAGTTAGAGCGGTCTTTCTTCGTAGCCGTGCTGTAGGCCGAGTAAGCCGAGTAGGCCAATGCCTTCGACTCGCGCAGCTCCTGAAACACGATAGACGACATGCCACCACCAAAATACTCATTATAAAGCCGCGCCGTTGGCACCATGGCTTTATCATAGGGTAGCGACTTGGTCAGGAAGAGCAGCTCGGCCTGCACCATGTTATAATCTACCCAGTACACCGCCGGCTGTTTAATCTCCAACTCCGGGAATATCTTTTCGGCCGGAACAGGCGTCAGCTTCGCAGGCACCTGGTGTCCGGTGTTCAGAGCCGCCACAATTGCAGGTGTTTCACGTGGACCATAGTACAGCACACGGTGCTCGTAAGTCGGGATGCTCTTGATAATATTCACCAGTTCCTGCGGTTTCACGGCCTTCAGCTGCTTTTCGGAGAGGTTGGTGGTGAAAGGATTTTTGGGGCCATATTTGGCAAAGTTCACCAGCGCCTGGTTAAGGATTACGCTTTTGTTCAGCTTGGCATCGGCACGGGATTTAAGCATGCCATCTACCATATCTTTCAGGGCCTCCTGGTTTGGCTTGGGGTTTTGCAAGGTGTTTTCGAACAGCGCCAGTGCTTCTTCAAAGTTCTCATCCAGGCCAGATAACGTTACATATACCTGATCGCCGGAAGTAGACACGTTAAAAGATGTTCCAAGCTTGTAGAACTCCTTCTTCAGCTCCTCGGCACTGTACTTGTCGTTGCCAAGGTAGCGCAGGTAATTTACGGCCATGCCCAGCTTCGGATCGTTGTTGGTGCCCATGTCCAGGATGTAGTACAGTTGGAACAGGCCGTTTTCCTTGTTCTGCGTGTACAGCAGCGGGATATCGTTTTTCAGCTTCGCCTCCTTGATGTCGGCTTTGTAATCCACAAACACGGGTGTGAGTGCTGGGGCCTCTTCTGCCATAAACGCTTTGTAGTAGGCCGATTGTGCATCGCGGTTAACGGGCACAGGCGTAATGGTCGGTTTTTCTACCTTGGCTACTTCAGCATTTTTATCGGTGCGCTTGTACACGAGCACGTAGTTGTCGTTGAGGTATTTGTTAGCCACCTCCACTACCTCCTGCTTTGTGATCTTGGCAAACTCCTCGGGGCGGTTCACGTAGGTTTTCCAGTCGATGCCGTTCACGAAGGCGGTTACAAAGGCATCGGCGCGGCTGTTGTTGTTTTCGTACTCCTGCATCAGCGTGATTTTGTAATCGTTCACCACAGCCGGAATTAGCCAGTCTTCGAACTTGCCCTGCTTTACCAGGTCTACCTGCGCCAACAGCAGCTTTTTTACCTCATCGAGGCTCTGCCCCTGCCGTGGCGAACCGCCTAGCCTGAAAACAGAGTAATCTCTCATCTGGTTGTCGTAGCCGTAAGCCTGCAGCACTTTCTGTTGCTGGTTCAGGTTCAGGTCTATCAGGCCGGCCTGGCCGTTGTAAAGAATGTTGCTGATCATGCTCAACACCAGCGCATCGCGGGAGCTCATGCCCGGGAAACGGTACCCGATGGCAATAGACTCGGCACTTGGTCCTTTCACCTCCTTCACGATGGGCTGCGCAATCGGTTTTTCCTGCGCCACGGCAAAGGTTGGCACTGGCTTTTGCTTCAACTTACCGAAATGCGTATCAATAATCCGGATTGTCTCATCGAAATCGATGTCGCCGCTTAGCGCGAGCGCCATGTTGTTGGGCACGTAGTATTGGTCGAAATACTTTTTAATTTCTGTGATGGAGGGGTTCTTCAGGTGCTCGATAGTGCCAATGGTGGTCTGGGTACCGTACTGGTGCTCCTGGAACAGGCCGGCAAACAGTGCTTCGTACATTTTCCAGCCATCGTTGTCGAGCGATCGGTTTTTCTCTTCGTACACTGCCTCCAGTTCCGTGTGGAACAGGCGGGGCACCAGCTCACCAAATCGGTCGGCCTCCAGCGCCACCCAGCGCTCCAGTTGGTTAGTCGGAATATCGTTGGTATATACCGTCTGCTCTACCGAGGTATAGGCGTTGGTACCTTTGGCTCCGATAGCACCCAAGATTTTATCGTACTCGTTGGCAACGGCAAAGGTGGCGGCCACACCCGAGATGCTGTCAATCTGGTGGTAGATCTTTTTGCGGGTTGCCGGGTCGGTAGTGTTGCGGTGCTGCTCGTAAAGTGCCTCTATCTTGCCCAGCTCCGCTTTTTCCCTCTCCCAGTTCTGCGTGCCTAGTTTGGAAGTGCCTTTAAACACCATGTGCTCCAGGTAGTGCGCCAGACCAGTGGCATTGGCCGGGTCGTTTTTGCTGCCCGCCCGCACAGCAATGTAAGTCTGAATGCGTGGCGCGTCTTCGTAATCAGTCAAATACACTTTCAGGCCATTATCCAGGGTGTAGATGCGGGCGTTGAGCGGATCATTCGGAACCGTTTCATACTTGTATTCTTTCTGAGCCGGTGCGGCCGTGGTGGCAGTAGCCGTATCTGCAGTGGTGGACTGCGCCTGATAGGCTTCGTTCTTACACTGCGTAAACGTGACCGCCAACGCAACCAAAAACAACGATATTCCTTTTCTCATGAGTGAAGAAGTTAGATGCTAGATGTTAGACTTAAGACAATTAACAGAAAAGGCCTCGCAGTGTGTGCAGCTCCTGCGAGGTTTATACTAAATAGGAATTATTCTAATGAAAACGGCCTTCCGGAGGCTCTGCTGCTCCTGGTGCTGCTGCTGTTTGTCAGAATCTTTATAGAGGGCTCCTACCCCAAAGCCGTCAGGCTAAGGCTAATACCGATCATACAACCCGCTTCGTCCGCCCCTGTTGGCTGTTTTTCACCAACAGGTCTCCTGCGATTGAATTAACGCTATTACCGGCCTCCTGTAGGCTGGAAGAATTCAGTGGCTCCATTTGCTTACACCCAGCATGAAGTGTGCTTGCTGGTGAAAACATCCAGCAAGGGCAGGCAGAGCAGGCATCTTTGGCAGGAAAGAAACATGCTACCCTTCATCGGACAGCTATGGGCTCCTACCTCAGGAATTTACAGCATGATCGGATTAGTAGAATCCCCTTCATTACTAATTCTGAATTTACAGGATGGTAACCACAAACATTCTCTCAATCACTCCTCCACTTATTCAAAATTCCTTTTACAACAAAGCGTAGCTAATAACAAATATAATCTTTCCCGGAATTAAAAGTCGGTATCTAAGCCGAATCGTTGTTTCATATCGACGAGTATCGGGAATTTCTCGGCCAGGTAGTTAAATTTGTCCTGCGAGGTGTATAGTTTCCGGCCTTCGTCCTGCATTTCCATCACCTCGGCTCGCAACCTGATACTCCGGTTCTGCAGGCGCTCCTTCAGCTCCTGCAGCAGGGCGGGGCGCACGCTGGCAAACTGGTCTATCAGCACCGGGTTTTCTACCTGCAGCAGCACCTCGTTCTGGTCGCTGACGTGGTAGGGGCGGTTCAGGAGCGTAAACTCCATCATGTTCTCCGACTTTTTACGGCGCAGAATATCGGCCCACACCGATCGGAGTTTGGCAGGATCTACGGGCGCAATCGCACCGCTATACACTTCTTCCTCTTCTTCGGCGGTAGCCACGGCAGCAACAGGGTTCTGCGTTTGCTGCTGCAGGTCTTTCAGGCTCGGAATTTTGCTCAGCTTCTTTTGCGGCGGCACCGGCACCGATGGGCGCTGCACGGCTGGTGCAGGAGGCGCTGCAGAAGCCTGCGACGCGGCAACAAGGTGCACATCGGGCGTTATGTGCTGCGGCGGCGGCGGTTGTTGCAAGCCGGCAGACGGCACAGTAGCCGGAGCTGGCTGCGGCTGGGAAGGCTGCTGCATAGCTGTGGATGCAACAGTGCCTGTTACCTGTTGTTGTAGCTGTGCAGAAGGCACCGGGGCGGCACCTGTTGGTGTAGTAGAGGCCGGTGCCGGAGCCGCTACATTAGCTTTTTTTGGGGCTGCGCCGTTTTCGGTTATGTCCTGGGCAAAGCTGAGCGCTGCATTCAGGTGTGCCATTTTCATAAGGCATAGCTCTACGTGCAGGCGCTGGTTTTTGCTGCTCTTGTAGTGCATGTCGCATGTGCTGACCAGGTTCAGGCCCGACAGCAGAAACGACACCGAGGCGCGTGCTGACTGATCGGCGTATTTGGCTTTTACATTATCCGATACTTCTAGCAGTTGTACCGTGGCCGGGTCTTTACATACCAGCAGGCTACGGAAGTGCTCGCCAATGCCGATCAGAAAGTTATGCGCATCGAACCCGTTTTTCAGAATCTCATCGAACAGCAGCAGCGAGCCCGACAGGTTCTGCGTGAGCAGGTAATCGGTGAGGCGCATGTAGTAATCGTAGTCGAGAATGTGCAGGTTATCGACAGTGGCGCGGTAGGTAATGTTGCTGCCCGAGAAGGTCACCATCTGGTCGAAAATAGACAGGGCATCGCGCAGCGCGCCGTCTGCTTTCTGTGAGATCAGGTGCAGCGCATCGGGCTCCGCCTGTATATTCTCTTTGCTGGCAATATTGCCCAGGTGCCGCACCATGTCCTCAATCCGGATACGGTTGAAATCGAAGATCTGGCAACGCGACAGAATGGTAGGAATAATTTTGTGGCGCTCGGTGGTAGCCAGAATAAAAATGGCATAGGCAGGCGGTTCCTCCAGCGTCTTCAGAAAAGCGTTGAAGGCCTGGTTCGAGAGCATGTGCACCTCATCTATGATATAGATTTTGTACTTGCCCGACTGTGGCGCATAGCGCACCTGCTCCACCAGGTTCCGGATGTCCTCCACCGAGTTGTTGGAGGCCGCATCGAGTTCGTGGATGTTAAACGAGCTGTTATTGTTGAAGCTGCGGCAGGACTCGCACTCGTTGCAGGCCTCGGCTTCGGGCGTGATGTTCTGGCAGTTGATGGTCTTCGCTAAAATACGGGCGCAGGTGGTTTTGCCCACCCCTCTTGGCCCACAGAAAAGAAACGCCTGCGCCAAATGGTTGCTGCTGATGGCATTCTTGAGGGTGTTGGTGATATGGTGCTGCCCCACCACGCTGTCGAACGTGGCCGGACGGTATTTACGCGCTGATACTACAAAATTTTCCATTACTACAAATATAATCAATCTGAAGCTGAGATGGGAGGGCTTTTTATCCAGTAGTTTTCCAGAGAGTTATCCACGTTTGGCCATGTGGAAAAAGCAGCCGGCCAGAGTGTTGAAAACAAAAAAAAAGAGGCTGCCCTGTTCCGGACGACCTCTTTCTATGGCTCATAATTATGAACTTTATTTCTTCTTGTAAGGCATGTTGTTTCCACCCTGGGCCAGGTTCCGGTCAGGGTTCTGCACTTTAGAGTCGTCCGTCTGCTGAATCTTCTGAGCCGGGTCTATGGCTACCTGGTCTGTAAAGCCTTCCTGCTGGCGCTTGTTCTCCGTCTGGCCGGTTACCTGCTTTTCAGATTGTTTCTGCAGTCTTTCCTTGTTCTTGTCTTTACTTTTATCCTCGCTCATGGTCTTTCCTTTCAATAGTGTCCTTTCTTTTACACTTCCGAAAGGGAGATGGTTACAAAGGCTCCGCAGAAAATAGGCACATGACGTGAATCAAAGGCGCAGAACTTTTTCGTCTGAATCAAGATTCACAGGATTTACAGGATGCCCTTTAAATCAAATTATTCTAATGAAAAAGCCCTTCCGGAAGCTTTTTGCTCCTGGAAGGGCCTGGGGTCATGATCAGCCGCGAGGGCTGAAGTTACGGGGTCATGACAATTCTAATTTTGAATTTCTAATTTTTAACTTGGCGAAGCACTAATGCAGCACCGTGTCAAAAGCCACCAGATTTACAAACTGCTGCACGCGCTGCTGTATCTCTTGCTGGCTCAGGTTGATGATGCGCTCTGTTCCGAATTTCTCTACGCAGAAAGAAGCCAGGGCTGAGCCGTGGATCACGGCGCGCTTCATGCTCTCGAAGCTGATATCGTCGGTGCTGGCCAGGTAACCGGCAAAACCACCGGCGAAGGTGTCGCCTGCGCCGGTTGGGTCGAATACTTCTTCCAGCGGGAGGGCCGGTGCGAAAAACACTTTTTCCTCGTGGAATAACAAAGCGCCGTGCTCCCCTTTTTTTATGATGAGGAACTTGGGCCCCATGGCTACAATCTTCTTGGCGGCCTTCACCAGCGAGTACTCACCGCTCAACTGCCGCGCCTCCTCATCGTTAATGGAAAGCACATCGACCAGGGCAATGGTTTGCTTAAGCTCGTCCAGGGCGATGTCCATCCAGAAGTTCATGGTGTCCATGATGATGAGCTTGGGGCGCTGCTCCAGCCGCTCTATTACCGTGCGCTGCACCTGCGGGGCCAGATTGCCCAGCATCAGGTACTCGCAGCCCTGGTAGCTTGCCGGCACCACCGGATCGAAGTTGGCCAGCACGTTCAGCTCTGTTACAAGTGTCTCGCGGCTGTTCATGTCGTTGAAGTAGCGGCCAGACCAGAAGAACGACTTCTCATTTTCCTTTACCTGCACGCCATCGGTGTTTACGCCGCGCTGGTGCATCAGCTGGATGTGCTCCTGATCGAAGTCGCCCCCTACCACTGACACCACATTGACAGGGTTTACAAAATAGGAAGCCGACAACGCCGCGTATGTGGCTGCACCTCCAATGATCTTGTCTGTTTTTCCGAATGGCGTTTCCAGGGCGTCGAAGGCCATGGACCCAACTACTAATAAGCTCATTTATTTTTAGTTAAGAGTTAAGAGTTTAAAGTTAAAAGTGTAGCCGGAAACATCCTAACACTGCAACTATAGCTTCAAACTAAATTATTCTAATGAAAACAGCCTTCCTGAAGCCTTGCTGCTGCACCACCACATAAAGGCAAAAATAAAAAAAGCCCTTGAAGTTTCAGCTTCAAGGGCTTGGGGTGGAAGATGGGGCTCGAACCCACGACCCCCAGAATCACAATCTGGTGCTCTAACCAACTGAGCTACAACCACCGTATCTCGTATTGAGTGTGCAAATATACGCAGCTTCGCTTTAAATGCAATACCTGCCGGATATTTTTTACGATTTTTTTACCGATCGAACAGCATACGTTCCCCCTTTTTGCTCTCGTCGAAGGTACCCTTGGCATAAGCCAGGTGCCCCGAAACCAGCGTGTGGGTGATGGTGGCCGAAAGCTCTTTCCCTTCTAAAGGCGACCAGCCGCACTGGTACTGAATGTTTTCTTTGCTCACGGAGTAAGGCTTATTCAGATCAACTAACACTAAATCGGCCCAATAGCCTTCTCGTATGTAGCCGCGCTGCCTGATGTTGAACAGCGTGGCGGGCGCATGGCACATTTTCTCCACCACTTTCTCCAACGAGATTTCGCCTTCTTTCACAAACTCCAGCATAAGTTGCAGCGAATGCTGCACGAGCGGCACACCCGATGGCGCTTTTTTGTACTTGCCCTGTTTTTCGTCCCAGGTGTGGGGGGCGTGGTCAGTGGCGATAATGTCAAGCTTGTCGTTGAGGAGGCCCTGGAGCAGCGCTTTTTTGTGCCGGGCTTCTTTTATGGCCGGGTTGCATTTTATCTGGCTCCCCAGGGTGTCGTAGTCTTCTTTGTCGAACCACAGGTGGTGCACACATACTTCAGCCGTTATTTTTTTCTCCTGCAGCGGAATGTCGTTTCGGAACAAGGCCAGTTCCTCCTCAGTAGAGATGTGCAGGATGTGCAGACGCGTATTGTGCTTCTCTGCCAGTTTTACGGCCATGAAAGATGATTTAAAGCAGGCAGCTTCGTTCCTGATTTCAGGGTGGCACTTTACCGGAATATCTTCGCCATAGCGCTCTTCATAAATGGCCATGTTATCGCGAATGGTCTGCTCATCTTCGCAATGCACGGCTATCGGCAGCAGCGCTTTTTTGAAAATCTGCTCCAGTGTTTCGGCATTGTCTACAAGCATGTTGCCGGTAGAGGAGCCCATAAATATTTTTATGCCGCAAACGGTGTTTGGGTTCGTTAGCATCACCTCGGCCAGGTTGTCGTTGGTGGCTCCCATAAAAAAGGAGTAGTTGGCCAGCGAGGTGTTGGCGGCAATATCAAACTTATCCTGCAGCAGTTCCTGCGTCACGGCATTGGGTACCGTGTTGGGCATTTCCATAAAAGAGGTGACCCCGCCCGCCACAGCAGCCCGCGCCTCGGAGGCGATGGTGGCTTTGTGCGTAAGCCCCGGCTCCCGGAAATGTACCTGGTCGTCGATCACGCCTGGCAGCAGGTGAAGACCGGTAGCATCAATGGTCTCATCGGCCGGGGCGGAGATATTTTGCCCCACCTGCGCAATGCGCCCGTCTTTTACCAGCACATCGGCAGTAGTAATAGTGCCTTCGTTTACGAGTTGCGCGTTCTTTATCAGGATTGCTTTCATGGCGCAAAGATAAGCGACGCCGGGCTTAATCCACAGCAACCGCAGCAGAATTGTGCCGGAGATGAGGTAAACCAGGCTATGTGGCTCCAAGGTAGGTGTAACTGACGCAACACCTATAGAGTAAACAGCATTAAACTAACCGGTGCTTTATATGGAACAGCGTTCCTCCTTACAACGATTTAACCAGGTCCTGCTCGGCTTTTTGCTTTTCTTCGGGCTACTTTACCTGGGCCGCTCTTTCCTGATACCGGTTGCCATTGGCGGTTTGTTTGCCATGCTGCTGGTGCCCATTTGCCAGCGGCTGGAGAAGTGGAAGTTATCTCGTGCCGCCGCCGCCCTGATTTGCGTGTTTGCCGTAGTTATAATCCTGCTTGGTTTGATCTCGGTGCTGATAACCCAGATTTTTGCCCTTGCCAACGATTTGCCCGAGCTCGGCAAAATGCTCACCGCCAAGCTAGACCAGGCCCGCACCTTTGCCTCCGACAAGTTTAACCTTTCGCGCGAGAAGCAGAACGAATATGTGCAGAACCAGCTTGAGGGCGCTACACAAATGGCCGGCAGCTACATCCGGTCTATTCTGCTTTCCACGAGTTCGTTTCTGCTGAATTTTGTGGTGGTGATTACCTACACACTGCTGTTCCTGATCTATCGCCGGCGGCTGCGCAATTTTATTCTGAAACTGGTCAGAGACCGGGAGGGCAGCTACGCGCAGAGCATCGTAAATAAAATTACAGGAGTTGCCAGCTCCTATATTTCCGGGGTGTTCCTGGTGGTGGTTATTCTGGCTACTGTCAATACTCTTGGCCTGTTGGTAATAGGCATTGAACACGCACTGTTTTTCGGACTGTTGGCCGGTCTGCTCAACATTATTCCTTACATCGGCTCCCTTGCCGGCAGCCTGATTCCGGTTATTTTCGCCCTGCTCACCAAAGAATCGCTGTGGTACCCGGTTGGTGTGGCCATTTTCTTTCTGGTGGTGCAGCAGATAGAGAGCTATATTTTAACCCCGAACATTACCGGCTCCAAAATAAAATTAAGCGCTATGGCTACGCTGATGGTGCTCCTGCTGGGCAGCATGATCTGGGGCGTAGCCGGCATGATTTTGTTTGTGCCTTACCTGGGTATTCTGAAAGTGGTGTTCGACAATATAGAGAAGCTGCAGCCGTACGGGTACATACTGGGCAATGAGGAGGAGGCCGAGCCAAAGCAAATCCCTGCTAAAATTGCTCCGGAGGGGGATTTTGATTAGAATAATCTGGTTGATGGTTGGTAGTTGCTGCTGGGTAGAATGGCAAAATTGTTAAAAGGTTGTTGTGCAACAATCTCTGCTGCTTAGAATCTTCCGCAGGAATTAAAATGAAAGCTAATAGCTCCTGATTTCCTGCTGGCGATGGGCAGCACGATTAAAAAATGACAAACTGCTTTTAGCAATTCGAGAAGGTGCTACTATTTGGCCCGGAACGGCGTTACCCCAGATTCATGAAGAGCTAGACAGCGGATGGTCATTTTCTTATCTTCTTAAGCTCCCAACAAGCAGATTGGCAACATAAAAGAATTGGCCCGTTATGATGATCAGAAAAGCTAAAAATAAGTGATCGCCAGTTGGTTGAAGGTCAACTTTTTTTTCTGCTACTAGCGTTGTTAAAAACATTATAAACAAAATTCCTCCTACCGTTGAGGCAAGATGCACGCCAGACAGAATTACTGAGAGCCTCCTATTTAACTTAAACATAACCCAGTAGCCAAGCCCCAGCAGACCCAACAAAGCACCAGAGAAAATCCCCATATCCAGGTTGTTAACCATAAAATAGGTGTCGTGTAAGTGTATGTCTGTGGAGTGGGTGCATGTAAAAAGCCCCAGCAGAGGCAACAACGGAGCAAAAGTCCAACAAATAAGTTCGGGCCGGTTTATGTTCCATTTCATCTTCGGCGTACTGGGTTAAAAGTTTATTCAAATAATTCTCAGGATACCTCCATATAAGTACCTCCACAACTCCCCTTCAATATATGCAAAACCACCCACATCACCAGCTTCGGCAAAAATCACGTACCTTTGTGCAGTAACTTAATGAAAGATCGTATTGCCATGGCAGAAGAGGAAGCAGAACAAGAGATAACCACATTCGAGGATTTTAAGCTGAACAAGCAGCTGCTGAACGCCATTGAGGAAGCTGGCTACGAAAAACCCTCGCCTATTCAGCTGCAGTCCATTCCGCTGATCACGGCAGGCCACGATATTATGGGCATTGCCCAGACCGGCACCGGCAAAACCGCCGCCTATCTGCTGCCTATCCTCATGAAGGTGAAATATGCGCAGGGCCAGCTCCCGCGCGCGCTCATTCTGGCCCCCACCCGTGAGCTGGCCATGCAGATAGAGGAGAACATTGGCCTGCTGGCAAAGTATACCGACATCCGCTACACCGCCATTTACGGTGGCCTGGGCCCCAAAACGCAGATCGAAAACATAAACAAGGGCCTCGATATAATAGTGGCTACCCCCAAGCGCCTGCTGGAGCTGTACCTGCGGGGCGAGCTGATACTGAAGGAGATAAAAACCCTCGTGCTCGACGAGGCCGACAAGATGATGGACATGGGCTTTATGCCGCAGATCCGGCAGCTGCTGGAAGTGCTGCCGCGCAAGCGCCAGAACCTGCTGTTTTCGGCCACCATGCACGACAAGGTGGTGCTGCTCTCGGAGGAGTTCCTGGAGTTCCCGATGCGGGTGGAGGTTACCCCACAGGCCACGCCTGTAGAAACCGTGAGCCAGGTGCTGTACCAGGTGCCGAACCTGCGCACCAAAATAGCCATGCTCGAGCACCTGCTGCAGGACAAGGAGAATTTTAACCGCGTCATCATTTTTACCCGGAGCAAGAAAAACGCCGAGAACGTGGCCAAGTTCCTGGAGCGGAAAGAGTACGGCGAGGTGCGCGCCATACATGGTAACAAAGGCCAGAACACACGCATCAATTCGATGGAGGCTTTTAAAAGTGGCGAAGTCCGGTTTCTGGTGGCAACGGATGTGGCAGCCCGGGGCATAGACGTAACGCTGGTGAGCCACGTGATCAATTTCGATGTGCCCTTTGTGTACGAAGATTACGTGCACCGCATTGGCCGCACCGGCCGTGCCGAAAATGTGGGGGCCGCCATTACTTTTGCCAATGAGGTGGAGATGTACCATGTGCAGAAGATCGAGAAGATCATCCGCATGCAGATTCCGCAGCAGCCTATGCCGGACGAGGTAAAGGTGCACGAAACGCCTTTTGAAGAAAAACAGGAGATGGACCGCGAGATCGACAACATCAAGCGTCGCGAAAACCCCGACTTTAAGGGCGCCTTCCACGAGAAAAAACCCATACCCAGAGGCAGGCCCACCAGAGGCAAAAGCGACCCGAAAGCCTCTTTCTGGCAGAAGACCAAGAAGAAAGGAAGCAAAAAACGCTAATAACCCAGTCGGGCCCGGTACCACCCTGTACCGGGCCCGACTGCTTTGAATCAAAAAAGTAAACTTCTTCCGAAGGGCCTGTAAGCGTTTTCAGAAGAGCCTGGTCATCAGTTCCTGAAATTTAAAGGTCATAAACGTCAGAATAAAACTCCACAGCACGGCGCTCCACAGCATATGCAGGAATATACGCTTTCTGGAAATACCCAGCAGGGCTGCCGCCACTGTTCCTACCACAGGCGAGAGCAGCAAAGGAGTCAGGAAGGCAATGCCGCTGACTCCGAAGTTCCTATATACTTTTACAATGATCCTGCTTTTTCTGCTGAATAACGGCTTATTCCTCTTTATCCGCCGCCGCACCAGCCAACTGGCTGCCTGCCTGCCTAAAAAAGAAAAAACCACTACGCTGGTCATCATGCCGGCAATGGTCAGCAATACTGTTTCGAGGTACGAAAGGCCGAGGGTGATACCTGCCAAAGGGCCTCCAAAAAATTTAACAGTGCTCAGCAAGTACACCGACAGGTATTTCAGTATTTCCTCTAACACGATCTACTCCTACATTTTGCACTTATAAAATACTGCTGCTCACAGACTAAGAATATACGCAAACCCGGAAAATTAATCTGCTAATATTATTACAGAAATTCGCCCCCACCTGTCACTTCCCTTAGGTTCACCTCTGGCCGGGAGTAGCTACTGAGGCAGAGAATCAAATTATTTAAATAAAAAAGGGCCTCCTGAGCCTTTGTCTGCTGCTGCTACTGCTCATATTAAATGGCAGATGTTAAACGGTAGACCTTTTTGTCTGATTAATCAGGAGGTAAAAGCTCTGAGGGTAAAGCCTGCGCCGGTCATTCAGTCCCAAATCTAATCATCGTCAAATTGCCTGTTTAATTTTGCAGCGCCTTATGGCCTGCGACAAAAATCGAGGAATAAAGGGTTTGGTTTTCTCATTTTCAACGCAAGGTTTCAATAGTCCTGCGGCCTGTTTCCCGTAGCGCTGCCATTATTGATGGCATTACGTAAAGCCGATGCGTATGGCACAGCAAGAGGCCGATTAAATTTTAGGGCCGAAGGCCAGGTCGCCGGCATCGCCTAAGCCCGGCACAATGTAGAAGTGCTCGTTCAGCCGCTCATCCAGGTCTCCGAGCCAGATCTGCACGCCCGGAATTTCCTGCTGCACATAGGCAACGCCCTCAGGCGAGGCAATAACAGCAGCTATGTATACGTGCCGGGGCTGCCCGTGGCGCAACATTCCCCTATATGATTTCACCAGCGATTTACCGGTAGCGAGCATCGGGTCGGCCAGGATCAGGACCCGGTTGTTCAGGTTAGAGGAAGCCATATACTCCATGTTCACTTCCAGTTCCTGCCCTTCTTCCTCCGCCCTGTAGGCACCCACAAATGTGCTGAACGCCTGATCGAAATAGTTGAGCATGCCCTGGTACATCGGTAAGCCTGCCCGCAGAATAGTAGCCAGCACGGGCTGCTCCAGCAACAGCTCTGTTTCACGCTGGCCGAGTGGTGTAGTCACGGCAGTAGGCGTATAGGGCAGTGTTTTGGAGATCTCGTACGCCAGCAGTTCTCCCAACCGCTCCAGGTTCCGCCGGAAGCGCAGGCTGTCCTGCTGCACACGAATATCGCGGAGCTCGGCTACAAAATGGTTGGCAAGCGAGGGTTGGTTTGTCAGGATGTGGAGGTTCTGTGTTTCCATGCAAGGTACCAGGGTAAATGTTGTTTGGCTAAAGATACGTAAGGCACAGGGCTGCCACCAAAGTTTGCATAAAATTTTGCTACCGACGGAATCATGCTTCCCTCAAAATCGAAGGTGCGGTTGGTGCCGGCATATTTGCGCATACAGCTGTCGAGCAGGTACTGCATGGCATAGGCGCGCCTGCCCTCTGCGGAGGAAGACGAAAAAAGCAGGATGATCTTATCGGGCTGATGCACCAGCAGGGCCGCGGCATAGAGCGTACCGGCCGCATCAGCAACCTGCAGCAACTCCGCCCGCTGCCGGTGCTGCAACTCCTTGTACAGGTTGGCCAGCAGGAGGTAGTGCTTCTTTTTAACGTCGTGCAGCTCTTTGCCTTTGGTACTTTTAAAAAGTTCGATCAAAGGCTCGATTTCAGGCAGCGGCTTTACCTGCAGCCCTAGCCCCGGGGCTTTTTTTGTTTTGGGCCGATGCTTGGGCAGGTAGTTTTTATAGATGTGCTCGTAGCCGGGCCGCAGGTCGAGGTGGTAGGTTACCCGCTCCTGCATCTCAAACAAACCTATATTACCAGGGCCCAGGCTGGAGTTGGCCGTGTTGAGCTGCAGGTACACCAGTTTGTATTTCTCGGGGATGAGCTGCAGGTAAGGCGGCAGCTCCCGGCAGGTGCTCCGGCTGGTGGTAAACAGGCCGAGCTGCTGCGTAAAAAAAGGTTGCAGCACGCCCAGTTGCCCCATCCGGCGGCCCAGCGGCAGCGGGAATACCGACACATAAACACCATCCAGTTCTTCCACCACCGCATCCCAGCGCTTGCATACGGTGCTCAGATACCAGGAATGGGCATACACCATGGATTGCCCGGAAGCTTCTACACAGGCATCCCAGGCATTAAAATCGATCTGGTGGTAAGGCAGGTAACGCAACATAAAGGGCAGCAATGGCTTGATTATCCTGCTAATGTAGAGATTCAGGTTGTTTTACGGAACAATATCCTGCGAAAAGAGTAAATTCGGGCACTTATACAGCACTATTCCCAAGCCATTCTACTTATATGAGATTTATTCTTTGTCTGCTAACAGGCTGCCTGTTCTCCTCCACCCTGGCACTGGCGCAGGATGTGTACATGCCCTTTAACCGCGACACGTACCACCTCGTGGACCGTTACCAGATAAAGTATGGCCAGGAGGTGCCGCAACTTCAGACCAACGTACGGCCCTATGGCAGGCGCGATGTGGCGGCGCTGGCAGAGGTGAGTGCCCGAAATGCCATAACGGCCGCCGATGACTTTAATACGGCTTACCTGCTCAACGATAACTGGAACTACACCACCGAAGACGATAACGAGAGCGAAAAACCGATCCTCACATATTTCTATCGCAACAAAACCGACCTCTACCACTACGAAAGCGACGTGTTTACGCTGCGTGTGAACCCGGTGATACACTTCGACTTCGGCAACGACAACCAGAGCGACGGCCTACGCTACATCAACACGCGTGGCGCGCAGATAGAAGGCAGCATAGACGGAAAGTTCGGCTTCTACACATTTATCGGGGAGAACCAGGCCCGCTACCCGGCTTTCGTAATGGACAGAATCAGGCGCGACAACGTGGTGCCGCATGAAGGGTTCTGGAAACGATTTAAGGAAGATGGCTACGATTTTATTACCGCGCGCGGCTACCTGAACTATGCCCTCTCCAAACATGTGGAGATACAGTTGGGCCACGACCGCCACTTTATCGGCGATGGCTACCGCTCGCTGGTTTACTCCGATTATGCGCCGCCTGCCTTCTTCCTGAAACTGAACACCCGGGTCTGGAAACTGCACTACATGAACCTGTTCCAGGAGCTGACCTCCGAATTCAGACGTGGCGGGGCCGACAGGCTCTTCCCTAAAAAGTACATGGCCTACCACCGACTGGGCGTAAACGTGACGGATAACCTGAACATTGGCGTATTTGAGTCGATTATCTTTGCCAGGGGAGCCGGCCGCTTTGAGCTGCAGTACCTGAACCCGATCATTTTTTATAGAAGTGTGGAGCAGATGCTCGGCAGCGAAGACAATGCCCTGCTAGGCGCTGACTTCCGATGGAACCTCTTTAACCGCTTGCAGCTGTACGGGCAGCTGATGCTGGACGAGTTTCTGCTGCAGGAAGTGCGGTCTGGCAATGGCTGGTGGGCCAACAAGCAGGCGGCCCAACTAGGGTTTAAGTACATCGATGCCTTTGGCCTGCCAAACCTGGACCTGCAGGGCGAGGGGAACCTTATCCGCCCGTACACTTACCAGCACATGGACAAGTTTACGAACTACCAGCACTACAACCAGCCGCTGGCTCACCCGATTGGAGCCAACCTGTATGAGCTGATCGGCATTATCCGGTACCAGCCCCTCCCCCGCCTGAACCTGACGGCCAAAGCCATTGCCACGCGCTACGGCCAGGACCAGGTAATTGGCACCGACACCATAAACTGGGGCAACAATGTAAACCTTTCGTACACCCAGCGCCCTGGTGCTTACGGCCACAGCATAGCGCAAGGCATCAGAACCAACCAGCTCCACCTCGACCTGACAGCCTCTTTCCAGCTGCGCCACAACGTATTCGTGGACCTGAAGCAGATCCTGCGAAATACCGACTCTAATGGTAACTCCCTCGATCGGAACACCGCCTTTACGTCTGTTGCCTTCCGCTGGAACATTCCGCAGCGCCTGCACGAGTTTTGAGCCTGGTTCGGCTTCTCTGAACATCAAAAAGTGGCTATGCCTGAGAGAACAGGTATAGCCGCTTTGCTTTTGCGCAGGCTGCAGCCTTACGGATTATTTAGATGAAATTGCCCTTCCAAAGCCTATTGCTACTGCCCTACACAGGAAGACTCTGTGAGGTTTAGGCAGATTAACGGCAGATTATTTGAATAGAAAAGCCCTTCTGGAGCCTTATGACTTGCTTAGTGCTGCTGCGTGCTATGTGATTACTGATGCAGGGTTAGAGGTAGGTTGCCCGTTATAGGCTTGTTGCAAGACTGCGATGTCTATTTTACGCATCTGCAGCATGGCCTGCATGGCCCTTGCCGATTTTTCGGCATCCTGGCTGTGCAGCAATTCGCCTAAAACAGCCGGTATGATCTGCCACGACAGGCCATACTTGTCGGTAAGCCAGCCGCACTGGCTTTCGGCTCCACCCTCCGTAAGCTTTTCCCATAGCTCATCTACCTCCTGCTGCGACTCGCAGTTTACATAGAAGGAGATGGCGGGTGTGAACTTAAAATGAGGGCCGCCGTTCAGGGCCATAAACTTCTGCCCATCGAGCAGAAACGAAATTCCCATTACGCTGCATTTTGGTCCGGGCCCAGCCTCGCCATAGCGTGTCAGCTCCAGAATCTCCGAGTTTTTAAAAACAGAGACATAAAAATTGACGGCCTCCTCTGCCTGGTTATCGAACCACAGGTGCGGCGCGATTTTCTGTGCTTTGTTTTGCTCCTTTTCCATAGTAGTTAATATGTAATGGTTACTGATGCAAGTATACTGGAAGCAGCCAAGAAAACAGAGGCAAAAAACGACAAAGAAGAGGTGCTTTGCGGCAGGAATAAACTGAAAATCAGGAGTTACAGAAAAGAGCAGACGCAGTACGCACGGGCAGAGGCGTCAAAAACAACGCTCGTTTTTTATAATACGAATATCGTTAGTTAGTACCGTGCTGAATGGTTACCTTGTAGCAGGCAAGAAAGTACTATCCCACCAAATCCGTTCCCGGATTTTAAGCTTTATCTATTTTTGTTTGTCCCCCACCCATTTTTAAGGTTAAAATTGTATGAGATTTATTTACATGGTAAGTGCGCTTGCCCTGTTCATCACTGCTGGTTGCAACAACCAGCCGGAACAGGCAGAGGTAGTAGAAAAAGAAGTTGTAGTAGAGAAAGAGACGGTTAGAGAGGTACAGGTAGAAGCCAAAGCCCCGGCCACCAAAGTTACTGTTGAGAAAGAAAAGGGAACATCCCTGGAAATAAACCGTGAAGGCGGCTCCCTTAAAACCAAGGATGTGGATATCAAGATAAATAACTAAGCACCTGCCTGTAATTTCTGTCGGAAGTAAAGGGCAGAGCAGAAGTGTTGGAGGCCTCTGAAAGGCCTTTTTCATTAGAATAATTGCTCCTTCTAAGACAAAATTTACTGACATGCATTTAGGTATTAAACAGCAGAAGCCGGGCATTGCGTCCGGCTTCTGCTGTTTTAAGGGAGCACTAATTTTTATTTCCACTCCACTTTCATGTCCTGGATCATGGTGGGGGAACCTCCGTTGTATTCTATGCCGAAGCCACCGAAGTTGTTTGGGCTGATATTGGTTTGCATGGCAACTGCTGCTACTACGCCGGGCTTGTTTGGTGTTTCGTGCGTCTGGGTTGGCGAGGCTGCCCGGGCCAGCAGCTTATCTCCTTGCACTTCTACGGTAATCGTACAGGGTGTTCTGTAAGCGGTGGTGGTAACCGGCTCACTTATTTCTGTTACCTGGCCATTTTCGTATTTCACAAAAACACAGTCTACCGCATCGTGGTGCTTCGTTGTCCGGATAAGGCGGAGGGCGTAACCGGTCATGGTTTGGGTATCGAACTTAATGAGCACATCCATGTACAGGTGGGCCACGCTAAATCCCTGGCCTGCGGTTTTGTAGGGGGCCACTGTCAGGGTTAGTTTCATGTCGCCGAATGCCTTGCCAACCGGGGTGTAACGCATGCTGGCGCTCCGGCCCTGCAGCAGGCCTTCCATATTCGCGGCGCCATCCAGACCGGTGCCATAGTGCCAGGCATCGCCGTTTTTGCCGGCTGGCGCGGCAGGCGCCTCGTCTGCAGCATCGAAATGGTCCAGCGTCCAGAAGCCGGGGACAACCTTTGGCTGGTTTCTGGTAGATGCATTCCGGAAATCGGTAAACAACACCTTCGGATCGGCTTTCACATCCTTTGCCGCTATGGGTTTCGGCGTGACAAATGTTGCTGCTTCGCCTGCATCGCTCCGGATATGCTTGGGAGCCACCGAGGCCATGATATGGTAGCCAATATCCCCTGCCGACAGCGTGTAAGCGAGCAAGGGCGTCTCCTTCCGCGATACCGCCACCTCGATGGGATTGCTCCCTTTGGCATCGGTGCAACGGTACCAACTCACCAGCGACTGATCCTCAAACCGCATGTCGAGTTTATAGGCAAGGGTAAGTTCTCCGTTTTTGCTCTTCGAAATTTTAGGGAGCGAACTGAATGTCGGGGCTTCCAACTTAGCCGGAGCTACCAGCAGAATACTTGCTGCCTCCAGCCCTGAAGCTGTAGTTGCCGTTATGATCACCCGCCTGGTGTCATCATTCGTATTCGTGGGGATTACCTCACAGGTTTTTCCATCAGCGCTTACCTTCAATTCTACCAACGATGTTTGTTCAGGGGCAACAGACCAGCTTAGCTTTTCGCCGCTCTGCTCGTAGTTGCCGAACCGCATGATTTTGGCGCTCAATGTCGCACTGTTCTTCCCTGTTTCGATGGCAACATTCGTAGGAGAAACCAGCAACTGCACCGGAAGGTTGGTGTATTTCTTCGCCTGCTCTTTTTCGGCAGCCAGCACCAGAGGCTTCACCCCCATCGGGTCCCAATCGTCGTTTCCGGCCAAAAGATTGTAGGTATTGTAAATCAACTTGCCCTTGTGCTCCAGACGGTAAGCATCGAGCACAGATTTACCGGCCATATCCACCGTAGAAGCCGGGTCGTTTTTCCCGATAAAGGCGGGCTTGCCATTCTGCACGACCTGGTACTGGTAGTTTTTTGTTTCGGCGGGTGGTACATCTCTCCAACCTAAATAAGTATTTGGCTCCGTGGTAAATCGGGTATCTACGACTGCTACCTGCCCGTTGGCTTTGGTAAAATATTGCTTGTCGTGGCTGAAAGAGCGGATATCGCAGTTAAAGAACACGGCCCCGGTGCCGGTGGTGTGGTAGAAGGGTTTGGAGCTGTAAATATCTAAGGTAGAGTTCAGGTAAACACCTGTGCCGCACAAGGCATCGTCGGTCGATTCGAAATGGCAACGGTCGAACAGCACGCGCTTGCCGCCCACAAACGGGTTGAGGTTGAGCCTGCTGATAAAGCGTGTGTTGCGCGCCACAATTTTATCGCCATTGCAATGAATCAGTTGCGCCTGCACAATAGCCGATGCCCGTTTCTCGCGGTTCAGGCCGGGTTTTAGAGGGTACACCAGGTCTACATTGCAGTAATTGCCGAAAGTGATGTTCTCGGAGCTTGTGCCCTGCCCTATAAATTTGAACATCGTAAAATTACCTACTGCCCCGATCGTCTGGCCCCGGTTGCAGGCCAGCACCACATTTTCAGCCTTCTCCGACAAGCCCTGAAACCGCAGCCATTCGCATTTGATGATAAGCCCATACGGTGGCCCGCTATTTTCAGAAACCCGAACAGCCGGATCGTCGGGGTTGTCGATCCAATACACATAAGGGGCCAGGTACAGCACCATCGGCGAGGCTTCGGTGCCATCGGTCAGATGTCCCGCGGCCTTGTTCACTGAATTAAACACATATTTATGCTTGGCTACTTCGGCATCCGAAAGTTGTCCATCAATAAAGAACGCCTGCGGACCAAGTTGTATCTTCTTCCCCTGGTACACGATATGGTCACCGCCAAAAGTAATCGGGTTGCTGGCATCAAGCGAACGGTAATTCTTGCTTTGCTGTGCAAAACAACACATCATTACCAGGAGGCAGATGCTGGTCAGGAAGGCCTTTTTCATATGTTGGTGTTAGGGGTGGAGAAGGGTTTGGATGACATTGAGGTTATGACAGCTAGATGTATCTTTCATCGAGTCTGGTCCTCCCATGATTTTGGCAAAATACGATTTTTGACAGTTATTTATTCTGTTTCACAATTTCTTCATACAAACATTCTACCATTTCAAATAGCTCCATTTAATTTGGATGGTAATGGTCTATTTCGCCATAGGTAGCAAAGGAGGAGAAATTGTAACCTTCTTCAATATCATTATAATATATAGCTGACTTCCCTATTATTCCAACAACCCAAAATCCGCCACCTTCTTCTCCCATTGTCTTTTCGGCCCATTTTTCAGGCTGAATTTTTATATACTCCCAAAACTTCAGGCAGTCTGGCCGAAGAAAAAGAATATTATTACAATACTCCATGTCCTTTAAGATTCGGTTTATATGCACTGGTGTCCACATCTTAATTAAAATGTTTTTTGTTAACGGACTTGGCTAAAAAACGCTTTAGTGATTTTTAGGTGTGGTTATAACCTGTTTTTTTAGATAACCTAAAATCGTAATGTGATCAGGATCATCTGAATAATTTATATTTAACTTATTCAAAAAACTTATCATTTCTTCAGTTCTTTTTAGACTAATGTATTCGATTTCAAAGTATTCAATAAAATTTCCTGTATCATCGAACAGAGCAGAGGTTAATTCTATTTCTCTGATAAAGTCGCATGAAAAGCTAAAATCTGATAAAAGCGTTTTTATCTTAATGCTTTGTCCTTCTTCCTGAATTTTTTCAAGAATTGAGTACCATTTTTTGTTATTTAGTAAGCTTGCTGAGGTATTCTCTTGAATAAAATGTTTAGTCTGTTTAATTCTCGATTCCCTTCCTTGATGTTTTGAAAACAT
>NZ_VFSD01000034.1 GCF_014332515.1 Pontibacter beigongshangensis | reverse complement strand
ACAGGGCCACCCCGGCCTCACACTCCTGCCGGCGGGTGTTGTACTCCGAGGAGGCCAGCGAGTGCTTCACCTGCGTGTCGAGCAGCACGATGCGGTAGTCGCGCATATCGGAGGGGTAGTACTCGTACTCCAGCGAGCGGCAGTCGAGCTTCACTACATGGCCGCTCTTGCCGAACATGCTGGCAAACTGGTCCATGATGCCGCACATAACGCCGGCATATTCGTGCTCCGCCCGCTGTGCCATTTTCACGAGTGTAAACTTCTCTACCCCCAGCTGATAGATCTGGTTCAGGGCGAAGGCCAGGCCGCACTCCACCGCCGCAGACGATGACAAGCCGGCACCGATGGGAATATTGCCACCAAACACCAGGTCGAACCCGGCAATCTCGTAGCCTGCCTTCTGAAACTGCGCCACCACCCCCAGCAGGTAGTTGGCCCAACCAATTTCAGATGGCTGCACCTGCGTCAGGTCAAAAGTGGCGCTCTCTTCCAGGTCGTAGGAGTAGGCGCGGAAGGCCTGGGTGCCATTAGGCGCAACAGCAAAGTAGATCTCTTTGTTGATGGCTGCCGGCAGCACAAAGCCCTCGTTATAGTCGGTATGTTCGCCAATGAGGTTTACACGCCCCGGAGAGCGGAACAGGAGCGGCTCCTGGCGGTACAGTTGCTGAAACTTTTCTTTTATTCTATTTATCATGATGCGTGCTGCATGGGCTACTAAAAGCTTCTTTTTAATTGCAAGGTGGTTATTAATATGACCAGGCACTACCTTGGCCTGGCTGCATGTTCTGTATACGATTGGCCGGGTTACATGGGAACAGAAAACCAGCGATCTCTTTCCTGTTGAGGGACGAATTATTCTAATGAAAATGGCCCTCCGGAGGTGTAGCGGCCTCTGCTGCTCCTTAATCAGCCTTAACCGAGAATTTGTAGACAGTGGTATGGTGGTAGGTTTCGCCGGGGTGGAGGATGCTGGATGGGAACTCCGGGTGGTTGGGCGCATCGGGGAAGTGCTGCGTCTCGAGGCAAAGGGCGCAGTGCTTCTCAAAAGTCTTGCCTGCCTCGTTTTTCACGGTGCCATCGAGGGCGTTGCCCGTGTAGAACTGCACACCCGGCATGGTTGTGAAGACTTCCATAAAGCGCCTGCTCCGGGGTTCCAAAACAGAGGCGATATATCTTAAAGTACCATCCGCATCGGGCACAATATAGTTGTGATCATAGCCACCGGCCACCTGCCCGATGCGCTCGCCCACCCTATGCGGCTCTCTGAAATCCATAGGAGTTCCTTCCACGTGCCTGATCTCGCCTGTTGGCACCTGCGTGTCGTCTACCAGCGTATAGGCCTCCGAGGCGATCTGGACCACATGATCCAGAATCAACTCAGATTTTCCGGCTGACAGGTTAAAATAGCTGTGGTTGGTGAGGTTTACCGGGGTTGCTTTATCTGTTTGAGCCATGTACTCTATCTTCAGCTCATTGTCGTCTGTCAGGCTATAGGTAATCGTTGTGTGCAGGTTTCCGGGGTATCCTTCCTCACCATCCGGACTTAGGTAGGTAAGCCGGATGCCGTTCTGGTCTGGAAGCTCCTCCGCCTGCCATACTTTTTTATCGAACCCGGAAATACCGCCATGGATGTGGTTAGGCGATTTGTTTTCGGCCAGCTGGTACTCCTGTCCGTCTAGCGTAAACCTGGCATTCTTTATCCGGTTCGCAAAGCGGCCCACCACAGAGCCAACGTATGGGTGCTTTTGCAGGTATCCCTCCAATTCGTTAAAACCCAGGGCTATTTCGCCAGTTTCTCCGGCCTGGTCAGGGGTTAGGATGGAGGTGATGATAGCTCCGTAGTTTGTCAGTTTCACAACCATGCCCTGCTTGTTGGTCAGGGTGTAGAGGCTTACCTCCTGCCCGTCGGGCAGCTTGCCAAAGGGCTTCTTTATACTATCTGTTCTCATTGAATTTTCAAATTGGCCGATTCGGGGAAAGTCCCGCTTAACTATTCCAAACAACTAATTAACTTAGTTATGTTATAACTGCCAAATCCAGGATATATTAATTAACGATCGTATTTTTTTATTTATATTTACAATCGTTGGCACTGTCATGTTTATGAACTTGCTTTAGCCCATGTGGCCCCGCTCCGGATGCCAGCCAGAAGCAGACACAGAAACGGATCATACCTGCTTATGTGATTATTTATATTTGCGGCCTCGTCTCAAAGCAGGCCTCCCCCTTGCCCGCAGAACGCCATACCGGAAAACAGGTGCTGATGGTGGAACATAGGAGAGATTTGCGCCGGCGGCAATATAAATTCCGTTGAAACGGACAGGATTTTCTGCGGAGGTCCGGCCCTACAACGTGTATATGAAAAGGCTGGCCAGTTAATTTTTATAGCGGCCGAAACTTGCTCCTACACCTATGTATATATTTTACCAGATAAATACAGGGTTAATTTCATTTTAAGACATTTTTACATAATTTCGCTTTCAATTGAGATACAACCACAGACAAATAAACAACTCACTCATGTCAGATTTCGCTGAACTAATACTTGAAGGTAAATCCTACAAGCTACCGATAGTAGTAGGTACTGAAGATGAAAAAGCAATCGATATTTCTTCTTTAAGGGCTGAATCCGGATTTATCACGCTGGATTCAGGATATAAGAATACCGGTGCCACCACCAGCGCCATTACATATCTGGATGGCGAGGAAGGTATCCTTAGCTACAGAGGATATCCGATTGAGGAGCTGGCAGAAAAATCGAGTTTTATAGAAGTTTCCTATTTGCTTATTTACGGCTCGCTTCCGACTGCCGCCGAGCTCGACGCATTCAGCAAAAGAATAAAGCGACATATGCTGGTGAATGAGGATATGCGGAAGATACTCGACGGCTTCCCGTCGGCGGCTCACCCTATGGGGATACTTTCGGCGCTGGTAAGTTCCCTGACGGCTTTTTACCCGGAGTCGCTTAAATCGAACCAGACGAAAGATGAGATGGACCTGTCTATGATCCGCCTCATGGCTAAGCTCTCCACTATTGCCGCCTGGTCTTTCAAGAACTCGAACGGGCAACGCATCAACTATCCTAAAAACAAGCTGGATTATTGCTCCAACTTCCTGCACATGATGTTCTCTGACCCAACAGAGGATTATGAAGTGAACCCAGTGGTGGTAGATGCCCTTAACAAGCTGCTCATTCTGCACGCCGACCATGAGCAGAACTGCTCTACCTCAACAGTTCGCCTGGTAGGCTCGGCCCATGCCAGCCTTTACTCTTCTGTATCTGCCGGTATCAGTGCGCTGTGGGGCCCGCTGCACGGTGGGGCCAACCAGGCCGTGATCGAGATGCTGGAGCAGATTAAAGCAGACGGTGGCGACTCCAAGAAATTCATCGCCAAAGCCAAAGACAAGAATGATCCTTTCAGACTGATGGGCTTCGGGCACCGGGTGTACAAGAACTTTGACCCGCGCGCCAAAATCATCAAAAAGACGGCTGACGACGTACTCTCTGCCCTCGGCATAAAAGACCCGATACTGAACATAGCCAAGGAACTGGAGCAGGCAGCCCTGACGGACCCTTATTTTATAGAGCGCAAACTCTATCCGAACGTGGACTTCTACTCCGGCATTATTTACCGCGCCCTCGGCATCCCTACCGAAATGTTTACGGTCATGTTCGCCCTTGGCCGACTGCCAGGATGGATCGCCCAGTGGAAAGAGATGCGGGAGCAGAAAGAGCCGATCGGTCGCCCGAGACAGATTTATGTAGGTGAGAACACACGTAAGTATGTGCCGATAGAGGAAAGATAAGCTTAGTATTTCAGCGAAAAAGCTGTTCTTCCTAAAAGCGTAAAGGCCGCAAAAACTGCCATTAAGGAGTTTTTGCGGCCTTTACGCTTTTAGGAATGCACCTCTTGCAGGTCATTTTTCCAGTATCCCTTCAGCAGCAACAACAGCAGAAAGGTTGCCGGAGGTCTGTTTTGATTAGAATAATTGCTGCTGGCCGGTAGTGTCTGGCTGAATAAATAAAGCGGTGAGGCGGGAAATAGGGAACAAGGGAAAAGAAAATGAACTGGATGGATCACACACCTGCTTCGGCTCTTGCAGCTGAATAATATAGACTGCGTCTAAACTTATCGGAATCAGAAATTGCATCACCCTGAGAAAAACGACACACGTATCACGACACACGTATCAAGACATTTTGTTCTTTATAGAAAAGGTGAAAAAAATTCCGATAAGTTGTGTCGCTTTTTATATAATCCTGGGCAGCAGCAGCTACAGCAGCATGCTCCGGAGGGCCTGTTTCATTCAAATAATCGGCTTACAGAATTTTCATTTCGATTCTACGGTTCAGGCTTCGGTTCTCCTCTGTGGTGTTGGGTTGCTTTGGCCTGGACTCGCCATACCCTTTTGACCGGAGCCGGTCTTTGCCAATGCCTTTGCCGGCCAAATATTCGGCTACGGACCTGGCTCTCTTTTCGGACAGCACCTGGTTGGCATCGTCGGAGCCCACATCGTCGGTGTGGCCGGCAATCTCTATTTTCAGATCTTTATTTTGCTGCAGAAAGCTGATCAGTTTATTCAGTTCGGTTTTAGAATCCTGCGCCAGCGCATACTCGCCTGTATTAAAAAATATATTGTTCAGGACCACAGCCGCTCCTGCGCTTATAGGGTCGAGGTACACATCCAGGGCTACCGGCGTTAAGGCTTTGGCCGAGGTATAGTCAAAACTCAGGCTGTTCATCATATAGGCCGGGGCACTTACGTAGAGGGCATATTTCCTGCCCTCTGCCAGCACGGCCGTGTACTCTCCGGATACCTGGTCTGAGTTTACCTGCTGCACCAGCGAGTCGGCTTTCACATCGTAGAGCTGGATGGTGGCCTTCAAAGGCTTTTTAGTCACGTTATCGAATACCCTGCCCTGGGCGTAGGTGCTTTTCTCACTGCTCTTCCAGATATCCGGCACCTCAAAGCTGTACAACAGGATAGACGGAGCCCCCGTGTCTGCAACAACCTTGCGCGAATAGTAGCCGGTTTTATTGTCGGGGGTAATAAAGACGGAGCCTTCATCGGCGTGCGTGTTGAGGGGGTACCCCATATTCTCCGGCACTTCCCACTTATGGTCCGGCTTAAGCGTTGTTTTAAAGGCATCCAGTCCGCCAAGCCCCTGGTGCCCATCGCTTACAAAATAAAGGGTAGAACCGCTGGCATGAATAAAAGGGGCCATGTCGCGGCCACTGGTGTTGATGGGTGCTCCTGCGTTGGCAGGCTTTTCCCAGCTGCCATCCTCACGCATGTGCGTCACCCAGATATCTTCTTTTCCCTTGCCACCTGCCCTATTAGAGGTAAAGTACAGGGTTCTGCCATCGGCCGAAAGACTTGGCTGCGATTCCCAGGCTTTGGAATTAACGGTGTAGCCCATGTTGCTGGGCCTGCTCCACTCGTTTCCGGTTCTGAAAGAAATGTACAGGTCGCAGTCGCCCTGGCTGTCGGGGCGGTTACAGGAGGTAAATACCAGGGTCTTTCCATCGCCGGAGATGGTGGCGGCTCCTTCGTTGGCAAGTGAGTTAATGGCATCGGAGATGGAGACCGGCGCCTGCCACTCCCCCTCCTGCCACTGGCTCACATAGATGTTCTCGTCCTGGTCTGGCCGGGCGCTCAGGCGGCCCGTATAGATCAGGTGGCGCTGATCGGCTGTAGTAGACGGAAAATACTGCAACCCGAACCGGTTAATAGTAGCTGGCAGCTGCACGGGGTTAAACTCTACAGGGTTCAGCATAGCCAGCAGGGCATAGTCGCTGGTTCTTACCTGCTGCCGGGCCATATCCACCAGCTTGGGGTTCCTGGGTTTAGACTTCAGGAAGGCATCGTAGTAATTTTTGGCCTGCTCGTAATTTCCTCTTTCAAAATGCAGTTCTGCGATATCAAAATAATTGTTCTGCAGCGCAGGATCGTAGGGTACCAGCGCCAGCCCCTTCTCCAGATACTCAAAGGTGGCCGCCTTATCGCCAAGCGACCTGGTCAGGCTGGCTGCTTTCAGATAAGCTTCTGCAAATGCTGGGTCCTTCTGGGTCGCCTCGTCCAGAATCTCCAGGGCCTTTTTAAAATTGCGGGCCCTGGCATACTCATCGGCTTTATAGTACAGACTTTGCGCCTTTTTGGAGGTAGTGCTTAGCGTACTGGTTTGGGCACAGGTACTGTAACTGATGCAGGAGAGCAACAAAAATACGATGAGCAGATTCTTGTACATAGGTGTTATGGAATGTCCATATATTTGTGTGTCTGCAGCGACACACGCCATTTCGGGTTGTTTTTTACGTATTCCACGATCTGGGGCATCAGCTGGTCTGCCTTACTCCATTCGGGCTGCAAATAGAGCCTTGTTTTAGCCCCAACTTTAGCAGCGTGCTCCTCGGCCCAGGCAAAGTCGCTTTTGTTGAAAATGATGACCTTCAGCTCATCTGCATGCGGGTACACAGAGGCATCCGGCGCTTTAAACTTCTTGGGCGACAGGCACACCCAGTCCCAGAAACCACTTAAAGGATAGGCTCCGGAAGTTTCTATAAACGTCTGGATGCCACGTTCCTGCAGCAGCGAGGTAAGCGGATTGAGGTTGTAAAGCAAAGGCTCGCCTCCAGTTACCACCACAGCCTTTCCCGGAAACTGCCCGGCTGTTTGCACAATCTCCTCCACCGGTGTGAGCGGGTGCAGCTCCGCATCCCACGACTCTTTTACATCGCACCAGTGGCACCCCACGTCACAACCTCCCAGGCGAATAAAATAGGCGGCGCAACCGGTGTTGGCGCCTTCTCCCTGTATGGTATAAAAAGCTTCCATGAGCGGCAGGCTGCTGCCGTCCTGGGGCACCTGGTGTATGGAGGCTGTCTTATATAGCTTTGTTGTTTCTAACATATTCATTTTAAAGCACAAAACATAGGCCGTTGTGCTTTTCTTGTTCTTTTTTATATTGTTTTATTCACGCCCGAAAGGCAGAACCTGCAATTTAGCATAAATATGCAACATACTGCGCAGGCTGTTCTGTTCCTGGTTTTTGCCATAATATCAACTCACTTGGCCTAAAACTTAGGATTTCTATAACCAACCTCCCCTATATTTTTGCAATTGTTTAAAATTATATAGATATTGGCTCGTCAAAAAAAATGAAAAATTTACGTAACATATCTATTTCCTGTGCCGCAACACCAGAAAGTGCTTCCGGAGGGTCCATTATTTCCGGTGCTGTCCTTCTCTCCAGAGCCACACCAGGTATTATTACCCATTAGGGGTTTACGTAAAATTAATCATCCAGCCTTTTCGCCTTCCTGGCTTCCGTTAGCCATTTACAGGCCTCTCAAAAACTTTTAGTAAAACATCAGAACCATTAACTATGCTGGTTTTAAAATTTGGTGGAACATCCGTAGCCAACGCCAGGGCCATCTCGCAGATCGCCTCAATACTAAGCGACAAAAAAGACACAAACCGCATGCTGGTGGTAGTATCGGCCATGTCTGGCGTAACAGATATGCTGATCAACTGTTTTCAGAAAGCTGCCGCCCACGACGACTCCTACCAGGATGTGTTGCAGCAGCTCGAGGCCAAGCATATGGAAGCCATTGAGGAGCTGGTGCCGATCAATCTGCAGATAAACATTAAAGGCAAAATAAAGCTGCGCCTACGTGAGCTGGAGGATATGTGCAAAGGCGTATACCTGCTCGACGAGATCAGCGACAGCATTAAGGCCCGTGTCATGAGTTATGGCGAGCTGCTTTCGTCTGCCATTGTTTCAGAAGCCTTTCAGTACAAAGGCCTGGCCAACATCCTGATCGACAGCCGGCATTTCATCTTTACAGATAATAACTATCTGAATGCGAAAGTAGACCTTCAGAAAACCTACGAGCAGATACAGAAGCATTTGCCGGAAGCGGCGCTGATCATTGCGCCTGGCTTTATCGCCAGTTCCAGCACTGGCAAAACTACGGTGCTGGGCCGTGGCGGCTCCGATTACAGCGCCTCGCTGTACGCGGCCGCTCTAAATGCGGAAAGGCTGGAACTCTGGTCTGATGTGGATGGCATGTACACCACGGACCCACGCAAAGCCAAGTCGGCTTACTCCATTCCGGAGCTGAGCTATGAGGAGGCAATGGAACTGGCCTATTTCGGGGCCAAAGTGCTCTACCCGCCAACCATCTACCCGCTGGTGTCGGCCAAAATTCCGTTGCAGCTCAAAAACACCTTCAACCCCTCGCATAAGGGCACGCTGATTACGGAGAAAGCCACTCCCGGAAACCAGATTATAAAAGGCGTATCGTGCATCGACAACATTGCCATGCTGACCTTAACAGGCAGTGGCATGGTGGGTGTGCCCGGCATTGCCATGCGCATGTTCAAGGCGGTGGCAACCGAGAGCATCAACATCTACTTTATAACGCAATCCTCCTCCGAGCACAGCATTACCATTGGCCTCACCCAAAGTGAGGGAGCCCATGCCCTGCAAGCCCTGGAGCACGAGTTTGCGGAAGATATCCGGACAGGAATTCTGGATCCGTTGAACTTAGAGGCGCCTATGAGTATTATAGCTTTGGTAGGCAACGGCATGATAAAGCAGCCAGGCATTGCCGGCACCACTTTCTCGCTGCTGGGCAGCAATGGCATCAACATCAGAGCCATTGCGCAGGGAGCCACAGAACGCAATATTTCGTTTGTGGTGCAGGCCGAGGATGCGCAACGAGCGGTGAACCTGCTGCACGACAATTTTTTTCTTTCCAGACCAGACCTGTCGGCGTTTGAGATGGCACAACAAGTAGAATCATGAATAATTCAGAATTTATAAAAGCGTACGCACCGGCCACCGTAGCCAATGTCTGCTGCGGATTCGATGTACTGGGCTTTGCCATGGAGCACCCTGGCGATGAAGTGTGGGCGCGCAAAAAAGCAACTCCAGGTGTTACGATCTCTGCAGTAACAGGAGTGAGCGGCCTTTCGCTCGACCCGTCAGAAAACGTGATCGGGGTGGTGGCGCAGAAAATGCTCACCGACCTTGAGATTGCGCATGGTGTGGAGCTACAGCTGCATAAGGGCTTGCCGGTGGGCAGCGGACTCGGCAGCAGCGCCGCCAGCTCGGCTGCCGCAGCCTATGCCATGAACGAGCTGCTGGGCAAACCATTTACCACGCAGGAACTGGTGGTGTATGCCATGGAAGGGGAGCGCAAGGCATCTGGTTCAGCGCACGCCGACAATGTGGCTCCTGCCCTGCTGGGCGGCTTTGTGCTGGTGCGCAGCTACGAGCCACTGGATATAGTGCCGCTGGGTGTGCCGGTAGAGCTGTACTGCACGGTGATCCACCCGCAGGTAGAGCTGAAGACATCGCTGGCCCGCAGCATTCTGAAAAAGGACATACCGTTGCAGAAGGGTATCCGGCAGTGGGGCAACCTGGCCGGCCTGATTACCGGACTGCTGAAGGGTGATTACAGCCTGATCGGGCGCAGCCTCCACGACGAGATATTCGAACCGGAGCGCTCTGTGCTGATACCGTTGTTTAACCAGGCCAAGGCGGCTGCCATTGGTGCAGGGGCACTCGGATGCGGTATTTCCGGTTCCGGTCCTTCTATATTTGCCCTTTCGGCTACCGAAGCGCATGCCCTGGCCGTACAGCAGGCCATGGAGCTGGTATACAGCAGCAGTGGCATAGAATTAAAATCTTACGTAACGCAGGTGCCTGAGCAAGGTGCACGGCTGATCGAACAAACTATCTTACAACCCGCACAAGCATGACATTCTATAGTACCAACCGCCAGTCGCCGGACATGAGCTTCAGCGAGGCTGTGATCAAAGGTTTACCACAGGACAAAGGCCTGTTTTTCCCGAAGGAGATCCCGGTTTTACCTGCGTCCTTCTTCGAGGCGCTGCCAACGCTGTCGCTTCCGGAAATAGCCTACCAGGTGTTGAGCCCCTATACGGCTCCTGATATTGCCCCTGATCATCTGAAATCTATCTGCGAGGAAGTCTTCAACTTTCCAATTCCGCTGGTAGCGGTGGAGGAAGGCGTTTCGGCGTTGGAGCTGTTCTATGGCCCTACCTGTGCTTTTAAAGATGTGGGCGCCCGCTTTATGTCGCGCTGCCTGCAGGCTTTCTCCACCAGCGGCAACCCGGTTACGGTGCTGGTGGCTACTTCCGGCGATACAGGCAGTGCCGTGGCAAACGGTTTCCTAGGCGTAGCAAATATAGAGGTGGTAATTCTGTACCCGGAGGGTGGCGTAAGCGACATTCAGGAGATGCAGTTTACAACACTCGGCCAGAACATTACTTCTGTAGCTGTAAAAGGAACGTTCGACGATTGCCAGAGCCTGGTGAAGCAGGCGTTCTCGGATGCTGAACTGGCAAAAGAGATGCAGCTTTCTTCTGCCAACTCCATTAATGTGGCCCGCTGGCTGCCGCAGATGGTGTACTATTTCCATGCCTGGGGCCAGTGGAGAAAGCAAAATCCATCTGCCGAAGCCTCTGCCGTTACATTTGCTGTGCCTTCCGGAAATTTCGGTAACCTCGCTGCCGGACTGCTGGCCCGCCAGATGGGCTTGCCAATCGCCAGCTTTATAGCGGCTACCAACCGAAACAAGATAGTTCCGGATTACCTCGAGACAGGCGTTTACACGCCTGCCCCATCGGTAGCCACCATCGCCAATGCCATGGACGTTGGCGCACCAAACAACTTCCCACGTATTCTGGAGCTTTTCGGAAACGACTTCGATGCATTGCTGCAAGTGGTGAAAGGCTACTGGACAGATGACGAACCTATCCGATCGATTATCCGCGAAGTGAACCAGGAGCAAAACTACCTGATGGACCCACACGGGGCAATCGGATATATGGCCCTGAAAAAATTCTTTACTGAGCAAAAATCTGCTGGTATTTTCCTGGAAACAGCACACCCTGCCAAGTTTAAGCAGAGTATAGAGGAGATAATTGGTGAAGAAGTGGAATTGCCGGAGCAGTTGCAGGCTTTCCTGAACAAGCCTAAGCATTCTATCAGCATCAATAACGACTTCAACGAACTGGCTGCTGTGCTGCAGGAGCAGGTTAAGCTGTAGATTTAATCCCTGTTTTCATTAAGAAGAAAGCCTCAGGAAGACAAGTTCTCCTGAGGCTTTCTTTGTCTGCACCAAGTTCAAAAGGGTTTACATGATGCTGAATTATTCTAATGAAAAAGGCCCTCCAGAGCGTTTTTCTGCTGCTGAGGCACCTGTTTCATTTTCACTGAATAAAAGTACACCAGACTTCCCTATGCGTAAACTTCTTTTTTGGCAGCGCTGAGTGTGTTTTTGAGCAGCATGGCGATGGTTAAGGGGCCCACACCGCCTGGCACCGGTGTAATGTAGCTGCATTTGGGCGCTACTTCATCAAAGTTCACATCGCCTTTCAGCCTGAAACCGGATTTACGGCTGGCATCGGGTACACGGGTGGTGCCCACGTCTATCACCACGGCTCCTTCTTTCACCATGTCGGCTGTAACGAACTCGGGCTTGCCGATGGCTGCGATGATGATATCGGCCTGGCGTGTAAACGAAGGCAGGTCTACGGTGCGGCTATGGCAAACGGTTACGGTGCAGTTGCCAGGGTAAGCACTCTTGGCCATCAGGATGCTCATGGGCGAACCCACAATGTTGCTCCGACCTATCACTACGCAGTGTTTGCCGGATGTTTCGATTTTATAGCGTTCCAGCAGTTGCAGAATGCCTGCTGGCGTGGCTGGCAGGTAGGCAGGCAGGCCAGCCACCATGCGACCCACATTGGTCGGGTGGAACCCGTCTACGTCCTTGGTGGGGTCAACGGCTTCCAGCACCTTCTCCGCGTCGATGTGCTTGGGCAGGGGCAGCTGTACGATAAAACCGTCTATTTCAGGGTCCTCGTTCAGTTCTTTTATCTTGTGCAGCAGTTCCTCTTCAGTAATAGAATCTTCGTAGCGGAACAGCGACGATTCAAAGCCGACACGCTCACAGGCCAGCACTTTGTTGTTGACATAGGTAACAGAGCCCCCATCGTTTCCGACAAGAATGGCAGCCAGGTGAGGCACTTTGCCGCCTTTGGCTTTGATCTCAGCCACTTCAGCAGCTATTTCGTTCTGAATGGCTTCGGATGTTTTTTTACCGTCGAGCAGGGTCATTTTGTAAGTTGAGAGTTATGAGTTAAAAGTTATGGGTTGTTCTGCAGTCTTAAAAAGCTACATGAAAGTGTTTTTCCTGATTCGGAGATTATATTAAAAACAATCGCACAAACCATAAGCCCCGACATGCAGACATGCCGGGGCTTTTTTTAAAAGTGTTAATCCAGCTTAAGTACAGCTAGGAAGGCCTCTTGTGGAATTTCCACGTTGCCTACCTGGCGCATGCGTTTCTTCCCTTTTTTCTGCTTCTCAAGGAGCTTCCGCTTACGCGATATGTCACCGCCGTAGCACTTGGCCAATACGTTCTTGCGCATGGCCTTCACAGTTTCGCGGGCGATGATCTTTTGCCCGATGGCGGCCTGAATGGCGATCTCGAACATCTGGCGCGGCAGCAGTTCACGCAGCTTTTCGCAGAGGCGCTTGCCCCAGTCGTAAGCTTTGTCGCGGTGCACAATGGCCGAGAGCGCATCCACCTTTTCGCCGTTCAGCATCACGTCCAGTTTCACCATGTTCGATGCCCTGAAACCAATGAGCTCGTAGTCGAGGGAGGCGTAACCGCGGGAAATAGTCTTGAGTTTATCGAAGAAGTCGAACACGATTTCAGCCAGCGGCATCTCGAAGGTCATCTCCACCCGGTCGCTTGTCAGGTAGGTCTGGTTTTTCAGGATACCCCGCTTGTCCATACACAGGGTGATGATAGGCCCTACGAACTCAGATTTTGTGATGATCTGCGCTTTGATGAACGGTTCCTCGATGTGGTCAATATAGTTTGGCTCGGGCATCTCGGAAGGTGCATTCACCTTCACCATGTCGCTTTTGGTGGTGTAGGCGTGGAACTGCACCGAGGGCACGGTGGTGATCACGGTCATGTCGAACTCACGCTCCAGGCGCTCCTGCACGATCTCCATGTGCAACATGCCCAGGAACCCGCAGCGGAAGCCAAAACCCAGGGCGGCCGAGGTTTCCGGCTCCCACACCAGCGAGGCGTCGTTGAGCTGCAGCTTCTCCATGGAGGAGCGCAATTCTTCGTACTCGCTGGTCTCTACCGGGTAAATGCCGGCGAACACCATCGGCTTTACGTCCTCAAAGCCTTGAATGGACTCTCCGGGCCGATCCACGTGCGTAATGGTATCGCCTACTTTCACTTCTTTCGCGTTTTTAATACCTGAGATCAGGTAGCCTACGTTTCCGGCGCCCATTTCCTTGCGCTCCTCCTGGTTCAGTTTCAGCACCCCTATCTCATCGGCTTCGTAGGTTTTGCCCGTGTTGATGAACTTCACCTTCTCCCCTTTTTTCAGGGTGCCGTTAAAGATCCGGAAATACACCTCTATACCGCGGTAGGAGTTGAACACGGAGTCGAAAATCAGCGCCTGCAGCGGGGCGGCAGGGTCGCCTTTCGGGGCAGGAATGCGGTCGCAGATTGCGTTCAGGATATCTTCTATGCCGATACCGGCCTTACCGGAGGCCAGGATGATGTCTTCGTTATCGCAGCCGATCAGCTCGATGATCTGGTCCGACACCTCTTCGGGCATGGCGTGGGGCAGGTCTATCTTGTTCAGCACCGGAATAATCTCCAGGTCGTTGCCGATGGCCAGGTACAGGTTCGAGATCGTCTGGGCCTCAATGCCTTGCGACGAGTCCACGATCAGGAGCGCGCCTTCGCAGGCAGCAATCGAGCGGGACACCTCGTACGAAAAGTCGACGTGGCCGGGCGTGTCGATCAGGTTGAGCACATAGTCCTCGCCTTTGTAGCGGTAGTTCATCTGGATGGCGTGGCTCTTGATGGTGATGCCCCGCTCGCGCTCCAGGTCCATGTTGTCGAGCAATTGGTGCTGCATCTCACGCTCCGCCACAGTCTGGGTAAACTCCAGCAGTCGGTCGGCCAGGGTACTTTTGCCATGGTCGATGTGGGCAATAATGCAGAAATTACGGATGTTCTTCATATAGTATCAATACGAAAACAAAGTTAAGAATATTCTGCTCAAATCGATTTTTTAAGCCAACGTAATAATTATGGCCTGCATACGGGTACCCTGCTTTGTTGGCGGCCAACTGTTTGCCCCTTACCGCTGGGGCAGGTAATTATTTGAATAAAAACTGCCCTCCGGAGCCCCGCCGGCCGCACAGGTGCAGGGTCCGCCTCAGGACCTGCCATAGCTGCGGCTGCACCCGAGTGCCCTGTTAAGCGCTGCCCAGAGCATAGGCTGCCGGAATAAAAAAGCTGGTCTCCAGGTTGATACCCGAGCCGGATTACAGGTAACGCCAGCCAGAAATATAGTTATTGACATCTGTATAATAATTACTATTTTTAGTGTCAGAAGCCATTTTTCCCTAAAAGAAGCTGCCAGCCGGTAGCATCGCAATATGAAGGTCTTCTATAGAACGTGTATGGCAGAAAAAAAACCGGACAATAACTTACTGCAGAAAATAAAGGAGTTAGAAGAGGAATTAGCGCGAACAAAAGAAAAGTGCGATTTCCTGGAGAGAGTTGTAAATGAAGTGCCCGCCAACATCTATATTTCGGATGTGGACAAGGGCGTGATCTGGTGCAACAAGACCAATGAAGAGACACTGGGCTACAGCCTGGAAGAAATACTGGAGAAGGGCGGATTCCACTACCTGAAGGAAATTGTCCACCCCGACGATCAGACCGTGCCGGAAAACAGCATAGCGCATTACAAGCATTTCACCGGAGCTGAGTATGGCGGCATCTTCAGGGCCAGACATAAATTAGAGAAAGAGTATAAGTGGTTCACCGGCTGGGCCAAGTCTTTCCGAAAAAATGAGCATGGCGATGTGCAGGATGTCTTGTGCGTAGACGTGGACCTCAGCCCCAGAATGGACACCGAAGAGCAGTTGGTGGCCGCCCTTAAAGAGAACCTGAAAAACAAAAACAAGCTCCTCATCAAGCACCTCCGCAACCGGGAAGTGCAGATCCTGAGCATGATCTGCATGGGCCTGAGCACCAGAGCCATTGCCGAGCAGCTGTTCCTCAGCTACCACACCGTAGAGACGCACCGCAAAAATATTCAGCGCAAACTGGGCACCAGCAACGTGGCCGAAATGGTCATTCTGGCCCGTGAAGCCGGCCTTGGGTAAGCGCCCCTGTCTTACCCGCTTACCAATTATTCAAATCATTAAAGCCTTTCAACACCTGCTGTTCCGGTATGCAAAGAGGACCTGACGCGACAATGGTTCAGGAGGGCCAAAATCATTAGAATAATTTGAGGGCTGTAATTTTAGGTGATCTCCAATTCGATAAAAGTTAATGCTGCCGCAAGCTTCCAGCTCGTGGTTTTTCATGCTGGCGAGTTCTCTCCTCGCGGAATCCTGCAAGCCGACTTGCCTCTCCTCCCTGCTGCATTGAAGGAAATACCCCCTGCCTCCATTACGACATTCTCAAAAAAGCAACACGGTTCACGCTCGTAAATGCAAAACTTGTAACGCAGCGCCTTAGATCGTTGTTTTTATTTACATTTGTACGTTATATACACAGGACATACCGACACCAACCATGCAAGCGCTTCAGACTGAAATTTATAAACCAACGCACCATATCCGGCTCGTAACAGCCGCTTCGCTTTTTGATGGCCACGATGCCTCCATCAACATCATGCGGCGCATTATCCAGGCGTCAGGGGCAGAAGTGATACACCTGGGCCACAACCGCTCGGTGCAGGAGATAGTGGATTGCGCCATTCAGGAAGACGTGCAGGCCATTGCCATTACCTCCTACCAGGGCGGCCACCTGGAATACTTCAAGTACATGCACGACCTGCTGCAGGAGCGCGGCTGCGGCCACATCCGGATTTTCGGCGGTGGCGGCGGGGTTATTCTGCCTGAAGAGATCGAAGAGCTGCACGCCTACGGCATTGCCCGCATCTACTCGCCTGATGATGGCCGCGCCATGGGCCTGCAGGGCATGATCAACGACATGCTCAGCCAATGCGACTTCCCGACGGGTAACAACCTGAACGGCGAGGTGCAGCACCTGCAGCAGAAAGACGCCAAATCGATCGCCCGCCTGATCTCGGCAGCCGAAAACTACCCTGAGGAGTTCGCAAAAGTGAAGCAGCAGCTCATCAGCCAGGCCGCAGCTGGAGGTAGAGCTCCTGCAGACCAAAAAACAACCCCGGTGCTGGGCATAACCGGAACAGGTGGAGCCGGAAAATCTTCGCTGGTAGATGAGCTGGTGCGCCGCTTCCTGCTCGACTTCCCCGACAAAAAAATAGCGATTGTTTCGGTTGATCCCTCGAAGCGCAAAACCGGAGGCGCCCTGCTCGGCGACAGAATCCGGATGAACGCCATCGCCAGCGACCGGGTGTACATGCGCTCTTTGGCCACGCGCCAGAGCAACCTGGCCCTGAGCAAATATGTGCAGGACGCCGTGGACATTGTGAAGGCCGCCCGCTTCGACCTGATCATTCTGGAAACCTCCGGCATTGGCCAGTCCGATACCGAGATTGTGGAGCATTCTGACACGAGCCTGTATGTGATGACGCCTGAATACGGCGCCGCTACGCAGCTCGAGAAAATAGACATGCTCGACTTTGCCGACATTATCGCCCTGAATAAATTCGATAAGCGTGGCGCCCTTGATGCGCTACGCGACGTGAAGAAGCAGTACAAGCGCAACCACCAGCTCTGGGACGTGGACGATGCCCAACTGCCGGTGTTCGGTACCATCGCCTCGCAGTTCAACGATCCCGGCATGAACCAGCTCTACAAAGCGGTGATGGCCAGGATCTCCGAGAAAACAGGCCTTTCGTTTGAGTCGAAGCTGGACGTGACGGACGAGATGTCGGAGAAAGTGTTCATCATACCGCCCAGCCGCACCCGCTACCTCTCCGAAATTTCCGAAACCATCCGCAACTACGACAAGTGGAGCCGCGAGCAGGCCGAGACGGCGCAGAAGTTATACGGCATCCGCAAATCCATTGAGGCGGTGCAGGGGCTGCATATAGAGGACAAAGACCGACTGGTGAATCAGCTGGAGCAGGCTTACGCGGAGCAGGAGCTGCAACTGGACGGGCAGAACAAAAGAATCTTGGAGAACTGGCAGCAGAAAGTGCAGTCGTATAAAGATGAGTTCTACATCTTTAAAGTCCGCGACAAGGAGCTGAAGATAAAGACCCACAGCAAATCGCTTTCGCAGCTTGATATCCCTAAGATTTCCCTGCCACGCTACGAGGCCTGGGGCGATCTGCTGAAGTGGAACCTGCAGGAGAATGTGCCGGGTGAATTCCCTTACACGGCCGGCGTGTTCCCCTTTAAACGCGAAGGTGAAGACCCGACCCGCATGTTCGCCGGTGAGGGTGGCCCTGAGCGTACGAACCGCCGCTTCCACTACGTGAGCCTCGGGATGCCAGCCAAGCGCCTGTCCACCGCATTCGACTCGGTGACCTTGTATGGCGAGGATCCCGACTTCAGGCCCGACATTTATGGAAAGATTGGCAACTCCGGCGTGAGCATCTGCTGCCTCGACGATGCCAAAAAGCTTTACTCCGGCTTCAACCTCTCCCACCCCATGACCTCGGTCTCCATGACCATCAACGGGCCTGCTGCGATCCTGACAGGCTTCTTTATGAATGCCGCCATCGATCAGCAGTGTGAGCTGTATATAAGGGAGCACGGGCTGGAAGAGGAGATCAACGCGAAGATTGATGCTATCTACAAAGAGAAAGGTGAAGAACGTCCGCACTACCAGGGCCCTTTGCCAAACGGCAACGACGGATTAGGCCTGCTGCTGCTCGGCGTAACCGGCGACCAGGTGCTGCCAGCGGAGGTATATGCACCTATCAAAGAACGCACCCTCGCCTCCGTACGCGGCACCGTGCAGGCCGATATCCTGAAAGAGGACCAGGCGCAGAACACCTGCATCTTCAGCACGGAGTTTTCGCTGCGCCTGATGGGTGATGTGCAGCAGTATTTTATCGACCACCAGGTGCGCAACTTCTACTCTGTGTCTATTTCGGGTTACCACATTGCAGAGGCTGGTGCCAACCCCATTACGCAGCTGGCCTTTACACTTGCCAATGGCTTTACTTTTGTGGAGTATTATGCGAGCCGGGGCATGGACATCAACAAGTTTGCGCCTAATCTGAGCTTCTTCTTCTCCAACGGCATCGATCCGGAGTATGCGGTTATCGGGCGGGTGGCGCGCCGCATCTGGGCCAAGGCCATGAAACACAAGTACGGTGCCGATGCCCGTTCGCAGATGCTCAAGTACCACATCCAGACCTCAGGCCGCTCGCTGCATGCGCAGGAGATCGATTTCAACGACATCCGTACCACGTTGCAGGCTCTTTACGCTATCTACGACAACTGCAACTCGCTCCACACCAATGCCTACGACGAGGCCATCACCACGCCTACCGAAGCGTCGGTGCGCCGGGCCATGGCCATCCAACTGATCATAAACCGGGAACTGGGGCTGGCGAAGAACGAAAACCCGATCCAGGGTTCATTTATCATTGAGGAACTGACAGACCTGGTAGAGCAGGCGGTGCTGCAGGAGTTCGACCGTATAACAGAGCGTGGAGGCGTATTGGGCGCTATGGAAACCATGTACCAGCGGGGCAAGATCCAGGAGGAAAGCCTGTATTATGAAACGCTGAAGCACAACGGGGAGTACCCGATCATCGGCGTGAACACTTTCCTGTCTTCGCAGGGCTCCCCTACCGTTATCCCGAAAGAAGTGATCAGGGCTACCGAAGAAGAGAAGCAGTACCAGATAAAGATGGTGCAAGACCTGCACCACAGGCACGCCGACAAGGCGCAGGAGCAGCTACGGGAGCTGCAACAGGTGGCCATCCACAACGGCAACGTATTTGAGCAACTGATGGAGACGGTAAAATACTGCTCGCTGGGTCAGATTACCAATGCGCTTTTTGCCGTAGGAGGCCAGTACCGCCGAAACATGTAAGGTAGTTTTGCAGGCTTCGGGCACTTCTGTTACAGGCTAAAGCAAGCGTTTTCAGAAGACCCGGAGCCTGTAAAAACCGGTGCAAAAATATTTTTCATAAAACTAACGAACGTTAGCAACAAAATCATTATAATAGCGTTATGGAAATAGACTCCATACATAAGCTGTTATAATCATGAAAAAGATATCTACCATCTCCTCTTTCCTGGTACTCGGTACAACGTTAGGCTTCCTGCTAAAAAGCATTATGGTACCGGCAAACCTCGACATCGACCTGAAGGACGAAGATTACCACCTGTATTTATAGGTCCTGATTTACCCTGTTTTAAAATACATTTTCTTTACCACTTTCTGCTTGCCCAGTTTCTGCCCCGACTCCATCGGACAAGTACGAATTTTCTATTCCGTACGGAAGATGTAGCAGTTCCCATACTACTGCTACAAACAGACCTGCAAAAGGCTCCTGGGCATGCTTTGTGTAGAAGTGGTAAAATCAAATGCTGGTCCTGACTAGAGGTACTTTTTTGCTGGCTCTGGTTGAACTTTGTTTCTTATCTGTTGGTAACACGTTACGACTTACCTGATACAAGGTGGCCCCGAACCGAATTATTCGAATAAAAATGCCCCTCAGGAGGCCTTCCTTCTGCTGCTACTGCTGGCCAGTATTATAAAGTTGCTTTTCCCTGCAGGAAATCGCGGTACCAGTAGCCTGAGCTTTTGATGGTGCGCTGCAGTGTTTCGTAATCCACATGCACCAGCCCGAAACGTGGATCGTAGCCCTCGGCCCACTCAAAATTATCAACAAAAGACCAGACAAAGTAGCCTGCTACCTTTGCTCCCTCCTCTTTGGCTCGTAACACCTGCTGCAGGTACTGCTGCAGAAAGCTTACCCGCTGCGGATCGTGCACCTGCCCGTTTAGCAGTTGGTCCGGGAAGGCGGCTCCATTCTCGGTTACAATGAGTTTGGGTATGTTGGGGTAACGGCTGAACTGCTGCAGGATGTGGTAAATGCTCTCTGGGTAAACCTCCCAGTTCATGAGCGTGTAGGGCACGTTGCGCTTTCGGGGCGGCACCAGGCTAGCCTGCAGAAAGGGCGTCCAGAAAGAGTACTTCACTACTTCGCGCGTGTAATTCTGCACGCCAATAAAATCAAAATCAAAGGCAAGCATCTCCTCATCGCCCGGCTGCATGTACTTCTCTATCCGACGCATAAATTTAAGGTCATCCAAAGGATAGCCCAAACCCAGCGCAGGCTCCAGGAACAGCCGGTTGAGCAGGGCATCTACGCGCCGGGCTGCGCGCACATCTTTTTCATGCGGCCGGAAAGGCTCTATGTAGGAGCAGGAGAAGGTGGTGCCAATGGTCGTCTCTGGTTGCAGGCTCCGGATGGTGCGGCCACCGATGGCCTGGCAGAGGGCCGCATGGTGCACGGCTGGCACAAAAGACCCGAAGCCACGCCGACCCGGTGCGTGTACACCCAGAAAATAGCCAGCGCCGGTAAACACCATCGGCTCGTTCAGCACCATCCAATGCTTTACCCGGTCACCGAACTGACTGACGCAAAGGGCAGCGTACTCCTGGAACCACTCCAGCACCAAACGGTTGGTCCAGCCCCCCTGCATCTCCAGGGCGTGCGGCAGGTCCCAGTGGTACAAGGTTACCCAGGGCGTTATGCCCAGTTCTAAGCAATGGTCGATCAGGCGGTTGTAATAATCCAGCCCAGCCTTATTCAGCCGGCCGTAGCCGTCGGGAAGGAGGCGCGACCAGGACAGGGAGAACCGGAAGTTGGGGATGTGCATGATTTGCATCAGCTGCAGGTCGTCGGGGTAGCGGTTAAAAAAATCGCAGGCCAGGTTGCCGTTATGGTTCAGCTTCACTTTCCCTTTGGTGCCCGAGAAAACATCCCAGATCGAGGCACCTTTTCCCTCCGCCTCGTGTGCCCCCTCTATCTGGTAGGCTGCCGTAGAAACTCCCCAATTGAAGTCTTCGCCAAATGCGTTCTTATTCAATGACTATATGTTAAAAAGAATTATTGATGATTATTTTGTCTGGTTCTTACGTGTTTTCCCGGACAATGCGCTGTACCAGTGCCTCCGTCTCATCGGGGTAATCTACTGCTACAGGCTGCCCTGCTGACACCCACTCATACATGGCCGGCAGGTGTTTTTTCTTGATATTCTTCAAAGTTGGCACTCCCATATGCTGCAGCACCGCTGCATTGCACACCTGCTCAAACTGGTTTTTCATAGGCACTACCAACAGCTTCTTTTTCAGAAACAGCACCTCCGATGGCGTACCGAACCCGGCGGCACAAAGCACACCCGTTGCTGATGCCATGCTGGCAAGAAAAGCCTCCTGCTGCACCGGCCGCACCCATACGTTTCCTAACCTGAAAGGCTGCTGATTATGCTTCGAAAAAACCTGCCACTCCACCTGCTTCAGCTGCGAGAGCCTGTTTACGATCTTGAGGTCATCGTGGGCAGGCAGGTACACGGTGTAGTGCCCCTGGTCAGACACCGCCAATTCTCTGATCTGTTTCCGGATAATGGGAGTATAAATGGTATGGTGGAAGCGGGCAAAATGAAAGCCGTACTGAGCCGCTGTAGGAGCATAATTGCGTAGTATAAGCTTCCCCACCAGGTCGGTTTCCTGAGGCTTTGGCACATGCGGGTTCAGGACTGCCACTTGGTTGCTTAATCCGACACAGTGCTTTTTTGCCAGCGTGCAGGCCCAGGCAGAGACCGGCTCAAAATCAGAAATCACCAGGTCGTATTCGCTTACGGGCAGCTGCCTTACCTCTTTATAAAAGCTTCTGGAATTAAGTTGAGAGAAAGTTCTGTACAAATCCACCCCGCCGCTTTTCCCGAAAATAAAGCTCACGCCACGGAGCCGAAACCGGATGGGGTAAGGCAGCGCCAGATCAACCTGGCAGCCACTTACCAGCAGGTCTACTTCCCCCAGCTTTTGCAGGGCAGGAATAATATCAAGCGCCCGCGTCAGATGCCCGTTGCCGGTACCCTGAATAGCGTATAATATCTTCAACATCTTGTAATGGATTGTTCCGAATTAATTTTCAAGCTGATTTCAGGTTAAACTCCACCATCAGGCGCTCAAAAAGTTGCGTGTTTGTTTCGTCAGGTTGATCGGCAGTATCGTCTTCCAGTGTTTGCAGGTCCAGGTCCTCGTGGTACCTGTAAAGCTTCCACTCCCCTGCCTGGTACTCCAACGCCGTCAGGTTCTCTATCCAGTCGCCGGAGTTTAGGTAAATCACGCTGCCTTTGGTGTTGGTGATGTTCTTGATTTCAGGATGATGGATGTGGCCGCATACCACGTAGTCGAAGGCGTTGGAAATAGCAATGTCGGAGGCTGTTTTTTCGAAGTTGTTGATGAACTTAACGGCGCTCTTTACCTTGTTTTTGATGTTGCGGGAAAGATAAACTTTTTCGCGGTTAAGCTTCAGGCAGCAAAAATTAACTACCCGGTTGAGCAGGATCAGCAGGTCGTAGCCTTCGGCCCCCAGCTTGGCGAGCCATTTGGAATGCTGCATGGTCACGTCGAACACATCGCCATGAAAGATCCAGGCCGATTTGCCATCGAGGTTCAGCACCAGCTTGTTCACGATCTGGAAGGAGTTCATCTTAAAACCGACAAATTTGCGCAGCATTTCATCGTGGTTGCCGGTAACGTAATAGATCCTGGTGCCTTTGGTCATGAGGCTCAGCAGGTGCTTTACCACTTTCATATGGGCTACGGGCCAGTAGCTCTTGCTAAACTGCCAGATATCAATAATGTCTCCGTTTAGCACCAGCGTCTTTGGTTTAACGCTCTTCAGGTAACGCAGCAGTTCGGTGGCATGGCAGCCATAGGTACCCAAGTGCACGTCCGATATCACCACCAGCTCTACATTCCGTTTTTTAGCCATTCTTCTATCAGATTAACCTGACACCCTGTTGAACTTAAAAGGAGAATTGAAGGAGTGCAGGCGGTACAGGAACATGTTCAGCAATCTGCCTGACACCAGCTGGGCGATCTTCTGTAGCTTTTTCATATGCTTTGTTTTTTCTTGAACAATTTCATTCCAACCAACAATGCACGAAATTACAAACTGGGTATTACACCAATATTTCCTCCTGGTTATGAAATAGTTACCACACCTCTTCCCAGATATATTTGCCTCATCTATGGCTGAGGCTACAAAAGGTATTTGAGTACATAACCTGTTTTGGGGCAATGCTATAGTAATACTTCAATAAAGAAGGTCCCAACTGTCTTAGCTGCTGCTCTATCCGGTGTCCTTATGATGTTTTGTTGTATGGCTGGGGGCTGAGCGCGCACGGCTGGGGAAGGAAACTCAAGCCAGGGACTGGGATTTTTCGGATTGCCCGCTCAGGTCATTCATTTTCAACTCTTCTCATCTTCAAATTTTCAAATTGAAAAATCAGCAAAGCAGCACATTAATCCCTTAGCGCATCACTCCAAATTATTCTAATGAAAATGCCCCTACAGAGGGTTCTACTGCTGCTGCTTTTCCCTTCACTAGTAACACTTCGTCGCAATTAATTTGCAGGCTGATGACTATACGCCTGTCAGCTTCCCTGATTGTTGCTTCTCCTGACCAAACCACCAACATGATTTACAAAACCGTAACCTTATCCTTACCGCCAGTTTATAGTAAGGTGCCTCCTTTGCAGTATGGAAAAGCTCATATTTGGTTATTGCATCCTCTTGCTGCTGATTATATTTCTAATCCTCGGTCTGCTGCTCTGGGATGCGGAGAAGACAGCCGGAAAATCTGGAGGTGTTAAGGAGAACCTGTTGCTTGGTAGTGCCTGCCTGATGGGGTTTATTATTTTTCATATGAACTGTTTGCTGCTACTCTGGTCGGCAGATATTTTAGAGAACACCATCGCTGTTATAAGGATTGTCTTGCTCTTCTGCTTATGCGCGGTACCGGCTGTATACCTGCTGAAGAATCTTTTCTACTCCGAAGGCGGAAAAGACAAAGCCGAATGGGACGTTTTTGTTTCAGGCAAATAAACAAATTTCTGGAAGTACCAGGCTCCGACTCGGCAACCAGTTTTCCTTTCCCTGCTCGTTGCCCTCCGTTTTAGTAATTCCCACCAAAGCCGGGTACCCGCCATAAAATATTTAAACCAGCTAACTCCAAGTCCTTCAACTCATTCCGCCCAACAAACCAATACCTCCCCTTTTCGTTTTAAACTAAATGCCTAGCTTTGCAGAATATCGTTGCAAAACTAACGTATATTAGTTTAATTGCACCTGCAGGTGCGCTAATCATTTATTATGGAATTGAAAAACACCAAAGACAAGATCAGCTACATTATCGGCCGCGACATGGCAACCAACCTCACCAAGCAAGGCATAGAGATTGAAGCCGAGGCATTTGTGGCAGGCCTGAAAGAAGTGCTGGCAGGAAAACCATCTTCCCTCTCCCAAACAGAAGTGCAGCAGGCCATGATGGCGCTGCAACAGGAAATGAGCCAGAAGCAAGGTGCCCAGGGCGGCGAGAATAAAAAGGCCGGCGAGGCTTTCCTGGCAGAGAACAAAAACAAGGAAGGTGTTAAAACGCTCCCGAGCGGACTGCAGTACCAGGTGCTGAAAGAAGGCACTGGCAAATCGCCTTCCTCCTCTGACAAGGTAACCACCCACTACCATGGCACCCTGATAGACGGTACTGTTTTCGACTCGTCTTATGAGCGCGGCCAACCGGCCACTTTCCCGGTAAACGGCGTAATTGCCGGCTGGACAGAGGCGCTGCAGCTGATGAAGGAAGGAGCCAAATGGAGACTTTTCGTGCCTTCGGAACTGGCATACGGCGCCCAGGGTGCCGGCGACGTTATCGGAGCCAATACAACACTGGTTTTTGATGTAGAACTTTTGTCGGTAAATTAAGGTCCGATAGAACCACTTAAAAAAAGGAGGCGTTTGTAGCGTCTCCTTTTATTTATTAAAGCGGCTGTGAGGCAAACTCTGCCTCCTCTACTGCCAGAAAGCAAACTCAAAGTTAAAGCCAGGGCAACAGCAGCAGAATGCTCTAGAGGGCTGTTTTCATTAGAGTAATTTGGTGCGATGTGCTAAGGGATTAATGTGCTGATGGGCTAATTTTTCAATTTGGAAATTTGAAGATGAGAAGAGTTGAAAATGAATGGCCTCAGTGGGCTACCTGAAGAATCCCAATCCCTGGCTTGAGTTTCCTTCCCCAGCCGTGCGCGCTTAGGGCCTCAGCCATGCAACAAAACATCATAAGGGCACCGGATAGAACAGCAGCTATGAGCGATGGAACCACTAAATATATGCATTCCCAATAATATGGCATACACTCAAAAAATCAGCCTGCATTCGCCGGCTTTTGCCCTGATTCTGTGCCAGCGTACGTGCACCTAAAATCAAACAAATACACAGCGCTACCGTTCTAAATTATATAATAACTAAAACCTACATTTATGGGAAACAATCATAACGAAGGAAAAAGATTCTTAGACAGTGTACACCAGTTTTTTGACTCCGCTGCCAGCTACTCAAAATTAGATCCCGGCATTTTAGCCCAGATAAAAGCCTGCAACAGCGTGTACAAAGTTTCGTTTCCGGTTGAGATTGATGGAAAAGTAGAAGTGGTGGAAGGCATCCGGGTGCAGCACAGCCATCATAAACTGCCCTCCAAAGGCGGCATCCGCTACAGCATTCAGGTAGATGAAGATGAAGTGAAGGCACTGGCCACCCTCATGACTTTTAAATGCGCTGTGGTAGACGTGCCCTTCGGAGGCGCCAAAGGCGGCGTTAAAATAAACCCCCGCACCAGCTCTGTCAAGACGCTCGAAAAAGTGACCCGCCGCTTCGCTACCGAGCTGATCAAGAAAAACCTGATTGGACCGGGTATTGACGTGCCGGCTCCAGACTACGGCACGGGCAGCCGCGAAATGGCCTGGATCGCAGACACCTACCAAACCTTTAAGTACGGCGACGCAAACGCCCTGGGCTGTGTTACAGGTAAGCCCGTGGGGCAGGGCGGTATCAGGGGCCGCTCCGAGGCAACTGGCCTTGGGGTATACTTCGGTATCCGCGAAGCGCTGCTCGACAAAGAATTGCTGAAAGGCAAGGGGCTCGGCAGCTCCGGCCTGGAAGGCAAGCGCATTATTGTGCAGGGCTTAGGAAATGTGGGCTATCATGCGGCACTTTTCTGCCAGCAGGACGGGGCCATTATAACGGGCATCGCCGAAAGAGAAGGCGGCATTTTTGATCCCAACGGCATTGATGTAAAAGAAGCCTTTAAGCATAGAACCGAGTCGGGCTCCATCCTGAACTTTAAAAACGCCAAAAACTTTGAGAACTCTGCTGAGCTGCTCGAAGCTGACTGCGACATTCTGATACCGGCTGCCCTGGAAAACCAGTTACACAAAGACAATGCCCCCCATATCAAAGCCAAAATTGTGGCCGAAGGTGCCAACGGTCCTGTAACCCGCAACGCCGAGGAAATTTTGCTGCAGCGCGGCGTTGTCATTATCCCGGACCTTTACCTGAATGCCGGCGGGGTAACCGTGTCGTATTTTGAATGGTTGAAGAACCTGTCGAATGTGCGGTTTGGCCGCATGGGCAAGAGAGCCGAGGAAGCCAGCCACCGCCGCCTGGTAAACGCCATCGAGTCTTCGTCCGGCAAAAGCCTGTCGCCACAGGAGAGGGCGCTCCTGATTCAGGGTGCCGATGAGATCAGCCTGGTGCGCTCCGGGCTGGAAGACACCATGATCAATGCCTACCACGAAATCAGGGACGTGATGGACCAGCAAAAGATACAGAGCCTGCGCACGGCCGCTTTCCTGACAGCCATCGAGAAAATTGGTGTAAGCTACGAGGCGCTGGGCATATTCCCCTGACCTTTTAAGATCTTGCCAGCAGAAGGCCAGCTTAAGACAAGATCTTATCCTGGCCTTTTTTTATGGCCTGCAGCCACAGTTGCGCCTCCTGCAACCGGGTAAAATAATTGAAGTGAATAAAATTCGGCTGCGAATCAGACCTGTATAGCTGGTAATTGTTTACGATGGCATTAAAATGGTCTTCAGTGAATACCACGGCGACATAAATATCCTCCTGCAGCAAGCTGTAAACCCGACTGTTAAAGTCAAATAACAGCCAGGCCTCATGCTCCGGGCCAAAGGCACCACTGCGGGTCTGGTCTGCACAAAAAAGCCGGACCTCCTTATGTTCCGCCACAAAATCAAAGGCAAGATTATACACTTTTTTGAAAGATTGGATATCGGGCGTTGAGATCCATGAAATAAACAGCGCTTCTATTTCTGACCAATACTCAATATTGGCAACCGGAGTAGAGCTTATAACCATAATTACTTATGAGCCAGGTAAAACAATGGTTTAAATTAAGATTAATAACCATATTGTGCAAATTTATTTCCACTAATAATACGCCAAGGTACGAACCTGACTTTGGCGGGTGCGGCTGCAGCCAGAGAAGAAAGGACAGTGTTCCATGTCCCGGCATTGTTTAGATAAGGCGCAGCTTTTGAGTGGGTTTTTATTCTATTTACAGGATATGTTGCGGGCAAAAAGACAAAGGCCATAACCAGAGAACAAGCAGCTGCTATAGAAACGCAAGACGGGCAGCCTACCCGATCCTTTCGGGCGGAGGCAAGACAACGATCAGGCATTAAAACAGAAGGGAGCGGCTTCTAACGGTTTGATTTGGCTCCATAGATTATTCCAATGAAAATACCCCTCCGGAGCCTCCTGCTACTCCTGCTGCTGCTCTCAACAAGTATTGGAGAGGGATGCCGCTATGCAGCATCAGATCGAACAGGCAATTGGCTGATGTCTGGAGGCATGAATTATTCAAATAAAAATAGCCCTCCGGAGCACGATTGCAGGGATCAGATTTCAGCAGTTAACAAAAAACCGGTGCGCCACCTCCCTGAGAAAGAAGTTGCACACCGGCTGTTCAAAACAGGCTGCCTCAGCGAATGTTAAGCCATTTCTCAAAAATCTTTTGCTGCTTCTCGTCCGGTTCAGACACCTGTTCGAACTTGTAGCGCACGCTCTCATCCTGCAGCAGCAGCACCTCCAGCGTTTGTAACAGGCCGCTTCTGTTTATGAGCACCTCCACCCGTTCGCCCACTGAGCGGGTCACGAGCCAGGCGGCAAGCTCATCTACAGAAGCTACACGGATTCCGTTTAGGGCCAGCAGCTCATCCTGCACATTAAGCCCACCATGCCAGGCACTGCTTCCCCTGTTTATACTCCTGATAATCAGCTTTCCATCGGCAGGTGTGGCTGTGGCGCCCCAGTTTACCCGGGTGGTGCCTTCATTCAGGTTCACGAGCTGCAAACCAGCTGCCTCAAAGTAACTGTTGTAGTCCGGGGTTTTAGTCCCGTTTATGTAATCTCTGAAAAAGCCATCCAGCTTTTTGCCTGCCACCAGTTCCAGCGCCTCTTTCACCTCCTGCTCCGTAAATCCACGGTTTAGCTGCTTGTAGTACCGGTCGTACATAAACCGCATCACATCATCCAGACTCTTTTCGCCGTTGGTGGCTTTCATAATCTCCATGTTGAGCAGTTGCGCCAGCACATGGCCTTTGGTGTAATAAGACACCTCAGAATTCCGGGAATTCTCGTTGGGTCGGTAACTTTTGATCCAGGCATCAAAACTGGCCTCGCTTACCGATTGTATTATGTTGCCCGGCGTATTCTCTACGGCATGAATGCTGCCCGAGACCGTGTCGAGGAACTTTTGTGGCGTAATGATACCTGCCCGCAGGCTGATGACATGGCTGTAGTAACTCGTGAACCCCTCTGCCACCCACAGCAGCGAGGTGTAGTTTTCGCGGCTGTAGTCGAAGGGCCCCAACGGCTCCGGCCGGAGGCGCTTTACGTTCCAGAGGTGGAAATACTCATGCGCCACAAGGTTCATAAAACCGGCATAACCGCTCTCAGTTCCATAGCCGTTGCGGGTGGTCTGCAAGGTGGTCGAGTTCAGGTGCTCCAGGCCTCCTCCGCTCCGCTGCAGGTTATGCACAATAAAAACATAGCGCTTTACCGGCAGCTCCCCAAAAATACGCACAGCCGTCTCCGCCACTTTTTTCATGTCGGCCAGCAGCCGATCGGGTTCAAAATTGCCCGGGCCATACATGGCGACCTCGTGCGGCACGCCCGCCGCCATAAAGGTCAGCACTTCATGGTTGCCAATTTCCAGCGGAGAATCGGCCAGCACATCGTAGTCCGGAAACTCGTAGGTGAAGCGACCTGTGCTGTGGAGCCCCGTAGAAATGCGGTTCCAGCCATTATAAGGCTTTACCACCAGCTGCCCAGCCTGCTGCTGGTAACCCTCCGGATACATAAACACGCTGGTGCCGTTTACATAGCCATGCGAGGCATCCAGGTAGCTGGTGCGCACGGAGAGCTCATAGGCATATACCTTATAAGATACACGTATCTCGGCAGCCTTTTGGGAGTAAACGCGCCAGGTATTCTTGTCTGTTTTTTCTATTTTCAGCACCCTGCCGGCCTTGTCTGTCGCTTCAAAGCCTTCCACGTTTTTGGGGAACTCCCTGATCAGGTAAGACCCTGGTGCCCAAACAGGCATTTTATAATCAATATAAGGTTTTCTATTAGCGCCAGACAGCACCAGCTCCACCTCGAAATAGTGAGTATGGGGCGCTGGCATCGACAAAGTATATTGAAGCTGAGCGGCCAGAACAGCAGTCGCCTGGTAATGACATAGAAACACAAGGAGAAATAAAGCAAAAAGCAGTCGCTTAGGAGCAGGCATGGCAGGTGTGATAGGGTTGGTTTTTAAAAGGTTAAATCGCTCTCCCCATTATTAATTGGCCTTCTGTTTATGAAAAGGCAACAGGGCCGGGAAATAATTACTCTTGGAGCTAAAGCAGGCATTTTACGACAAAAAATCCGCTTTTACAAAACAGCTCAAACCTGGTATAAACCGATGTGGTTGAAAACAGGGCTCCTTTTTAGTTAAAATACCCGCGTTTTAATTTTACTACATTCGACTGATTATCAGCAAATTAAAAAAATTAAATTTTTGTTGAAAGGTGTAGAAATTCCGGGATTAAACCATTTCTGGTGCAATTTATGTTATACTAGCATACCGGTACCTTGGTCTGGCAGATACCACACCTGTTATCGTGTTAAATACCAGAAGGCATCAGCCTGTACGTTCCACTAAACCCTGACACCTATGAAAAAGATACTGCTTATTTTTATATCGCCTGTCCTGCTCCTAGTTTTATTTCTGGCTGTAGGAGAGCCCCGCCCCGCAAATGCTGCCAAAGGCAATGCAAATGTAGCCACTACTGATTATAAAGAAGTTACGTCTATACCAGCTTCAGCAGAAGCCGCACCCTTACCAGAAGCCCCTGTAGCTTTAAAAGCTGAAAAGTCGACAACTGATAAGCCAGCAATAAAGGCAGCAGAAGGCGAAATACAGGAACTGATCGATTATGCCCTCAGCCTCATCGGGACTCCTTATGAGTATGCCGGCATTTCCGAAAGCGGTTTCGACTGCTCCGGCTTCACAAGCTATGTGTACGACCAGTCAGGTGTCGGGGTGGGCCGATCCTCTTCCCTCCAGGCCGAAGATGGCTACCAGGTACCGAAAGAAGAAGTGCGCGCCGGTGACCTGCTTATTTTTACCGGAACAGACAAGAACGACCGCACTCCCGGCCATGTGGGCATCGTCATCTCCTCCCCCGGCGACACCATCTCCTTTGTGCATTCTTCTTCCAACGGCGGTGTTAAGATCAGCCAGGTAGAAGGGACCGGGTACGACGAGCGCTTTTTGCAGGCCAGACGTGTTATGGAGCAGTAGCCTGCGCTATTCGCCATAATCTGAAACTATTCCTTTTTTTCACGTACAGTAAACCATGGCTGTATTCTAATGTAGCTGAAGCGAAAGCTGACAGGAGAATACTGGCAGGCAATGTTCCGTAAACCATATTCCGGGGCAGTTGCTCTGTAGTAGAGATTTTTGGAATCCGGTAAGGATTTATCTGCAATATCTAAAACATACCACCATGGTACACCCTTATGTCGTCAACACCATTAATGCGTTTGTGCTGCTCATTGCTGGACTCACGGCTTATTTCGTGACCAGTGTACCAGCCCCTGTGGCCCTTGTGGCACCTGCTCTTGGCATAGCGCTTTTAGCCTGTACCCGGCACCTGCGCAAGCACAACCAGTTTGTAGGGAACACGGTTACGGCCACGACGCTGGTTGCCGGTTTCATATTTGTCTTGCTAATCGACTTCGAGCACAGTGCCTGGCGGATAGATGACCTCCTGTACCTGCTGATGGGCATCAGTTGCTTTGTGGCGGCAGCTTTCTATACCGGCACGTTCCTGAGGGAGCGCCGCAAAAAAGATAATACGATTTTTAAAGATGACCTCTAAAAGAAAAGCCTGACGTACCCTTGGGTACATCAGGCTTTATAAATCCTACTTAATCTTAACAAGCAGCTCTTTGGTTATACCATAGAACTATCCGAAGACTAAAGGCAAATTACTGCATAAGCAGTGAACACTGCTTACTAAGCCGACTCACCTTTTGAGTGAATACTATTACCTTGGCTTACTAAGACTTGTGTGGGATTAGACATAGCACCTCCTTTCTCTTTAGTCCGACATAAACTCTGAGCGATTTGCAATCAAAAATTTTTAAGCAACCGGATTCAAAGCCGTAGCACTCGCTACTTTCATTGTCTTAAAGGTATAATTTTACAGATAAGTTCACAACTGAATCAAAAGTTTTTTATAAATATTTTTACCATAAAATCCTCAGACTCTAGTATATTAAAAATAGCAATAGAACATTTTCTATAATTTACTCATAATCAACACGATAATCATTTAATCACGCGTTAAAAGCCATCGCGGCGCTGGCAGCACCTTTCCGACCGGTTAATGGCATTAAGAAAATAGAAAGAAACTTGTCTTGATCTTGTGCATGGCTTGCCTGCTTCGTTTCGAGCAGAATGTTTAGCCGGCCCTACAACCTTCCAGATACTTTCATATCTTCTTCTGCCTAGCTACCAGGATAATACACCAAGGTCTTAAAAATCTGATTTAGTGCCGCTTACTCATATTTTCCGGCACCATTATCGCATTAGTAACTGAAAGAAGAGAAATCATTGTTGATTTTTTCTTAAAATGCTTAAATTTAATCTGGAACCTAACTACATTTTGAAATATGAGAAGGAGTTTACTTGTGCTTGCTTTACTCTTGTTTGTTTCAGGCTACGCCTGGTCGCAGTCATTGTCGCCGGTGGGTGTCTGGACAAACGAGGAGGGGAAAGCCCGTTTTGAAATTTACAAGTGCGGCGATAAGCTCTGCGGGAAAATAGTTACACTGAAAGAACCCACCCGCAACGGAAAACCAAAGCTGGACGATAATAACCCAAACAAAAATCTTCGTAAGCGCCCCCTATTAGGGCTGGAGTTCCTGAAAGGTTTTGGATACGCAGGAAACAACAAATGGGACAACGGTACGATTTACGACCCGGAAAGCGGAAAAACCTATTCCTGCTTCATGAAAATGGAAAGCAAAGATAAAATGGAAGTAAAAGGATATATCGGGATTTCGTTGATAGGCAGATCCCAAAGCTGGACGAGGGTAAAATAAAGGCTCACCGGCACAAAAACCATAATAGGAAAAGGTTAGCAAAGCTGCTAACCTTTTCCATTTTCAACCCTTTACAATTTTATTAACTGATTTAAAATGAAAAGGTTATACCAATGAATACTTTTTTTTAAACCAACCAGAATAAATATCTGTACTTAAAAAACCTGCAGGATTTTATATTCCTTATCTCTGAAAACAAAGGTGTCGCCGGAAGTTTTCCCAGCCATGGCCTTGTAAATTGGAGACATACCGGAGATGGCAAAAAAGGAGTCACCTTCCATCTTAATTTCCCCCAGGCTCACCCCAATAAAGTAGTTCTGCAGCTCTGTAAGCACAACGGCCCCTAAAGAAATCTCATGGTTGACTTTAGTCGCGTTGATGCGCCGGAGCATACCCATGGTGGTAATCAGTTCATCGAGCTGGCGGGCATACATGTCGCGCTGAATCTGGCAGGCTTCTCTGAAAGACTCGAATCTGTCTTCCATTGCTCCCTGGTGTTCGTTGGCACTTTCCTGCGCATCGTCCATAGCCTCTTTTGCGGCCTGAATCTGCATATTTAGGATTTTGGAGCTCTCCTGGAGGAGCCTCTTCTTTAGTTCTAATTCTTGTGTAAGCATGTTTTCAGTCGTAAGGCAAATCTTTTAAATTATAATAAAGTGGAACCTCAGAGCAAGATCCCACAGAAGTAAGCACATAACCTGGCATGGGTAAGTCTGGCCTGCAGATGGCATGCCGGAGCCTTCGGGACGCCATGCACCTCGGGCCTGTATCGTTAACTTACCCCGATCCGGTGATTAGAGGATGTATCTATGATTTTATTTTAAACGAGCGTTCAAAAGCGATTAAACGGAAATAACCTGCATTAGTTTTTTAAATGATCAGAATCTGACCTTCGTCTGCTAAATTTCTTGTACTCACTTATTTTATCTAAGGCAACAGAGAGCGATGGCAATGGAACTTGAGGTTCTAGGCTTCCTGCAGGTAAATTTATTCTTCTGCTGGTGCTGTTGTATAATTTTGTAGCTTTTAAATTCCACTATTTTAGGTTATATTGAGTCAAAATAGAACAATCAGCAGCACTGCCCTTAACGCTATGAAAAAGCAGCTACTTTTATTATTTTACTTCTTATTTACAGCTCTAAGTGCTTCTGCTACTCACATTGTCGGGGGCGAGTTTGAGCTGAGGCATTTAGCGGCTTATAACTACCGGCTTACCTTAAACCTTTATTTCGACGTGGTAAACGGCAACCCGGGTGCCCTGGATCCTATTATCACGGTGGGCATTTTCGAGAAGGCGTCTAACCGGCAGATGATGACCCGCCAGATGACAATTAAGACGCAGTCGCTGGTACCCTATACTAACATAGACTGCACTGTGGGAGAACTGGTAACCCGCAAAATCGTTTACCACGAAGATATAGTGCTGGACCCGAGCCTGTTCACTCACCCCCAGGGATATTACGTGGTTTGGGAGCGCTGCTGCCGCAACCAGACCATCAACAACATTATCGCGCCAGAGTCAGCTGCACAGGCTTTTTATATGGAGTTCCCTCCCGTGGTGCGCGACAGGCAGGTATTTAAAAATTCATCCCCCGTCCTGTTTCCGCCGCTGAGCGACTACGCCTGCAAAGATGAGCTGTTCTATTTCGATTTTGGAGGCACTGACCCGGATGGCGACTCGCTGGTTTACGATATGGCCACTCCTCTCAACGGATCAAGCAGCCAGTTCAATCCTATGCCCAACCCTTCCAGAGCTCCTTTCAGCACTATTATGTGGCAAAACGGCTATTCTACCTCCAATCAGATTCTGGGCTCACCGGCCATTAAAATCGACCCTCAAACGGGGCGGCTGATCGTACGGCCCAGCACCACCGGCTTATTTGTTTTCAGCGTGCGGTGCCAAGAGTTCCGGGATGGGAAGAAGATCGGCGAAATAAGACGCGACTTTCAGCTACTGGTTCTGAACTGCCAGCGAAATGAACCGCCCAAAATTCTGGCCACAGAAAGAGGCACCAAAAAATACTACAATAACGGCGAGGTACTACGGATAAGCCCTACCGGCGAACGCTGCATCGACATTTACTTTACCGACCCGGACCCCAAAGAGCCACTGGTTTTCTTTACCAGGCCCGTTAACTTTACCGACGATTCATTTACGGTGGAAGGCAATACCTCCGGCGTTGTAAATGCAGGAACAGGCGCAGACACTCTTACCGCCACCGTGTGCTTCCCGCTTTGTTATGATACAAAGGGCCAGGTGTATGAACTCGACTTTATTGTGCGCGATGATGGCTGCAGCTTACCAAAACTGGACACACTCCGGCTCCGGTTCCTGGTAGAACCCTTACCCGACGCCCCTCCCACACTAGCGCTATCAACACCCGACCGTGTTTTTGCGGTAGAGGAAGGAGATGTCATCTCCTTTCATGTTACTGGCGACGACCCCGACCGCGATGTGATTTCAATGGCGGCAGTAGGTGTGGGTTTCAATCTGAGTTCTCAAAAAGTTACCTTTAACCCCAGGCAAGGGGCAGGGCCGCTCACATCAGACTTTAACTGGATAATAGACTGCCAGGCCCTGCAAAAAGACACCTACCAGATCGAGTTTACCGTTACCTCCGAGTCGTGCGGCAGAATGGTAACCACAAAAGAACTCATTGAAGTCCGCACCCGCTACGCCAATGCCCCACCAGTAATGACCAGCGACAAACAGGCAATTTTATATGAACTGGAACTGAACGAACCTTACGAAGCCAACTTCCTGGGAGAAGATACAGACCTGCATGCCCTTACGCTGGAGGCGGTAGGAGACGGCTTTAACCTGGCGGATTACGGCATGACGTTTACAGCCCAGAATGGTACTGGCAACGCAGCGGCAAAGTTTAACATGACGGCCAACTGCGAGATATTTGAGAGGGGATCTGTTCGGGTTAATTTCAACCTGCGCGAGAATGCCTGTGTTGCCTCTCCTGTGCAAACCATTGCACTGGAATTTAAAGTGAAGGTGCCGGACCTGGAGGAGTTTCTGCCGGCCAATATTTTCACGCCGAATGGCGACGGGCTGAACGATTATTTTGGAATGCCTACCCTACCGGCCAATGTGTGCACCGGCAGTTTCCAGAACATTACCATTTTTAACAGGTGGGGCAAAGAGGTCTACAGCAGCACGGAGCAGGGCTTCCGCTGGGATGGCAAACACGTAAATGCGGGAGTGTATTATTACGTAATCGATTATCGCACCAACAAGTTTAAGGGTGCTGTTACGTTGGTGAAATAGATGCTTACATCAGGAAAAGGAAGACCAGGTAAAGTCCCAGCCAAAGAAAATCCATAAACTGCCAGTAAGAAGTGAGCATGCTGAGTTGGAGGCTGCGGTAAGGGTCGCGGATAAAAATAAGGCTTCTGATGCCGTCTGTAACAACATGTGCCGTTTTAAAGAACAGGTACGACAGAAAAATGACCCCCCCTGCCAGGTGCAGAATATGGAGCGCCGTGATCAGGTACAGATAAGTGCCTGAGGCCTTGCCGGTAAAATACACCCCAGAGGCAGACATTTCTCGCCAGCCTATAAACTGGGTCACGATAAAGGCAAGCCCCAGCCCCAGCGTCAGGCCCAGGTAGCGTGTCATTTTGCGAAGCTTGTCTTTTTTATAGAAGCGCGATACTTTGCTGATGGTGTAACTGCTGAAAAGCAACAGCAGGGTACTCACAGTAAACAGCTTGGGCATCTGGAAACTTGCCACACTGAATCCGCCGGTACGAATAAAGGCCACCACCAACACAAAGAACAAAATCCCGATGCCTATCATGCTCAAATACAGCAGCATCCGGATGGGATGCATTTTCTCGATTTTGCTGAAAGCCGACCGCTGCCCCGAGTGTACTTTATTTTTCTTATCCTGATCCATTGTAACGAAGAGGGAGATTACCTTTATTTATTAAGTCTCCAAAGGTGCCATTTACAAAATCCGTTTGCTACTTTATACCTATTCTGACTACCGTTAGTTGTACTATTGCGCATTAAATATAAAGTCTTCCAAAACAATACACCTGCGCCTAGGGCATACCGCTAAAAAATCAAAAAATATAACAAATTCTATATTTCTTGATTCAAAAGAATTTCAGAAAAACAGCCGGGACGTTCGTTTTTGCGTTAGCTCTATAATAACAAAACGGACAACGCACATGTTTAAATTTTCGGTTTTAGGGTTGCTGCTGCTCGCCGTTACCACCCTTTCGAACGCGCAGCGCCATGTAACTTATACAAACGACAACAGCATTTTTATCACTATAGAAGGCGACAGTAGCCTATACGAATACAGCACCAGCGAGATGCTGGTGCGCTACAACGAAAACACGCAGAAAATTGAGTGCATCATTCATGTAGCCTCCCTGCTGCCTCTCAACAACTATAGCCCGGCTGTGCTACCACAAGATATATTTTTTGCGGCAAATTACCCAGAATTACACATCCAGATTGAGGCGCCCGAAGAAAAAATAAACGCCGGGAACCTGTACACCGAAAGGCTCGACAGGGGTATCGGCATGTTCATCCAAAACATGCCTGTTAACATTACGGCGCCTGTTGTGTTTACGCCAGATAAGCGCTCCCTAAAACTTGCCACCACCTTTGAACTGATTTTGCCCGAGTACAGCATTGCGATACCAGCCAAATATACCTCCATGCTCACAGGCCGGGTTCGCTTTGCCATCCAGAATGCCCGCTCGGTGGAGTTTTTCCCGAGGTAAGGACCAAGCAGGCAGTAATGGAAGGGCAGCTGCCCTTAGCAAATTATTCTAACGAAAAAGCCCCCCGGGAGCAACCTTGGCTGCTGCCGCCGCTTAACGGTTGGCAAGGGCAACTACGCGGCGGCTTGCCGGCTTATTTTCTCCAGTAGTATCTCGGGCTCATCGGTTGTTATAAAATCAACACTTTCGGCCAGCAGGGCATCTATTTGCACAGGGTCGTTTCCGGTCCAGTAGTTTAAGGAAATTTTCAGTTGCCTGGCCTGCTCCACCCACTCCGGGTATTTTAAGAAAAGGCTGACATGGTAATCAAGTCCGTAGAACTTACCCTGGGCCAGATTTGCAGGGGGCACATCGCCTTTCAGGTAGGCTACCCTAGCGTAATGGTCCAGCACAAGTATCCTTTTCAGGATATCGTAATCAAAGCTGATAGAATCTACCCAACTACTTCCGCACCAGTTGCACTACCTTATCGGCTAGGACCAGCGACCGCTCTTTGCCGAGGCCCGACGGTTTTATTTCAAGGATCAGGCGGGTTTTGTTTTGCTTCATTCCTTCCTGCAGGTAAGCTTCCAGCGTTGGCAGAAACTCCCCATTTACCAGTTTTAGCTGCGCTAGTGCTCCTCCAATTTGATCTTTAGATAATTTTAATGTTTTAAAGCTACCAGCGAACCTAACGGCCATCATTTTGAATTTCTAACTTTTAATTTGGCGAAGCGCTAGTTCAGCAGCGGCAGTCTCTTCAATCGTTTTTCCCTGTATCACATGGTCATGAAACACAAACAAGACCGAGTCGGCAGACATATGCCCGTCGAATTCGCTTCCGGCGCAGCCTAGTTTAATGGCGTACTGTAAAGCCCCCACAGGATTTGCTGTAGCACTCGTTTGTTTCCAGGCTCCCCTGTGCGCCATTGCCGGGTTCTGGAGAAACTCATCTTTTACAACCCGGACCGTGTCTGTTGTGGCTCCTTTTCCAGATCCTGACACAAGTACCACATAGTGCCAGCTGGCCGTATCGTTTTCAGCAAAAGCTTTACGGGCAACTAGTTGGGGGTTCTTGTCGATAGAGAACAGGCGGGCGCTCACACCTGCCAGTTTAACTTTCGGTTTTTCATTATCTGCCACTGTTACCTTTCCAATTATTTTGTGGCCGGGAGTAAACGTATGATTAGAGAGCCTGACAGAACCTTGTGCCCGCAAACTTGGACAACCAAGCAAACAGGCACCTGCCAAGGCCAGGATACAGAATTTCAGGTGTTTCATCATGCAGCGTCGTTTTTTAGAAGCGAAAAAATTTCAGCATTTTACATCATACTTCCCAGTCAGCACCGGCACAGCAGCATTTGTGCCAGCACATCAGCAGCAGGAGCAGCGGCAGAAGCTCAGGAGGCTCGGGAGGGGCTTTTTGATTGAAATAATTTAGTTGAATGTGCTGATGGTTTAATGTGCTAATTATTCAATTTTAAAATTTTTCAAGTTGGAAATTAGCAGATGAGAAGATTTGGAAATGAATGACCTGAGCAGGCTATAACCCAAACCCCAGTCCCCGGCTTGAGGCGCCGGGGGAAGGGGCCCTCTATTCACAGGTTTTCGGTGCCGCAGGCTGCCCGCAGGGCAAGAAAGATGTGCAGCGCCGATGGCCAGAGACGAGGCCTCGCTTTTATAGGGCCCCTTCCCCAGCCGTGAGCGCTCAGCGCCTTAGCCATGCAACAAAATAGCGCAAGGGCACCGGGTCAGCCGCAGCTAAGCCAGTTAGAACCTACTCTAAAGAAATAT
>NZ_VFSD01000033.1 GCF_014332515.1 Pontibacter beigongshangensis | reverse complement strand
CTGCCATTTTATACGTATAGCCTTAAAGCTCACCGAAAGGTGGGCTTTAATACTTTACAGGCTGTCAAAGCTCGAAAGGCAGCTTTAAGCCATATATTGAGCCATTTCTGAAGCCTGTGCGGGCTTCTGCTTTTTGCCACTATTACTAAACCAACTAATTAACATGAGAAGGATTCTTGTACCCACTGATTTTTCTGCTCAGGCGCAAAATGCCTTTGAGGTAGCCATCTCCATTGCCCAGCAAACAGGTGCCGCCATCAAACTATTACATGTGCTTGAGATGCCATACGGCACGTCATCGTTCAGTGCCACCGGCGACACCATGAGCACCAGAAATGATATGGACTACATATTTACCCTGAAGTTGCTGGAAAGAACCAAAGCGCAGATGCGTGCCCTGGTTCAGTCGGTGCAGGGCAGTGGCGTAGAGATAGTGGAAGAAGTAGATACAGACCATGTGATCAACAGGATTAAACGGGTGATCCTGAAAGACAAAATAGACCTGGTGGTAATGGGCTCTAAAGGAGCGAGCGGCATGAGCGAGTTTCTGGTTGGCTCCAATACCGAGAAGGTAGTGCGCGCAGCCTCATGCCCTGTTCTGACGGTAAAGCGGCAGCATGAAAAATTTGAAGTAAGGGACGTGGTGCTGGCTTCTGACTTTAAAAGAGAAATCGGTATGGCCATAGAGCGGTTTAAGGAGTTTCAGAGGATCTTCCGCGCCAAACTGCACCTGGTCTACATCAACACCCCCGGCAATTTTGAGTCGAATGAGAACCTGAAGACGCAGATGCAATCAGTGGCTGACCGCTTCGGCCTGCAGAATTATACCCTCAGCGTTTTTAACGACTCCAACGAAGAAGACGGCATCCTGCGTTTTGCCAATGAGATAAACGCCGACCTGATCATGATGGCTACCCATGGCAGAACTGGCTTTGCGCACCTGCTGCGTGGTAGCATAGCCGAAGATCTCGTGAACCATACCAGCCTGCCTGTGCTAACTTTCCAGCTGGAAAACAAGAAATAAGCTTCGCTTCTATAAAAGTCGGGATGTGGTTGCTTTTGAACTGATTCCTGAACTCTGTTCTTCTGCTTAAGAAAGAAACGTATAAGAAGTCCGGTTTGTGCAAACAGGCCGGGCTTTTTTGATATGCCCCGGAAACACTTATTTTTGTGCCTGTAAAGCAGCAGGTAAAGAAGGTTTTCAATACCTGAAATAGAATGAAAGCTTCCTTAGAGATACTTGAACAGGATTGGCTTCTGGCAACGTGCTGCTTTCAGGTTGTTGAAATAAAAGAAGCCTGAAGTCTTGTAGCCGGGTATTTGCCTTGTAAAATGCCTGTGTCGTCCAAATAAAGTAACACCAGTATGCCCCAGAAACAGCCTCATATCCGGTTTATTGTTAATCCTACCTCGGGGCCGCGCAGCAACGAGAATGTAGTGAACCGGATACAGGAGTTCCTGAACCACGAAAAGTACAGCCACGACATTGTGTTTACGGAGTATGCCGGACATGCCCCTGACCTGGCGCGGCAGGCGGTGCAGGAGGGCTGTGCCATCGTGGTGGCAGTAGGGGGCGATGGCACCATGAATGAGGTGGCCCAGGGACTGCTATACTCCAATACTGCCCTTGCCCTGCTTCCGAAGGGCTCCGGTAATGGCCTGGCCCGGCACCTGCTGGTGCCCATGGGGCTGAAAGGGGCGCTGGAGGTGATTAACGGAGGCCACATAACCAGCATCGACAGCGGCAGTATTAACGGGCACCCGTTTTTTACGGTTGGCGGCATCGGCTTCGACGCATACATCAGCTCCGTATTTGCCGGCAACAAGAAGCGCGGCCTCCAAACATATGTGGAGCTGGTGCTGAAAGAAGTGTTGCACTACAACCATCTGCCGGTGAGCATCTGTATAAACGGAAAAAACATCGACACCGACTGCTACGTGCTGGCTATCGCCAATGCGGCTCAGTACGGCAACAATGCTTATATTGCCCCCTTTGCCGATATCCAAGACGGGTTGTTTGATGTGTGCCTGGTGCGGAGGCTGGACGTAATTAAGGCCTTGAACCTGAGCTATAGCATGCTCACTAAACAGAAGGCGAGCCCCGACACGGCCGAGTATTTTAAAACCGACAGGCTGGAGGTAAGCACAGCGCACAAAATCATGTTCCATGCCGACGGGGAATATTTGGGAGAAGCATCGGACTTTACTATTGAAATGCTTCCGCAATCGTTAAAAGTAGTAACACCAGCAAAAACATCATGAGCGATAAGAACAAAAAAGGAAGACAAGGCGTGGTTTACTCCACCAGTTCCGACTTCAACTACGAGTATGAGCAGGAGCACGTGGGCGAGACCCTGCCTCCGCAACAACAGAACCTGAAAGTGCAGCTCGACAAAAAATCCAGAGGCGGCAAACAGGTAACCCTGGTAACCGGTTTTGTGGGCAAAGACGAAGACCTGAAAGAGCTGGGGAAACTGCTTAAAAACAAATGCGGTGTAGGAGGGAGCGCCAAGGAAGGCGAGATCCTGATCCAGGGCGATTTCCGGGACAAGGTCCTGCAGGTGCTGCAGGCGGCCGGCTATAAAGTTAAAAGAGTGGGCGGCTGAGCCAGGGAGCAGCCTGTTTAAGGCGGAGGGACTGCAAGTGAAACCTTTTCAAGGGGCAATTATTCTAATGGAAAAAGCCCTCCAGACCTTTTTTTGCTGCTTGCTAACATATCTGTCTCTGATCGTAATACTCTGGTCAAGCTTATTAAGCGTCTTTACAGCCCCGGTTCTGTCCGCTGAAAGAACCATCGCTTCAGATAAGAAGCCATTCCTGTTTTAACAGTGCACGGTGATGTAGGACGACATAACGCAAAGGCTTTCTCAGATATCTCTATCCGAAAGTTTGCTGGTGGTGATCTCCAGTCTCCCTTGAGCCAACAGCAATGATTTACAACTAGTTACTGGTACCAGCAGGAATAACAGCTGCAGTACACGAAAATAGCATAACATTTCTGATTGCGGGATCGCTTGTGCTACAGCTTCTTCAGCAGCCGGGCCGGGCCTTCTACTATATAAAAGCTGGGCGACTTGCTCACGAACAGCTTGCCGGCCATGGCGGCTGCCTTGGGTGGGGTGGGTTTGTAGACTTCTATTGTCGATTTTTTGGGCTGGCTTACTTTTTCGTAGCCTATGGCAGCCAGGCGTTTCTGGAGCTCGGCATAAGATGTTTTGGTGGTGGCCAGCATCAGTCTGGTTCTCCTGTACCAGCCGAGCATCAGCAGCGTGAAGAGCAGGCTAAAGATGGCGGCGTTAAATAGTATCTCCTTCACGGCAGTTGCCGCATCTGTTTCAAACCGGTTGGTAACCGCGTACCACAGCCCCGTTAGCAGGCTGTAGATGCTGAAAAAGTAGAGGTTTAGCTTCACGAACCGAAGAAGAGAGTAGTTTTTCATGCGTATGGTGGCTGCTAGTCTTCGGCGAGTGCGGCCTGCACTTTCAGCAGATCCTCCGGCGTGTCTATCCCGAAGGTTTCCAGGGTGGTAACGGCCGTTGTAATCCGGAAGCCGTGCTCCAGCCACCGCAGCTGCTCCAGCGACTCGGCCAGTTCGAGGGCAGATGGCGGCAGCTGTGTTATCTGCTCCAGTATGTCGGTGCGGTAGCCGTAGATGCCGATATGCTTGTAGTAAGTGTGCTGCTCGTGCCAGTCCTCGATAGGCACATTGCGGCAATACGGAATGGGCTGTCGGCTAAAGTAAAGGGCTTCTTTAGAGGTGTTTACCACCACCTTCGGCGAGTTTACATTGAACAGCTCCTCATGGCTCTTGATTTCCTTGATCAGGGTGGCCAGTTGCGTGGCGGGCTTGCGGAAACAGGCGGCCACCAGGTCTATCTGCTCTGGTTTAATAAACGGCTCGTCGCCCTGTATGTTGATCACGTAGCTAAAGGGGGTGTCCTGCAGCTGGTAAGCCTCGAAGCAGCGGTCGGTGCCGCTCTGGTGGTGCGCGCCCGTCATCACGGCATTTCCGCCAAAAGCCAGCACATGCTCCAGAATACGGGTATCGTCTGTGGCCACCAGCACCCTGGCCAGGCTCGACTTGCTGGCCTGCTCATAGACCCGCTGGATCATGGATTTGCCTTTGATCTCGGTAAGAGGTTTGCCCGGGAAGCGGGTGGAGGCAAAGCGTGCCGGAATAATGCCAAGTATGTCCATTGGTACAGTTTTATGTTCTGGGCCGGGTGAGTCGCGGTCCGGGGTAAAAATACACAAGCCGATGGAGTATTTCAGCTGATCTGCTGATTTTTTAACAACAAGACGGTGCGGTTGAACATCATAAGCCTTAAGTTCTCAAACATAAGAGGGTTGAAGCATGAATTATTCTAATCAAAATGCCCCTCCAGAGGCTTTATTGCTGTTGCTGCAAGTATGGGAGGTTATACTGCCTGAGCCCTGGCGCTGAACCGGCCCTCACCCGATGCTGATTTCTGACAACGCTTCCTCACCCCAAAAAGCCGCTCTAAACCTGCTGACTGGCTGTTTTTGATCTGCAGATCTTCTCAGACCTAAGTTTTTACAAAAAATGACAAAAATCATTAACTAACAAACAATTGTTTTCCTATATTTACGAGCGCAATCGATTGCACACCTCCTTTCAAGGGGAAGCTGAGTCAATTATTTTCTTACATATTAATCCCCTTTTACACATGAAGCATTTTTTTACTCTTTTCCTGTTGCTGTCTCCTTTATTTGTATGGGCACAGTCTGTTACCATTACTGAGACAGCTGGCTGGCTGGAATCGGCGTATGTAAAGTGGCAACCCGCCGGGAATGCAGACAAGTACAACGTCTACTACAGTGGCGAAGGCGTTACCGACCGGAAAATAGACGACCAGCTGATCAGAAGTTACGGCTCTTATTTCCGTGCCGACGTGTTAGGCCTGAAGGCCGGAACGTATACCCTCAAAATTGTGCCTGTGATAGCAGGTACAGAAGCGGCCGCCACCCAGACAGCGCCCATTTCGGTGCAGGCCCATGACCGTACCGGCTTTGCTTTCAGCAATAACCGCGTTCCGGGTGCCTATAAAGCCGATGGTACTGTAAAAGCCGACGCCGTTATTCTCTACATCACCGAAAACACCAAAAACACTGTTACGCTTGATGTGGCCGGAGCCAATGCAAACCCTTGCGTGGGCCTGCAAACTATTCTGGATGGTTTTAAGAAAGGAAAAGATGCCCGTCCGCTGATCATCCGTTTAGTGGGGCAAATCACCGACCTGGAGTATATGGACAAAGGCGACATTGTGATCGAGAATAAAAATAATGCCGCGAGCTATATTACCCTGGAAGGCGTGGGCGACGATGCCGTGGCAGATGGCTGGGGTATCCGGATAAAAAATGCTTCTAATGTGGAGGTCCGTAACATAGGCACGATGAACTGCAACAGCAACGAAGGCGACAACATTGGCCTGCAGCAGGACAACGACTACATCTGGGTGCACCATGTCGATTTCTTTTATGGCGATGCCGGAAGTGATGCCGACCAGGCCAAAGGCGACGGGGCCCTGGATGCCAAGCGCTCCACGTACGTGACCTTCTCCTACAACCACTTCTGGGATGCCGGCAAGTCGAACCTGGTGGGCCTGAGCGAAGGCACCACCGAAGGGCTGTTTATTACCTACCATCATAACTGGTACGACCATTCCGACTCCCGCCATCCGCGTGTCCGGTTTTACTCGGCGCACGTGTACAACAACTACTATGATGGCATAGCGAAGTATGGCGTAGGCTCCACGCTGGGCTCTTCGGTGTTTGTGGAAGGCAACTATTTCCGCAACTGCAAATACCCGATGCTGACCTCCATGCAGGGGTCCGATGTGTTTAATGAGGCCAAACAGGCAAACGATTATTCTAATTCGCCCACCTTCTCTAAAGAAGACGGCGGCACTATTAAAGCCTTCAACAACCACATGACAGGGCAACGCCGCTTTGTGCCCTACGCCGCGGCAGGGTTCCCCAACTCCACCCGCGATTTTGATGCGTACGTGGCCACCGACCGGAACGAGACCATTCCCAGCACCATTGTGTCGGCCTATGGCTCCAACACCTACAACAACTTCGACACAAACGCCTCCGTTATGTATGCCTACAACCCCGATAGCCCGGAAGAAGCCAGGAATAAGGTAATGCAGTTTGCAGGTCGTGTAAAGGGCGGCGATTTTAAATGGACATTTAACAACGAGGTTGATGATACATCTTACGACGTAAACGCGGCCTTAAAAGCGGCCTTGATGAACTACAAAACCAAGCTGGTGGCTGTTCAGGGCGACGGAGAAGCGGCTTCTGGTGGTGGAGACGGCGATGGAGACGGAGACGGCAACGGAGATGGAGATGGTGATGGTGATGGTGCCGGAGTCTCTGAGGCTATGGTGCACAATTTCACCTTGTCAGGCAAAAGCAGCTCGTTCTACAACATTGCCGGCAACCTGTCAGATTCTAAAGGAACCGTAACTTTTAATGGCCTGACCTTAACGCAGTGTCTGAAAGTAGAGTCATCGACGAATATCTCCTTCACTACTACCGGCGAGGCTACGTTAACCCTGGTGTTTAACAACGATTTTAACGGTACCATCAAAATAAACGGCACCGACCATGCCGCCACGGCAGGAAAACTAATCCTGACGATTCCGGCCGGTTCTTACCAGATCACCAAAGGAGCCACGTCGAACCTCTTTTTTATGAGCACTTCCTATACCGAGCAGGGGGAACCCTTGAGCCTGTCAGAGCCTGAAAAACTGGTTATCATGGCTTATCCAAACCCTGCCGGCAATCAGGTGGTGGTGACCTGGAAGAACGAGACAGCCTTCTTGCTTTACAGCGCCACCGGAAGGCTACTTAAAACCGGCATCACCAACCAGATGTTCGATCTGACAGATATTAGTTCAGGCTTATACTTTATCGTGATTCAGGGAGAAGAAGGTAAAAGATGGACAAGCCGCTTGATTAAAAAATAACACAGGCAAGTAACTTATACCAAAGGCGCGAATATTGCATTCGCGCCTTTTCTTTTTCCGGCGGTCTGCTCCATGATCCGGGGCTATAAACCTGCCTGCCATATCCTCTGCGGGTTAGGGCTCCGGGCTGATGCCAGGTAAAATCTAGCAGGGTTATCCGCTTGCGCTGGCAGTGGTGTTTTGCAGCTGCCGGCCTTGGTAATTGATAACTTGATGGCGTGTTGGTTTTCACCACGAAATCAAATTATTCTAATCAAATCAGCCCTCCCGCCACCTTTTCTGCTCCTGGTGCTCCTGATGTGTGCTGCGGCACAACAACATTTAGCACAGGCAATTAAGGAGGAAACTATTGGGTAATGGCTCTATTCTAAATAAAACCGGCTGTCGGCCAAACATTTGGAATGAACTGCGGTATAACAAGGTGTAAAATATGTAACTTAGTAGAATAGTGCCATCTATTTATGTTGCCTCATGGAATATAGCAGGGTTTACCACTGGCAATACATGCCAGGACTAGAGGAAGAGGAAGTTCTGGAGGCTGCCTTGTCATTGTCTCAGCAACCAAGACATAATGCGCTGTTAAATGAAATTGCGTCTTTCCTATACCTCCATACCGGCGCCAAATATGTCGTGATCGGGCGGCTGTCAGACTCTAAGACACATATGCATACGCTGGTCTTCATGATGGATGGCCAGTTGCTGGAGAATATGACCTACCCACTAAGCGGCACACCTTGCCAGGAAGCAGTTACCCAAAAATTCTGCTATTATCCTTTCGATGTCGCAAAACGTTTTCCGGAAGACCAGGAGTTACAAATCCTGGGCATCGAGAGTTACCTGGGCACCATACTCTTGTCAGAAGAACAGGAACAGATCGGCGTAACCGCATTGATGCACGAAAAGCAGATCAAGAACCCAGCGTTCGCCGAGCACCTGATCATGGTGCTGAGCACGGCCATTGAAGAGGAGATTGTTACGCTTAGGCTTTAGTCCGATCTAATCCTGCCATTGCTGATCAGAAACGATCCTGCCGTGCTATCCAATGGATGTTATGCAGCAGCAGCAGGGGGAAATGCCTCCGGAGGGCCTTTTTTATTGAAATAATCTGTTCCGGCAAAACTGGTTGGCGGTGCGGGTGTTTCTGCCTGAGGGAGCTGCAACTGGTGCCGGCATGGTAGATGGGAGGGAAGCGAATGTGCCTAATACCAGTGTCTGTATTGCCGCAACCATGGGGGCTTATTCCTCAAACCCCTCCCGCAAACCTTTTATATGGGCATAGCAAACCGGGCTGCTGTTTTCTTTCCTGGCTGCTTTTTCTTTAACCAGTTCTTCATAATTATCAGGCGTGCCGATAAGCCTGCACTTGGGGTAAAGTACTACGCCACGCCTGATGATCTTGCTGCTAGCTTCTATCTCGTGGGCCTGTACGCCTTCAGCCGCATATACATGAATGGTGAAGAAATGATAATTCGTTTTCTTGGCGTAGCCTTCTGCCGTAATCCTGCCGGTTATGGTTCTTTCTCCAATAAAGTCAGACACCTCACCCTCCTTGTAAGGGGTATACACCGACTCCGTCCAGACTACTTTACAGCCTACAGTTAAATTCATGCTTTTGATACTTAAAACGTGTGGCCCGGGTTAGGATGCCAGAAATGTACGAATTTTTTCATTTACCACCTCCGGCTGCTCATGCTGCAGCCAGTGGGTGGCTTCTTCCAGAAACACCAATTGCCCGGCAGTACACCTGGCAATGCTCGGTTCTGCCATTTCAGCGCCTAGCGCAAAATCTTTTTTCCCCCAGATCAGCAGGGTGGGCACCTCCACGGTCTTCCGCAGGTCTAATTGTGTGTGTTTAAAGGCTCTGTACCACTTGAACATGCTGCTCAGGGCACCAGGTTGCTGCCAGGCTTCTTTGTAGGCTGCTCTATCTGCCTCAGAAAAAGTGCCGGGCTTGGCGGATCCTATCATAGATCGGACCAGCAGGGAATAATCCAGGGCGCTGGCTGCTAATTCGGGTAGCACCGGCACCTGAAAGGCGGCAGTATACCAGCTCCGGAGCATCTGCCGTGGGTTCCGAGAGAGGTTTTTAAGCAAAACAGCCGGGTGCGGCATGTTCAGGATTACCAGTTTGCGCAGCAGGTGCGGAAATTGCATGGCCACCGTCCAGGCCACCACACCGCCCCAGTCGTGCCCCACCAGCACCACCTTATCCGATCCCAGCTTCCTGATGAGCTCCACCATGTCGCCGGCGAGTTTTTCAAGGGTATAATCTTTTATTGCCTCCGGTTTGCTGCTGCGGTTGTAGCCGCGCTGGTCGGGCGCCATGGCGTGATACCCCCGGGCAGCAAAGTAGTGGAGCTGTTTGTGCCAGCCGTACCAATACTCGGGGAAGCCATACAGAAACAAGATGGTTTCTCCGGCCTTGTCTCCTGAGCTTGCCACGTGTAAAGTAACATCAGACAAACGGTAACTGGTAAATTGTGGCGTGCTCATGGGCTATCGGTGCTGGCTATGGGACTCATTGCTTCCTGTATTTTTATCCTTGATGTATGCCTAAATAATGAATGCCTTGCCGGCTTTACATTTTGCCGTTGCCGTGTGCTTTCACCGGCAAATCTAGCTGCTTTGAAGCCAAAACCGAGATGGTAACTGTTATAGAGCACATATGCCTTGGTGGCACAGCCCTTTGCAGGAGCAAGCGCATTAAGCGGCTGCTGTAAAAAGCGAAGAATCATAAACCCAGACAGCCGCTGGCATAATGCAGCGGCTGTCTGGGTTTGTCTGCAAGCTTCCGGAAGGCAACTAGTAATCCCTTCCGCGTCTTTCTGCATCGAGCCAGCTGTCGTCGTGGCGGTTGCTACGGCCACTGCCGTATCGGTTGCCTTCGTTTGTTCCGTAGCGGCCCGAGTAGCTGGTGCCTCCATCGTAGGTTTCGTCGTTGTAGCGGGAGTGCCGGTCACTATCTCTCGTATAAAAGTCCTGCCTGCCCCCATCTCCACGGCTTTGGTTTCTGTTTGATGCATCGTAGCGGTCTCCGCTGGCATACCTGCGTGGTGTGCTGCCATAGTCACGGCTTCTGTCACGGTCTTGGCGGTACCAGTCGGTTTCCCTGTTTAACCGGCCCTGCTCTGGGTACCTGTCTCGGCCATGGTTACCGGAGTAGTTCCTGCTTCTGTCCGGGTCTGTATGGCTGCCGCCGTATTGGCCCTGGTAGCCACGGTTTTCTCTCTTGTAGTCCCCATAATCATTGTCCATGCTGCCTTCGTGGTAGGAGCGGTTCCTGTGCAGGCGGTTATCGTCGGTATAGCCTCTTTCACGCTGATAATCCCGCTCAAATGTGTCGGTCAGGTTTCGTGCGCTGTGATAATGGTCGTCAGTCCTGTCATAGCCTTCGTACCGATCATAATCAGGTCCGTAGTCGTGGCGGTCGTAGTGTTCTCTGTCTCGTCTGTCCATCGTTTATCAGGTTATGGTTTCAAATTCATTTCCTTTATAAACGATTGTTAGATGTCTCGGTTTAAGTAATTGCCACCAGGCGTAGCCGGCAGCCAACAAAGGATTGCGAACTGTGTTGTTCTGAACCAATGAAAGCCTGCATTTGCACTAGAAAAAGGAGGGCCTGACAATGGCAGCACATGGCAAAATTTACCCATCCCTTCTGTTCTGAAATCTTTTGCTAAGCCCCTGCCAAGGGTTATTTCCGGAGCAGTAAGCCAGGTAAAGTGTCTGCGGCCGGAGGGATTACCGGCAGAAAGCACGCCTCTGAATCTAAGTTGAATAATCCTGTAATTGTATTGCGACTTACCTATTCTTCTATACTTTTACAGCCAGGTGGCGACTACTTTAGCCTAAGACCTCCCAAAAGATCATCACTTATAAGACCAGCCGATGCTCCTGAAAACACTACGAACCGATAATGCCAGCACTACCATCCTGATCCGGCTCATGGTTGGGGCGGTTTTCTTGTCGGAAGGAATTCAGAAATTTCTTTTTCCTGCTGCCAGGGGGGCTGGGCGTTTTGAGGAAATAGGGCTTCCAAACCCCGATTTTCTGGGAAGCTTTGTAGGCAGCTTCGAAATTGCCTGCGGCACCCTGATCCTGCTGGGGCTGCTGACCAGGCTGGCAAGTGTGCCCCTGATAATAATTATGCTGGTGGCAGTGGCCACAACCAAAACAGAAGTGCTCCAGCACGATGGTTTCTGGGCCATGCTGCACGGCACCAGAACGGATTGGTCTATGCTGCTGGGCAGCATTTTTCTGCTAATAAAAGGCGGCGGCAGGTGGTCGGCCGACAGGATTTTAGCTAGCTGAAGGCTTAAGCTGTTTGTATGAAAAAACAAGAAGAAAAGGAACCTGCGCTGTTGCGCGCGCTTACCCTGAAAGACGCAGTAGGCGTGGGGCTGGGTGCCATTATTGGCGCAGGTATTTTTGTAGTGACAGGCGTGGCGGCAGGCGTGGCCGGCCCTGCCTTTATCATTGGGCTGCTGGTGGCCGGCTGCATTGCGGCGTTTAACGGACTTTGTTCTGCCCAGTTGGCTGCCGTGTATCCGCAATCCGGGGGAACTTATGAGTACGGGTACCGTCTGCTAAACCCGGCCCTTGGTTTTTCGGCCGGATGGATGTTCCTGATCAGCAAACTCTCTGCCGCAGGGGTAGTGGCGATGGGCTTCGGGAATTACTTTTATCAGGTAGTGCCGGTGGGGTCTCCGGGCCTTCTTTCAGTAAGTGCAGTTATGCTGTTAACTGCTGCCAATTACGTTGGCATCAAAAAAGCAGGCATGCTGAACCTGGCCATTGTGTTTTTTACCCTGGTCTCGCTGCTGTACCTGATCGTTAGCGGCCTGCCTGCCATAGACGCCGCTAATTTTAAGCCTTTCGCTCCGTTTGGAGTTGCCGGCATAGCGGAGTCTGCCGCACTGCTTTTTTTCGCTTTCACGGGGTATGCCCGCATCGCCACGTTGGCCGAAGAAGTGAAGGAACCTGCAAAAACGATTCCGAGAGCTGTGGTCATTACCATTGCCACGGCCATCCTGCTCTACACGGCGGTGGCTGTGGTGGCGGTAGGAGTGGTGGGCGCAGACCGGATGGCTGCCAGCAATTCGCCTTTGCAGGAGGTGGCGGAGGCGCTGGTTTCGCCTGCTCTCGGTACTGTTGTTACGCATGGCGCTTCCGCCGCCATGCTGGGTGTGTTGCTGAGCCAGATACTGGGTATTAGCAGAATGCTGCTGGCCATGGGGCGAAGGCATGACCTGCCGCCGGTTTTTCAGAAAATCCACAAGAACCACAGAGTTCCGCATGTCGGTATTTTGCTCACGGGCCTCATCATTTTGGCGCTGACGGTGCTAGGCTCTCTGGAGTTTATTTTGCGGGCGGCCACTTTTACGATTCTGCTTTACTACAGCATCACGAATATAGCTGCTCTAAAACAACCGGCAAGCGAGCAGATTTATAGCCGGCTTATTCCGGTGCTGGGTCTGGCTGGTTGTATGGCCATGGCGCTCGCCCTGCCTGCCGCTACCATTTTTGGCGGCCTGGTGCTGCTTGCTGCAGGCTTCCTGGCCAGGTTTGCTGTGCGCGCCGTCTATGGTAGTAAGTGAGCTGGTTCTATGCCTTGAGCAGCAGCCCAAAATGCCCCTCCAGAGTTATTTTGCTCTGCTGTTGCTGGTTTCTACATGTAGCAGGTAATCCTAAAGACTGCGCCTTTTCCCACTTCAGCATCAATTTCGAGTTCCCCGCCCAGTAGCTCAAGGCGGTGCTGTATGCTCCGCAGGCCTATGCCTTTCATGCTTTTCAGCTCTTCTTTGTTGAGACCAATGCCGTTGTCCTGCACGGTAAGCTTAATCTGTTTATGCTTGCGGATCAGTTCTACAGAAGCTTTGGTGGCCTGAGAGTGTTTTATGATGTTATTCAGCAACTCCTGGGTTATTCTGTACAGCGAGAGCTCAATAAAGCTGTCTATCCCGCGGTCTAAACCCTGTACTTTTAGACTGATTTTAAGTTTGGGGCTGTTGAGGCGGGAAATAATCTCCTTCAGGGCCGCCTGCAGACCGAAATCTTTCAGCACCGATGGGTTCAGCCCAAAGGAAATGTTGCGTGTTACCTGAATAGATTCTTTCAGCAGGCTGTCTATTTTGCCAACAATCTGCTGCTCCTGCCTGCTCTGTGGCTTCAGCTGGTCCAGGTTCAGCTTGGTGGCATACAGCGTCTGGCCAAGGCCGTTGTGCAGGGCCTCCGAAATGTTTTTGCGCTCCGCTTCCTGCGCCTGCAGCACGGCCTTCAGTATTTCGCGGTGCTGCGACAGGCGGAGTTGTATGTTGGCCTCTTCTGCGTCTTTGTAATCCTGAATGTCGGTGGCGGTGCCGATCCATAAAGCTATATGGCCATCTTCATCAATAGGTACATTCTTGATCAGGTGGCAGCGGAATAGCCCGTCGGCCTTGCACAGGATGCGGGCCTGCACATTGAGCACCTGGCCGGTGCGAAGAGCTTCCTTATACTTTGTCAGGAAGTATTGCAGATCATCGGGGTGCAGGCACCTGGTCCAGCCCCAGCCTTCGGAGTCTTCCCGGCTCAGGCCCGTGAAATTGTGCCAGGCTTCATTAAACGAAACATTTTTGCCGTCGGGCAGGTTGGTCCAGGTAATATGCGGTACGGCTTCGAGCAAGGTACGGAAGCGTTCTGCATGACTGCGGATCTCTTCCTGCTGCCTTTTCAGTTCCTGCTCATACAGCTTGCGCTCTGTTAAGTTGTGCAGCGTGAGCACCAGCCCGTCGTCCAATTTTACGGCGACGATATGCAGCCAGTGCTCGTCCTGGTTGTGGAGTTGCATTTGCTCCACTTCCAGCGGTGTTCCGGTTTCTACTACCTCTGCAAACTTCTCAAACATGCCCTGCTCCAGAATATACGGCCACACCTTACGCAGCGAACAGTGCAATAACGTGTTTTCTGACTGCCCCAGCATCTCCTGCGCCCTCTTGTTAACTACCGACAACCTGAAATCGATGATGGCGTGCGTGCGGTTCCGGACAGATTTTAAGGCTACAATGGCATTAGGGGAGCTATCCAGGATACCTGCCTGCATCAGGTGCAGGGTTTTGATCTCGTTTATCTGGATAAAGATAATAATGGCGCCATCTATTTTATGGTCTTGGGTAATGTAAGGCAAAATGCGCATCTGGTGCCACATGCCGTGTTTGTCCTGCACCTCTTTTTCTACGGTACTGTTGTTGCTGATCACGAGCCGGAGATCTTCTATCAGGTCTTCGTACAGCAGGTTATTGGAAATCTGGAAAATAGACCGGCCAATATCGCTTTCGATCAGGTTTATAAGGCGGGCAGCGGCGGGTGTGTATTTCCGGATGATCAGTTTCCGGTCCACAAAGATCTGGCCGATGTCGGTGCTCCTGAAGTAGTTGTTCAGGTCATCGTCGAGCTCCATGAGCGCCTTTATCTTGTACTGGTGCTCGGTAGTGATGGTGTGCAGCTCCTCATTGAGCGACTGCAGTTCCTCGTTGGTGCTCTGCAACTCCTCGTAAGAGGTTTCCAGTTCCTCCACTACCGCCTGCAGGTCGTCTTTGGTGTGCTGCAGCTCCGTTTCGAGCTCCTGTACCCGGTTTTCGTCGTGGTTGTCGGCAGCGATGGCCTCGTGGCTTATCATTAACTCTATGGGAGCCTTGGCTTCGGTTAAGAGAACCAGCAGCGCCTTCTGGTGCAGTTTGTTGTCGCTGGTATACGGCTTCACCACCACATTAAGGTAGCGCATGGAGTTGCCATTGCGCACCTGAATCCCGTTTGCCTCCACCATCTGGTTTTCGCGGGCCGCCTTGCGAAGCATAGACCCCAGGCTGGAGGCTAGACTGGGGGGCACAAGTTTTAGCAGGTTAAGCGTAAAGTTCTGCTCTGGCAAGTACAGGTAACTTTTAAACCTGCCCACCCCATGCAGTATTTCGTATTGCTCATCTACATAAAGCGCGGCGGCCCCATAGGCTTCCAGCATGGTTTGGTTCAGCAACTCATTGAAATTCTGTTGCATGAGTTGTTTGCTCGACAGGTCGCGCGTAAAGCCCGGAATGCTTCCGGGCTGGGTTCGTTTGCTCAGGTTGTTGCTGGCAAAGGCTTCCATGCCAAGTGAGCGGGCAGGCTCATCGTTCCTGAATATTTTCCATTTTTTATTTATATCACGAAAGCTCGTCAGCTCTCCCAAACTTTCGCTGGACCCCAGAAACAGGTAGCCACCTACGCGCAGGGCATAATGGAACTTGTCGATCACTTTTTTCTGGAGCAGCGGGTTGAGGTAAATGAGCATGTTGCGGCAACTCACCAGGTCTATTTTTCTGAAGGGCGGATCGTTGGCCACGTTGTGCGGGGCAAAAATAACCATGCGCCTGACCCGCTGGCACACCCAAAACCGGCCTTCCTCCTTCACAAAGTGCTCGCTCAGGCGCTCCTCCGATACCTCGCTCACACTCCGCTGCGGGTACAGGCCTTTGCCGGCAAACTCCAGGGCCTCACGGTCTATATCAGAGGCAAAAATCTTTACTTCCAGCTCTTTTTTAGCCTTGTCCAGGTACTCCCGTATCAGGATGGCCAGGGAATAGGCTTCTTCGCCGGTAGAGCAGCCTGCCACCCATACGCGCAGTTGCTCCGATCTGCTTTTTCCATCAATCAGCGCAGGAATAACCTGCTGTTCTATTATTTTATAGGCTTCCTCATCTCTGAAAAACCTGGTCACGCCAATCAGGAACTCTTTGCTCAGGACCTCAATTTCTTCGGGGTGCAGGTTCAGGTAGTCGAGGTAGTCTACCAGGGTGTTTACATTGCAGGTGGCCATGCGCCTGCTGATCCTCAAGATAATGGTTGGCCGTTTGTAGTTGCTGAAGTCGATGCCGGTGCGGTCGTGGATCATGTCCATGATCAGGAAGAAGGAGGAATCGTTGTCGGTGTTGACCAGTTCGGTTAGCTGGCTGGCAATGGGCGTTACCTTTACATAGTTAAAAATCTCGTGCGGCATTAACGCCGGCTCCAGCACAAAATCAACGTGTCCGGTATTGATAGCGTTGCGTGGCATGCCATCAAACTTGGCGGTTTCGGGGTCCTGCACAATCACCATGCCGCCCGCCTTTTTTATGGCCACCACACCCTCGGTGCCATCGGTGCCAGTGCCGGAGAGAATGATGCCTACGGCTCTTTGCTCTTTATCAGCGGCCAATGATTTAAAGAACACGTCAATCGTTTTGGAGCGGTCCTGAAACGACTTTTCTGCCAGGTGCAGCTGGTTGTTTTTGATGGTAAGCTCTTTGTTGTTGGGAATAACATAGACCTTGTTTGGCTCAACGAGCATATTTGGCTGAGCCTCCAGTATCTCCAGCTTTGAATGTGGCTTTAGAAGTTCCTTTAAAAAGCTGCGGTGCTCCGAGGAGAGGTGTTGCACAATAACGTACGCCACGCTATCGTGCGGCACATGGTTGAATAAGGAGCCAAGCGCCTGCAAACCACCCGCCGAAGCCCCGATTCCTATTATATAAAACTCACTGGAGGCCTTCTTGGCTGTGGTGAATGCCTGCTTCTGCTCAATATCTTTCTTTGCTGCTTTTGTCATGCCCGGAATATTTTTCAGATGGCCCTGATTCGAGTGGTTTCTGATTGTTCGCCAATTTACCAATTTATATCCGGTTGAAATAAATCGACAAGAAGTATCAGCATAGGTACCTGCATATACGTGGGAAGCTCCTGCAAAGGACGTATAAGTACGTATGTACTTTAACTTGTTTCGGGGTGGCAGTCTGGTTAACATTAACCATTGGCCGAAGGGGGGCTTAAGTAAAAGGATTAAGGTGATTTTAGAAAGGCTGTGGATATGCGCGAAAATAAACGGATTATAGTCATCGGGACATCAGCTGGCGGCATGCAGGCCTTGTGCCAGCTGGTAGAGAAATTGCCGGCCGATTTCCCAGCCTCCATATTTGTGGTGCAGCACCTGAGTGCAGACTCTTCTACCCAGTTCCTGGTAAACCGCCTGAGTCAGCATACCGCACTAACCTGTAAAATAGCCGAAGATCTGGACCCGATCCTGCCGGCCACCATTTACATGGCCCCGGCCGACAGGCACCTGCTCCTCAACGAAGAGCAGGTGCTGATAGTGCGTGGGCCACGCGAAAACCAGTTCAGGCCCTCTATAGATCCGCTCTTTCGGTCGGCAGCAGGCTATCATAGCGCCGGTGTGATAGGGGTTATCTTAACGGGCTTTATGAGTGATGGGGTAGATGGCATGGAGTCGATTGCCCGGAGCGGTGGGCAGACGGTGGTGCAGGACCCGGCAGATGCCGAGTACCCGCAGCTTCCCCTGGATGTGGTACGGCAGGTACGCACCGACCATGTAGTGCCGCTGCATGAGATGGCGGATATACTTTTCCGGCTTGTGCAGAAGCCAGTACCTGCTGGTGTGGCAGTGCCAACAGACATATGGCAGGAAGTGCAGATTGTGGAACGTATCATGAGAAACAGTACTATGACGAGTATTGAAGACTTAGAGAATTTGGGGGAGCGGTCGCCGTACAGTTGCCCGGACTGCGGAGGCGGCTTATGGGAAGTATCCAAGGCCGGGAACGTGTCCCGGTTCAGATGCCACTCCGGCCACGCCTATACCCAGGATATGCTCCTGCTGGGCATGTCGAACAGCCTGGAAGAAACGCTTTGGGTAGCCATGCGCACCCTGGAAGAGCGACGCAACATCCTGCTGAACATATCGAAGGCGGAAGGCAATCAGAACAACAAGCGATGAATCTCACTACAGTAAGAACGGGCCGAAGAAATGAAAGTACATATTGAGCGGCTCCGGGAGCTCCTCACCAGGTCTACCCTCTCTGACGAGGAGCACCTGGGGGAAGCTATGTGACAGCCTTCGTGCCTGGTGGCATGCCGGTGTTAAGCCCGAATCACCAAAAACTCCTAATAACGGAGTTCTCCCTTTTCTGTTATCCTGAAAAGATCTGACAGAATGGAGGCCAGCATTATTTGAGAGGTTAGCTTTTAGGAGAGAGATATGCCCTCTAAGAAAAAAATCAGTCTTTTGCTGCCGTGAGCTTTCAGCTCGTGGTTTTAAATGGCGCGAGTTGAAAACTCGCGGCGGGGGCACTTCTCATGAAAATTCCTGTTGCCCATCAAGCCATAAAACCAACAATCAGCAGATAAAACTCAGTAATTATTTGAATGAAAATGCCCCTCCTGAGGCTCTGCTGCTACGTACCTTTGATCATCACCTTAATTTCTTTCTTTCTTTCTTTCTTTCTTTCTTTCTTTCTGCGGAGAAGCTACATTCGCTGTCAGATCATGCCGCGTGCCTTTAGGTCGAGGTACTTGTTAATGGTGTTGATGGTGAGGTGTTCCGGTGGCGTGAGAATGCTCAGAATGCCGTGTTGCTGCAGTTCCTTCACGATCTGGCGCTTCTCATAATCAAATTTCTGGGCGATGGCTTTGGTATAAACCCCCTGCGTATTGGTGGCCTGCTTGTGCAGCAGGGCCTGCAGCTCTGTGTTCTCAAAAAAGACGACTACCAGCAGGTGGTGGCGTGCCAGGGCGCGCAGGTAAGGCAGCTGGCGTTTGCAGCCGTTCAGCGTCTCGAAGTTGGTGAACAGCAGCAACAGGCTGCGCTGCGTCAGCTTCTGGCGAATTGTAATGTAGAGTCGCTCATAGTCCGTTTCCTGGTACCTTGTTTTCTGGTTGTAGAGCAACTCCATAATGCGCCGTATCTGGTCGGGTTTGCGCTGGGCCGGCAGCACATGGCTGATGGTGTTGGAGAAGGTGATAATGCCCGCCTTGTCCTGCTTTTTGAGGGCAATATTAGCAATGACCAGCGAGGCATTGATGGCATAATCCAGCAGGCTCAGGCCGGCAAAAGGCATTTGCATCACGCGGCCTTTGTCGATCAGGCAGTATACCTGCTGCGACTTTTCGTCCTGGTAGCTGTTTACCATCAGCTCCGGCCGGCGTGCCGATGCTTTCCAGTTGATCGTGCGCTGGTCGTCACCGGCTACGTAGGGGCGGATCTGCTCAAACTCTGAACTGTGCCCGATGCGCCTTACCCGTTTCACACCTACTTCGTGCAGCCTGTTAGAAACTGCCAGCAGCTCATACTGCCTCATCTGGATAAAAGAAGGGTACACCGGCACCTCCTGGTCCTGTGCAAAGCGGTAGCGACGTTTTAGGAGCTGCAGCAGCCCCATGGCGTACACATTAATGGCACCAAAGTTATAACTGCCCCGCCTGGTTGGCCTGACGGTGTACTGGATTATATGCGTGCGCCCCTTCGGGATGTGAGCCCGGAACAGGTTGTTGCGGTGCTGGAACTGGAAGGGGAGCTCATCGATCACCTCGGCCTTTAAGGCAAAGTGGTACTTGTTCTCCAGGTACAGGTAAATGTCGTTGTCGCTGCCGTTCGATAATTTTTCCTGCATACTGCGGCTGGCAAACACTCCTTCCCTGGTCCGGTAAAGCAGGAGCAGGTCGAGCATAATTAATCCCAGCAGCACCCAAAAGGCCATTTTAGCCAGCACCAGCAGCAGCGGCAGAAAAAAGGAAAGCACAAACAGGCACACTGTCGCGGCCAGGCTCCAATACAGACGGTTGGTAAAGTAAAGGCTTCGGATAAACTGCATGGAGGACGGTACGGCGGTGCCGAATTAAAAATTAAAAATTAGAAATTAGAAATTAAACATTACCCATGGCGCGAGAGTTCTCGCTCGTGACTCCTATTCCGCGGCCTCTGGCCGCTTTGAACCTCCCAGGGAGGCACAATAATTTTCGAAGTAAGTAGGAGAACAAAACTAAATTCTGTCGCATGCAAAACGGACCAGCAGCATCAGCAGAAGAAGATAGCCCGGAAGGGCCTTTTTAATTAGAATAATTTAATTGCGGGTTGCTTCTTTTTGCTTGTTAAATAATTAAATGACTTAGGTGTTAATTGGTTGGTTTGGAGATTGGAAACATATTGTGCTCCTCCGCTTCTATTATTGGACATACCTCATTTGATTTGGCTTAGGAATAGCAGCGTACACTGCCATTTCTAATTTTAAATTTCTAATTTTTAATTTGAAGGGCGCCGCCTTACCGCGGCACTTCTATTTTCTGAACGATCTGTTTTACGACATCATCTGGCGTAATGCCTTCCATTTCGCGTTCCGGGGTCAGCAGGATGCGGTGGCGCAGTACGGTTGGCGCCAGCTCCTGAATATCTTCCGGGGTTACAAAGCCACGTCCGCGCAGGGCAGCCAGGGCCTTGGAGCTGTTCATCAGGGCAATGGAGGCACGCGGGGAGGCCCCCAGGTACAACGATTTGCTAACCCTTGTCTCCCCAACCAGCTGGGCAATGTATTCGATCAGTTTCCGGTCGAGGTGCACGGCCTGCACCGCCTGCCGCAGTTCCAGCAGCTGCTCAGAAGATAGCACAGGCTGCACACGTTCCAGGTCCTGCTTCAGGTCAGCGCCCCGGTGCTGCATTTCCAGTATGTTAATTTCTTCTGCCAGGCTGGGGTAATCTACGAGTACCTTAAACATAAACCGGTCGAGCTGCGCTTCGGGCAGTCGGTAGGTGCCTTCCTGCTCCACCGGGTTTTGCGTGGCCAGCACTACAAAGGGCGCTGCCAAAGTGTAAAGCGTTCCGTCGTGGGTAATATGCTGCTCTTCCATTACCTCAAACAGGGAAGCCTGGGTTTTTGCCGGAGCCCGGTTAATCTCGTCTATCAGCACAATGTTGGCGAAGATCGGCCCTTTCTTAAAATCGAAAGTGGCGGTGCCGGGGTGGAAAACAGAGGTTCCCAGCACATCAGAGGGCATCAGGTCGGGCGTAAACTGAATCCGGCTGAAGTCTGCCTGCACCGTGCGGGCCAGTAGTTTGGCGGTAAGGGTTTTGGCTACGCCGGGCACTCCCTCTATCAGCACGTGCCCATCGGCAAGCATAGCCACAAGCAGCAGCTCAATCAATTGGTCTTGCCCCACAATAATCTGGTGCAGCTCCTGTTTAATGGCGCGTATGGCCTGGTGCAGGGAACTGTAATCTGTTTTGTTTTCCTGTACGGATGTTAATACTTCTTCTTCCATGCGTTCGAGTCGGCTGTGGGCCTTGCTATTGTCTGTCTGTAAAAATCTTCGAGGTAATTATTGAGCTGCATCAGGGTCTGCTCGCATATGCAGTTGCTGCTCCGGATGCTCTCTATTTGCTTATACAGGTGGCTGACCAGTTCTGTGTCCGCTCCTGTTTTAACTATTATCCGCTCGCGCAGCTCCTCGTTCCAGTCGTTGGTGGCCAGGTGGTAGTGCGTGCGCAGATACTCCATAAAGTAGGCGATCTTTTTCAGCGCGATGTTTTTATGGTTGCCGTTGTTGAAATAAAGGCTGCCTACCACTTTTACAAAATCGAGGGTGGTGTTGCGTAGCGGCTCTATAACAGGTATGATGCGTTGCGTGCGCTTGCTCTTGAAAAGCACGAACAGCACCAAAGAAAAAAGCGCCAGGTAATAGGCCCATTTCAAGGGCTCATGGTGTAGCAGCACACTAAACACAGAGCGGTTTGCCTGCTGCCCTTGTTTCTGGTATTCATCCCAGAAAACAGGCTGCACCGGCAGGTAGGAAAGGGCCGTGGCAGCATAGGCAGGTTCAGCCAGGGTTAGCAGCTCATAATTTGTAAAAGCCAGTGGCACAGAACTGATAAAGAAGGAGCCTGCACCAAACGGCACCCGCATAAAATTGAGCTTCCCGGCTTTGTTCCGCCCAAGCACCTCATGGGGGATGCTGTCTGCTACCTGTAGGTAATAAGCATAATTGTTGGCCGGGTAAACAAAGCTTTTAGCTGTTGCCGTGCCCGTAAACCGCATGGCGGTGGTGTCGGGGCGCATGCTGGAGTGGCTGTCGGTGGTAAAATGCAGCGTGTCCTCGAGCTGGCCTGCAAACCACTCGGCTGCAATAAATACCTGGTTGCCTCTGTTCGCAAAATCCAGCAGCAGGTTTACATCCAGGCTATCGGCCATAAACTCTTCGTTTATGAAGATATAGTTGCCGGCCAGCGTACTGTCCTGCAACTGGTTGTAAATGGGCTGCCGGACCTGCTCCACTGGCTGCCCCTTAAACATGTCGGGCAGCAAGGTGAACAGGGCATAGGTGCCAAACGGTATTTTTTCCTTGCTGGAGTAGCTATGGGTCCAGTCCACAGGTTTCGGACGGAAATAGTCGAGCAGGAGCAGCGTTGCAAAGAGCAGCACAATGAGGGCGATATAGCGGCGATACCCTTTCATGCGTGTTGCTTTATCAGGTTGTCGAACTGCATAAACTCATTTCGGGCTGTGTCGAACAGCTCGGTTCCAAGGCCTGCGCCGCCATACCACACGTACTCAAACATGCTGGTAAGCTGCTCAAACTCCCGCCGGAGGGCAGGGTGCTGAATTTCGGCAATATAGCTCCGGTTTGTCTTGCCCGGCAGCCAGTGTATCAGGTGGGCGTCTGTGAGCTTTTTCAGGCTTTGCAGGTAGTGCAGGCGAATAGCTTTCCGGAGTTCCTGCTTTCTGATGGCTTCCTCTATCAGCACATCCAGGGCCAGTTCATGAATGTTTTCCTCTACCACGTGGTAAGGCAGCGGGGCCGGAGCAGCTTTGCGGCTGATAAGCTCAGACAGGCCTACCTTTTGCATCTTTACAAAAACGAACACCACAATTACGGTGAGAAGCACGTAAATCAGGAATTCCCAGAAGCCGCTTGCCCTGCCTTTGTAAAATGTTTCTTCCAGCCACCGCCCGATTTTGTGCCGCAGCTGTTTCCAGAAGGAGTCATCCTGCTGCACTACCTCGTGGTACAGGAAATCCTTGTCGGCACGCATCGCCTCCAGCTTGTCGGGGTCGGGGAGGCGCACCACCAGCGGCACCTGCCCTGCGGCCAGGCTATCCTGGGCATAGAGGCTGGTGCCGGTGCTGCAGAGCAGGCAAAAGGCAATCCCTGCAAGCAGTTGGCTAATAATGGCCTTCATTGGCAGAGCTGGTTATTTGCAGGCGGCCAATCCGGTCGGCCTGCTCCATATACCCGATGCCATCCTTTTTCTCTACCAGGTTATAATACTGGAAACCAATGGCAACCGCAGAAACAGCATACACAAAAACAGTAAGCACGCTGGCAAAGGCATTCAGGAATACCAGCAGCACATCGCTGTCTGCGCCCGGCACCTCGAACATGCGCAGGGTGGGTATCAGCATGGCCGGCAAGGCAGGCAACCACCCGATCACGCTCTGAATCAACCCTGCCATGAGCAGGAACCCGAAGGTTGCCCACCAGTTTCCTTTCATCAGGTAAAAGCAACGCTCCACGGTTGGTATAAAATCCAGCTCCTCGCGCACCATTATAATTACAAAAAGCGAAAACACGATGCTCAGGTAAATGCCAAAGCCCAGCAGGACCAGCCCCAGGAGAGTCAGGAAGGCAAGAGCCACGCCACTATAGATCACTTTTACCAGATTAACCTTAATGTGTTGCCACACAGCGGCTGGTTCCACCCGGCCCTCTTCATCCTGGTATACTACCATATAACTGTGCACGGTAAGCATGAGCATGAGCACACTCACCAGCGTAAAGAACAGGTAGGCGTAATAGTTAAGGGAGTTTACCTGCTCAAAAAAACTCAGTTCGGCATAAGACTCCTGCCCGTAGCCGCCGCCAATCTTCTTCAGCAGCCGGGCCTGGTACAGCCCCGACAGGATGCCCGACACCAGTGCAACAGGTGTTACGTAGAGCAGCACTGTCCGGAACAGTGCTTTGAAATTGGACCTGATGAAATGGAAAGTGGCATTCAGCTTTTGGCCGAAATCCCGCTCCTCCCTGAAATTAATCTTCTGACTTGTTGGTAACATGCCGGTTGTGCAGTGAACGTGGGTAAATTATGAAATAGTAGAGTATAAAAGCGGCAGAGGATAGAATGATAAGCAGGCTCAAGGCCAGGGGCATATCGGTGTACCGTGTTACAAAGCCCTCCAGGAAACCGGCTGTGATGAAAACAGGCACCAGGCCGATCACGATTTTAATGCCGCGCCGTGCCCCCTGCTTAAAGGAATGCGGGCGGGAATAGGTCCTGGGGAAGAGCAGGCTGTTGCCCAGGACAAAGCCGGCGCAGCCCGCCACCAAAATGGCGGCAATCTCCAGGGTGCCGTGTATCCAGATGGTGAGGACAGAGGTGAGCAGCAGGCCCTGCTTGTAAAAAAAGTACTGGAAGGCTCCCAGCATGATGCCGTTCTGGAAAAGGATCCAGAAAGTGCCCACCGAGAAAAACACGCCCATGACAAAGGCCAGGAAAGAAACCCGGATGTTGTTAAACGTGATGTACAGGAACATATCGGCCTCGTTCTGCCCTTTGTAAACAGCCATAGGGTCGCCTTTGCGGATGTTCTCGAGGGTCATGTTCACATAGGAGTCGCCCAGGATCAGGCGCACAAAGGAGTCGTCGAGGGCGGCGGAGAGGGCTCCGATGCCGACAGCCACCATAAAAATGACAAAAGCATAAAACAACTGCCGCTGGTGTTGCCGGAGCAGCAACGGCAATTCGTATTTCCAGAAGGTGACAAGCCGGTTTTGCTTTACTTTCTTGTTTTTGTAGATGGTTTGGTGAAACTGCCCCGCCAGCGTATTCAGGTAGGCGGTGTTGTCAGACTCCGGGTAAAAGGTGCGGGCATAAGCCAGGTCATCGGTCAGTTCTATAAACCTGTCTGCCAGTTCATCCGGGCCGGCAGCTTTCTGAGTTTCGAAAGACTTCCACTTGGGTTTGTTCCTCTTTATAAAAGCAGCTTCGCGCAAAACAATATGATTTTAATCTAAATCAAATATATGTATATTGTCATGCAAATAAAAGTAAAATCTTTAGTATGAATACGATTAAAATCAGAACCGCTCAGAATGTGGAGGTTGAATACGCCATGGCCAGCGTGGGCGACAGGGTAGTGGCGCACCTGATAGACATGGTGGTTTATTTTGTGTGGGCCATGTTTATGTTTATGATGGCAGTAGCGGCTGACGTAAACGAAAGATATCTGACAGCCATTGTTATAGGCGGGCCTTTTGTGTTTTATCACCTGCTGTGCGAAATCTTTTTTAACGGGCAGAGTGTCGGCAAAAAAGCCAGGGATTTAAAAGTGATCAAACTCTCGGGCGAGGCGCCGGGCATAGGCGATTACCTGCTTCGCTGGATGTTCCGGCTGATAGACACGATGGGCTCGAACGGCCTGGTGGCGCTGGTTGCCGTAGCCGCCAGCAGCAAGGGCCAGCGCCTGGGCGACATGGCGGCTGGCACCTGCGTGATTAAAACACAGGCTGTACGCCCTCAGAAGCTTTTCGACGTGACCATAGAAGGGAACTACCAGATCCGTTTCCCGGAAGTAAGCGCGCTGACCGACCAGGACATGACGCTTGTAAAAAAGCTGCTGGCCAAAGCGCAGGAGCATAAGAATTACAGCCTGCTGGAAACGATAGCTATCCGCGTAAAAGAAACTACCGGCTCGCAAACCGAACTTTCGGACTGGGAGTTTCTGACGACAGTTATAAAGGATTACCACCACTATACCCATGCCGAGGTGGCGGTATCGTAATTTTTGAGTGAGAGGGTGCAGGCGCGGCGATGAGGGAATGCTGCTGACGGGAGGCATATGCCACAGGAAAAGGCCAGATGTAGAGGCATGCCTGTGCAGCAATTATTCTAATTAAAAAGCCCTCCCGATGCTTTCTGGTGTTCTGCTGCTGCAGACCGGCGGCTCAGAAATATATTAAGCCTGGGTGGGAGAGGGCGAGGGGCTGCTGGCTGCAGGAGCTACAATTTTGGGGCATTAGGGTCTTGTAGCGGAGTGGCGGGCGAATCGCCATGGTGAAGCATTCTGTCCAGGATTGTTTTGGCGTTCAGAAAGCTTTTGAGGCTGCTATAGTCTGACGAATCGTTTCTGATACAATTTATATCCTGAAAGTAGGACCTTAACGAGGCAGTGATTTCGCTTTCAAGAAACACGCTCTCCTCTACTTTCTCATTTTCAGAAAGCACAAGCAGGCCGTAGTCCCGGAAAGAAATACTGAATCCGGCTATCTCGCCCGCTCTGACCAAAGTGTCGAATTTGCTGAAAATAAGTTGTGCTTTATCTGGCATAGAGGTTAGTATAAAGAACAGGTAATTGCATCTTATAAAGTAACTTCATTATGTTAAGATTTATTCCATAGTTAATACTTGTTTTAATTAAGTATTTATACTCGTTTGGTGGCTGATGATGAATTATGATAATAATAATTCGATAATATTGGATATTGCTTGGCAACGACATCATATTGTTACAGGTAATGGTTGGGCTAAGAATAGGAAAAAGGTTGTTTTCCTGCCACTCCGATTTCGCTTTAACACCTAGAAGACTGGAAGTGTGCCAGTACATAATCAAATTATGCCAATGAAAAGTGCCCTCCAGAGGCGAATCGTTGTGCCGCTGCAACGGCCGATACCAAAGAAGACTGGCCTCTAAGTCCGTTTCTCCAATCAACTGTAATCAATCAAATCTATGTGAAATATTGATCTGACAAGGGCAGAAGAAGCAAAAGCTTATGAAAAAAAGCGTACTTTCATTAAGTTTAGAAGCTGGCAAAGCCCGGAACAATTTTTATGGTACAGCCGGAATTCTGACTGGTGCAATCCTTCACTTCTCTCTTCAACACCCTATATGATAAAAGTTTTACGCAATACCCTTTTAGCCGCCACCGCCTGGTTTCTTCTGATGCAGCAGACGGCAACTGCCCAGCTCTCCCTTAGCGGCCAGATCAGGACACGGTCTGAGTTGCGCCACGGACAAGGCTCACTGCCTGTTCCGGAGGCGAAAGCCAGTTTCTTCACAAACCAGCGCACCCGTTTTAATGTAGGGTACCACGCAAGCAGGTACCGCTTTTTTGTTTCGGCACAGGAAGTGCGGGTGTGGGGTTCCGATCAGTCAACGGTCAGCAACCTGGAGGGCAGCAAGCTGTTTCTGCACCAGGCCTGGGGCGAAATAATCCTCAGCGACTCTGCCAACATCAAGGTAGACAATCTCTCTATAAAAACCGGGCGGCAGGAGATCGTGTACGACGATGCCCGCCTCCTGGGCAACCTGGACTGGCTGCAGCAGGGCAGGCGGCACGATGCCATTGTGGTGAAGTTCAGCCATAAAGGCTGGCTGGCAGATGCTGGTTTTGCCTTTAACCAGAACCATGGCAAAGATACGCCCGGCCGCTCGGGCAACGTGTACAATGGCATTCCGGCCGCTCCTGTAGTGCCTGGCACCAATGCCATCGGGATGATGTACAAGTCGATGCAGTACGGGTATTTTGCCAGAACCGGCACTTTTGGCAAGCTGGCCGCACTTGTGTTTAAAGACGACTTTCAGAAAATGCAGTTGATAGACGGTGTTAACACCGCGGTACCGGGCGTTAACAGCCGGATTACGGTGGGAGGTGCCCTGTTCTCCAGGCTCACCGACAGAATTCAGCTGAATGCCGCCGCCTATTACCAGGGCAACAACGATCGGTTCGGCAACACGCTGGATGCCCATAACTTTACAGCAGACGTCGCTTACACGGCCGGAAAGTTCACTACTAACCCAGGTTTCGATTACCTGTCTGGCAACAACACCAGGGAGCAGAGCCGGGTGAACCGGCGCTTCGATCCGCTTTACGGAACGCCGCATAAGTTCTGGGGTTTTATGGATTACTTTTACGTAGCCGATCAGTTTGGCGCAGATGGCCTGCAGAGCCGTTCGCCCGGGCTCCTGAATTTCTTTGTCCGGAACAGGTACAGGGTCAGCAATAAGCTGATGCTCACGCTGGATCTGCACGAGTTCTATGCCGGTAATGAGATTGCCGACAGAACCGTAGATCCGCTTGGAGGGGCACCATCCAGCAGGCGACTCGGCACAGAGATCGATTTTGTGGTGAACTACACGCTTATGAAGGAGCTGAACATAGAAGCCGGGTACGCCACTATTTTTGCAACCCCCGGCATGGACCTGCTCAAAGCGCCTGCCACCTATAAGCAGGACCGCGGCCAGTGGGCCTACCTCATGTTGAACTTCACGCCGGATTTTCTTGCCAAGTCTGCAAAGAACTGATTGATAAGCGAAGCCAGAAAGCTGAGTCGAAAAATAGGTGAGTGCCAGAAACTGAGAATACCTTTTGTTGATGAGGTTAGGCAGTAGCGGCAGAAAATCCTCCTGAGGCCATTTTTCATTCAAATAATTTAAAATCTCTTCAACTTCCGCTGGCTTTCGCTGCTTACGGAAGAAGTGTTTAGTATTCGCATCTTTTGTGCCTGATCTACAGACATGTACAAGGTAAGTGGCGCTGCTACGCTTAAGCTAAGGCGCAAAATACAAAGTATACAAATTTCCATAATCTTACTTCTGTTCGTGAGGCAGCAAAGGCGGTTTTGTATCTTTCCTTAGTTCATCTCGTAGCTTCTGTAGTTATCTTGCTTTATTTAGGGAGCGGCCATTTGTAATCTCAGCATCATGTAACTTATGGAGAAAGAGAAGAACAATACTACCCTGGGCTTAGACCGGAGAGAATTTATGCGCCTGGCCTCACTGGGCTCTGGTATGCTCTTCCTGGGCGGGTGCGGAAACCTTTCGGAACTTTGGCAACGGCAGCCAGTTATAAAAGTGGATGCCTGGCACAAAGGTGTCTGCCGTTTTTGCGGTACCGGCTGCGGCATGCAGATCGGCCTCCACGAAGGCAAGGTAGTAGATGTGAAAGGCGATAAGTATGCGCACAACAGGGGCAGGCTCTGTATAAAAGGCATCATGAACCGCGACATCCTTTACGCCCCAGACCGGGCGCTGTACCCCATGATCCGCAGCAACGGCAAACTGGTGCGCGCCTCCTGGGAGGATGCCATGAGCTTGGTGGCCCAGAAGTTTAAGGAAGCCATCGATAACCACGGTGCCGATAGTGTCGGTTTTTTCGGTAGCGGGCAGCTGTTTACTGAGGAGAGTTATACGGCCAGCAAACTATTTAAAGCAGGCATCAGAACAAATAATGTAGACGGCAACCCCCGCCTCTGCATGGCTTCTCCTGCCTTTGGGTACACCGGCATGTTTGGGATAGATGAACCCATGGGCTGCTATGAAGACATGGACCACGCCAACTGCTTCCTGATAACCGGCTCCAATGCAGCCGAATGCCACCCCATTCTCTGGGAAAGAATGCTGGACAGGAAAAGAAGCAAACCCGACACCTTCCTGATTGTGGTAGACCCGCGCCGGACCCGTACCGCCCGTGAGGCAGACCTGCACCTGCAGATTTTACCGAGTACCGATGTGACGTTGTACAACGCCATGATGCACGAAGTAATCAGGAGAGGATACGCCGATGAGGAAATGCTGCGCAACTACCTTAGTTTTAAGCAAGGCGATGAAACCCGCAGCTTTGAGGCATTTAAGCAACACCTTGCGGCCTATACACCTGAAAAGGCAGCTGCCGTGTGCGGTGTATCGGCAGAGGCCATTAAAGAAGCGGCCTATCGTTTTATGGCATCCGGGGCCAGCATGTCGGTCTGGACCATGGGGCTGAACCAGCAGGTGCAGGGCACGGCCTCTAACCAGCTGGTCATAGCGCTGCACCTGCTCACCGGGCAGATAGGCCGGCCAGGCGCCACGCCGTTTTCTTTTACAGGCCAGCCCAACGCCGGCGGCGGCGTGCGCGATACCGGGGCGCTGGCGCACTCTCTGCCTAATAGCCGTAAAATAGCCGTGGAAGCACACCGCCGCGAGATGGAAAAGCTCTGGAACGTGCCGGAAGGCACCATAAAGCCTACCCCCGGCCTCGACGCGGTGGCCATGTTCCGAGCGATGGAGTCCGGTGACATGAAGTGTGCGCTGATCATGGCGACCAATCCTGCCCAGTCTATGCCCAATACCATGCGTTACCGGCAGGCGATGGAGAAAACGTTCCTGGTCGTGGCCGACGCCTTTCATCCTACCGAAACTACACAGTTTGCCGATGTTGTGCTGCCTGCTGCCATGTGGGCCGAAAAAGGCGGGGTGTGCAGTAACTCCGAAAGGCGCTACCACTATGTTCCTAAACTTGTAGAGGCACCGGGCGAGGCAAAAAGCGACCTGGCAATACTCATTGACCTGGCAGACCGGCTCAACCTGGGGCACATTGTGCCTGCCCGCACCCCAGAGGGAGTGTGGGAGGAGTGGCGGAACATTTCGGAACACTCTCCCTATAACTTCAAGGGCATTACCTACGAGCGGCTGAAAGAGGAGCGGGGAATACTCTGGCCCTGCCCTACAGAAGAGCATCCGGGCACCTGCCGCCGCTACGTACCCGGAGAAGACCCCATGGCAAAAGCTGTCGGCAGGCTGGACTTTTATGGCAGGCCCGACGGCAAAGCCATTATTTACCTGTACGACCAGGAAGCGCCTCCGGAACAACTCTCCGAAGAATTTCCGTTTATCCTGACTACCGGACGGGTGCTGGAGCACTGGCATACGGGCACTATTACAGGCCGGCTGGAGGAACTGCAGAAAGTGCCGGTCGATTTTGTGGAAGTGCACCCGGCCGACGCCGAACGGCTAAACCTGAAGAACGGCATGAAAGTGCAGATCAGCAGCAAAAGGGGAGGAGCCGATTTTACGGTCCGGGTAACGGACATTGTTCGGGAGGGACTGGTGTTCACCACCTTCCATTCGTCCAAGCACCTGATTAACCATGCCACTACCGATGCCCACGACCCGCAATCGAAGCAGCCCGCCTTTAAACATTGCGCGGTTGCCCTACAGCCAGTTCTCGCCTGAAACCAGTAACCTGATGAAGACAAACATGAAAACAACGTTCAGGAAGGCAGCAGCTGCCCTGGTGGTGCTCTTCCCGGCAGGTATCTTGCCCGCCTTCTGTTATCCTGAAGAAGAAAAAGGTCTCTCGGCCGCCGCGCTGCTGCAGCAGATCGGTATTGTGGCCACTATTATGGCACTGGTAGGGCTCATCCTGGTGGAGTTTTTCCTGAAGAAAAGAATTTCCAGGGGGTCTTACAAGTGGGCTTTGTTTGTAGGGTTGTTTATGCTTCCGGTTATCTCTATCCTGAGCAGCACCACCACCCTGATGCACGAAACCACGACGGTGGCCTCCTGTAATTCCTGCCACATCATGGAGCCTTTTGTAAACGACATGCAGAATGAGCAAAGCCCCACACTCGCAGCCCGGCATTTTAAAAACAAGTGGATCACCACAGACCAGTGCTACCATTGCCACACGTCCTATGGTATACATGGCACAGCAGAATCGAAGCGGGATGGCTTCAGGCACTGGCTCATGTACGTGACCGATACCTGGCCGGAGCCTATTACGTTTAAGGGTAGTTACCCAAACTCCAATTGCCTCACGTGCCACGGCGAAACCAAAAACTTTCGGGAAGTAAACAGCCACGTAGCCCTGCGCGATAAACTGAGCCAGAACGAGGTGAGCTGTTCGAGCTGCCACGGCCCGGTGCACCCGACTCCGCTGGAGCGGGAAACGCCTGCCAGAAGTGCCCAGGTGTGGCTGGAAACCGGGGAGAAGGAACAGGTGGAGGCGCTGTCGGTTTATATGAAGCAACTTGCTGCTTCCGGGGCAAGCCATTAATTTTTTCTTTATTAAAGCTGGTAGATCATGAAAAGAAGAAAGAGTGTCAACAGGCTCATCCGGACCTCGGTTATTGTGGGCTGCATCGGGCTGTTCTGCATCCTGTTGTTTCTGCTGGCAGGCTTCCAGGCCTGGAGTGTGGGGGTAGGCGTGTTCCTGGGTTTCCCGGTGCTGCTGGCGGCCCTGGTCATGTATATTGTGGCGGTGGCCCGCGACCTGAAAAAGCATGATGTGATTCATGATTGAGGCGTCAGCACCTCTGGAGGGGCAAATTCATTGGAATAATTCGAGTGCATCACATAGTAAACGGTATTGCTATAGCCTTTCCTAGTCATACTGCGTTATATCCTATCGGAAATCGACCTGAAAAACAACCACCCTTAACCCCTCCTTGATTAAGGCGGGGAATTTTTTTCTCACATTTCCCTGTTGCCCATCAAGCCCTTCGCCTAACCAAATAGCAGTAAACAACAGTCAGTAATTATTCCAATGAATTTGCCCCTCCAGAGGCGCTGACGCTGCCTGAAAGCAGTTATTTCCGGAAAACTCCAATATTGTATAGTTAAAAGAATTTATATCTTTGCGGGCCCTTATTGCTAAAAATCAGGATTTATCTGCAATTTCAGAAATGGCCTATCACCTCAGCAATCAGTAAGGCAGCTATTCGTCTAAACTCTTTGTATGGGTAAAAGTCTACACCTGCTCGTCTTCCTTTTTATCTCCTTTTTCTCCTTCTCACAATCTACTTCGCCCATAGGCCCGCTGCAAGTGGCGCGGGTAACGCATGAGACGCAGTTGCTCCCCAATGGGCAGGTGTTGGTGTTTGGAGGGAATAACCACCGGTTTTTGGACATGAAAAGGTTCGCTTCTGCTGAGCTGTATAACCCCAACACCAAATCCTGGTCCTTTACCGGCAGCATGCACCAGGAACGGGATTATTTTGCCTCTGTCCTGCTCCACGATGGAAATGTGCTGGCAATAGGTGGGCAAGATCAGAGTCAGACTAGTCTGGCTGCCTGCGAGCGCTACGATGCTGCCTCTGGCAAATGGCAGCAGGTAAGCCCTATGGCTACCCCGCGTATGCAACACGCAGCCGCAACACTTCATGACGGTACGGTGCTGGTGGCAGGTGGGGTAAGAGGTAAAAAATCGGAGCTGTACGACCCGTACGACGATGTCTGGATTCCAACCGGTGACATGCAACTGGAGCATGGGGCTGGCATGGCGATGCTGCTCCTTAACAACGGAACGGTACTGGCCATGGGCGGAGAACTGGCTCCGATGCAAGCCGAGATATTTAACCCGCAGACCCTGCGATGGACACAACTCTATGCCTTTAGCGCCAGAAAGCATTTTTTCCACTCCATGATTCAGCTCAAATCCGGAAAGATCCTGATAGTAGGAACGCAATCATTGAATTACAGCGATCAGGTTACCGCGGAATTGTACGATCCTTTTTGGCAGTCATTCTCCAGAACAGGAAACACGGTTACCAATGTGGGCGTGGTAAGGATGGTGATGCTGGAGGACGGGAAAGTACTGCTTTACAGTTTAGGCGACCTCTTTGCACCTACCGACACGAAGACCATACAAATCTATGATCCTGAAAAAGGAACATGGTCGGCCGATAAGCTTAACTATATAGGCGCGCACAATGCTACCGTGCAAATGCTGCACGACGGAAGCATCCTTATAGCCGGAGGAGCCTGGACGACCGGCAATGGCGCTTCAAATGCCGGGTTTCTATACCATCAGGATAATGTTGCTGCCTGTTCGCCGCCTGCTTTTACTATAAGGGTGGATGGCAGCAGTGTTTGTAACGGCCAGGATGCCACGGTTATGCTCCCGGCTACGGAGAGCGATGTGCTGTATGAAGCTTATATCGGCAATAAACCACTGGGCAGTGCTATGGCCGGAGGAGGGGCGATAACATTGGCCATACCCAAAGACAGGCTTTCACCCGGAAACAACATCGTTAAGATCAGAGCCAGTAAACAGGGTTGCGTGAGTCGTTTCCTGACCAACACGGCCATCGTAGGAGTCGGTTTGCCTACCGGTTCAAAACCCGAACTATCCGTGAACGGCATGGTTTACCTTTGCCATGGCGAAAGCGTTGAGGTGGCAGGTCCGGCCGGTATGGCCGGGTATGAATGGAGCACAGGCGAGACGACCCAGAAAATTACGGTTTCGGGCTTCGGGCGCTACCGGTTAAGGGTAAAAGATGCACAGGGTTGCTTATCCAGGTATTCCGATGCCTTTGAAATTACGACTCTTTCCGGAACAAGCACTTTTGCAGGATACAGTGAAACCGTATGTTCTGGCACGCCTGCTTTTGCCTTAACCAACTTTTCGCCTTTGGGCGGAACCTGGTCCGGGACAGGCGTAAGTCCGGCAGGAAATTTTGATCCCGCTATGGCAGGGCCAGGCGAGCATGTACTGACCTATACCGTTTGTGAAGGCTCCCGTACCAAAAAAGTTACGGTCAGGCCTGTTCCCAAGGTGAATGATTTTTACCTGGAGGCAGATCAGGAAACGATTTGCTACGGAGGGTACACCAAAGTAAGAGTGATGAATGCTGAACCCGGCGTGAGCTATCAGTTCTGGATGGGTGGCAAACTGGTCACGACAGCAACCCGCGCCTCCAGCTTTGTATCGACGGGCCAGGTCACGGTGAGAGACGACACCCGGTTGATCGTTAAAGGAATTTACTTGTCGGAGTGCGGTTCCGATACGCTCACTAAGGTTTTCAACTTTAAATTGTCTGTAGATCCGGCACAGCCTGTAGGTACCAGAACTCCTTTTGTCTGTAGGAAGAACCCTGCCCAGATTTACGTCCTGAATTCTGATCCGGCGGTGCTCTATCAGTTAAAAAAAGGAAACCAGCCTATCGGCGGCCCGCAGTTGGGTAACAGCGATACCCTGTTTTTGCCAACAGGAGTGCTCCTCGAAACATCCACTTTTTCTGTGGTCGGAAACCATAACTCCTGTACGGTTCCGCTCAGGCAAGCCGTGACGATCGACGTATCCGGGCCACTGGCACACTTTGCCGTCACAAATCTTAATCCTGAAGTGGGAGAGGCTATAGAATTCATTAATACATCTGAGCATGCCGGGGGAGGCTACAGATGGTCTTTCGGGCCTGCGGCTTCTGTTGCAGGTTCCGCTGAAAAAGACCCGCCACCAGTTACGTTCAGCAAAACCGGCACCTATGACATTAATTTGGTCGCTACAGGAGTGGAGGGGTGCCGGGATTCGCTCGTAGTAAAAGTGAATGTGATTGCCCCTGTGGCAGAAACAGCCGTCAATTATACGGTTTACTCCAGCTACTATCGGATTGCCGAGGTGCTGGGTGTCGTGCACGATGCCCATGACAACCGCTATGTGCTGTATCAGGAAGAAAATATTTCTTATCTTCCGGATGATCACCAGGCTGGTGCTTACAGCAATCGCGGCGATAGCATAGATCTGTCGTTAAGGAATGAGCCCGGCTATAACAACCGGCACATGTTAGTTAAGTATAATGCCAAAGGCACGCTGCAGTGGTCTACTCAACTCCGGCACCAGTCCGGCATGGCAAAAGGTGGCGATCTGGTAATTGATTCAGAGGGCAATATTTATTTTACTTATTTCCACAACGAGTACATCGATGACATTCGCGCTTACTCCACCGATGGCAAATATATAACCTTCGATCCTCCACATACATCCTATAACTCTTATTCCGTAGTGGTTATGAAGTATAATAAAAATGGACTCCTGGAATGGCACCATTCCTACCTGGCGCAGTATACCAACCAGAAGGTGAACATTACGGTAGACAAAAATTTTAATGTGTACGCCAGCAGCGACAGGAATCTCTACAAGCTCACTGCGGATGGAGCTTTAGAATGGGAGAAGAACGTTGGCTATGCCGATATAGAAATAGATTCAGAAGGTAATATCTGGGGCGTCCGGCATGAGAACCTTGTGGTGGACAAGTATAGTGCAGCGGGTGACATACTGCTTAGTTCCAAGGAGCTAATACAGCAGGGAGTAAGACAACTGCAGACGTTCCCAACGTTTATGAAACTTGATGAGAACGACAATCTGTACATTATGGGTGGGTTCTCCGGTGACTTTACTTTTAACCAGGACAAGCTGATATCAGTAAGTTACAGAGATTTTTTCATCTGCAAAATTAGCAGCCAGGGCGGGCATCGTTGGATCAGGCAAATAGCTCCTGTTAACTCCGTTGTGCTGACGGGAATGGATCTGAAGAAAGATAAGATTGTTTTTCTTGGCGGAACCTACCAGCCAGCTACCCTCAGATACAACCGCCTGGCAGGTAACGTATTCGGAAACCAGCTGAGAGTTGAGCAGGAGAATTTTATCGGAGTTACTGATACCCTAATGGGAGCAAGCATACGGATAGAGACCATTCCCAACTCCTATCCGCCTGCTTCTATTATTGCCTATCCATTAATTGCCTTTCAGAACAATACCGATCATGTGGCGGTAGCTACCCGGCACAATAGCGGGAAATTAGTGGGGCAGGAATTAGAGATAAAGTCCATTTCTGATTATCAGTCAGACCTGTTTATAGTGCAGGCACCTCTTGAGGCTTTTTTCACACCAATGGTGCCTGTCCCGGTATTCTCAACAGCAGGCGTTCTATGTGCAGGACAGACCATTCGGTTCCTTGACTCATCCGTTGGTGATCCTGTTTCCTGGGAATGGAGCTTTCCGGGAGCCTCTCCCGCAGCCTCTACCGAAAGAACCCCGGAGGTGACTTTTGCTACCCCGGGCACCTACCAGATCTCCTTAACTGCTTCAAATGCCATCGGAGTCGGCAATACATATACCCAAAGCGTGGTGATAGGAGCAATCCCAACCGTAAGCCTCACGCCTTTTAACACGTTATGCAAAGGGCAGGCCCGCATTAAACTTACAGGTGGGATGCCCAGGGGAGGAACCTTCAGTGGCCCCGGTGTTACAAACGGCTTTTTCTACCCGGATTCAACAGGTTCAGGCTCCTTTACCATTACCTACAGTTACAGCGACAGCAAGGGCTGTGGTTCCACAGCTCAAAGCGACATAGTAGTATCCACGTGCACGAGTCTGGCTGATAATGTGGCGGCAGCACCAGCGCTACTGCTTTACCCGAACCCCAGCACCGGGAAATTTACACTTGAGGCAGCTAGCCTTTCCCGGCAATCGCTCTACTTCGTAGTATACAGTGTAGACGGCCGGGTGGTAAAGCAGGGAACTGCCCTTATAAATCCATCCGGAAAAACAGAAATGGATTTAAGCGGTTTCTCAACAGGTATTTACCATGTGCAGGTCTCAGGCAAAGACGGGCAGGTATGGAGAAAAAACATCGCTATTGAAGGAAGGTGACCTTTCGAGGAAACAAGTCTTAGTATAAAATATCGCCGGCAAAAGGTTTTTCCCAGCTTTTGAAATTGTACCAGCCTCTGGTTTGGTCACGCCGGTTGAGGACCTGTTATGTGTATACAGATGGAAGGAACTGCGCTAACCAGCCTTTTATAGGAAAGAGACAGCCTGTAAGGAACATTCTGTAATTGCTGATGTTGAGCAGCAGCAGCAGCGCCTCGGGAGGCATGTTTTGATTCAAATAATTGGCGTGTAGAACATAGCAGGGGTATCTATATAATGATATTCCAGTTAAGGAGGTTCTTGCTGCCTTAGCTGCTGCTGCTCAGCGTAGAGGGGCAGTAGAGAAGAAGTGCTGGGCAGTGACAAATTCTGCAAATAGCGGGAGCGAGGTGTACTTTGCGTAACGCCAGTTCCGGATTGCCCGTAAGCCTCAACAAATTACTTAACCCGTATATTATGTCATATCTGTTCCAGGACTGGGATGCAAACAAAGGCAATCTGAAAGGAAGAATAGTGATGGTACTGTTCCGGCTGGCGCATCCGGCCTCTAAAAATAATTTTCTGCGGATGCTCTGGCTTCCGTACCTCGCCTTTTACAAAGTATTGGTGGAGTGGTTTCTGTGCATCGAGCTTCCGCACTGGACAACCGTAGGCAAGGGGCTAGGCTTGTTTCATGCGCAGGCGCTGGTGGTAAACGGCTGCACCGTTATTGGCGACAACTGCTACCTCCGGCAATCCACCACCATCGGTAACATAATCCGCGAGGATGGCTCCTTCTCCGGCTCCCCTGTTATCGGGAACAATGTGGAGATTGGCTCGAATGTGTGTATTATCGGAGATATCCGTATCGGGAACAATGTTCGCATTGGTGCCGGGTCTGTTGTGGTGAAAGATATTCCTGACAATGCCATAGCAGTAGGCAACCCGGCACGGGTCATCAGGATTATGGAGCCGGTAAGGCAGCAGCTACCGGCTGAGCCGGAAATGCTCAAGGGCCACGGCTAGCCTCTTGTAGCACTATCTATTGGTTTCTACGCTTTAAGTTTCCGCGCGCTCTCAGCGGAAAGTGCACTTCGGGTGAGTCGGCTATTGATCTGGTTTCTGTTAGGAAGGATCTGGCGGGGGGACAGACGCCGGGATAAAAGCCAACAAATGAAGCAATAGTAGTAATATTCAAATGGAATGCCTCTTCACAAAAAAAGAACCATTGCAACGCTAAAACGCTGCCATGGTTCTTTTTTGCTTTAACTGTTACAGAGCTGCCTTAGCTTTCTAACTGTTTGCTAATCTGCTAAACATGGCGGCTGGGGTCATTGTTCAGGCGGTTGCGTCTCAGATCTTCTTCACTTAGTTTGTCAACTTCCACATCTGTTTTACGCACGGTGCCGTGAATTTGCTCCTCGTGTTCTTCTACCTCTTTGCCGATGCGTATTTCTTCTACCACACGGGCCTCTTTGTCCACGACCGGTACCTCGGCATGTTCGGTCATCTTAATTTCCCCTTCCTTAAAGGTATTCAGGTCCTTGTCTGTGGCCGGGCGATTCACGGGGTTGCGCTCAATGTGGACGTGCTCTTCGCGGAGGCGTAGATGTTCTTCTACAGGCCGTTCCAGAATACGGCTGCGCACCCGCACGCCGCCTGTTTCTACGGTTCGTTTGCCAACATGCATGTCTTCTTCAATTACCGGTATAGTAGTGCCGGTAGTGGTGGAATCCGTTCTGGTTGAGTCAGGAGTGGTTGTACCGGTGGCTGCTGCGCCAGCGGCATAGCCGGAAGTACGCTCATCCAGGTTCACGGCGCCGTTATCGTCCATAATGTCGGCAGCCCGCTCGGCTTCTTCTGCTGATCGGGCATGAACCGTCACAATAGCGCCATTGCGAGCATAGCTGGAATACCGGTCGGTGCGGTCGTCGCTGCCGAAGAGGTTCCGGAAAAAACTGCCTATACTGTCGTTATCTTTATCCTTATCCAGGTCGCTTCCCATTTGTGGGGCAATGTCGATAAAGTCTCTGGAAATGCCACTGCCAACTAATTGCTGCAAGGCGGTTTGGGCCTCGTTAGAGGTATCGAAAACTCCTACTACGGTATGTGCCATGTTTTTAATTCTGTTAAGTTTGTTTTTCTTTCTTGATTTCTGTGTCTTGCCGTCGGGCAATTAAAAAAATCATATTTGTTTGAGTTGTTTACGTGAGGGTCCAGCTATAGTTTTTATAATTTATAACTACCTTTTAAACAGAATATAGCGATATTTATGGTAAAATTTTCGTCTGTAATTTACCTTTTGCAATTTGTGTGGTGTGTGGCTGGCGGTTATTACTTCTTCAGCTGGAATTGCTGCAGGGAGTGGTGTATTGATAAAATTATATAATAGTTCCTTTTGCAGATTCACTCGCTTCCGTGCAATTATTCTAATGGAATTGCCCCTCCTGAGCCAATATTGCTCTTTGAAAACGCCATAAGACACAAGGCTTTTTAAGAGTTAAGAGTTATGGGTGTTTGGTGCCTGCGCTGGTCATTCATCCCCCAATTTTTAAAGCTTCAGATTCCCATCACAACCAGGCAGACTTTTCAAAGCTTAGCTGGTTCATAACTGGCATACGGATCCATCAGCATTTCAATATTATGGTTTGGAGCTTCTGGTAAAAGGCACAAATATGACCGGAATCAGGTCTTTATAAACTGCTTTCCCTTTCTTTTTCTCTATCAGCATCAGCGATTGGGTCATAGACCGGGGCCCTACGGGAATAACCATGCGGCCGCCTTCTTTCAATTGCTCCAGCAGGGGAGGAGGAACAGCCTCGGCACCAGCGGTCACCATAATGGCATCGTAAGGAGCATGTTCTTCCCAGCCCAGGTAGCCGTCTGCCACCTTCACCTGCACGTTGTCGTAACCCATTTCTTTTAAGCGCCCGGCAGCCGCTTCTCCGTGTTCCGGCACAATTTCGACGGTGTACACCTTGTTTACTACCTCAGCGAGTACTGCTGCCTGGTAGCCGGAGCCAGTACCTATTTCCAGCACCTTCATGGTAGCGTTTGGCCTGATTACCTCCGTCATGTAAGCGACAATGTAAGGCTGCGAGATGGTTTGGCCATGGCCGATCGGCAAGGGGTGGTCGGCGTAGGCCAGGGGAGCCTGCTCGGGCGGCACGAACTTATGCCTCTCCACAGTGCGCATCGCCTGCAGGACAGCCTCATCTTTAATGCCTCTGTCTTTCAGGTGGCGCTGCACCATCGCGTCCCTCCGTTGCTGGTACACATTCTCCTGAACGGTGGGGCGTGTTTTCTCCTGTACACCAACAGAAATAAGCAGGAACATCAGCAGGAGGGGAGTCGGTAGTAAGATCATGCCTGTATTTTCTCAGGAGTCAGCACATTCAGTTACAAGTCAGTAGCGAGTCGCCTGCAGGGCAACGGGTTTCCTTCTTTTATACTGGGAAGGCTGTCATAAGTTCTCCGTAAGCAAGTGGCAAAAATAGGTGTTGTTGACAGGGACAAAACTTATCGAAT
>NZ_VFSD01000032.1 GCF_014332515.1 Pontibacter beigongshangensis | reverse complement strand
GAAAATTTGAAGATGAGATGATTTGGAAATGATTGACTTGAACTGGCTACCTTGGATACCCCAGTCCTGGCTTGAGGTGCCGGGGCAGGGGGGTACCCAGGCAGCCTGAGCGCTAGCGAGTCTAAAAGGGGCCTCTGCCTCCCAAGGAAGAGTGAGCACAGCGCCGATGGCTAGAGAGAAGGCTTCGCATATAGAGGCCTTCTCTCTAGCCTTGAGCGCTCATAACCCAGGCTATGCAATTAAAACAGCTTGAGGGCACCAGAAAAAGCAGTAGCTAAGCCAAGTGGAACCTTGTTAATAGAAGTATAAGTATACCCATTCCTCATGATGTGTTCTACACAAGAATAATTTAGAATAATCAACCAAAGCTGGCCAGGTATAATCGGCTTTTTCAGGAGAATAAGTTATGACTTGTGAGCCTGCACCAAAAATAGCCCTTCACTCTTGCTGCTCCTGCTGCTATCAGGCAGCAGGAGCAGCAAAGGCTCTGAAGGCACGATTTCATTAGAATAATTGAAGTTTGATCCATAGCAGCAGCTGTAGGGAAGTTATACTTTTATATTCAGATTGCACTCATGTAGAAACCAGGCACCGCTCCTACGCCATTAATAAAGTTAAAGAGGCTCCTCATACACTGCCCATTTTTCCAGAACAGCAGCAAAATCTTCCGGCAAAACAGAATCGAACTGCATAAACTCTTTTGTAAGAGGATGTTTAAAGCCTAACGACTTGGCATGCAAAGCCTGCCGAGGCATCAGTTTGAAAGCATTGTCAACAAACGCTTTATAGGTGCCGTTGGGCGTACCCTGCAAAATTTTATCGCCTCCATAAGTTGCATCCGAAAAGAGCGGATGACCCAGGTACTTCATATGAGCCCTGATCTGGTGTGTTCGGCCGGTTTCGAGGTTGCACTGCAGCAAAGACACGTACCGGAAGCTTTTGAGGACCTTGTAATGCGTTACGGCATGCTTGCCGTACGCACCATCCGGATACACCGCCATTACTCTTCTGTCTTTGGCGCTCCGGCCCACATGGCCTATAATGGTGCCTTGCAGGGCTTTCGGCACCCCCCACACCAGGGCATAATAGGTACGCTCTATAGTATGGTTAAAAAACTGCCTGGCCAGGTAAGCCATGCTGTAATCTGTTTTGGCAATTACAAGAAGTCCTGAGGTGTCTTTGTCAATCCGGTGCACCAATCCTGGTCTGGCTGCTCCATGCTGCGTGGTGGGCAGGTTCTGAAGGTGGTAGGTAAGCGCATTAACCAACGTGCCGCTCCAGTTGCTATACCCCGGATGCACCACCATGCCCGCCTGCTTGTTTACCAGCAGCAGTTCATCATCCTCATACGGTATGTTCAGGGGAATAGCCTCCGGCAACACCTCCGTATCGCGAGGAGGGTCAGGGAGGGTTATGGTAATGATGTCGAAAGGCTTTACCTTATAACTCACCTTAACAGGCTTCTGGTTAACCTGCACCGACTCTGCCCGGATAGCTTCCTGTAGCTTATTGCGCGTAACGTTCGCCAGGCGGTCCATCAGGAACTTGTCCAGGCGCAATAGTGCCTGGCCCTTATCCACTATTATCCGATGATGCTCATAGAGCTCATCGGAGTCCTCTGCCGACTCCTGCTCTGTATAATCTATCACAAATCAATTACTAAAGGTTACTAAAAACAAAGAAAGCCGAAGTAGAACACATCGGCTTTCTGATAAGTAAAGGAAGAAATTAATTATTTCTTTTTGGCTGGTGTTGTCTTAACAGGTGCTTTTGCAGGTGTAGTAGTGTTAGGATTGGTTGCAGCCGGAGCAGGCTGCTCAGCAGTTGCTTTGCTTGGATCTACACCTAATTTTCTAAGAACAAGCGGAGAGATATCGCCATCCTCAGGACCTGAAAGTAATGCCTGGTTGCTGATAACCCAGGTATAACCATTTTCTTTGGCTACATCTTTGATCGCCTGGTCAATTTTAGTGATAACCGGATCAACTAAAGACTTCTCCTTTTGCTGTAAAGAGGCCTGCGCATTACGCTGAAACTCCTGGATTGAGTTCTGCATGTTCATCAGTTCTCTTTCTTTGTCATCGCGCACTACTTTATCCATAGTGGGTCCACCTTTCTCGAGGGCAGCAAGTTTTGTCTCGTACTCTGAGTATTTCGCTTTCAGCTGGTTTTCCAGTTGGGTGCTGTGCGTTTTCAGCTCAGATTCAATCTGACGGCTTTCGGGCAACTGCAACAGGATATATTCCACATTGGTATACCCAATCTTAATAGGCTGGTTACTTGTCTGCGCAACAGACGTAAAGCCGATTAACAGGAAAGCCACTACTAATGTTTTGATTTTGTTCATCATTGGTTGGTTTAATAATAAATTAATAGATGTTGGTTGTTCTACTTCTTTTTGGGTGCCGCCTTGCTTCTGGCAGGCGGGTTTGTGCTCTCTTCTTGTGTACCGCTGGTCTCCCCTACTTCAGGCAGGTTATCCGGAGAATCTATAGCAGTATTTGTTCTATTGCCTGCCGTATTTTGCTTGTCAGATGCGAGGCCTAGTTCTTCTATCACATACTCTGTATAATCGTGCACCGGGTTGGTATAGATCATAACCAGGTCTCCGGACTTATCAAAAACGACTTGCAAGCCTCTTGCTTTGGCTACTTTCTCTACAGCCGTAAAGACTTCGTCCTGTATCGGGCGGATCAGGTCCTGCCGGCGCTTAAACATCATGCCCTCATAACCGAAAACCTTGCGTTGGTAATCTCTTACCTCTGATTCTTTTTTGGTTAGTTCTGCCTGGCGCTTCTTTTTCATTTCGTCCGTCAGAAGCACTTCCTCGGCCTTGTACTCCTGCTTCAGCTTCTCAACCTCCTGGTGCATGGTTTCAATTTCCTTCTGCCATGCATCCGTATATTTGTCGAGCTCCTGTTGGGCTTTGGTGTAGGCAGGCATCTTGCTCAAAATAAAATCAGAGTCGATATACCCGAACTTCTGAGCCTCTGAAACGAAACAGACAGAAAAACTAACTAAGAGCGCTAACAAATATTTCTTCATACAAATTCCCTCCTGCTACCGAATCTGCTGCCCTATAATAAAGTGGAACATGCCCTTCTTCATATCTGGCCGCCCCGGAATGTCATCCAGTCGCCAGCCATAATCAAATCCCAGCAAGCCGAATTGTGCCATAAAAATACGGGCACCTAAACCAGCTGAACGATACAGTCTAAACGGATTATAGGTATCGATAGAACCAAAGTTGTTACCTGCCTCCAGAAAGGCCAGACCATAAATGGTGGCTGCCGGGTTTGGCGAAATGAGGTAACGGGGCTCAATCACAAACTTGTTATAAGCCACACCACCCGAATTGAGCAACGTAGGATCTGACGTATTCACTACCCGCTGATCATCATAGCCTCTTAACCCTATAAACTCGGTGGCGACAAAGAAATTGCCTCCTGCCATGCCTGATCCACCTAACTTAAATCGCTCGAAAGGCCCTACATTCCTATCAGAACTATAGCTCCCTAAGAAGCCGAAGTGCGCTCTTGTACTCAATACCAAATTTCCTGCCAGATTTATAAAGTAAGATGCGTCGAACATCCATTTATGGTACTCTACAAACTCAGATGTATTAAACTTATTAGACAGCAGCGAGTATGGCGGCGTTGCATTCAGGCTAAGTGACAGGGAAGAACCTCTTCTTGGAAACAAGGGGTTATCCAGGTTCGTTCGTGCCAGCGTGTTATTCAGGGTAAAGCTATGCGAGTCTCCGGTGGAGAAACCCAGGAGTGTCTCAAACGATCTGTAGTTGCCCAGCCTATACCTGCTGTATGAGATGGAGTGGCTCATCTGGAACCACTGGTCAGGCCATGTAAGCCTTCTGCCCAAACCAATAGTTGCTCCATCTACATTTAGTCTGCTATCAAGACCTTCTGAGGTTGGCTGCCTGATGACAGTCTTGAACAAGCTTACTGTAAATGCGTTTGGCTTGCGGCCTCCCAGCCACGGTTCTGTAAAAGATAGCGAGTACGACTGGTAATATTTACCGTTTGCCTGCACGTTAAGTGCCAGACGCTGGCCATCGCCCGCTGGTATAGGCCTCCAGTTAGAGAGGTTCAGCATTTTGCGGCTCGAGAAGTTGTTCAGTGTAAGCCCCACGGTAGCTACGGCACCAATGGCACCACCCCAGCCACCAGACAAACTGATCTGGTCGTTAGCCCGCTCTGTTACGCTGTAATGAATGTCTACTGTTCCGTCTGCTGGGTTAGGTTCCGGCACCAGCCCAATTGTCTCAGGGTCAAAATAACCGAGGTTCGAAAGTCTGTTACGGGTATCGATCAGGTCGGCACGGCTATATTTCTGTCCTGGCAAGGTCAGCACCTCTCGCAGGATCACGTGCTCGCTAGTTTTGTCGTTTCCGGTAATGGTAACTTTGTTGATGGTAGCCTGAGGCCCCTCTGTCACGCGCATTTCCAGGTCAATGGAGTCGCCTTCTACTTTTACCTCCACAGGTTCAATGTTAGAGAACAGGTAGCCATCGTTCTGGTACAACGCAGATACATCCACACCGCCAGTAGGGTTAAAAGAAAGGCGTTTCTCCAGTTCCTGCTTGTTGTATACATCCCCTTTTGTAATGCCCAGCACCCTGGAGAGGTACTCATCATCATATATGTAATTGCCCGTCCAGGAAATATTGCGGTAGTAGTAGCGGGTGCCCTCATCTAATGTCAGAATAATGCCGAGTCGGTCGTCGCCAATTCTATAAACTGAGTCTGACACAATAACAGCATCGCGATAACCTTCGTTGTTATAAAAATCGATCAGCAGCTGCTTGTCGTTTTCGTACTCTGAACGGACAAACTTTGAGGAGGTCAGAAGCTTGTACCAGCGCTTCTCTTTTGTCTTTTTCAACTGGCGCTGCAGCTTCTTCTCCGGGAAGGCCTCGTTGCCTACAAAGGTGATGTCCGCAATCTTTACTTTGTTTCCCTTATCTACATTGATGTTTAGCACAACACTATTCGGAAGCACTGAATCCGGCTTCTGCGTAATGTTAATCTTCACATTCAGGTAGCTCTTCTCCAGATAATAGTTACGGATCGTATTGCGGGTTCTGTTCAGGACTTCATCTGTCACCACTTTTCCACGGGTTAGGGCAATTTTTCCTTCCAGTGCATCGCGTTGTGTTTTGTTGATGCCTGTAAAGTTAAACCGCGAAAGGCGGGGGCGCTCCTTGAGGTTAAAGTTAAGATAAATATTATCTCCTTCTATGCGGGTGACGTATACCTCAATATCGCCCAAAATACCCTGGTCCCAGAGCTTCTGAATGGCCTTGCTTATCTCATCGCCCGGCACCGTAATCTGGTCACCAATTTTGAGGCCGGCAACAGAAATAAGCGCATTAGGGTCCAGGAAGTTTGCGCCACTCACGGTGATCCCTCTCAGCGTATATTGCTTTGGCTGAGCATAATCAACAGGATTAGTCTGCAGGGAATTATTTTGAACTTGGGACGAAGCCGTGCCTGTGAAAAGCAGAAACACAAGCACCCAGATGTACTTTGTCATTAATAAATTATTGCTTAGTTAGTTGTTCACTGGTCTTCCCAAAGCGGCGCTCACGGCGCTGGTAAGACAAAATCGCTTCATACAGATGCTCCTTTCTAAAATCCGGCCATAACAGTTCTGTGATGTACAGCTCGGTGTAAGCCAGTTGCCACAGCAGGAAATTGCTTATCCGCATTTCGCCGCTCGTCCTGATCATGAGCTCCGGTTCTGGCATGCCTGCTGTAGAAAGGTATTTTTCTATAGAAGCTTCCTCTACGTCGTTAGCAGCAAGGCTTCCCCTGGCCACATCTTCTGCCACCCGCCGTACCGCCTGCTTAATATCCCAGCGGCCACTGTAGCTCAATGCCAGCACCAGCGTCATGCGGGTATTGGATTTGGTCAGGTCCATGGCTTCCAGCAACTCTCTCTGGCAGGATTTTGGGAGACTGGCTGTATTGCCAATGGTTTGTAACCTGATGTTATTCTTATTCAGGGTAGCTGTTTCTTTCCGGATAGTAGAGACCAGCAACTGCATCAGCGCCGAAACTTCGACAGCCGGTCTGGACCAGTTTTCTGTAGAAAAGGCGTATAGAGTCAGATAGTCTACTCCGAGCTCTGCGGCACCCTCTACTGTTTCTTTTACAGCAGTTATGGCACTCTGATGCCCGAAGATCCTTAGTCCGCCTCGTTGCTTCGCCCAGCGCCCGTTGCCGTCCATGATAACGGCAATGTGCCTGGGTAAATTGTCCAGATCAACTTGTTCCTTTAGAGTCATTTAATCAAATTTCCTTGCAAGTTACAAAAAGCAAGACAAATTTGTAAAATTTAAACCTGCTAATCTAGCAGGCCCGGCTTGTTCTTGTATACTGGGGGGCAATTAATTCTGTAGAAGGTATAAGATAGGCTTACTCCGTTATAAAAATACCAGTCGTTATCATAGGGGTTTGATATTCTTTTATCCTGGCCCTGAAGATTGTCAATGTTATCGCTCAACAGTTTGCGGGCTCCAAACTCCAGCCCCAGATTCCAGTGCCTGCTCAAGGCATATTTAATTCCTACGCCTACAGGAATCGCCACACCCAGAGTAGTTCTAAACGGATCTTCCTGAGATCTTAAGTCGGGGTTCCCGAAGGTAGTTTTCTGGTTGTAAAGAAAGCCGGCAACTCCTGCAAAGAAGTACGGCGATATTCTGATAGGCTGGTCAAAATCGTAATAATCAAGAAAGTTATACTCCATAACAGCTGACAGCTCCAGTAACGAAAACCTTAGCTCAGCCTGCCTGTAGTGCGCCAGGGGCAGGTTGAAACTCTCATCACTGAAGGTGTTATCGTCTATTATGCGGTGACTTGCCACCAGGCCTCCACGCAGGGTGATGGGGGCAGAAATATCTCTTCTGTAAAAAGCTGTAATAGCAGGCTGATTGCTTAATAACCGGTAAGATGGCGCTATTTCGCCTTTGTAATTCACGCCGCCAATGCCTCCCCCAATCTCGCTGGTGGTGATGTAGCGTTGCGCACGGGCCGTCTCGCTAAAAAAAACACTCCCTACTTGCACCAATAGGCAAATAAGGAGTGTATGCTTGATATTACTTAAAGTCATGTAGTAAATGAACTGAGTTTGGATAACAACGACGGGTTGCTCAAACTATTATCTAAACTTAGGTCTTCGTGGTGCTGTGTTAAGGATATAGTTTAACTGAAAGCTAGTGGTAACATACCAGTCGTCGTCTGTTCTGTTGCCGCGGGTCTGGTTCTGAGGCGTGCCGTAGCCGGAAAGCCTGCTGTAAGGAGTACCACTTGGATCTGGCTGTACCTCAGAACGGAAAGGACCTTCTGCGCTTCTGTCCGAAAAAATGGCTGCTGCACGTGGGTTACCGCTTGTTCCGGCAAGGATATCAGATTTATTTACATATCCTCTGCTGGCATCATCCAAATAGTCTGTGAAAGTTTTTCTCCAGCCCACCTCCAGGCTTAAGTCCCAGAATCTGTTTAGCTTGTACCGCAGCCCCACCCCCATCGGGATAGCGATTTGCACGCGGCTATAGGGGCTGGGAGTGCCTTCCAGGTTAGTATACTGCCCTTCTGTACCCAAGGGCTGCAAGGCATACCATCCTGTATTTATATCATCATTTTGGGAAAGGCCCGGATGTGAACCTCTCTCATAATAGGCTTTTGGGTTATGGTGGAACACCGCCACACCAATGAAGCCATAGGGCACAAAGTCAGGTCGCAGCTGATACCTGCTTCTGTTCTCAAACAAGTCGAAAATGGCAACACCGCTCAGTTCTTTGATATCATTTCTGAAAGAAAGATTACGTCTGAAACGGCCAACGTTTTCTGCCTCATTCCCTAAGTTGCTGTTCACATCATCTCCGGAAACTCTGCCCCAGGTAAACGCACCCCTCAAAGAAATCCTTGGCTTTACACGCCGTGTGAAGTTAACACCCACAGAAGGTCTGGTGGCATTCGTGCTGAAGCTTGAAAAATTCACTTTTGGCACTACATCCCCAAAGTAGTTCATTGCACCAACTGTAACGCCCACAGAATTATACCGCTGACGCGCAGTAAAGCGGCGCTGAGCATCTGCATCTGTTACATCTGCAAGCACAATAGTTAATATAAACAGCGTAAGGGTATAAATTTTCTTCATGGCACTCGTTTAGTATTGTGGCAGCAACTCTTCCAAATTATTATGATGACTGGCAAATATATAGCTAAACAATTACAAATGAAATAATATATAAATATTTCATCTCTAATTATCCCAAAAGAACATTGCGTTTATCATAGCCCCAGTTTAATTTATTACGCAAAGTCGATAAAAAATTTACGTGATGCAACTTTACCAGCCGGGCGGTAAACCGCTCTCTTCTTACGGCTAATTGCACTGTCATGTCCACAGCTACGGAGCGGGAATCTAACGAAGCCAGGTAACTGCTGCTGCGCCCCTCCACTTCAAATGAAATCACACTCTTATCCGAAACGATCATCGGGCGCACGTTTAAATTATGCGGGCATACCGGCGAGATCACGAAATTGTTTGTCTGTGGCAGCACCAGAGGGCCGCCGCAACTTAAGGAGTAACCCGTAGAACCAGTAGGCGTAGCCACCACCAAACCATCGGCCCAGTAAGAATTCAGGTACTCCCCATCGATGTAGGTATGCACTACAATCATGGAGGAGGTATCCTGTTTCAGTACACTGAACTCATTTAGTCCAAAGTTAATCCCGTCAAAAACATCCAGATCAGAATCGACCCGAATCAGGGCGCGGTCGTCCAGGGTATAGCGGCCTTTGTATAGCGCATCAAGCGCAGCTGTAATGCTGTCGTGCGGAATGGTGGCCAGAAAACCCAGGCGCCCCGTATTAATGCCCATTATTGGAATTTGCCGGGCACCCACATAGGTTACAGAATCAAGCAGGGTGCCATCTCCGCCAATACTGAAGACCACATCCACTCCTTCCAGCTGATCGCCCCTGTTAAACGACTGCACATATTCCGGAATGTTTATCGTATTGCTCAGGAATTGCTTAAAATGATCGACCACATACAAATCTGCTTTTCTGCGAATCAGTTCATCAAACAACACCTGTATAAAAGGAGCCGTTTCATCAGAAAATGGTTTGCCAAGTATAGCTATTCTCATAAATCAGGAATTAAATGCTGGAATCGGGATGTCAGGCTCCGGATGTAAAAGCTGTTACTACAATGGCCTTTTTCATAGGCGCTGACAACCCAGGCTAAAAATAGTTAATCCTGGTTAAAACGGAAACCCGGTGGTGAAGTATATCCCTTTATTTCCTTCGCGGTTCACCGTGCACTCCATGCGGAGCACCATGTCGTAGAACGTAACCACATGCAGGCCAAGCCCCCCACCAACAAGCAACCTGTTGGTAAACGGATTGCTTTCATGATAAATATTGTCGCTCACCATACCTGCATCGGCAAAGGCATTTAAATAAATTGCCAGCGGAACACGGTTAAATTTAGCACTTTTTAGCTGCTTTATCCTGAAACCGCTAATATTTACCAATTCTCTTGAAAAGCCCTGCTTAAGGAGGCCATAGTGCTGCCCCCCCACCACAAACAGTTCGTAGCCCCGCACCAGCGACCGGAAACCTAAAGCCACATTATCGGCAAAGGCATATTGCTCTGATAACCGCACCTGCCCTTCTGCAGCGGCTGCGTAATAGAACTTGTCTGACAGCTGGAAATACTCAGCAAACTTTGCCCTGAAGGTAGTAACCGGGGCTCCTGCGTTATGGAAAAACAAAACCTGTGAAGCCGAGGCATCGAAGTAGCGGCCTGCCAGGGGGTAAGAAAAATTGTTGCGGAGATTCACCACCTTCGACAGCTCGAACCGGGCATATCGCCTTTCGCGGAACTGGTTCCGGAAATAGTCGGGGTTCATGCGCAGGGCAGAGTCTGAGATAGCCTCCTGGTGAAGCGAAAACCGGAATGTTTCCTGCCGCTGCACACTCTGCCGGTGCACCAGCCCCACCGAGAAGGCGGTGCGCTGAATGGGGTAAACGTTATCCTGCACCAGAAAGCGCTGCCGGTTATAACTATTGGTGTAGTTTATGGTGCGGCTGCGATAATGCGCCAGGCCAAGGTCGAGGCCAAGTTTCAGGCGGTGACTAACATAGGGGACCCGGTAGGTAAGTTCCAGCCTGCGGTTAAACCCATGCTGCACCTTTAGCCGTACATCCTCATTTCTACCACGAAAATTGCGCCTGGTAAGCGTAATCCCATAGTCCAGCCGGTTCAGGTCCTTTTTCTCGAGCCAGGCATTAAAGTTCCGGTCGGCAAAGTCGAAGATGAGCACCGGGTAAAGGTACCAGCGCTCCTGCATAAAAAACACGACAGACAGGTGCCCGCCCTCGCAATCGTAACGGAAGCCTACTTCGTGGAACAGGCGCAGGTTCAGAAGCCTTTTCCGGTTCTCTTCCAGCCTTTCCTCCACCTGGTCGGTGGCAATGGTGTCGCCGGTGGCAAAATCGAGCTCCAAGAGCAATATATTCTCCCGGGTGGTTTCATTACCCTCAAAATCAACATCCGAAACTACAGAGAAATTATTATAGCAGGTTCGTGCCTGCCCCCCAAGGCTCCCCAACAGCCCCACCAAGAGCAACAACACAAAACGCAGCCGGAACTGGGGCATAAGGTATTAGATATCCAGGTACTTGAGCAACATATCCAGTCGGTCTCTGCCCACATCGTACTTAGACCCGTCCTGAAACTGGGCTGTTATGCGGTACTCAAATCGCTCGAGCGTGGCGATAATCCGGGAAAGGTCCGTCGTGTTCAGCTTAAGGGTAAGCTTGATGTTGTAGGGGTCCAGTTCGTCGGGCGAAACATAGGCGCTCAGTATTTTGGCGCTCTCTTCTTCGATCAGGCGGCTGATCTGGCTCAGGGAGTAGTCGCGTTCGGGCATAGAGAGCACCAATATACTACCCTGCCCCTGCAGCGCCGACATCTGCCCAAATGCCGCCAGCGTATCGTTAATGGTGATAATGCCCATAAACTCCTGCACCTCGTCCAGCACGGGCACTACCTGTATTTTATTTTTTATGGCCACCTCCATCACATCATAAAAGTGTTGAAAGTGCATCACATGCACGTCCTGAAACTCCAGCTTCACCTGTTCCAGGGTCAGGTTGCGGTCGTTTAGTTCAATAAGGCTTACCTCGGTGGCGAGCCCAATGTATTTCCGATTTCGGGCAACGGCGAGCTCGTTTACACGAAATTCCTCCATCCAACGCAAGGCCTTGTCTACGGTATCGTAAACCTTGAGCGGTGGAATCATTTGGTTTATGAGCTCTTCTGCAATCATGTGACGGTTTCTGCTGTTTTGGTTCTACTTAAGAATCTCTTTAAGATACTGTTAAACTTCTCCGGATGTTCCATCATAGGGGCGTGTCCGCACTTATCTATAAAATAAAGCTCCGAATTCTTTATCAGCCGGGCAAACTCATGTGCCACGTGGGGCGGTGTAATGGTATCGTTCAGCCCCCATATGAGTAGTGTAGGCACCGTAATCTGGGTAATATCCTTTGCCATGTTATGCCGCTGCGCCGACTTGGCAATAGAAATAATGCGCAGGCATTTAGAGTTGCTGTTCGTGATGTCGAACACCTCGTCTACCAACTCCTTTGTAGCTGTTTCGGGCCTGTAAAAGGTATGCTCTGTGCGTTCTTTTACGTAGTTGTAGTTTCCCCGCTTCGGAAAGGAGCCACCCATAGAGTCCTCAAAAAGCCCGGAGCTGCCTGTCAGCACCAGCCGCTTCACGTTGTTCGGGTTTTTAAGCGTAAAGACGAGGCCTACATGCCCGCCGAGCGAGTTGCCAAGCAGCGACAGGTTGCTTAACTTCTTAAAGTTAACAAAATCTTCAACAAAACCAACCAGACCCGACACGCCTGCTTTATGGAGTGGCATTTCGTAGATAGGCATGAGCGGAATAATGACGCGGTATTCTTTAGAAAAAAAATCGACTACCCCCTGCCAATTGCTCAGGGCGCCAAAAAGCCCGTGCAGCAGCAATAATACTTCGCCTTCTCCCTCGTCTATAAATTTAAAGTCGCCTTCTTGTCTGACCTGTAGATTCATTGGTTTCAATAATAGTTAATACGGTAATGGAAACAGGATATCCTGTATGTTACGTTTACGCAATATTAGCAATTGTAAGCCAATTATGAAGCATACGTAAACCATAAGTCGTGAGGGCAGCCTCCGGATGGAACTGCAGCGCATACAAAGGGAGGCTCTTATGCCGGAAAGCCATCAGCTCTCCTTCGGCAGTGTGCGCCAGCGGCAAAATAGCGGCCGGGGTGTGCTGCAGCACCAGCGAATGGTAGCGCACGACCTGCATCTTTTCGGGCAGCCCTTTGAAAACAGGGTCGGGGAGGCAGGTAATTTCTGACAGCTTGCCATGCATGGGCCGCAGCCCCTTCTCCAGCCGAGCCCCAAAAAACTCGCCCAGGGCCTGATGCCCCAGGCAAATACCCAGCATCGGCACCTTGTCGTGGTACTCCCGGATAACCTCCATCAGGCTGCCTGCCTGCTCCGGCACGCCTGGCCCCGGCGACAGCACAATGGCTTTTATGGGCAACTGCTTCAGCTCTTCCAGCGGCACATCGTTCCGCACCACATGCGCCTCCACCCCCAGCTGCCCGAAATAGTCGACCAGGTTATAGGTAAAGGAGTCGAAATTATCGAGCAGCAGAAGCATTTTTTTGTTTTGGGAATTTGGAGATGAGAAGATTTGAAGATGAAGGAGTGCCCGGATATACCATGTTCTGACAACTACATGATGGAACGGCAGGAATCGATTCAGAATTATTCTAATCAAAATGGCCCTCCGGCGGCGCTGCTGCTTGCTCTCAAGTAGGATGGTAGAAACGTCCTCCAGATTTTCGCATCTTCAAATTAACTAAAAATGCTCCGTAACAGATTCAAACAGCGCTTTTACAAACGGCACCACGTATCCGATCACATCAAGTGCGTAAGGCGTTGATTTCAGCACATAGGGGTAGATAGTGGAGCCGGCCGCTGTTTCGTTGGTTACGCTGATGCCGGCAATCTCCGACACGTAGAGCAGCAGACTCAGGGCGAAGCACCATTTGAGGGCACCCAGCACGCCTCCCAGAAAATTATCGAAGAAACCAAAGGGAGTAAAGTCCAGCACTTTTTTCAGGAGCAGGCCTATCACCCTAACTCCCAGGATGATTGCCACAAACACCACCAGAAATGTGACATAGGGCAGCAACATGCCGGCATCGCCCACAAACTCTTTCATGACGGGCAGTGCCGTGTCGAGCAGCTTGAGCCCGAGCAGGATGGCCAGCACCAGGGCAAACAGCGACACCAGCTCCAGCAAGAGTCCTTTCCGGAAGCCCAGAAAGGCCCCGTACAACAGTGGCAGCGCCAGAAAAATATCGAATGTACTCAACCTAAATAAAATTTAAGCAGAAGCTACAGCTGCTCCCGCCTGATACTCAACCTAATTTTACTATAAATAATTTCAATGGCAAAGAGGCGCGCCAGCTCCTCCCTGGTGCTTCGCCAAATTAAAACCCAGAAATTCAAATTTAGAAATGATGGCAGATCTGCTTTCTGGCGGCTTCAAAAGCACTCAACTTTTCTAAAAATCAGATTGGAGGAGCACTTAGCCTCCTGCATTAAATTATTCTAATCAAAATGGCCATCCGGAGACTCTGTTGCCCCTCCTCCTCCTATTGAAAAAGGACACAAGACTTGTTTATTGGCCTCTTATACAGAGTCCTCTTTCAGAAAATTTCAGGATGCTCCCGGAGGTATGCTTTGAAGAAAAACGTTACTCATCCACTCAATCACTCATTCAAAATTACTTCAATCAGCCCTTAAAAGTCAGTGTTGTTGAGCAGCGCACTCACGGCATTCGAAATAGCACGGCCATCGGCCACGCCCGCCAGCTCTCTGGAGGCCACTCCCATTACTTTGCCCAGGTCAGAAGGCCCGGTGGCTCCCACCCGCTGAATAATTTCCACGAGGCGCACGCGCAGTTCGCCTTCGTCGAGCTGCTGGGGCAGGTAGCTCTCTATTACGGCCAGTTCGGCCAGTTCTACCTCCTCCAGGTCGGGACGGTTCTGTTTGGCAAACACCTCTGCCGACTCACGCCGCTGTTTGGCAGCCTTTGTGAGCAGCTTCATCTCAGTGTCCGGCGCCAGGCCATCGCCGCCGCCTTTCTCGGTTTCGGCCAGCAAGATCTGCGACTTAATGCTGCGGAGCGCCTGCAGGCGGGTCTTCTCTTTCGCCAACATGGCTTGCTTAATGTCGGCCTCAATTCGTTCTTTTAGCGTCATAGCTTTATATTTTTTTCTTAAACTTTTGATTTGGTGCGGCTTCTGCCGCTACCGGCAGATTGCGCCGGCACCATTTTGTATCATCTTAAACAAATTTCCTTAATTTAGTCACTTCGTTATTAATGTGCTAACCCGGCCTCTATTGCCAGAAGTATTAAAAGATTATGACTAAGCTGAGCGTAAATATAAACAAAATAGCCACGCTTCGTAACGCCCGCGGTGGCGACAGGCCAAATGTTGTGCAGGTAGCCCAAGATTGTGAGCGGTTCGGGGCGCAGGGCATCACGGTGCACCCCCGCCCCGACGAGCGCCACATCCGGTTCCGGGATGTATATGACCTGAAGCAGATCGTAACCACCGAGTTTAACATAGAAGGCAACCCTACGCCGGAGTTTCTGAAGCTGGTAAAAGACGTGAAGCCCGACCAGGCCACCCTGGTACCCGATGCCCCCGATGCCATCACCTCCAACGCCGGGTGGGACACTATCCGGCACAAAGACTTCCTGACCGACGTGATTCTGGAGCTGCAGGAACAGGGCATCCGCACCTCCATTTTTGTAGACCCCGACGAGGGCATGGTAGAAGGCGCCGCCCTGGTAAACACCAACCGCATAGAACTCTACACCGAGGCCTACGCCAGCGGCTACCACCAAAACCGGCAGGCGGCGCTTGCCCCCTACGCCAAAGCCGCCCTTAGAGCCCAGGAGCTGGGCCTGGGCCTGAATGCCGGCCACGACCTGGACCTCGACAACCTCAAATACCTGAAAGACAACCTGGCGGGGCTGGAAGAGGTTAGCATCGGTCATGCCCTGATCTGCGATGCGCTGTATTTGGGCCTGGAAAACACTATACAGCTGTATCTGCGCCAGTTAAAGTAGGCTATGGAGCAGGAGCAGCGGCGCCTCCGGAGGGGTTTTTTGATTAGAATAATTTGCTTGTTGCTTTAGACAGTCATACAACCCTTCGGAATTTTGTTCACCTCTTCTGCAAGCGACAAATAGGGATGTTTCGTGTGTCGTGCTTTGTGTGTCGTTATTCTCAAGGTGATGCCATTTCTGATGCTGATAAGGCAAGGCACCGACTATAATGCAGTTGATTTAAGATAGGCGGCAAGAATACAATTTCTTATAACCAGCTATCAGCAATGCCATGTTTCTCCGGCAAGGCTTTAGCCCCGGCGTGTCTGGTCGCCCAAGGCTGTTTAGCTTTTGTATATTGAATATCGATTTTCTTGCATGAATGCAAATTTTTGCGCATCTTAAATCAGTATATCAGGAGAGCAGATGAAATACAAATTTTCAACCAATCAGTTCGGGGTAGATAACAAAGGCCTGCATCTGCTGCGCAGCAAACACAAATTTATCTCTTACGCCGACATCGAATCTGTTTCCCTCAAAAGCGGGAAAGTTGTCAAGAACTGGCCGCTGCTCCTGCTTTTTGGATTATGCTGCCTCTTGTTCTCCTTTTATTCCAGCTTCACCTCCTTTGTTTTTCCAGGCTCCGAAAGCGCTCAGCTACATAAGATGGTGCTACCTGCCCTCTCGCTGTTTATCGGGATCGGTGCCACGATCAAGGCCTTGCAGACAAAAGACATTATGGTTGTGAGGCGTAAAAACAAGAAGGTGGTGCTGCTCATGAACCCGTTGGTGGAGGCACATCAGACAGACAGCTTCATTACCTTTATCAGTCAGAGGCTCGGTTACAAAAAAGTTTTCGTCAATCCCGATTTTGATAAGGAGAATAAGGCCACGCCCGTACCTGAAAAAGAGAGAAGAGTGTAACGGAAGCCCATACACCCCGGCGCCACTAGTTTCAGCATTATCACACGGGCTTCCGTATGCTACCTATAGAGCATCAAAACTGTTAACCGACAGATAGAAAAATATGAAATTACACTACAAGGAAATGGGCCACGGCCAGCCGCTGCTCATTTTGCACGGCCTCTTCGGCACATTAGACAACTGGCAAACGCTGGCAAAGCGGCTCTCCGAGCACTACAACGTATTTCTGGTGGACCTGCGCAACCACGGCCGCTCCCCTCATGCCGACGAGCACACTTACGAACTAATGGCCCAGGACGTGCTGGAGCTGATTGATGACCTGAACATACCTACGCCAGCTATTATGGGGCACTCCATGGGCGGCAAAGTGGCTATGAAATTCGCCCTTACCCACCCCACCCGCCTCACCAAACTGATTGTGGTCGATATTGCCCCCAGAGCCTACCCGCCGCACCACGACGAGATAATCGAGGCCCTCAAATCAGTAGACCTGGGCAGCGCCACCACCCGAAGCCACATAGACGAGCAACTGGCCAGGTCCATCAGCAGCCAGGATGTGCGCCTGTTTCTGATGAAGAACATTTACCGCAAAGAAGACGGCACCTTTGGCTGGCGCATGAACCTGGACGGCATAGACGAGAATTACGAGAACATCAGCGCTGCTGTCACATCCGATGTGCCGTTCAAGAAAAGCGCCCTATTTATAAAAGGCGGCCGCAGCCGGTACATCAGCCAGGAAGACCAGTACACCTGCATCCAGCACCTTTTCACGCAGGTCGAGATAGAGACCGTGCCGGGCGCAGGCCATTGGGTACACGCCGAAGCCCCCGACCAGGTGTACGAACTGGTGCACAATTTTCTGGAGCATTAAAACCTGGCCCGGTTAAACCTGAAAGATCAAAGGGATAAAATGGGTCTGCAGCCGGTGGCTTTGCGCTGCACGAAGCGCAAATTATTCTAATGAAAATGGCCTTCCAGGCCCCTTTTGAACAGGAAAGGCGATGGCTAATGTCCGGCCATTGGCTGCTGCTTACTGCCTTGTGCTCAAAACCACATAGCTGCCACAGCCCGTGCAAGTGCTGTGGCAGCTATATTTTAACACCAACAGCACGCCGCATAAACAATTCCTCTTTCTACCTTTACCGCTACTGTATAAAGCAGTGAGAATAAATTCAAAATTGCATGCGATTTATAAACAGTTTACAATGCTCCGACAGCTGTTATGAAAGCATATTGGTCATAATCCCTAATTTTGAATTTCTAATTTGACGAAGTCCCTATGGCACAACCAGGCATCTTATATCTGATACCCACCATTCTGGCCGAAGGCACCGCCGACCAGGTTATCCCTCCACAGGTAAAGGAAACGGTACAAAAGCTCACGTATTTTATTGTGGAGAACCTGCGCACGGCCCGGCGATATGTCAAGAGCATTTGCCCGGAGCTGGTGATAGAGCAGCTGCATTTTGTGCAGGTTGATAAAGACGCCTCCCTTGCCGAGGTGCAGCAATCGCTGGAGCGGGTGCTGAAGGGGCAGGATGCCGGCATTATTTCCGAGGCGGGTTGTCCGGGCGTGGCCGACCCCGGAGCGGAGGTAGTAAAATACGCGCATCAGAAAAATATAAGAGTGGTGCCCTTTGCCGGCCCGTCGGCCATCCTGCTGAGCCTGATGGGCAGCGGCTTTAACGGGCAGCGCTTCGCGTTTCATGGGTATCTGCCCATAGAGCGCGGCCCACGCCTGCAGACGCTCCGCCAACTCGAAAAAGAGATGCAGCAGCGCGACCAGACACAGATCTTTATGGAAACGCCCTACCGCAACAACAAGCTGCTCGAGGACCTGGTGCAAACGCTCCACCCCACCACCCGCCTCTGCATTGCCGCCAACATTACCTCACCAGAGCACGAACTCATCCAGACCAAACCCATTGCCGATTGGAAGAAGGAGCTGCCCGATATACACAAGCAACCGGCTGTTTTTCTGATTTATAAGTAGGATTACTGCTTATGGTACTGCGGCCAAATTACCTGGCATTGGCAAATTGCTGCAAAACGCAACCTCTACTTTTTTACATTAACTTCTATAACAGCAGATAAAAAATTCATATACTAACAACTGAAACTCGTTCTGCTCTGCAGCTTTGCTTTTATGGGATTACACAAATTCAGAAATATACTGAGTGCATTCAACTTAGTATTGTCGGAGGAGCTGTACTATCCGCAGCAGCCGGAGCAGAAGGTTACTCCGGAGGGTCTTTTTGATTAGAATAATCCGGAAATCCAGATTCATTCTTCAGCACCAATTCACACAAAAAATCTTACTTGTTTGTATTTAGTGGAGCAGAAAGGTTTTTGTCGGAATAGCAGCGGCAAAGAGAATGATCGCTGGAAGGGTTTTGATGAATATTATTGCCCGCAACACGAAAAACATTGGTTTCTTAAATACTAACTGAACATATCCGATGGCCAGACTTTTACGCTTACTTTACCTTTTACCTCTCTTCCTGTATTCCTCAACGGCCATAGCCCAGTGGGTTGAGCAGCTTTCACCCACCTCCAATGCCTTGCAATCGGTGCAGATGATTGATGAGCAGGTATTCTTTTTAGGAGGTTCAGATGGCATTTACCAGACAACCAACGGCGGACTGAACTGGCAGCGGTTTAAGCTACAGAAAAACACCCAGGATTCTGTTTACATCGAAACGATGGGTTATAAAACCATTCATTTCCTGGATGCTAACATAGGGTTTGCAGCTGGCTGGACTCTTTTTGGTCATAACATTATCCTAAAGACAATAGATAGAGGCGTAAACTGGAGGGTTGTGTACCTGAGCGCCCCCACTGGCAACATCTTTAACCTTGGGTTCAGAACTATCACTTTTGTAAACAAGCAGGTAGGCTACGTAGCAGGCGCCAGAGGAAACGTTTTTAAAACTACTGATGGTGGCGAAAACTGGCATTCTGTTTCGGTGCCAATGCCTGATAACGAAATAGCAGGCAGTGTCTTCAACAGTATTTTCTTTACAAGCGCCACAAGCGGCTATGTGGCAGGCTCGGGCTTATATAAAACAAGCAACGGGGGGCTTAGCTGGCAAAAAATCGTCGCTACCGGCAGTACGCCTCTAGCTGAAATACATGACCTTTACTTTTTTGATGAATTAAACGGATTTGCAGCTGCAAACGTAAGCGGTGATGGTAATTATATCTTTAAGACAACGAATGGCGGCCAGAGCTGGAAGCAGGTTATGCAGCCGAACCTGCCAGGGTGGGCTAACAAAACAAACGGCCAAATAAATGATATCCACTTCCTGAACAGGCAGGAGGGCATGGCTGTAGGCAACTACCTTACCTGGAAAACAACCGATGGCGGCGAAACCTGGGAAAGCCTGCAGCAGCCCGTAAATGCCGATCTAAGAGCCGCCTACTTTTTAAATGCGACCAACGGTATAGCCGTAGACAACAATGGCAAAATCTATACAACCTCCAATCTGGGCGGAGCAGTAAAGCCGCTGGCTGGCTTTGACCTGCCTGCCACCTCCTCCTACTGCCCTGACACCTCGTTTACCTTTATAAACAAAGGCCCCAGCCATTATACTTACAAATGGTACCTGAACAATGAATTGCTCGCCACCTCCTACCATCTTACCACCACCTTCGAAGAGGACACTCTCTACGACATAAAGTTGATAGCAGAGCATAAGGGACAAACCAGTTCCGTCACCCAAAGCATCCGCACCGCAAAAACACCAGCTTTACGCCCGATCATAATTACCGCCTCCAATACATTTTTCTGCGATCAGAATACAAACCTTATTATTTCTGTAAGTGACCCGGACCCCTGGCCAACTAAATACCAGCTTTGGAGCAATGGGCAATTGATTGAAACAGCTTCTCAGAGTAGCGGGTACAATCTCCGCTTTAAGGGCTTTATTCCGAAAAAATCGGCGACTTATACTGTAACGGCAATTAGAGCAGACGCATGTGGCACGATAGAAGCTACCCCTGCATCTGTTTCTATTGAGGTTGCTCCTACGCCCAAACTTGATAATAAAGTGGAGGCTTTAAGAGAATTCTACTGTGCACATGACCTGGGCCTGGACCCTCTCATCCGGATTTCTGACAGCGACCCTGATTTTTATTACTCAACCAGCGAAGCTCATGGTATGTACCTCGGCAATGGCGGCGATTTAACTATTCCGGCATACAGCCAAAAACAGCTTGAAGTAGAAGGCGGCTACTATAAAGAGTTTACGGTTACTGTCAGACATAAAAACTGCCCTGGCGGCCTTCCCAAATACACCCTTCAGAACAAAGCCATCTACCGGTTCAGCTACCTGACATTGGCCTATGAAGTTTCCAAACCTACTGTTTTCCTGAACGAGCCACTCGTTATCTCCAACACCACCATAGCGGCAAGTTATAAATGGTCAGTTGAAGACAATGGAACAAGAACTGTTTATCACACCAAAGCCTTACCCGATGTACGCTTCTCTACAACTGGCGAAAAAACAGTTATGCTTACAGCCACATCGGCAGCCGGCTGTGTTGACAGCACTAAATTTACTGTCCGGGTAGTAAAGCAGGCTACGCTACAGCAGGAGGAAATCTGCGCTGCCAATGAACCTGAAACTATTGTAAGCGAATCAACGTTAAATGGCCGCACCGTATTGAGCAGCCACACAGATACCTTTGGCAACACCTACATTACCGGCTACCGAAATATCAGGGGCGGAAGCAATACTTATTTTTTTCTGGAAAAGTACACTTTATCCGGCAAATTGCTATGGAGCAAAATACACAGCGGCACACTTCGTTCCAGCTACTCCTTTGGCACCGGAATCACCACTGATCAGGAGGGCAATGTGTATTTGTGCGGCAACTACATGAGCAGCAGTTTCAGCTCTCAGATAGACGAAGTCGTTTTACCAAGGACCACTCACTATATCGATTCGCAGGCCGCCTTCATTTTAAAGTTTACAGCGGAAGGAAAAGCCGTCTGGGCAACCGTGGCAAATTCGAGCCATTACAGTTCTGCGCTGGCCTCTTCCATTACTATAGATCAGAACCAGCATATTTATGCTGCTATTCACAGCAATATGAATGTTACCGTAACATACCCCGATGGAACCTCCTTAACCAATCCGTTAAATGAATATGGCGCTTACTACTCCTACCTGCTTAAAGTAGACACAAACGGCACTTCTTTAGGGGCTGTTAAGTTGTCTCACTACCAAGGGCATATCGACGTTCCGTACGGCAACTACTCCATAAATGGGTTGAATAGTGTTAATCAGTCCTTTACCCTTTCGCCTCAGCTGCAAGTTGGATTAGATAACAAAATGTATGTTGAGGGCATGTTCTATTCCCATGCACCCCATAAATACACTGTTGGCAGTTACGTTTTAACTGAAGATGATTTTGAAGGGCAAAAAGGCTACATAGCAATAGTAGACTTAGACCAGATGCGTATAACGAAGGCTTTCGGCACGTATAAAAACTATCTGGCCGATGCTTCAGAGTATCTGGGTTACTGGAATTACAGCGACAGAGGATTCTCCAGACTCAAACGCTCCATTGCAGTCGACGGAAACTCAATCTATCTAAGTGCCAACTGGGATTGGAGACCTTATAATGAGCACGCTAACGATAACTTTCAGAAGGCTCCGATTATGACTATCGGTGATAAGTCTATAAGCAATTCCTGGTATGGAGCCCTGATAACCAAGTATGATCATGAAGGAAATGTGCAGTGGACAAACCTCCTCCATAACTCGCTGGTACCTAATCTTTATTTTAGCCGAGAGCAAAATAGCCTTTTTGCCTATACTCAATTCGAAAATGTTAGTGGTATAAGCTCCATGACGAGCAAGCAGACATACGGTGTTGCCGCTGCAAACACAAAAAGTCAGGGAATTCTGAAGTATACGCCTGAAGGTGAATTGGTGTGGGCATGGCAGCAAGCTGTAAAAGCAGGCAAAACAGAAGCTGAGGTTATGGCTGCTTCCGGATGCGACAGATTAGTGCTTTTTTCCAAAAACCATCTGAGCACCAGTAATGGCTATACATCCCAAATTTTACCTCTGTCCCTTACGGGGAACTGCACTTCGGTTACTCTCACAGTTTCAGACACCTTTACCGCCACCACCAAAGAAGCAGCCCTTGATGTCAGCTTTAAGTTTCCTGAGATACAGAGTAGCTCCCCCTACACTGCCACCTGGGATTTCGGAGACGGCACCACTACTCAAAGCCTGAAGGACGTCGTTAGCCATACATTTTCAGTTGCAGGAACCTATCAGGTGCGTGTTACCATCAGCAACGGGTGCATCCAAAAACAGCTGTGGCAACAGGTTCAGGTACCGTGCCAGCCAGAGGAGTTGGATTCCGCTACCATTACTTACCAAATAACCGGGAACCTGGTGCAGCTTAAGGCGAATGGTGTTCAAGAAAACTACGTTACCCGGTGGACCTTCAGCGATGGCAGCTCCAGCACAGAAAAGGAACCAGCTTTTTCATTTCATACTCCCGGCACAACTACAGCTACCCTGTGGCTGGAAAACAGCTGCAACTCAAAAACAGCCACCGCTGATATTGTACTGACTCTGACAAGTCTGGAAGCAACTTCTGCAAGCGAATTGCTTACCGTTTACCCAAGCCCTGCCGCTACAGAGCTCTTTGTAGCTATTGACAAGGCCTCGCCAGTAACTATTAACGCCATCGAAATCTACGACTCACTTGGCCGAATACTAATTTCGCTCAAAGCAAAAGATATAAGTGAAAAAACTCTACTAAATGTAAGCAGCCTTAGCACAGGCATGTATTATGTAAGAGCAAATCTAAAGGATGGCAACTCTCTGCTAAAAAAGTTTATTATCCAGAAGTAAAGAAAAATAAAAGAGGTGGGGCAGGTTTGCGTTATGAAAACCTGCCCCACCTCTTTTATTGGCTCAGCCTAATTTAACTTAGCCTCGCCTTAGCTGAAAATCTGATACGTGATAAAGGCCATCACGTAAGCCAGCCCAGTCATGTACACAAGCTGCGCCAGGGGCCAGGTCCAGCTTTTGGTTTCGCGGCGCACAATGGCAAGCGTACTGATGCACTGCATGGCAAGCATATAAAATACCATCAGCGAGAATGCCCGTGCCGGTGTAAAGAAAGGATCGCCGCTGGCGTCTTTTTCAGACATCAGCTTATTTTTGATGGTGCTTACGTTTTCTTCTTCGCCGATACTGTAGATCGTAGAAATAGTGCCTACAAATACCTCGCGTGCGGCAAAAGACGTGAGCAGCGCAATGCCAATTTTCCAGTCGTAGCCGAGGGGCCTGATAGCAGGCTCAATCACATGCCCAATTATACCAGCGTAAGATTCTTCCAGTTGCAGCGATGCAATAAGGTTATCGGTCTGCACTTCAGACAGGTTCATGCCCTGTGCCTGCTCCAGCGCCCGCTCCTCGGCTCTTTCAAAGCTGTCGCCGGGGCCATAGGAGGCCAGCACCCACAGCACAATCGATACGGCTACAATCACTTTACCGGCCTCCAGCACAAAGGTCTTTGCTTTCTCGAAGATCGTCAGTCCTACGTTCTTCCAGCGCGGCATTTTGTACACCGGGAACTCCATGATAAAGTAGCTGCGCTCACGGGCTTTCAGGAGCACCTTCAGCAATAAGGCAGAGAAAATAGCCGCCAGGAAACCGAGTACATACAGCCCCATCAGCACGATGCCCTGCAGGTTCAGAAAGCCGAAATAGTACTTTTCAGGCACCACCAGCGCAATCAACACCGTGTACACTGGTATGCGGGCCGAACAGCTCATAAGTGGTGTCACGAAGATCGTGATCATCCGGTCTTTCCAGTTCTCGATGGTGCGGGCCGACATAATAGCAGGCACCGCACAGGCCACACCTGAAATGAGCGGCACCACCGATTTACCGTTCAGGCCAAACTTGCGCATGATCTTGTCCATCATAAATGTGACACGCGCCATATAGCCTGTTTCTTCGAGCACCGCTATAAACGCAAAGAGCACGGCAATCTGCGGGATAAAGATCAGCACGCCGCCAAGGCCAGCAATCACCCCTTCTGTGAGCAGGTTCACCAGGGGTCCGTTGAAATTCTCCTGGATCAGGGAGTTCAGGCTGGCAATGCCTTCGTCTATCATATCCATCGGGTAGCTGGCCCACGTAAACACTGCCTGGAAGACCAGGAATAGAATCGCAAAAAAGATGAGGTAACCAAACACCTTATGCGTCAGGACCTGGTCGAGGCGGTTGCTGAACTTTTCGGCCTTGTCGGCTTTCTCCACGCGCACCACATCCAGCAGCAGCTCGTTTATGCGGGTGTAGCGGGCAATGGTTTCGCTGGCCTGCTGCGTGTTGGAGTGGAACCCCTCCTGCTCCAGCAGTTTATCTACCCAGGCCACGTCCGCCTCCGACAGAAATTTAAGGCTTTTGTACTGATGCGCGTAGTGCAGCGCCATGTATTCGTTCCGAAGCTCAAACCGCTCCTGTATAGGATTTATAACTGTTTTGAGCGCATCCGGAATGGCATAAAATGTTTCTCCGGAGGCCTGCAACTGCTGCGTCATAATAATTTTCAGAGCCGCCATGCCAATGCCGGTCCGGGCATTAACCGGCACCACGGGTACTCCCAGTTGCTCCTGCAGGACCTGCACGTCTACCTTTATTCCTTCCTGCTGCGCCACATCTACCATGTTCAGGGCCAGCACAGCCGGTATCTGCAGATCGGCCAGTTGCGTGAACAGCAAGAGGTTGCGCTTCAGGTTCGAGGCATCTGCGGTCACAATTACCAGATCGGGCTGGTGGCTGGAGCTTACATCGTAAAGCAAGTTGATCACGATGCGCTCGTCCAGCGACTTGGGGTAGAGGCTGTAGGTGCCGGGCAAATCTATGATCTGCGCCTTCTGCTTTGGCGATAGCTGGCAAATGCCTGTTTTCTTATCGACTGTAACACCCGGGAAATTGCCGACTTTCTGGTTCAGGCCGGTAAGCTGGTTAAAGAGCGATGTCTTGCCAGAGTTTGGGTTGCCGATCAGGGCCACCTTTGCCACTTGCAGGGTTGGTGTTACCTTTTCAGCCTGTAGTTCTTGTGCTTGGGTAGTTACCGCCATAAGGGTTAATTTTCTTTCAGCAAGATGGTTTCTGCCTCGTCCAGACGCAACGAGAGCGTATAATCATTTACAATAATCGTGATCGGGTCACCGAGTGGCGCTTTACTGTTCAGCTTCACGCTGGTGCCGGGCAGGCAGCCCATTTCGAGCAATTTCAGAGCCATCTCCGGATCTTTCAGGCCAATAATCTCCCCTGATTCCCCGATCTTCAGATCGCACACCGTTTTCTGTGCCTGCTGTTTTTGAGCTTTATGTTGCGCCACCACCTGCTTTATTTAGACTGTTTATAAACAACTGCAAGTTACAAGGCGTTCAGCTTTAAAGCAAAAGATTAAAATAAATGTAGCAACCGATGATGTAAAAACTAGATTTAAGACATACAGGCAGGCTATTTAGCGGCAGAAGCAGCAAACAAATATAAATTTTCCTATATTAAGCCCAACCTTAAGATAGGCAGCAGCAGGCGCATCAGCAGTTGAGTCTTAGTGCGGAAGGCGTTTTTCATTGGAAAAATTTAAGTGTATAACATATGTAGGGATGTCTATATTCTGCTATTCTAATACCTATAGGTTCCATCTGTCTTGGCTGCTGCTTGACTCGGTGCTCTGCTCCTGTTTTGTTGCATGTGATAGGCGCTGAGCGCTCACGGCTGGGGAAGGGGCCCTATATAAGCGAGGCCTCGTCCCTGGCCATCGGCGCTGTGTTCGCTCCTGCCAGGGGTGCAGGGGGCCCTTTTTGACTCGCTCCCTCTCAGGATGCCTGCGGCACCGGACCTCTCAAATAGAGGGCCCCTTCCCCCGGCGCCTCAAGCCAGGAACTGGGTTTGGTTCGATAGCCAAGTCCGATGCCGTGCAATTGCTTTTTGAAATTAATAATTACCATATGGCTATCCCTACATATGTTATGCACTCAAATTATTTGATTGCTGGTTGTTTAATAGCTTAATTGTTAGATTGTTGACCTGGAGATGTAAAGATGAAATAAGTTATTGGCTGCTTCATCTTTTCGTTTTTATTCTCGCTGCCTGGAGTCTTTCGCAGGGAGATGCAGACAAAAATCTTGTGTCCTGTGTCCTGCGTCTTATGTCTTAAACATTACTCCGCAAAAAACACCCGCTTTACCCGGGCGCTTACGTTTGTCAGCAGCTCGTAGGGTATGGTGCCGATTTTCTGCGCCAGCTCCACCAGCGTTAGTTGCGGGCCAAACACCATCACCCCGTCTCCGGCTTTCACCTCCAGCCCAGTTACGTCTACCATGCACATATCCATGCACACGTTGCCTATAATCGGAGCCCGTTTGCCATTTATGATCACTTCGCCCACGCCATTGCTGAAACGGCGGTCGTAGCCGTCGGCGTAGCCAATGGCTATGGTGGCAATGGTTTTGGCCTCAATAGCCACCCCTTTGCGGCTGTACCCCACGGTTTCGCCTTTGCCAATGCGCTTTACCTGCGATACCGTGGTTTTGAGCGTGCTCACCGACTGAAGCGCCTCCTGCTCTGCCCCTGTAGCCTCTACCCCATACAAGCCAATGCCTAGCCGCACCATGTCGAGCTGGTGCTCCGGAAAGCGCACAATGCCGGCTGAGTTGAGCACATGCCGGAGCACCTGGTAACCCAACCGCGCCTGCACCTGCTCCGATAGCTTTCGGAATGTAGTTATCTGCTGAGCTGAGAAATCGTTGTGCAGGGCCTCGTCTGCGCCGGCCAGGTGAGTGAAAATACTCATTACCTGCACCTGCGGGTGTTGCTCCAGAAGCCTGAAAAGCGACTCAAAATCTTCTTCAATAAAGCCAAGCCGGTGCATGCCGGTATCCAGCTTCAGGTGAATGCGGTCGGGGGCAGCTGCCGCAGAAGAGGAAAGCAGGAACTGCTCCAGCAACTCCAGCGAGTATATTTCCGGCTCCAGGTTGTACTGCCGCAGCTTGGCAAAACTGTCGGCCGATGGGTTCATGACCATGATCGGCAGCGTAATGCCATGCTCCCGCAGGCTCACCCCCTCGTCGGCGTAGGCCACCGCCAGGTAATCGACGTGGTGAAACTGCAGCAGGTTGGCCACTTCAAAACTGCCGCTGCCATAGGCGAAGGCCTTTACCATCACCATCAGTTTAGTGCCAGAGGCGAGCTTGGAGCGGTAGTAATTAAGGTTATGCACCAGCGCATCTAGGTTCACTTCCAGCACCGTGCCGTGCACCTTCTGCTGAAAAGCCTGTACAATTTTCTCGAAGCCAAACACTCGGGCTCCTTTTATCAGAATAACTTCGTTCCGGAAACTGTCCGCCTCAAACCTCTCCAGAAAAGCGGCTGTGCTGCTATAAAAGGTGCCGATGCCGCCAAAAGCTTCCGCATGTTTCTGCATGGTAGGCCCGACGCCGATCAGCCGCTCCACCTTTTTTACCTGCACCAGGGTGGCCACCTGCCGGTACAGCTCCTCCTCCTGCACCCCCGACTCCAGCAAATCGGAGAGAATTAGCGTGCGCCTGCCCCGCTGCGGCTGGCTCGCCAGCAGGTCCAGGGCGATGGCCAGGCCAGCCAGGTCGTTGTTGTATGTATCGTCTATAAGGTAGCAGCCGTTAATGGCCTCTTTCATTTCGAGGCGCATGGCCACGGGGTGCAGCTTGTCGAGCCGGTTCTGGATGTCGAAGAGCGGCAGGCCCCGGTGCAGCAGCACGGCCAGGCAATGCAGGGCGTTTTCTACGGAGGCCTCGTCCGTAAACGGAATCGCTAACCGCTGCTTCTGCCCCTGGCAGTTATACACCACAATGGTTTTGGCACCAGCCACGGTCGTGTCCGAAATTACCAGGTCGGCCTTTTTACTCGTTCTGGACCAGGTAAAGGACTTTATGCCGCTGGCTTGCACGGCCTGGTGCAGCAGTGGGTAATCGTCGCAATAAAACAGCAATTCCGCCTGTTTAAACAGCTTCAGTTTCTCTGCCACCTTCTGCTCCACAGACGTAAAGCCTTCGTTGTGGGCGCTGCCGATGTTCGTAAAAATGCCGATGCCGGGCCTGATGATCTGCTGCAGCTTCTCCATCTCGCCAGGTTGCGAAATGCCAGCCTCAAAAATAGCCAGCGTATGCTGTTCGTTCAGCTGCCACACCGACAGCGGCACCCCGATCTGGGAGTTGTAGCTGCGGGGGCTTTTCACCACCAGCTCATCGGGGCTGAGCAGCTGCGCCAGCCACTCCTTTACGATGGTTTTGCCGTTGCTGCCCGTAACTCCGATTACCGGCACCCGGAACTGCTGCCGGTGCCAGGCCGCCACCGCCTGCAAAGCCGCCAGGCTGCTTTTCACTTCCAGAAAGTTAGCTTCCGGATAATTTTTAAGTTGCGCCTGCACGCGCTGCTCCTCCACCACAAACTGCCGCACCCCCTGCGCATAGAGCTGCGAGGTAAACTTGTGCCCGTCGTTGTGCCTGCCGCTGATGGCAAAAAACACGGTGCCTGCCGGCTGCGAGAGCTTTCGGCTATCCGTGAGCAGGTCCAGCACGGGCCAATCGTTTATAAATTGCGCTATGTGGCCCTCCACCACAGAGGCAAGCATTTGAAAATGAAGCATACGCTGTAAGTTATCAGGCTGCAATTTACCTTTTTAGAAGCCAGAAGTCAGATTCCGGCAGACAGATTTTTTGTCTGAACCATGATTAGAAGGATTCTCCTGATTTCCTTGGTTTTTTGAATTATTTGAATGAAAATGCCCCTCCCGAGGCTTCCGCTGCTGTTGCTGCTTCTTTACACGCTTACCCTCAGGCATCGTACAAAAGAGAGTAAATATAACTTCAGAAAATAATATCTGCCACTGGCATGAGATAGTTAACGATACAGGACGTAATTTTGTACTCTTTTTTTATAACATGCCACCCATCCAAACAAAACCATATTATGCTGCCGGGCTGGCGGCCTTTATTATCTGGGGCTTTATTCCGATACCGCTCAAGGCCTTGGCCGAATACTCGAGTGCGCAGATCCTGTTTTACCGCATTGCCTTTTCGGTGCTGCTGCTGTTGCTGGTTTCGGGTATTTTCCGCCGGAAGGAGCTGCTGGCAACATGGCGGCAGGTAATAGCTTCCTCTGCTAAAGAGAAGCGTTCTTTTTTGCTTTACACGCTGCTTGGAGGACTTTTGCTTACTGTTAACTGGCTGGCTTTTATTTATGTGGTCAACCACATCAGCATACAGGTGGGCTCCTTTTCGTACCTGCTGTGCCCTATCCTCACGGCCATGCTGGGCTTTCTGCTCCTGAAGGAGAAGCTGCGCCTGAACCAGTGGCTGGCTATCGGTATAAGCGCTGTGAGCTGTGTCATGATCGGTAGCGGCGAGATGGTTAGTCTGCTTTTCAGCCTGCTGGTGGGACTCACGTATGCGCTGTACTTGATCACGCAACGCATCCTGAAGGGATATGACAAGATTGTGCTGCTCACCCTGCAACTGCTGCTCTCTTTTGCGCTCATTGCCCCCATGTATGCCTACCTCTCTGACACCGCAGCGGTGCCTGTTGATGCTCGTTTTTTTGGGGTAGTGGCCATTCTGAGCGCTGGCTTTACGGTGCTGCCGCTATTCCTGAACCTTTTCGCCCTGAAGGAGCTTACCTCAGGCACGGTCGGCATTATGATGTACATAAATCCGGTAATTAACTTTCTGGTGGCTTTTTTGTACTACAACGAGCAAACCACACTTGCCAAATCCGTAGCTTACCTGCTAATTTTTATATCCGTTATCATCTACAACCTGCACCTGAAAGGCAGAAAGAAAAGAGGCAATGGGCTTGTAATACCTGCTGTAGGCACAAACGCTGTGCTGAAGTGATAAAATAAAAAGGGAAGAAAACAGGAAGGCCTCACTCTGCTTAAGAGTAAGGCCTTCCTGCTTCTATAGGAAATTATACCTACTGTCCGCTACCGTCTATGCGACGTTCAGGGGTTGAAATACTTGGTTTCTGGTCCGGGTTTTGCTCCAACTGCCGTTGCTTATCTAACTCAATTCGGGCGCGCGCCGCCGAATCCTGGTTCGGGTTCATCTCGCCAAACCGGTTGGCTTGCTCGCCTGTTTTAGACGTATCGCCGATAGGGGCCGGACGCGGGTTGTTCAGGTTAGCGGCGCTGGGGTTTCCTTCTACAATAGCCTCTGCAGTGCCTGTGCTTGTATCCTTCTCCGTTACGGGCCTCTCCTGGCCACAGCTAAAACCTATTGCGGCTACAAATGCCACCAGAGCGCCTTTCTTAAATATATTCAATATCATGTTCATAGTCGTTAAATTTTATTCTTCTTATTTTTAACGACAATAGCGTATTTTGGTTTGAATGGCGGTTGGGTGTTGTTAGTTGTTGATAGTTAAATGGTTTAACTGCTAAATGGTTAAATCTCTTCATCCCAGATCAGCAGCCAGCAACAACAAACACTCAATCAAAACCCTATACCGATCATCAGGCCGGTGCGCGCTTTATTGCCTTCCTGGAACGAGGTCACGAAATCGACTCGTATAACTTTAAAAATGTGTTCTATTCCCAGCCCCAGTTCCAGGTAGTTGCCCGAGGCCACCGTGTTCAGGTAATTAAGGCTCACCACCTCCTGCCATTTCAGCTTGCGGAACAAGGGAATTTTGTTGAAGATAAAGCCATCGAAGTGGTGCTCAAAGTGGCCTTCGAGGTACTTGTTGCTGGTGCTGTAGCGGTAATAGTCGAGGAGCTGAAACCCGCTGTACACCCCTGCAAAAATAGTCCGGTTGCCGTTAAAGTGCTTAAAATCGATCAGCTGCATGTTTTCCTTGCCCCAGAACGTGCCTGCCGTTAGGCTGTAGTTGCTCGAGCCAAACAGCCCCAGGCTTAGGTTATCGTTGATCCGGAAAGCGGCGGTACTGTATCTCACATCGCCTCCCAGCGCTTTTATGCCGGTGCGGTAGCCAAAGCTGAGCCAGGGCCATTTAGACCCCAGGTTTATTTTCTGGTTGGGCCGCGAAATATAGCGCATGCCCGGTTTAAAGCCGGCGTTGAAAACAACAGTAAGGGCCTGGTGCGGCGAAAAAGCAGCATCGGCCAACTCGGCATTAAGGGGTACATTAGAGGTGAAGCGGCTGGAGCCGTCTTCGTTGGTGCTCTCCCTGAAACTGAAATCACTGGTATTTTGCAGCGGCACACGGTGCGCGTAATCCAACGACATGTTAATGCGCAGCCCGTTCAGCAACTCCGACCCATAACTAATGGTGGCAAAGTCGCGCTGGTAGAGTTTCATGTAGTTGCGCTGCCAGAACAGGGTGTAGAGCGTGTTTACGAAGGGCGAAATGGCATTGGTGTTGTTGATATCCTGCACATAGCGGCCTCCTTCCAGCGAAATCGCACTGTAGCGCACCGGGTCAAACCTGTAGTTCATCCGCAGCTTCGCGTTGAGCTTCTGGTTAGAGAAGCCATAGCGCACAGCGGGCTCTATGATATAGCGGCGCCGGTCTTCCATCCTTCTGGTGTAGGCCATCCGCACATCCGCCACCAGCCCCTCCACCGTATTAAACTGCAGAATGCTGGGCCCGCCTGTAACAGCTATTAACGGATCGAAATTGTATTCGATGCGCCGGTAGCTATTGGAGTATGTGTAGCCCCGCAGGAAAAGCTTGGCGAAAGAAAGCTCATTCCGAACACGGTCGAGCGAATCCTGGTAAGGCCTCGATTCTTTGATTACCTGCAGACTGTCTTTTACCTGGTAGTCCTGCTGCTCTTCTGTTGTGAGCGGTACCGGCCGCACAGAGACCCAGTAGTCGGCATCATGCTTGTTGGCATCACCCTCCACCACCAGCACCTCCTTGCTGAACAAGCCTTCTTCGTGGATAGGCTGCTGCTCCTGTGGGGAGGCTTGTTCGGGCTCCACCAGCACCACCTTCGGCTTTTGCTGCCGTCTGGCAGACTGCGTGGCAACGGCTGTTTCAGGCTCCGGCGGCACCTCTGCCAGCACGGGGGGCTTGCTGTAGGTAGGCTGCACCTTGTAATTGGAGTACACTCCCATGGCGTAACCGCTCCCCTTAAACCCCAGCCCCGAGGCCTCGAACGTGAACCGTTGCGAGACCGGCATCCAGACGTGCTCCTGCACCGGCGCGTACACCTGCCGCACCCGCAGGTAATCGATAAACTCTATTCCCGAATTCTTGGAAAGCCGCAGGTCGGTGCTATGGATGCGCCAGGTGCCATCCACAATATAGAGGCTGCCTGCAAACACCGGATCGTTGCGCCGCCGGGGCGTTACTTTTATTTTGTTGATGGTAAGCCCGTTCTCCTGAAAAGCGCCCAGGTATTCATATTGGTAGTAAAAAAGCGCATTGTTGGCCAGCGGCGACACAAAGCCCCGCTCGTTCAATCCTTCTACCCTTAGCAGGTTTTCGTAAAAGCTGATGTTCATCTCAGAGGCCTGGTTAAAGCTGAAGCCTTTTTTCTGGCCGCTCACCTTGCTGGAGATCATGCGCTCGTTTATCTTGTTGGGCTTCTTAAAATGCAGCTCCGACACCGACTCCGACAGGTACACAATGCCGGTATCTATATCTACCAGCTTCACGCCCAGAATTTTGGTGGGCACCTTCTCCATGCGGCCCATAGTTTTCATGTACACACGGGCACTCCAGGCATTGGTTTCGTTGAGGTGGTACTTGCGCAGCCGGATGGCGTTGCGCATGATCGGGTAGGCCGGGTCTTCGTCGGCAGCGCGCACCACCACCTCGTTCAGGCTCAGCACTTCCGGCTCCAGCTGCACGTTTAGCAGCTGCTTTTCGTCGGTGAGCGTAACCGTTTGCCGGCTGGCTTTGTAACCTACAAATTTATACTCGATGGTGTAGGTGCCGGGGCTAAGCTGCAGCTGGTAATCGCCGTTCTCGTTGGTGCCGGTACCGCTGGCCAGTTCGCGTATATAAATGCTGGCGTAGGGCAGGCCCTGACCCGATTCGTCGGTGACGCGCCCATGCAACACCGCAGCCAGGGAACTAAAAGGTAAGCTTAAAATAAATAGCAGTAAGCAAAGCGTACGCATGCAATCAGGTTTTGAATAAAGTAAAGATGGCAAGTTACGTAGCTAACGTAATTTTTAGGCCAGAATTGATAAATCTGTACTCTTAAACAGCTTAATTTGTTTACGGCAGGTTAGTTGCTTATTCTGAAGTACTGGCTATGAAGCATTGCCGGTCGGTTTTATAGGACGCAACAGGCTGGAGTTCCTAAATTATTCCAATTAAAAAGGCCCTCCGGAGACAGCTACTGCTGCTGCTGATCCGTTTTCCCGACAGATCTTATTCGAATTCATCGAAGGTAAAAAATGAACTTGGCAACAATAGGTCTGGAGGGCCTTTTTGATTGGAATAATTTCTTCCTGACTGCCATCTCGGCTCGCGCTCCTGAGAACTCTAATGTGGCGTGGCTTGTTTATATTTGGAGCATCAACAGCAACCCTGAGTTTGGAAAACGAGAACAGAAAGAAAAGCTATACCCCTAAGCAGGCCCTTTTAAAAGTAGCCTCTTATTGCGCCTACCAGGAGCGCACCCAGCAGGAAGTACGCACCAAGCTCTACAGCTACGGCCTCTCGCCCGATGAGGTGGAGGAACTGATCGTGCGGCTCAGCCAGGAGAAACTGCTCGATGAGGAGCGCTATGCGCAGGCATTCGTCAGAGGCAAGTATGGTCTGAAAAAGTGGGGCCGCCGCAAAATAATGCAGGGCCTGAAGGCAAAAGGCATCTCGGATTACTGCATTAAACAGGGGTTAAAAGAAATTGACCCGGAGCAGTACGAGCAGAACCTGCTGCACCTGCTGGAGAAGAAGAACAGCACCGAGAAGGAGAAGAACCCTTTTCTGCGCCGCCAGAAGCTGGCCTACTTTCTGATGAGCAAAGGCTATGAAAACGATTTGGTTAACGATGCGCTGAAGGGGCTGGAGTAGCTTTTTAAAAAGGATTGAGGCCACAAAGCTTTTTTCAGAAGGATATGGAGAGAGTTCTCCAAATCAAGTTTACTGCCTGCGGTTTTAAGATATGTACTCCTTAAGAAAAATCGTATATTGAGAAATATCAATTTATGGTTTCAGCTATATGGAGCCTACTGAAACTAACTTACCATGCCACTAAACACGCTTCTTTTTATCGGATTGGGAGGAAATGAGATACTTCTCCTATTATTCTTTCTGGGCATTCCGGCCATATTGTGGCTGTGGGCTCTCGTTGATTTGCTTAGGAGCGATTTTAAGAACAGCACGAACAAGCTGATATGGGTTATTCCCATCATCTTCTTGCCAGTTCTGGGAGCATTACTGTACCTTTTAATTGGAAGAGGACAAAAAGTGACCACCGATATCAAATAAGCTTTTCGTATTGAGCCATAGGCTGCGGCTGCGGGAGGCTTACCTCTTTGGTGGAGCCTGCGGATTCTGGATGGTTCGCTGTGGCACCAGCACCACCTTGCGGCCCGTTATTTCTTCCAGAATAGGCTTCAGCACTTTCTCGGCGTTTACTTTTGTCTGCTGCAAGATGCCTGAATTCAGCGCTGCCTGTTTAACATTCTTCTCGGCGTAGCGGTAGCTTTCCTGCACCAGCTCGGCATCCTGAAAATAGGTATATTCCTTCGAGAAGACTTTGGTTTTGGAGTGGTCTATTTTATAGTAGCAGATCTCGGGGGCAGGCAAGGCCACCTGCACCAGCGAATCGCCCAGAAACTGGATGTCCTCGGGGCGCAACTTTGTAAAATCAACGCAACCTACCGCCTCACCGGCCACGATCAGCACGACCTTCGAGTTAGGCACCCAGCTCGAAGTGTTCTTTTCGTACTCCACCACGTCTTTAAAATTGAAGCGCACCAGTTCCATCCGACCCAACTCCTCTACCGTAGTCAGGATGGTGTGGTGGTTCACGATCACGTCCGGCTTTTTCACCTCTTCCTTTGTTCCGAAAAAGGAAAAATCCCGCAAGCTAACCCAGGCAAAGTAGACAAGCGCACCCATCAGGAGCCAGGGAAGAAGCTTAAGAAATAGTCTGAAAAGAGGCATTTTTTCCTGTTCGGTTTGAGTTCTGCTTTTGTATCTACAACTATTATGCTACATTTAATAGTTCATACCTCCAGCCCCAGTCGCTCTCTGAAACCTGCATTTCCCTGTAAGCCACCGGTGTGCACGGCTATAATTCTGGCACCTTCAGGAAAGAAGCCTTTCGCTACCAGATCAAAGACTCCGAACATCATTTTACCGGTGTACACTGGCTCCAATGTCACTTGGTGCCGCTCTCTGAACTGCTGCATAAAAGTAAGCAGCTCTGGTTTTACTTTCGCGTAGCCGCCAAAATGGTAATTTGTAATCAGTTCCCAATTATCGAAATGCCTGCCGCTGTAGTTTTGGAGCAGTTGCTCAATTTCCGGCCTCAAAAAAGCACCTCCTTTTAACGCCGGGAACCCCAGCACCTGCTTCTCCCCTTTCAGTCCGGCTATAATACCGGCCAGGGTGCCGCCTGTGCCGCTGGCGCAGCAAATGTAGTCGTATTTCATGTCGATGTCAGTCACGATCTCGGTGCAGCCTTTCACGGCCAGCATGTTCGTGCCTCCTTCAGGCAGAATGAAGGGTTCCTGAAACTGCCCGGACAGCTGCTGCAAAAAGTCAGGCGCATCCTTCTGCCGGTAAACCTCCCGCGACAGATAGTGCAATTCCATGCCTTTAGATATGGCAAAACGCAGCGTAGGGTTCAGCGGCAGGTGCTCTTCTCCCCGTATCATGCCAATGGTTCTGAATCCGAATTCCTCGCCCGCCGCCGCCACGGCAGCTATGTGGTTGGAGTAGGCCCCTCCGAAGGTGAGTAAGGTACTTTTCTGTTGCCGCTTCGCCTCCTGCAGATTATACTTCAGCTTACGCCATTTATTGCCCGGGAGGGCGGGGTGCAGCAAGTCTTCGCGCTTAACCCAAAGCTCCACATTCTGCTGGTCGAGCAGGGGGTGTCGTAGCTGTTGAAGGGGAGCTGGCATTGAAATTTATTTATTCCGTCAACACCAGGCGTTTTATAATGGCTTTCTCTTTGGATTGAATGTTCAGGAAATAAACACCGCCTGGCAGACTGGAGGTATCTAACTGTACCCCTGCCTGCACCTCTGCCACTGTTACTTCCCTAGAAAGCACCTGCCGGCCCTTAGAATCGTGCAGCACCAGCTTTACAGCTCCCACCAAAGCCCCTGTTCCTGTAAATAACAGATGAACATCGCCCTGGCTTGGATTAGGATACACCAGCACTTCCAATCCTGCCTGCAGTTCTTTGCCTGTACTTAAGGAGCTACCTTCGTCACCAAATAATCTTGCTATTCGTGTTCTTGGAATTTGATTATAAGTGGTAAACCATCCTCCCGCCACTATTTTGCCGTCAGGCTGCAGGACAACAGACCGGACCTCACTATTAAAACCAGTCCCCGGATTAAAGGAGGCGTCGAGGGTGCCATCAGCGTTGAGGCGGGTAATAGAATAGCTTGGCACTGTACCCGTGTTGAGGCTAAAAGTTCCCGCCACCACTATTTTACCGTTTGGCTGCAGAGCAATAGAATAAACAGTTCCGTTAGAACCTCCGGGTTTGAATTCGGGGTTAAAGGATGTGTCGAGCGTACCGTCGGCGTTGAGGCGGGCAACTCTGTTTCGCTCTGTACCGTCAGAGGAAGTAAACCTTCCCCCTACCACTATTTTGCCGTCGGACTGCAAGGCGATAAAGTGAATAGGTCCATCAAAACCTGTTTCAATAAAAGAGGTGTCGAGCGTGCCGTCAGCGTGGAGGCGGACAACTATATCGCGCCATGTACCGTCAGAGGAAGTTATCCTTCTCCCCAGTACTATTTTGCCGTCGGGCTGCGCGGCAATAGCATTAAAACTTGTTCCCGGGTTAAAGGAGTCGTCGAGGGTGCCATCGGTGTTGAGACGGGCAATCCCGTTGCGCCCTATACCGTTAAAGGAGTCAAAGGAGCCACCCACTACTACTTTGCCGTTAGGCTGCAGGGTAAGAGATTGCACTGCCGTATTAAAGCCTGCTCCTGTGTTGAAGGAGTTATCCAAGGAGCCGTCGGCATTGAGGCGGACAATCCTGTTCTGTTCTGTACCGTTAAAGGATGTAAACCATCCCCCCACCACTATTTTGCCATCAGACTGCAGGGCGAGAGCGTAAACCCGAATAGGCCAATCATCACTGTTAAAACCTGTTCCGGGGTCAAAGGAGGCATCGAGCGTGCCGTCGGCGTGGAGGCGGGCAATCCTGCTGCGAGGTGTACCATTATAGTGAGTAAAGTCTCCCCCTACCACTATTTTGCCATCAGGCTGCAGAACGATAGACCGAACAAGATCATTAAAACCTTTTCCGATAAAGGAACCGTCGACTGTGCCGTCGCCGTTGAGGCGGGCAATTTTGCTATAACGTGTACCGTTATAGGAGCTAAAGTCTCCCCCCGCCACTATTTTGCCGTCAGACTGCAGGGCGACAGAATAAACTGGAAAATTAAAACCTGTTCCCTGACCTGGGTTATAGGGGGTGAAGCCTTTCCCCGGGTTAAAAGAGGCGTCGTTTGTGCCGTCGGCATTAAGGCGGGCAATATAGTTGCACCACCTACTGTTATGGGCAGTAAATTCTCCTCCCACCACTATTTTGCCGTCAGGCTGTAGGGCAACAGACCGAACAGTATTATTAAAACTGCCAAATGTTCCTCCGGAGTCAAAGGAGGAATCAAGCGTACCGTCGGCATTCAAACGGGTAATCATAGAGATTCTTGTTCCATTATGGAAGAGAAGAAGGGATCCCCCAATTACTACTTTGCCGTCAGGCTGCAGGGCAATGGAATAAATAGGTCCGATCAAATTTGTTGGGGTGTCAAAGGAGGTATCTAGTGTACCATCTGCGTTAAGGCGGGCAATGTCATATCGTTTTATACCGTTATCGTAGCTAAAGCTTCCTCCCACCATTATTTTACCGTCAGGCTGCAAGGCGAGAGATTGAACAGAGCTGCTGGCGCTTCCGGTAAAGCCTGCCCCTGGATTGAAGGAGGCGTCGAGGGTACCGTCGGCGTTGAGGCGGGCAATTCTGTTACGATCTATGCCATTGAAAGAGGTAAAATTTCCACCCACTACTATTTTACCGTCAGGCTGCAAGGCGAGAGATTGAACAGAGCTGTTGGCGCTTCCGGCAAAGCCTGCCCCTGGATTAAAGGAGGCGTCGAGGGTACCGTCGGCGTTGAGGCGGGCAATTCTGTTACGATCTATGCCATTGAAAGAGGTGAAATTTCCACCCACTACTATTTTACCGTCAGGCTGCAGGGCGAGAGATCGCACTGCCGTATTAAAGCCTGCTCCTGTGTTGAAGGAGTTATCCAGGGAGCCGTCGGCATTGAGGCGGGCAATTCTGTTACCCCCTCCAACAAGGGAGTTAAAGTTTCCTCCCACCACTATTTTGCTGTCAGCCTGCAGGGCGACAGTATAAACAGTACTATTAAAACCTGCCGCAACTACAGCATCTGCCGTATTAAAGCTAGCATCGTTGGAGCCTGGTAAATTCTGTGCCTGGGCAACAGAAAATGCACCTGCTACCACCAAAACAGCAGCTACATTTTTGAGCAAAAGTTTACCCATTCTTGTCTTAAAGACAGACGCACAGGTATATTTTGCCAGTCCTGCTCTTACTACAAACCCTTCAAGGATTTTAAGAATACGCTTAACTAGTAATTGTCTTTTCATATACAATGATAACCCTATAATTGATAATGCTTATCTTCCTGCCATCGGACCTCCCTCAGCAGCCCCAGCAAAAGCTGAGGCTCCGGTAGTAATATCCGGCGAGGAGCATTTTAAATTATTCTAATGAAAATGCCCTTCCAGAGGCTCTGATGCTGTTGTGGCTCTTGCCCCGGACGCTCGAAGCAACAGTGTCATTCTTATCTTATTACACTAACTCTTTAGGCTCCACCGGTTTCACCTTAGGCCTGCTTCTGACACCGTAAATGGCAGCGCTTACCAGTATCAGCAGCAACAGGAACGACGAAATCAGCGAAACTGTATTTCCTACTTCATAAGACATTGGAGCAAACCGAAATTCTATAACGTGCTTTCCGGCCGGCACCGGCATGGCCCGCAGAATATAGTTCGCCCTTACATGCTCTACAGGCTCTCCGTCCAGATAGGCTTGCCAGCCATCGGCATAGTATATCTCTGAAAACACGACAAAGCCGTCCTGCGCTGCATTGGCTTCGTACTTCAGGTAGTCTGGTTCGTATTGCGTGAGTTTAATGGAGGAGCCTCCTGAGTTGAAGGTGGTGTCTGTCACCTCAAATTTCGACACATCGATCACAGCTGTTGTGCTTGCATCCAGGTCGGTCAGCGACGCGATCTCTTCATCGGGGCTGTCTACTTTCTGTATCTGCTCTACAAACCAGGCATTGCCCAGGGCTCCCGGCAGGCGCTGCACCGGCTGCTGCTCATTGCCCGTAATAACGTAGCGCGTGTTGAGCATGCGGAGTACATCCAGGTTGTTCTTTGCGATATGATGATCTATCACATCCTGGTAGCGGCGCATCTTTGCTCCGTGGTACCCACCCACCGATTTATGGAACCAGGAGGTACGGGCATCGTTAAAGGGGTTCGGCAGGTAATACACCCGGTAATGCAGGTCCTTGTCCTGCAGAATCATCTGGTCGGCACGCGTAGGCTGAAAGTAATTCTCGACAGCCTGCTCCTTAAAATCACCTTCGTTCAGGTAGCGTTTGTCTACTGCCCACAGGTCAACGAGTATCAGCACGCCCACGCCTGCTATGGCAAGTGTAGCAGAAAGTTTATTTTTCAGGTAGAAGTACAACAAGCCTGCCGCCAGCACAATGAAGACCAGCGACCGGAAAGCGTCGCTGCGCATCAGCGCTTCGCGGTCGGTACGGATGGCATCTACAGGATACTGCGCCTGCAGTAGTTGCTGGTCTACGCTTGCCGTAAAGCTAAAGGTGCCGGCCAGCAGCCATACCAGCAGGCAAATTCCGGCTGTAATGCCGCCGGCGTACAACACTTTTTTATCCAGATCCGGAACAATTCCTTTGTCGCGGAACAGCTTGTAGAGGGCCAGCATGCCCAGCAGCGGCATCGCGATCTGAGCAATTACCAATGCCGACGAAACCGCCCGGAACTTATTGTAGCCCGGAAAATAATCGAACATGAAGTAGTTGAAGGCCTCGAAGTTTTTGCCCCAGGCCAGCATAAAGGAAAGCAGCGTGGCCACCAGCAGCCACACGCGGGTGCGGGTGTTTACAATGAACAGCCCCAGCACAAACAGGAAACAGATGATGGCCCCCACATATACCGGTCCGCTGGTCATAGGCTGTGCGCCCCAGTACATCGGCATGCCCTGCTGCACGATCTGCTCGGCTTGCCCTGGTGGCACGCCCATACTGGTAAACGCTTTGTAGGTTTCGGAGTCGGAGTCGAGGGGGGCGCTGCTGCTGCCACCGTAGAAGTTAGGGATCAGCAGGGTCATGGTTTCGCTCACGCCATAACTCCAGTTAAACGCATACTCACGGTCGAGGCCGCTGGAAGTCTTGTCGCCACTGTTGGCTACCGACAATTCTGATTTGCCCCGGATGCTGTGCTTGCTGTATTCGGCCGTGGTATACAGCCTTCCGAAGTTTACGCCCACGGCCAGCAGTGTGGCCACGCCTAGCACCAGGCCCCGCTTTACGAGGTCCACTATCGTACCGTTTTTAATGGCATACACGATTTCCACGACTATAAACACCAGCACCATCAGCAGCATGTAGTAGGTCATCTGCAGGTGATTGAAGTGGATGTTGAGCGTAAGACCAAGCGCAAAAACAGCTGTACCGATCCAGAGGTTGCGGCGCAGCGCGTACAGCATGCCACCCAGCACCATCGGGATGTAGGCGATGGTCAGGGATTTGGTGTTATGCCCGGCTTCGAGGATAATGATGTTGTAAGAAGTGAACGCAAAGGCAATAGCCCCCACCACCGACAGCCACACGTTGAGCCCCAGCATGACCATGAGTATGTAGGCGCAGAGCAGCGTAATGAAGAGGTTGGCTGCCATAGCCGGCATATCGAACGTGAGCACTTTATGAATGTAGCCGGAGAGATCGCCGGTGTAGTGCGTGTTGATGAGGTAAGAAGGCATGCCCCCGAACATAGAGTTTGTCCAGAGGGTTTCCTCGCCGGTTTCGGCCCGGTAATCCTGTATTTCCTTGGAACCGCCCTTCGACATCAGGATGTCGTGCTGCGCGACGCTTTTATCGTCGAACAGGACGGGCGAGAAATAGACCGCTGTTAAAATAAAGAAAATAAGGATAGCGATGGCATGCGGCAACACATCGCGCTTAAAATTTAGAGAAGCAATCATATCGTTCAGAAACCTCGAAAATAGAGGTTGAAAGATAGGATTTTATTTTACTTCTTCATAATCTACGTACTGCCCGCCATCAAAACCCTTCTTTTGCTGGTTCTCCGGAATGTAGTCTATTTTAACGTTGCTTTCCGTCCTGGCCTGGCCATTTTGCTGCCCGTTCTGTGGGCGCGGTGGCTGCTGTGTATTGGTGTAGAAGAAGGTGCCATTGCGCATCTGTTTTTTCACGAAAGCCTGCAGCAACCAACGGAACAGCACAGGCGCCACCAGCCTGATGAAGAAAATAATAAGAAGTGTAACGAATATGAATTTGATCATGATATAACCTAATGAGCAGCTCCTGGCAAAACAGCCACTGCCTATGTTTCAAAAAATTTTGTACCTGACAAAAATTGCCAGCCTTACCTGCAAAGACTCGCAGCCTGGCACTTTAGTTATACAACTCTCTTGCCAAAACGTTATTGCCTGCCATTTCGACGGAAGAAAACTTTTCATAAAGATACAGCTGTATTTATAAAGGACTTCTGTAAATGTAAAGTTCCATCTGGCAGGCACAGGCTAAGCGGCAACAAAAAAGCTCCCGCCTGGTGAAGTTGGGAGCTTTAAGATGATCGGTAGTTGTTGATTGGGTGCTGCAATGAGTTTGTAGTCTCGTGAAATTTAGCCTGCTGGAATGGAGGCACAGGCTGCAAGCCCGCGCCAGCGGTAAAGGTCTTAGGGACCAGTAGCAGCTTTCCCAGACTAAACACTCGCAGGAGCTGCGCACGCTGCGAGGTTTGTGGCACACCGGATTATTTGAATGAAAATGCCCCTCCGAAGGCTCTGCTGCTCTTGCTGCTGCCTAATAGCAATTACCCAAAAAGGCGCAGTTAAAAACACCTGTTACTACTGTCGCCCCTTCCCAAAGCTTGCCTGCACACCGAGAGACGGGATGAGGGTAAGACCGGAGTAGCTGTGTTGTTTGCCTTCCAGCATCTGGTAAGTACCGTAATTCTGGTAGTAGATAGTCAGCGCCGGAAGCACGTATACATACTTGAAGCCTAACTTGGCGTTCAGGAACATCCCAAAGGAAGGGAAGCTGTTCTTACCCGAAAAGGCCGGCACTTCTACCGCATTGCTACCCACTTTCCTGTACACACCGCTCGGGTCGAAGCCGTATTGGATAAACGTGTGGTTGTACACCACGCCAAACGACACATTGCCTTTTTCTTCTTCGGGTCCAAAGGATTTGCTGAATATGAGCGGGATCGTCAGGTCGCGGCGCTTGGCCGTGAACTGCAGGAGCGGCTGCAGCTTGTCCAGGAAAATAGCATCGAGCAGGCCTGCGCTTTGCCCGGCATACTGCAAACCAAAGCTGCCATACCACCTATTCTCACTCCCCCTGCCCGGATTATCGATGGTGCCGGTGGAGCCCATAAACTGGTACATGGCATCGAACACATGCACGCCAGAGGCATATTTGTAACCTACATCCACACGCTCCACTACCCCGTAGCGCAGGTAAAAATCAAAGGTGGGGCCTACCGGGTCCAGCGCATACGCCATCGTGGCTTTGGTGGCAACATCAAGCTGGTTGTCGTAGAAAACGGAGTCTCTGCTGCGGATGGCGTCTACGGCGGCCTCGGTTATGTCTTTGAGCTGGCTAATGGGCTCAGTGGCAATATTGCCGCCAAAGTTGATGCCCGCCTTAAACTGGCCGGGAGCCGTTACCTTGCCTGAGTTGATAACCGATCGGGGGGCTGTGCAGCCAACGGCTAAACTTACAAGCACGAGCAGGCATGCTTTAGAAAAAAGAGCTTTTGTAAAGCGCATGTTTAAATTCTGAATAAAATATAAAAAATGGGTAACGGGAGAGACTGCTTCACAAAACGCAAAGCTGCCAACCGGCAGCAGGCAAATACGTGTAGCATTGCCATGCCTTCCGAAAAAATATTAAAACAGGGATAAAAGTAGAGAAAGCCTACGCAAGAGACAAGCCGCCAACCGGAAATTATATAAAGTTCGACCTCATAGTTTATCCGTTTATATATACTTTTGATTTCCAAGAGACTTCCAAGCTTCTATAAGCAAGCTTAAACATAATGGCGCGCTCCTGGCGGGGCGCTCGCCTATTGTATTCCAATAAAACAAATTTTACCCTAAAACAAACCTAGCAAGTCCGGTGCAGCAGGAAGACCAGGAATTTATCAGGAGAATCAGGAATGGAGAAGAGGCTGCTTTTGAGCTGTTGTTCCATCGTTACTACCCTGTCCTGTGCCTGTTGCCCAAAAATTTCTCGGCGATTTAGACAAAGCGCGTGAAGTGGTGCAGGATGTGTTCGTGCGGTTGTATGAGCAGCGTGAGGAACTACCAGCAATTGCCGCTCTCAAATCTTACCTCTACAAATCGGTGCACCACGCCTGCCTGAACCTGATCAAACAAACAGCTGTGCACCACAGCCATCAGCAACAGCTCCTGTACGAATCCTCCACTTTTGAGAATTCTGACGCGCTGCAGCAGGCCGAACTGGAGGCACGGCTGGGGCAGGCCATCCAACAGCTGCCGGAGCAATGCCGCAGGATTTTCGAGATGAACCGCTTCGATGGGAAAAAGAACAGGGAGATTACCGAAGAACTGCAGCTTTCGGTGCGGACGGTGGAAACACAGATCAGCAAAGCCTTGAAAATACTGCGCCGCCATTTGGCCGATCTGTTTCTCCTGCTCCTGCTGCTTGTTTAGATGCTTCTGCTGCGTCAAATTAGAAAGTTGCTATTTCTGCGTGCTCCGCTCCTGCTGGCGCAGCAGGCCTTGCTTCAAAAGCAGGTGGAGCTGGACAAAACGGCTGGCACTGTGCAGGAGCTGCTGCAGGAACTGAGCCGGAAAGGCAGTTTCACCTTTTCGTATGGCAACAACATCGGGTTGCAAAGGCAGGTGACGCTACAGCATAAAAGCCAAACCGTAGAGGCGCATCTGCAGGAGCTGTTTGCAGGGCAGCAGGTGGCATACCTCCTGCGGGAAAATAAAATTATTTTGTATGTGCCTGCCAAAAGCCAAACAAACAACCCTGTGCCACAGAAGGTTACCGTGAGCGGTTATGTAACAGACAAAGCCACCGGCGAAACCCTGATTGGAGCCACCGTACAGGCACCTGCCTCCCGGAGCGGCGTGGTCAGCAACCAGTACGGCTTCTACAGCCTTACTTTGCCAGCAGGAGAAACCACCTTACAGGTTAGCTACATCGGCTACCAGAGCCAGACATTGTCGTTACACCTGCAGCGCGACACCACGCTCGCGCTTCCTTTAACAGCTGCCAGCACGACCATGAATGCGGTAACGGTAACAGCCCCGGGCCAGCAACAGCTGGCACCGGCCGGGCTGCTCAGCATGCCGGTGGAGCGGCTCCAACGTGTGCCAACACTACTCGGTGAGCCGGACCTTATAAAGGCGCTGGCCCTTACACCAGGCGTTACCACCGGCAACGAAGGCACCACCGGGCTGCTGGTACGTGGCGGCACCCAGGACCAGAACCTGATTCTGCTGGACGAAGCCACTGTATACAATGCCGCCCATCTATTCGGGTTTGTATCTATCTTCAACTCAGATGCGCTGAAGAAGGTGGACATGTACAAAGGTGGTTTCCCGGCCAGGTTTGGCGGAAGACTATCATCGGTGCTGGACATTACGATGAAGGAAGGCAACAACCAGGAGCTGAAGGGGGAGGCGAGCATTGGCCTTATCAGCTCACGTTTTAACCTGGAAGGTCCGATTGGCAGCGATAGGACTTCCTTTATGTTTTCGGGCCGCGCCTCTTACCTGAGCCTGCTGCTATTGCCGCGTTACTTCGATTTTAAGAGAAAAAGCACCGCCTCCTACTACAACTACCACCTCTACGACCTCAACGGCAAGGTAAACCACCAGTTCAAAGACGGGAGTCGGCTTTTCCTGAGCATTTACAACGGCACCGACTTCTGGAACGCGCAGGAGAAGAACTCCGATGAACTGACAAAGCTGCAGCTTGGCTGGGGCAACACCACCGCCACCGCCCGTTACAGCCGGGTGCTTCACCCAAAATTGTTTTACCGCTCGGTGCTCACACATTCGCAGTACCGCTACCACCTTACCGGCGAAAACAGGTTTCAGGAAAGCGAAAGCAACCAGATCACCAGTACCTACGCGACCCAATCTACGGTGCGCGACTGGACCTGGCGCAACGGCATCGACTATTTTCCGGGAGCCAACCACCAGGTGAAGCTCGGCTCTGAAATCACGAACCATGTTTTTCAGCCAGGCGCCATCCGCACCAACAGCGCCTTAGATACCGACACACTACAAAGGGCGAACCAGCAGATCGGGGCCTGGGAATATGTTTTGTATGCCGAAGACGAAGCCCTGCCGCTCCCCTGACTCAAGTTCAACGGTGGCCTCAGGGCTTCGGCTTTCCGGGAGGAAGGCCGCACCTACACCTCGCTGGAGCCGCGGCTTTCGGTTAACTTTCTGCTGCCACACGAATTTGCGCTCAAAACATCTTACTCGCAAATGCGGCAGTACATCCACCTGCTCACCAGCAGCGGCATCGGCCTGCCCAACGACATCTGGGTGCCTGCCACACGCAAGGTGGCGCCGCAGTTCGCCAGCCAGGTGAGCTTCGGCATCAGCAAAACTTTGCCTAAGCTGCAGACGGAGCTGAGCCTGGAGGCCTACCACAAAAGCATGACGAACCTGATCGACTACCGCCAGGGCTACAACTTTTTGTACAGCGCCTACACCAACAACTGGCAGAACAACATTGAGATAAATGGTAAAGGTGAAGCCTACGGCCTGGAGTTTTTCGCTAACCGCACCGAAGGCCGCTTTACCGGCTGGCTCTCCTACACGCTGGCCTGGAACAAGCGCCGGTTCAGCAACATAAATGAAGGCAACTGGTACGTAGCCAACTTCGACCGCCGCCATGTCGCCTCTATAACAGGCAACTACAAATTATCTGCTGCCTGGAGCCTCTCCTCCACCTTTGTGTACATGACGGGTCAGCCAGCTACGCTGCCGGTAGGGGTGCAGGAAGATGTAAACGGGAACAAGGTGATGATCTACACCGGCCGGAACAATGCCCGCATGCCAGCTTACCACCGCCTGGACCTGGGCGCCAGCTACACCCTCACCACCAGCCGCAACCGCACGGCCACCTGGAACTTCGGAGTCTACAACGCCTACAACCGCATCAACCCGTTTTACCTCGATTTCAAAAATACTTATACCACCACACAGGATAGGCGGGAGTTTACTGGCAGAAAGCTCGTGATGCGCTCGCTGTTCCCGCTGCTGCCTTCTGTGAGCTACACCCTCCGGTTTTAGGCTACGCCAAGTTAAAAATTCG
>NZ_VFSD01000031.1 GCF_014332515.1 Pontibacter beigongshangensis | reverse complement strand
CTGCGTTTTAGCCCCCCCCCGCCCGGCGCCGGCCGCACCCTCTCCAGGCGCCCTGTGGGACTTGGCGGCACTTCCTGTTGGAAGGCAGGCCCTTTCAAAGCGATTCTCAATTATTCTAATGAAAATGGACCTCCCAAAGAGAGATTATTAAATTGGAGTGACTATTTAGATATAACCGATTTAATTCTTTGGGACGCTCCACCTTTTCATAGAGGGCAGATCTATTATCATAACAAAAGACAAAAGCCATAAAATATGCTTTTCCGCAAACAGGATACGCCCTCGCTCTGCTAACTTAGAGGGCAGCATAAATAATCATTGTTGTTGCACCTACCCCACAAGATTGCTATGTCGGGGTAGAGTGCCTGGGGAATGTGGAAAGGGATAGATAGAATTTGAAACTGGTGCTCCTCAAATTTGATTTGTAGTAAGGTTTGATGCCTGAAAAACTGCCAGAACCCCATATATGCTTTCAGTCTTAATTTTGAATTTCTAATACATAGATTAGCGGAGCGTTGCGTAAATAGTTTCTAATTTGGATATATAACAGGTTCTATATCAGTATCCTGGAATTGCATAGCTTGTTTCACTTTTTGAACATAGAAGAAAAACTCAGCATGTGTAGGGCATAAAAAAAGCTCTCATGCGGAGAGCTGGAAAAAATTCTGGATATATCAGGCCTGCAAAAGACGCAGTTAACGCTCTAACCAGTTTGTAGCTTCTGTTATGGATGCAAAGGTTCCAAAATCGACTAATGTTTTTTGCTTTAGCTTAGGCAATAGTTCCTTTACCTGAGCCTCCCTAGTAAGGTTTTCGCTTTCCAGGCGGGCAATTTTCTGAAGGCGGGTGTTTGTCAGGTCTTTGTTAAACTCCTTTAGCAGGGCTTCATATTCAGCCTGCGAAATACCTATAATTGATTTTCGCGAGTCGATCAATAACTTTTTCACATCATAGTGCTTAATGGTGTCAACAATGGCCTGCAGGGTTTGCTTCATTTCTGCTGATGCGTAATCGAAGATATCCGGCCATTCTACTAACAGAATATCTGTAACCGGATTGTACTCGAGTTTGATTAGATTATTATATATGATCATCACCAATGAGAGCTGTTTGTAGAATACAACATGAATACTAGAAATTAATTCCAAAATGCGTAACTAAAATTGCAAACTACTCGTAAAGGTGCCGGTTTATACTTATTAACTGATGTGTAATCTCTTATATATCATGTTGTTGCAGGCTTCAAGCGAGGGCGCCATACTTATCTACAATAATTTGGCCTTTTTAAATCGGGAGCGGGCTTAAGCAGGAACAGGCTTATGTTTTAGAAAAGGTGGCAAACCGATTTCTGATGCAGACGAATCGGTAGTATCTAAATTCAGGGTTAGGAATAAGCTGGTACAGCATGCGAGACAAGCAATATCTCTTTACTTGCTCTCTGGTGTAGCTAAGAGCAAATTATCGCATTCTCAAGTTAAGTGTCAGGAAGGATTGTGGCCGCGCCGGGAATCGAACCCAGATCTAAAGTTTAGGAAACTTCTATTCTATCCGTTGAACTACGTGGCCTGTGTTAACACTTTTGCTAAGGGCAAATTTAGATTAAAAATGTCCTTAAAACAAGTGCCATGCTATTTAGAGCAGTTGCCTGTTCAGATTTTTAACCTTCTGCAAATGTAAGAACATGGCGCTAAATTTCCTGACTGGCATTAGAATTCCATTAAAGCAGGCAGATTGCAAGCTCCTTGCTTTTGCCGCGGCAAAGTAACTCGTTAATTTGCTGGTTTGCGCGGGCAGGCTATCACTAAAATTGCGTATCGGCTTTAGATGCAATTATGCTAATCAGAATATCCCTGCGGAGGGTATTTCTTTATTTGCTGCTGCTGCTGAAGGACCGGCAATCACGTCTGCAGGCTACACTGACAGGTTAATAATAGGCCATGGCAATGCTGAAGGCTATAACCGTGAGCACTAATCCGAACATAAAGATGGTATAGGAAATGCGCAGTATTTTGTACTTACGGTCGAGCACCTCGCCAAGGTAATAAATGTCTGTGATCATGTTGTTGTACAGCGATTTTTTGTCCCGCATTATTTCATGCATCCCCTGCTGAAAATCCTCTAACGCTAAATTGGTGAAATTGCCGAAGAAGAGCAGGTTCACATCCCGGTTCTTCATTTTATTTTTGTTCATTGCGAAGCTGGTTACTTCGGGCTGGGCCGATATGATGGCAAAAATAATGGAGCCTAGTGTGGTCAGGAGCAGGGAGCCTATGGGGATAATGATAATGCGATGTTGTGCAAACTCAGTGCCTATAACAGACGACTTAGCGCTAATGTAGGTGATGATAACTGACATGATAATGGCGTTCAGGCTAATCATCATATTGGCCTTGTTATCGGCAATGGCGCTTAAGTTCAGGTGCGTGCGGTAGGTGTTCCGGAACATGGTCTCGATGCCTCGCTTAGGCTGAGCCAGCGTTTCACGGTACTTTTTCTCCTTCTTTTTCTGCTTTTTAACTTCCTGGTTCAGGAAATTGCGCTGCTCCTGAATGTTCAGCCCAAGCTGCGAAGCAAATTTACCTTGTGCAGCCTGCGTGTAAAAAGAAGTGGTCAGCAGGAAGTCCATCTGGAACTGCGCCCACTCCTGGTCGGTAAAGAACTTATCCAGAAAAATTTCCCATTCCACGCGAAGCAGTTCGGCGGTGGCAAAAAAAGTAGGTCTGCCGATGTTCGAAAGATCGGCGTCTACCAGTATCTCTTCCAGCAGCGCCTTGGGCTCCTGACCATGTTTTGTGGCCAGTATACATTGTGCTATGCGCAGTATCCGCTCCTGCGGGTACTGCTGCTCCTCCAGCCAATCAGTGGCCAGCCTAACGCTTTCCTCTTCGTGCCCCTGGTAGGTGTTGATATAGCCCAGGTCGTGGAACCAGGCGGCTAGAACAACGTCCTGTAGCTCATCTGCAGGCAGCTCATGGAGCTGGCCAAGCTTCAAAGCTTCATTGGCTGTCTCGAAGGTATGTTTGTAGTTGTGATAGACAAGCTTTTTGGAAAGCTTCTCCTGAAAGACTCTCGATACAAATTCTTTTGCCTGTTCAATTATTTTATTATCCATATAGGGTATACTACTGCCTTTGAAACTGGAAGTATTAGGGGTGCCAAACCTCATGTGTAATGCAGATAAAGATGGTGATGCATAATGCAGCTGTTGTAATCTGCGGTTACGGCAAAAGCAGCTTTTAGTTAGCAAAGCCGCCTATTAAGTAAATATAATCCTTGCTTCCTGCTCCTGCCGGGGTATGATACCTCTCCTGCATGTACAACCCATGCTACTAAATTCATGCAGGTAAAATCTGTCGCATGCGAGCCGGACCAGCAGCCTCAGGAGCAGAAGAGGTCCCCGAAGGGCTGTTTTGATTAGAATAATTCCGAAATTCAGACTTCTTTCTCTTCTCATGCTGCCCGGTAAATATACCCCTGAAGGATTGCCGCCGTTGCTGCTGCCGCTATATTTTGTTTTCTTTCCTTCCTAGCTCTGGGAGCAATTATTCTAATGAAACAGGCCCTCTAGAGGCTTTTTAGATGTTAGATCACAGATGTTAGACTTTTTAGTCAGCATCTTAATAGGTAGGCCCTAACCAAGTATTTACAGGAGGTAAGGACTCTCAGGATGGTTGCAGCATAAGCTGTGCAGCCTTCTATAGGTTCTAATTTGGCGAAGCACTCCCCTCCAAGCCTGTCTGAAACTCTGCATGTTGTGGCTCGCCTCTGCCGATCCTTGTTAAAACTGCTGCTCCGGCGCCACAGGGCTATAACTAAATCCCGATTGTCATCGTTTATCAAATCCAGTCCTGCAGTGCTGAACTGTCCTTTTTACCACATTTTCAGTATAACAAACCTAACCAAAGCATACCATGCTTCTACACACGATCGAGTGCATGTTTACGAATGTTATATGATAACGGAAAAAGGCGAATTTCTGAATTATTCAGGCCATAACCGGCCTGCCAGGCTATCGGCTGCTCATTTTCTAATAAACACTAGCAGGAGGAACCCGGTACGTAGCCGAAGAGAAACAAGCTTGCCTGAATGCTTCCTGCCATTCAGCCTGTCCGAACATTTACTGAGGCGGCCTGCCGGCGGCTTTGCAGGCAGGATTCGGTTTGATCATTATCTATAAATAATAACTTCTATACTGTGCCTACACGTTTACTGTCTACACTTGCATTTGTCTTACTGCTGTCAGCCTGCGCTTCCCACAAATCCTGGTACAGCCGCGAAGTGCTCAACTGGGAGAAAGCCGTGCCGGACCCGGCTAACAAGCTTTTATACACAGTTTTCCTGATCGGCGATGTAGGCGCACCAGACCTCGAGAAGGGGGAGCCCTCCATGATACTGATGCGGAAACAAATGGAAGAGGCGGGTGCCAGGAGTGCCACTATCTTTCTGGGGGACAATGTGTATCACAACGGGCTTCCGGAAGAGGGCCGGTACGACCGTGAAATCTCTGAGAAAAGACTGAATGCCCAACTCGACATTTTGAAAGGCTATGCCGGCGAAAAGTACATGATACCGGGCAACCACGACTGGAACCATAGCGGGCGGGGCGGACTGGAGGCCGTGATGCGCGAACAGGTATATGTGAACACGTATCTGACAGAAGAGAATATTGTGACTGGAGGAGACTTTTACGTGCCCGGAAACGGCTGCCCTGGGCCTTACGAGGTAAAGATAAGCGACGACCTGGTCCTCATCGCCATCGACTCGGAGTGGTGGCTCCACCCTTTCGACAGGCCTTACGGTAAAAACACCACCTGCGAGGCTGCCACCGAAATAGATTTTCTGGTGCAACTGGAAGATATAATCGAGAAGAACAGCGGAAGCGACATTATGATAGTGGCGCACCACCCGCTGCTGGCCCGTGGGGCGCATGGCGGTTTCTTTACCCTGAAAGACCACATATTTCCGCTTACCATGCTGCGCGAATGGATGTATTTTCCCTTGCCGGTTATTGGCTCTATTTATCCGTTTGCCCGCAAATACGGCGGCATTCTGCAAGACACACCACACCCACGCTACCAGGCCTATATACAGGGCCTGATGACTATTTTTGAGAAGTACGACAACATTGTGTATGCGGCAGGACATGAGCACGCCCTGGAGTATGCCAAAATAGGTAAGTTGCCGCATATCCTGAGTGGGTCTGGCTGCAAAACGCAATTTGTGAAACCCGGAGGCGGGGCCAGCTACCTGCACCAGGTGAAGGGTTTTGCCAAGGTGCTCTACTACGAGAACGGAGAAGTATGGACGGAGTTCTGGGTACCGGAGGGCGATGGGTCCACAGGAAGCATCTCCTTCCGGACACCCCTCTATGCCAAAAAGCCCCGGCCGGAAGCTCCATTAGTAGAAGACAAAACCAACTATGCCGACAGCACCATTACAATAGCGGCAAACCAGGATTACCTGACAACCAAAATCCGCAGAAAGTTGTTAGGGGGCCATTACCGCACTGAATGGGGAACACCGGTGGAGGTGCCGTTGCTCGATATGAAAAACGAACTGAATGGCCTTACACCATATCAGAAAGGAGGCGGCAAGCAAACCGCATCGCTCAAAGTCAGGAACCCCGATGCCCAGGAGTATACCCTGCGTACCGTCGATAAAGACCCTACCAATGCCCTGCCCGAGTATCTGCAGGAAACTGCCGCCAAAGCCCTGTTGCAGGACCAGATATCGGGCCAGCACCCCTATGGTGCGCTGGCCATACCGCCACTGGCCAATGCTGCCGGTGTGTTCCACACCAATCCGAAACTCGTCTTTATACCCAACACACCTTATTTGCGGCAGTACATAGATGAGTTCGGAAACACACTTGCCTTTCTGGAAGAAGATCCTGACGAGAACCACGAAGATGTAGCCAGCCTCGGGAATGCAGCAAACCTGGTGGGCACCGATAAGGTACTGCGCGAAGTCGGGAAAGACAACGACAACCGGGTAGATGAGCAGGCATTTGCCCGTGCCCGGCTCTTCGATATGCTCATCGGCGATTGGGACAGGCACGAAGGGCAGTGGCGCTGGAAGGAGGAGAAGCTCGAGAATGGACACAGCTACATTCCGGTGCCCGAAGACCGCGACCAGGTGTTCTTTAAGGCCGATGGCATTTTGCCCTGGCTGGCCACCCGTAAGTGGGGAGTGCGGCACATTCAGAATTTCGACTACGAGATAAAGGATGTGGTGGGGCTAGGCCTTAGTGGCCTCAACCTGGACCGTACTTTTACCCCCAGCGTAACCCGGGCAGAGTGGGTCCGGATGGCCGAAGAAATAAGGGTGCAGGTTACCGATAGTGTGATAGAAGAAGCCATCAAGCGGTTTCCTGAGAATATAAGGGCCATTTCGGGGGCGGAGATTGCAGCCAAGCTGCGGGCGCGGCGCGAACAGCTGCCCCAGGTGGCCGAAGCATATTACGAGCACATTTCAGAAATGGTAGACGTAACCGGAAGCGACAAGCACGAGCATTTTATAGTAGAACGCCTCAACGATGAAGAAACCAGGCTGACCGTTTTCAAAATTAAGAAGGAGGGCGATATCAGAGATACCCTGCTTACGCGCACCTTTTATACCAGCGAAACCAAAGAACTGCGCCTCTACGGCCAGGGAGGGCAGGATAGGTTTGATGTGACCGGAACCGTGAACAAAGGCATCATCGTCCGGATAATTGGTGGAATAGGTGAAGACATTATCAGCGATCAATCGCGGGTGAGCGGCCTGAAGAAACACACTTATGTATACGACACGAAAGAGGGGAACACCTTTCGCTTTGGTCCGGAAACAAAAGACAAAACATCTGTTGCCGCCGAGGTGAATGCCTACGACCGCACTAACTTTAAGCTGCCCTATACCGGGCCCAGGCTGTCGGCGCAGTATAACGTAGACGACGGGCTGTTTCTGGGGGCGGGCGTGCTGCGGCGCACTCAGAAGTTCCGGAAAACACCGTATGCCTCAGAACACCTCCTGGAGGCAAACTTCGCTTTTCTCACCAAATCCTTTAATATAAAATACTCCGCTGATATACGGGATGTGGTAAATAAATGGAACCTGAGCCTGTACGCCCTGCTGCAGGGGCCACAGTTTCAGCGGAACTTCTACGGCTTTGGCAACGACACTCAGGCGGCCGATGATCAGGACAACAGCTTCTACCGGGTACGCTACCGCCGCGTAGACCTGCATGCCACCTTCACCAAAGACCTGAACTCGTTCGTAACAGTGGGTCTTGGACCTACCTACGATCGTTTCCGGGTGTCAGACTCCGGCAAGGAGACCTACCTGCTGCAGGAGGTGGTGGCAGGGCGGGTGGAGCCGGGTATTTACAATGCCGAAGAGGGCTCATTTAAGGCGCAGCACTATGTCGGGGCGGTGGCCTTTGCCAACCTGGAAGTGCTGGGAGGCGAAAACACTGCCAACCCGCGCATAGGCATGCGCTGGCACAACCGCTTTAGTTTTCAGCAGCAGGTTGGCGCGGAGCGCATGCAGTACACTAACATCCGGTCGGAGTTCCGGTTCTATATCAGCCCGAACTTTCCGTTCCAGGTTACATGGGCAGGGCGCCTCGGGGCATCTCATAATTTTGGCGATTTCCGCTTCTTTCAGGCAGCCACGCTGGGCGGCACCGATAACCTGCGGGGCTACCGCCGTACCCGCTTTGCCGGGCGCAGTGCCGTGTTCGGCAACGCAGAGGCGCGGCTGGGGCTGTTCGACCTCAACTTTTCTGTAACGGCCGCCAGACTAGGTGTGCTGGGCCTCTTTGATGCAGGCCGGGTGTACTACGACGGCAACGAGAAACAGAATTTTTTCCGAAGTATGCATACAGGTGTGGGAGGGGGCCTTTTTGTTGATATCATCCAGAAGAACGTGATCTCGCTAACTTATACCAAAGGAGAGGAAGAAGGGCTGTTTAACGTAAACCTCGGATTCTTCTTTTAGAAGCAGGCTGCGGCAGGCATCATCCCTGCCGCAGCCTGGAAGCAGGGCTTCAGAAGCTTTTCTGAGCTTAGCGGTGCAGAAAGCTGAGCAGGGCAGGGAGCAGGCAACCTCATGCTGCCGATGCCGTTGCTGAAACAAGGTGGGCGCCGCGTATAACAAACGAGCAGAAGCATGAACGCCGGCAGCAGCTGTTTGCCTGGTATCAACGTAATTATTCTTAATTATTCTAATGAAAATAGCCCTCCGGAGGTTTTGCTTATACACTACCCAACAGTGAGGTACGCCTGAAACTGAAGCCCTGGTAAAAAACCAATATTTTTACGACCCAACGCACTATGAAAAAAAAAATAGTTTGTATGGTACTTTGTTGGCCACTGCTGTTGCTTCATCAGCTGGTAAGGGCACAGGCCATAGAGCCGGAAAAAGAGAAGATCTATGCCAATCCATCGGTGGAAGGAATGCCCAGGGGGCGTGGCGTGGTGATTGGTTACGAGCGCCTGCCACAGTTCGATATAGACTCCCGCACCGACGACCCGGCTATAGGGAATGGCAGCGGCCGCGTAAGGCGAAACAACAAATGGGACATGCGCCTGATGGCTCCTGTTATGAACAAGCCCCGGACCAAGTTATTAGTTGGCGTTACGTACAATGTAGAGGAATTTAACTTCGAGCATGTGGAGCCCAGCACCTACAGCCTCTACAGGTACCTCGAAGATAAAGACCTGAAAAGCCTGGGCCTGCAGATAGCCTTTCTGCGGTCTATAGACGAAGAGAATTTTTACCTGGTGCGTATAAAAGGGGAGCTGAACGGCGATTATACGCAAGAGAACATAAACATAACAGACTATCTGAAAACCACCATAGACATGGCCTATGGCTGGAAGAAAAGCCCCAACTTTGTGTGGGGAATAGGCGGACAGTTTGGGTATACCTTCGGGCGCAGGCGCGTGTACCCGGGTATACTCTACAACCGCACCTTCAACGATAAATGGGGAGTGGAGTCTATCTTTCCTGCTAATGTGAGGTTCAGGCGCAACGTGTCAGAAAAAACGATTCTGTACGCAGGCTACCGGCTGGAAGGCGCCAGCTACAACATGTATGTAAATCAGCCGCCTCTGGCGCAGTTCGAGGATCTGGAACTGCGCCGCACCGACATAAAAGCGCTGCTGCGCCTGGAGCAGGAGATCTACGATTTTCTGTGGTTTTCGGTAGAAGGCGGTTTCCGGCAGTATTACCGCAACCGGATCTACGACGTAATAGGCTCCCGCGACGAACTGATCAACAACGACCTGGCCGGAGCCGGCTACCTGGGCGTAGAGCTTTACCTGGTGCCGCCAAGGCGATTCTCGCAAAGGTAATTAGCTGCGGTAATCCCCATCTAAATGCCTTATCCGTCTTTGCCCCCGGCTCTGTCGCCTGGCAGAACTTTCATCTGCTGAAAAACAAGTCTTGTAGACTTCATGAAGTGCGCTGTCAGGGCACAGCCCCTGGGGAATATTATTCTGGTTTCGGATCAATTATTCTAATTAAAATGCTCCCCCAGAGGTTACTGTTGCTGCTACTAGTGCTTCGTCAAATTAGAAATTCAAAATTATGGTAGCTATGTTTTTTGGCAGCTTTACAAGTATTAAATCGTTCTAAAAATCAAACTGGAGGAGCACTAGATGTAATTTGCCGCTGCACCTTTTATGAAAGGCCTCATAACCAAAAATCCCCTTGCAGGCCAGAACCTGCAAGGGGATTTTTTGAATCAAAACAGCCCTCCGGACCTACTTCGGCTGCTGCACAAGCTTAGCTGGCTTTCTTTTTCGGCTGTTTGGTTTCCGGCAACAGGCTTTCCAGGTAACTGTAGGTGGCGTATTGTGCCCGCACTCTCTCCTGCTCCGTCGTTTGCACATACGTATTGTCTACGGTCCGGGCTTTGGTGGCGTCCTGTAGCTGCAGGTCTATGATATGGCGCAGTTGCGCTACCAGGTCGGGCTGCGTGAGGGGGAAGGCCACTTCTACCCGACGGTTCAGGTTGCGGGTCATCCAGTCGGCGGAGGCTACATAGTATTTCTCCTCGCCGTTGTTATGAAAAATATATACCCGCGCGTGCTCCAGGTAGCGGTCTACGATGCTGCGCATCTCGATATTCTCGCTTATCCCTTCCTGCCCCGGCACCAGGCAGCAAATGCCCCGCACCAGCAGCTGTATCTTTACGCCGGCCTTACTGGCGTCGTAGAGCTTTTTAATCATGCTCTCATCCTGCAGGGCATTCATCTTTAAGATCATGGAGGCAGGCAGGCCTTTTTTTGCATTTTTTATTTCCTGGTTTATCAGCTCCACAAAGCGCTCCCGCATGTTTATGGGCGCCACCAGCAGGTGGTTAAACTGCTTGTCGGGTTGCCCGTCCATCAGGAAGTTGAAGACCTGCTCCACATCCTTGGTAAGCTCGGGGTTGGAAGTAAAGAGGGCGTGGTCGCAATAAATGCGGGAGGTGTCCTCGTTGTAGTTGCCGGTGCTCAGGTAGGCGTAGTTCTTCATTTTGCCATCTTCTACCTGCGTGATCAGGCCCAGCTTGGAGTGTACTTTCAGGTCAGGGGCACCCAGTATTACATTGGCCCCGGCTTTCTGCAGCTTACCCGCCCAAAAGATGTTCGACTCCTCGTCGAAGCGGGCCTTCAGCTCTACCACCACCGTTACCATCTTGCCATTTTTAGCTGCTTTTACCAACGCTTTGGCAATGGCAGAGTCTTCGGCTACACGGTACAGGGTGGCACTGATCGATTTTACTTTCGGGTCTTCGGCCGCCTCCTGGAACAGCCGGAGCACATAGTCGAACGACTGGTAGGGGTAGTGCACCAGGTAATCCTGCTTTTTCATGGCTTCCAGCAGGCTTGGCTCCTGCTCCAGCAGCGGGTGCGCCAGGTTGGGCTGTGGCTCAAACTTGAGGTGAGGCAGGTTAAAGTCAGGGAACTGGAAAAAGTCGCGGAAGTTGTGGTATTTGCTGCCTTCCACCAGCGCATCTTCCTGTATGCCGGTGTGCGCCATAATGGCCTCCAGCAGTTCCTGCGGGGTTTCCGGGTCGTAGAGGAGGCGGGCGGGGTAGCCAGTTTCGCGCTTCTTCAGGCTCTTTGTGATCTTGGCCATAAGGTTGCCGGCTTCGTCTTCGAGGTCAAGCTCAGCGTCTCTGGATACTTTTACGGCATGCGCCTTTTGCTGTTTATAACCCGGAAACAACTCTGCCAGACAGAAGCGGATCACATCATCAATAAACATGACGTACCGTTGGTTGCCCACAGTGGGCAGCTTCAGAAAACGGCCTCCGTGCTTTTTAGTCGGTATCTCCATCATGGCAAAGCGCTCCGGCGGCACATTGTCTTTCAGGGGCTCGGTCAGGTGCACGCCCAGGTACACGGTCTGGTCTTTCAGGAACAGGTGGGTCTGTGTTTCGTCCAGCAAAATGGGGAGCAGCAGGGGCTGCAGCTTCTCGGCAAAATATTTTTTTACAAAGGTCTTCTGCTTCGGTTTCAGGTCATGCTCTGTTAGCATGTGGATGTTCTCTTTGTGCAGATCGGCCAGAATACCTTCGCGAAACACCTTGCCGAACTCCTCCTGCTGCCTGCCTACCTCCTGCAGCACTTGCTCCAGGGTTTCGGTTGGCGGCTCCACCAGCTTTTGCCGGGTCTTCTTTTTGAGCACGACAAGCCGCTTGAGGGTGGCCACGCGCACTTTAAAGTACTCGTCGAGGTTAGAAGAGAAGATGGCCATGAACTTAATGCGCTCGAGCAGGGGCACCCGCGGGTCTTTGGCCTCCTGCAGCACCCGGTAGTTAAAAGCGAGCCAGCTGAGCTCCCGGTTTATGAAAGGGTATGCTTTAGATTTTTTATCGGTTTTAGGCTGTTCCATATATGTGTTGCCTTCAGTAAGGCTGGTGTTGTTTATTCAAAGCGTTAAGGGCACTTGTTGCCACCGCTTTTAGTGAAGAAGAAAGAAGATCTTAGCCCTGTTTCTTGCGTGGGTTTGTTTTATTTGTAGTTCTTAGGGAAGTCGAAAAAGAGCAGTTTGGCATTTTTAGAGCTGATGTCGTACCAGCTTTCGCAGTCGAACTCCAGTGCCACCACACCAGCAGTAGGTATTCTGGAGATCAGATCTGGCGAGAGCATGTTGGCAAATTCAGAGAGAGCCTCGTTATGTCCTACAATCATGAGTGCGTCTACATCGGCAGGAGCTTCCTGCACCACCTCCAGCAGCACTTTTTTTTCAGCGCCATAAATGCGGTTGTCTATCACCATGTCGTCGGGTTCGTAGCCAATTTCTTTGGCTACCAGGGTGGCCGTAGAAATAGCCCGCACAGCGGAACTGGAGATAAGCAGGTCAATTTTTACATTGCGCGATGCCAGTTCCTCGCCCATCAATGGGGCGTCTTCCCGCCCGCGCTTGTTCAGTGGCCGGTCGTGGTCGCTGAGTTCTTCAAATTCCCAGCTCGATTTGGCGTGCCGGAGTATATATAGTTTTTTCATAAAATGTCAGTTACAATAAGCCCTGAGGCAGTAGCCGGTTAGTTTTCAGCACAGGCTTTTCGTCTTTACTGCCAGCACCCGGAAATAGTTGTGACACAGGGAGGTGATTGTGGTATAGTATACAGGCTCCGCTTACATAAAGGTGGGTTCAACCAAATTATTCTAATGAAAATGCCCCTCCGGAGGTTCTGCTGCTCTAAAACAGGCACAAGACGCAGGACCTAAGACACAGGGCTTTTTTAAAGATAGGAGTTAAGATTTTATTGTTTTAAAGTCTGCTCTGGGCATTCATCTCCAAATCTTCACATCTCCAAATCGAAAAATTCCCAAATCAAGAAATTAGCACATGAACCCATTGTCACATTAGGTGGGCTGCTAAAATAACAGCGGCTGCTCCAAGGTGGAGCAGCCGCTGTTAAGTATGGTTTAATTTAATAAGTCCTGCGTCTTGTGTCCGAAAAAAGACTACACATTGTTCGGGTAGCGCTCATAATGGATCTCCGATACGCGCCGGAGCAGTTCTTCGCGCAGCTCCTCGATGTTAATTTTGTCTGTGGCCGAAATAAACAGGGCCGAGGTGTGCTCCTTGGCCATGTAGGTCGCCTTCAGGTCTTCGATAGACGGCCGCACCGGGCGGTGTTCTTCCGCCAGGTCTTCGTGCTCCTGGTGTAGCTCCTGCTCGCGCTGCTGCAGGTACTTGTCTATCTTGTTGAACACCAGCAGCACCGGTTTGTCGGCCGCGTGTATGTCTTTGAGCGTGGCGTTTACTACGGCAATGTGCTCTTCAAAAGACGGATGCGAGATATCCACCACGTGCACCAGCAGATCCGACTCCCGAATCTCGTCGAGCGTGGATTTAAACGACTCTATGAGCTTGGTGGGCAGCTTCCGGATGAACCCAACCGTATCGGAGAGGAGGAACGGAATGTTCTCGAACACGACCTTGCGCACCGTGGCATCTACGGTGGCAAAAAGCTTGTTCTCGGCAAACAGATCAGACTTGGAGAGCAGGTTCATGATCGTAGACTTGCCTACGTTGGTATAGCCCACCAGCGCCACCCGGGTAATGCTGGCCCGCGACTTGCGCTGCTCAAAATTCTGCTTTTCAAACTTAAGCAGGCGCTCTTTCAGCAACGATATCTTTTCGCGCACAATACGCCTGTCCGTCTCAATCTCGGTTTCACCAGGTCCCTTCATACCAATGCCACCCTTTTGTTTGGAAAGGTGGGTCCAGAGGTTGGTGAGGCGGGGGAGCAGGTACTGGTACTGGGCCATTTCTACCTGCGCGTGCGCCTGCGCGGTCTTAGCCCGAAGGGCAAAAATATCGAGTATCAGCAGGCTGCGGTCCACAATCTTTACCTCCAGCTCCCGCTCGATGTTGCGTACCTGCGAGGGGCTCAGGTCATCGTCGAAAATAACCATGTCTACGTTATGCTCCTTTACAAATGCCTGGATCTCGTTGAGCTTGCCGCTGCCCACAAAGGTGCGGGTGTCGGGCTTGTCGAGCTTCTGCACGAAGCGTTTTATAGTTTGGGCGCCGGCCGTCTCCGTTAAAAAGGCAAGCTCATCGAGATACTCTTTCGTTTGCTCATCAGACTGGCGGTGGCTCGGCACTGCTACCAGCACCGCAGTTTCCTGTGGCTTGGCAGTTTCGTGAAATTGTTTTTTACCCATTAAGATTCTTTCATATCATGTTGTATGCCGCCAACTCCTCCACGCACTGTGGGCTAGGCCGCAGCATAGCAGCACCTGGCAGAAGTCCGCAATTATTGGCCATAACGCTTTTGCGGTCGTCCAGGTTAAGATTGATTTTTCCGGGGTCTGAGGCTACAGACCTCCGTTGCCAGCATGGCGTTGGTAATTCTACGTAATTCCCTTTTGCGTCGGTTATACTGTTTTTGCTTGAAGTCGGGATGAATGCTGCTATCTGCGCTCGCCTATGGGTGGAAGAACATACTGCCGCAGCCCCTTTCCCTTCCGCAAAATTACATCTTGAGCAGGCCGAAAACAATAGGTGCAATTTAACCCAATTTTTCTGATAATAGCGTCAGGAATAGCTAACTTGCACCCTAAAAACTAAGTAGGCTACCCTTGCTTCTCTAATTTAATTGTTAGAAAAATTTATGCGGTCGCGTAGGTGCTTCAAGACGGCCAGAGGCCGCGGAACAGTAGTCACGCATGAAGACGCTCGCGCCAGTATAATTTCTAATTTTTAATTTGGCGCAGCACTACCCCTTGTTCTGCTACCCGGCGCTTGTTTAATTATGCGGATTGCCATTGTCATCAACACATCCTGGAACATCTTTAATTTCCGCATGAGCCTGGTCAGGGCCTTGCTGGCGCAGGGGCATGAGGTAGTGGCCATTGCACCAGCCGATGCCTATTCGCCAAAGCTGGTGGAGGCTGGCTGCACGTTTGTGCCCGTGCCGATGGCGCAGGGCACAAACCCCTTCACCGACCTGCACCTGGTCTGGCGCCTGTACCGCACCTATCGGCGCCTGCGCCCCGACGTGCTGCTGCACTACACCATCAAGCCCAATATTTACGGCTCCCTGGCAGCCCAAATGGCAGGCGTGCCAGCCATCAACAATGTGTCGGGGCTGGGGACGGTGTTCATCGTGAAAGACCTCATCTCCACCATCGCACTGGCGCTCTACCGTGTCTCATTCAGGTTTCCGAAGAAAGTCTTTTTCCAGAACGAAGACGACCGGCAGCTGTTTCTGGCACAGAAGCTGGTACGCCGCGAGCTTACCGAGGTGCTGCCAGGCTCCGGCATCGACCTGCGAGCCTTTGTTCCTGCCGAGACGTACAGGCGTAACCAACCGTTTGTCTTTTTGATGGTGGGCAGGCTGATGTTCGAGAAAGGCATTGCAGAGTACGTAGAAGCGGCCCGGCTGGTGAAGGCAGCCTTTCCGGAGGTAAGATGCCAGGTGCTGGGCGCGATAGATGAGCGCAGCCGCACGGGCATCAGCCCCGAGCTGCTGGCGGAGTGGCTGCAGGCCGGCAACATCGAGTACCTGGGCTTTACCGATGAGGTAGCCGCTAAAATTGCCCAGGCCGACTGCGTGGTACTGCCCTCTTACCGCGAAGGTACGCCCCGCACCTTGCTGGAGGCTGCTGCCATGGCAAAACCGCTCATCGCCACCGATGTGCCCGGCTGCCGCGAAGTAGTAAAAGACGGCGTGAACGGTTTTCTTTGCCAGGTCAGGAGTGCCGCCGACCTGGCCGCTAAAATGCTGCAGGTCCTGCGCCTCAGCGACGATCAGCTGCGGCAGATGGGGCAGGCAAGCCGGGATCTGGCCGAGGCAAAATTCGACGACCGCTTTGTGATAGAGCGTTACCTGGCGGCCATTGCAAAAGTTACGCACCAGGAAATGCCGGAATAGGCAAAAGTTATGAGAATAAAATTATAATTTGCAGATAATTAAAGATCAAGATTAGCATGGAATCTAAAACCTTCCCTATAGAGGGGTTGATAGAGTTTATACCGCGTGTGTTCCGGGATGACAGGGGCTTTTTCCTGGAGACATTCAGCCAGAAGATGTTCGAGCCCTTTGGAATAGACCCTGTGTTTGTGCAGGATAACCAATCGGTTTCGAAAAAAGGTGTACTGCGTGGCCTGCATTTCCAGAAGCCGCCTTTTGCGCAGGGCAAGCTGGTGCGTGTCTCGTCTGGCAAGGCGCTGGATGTGGCTGTGGACCTAAGGCGCGATTCTGCTACTTACGGGCAATTTGTGGCTTGTATGCTGGATGCGGAGCGGCGCAACATGTTCTGGATTCCGGCAGGTTTTGCACACGGTTTTGTAGCGCTGGAAGATAACACGACGTTCCTGTACAAATGCACCGATTACTACCAGCAGTCAGCAGAAGGCGGCATACTCTGGAACGACCCTGAGATCGGTATAGACTGGGGCATAGCCGAGCCCCTGGTATCGCCAAAAGACGAAGTGCTGCCGCTGCTGAAAGATTTCGATTCCCCGTTCAGCATGTAACAGTAGCATGGCTGATCATGCTCCCCGGGTTATAGCAGCAGCAGAGCCTCTGGAGGGACATTTCCATTAGAATAATTTGTTAATATGCTAATGGGTTAATGTGCTAATTTATCGATTGGAAGATTGGCAGGGGAGAAAGGGGGATTTTGAAATCGTGCATGAGAAGAAGCGTGAAATACCCTTCAATCTTAACAAGTCCTATGTCCTGAAAAAGCTTCCGGAGGGCCGTTTTCATTGGAATAATTCAGCCTGATACGAAGCAGCAGCGGGCTAGCCAGGTTGATAGTCATTAATTCGGCTAGCCCGCTTACTTTATGTTAGCATTACAAATGCTTTTCCAGCAGCGTCTCCAGGCCCATGCTGCGGGAACCTTTAATCAGCACATGGCTCTCGGTAATGGGGTGCTGCTGCAGCCACTGCTCAAGTTCCTGTTTTGTAGCGAAATGTTTGAAATCTGCTTTCGCCTCGGCGGCGTAACGCATGTCTTTTCCGCAAAGCAGCACGGTGTCGAACTGCTGCTCCGCCAGTAGCTGCCCGATTTGTGCATGCTCTGCGGCACTTGCAGCGCCCATCTCAAACATGTCTCCCAGAATAACCACTTTGCGAGGTGCCTTCATGGAGGCAAAGTTGCGGATGGCGCCGGCCATGGAAGTAGGGTTGGCGTTGTAAGCATCCAGCAAAATGGTGTTGCTGCCTTTCTGCACTACCTGCGACCGGTTGTTGCTGGGGCTATACCCAGCAATGGCCACGTTCGCCTTCTCCAGCGGCACCTGAAAATACTTGCCTATGCAGGCGGCCGCTGCCATGTTCTCGTAATTGTATGATCCTACCAGCTGTGTGTGCACCTCGTGGCCTGCTTCGTCGCGGTACACTACAAAGGGAGAGGCTTCTAACAGCTCGCTATGGTAAAAATCGCCCGGGGCAGGATAGGTAACTTTGTCGGCAATGCGGCGGCTCATGCGCAGCAGGTGCTCGTTGGCGGTGTTCACAAACACGGTGCCGCCTGTTTTGTCGAGGTGCGCGTAGAGCTCGCTTTTGCCGCGCGCCACACCTTCCAGGCTGCCGAAGCCCTCGAGGTGCGCCTTGCCTATGTTCGTGATCAGGCCATGCGAGGGCAGGGCGATGCTGCAGAGCAAGGCTATCTCGCCAATGTGGTTGGCACCCATTTCAATAATGGCCATCTCGTGCTCCTGTTTAATTCGCAGCAGCGTGAGGGGCACGCCAATGTGGTTGTTCAGGTTGCCCTGGGTGTAGAGGGTGTTGTACTGCTGGCTGAGTGCCGCATAGATAAGCTCTTTGGTGGTGGTTTTGCCGTTGGAGCCGGTAATGCCAATGACAGGTATGCTTAGCTGCCGGCGGTGGTATCGGGCCAGATCCTGCAAGGTCTGCAGTGTATCCTCCACCACAAAACAGTTCTCAGATGCCATGGCCGGGTCGTCTACTACGGCGTATCTGGCCCCTTTCTGCAAAGCAGCGGTGGCAAAGGCAGCACCTTTAAAGTTTGGCCCGTTCAGCGCAAAAAATAGGCTCTGCTCCTGCGCCGCGCGGGAGTCGGTGCTTACGTGGTGGCACTCCAGGTACTTTTGGTAAAGAAATTCGATGGTATGCGGCATGCAATGCTTAATTTTATCTTGACTAAATGCTGTTGCTGAAGTATCGTAAGTAACCGGACAAAACCAGCTTAATGCATTTCGTTTAAAACAAAAAACAAATAAATTGCTGTAAGACAGGTTCGTGTAAATAAAAAATCTTCTGTCTTACGTCCTGATACTTGTGTCCTTTTACTTACGTTAAGGTATAGGTTTCTTCTGCGAAAGCAATTTACACCAGAAACCGGAAAAGCAGTAGCAATGCCGGTGCTAAACCAGAATATTCTTTGCTGCTACGGCAGCCACTACTGATCCTCTGAAATGTTAAAACTTTTTACCACACTGCTCAGCCTGCTCTTTGCCTGCTCCCTGTGCCTGGCGCAGCAGGAGCCGCTGCAGTTCAGGCTGCGGCATGATGTGCCGGTGCACACGCCGGACGGCCAGCTGCAGGCGCCGTGGAGCGGTGGCCTCAATTCGCCCCAGTTCTCGACCATAGACCTGAACCAGGACGGACAACAAGACTTCTTCGCCTTCGACAGAACCATGCAGAAAGTATACACCTGGCTGGCGGTGCAGGAAGATGGCGTGTGGCGCTACCAGTACGCTCCGCAATACGAGACACTGTTCCCGAAGGAGCTGACGGCCTGGGTGCTGCTGCGCGACTACAACTGCGATGGCCTGAAAGATATTTTTACCTCTGCCCCCCTCGGCATACGGGTGTACCGACAGGTAATTTCCGAAGACAATACCATTACATTTGTGCTGGCCGAAGATGCCTTGTACTACAGCAACAACAACGTAAGCAGAAGCAACATGCAGATGAGCGCTGCCGATGTGCCCATTATTGCAGACATGGATGGCGATGGTGACCTGGATATTGTGCTCACGGAGTTCTCGCTGGGAGAAACCATGGAGTACCACCGCAACATGCGCGTGGAGCAGGGGCTGGATTGCAATACGCTCCGGTTTGTGCAGGAAACGAACTGGTGGGGTGGCATAACCGAGTGCGACGGCTGCAATAATTTCGTTTTCGGAGGATTTTGCCGGGTGGCGGCCCCGCAGCACAGCGGTCACGACGGCTCTGCGCTACTGGCTATTGACCTGGATGGCGATGGTGACAAAGACCTGCTGATGGGAAACGTTTATTGCGACAACCTGCAAATGATGGAAAATGTGGGTACCCCGGCCAAAGCCCTGATGCAATCGTTGGAGCCTTCGTTTCCGCTCCACACCAGGCCTGCTAAATTTAACCTGTTTACGGCTGCCTACTACGAAGACGTAACCTTCGATGGCGTACCCGACCTGCTCGTGGCGCCCAACAGCAGCGTAAACGAAGGCCTGGGCGAGATGCAGCGGGCGGTCTGGCTATACCACAACAACGGTGCGAAAGACAAACCGGACTTTGAGTTTGTGCAGGAAGATTTTCTGCAGGGGCAGATGATCGACCTGGGCGAAGGCGCCTTTCCTGCTTTTGCTGATATAGATGGCGACGGAAAGCAGGACCTGCTCATAGGAAATGCTGCTTCTATTCGTAACGGAAAGTATACCGCCTCCCTCAGCCTTTACCTGAACACAGGCACACCTGCAGAACCTGCCTTTACACTGGCTACAGACGATTACCTGGGCCTGGCTGCTAACGAGTACCTCCGTATAAAACCTGCCTTTGCCGACCTCAACAACGATGGGGTGCAGGACCTGGTCCTGACCTATAGCCGCAAACAAATCAACAACACCCGCATCAGTTATATTCCCAATTCAGGCGGAGCTGGCAAGGCATTCCAGTTAGATGCCGCCAAACTGCAACTTATCCGGACCACCACAGATGGCGACTCGCCGCTGTTTGTAGATGTGGATGGAGACGGCGACCTGGACCTGCTGCTCGGGAAAGCGCATGGCGGGCTTGAGTTTCACCGGAACACGGGGACGCCTGCCGCGCCTGTTTATGAAATGGAGATCCTGGCCATGGGAGGCATCACCCCTGATTATTTCCGACGCAACATTTATCCCATTGCCGCTGATATAGACGGTAACGGTGTACCCGAACTCATAACCGTAGATGACAGTGGTGTACTGCGCGTGTACCGCGATTTTACCCAAAACCTAACCGGTACATTTGTGGAGGAGAGCGAGCTGCTGGAGAATATCCTGACTGAAAAACGGGAACAGACCAGATTGGGCAAGGCTACAGGCGTGGCTATGGCCGGTTTGGGAGGACCGGATAAATTGTACCTGGCAGTAGGCACGCAGGCTGGCGGCCTCTACCTGCTGGAGCAGACGGAGGGGCACCAATACAACCCCGGCGAGCCGGTAAATCAACTTGGGCTGGAGGTGTATCCGAATCCCTGGAGCCTGCAACGTGCCGATGAAGTTACGGTTAGAACTGCTGAACCGGTTGCTATTGCTGTTTATGATGCCATCGGCCGGAATGTCTTCAAAGGCTCCGGAAGTTTCAGCCGCAGCCATCGCCTCAGCCTGAAAGGCATTAAAGCAGGCATGTATTTTATCAGAGCCACTAACACCAAAGGAGACCAGCAGGTTAAAAAGCTGGTGGTGCAATAATGAAGGCTTTCCTGTACCTCAACCTGCTGACATCAGCCCAAACCACCTACGAGCAGCCCGTGCTGCTTTGGGCAAAGAAGCATCTGCCCGAAGTCGCCGTGCTGGACTTGGACGCAAATTCCGATGAGATGCTGCAGCACTACGCCCTGCGCCTGCTCCGGGAGGCGCAACAGATAGCTGTTTGTATCAGGTCGGAGGCAGAGGCGGCAGAGTTCCAAAAGCTCATGCCGCTGGTGGAGGAATTGCTACAGCCCAAACCCGGGCGTCTGCTGCTGCTCTACGGCGGCAACGCACGCCTGCTCCGGATGCTGCAGGCCAGGCCACAGCTGAAGTTCAGAGTTGTTGAAGAAGAGGCGCAGTTGCAGGAGGTGCTGCAGAGCTTTTTTGATCAATAATGCGGGAGCTAAATTGAAGATTTGTCTTGCGTAATATCCTGTACATCCTCTAATCCTGTTAATCCTTGGGGTCGGGGGGCTATTTAGAGATTCAGACAAAATTCAGCAGCATCAGCAGCAACAGAACCTGCTGGAGGGCCTTTTTCATTATAATAATTCGTACTACACCTCTCCCACAAATTACGGCTTTGCAAAGCTTGCTTTCTACCCTAACCTAAACTCATCCGCATCGAGGTGCGCCGGGAATTTTTCTCTGAAATCAGTAAGCTCCTGCTGGTTGAGCGTTACGGTGAAAATGCCTTCCTGCTGGCTCGTCTCCAGTAGCTTTACTCCTTTGGGGTGAATGATGGCGGAGTCGCCGGAGTAGGGGATGCCGTTGCCGTCGGTGCCGACCCGGTTCACCCCGATGGTGTAGGCCAGGTTTTCGATGGCGCGGGCTTGTAGCAGGGTGCTCCAGGCCAGTTTGCGGGCTTCGGGCCAGTTGGCTACATATAGCAGCAGGTCGTAGCTGTTCCGGACGTTGCGGCTCCAGACCGGGAAGCGCAGGTCGTAGCAGATCAGCGGGCGGATGCGCCAACCTTTTAGCTCTACCACAAGGTGTTCGTTTCCGGGAGAGTAGGTGTGGTGCTCTTTGGCCATCCGGAAGAGGTGCTTCTTGTCGTAGGTGTGGTAACTGCCATCAGGTTGTACCCACAGCAGGCGGTTATAAAATGCCTGCTCCTGCTGCACGATCAGGCTGCCTGTTAGCACGGCATTATGCGTTTTTGCCTGCTGCTGCATCCAGGCCAGGGTTTCTCCTGCAGGAGCCTCTGCCAGTTCCGGAGCATTCATGCTGAAGCCGGTGGTGAACATTTCCGGCAAGACGATCAGGTCCGTTTTGGGCGCAGCGGCAGCTAGTTTGTCAGCGAACATCTGCCGGTTCTGCGCCGCATCCTGCCAGTGCAGCGCTGTCTGAACAATCGTAACGGTGAGATCTTGCATAGCTATGGCTTTTATTACAGTTTGTGCAGCGGCAGCAGCAAAACCAAAGGCTCCTGAGGGGCGTTTTGATTGGAATAATTGGTTTAATGTGCTAATTCTTTAATGTACTGACGTGCTAACTGGTCAATTTACAAATTTGAAGATGAGAAGATTTGGAAATGAATTGCCAGCATAGGCCTAAAGAAGCAACTCTACACTCACTTACTCACTCATTCCAAATTCACATTATTCTTCCGGAGGGTGGGTGAAGGTAGTTTTATTTCTGCCTCTGCCGCCGTTTCCAGGAGTATATCCATGCCGTATTGTTTGGTACAGCGCAGTTTGCCGGTTTGGCTGTAGTCGGTTATCAGGCTTTGGGTAATGATGAGCCTGGAGGCGGACTCGCCATATTTTTCGATGATCTTTTTCTGTACCTGCGTCAGGGCCTCTTTGCGCTGTTCTGTTTCGGGCGTGCGGAGGGGGCGCTGAAAGCGGTTGTCAGCATACTCATGGCTGATCTCCTGTTTCCTGGCCTCCTGCTTTGCCTGCTCGAGCGCCTCTTTCAGAAGTTTTTCGTTCGCAGGTTTTTTCAGGGCGGCATGCAGCCCTTTGGTGTGGTTCAGCCATTCGTGTATGTCGGTGTTCGGGTTATTGGCCAGCTCCACCAGGGCATCGTTGGCAATAATAAAGGCGGAAGGCTTATTGAGCTTCTGGGCCATGCTGTCGCGGAACCGGAACAGTTTGTCCAGTATAAACTGCTGATACAAGTTGAGCCGGAAAGCATTGCGCAGCCTGAGGTGCGGATTTTCGGGCTCGGCATACACCAGTTGCTCCAGCAGCATGTTTTCCTCCTCAAGCCAGTGCATGCGGCTGGCCTCCTGCACTTTATCTACCAGCCTGTGCATTACGCGGTGCAGGTAAATCACGTCTATGGCAGCGTATCGGAGCTGGTCCTCGGTAAGGGGCCGCTTGTTCCAGTTGCTCGACTGCTGGCTTTTGTCTATCTCAATCCCAAATTCCTCTTTCATCACAGTGGCCAGCGAGGAGCGTTCGTAGTTCAGGATCTTGGCCGCCACATCGGTGTCCATCACACCTTTTATGCGGCAGCCCAGCTTGTCGAGCAACAGGATGTCGTTGTTGGAGTGGTGTATGATCTTGGTTATTTCCGGCGATGCAAAAAGCTTATACAGCTGTTCCAGGTCATTGATCTTAAAAGGATCAATGATGTAGCAGGTGCCCTGGCCGTCTGCTATCTGTATCAGGCAGAGCGTGAAGCCATAGGAAAAGCGGTTCTGGTCAAATTCCAGGTCAAGTGCCAGTTCTTTGCTTTGGCTAAGCTGTGCCACGGCCTCCAGCAGAGCTGCCTGGGTTTCTATCAGCACAATTGTGGTGCCGTCTTGTTGTATAGGAGTGTATTCCATCCTTAAATATAAATCTAAAACCGTGCCTGTGCCAGTTAATAACGCGCTTCCTATGGTTAAACAGGGATACAGGCAAACCGGCTACAAAAAAAGGTCCCTGCACAATGCAGAGACCCTTCAAATTTATTTAAATAATTTGGTTGAACCTATGGTTGTTCTTCCGGTATTTCATCGGCAACGCCATCGTTCACGGTCGTATCCTGTACTACCACAGTGGTGTCTTCGTCCATGTCAATGCTCAGGTCATCGCCCATATCGGCATCAGCCGGCATGCTGGAAGTATCAGATTCAGTTGCTGTATTATTATCGTTGCCACAGGCCGTAAAAGCGAAAAGTGCAAATGCGGCAAAGGCCAGTTTTATATTCTTTTTCATGACTAATTCATTTCGTTTGAAATAAAATTTGTACTTCTTTATACGGCGCTAAAAATAAATGTATCTGTAATTGTTAAATAAAATATTTAGATACATGGTTAAGTGTTTTAATATCAGGGTAAAAATATGTTTTAGTAAGGTCGGTGGCTCTGCTTGGAAGAAAAACAGGCTTGTAGTTTATTTTATTAAAATATTAATAAACAAATGTAAGGCAGTCGCATCTGTATGAAAGCTTACCTTGGGCATAGCTTTTCTGGCGATGATTAAAACTTAATTGCGGACAATTTAGCCAGGGTGTCAGGCCAGGTGCGGGAAAACCCGGGCAGTAGCTCCGGAGGAGTGGTTTATTTTATGGCTCCACCCAGAGTTGCTGCAAAAATTACTACTCTGTCATCATTTTGTCGCGCCGCTCCTTAAATTCTGCACCTTCTTTCCACTCGGGGTAGCGTGTGCCGTTGGCAATGCGGTGCCCCACCCGGAAGAGGAGCCGAAGGTCCTCCACGGCACCATCCAGGTTCCAGTCGTCGCGCACTTCGTCGCTCACTTTGTGGTAATCGTTGGTAGTGTAGGCCTCCTGTAGTTTGGTGGCAAAGTCGGCAGGCTGGTTGCGCACGGTAATGCCTGATTTGGCATAGAGCGCCGGCACGCCCTGTTTGGCAAACTCAAAATGATCGGAGCGGTAATAGGAGCCTTTCTCCGGGAACGCTTCCGGAACTACCCGCCGGTTCTGAGTGGCGGCTTCTTCCATCAGGATATCTTCTAAGGTGGAGTTACCATGGCCTATCACAATTACATCTTCTGTGGGGCCGTAGGTGTTCAGGCCATCCATGTTAATGTTAGCCAGGGTCTTGTTGAGTGGGTAAAGCGGGTTGCTGGCGTAATATTTGGAGCCTAGCAGTCCTTTCTCTTCGGCTGTTACGGCCAGGAACAGAACCGTGCGTTTCGGCCTTTCGGGTAAGGTTACGAAGGCTTTGGCCAGTTCAAGAAGGCCGGCAGTGCCGGTAGCATTGTCGAGAGCGCCGTTATAGATCTGGTCTCCGGTTAGTTTTTCGTCTTTGCCCAGGTGGTCCCAGTGCGCCGTGTATATAATGTACTCGTCCTTCAAATCCGGGTCAGAGCCTTCGAGTTTAGCGATCACATTGCGCGACTCTATCTCGCGGAGCTTGTTCTTTATTTTAAAGCTGGCTTTGGCGTTGAGCGGCACCGGCTTAAACTCTTTTTTCAGGGCGGCTGCCTTCAGTTGCTCCAGGCTTTTGCCGGCGGCGCTAAAAAGCTGGTGTGCCTTTTCGGTCGCAATCCAGGCTTCCACAGCGGTCTTGTCCATGTTCTTATTGGCTGCACTGATATCGAAATTCTCCCGGCTCCAACTGCCCGACACCACCTCGTAGGGGTAACCGGCAGGCCCGGTCTCGTGGATAATGATGGCAGCGGCTGCACCTTTCTCGGCGGCAATTTCATATTTGTAAGTCCAGCGGCCGTAGTAGGTCATGGCTTTGCCACCAAACATGGTGCTATCCAGTTTGTCGGGCGAGGAGGGGCTGGCAATGGGTGGATCGTTTATCAGCATCACAATGGTTTTGCCTTTCACGTCAACGCCCTTAAAGTCGTCCCAGCCATACTCCGGAGCCACAATGCCATAGCCCACAAACACCATGTCGGAGCTGTCTATAGCTATATCCGGCACAAAACGGCGGGAAACGGCCACATAATCTTCCGGAAACTCCAGGTTTATCTTTTTGCCACCAGCTGTAAAAGCGGCTTGGGCACTGGCTGTGAAGCCAAACATGGGCACCTGCTGCACATAGGTGCCGTCGGGGTTGCCAGGCTCAAGGCCAAGGTTTTTGAACTGCCGCGTCAGGTAATTTACAGTAGAGTCTTCGCCACGCGTACCGGGGCCACGGCCTTCAAAGGCATCTGATGCCAGCACGGTGGTGTGCAGCAGCAGATCGCTGGCGTTAATGGTTTGCAGGGCAGGTTGCAGGTTGGTGGTGTCGGGGTTGGCCACTGTCTCTGTTTCGGTGTCTGCCACCTCCCTGGAGCGCTCGCTGCAGCTCAGGGCGCAGCAGCTTAAGGCCCAAATGAGCCAGGTGTACTTTTTCATAGGTAATGGTTTAGGTGTTGTCCGGTTTCCTATAACGATAAAAGAGGTCGGGTGGCTAAAATTTATAAACTGCGAGGCAACTTTCCGGAAATCGAAATGGCACTGTGATCTGTTACAGGGCGCAAGACACTTTCCTTTGATTTTCAGGTCTGACTAAATCTAAAGTTGAATTCCGGAAAGTGGTGTCGTGGCCTGCTAGGCAGGTAGAGTCCATTGGGTGCATTGGTTCGGAGTACATGCACAGAATAAGGCCTGCTGCCTAACAGCCAAAGTATCAACAGAGCCTCTGGAGGGGGTTTTTGATTAGAATAATTCATGAATAGAGCCTCCTCCTGCTGCGCTACCTGACCCCGGCAACACTAACTTGTAGGTGCCTGGTCTGCTTTCAATTTAAAAATGAATGTAAGAACGGACCCTGGGAAACACAAACCTCTTGATTCCTGCTGCAGAAAAAAGTCAAATACCACCGGTCTGCCATTCAGTCTTAAAACAGAGCAGCAGCAGCAGAGCCTCTGGAGGGGCAAAAACATTAGAATAATTTGCGGATGGCCGGCTTTGCTCAGGCTGCTATTTCCCAGCTGGCAGGCACGCCCTGGTGCAGTTCCCTGATCAGGGTAAGGCAGCCCTCGGTGTCGGCATAGAGCTGACACTCCCAGATAGTAAGACAGGTCCAGCCGGCTTCGCGGTACATGATTTTATAGGCTGCGTCGCGGGCCATGTTGCGCTCAAATTTGTTTTGCCAGAAGGGTACATTCGTTTTAGGGAGAGCCGGCAGGCAGTAGGGGCAGCGGTGCCAGAAGCAGCCATGCACAAAAACAGCCAGTTTGCGGCCAGGGTAGCAGATGTCCGGCTTGCCGGGGGCTTTAGGCCAGTGTACCCGGTAGCCGCGCAGGCCTGCCTGCCAAAGCCTTTGGCGAAGCAGCAGCTCCGGCCTCGTGTTTCCGGACTTGTTGCCACGCATATACCGGCTCACCTTTTCCTGGGCGGTGAGCGGAACAGTTGCCGTGTGTTTCTGGTAAGTTTTATGTTTCTTTTTAGCGGCCAAACCTCTTCTTTTTGCGAAAGACGGAATTGCCTGTATAACAAGCGGAGGGTAGCTTAGGTGCCCCAGGAGTGAAAAATAAGGTGCCTCAGATTCTGTAATAGATTCTGCTCATAGTGCTGTCATAAGGGTCGTAGCCGGGGCGGGGAGAGGAAAACCTTCTCTCCAGAAGTTTGAGCTCCGATAAGTTGCTCAGCTCAAAGCATTTCCATCCGGTTGCCAGGCTCTCTTTTTTGCTTCTGTTAATCTGCCAGGCCAGCAGGCAATCCTCTGCATCAAAGTTTTTGCCCACCAGGTGTGGCTCTACAAGATACTCTTTATTTTTGTAGGTGAACCGGATGAGGAGGCGTGCGCCGATTGCTCTCGAAATTTCATCTAACAGGTGGCTGTACATAGCGAGTCATATTTAAAAGATGAAACTGATGCTTTTTGCTCTGGCATGCAGGACTTGATTAAATTTCTGATCTGCCGCCAAAAAAACCGACCAGACATGGCTTCGGTGAGAAAATGTGATGTCTGGGTGCTTTCAGACCCATATGTGGCGCAGATCATCTAAACTAAACATACCTGCCTCAGGGAACCTGTGCCATTACTCTTTAGTCAGAATAAAAGTAGGAAGAGTTAATAGAAGTATAAAGGAAAAAATATGGCTGAAAGTAACATGCTATACAGCCGGAGCACGTAGGTCGTGATCAGTAAAATGCCTCTTAAACAGCCGCTGGCCGCCCGTGCACTATCTCTGGTGGCCTGCTAAAGTAACATGCACTTCGGCCGTTGTTACGGCAACCTGAACAATAAAATCTCTTTTTAACATCATTTATTTAAGGCTGGGATGTGGGGCGGCGGCCCCTGCAAGCATAGTGGCATATAAAAAGTGAGTTTTGCTTCTGTATATTATCGCATTGTCCTACATTTACACTAACATTCGTTTGAAAAAGATAAAAAAACATTTATAAGCATATTCAACGTTAATAAAAGAGGAACAAAAGTATAGCGGACAGATGGGCCATTAATTTACTGAAAACCAGTTAAACCCGCTTATGCGAATACAAGAGATTTGTTTTTTTACAATTACTTCTATCTTTGCTGCGCTTTAAAAAAGCAGCAACAAATTTTATGGACAAATATACGTACATCGCCAATGCGCACGGCGCTTACATTGATGAACTTTATAAAGCTTATCAACAAGATCCGGAATCAGTAGAGTTCGGGTGGCGCAAATTTTTTGAAGGGTATGAGTTCTCCGGCACCTACTCCGAGAATGGGTACGAGAAAGAAGATGTAGCAGCTGCTCCCGCTAAATCGGCGTCAGGCGTGCAGCGCGAATCCGAAAAAGAGGTTGCTGTGCGTAATCTGATTTATGCCTACCGCAGCCGTGGGCACCTGCGCGCCAAAACCAACCCGGTGCGCGAGCGCAAAGACCGCAAGGCACTGCTCGACCTGAAAGATTTCGGGCTGACAGAGGCAGATCTGGACACCGTGTTTCAGGTGGGCGAGGTAATCGGCATAGGGCCAGCCACCCTGCGCGACATTTTAAATGCCGTAAAGAAAATATACGAGGCAGGCATCGGCTTCGAGTACATGTACATCCGCGATCCGGAGATACTGACCTGGCTGCAGCAGAAGATCGAGAGAGATTTCCTGAGCTTTAACCCGCCAATAGAATACAAAAAGCGTATTCTCTGCAAACTCAACGAGGCGGTTGTATTTGAGAACTTCCTGCACACAAAGTTCTTGGGGCAGAAACGCTTCTCACTCGAAGGGGGTGAGACAACTATTCCGGCTCTTGATGCCATCATAGACAGAGCCTCCGAGCTTGGTGCCAGAGAAGTGGTGATAGGCATGGCGCACCGCGGCCGCCTGAACGTGCTGGCCAACATCATGGGCAAAACCTATGAGCAGATTTTCTCTGAGTTTGAAGGCACGGCCGTTCCGGACCTGACTTACGGCGATGGCGACGTGAAATACCACATGGGCATCTCCTCCGAAGTAGATACCCCGTCTGGCAATAAAGTTAATCTGAAACTGGCTCCTAACCCGTCGCACCTGGAAGCGGTGAACCCGGTGGTAGAAGGTTTTGTGCGTGCCAAAATAGACTGCATGTACGAAAAAGATCCGCGCAAGATCGTACCCATCCTGATCCATGGCGATGCAGCCGTGGCAGGCCAGGGCATTGTGTACGAAGTAACGCAGATGTCGAAACTGGCTGGTTATGCCACGGGCGGTACCATCCACTTCGTGATCAACAACCAGATCGGTTTCACCACCGACTTCGTAGATGCCCGCTCCTCTATTTACTGCACCGATGTTGCCAAAATGATAGATGCCCCAGTGCTGCACGTAAATGGCGATAACCCGGAAGCCGTAGTTTTTGCGGTGCGTCTGGCAACGGAGTACCGGCAGAAATTTGGCGGCGACATCTTTATCGATATGGTATGCTACCGTCGCCATGGCCACAACGAGGCCGACGAGCCTAAGTTTACGCAGCCGCACCTTTACAACCTGATCTCGAAGCACCCGAACCCACGCGAAGTTTATAACAAAGAGCTTATCAGCCACGGCGAGATTGATGCCGAGCTGGCTGATTCAATGGACAAAGAGTTTCGCCAGTTGCTGCAGGACCGGCTGGATATGGTAAAGCAAAAGCCACTCCCTTATAAATACCAGACACTGGAAAAGGAATGGAAAGAACTGCGCCGCTCCCAACCCGGAGATTTTGACCAGTCGCCGGAGACAGGCATATCGGAGGATACCGTGAAGAAGGTAGGAGAGGCGCTTACCTCTGTTCCGCAAGGCTTTAAGCCGCTTAAGCAAATAGAGAAGCTATTGAAGGACCGGAAAGAAATGTTCTTCGAGACCCGCCAGCTAAACTGGGCCGCTGCTGAGCTACTTGCTTACGGCTCTATCTTAACAGATGGCAGAATAGTGCGCCTGAGCGGCCAGGACGTGCAGCGCGGCACTTTCTCGCATCGCCATGCCGTGCTGCGCGATGCCAACACCAGCGCGCCGTATTGCAACCTGAACTATATACAGGAAGGCCAGCGTGAGCTGGAAATTTACAACTCCCTGCTTTCTGAGTATGGTGTGCTCGGCTTTGAGTTTGGCTATGCCATGGCTAACCCAAATGCACTGGTTATCTGGGAGGCGCAGTTCGGCGACTTTGCCAATGGCGCCCAGGTCATGATCGACCAGTTTATAACGGCTACAGAATCTAAGTGGCAGCGCATGAACGGTGTGGTAATGCTGTTGCCGCACGGCTACGAAGGCCAGGGGCCAGAGCACTCCAATGCCCGCCCGGAACGCTTTCTGCAGCTTGCCGCCGAAAACAACATATTCGTGACGAACATTACCACACCAGCCAACTTCTTCCACATGCTGCGCCGCCAGCTGGCCCTGCCTTTCCGCAAGCCGGCTATCAACATGTCGCCTAAGTCGCTGTTGCGCCACCCAACTGTAGTGTCTCCGGTAGAGGAGTTCACATCGGGCGGTTTCAGAGAAGTGATTGGCGATGTGTTCGCTTCGGCAAAGAGTGTGAAGAAAGTGTTGCTATGTACTGGCAAGGTGTTTTTTGACCTGCTCGAAGAGCAGCAGAAGAATAAGCGCACCGATGTGGCCATTATCCGCCTGGAGCAATTGGCGCCATTCCCTAAGGTGCAGCTGGAGACAGAACTGAAGAAATACAAGAACGCCAGCATATACTGGGTACAGGAGGAGCCGGAGAATATGGGAGCCTGGATGTACATGCTGCGCATTATGCGAAAGCAGCTGGAAGATGTAATTGCGCGTAAACCAAGTGCCTCGCCTGCCACCGGCTACATGAAAGTGCACGTAAAAGAGCAGCAGGACATTGTAAACCGAGCATTCGAAATTTAGTGAGGAGGATGGGGCAGGAGCTTAAGCTGGTCCCTGGAGAAAGCTTTTTTTAACCTTTCCCCATCCTTCAGTCGTAACCCTTAATTCGTCATTCATAATTGGAATAAATATGAGTTTAGAAGTAAAAGTGCCTGCCGTAGGCGAATCTATAACCGAGGTAACGATAGCCCAGTGGCTGAAAAAAGACGGTGACCGCGTAGAGATGGATGAGGTGATTTGTGAGTTGGAATCTGACAAAGCAACATTCGAATTGCCCGCCGAAGCCGCAGGTATTTTACGGATAGTAGCACAGGAAGGCGACACGATAGAAGTAGGAGCCCTGATCTGCAGAATCGAACAAAATGGTGAGGCATCTGGTGCCGCTGCTCCGGCCGCACCAGCCGTTGCCGCCACCGAACAGCAGGCTGCACCGGCCGCTGCTGCCCCTGAGCAGCAGGCCGCCGCTCCAGCCGCACAGCAGGGAGGCGCCGGCGAAACTATAGAAATGAAAGTGCCAACCGTAGGCGAATCTATAACCGAGGTAACCATTGCCAACTGGCTGAAAAAGGATGGCGACCATGTAGAAATGGACGAAATCATTGCCGAGCTGGAATCTGACAAAGCTACCTTTGAGCTGCCTGCCGAAGGCGCCGGCACGCTGCAGATTGTAGCGCAGCAAGGCGATACCATCGAGATTGGCGCTACTATCTGCCGTATCGTGGCAGGTGCAGGCGGTGCTGCCGCTAAACCGGCTGCTCAGCCTGCCGCTCCGGCTGCACAGCCAGCAGCGGCAACAGGCACTGGCAACCAGACCTATGCCTCTGGCACACCATCGCCGGCGGCCGGCAAAATTCTTTCCGAAAAAGGCATTAACCCGGCCGATGTGCAGGGTACCGGCCGCGATGGCCGCATTACCAAAGAAGACGCCCAGGGCGCTCAGAAAGCTGCTTCAGTTCCTGCCGCAGCCCCGGCTCCTGCCGCGAAGCAAGAGGCTGCCGCACCGGCTGCCAGCGGAGACCGCAACCAGCGCCGCGAAAAGATGAGCAGCCTGCGCAAAACAGTCGCCCGCCGCCTGGTACAGGTTAAAAATGAAACGGCCATGCTCACTACCTTCAATGAGGTAGACATGAAACCGATCATGGACATTCGCGCCAAGTATAAAGACAAGTTCAAAGAGAAGCACGAAGTAGGCCTCGGCTTTATGTCGTTCTTCACCAAAGCCTGCACGGTAGCGCTGCAGGAGTGGCCAGCCGTAAACGCCATGATAGATGGCAACGATATGGTGTTCAATGATTTTTGCGATATATCCATAGCCGTTTCTTCTCCTAAAGGCCTGGTGGTGCCGGTTATCCGCAATGCGGAGCAACTGACGCTGGATGGCATCGAGAAGGAAGTTATCCGCCTGGCTAAAAAAGCAAGAGACGGTAAATTGTCAATCGAAGAAATGACAGGCGGTACCTTTACCATCACCAACGGTGGTGTGTTCGGTTCTATGATGTCTACGCCGATTATCAATGCGCCGCAATCTGCCATTCTGGGTATGCACAACATTGTGCAACGGCCTGTAGCCATCAACGGTCAGGTAGAGATCCGGCCCATGATGTACGTGGCTCTGTCTTACGACCACCGCAGCATCGACGGCCGCGAGTCAGTAAGCTTCCTGGTGCGGGTGAAGGAACTGCTGGAAGACCCGATGCGCTTATTATTAGGCGTTTAGAAATAACGCCTAATAATAAGCGCAGTTAAGAGTTAAAAGTTATGAGTTAAGAGTTGTTGGTGAAATATTTTTGAAGTATTACAAAACAACTTTTAACTTATAGCCTTTAACTCTTAATTATGTAAAGCAATGGCTGAAAGTATCGTGGCGCAAAAGTCATTTCAGTTTGCGATACGGATTGTGAAGCTTTATTTGTATCTGAAGGATCAGAAGAAAGAATTTGTATTGGCAAAGCAACTGCTAAGAAGCGGCACCTCTATTGGCGCTAATGCTGAAGAAGCTGTAGCAGCACAGTCTAAATCAGATTTCATTCATAAGCTACACCTCGCTTTAAAAGAGACACGCGAAACCAGCTATTGGCTTCGCCTGCTGCACACAGCAGGGTTGATTGAAAGCGCAGCCTTTAAAAGTATACATAACGATTGTTTAGAGTTGCAAAAGATGCTGAGTAGCATTATTCTCACGTCTAAAAAGAATAACTCTTAGATTTAATCCAAAACAAAGATAAAGTGTTAGGCAGCCTTATTCTTATATCAAAACAAGAATAACTCTTAACTCATAACTTTTAACTCTTAACTATTTAAGCCGTGAAATACGATGTAGTAGTTATCGGTTCAGGACCTGGTGGGTATGTGGCGGCTATACGCTGTGCCCAGCTTGGTTTGAAAACCGCTATCGTTGAAAAATATAATGTATTAGGAGGCACCTGCCTCAACGTGGGTTGTATCCCGTCTAAAGCGCTGCTCGACTCGTCGGAGCATTTCCATAATGCCGCGCATACCTTTACCACGCATGGCATCGACCTGGAGAACCTGCAGGTGAACATGCAGCAGATGATCAAGCGCAAAGGCGAAGTGGTGAAGTCGAACAACGACGGCATTGCTTTTCTGATGAAGAAAAACAAGATCGACACTTACTTCGGGCTTGGCTCTTTTGTTAGCAAGAACAAGCTTAAAGTAACTGGTGCCGACGGTAACGTGCAGGAGATCGAAACAGATAAAACGATTATCGCGACAGGTTCAAAACCGACTGCGCTGCCGTTCCTGCCAATCGACAAAAAGCGCATTATTACTTCTACAGAGGCGCTGACGCTAACAGAAGTGCCCAAGCACATGATCGTGATCGGGGGGGGCGTAATCGGGCTGGAACTTGGCTCGGTGTATGCCCGCCTGGGCGCCAAAGTAACTGTGGTAGAGTTTCTCGATTCCATTATCCCGACGATGGACCGCGCGTTAGGCAGAGAGTTGCAGCGCGTACTGAAGAAGACCCTGGGTTTTGAGTTCTTCTTCAGCCACAAAGTAACCGGTGCTACCAACGAAGGCGAAACGGTGAAAGTAACAGCCGAAAATCCGAAAGGAGAGACAGTGACATTTGAAGGGGATTACGTGCTGGTGTCTGTTGGTCGTAAGCCATTCACGGATGGCCTCGGCCTGGAGAACGCAGGCGTGCAGCTGGGCGAACGCGGCATGATTGCCGTAAACGACCACCTTGAGACAAACGTGCCGGGTATTTATGCCATTGGCGACGTAGTACGAGGCGCCATGCTGGCACACAAGGCCGAAGAAGAAGGCGTGCTGGTAGCCGAGCAGATCGTAGGGCAGAAGCCGCACATCAACTACAACCTGATACCAGGCGTGGTGTATACCTGGCCGGAAGTGGCAGGCGTGGGCTATACCGAGGAGCAACTGAAGGAGCAGGGACGTGCCTTTAAATCAGGTTCGTTCCCGTTTAAGGCATCGGGCCGCGCGAAGGCCTCTATGGACACCGACGGCTTTGTAAAAGTACTGGCAGATAAAGAAACAGATGAGATTCTGGGCGTGCACATGATCGGCCCACGCGCCGCCGACATGATAGCCGAGGCAGTTGTAGCCATGGAGTTCCGGGCATCGGCAGAAGACATAGCCCGCATGAGCCACGCGCACCCTACCTACACCGAGGCCATGAAAGAAGCTTGTCTGGCAGCTACCGAGAACAGACCGCTTCATATTTAGAGCTTACATTTATTGATAATAGCCAACAGCGCCACCTCTACAGGGTGGCGCTTTTGGTTTTAAGCATGGAGAGGAAGTTAGGTGAGGATTAACGTATTGAGTTTGGATTGGTCACTTATAAATGTAGCTGTGTTACGAATTATTCTAATGATTTTACCCCTTCAGAGGTTTCTGCTGCTCCTGTTGCTGCTCTGTTTAACATCTAACATCTGGAATCTACTAGCTAGCATCTAAACAGAGCAGCGGCAGATACCTCCGGAGGGCCCTTTTCATTCAAATAATTAGTGTGTCCGGATCTGCTGGTACACCCTTGCTATCTTAAAGCTGCTGCTTTCCCTGCTTTTATTATTCCCGTCGCTAAAATAATTTTCCTTTCTGGCTTCCTGTCTGTTGCTGCCTAAGTGCCTTATTTTCAACTATAAGGCACTTTTCTCAGCCGGAGAGACATTCATTTAGATTCCTGAAAAATATTTTTCGAAAATAATTTGACATTATCAAAACCTCTTGTACATTTGTAGTGTACTAAGTAACTAGTACACTACCACAACAAACAGATAAAACTATGATCGCTCTAAAAGATATTCAGTTCCGGTACAAAAAGCAGCGGCCGCTTTTCGAAAACCTGAACCTGACGCTGCAGCCCGGCTTTATTTATGGGCTGTTAGGCAAAAACGGGGCTGGCAAATCGTCGCTGCTCAAGCACATGGCGGGCCTGCTGTACCCCAACAGGGGCGAGTGCCGGGTGTTCGGGTATAATGCCCAGGACAGGAACCCGCTCATGCTGCAGGATATTTACGTGATTCCGGAAGAGTTTGAACTGCCGGGCATCAGCATTGCCAGCTTTATAGATAACAATGCCGTTTTCTACACCCGGTTCGATTATGCGCAGATGGATGCCTATCTTACAGAGTTTGAGCTGCCCCGCACTGCAAAGCTCTCGAACCTGTCTTACGGCCAAAAGAAGAAATTCCTGATTGCCTTTGGCCTCTCCACCAACGCCCGCCTGCTGATCCTCGACGAGCCGACCAATGGCCTGGACATTCCCTCAAAAAGCCAGTTCCGCAAAATTATGGCCTCCTCGCTGGACGAAGAGAAGCTGATCATTATCTCTACCCACCAGGTGCGCGACCTCGAAAACCTGATCGACAACATTGTGGTGCTGGAGCAGGGTAGCATTGTCTTTAACCAGAATGTGGCCGATATTTCTGAGAAAGTAACCTTTGAGTACAACCTGAACGGGGTGCCAGACAACGAAGTGCTGTATGCCGAGGAACTGCATGGCCGCAGGGCCGGAATCGTGAAAAACCTGTCGGGCCTGGAGACGCGGATAGACCTGGAACTGCTGTTTAACGGCATTATAAAAGATGCGGCCACCATAAACAGGCATTTTGCCAACTAACCTTATGAACGCAATCTTCTACCTCCGGAAACTGCGCCACCTAGCCGGGCAGTACTTCCCTTTACGATCTTTTGGCGTGGCTGCGGCGGCCGTTACCTGCGCGGTGGTGGTGCAGTCGGGGCAGGTGAACTTTGTTTATCCGTTAGAACTGTTGCTTAACGATCTTATAAAATGAATACGACCATACCACTGACCTTAGTACAAGCTAAAACTATGAATCCTGTATTTGACCTCGGCAGGCTGGGCTTCTTTTTGAAACGCCAGTTATCATTGAACCTGAATACCCTCTGGATGGCCATACTGTCCGGCTTCGGCACCTTGCTGGTTATCTCCGCACTCTTCGCCTTCTTTAACCGCGAAGATACTGATGTGCTGTTTGGCCTGCGCAACCTGTACCTGGTCGCGTTTTTCCTGGCAGGTTATGTGTTTACCAGCCTGGTGTTCAACGAGATGAACTCTCCTAAAAAAAGCTACGCCTTCCTGACACTGCCTGTTTCTAAGGTAGAGAAACTGGTGGGGGCCTGGCTGGTTTCGGCCCCTGTGTTTGTGCTGCTGTATGGGGCCATTATGGTGCTACTTGCCTTCTTCAGCTCCATGCTGGCGCAACAGCCGGAAGTATTCCCGCATTTGTTCGATCGGGATGTCTGGATTTGTGTAAAGGTCTACCTGGTAACTCATTCGGTTTTCTTTTTGGGCGCCTGCACCTTTAAGGGCAACAACTTCCTGAAAACGCTGCTGGCCCTGATCGTGTTTGCGCTGATCATTGCTGTGTACAGTGGTAGCGTAGGATATCTGCTGCTGGGCGACCAGGGGCAGGTAAACGAGGAGTCAATCAACCCGGCACTAAAAGAGAATTTTGAGTTTATCTTCACCCGGATCATCCCATTTATATTCTGGTATCTGTTAGCTCCTTTTTTGCTGGTAGTATCTTATTTTAAATTACAAGAAAGGCAGGTATAAGATGGAATTCAGAGAAACCCAGGCTATTTATCTTCAGATCGCAGACCGCTTTTTCGAGAACATACTGCAAAAGAAATGGGTCAGCGGAGATAAAATACCCTCTATAAGAGACATGGCAGTAGAGTTTGAAGTGAACCCCAACACAACGATGAGAACATTTAATTTTTTGCAGGACAAGGGCGTGATCTATAACAAGCGCGGCATCGGCTACTTTCTGGCCGACGATGGCCTCGAAAAAACCATTGCCCTTAAAAAGGAGCAGTTTCTGCAGGAAGAGCTGCCCATGTTTGTAAAGACCATGCAGTTGCTGGGCCTCACCCTCGACGACCTGAAAACCTACGTGCAGCGCAACCCACTCTCTGACAACTAAGCGCAGAGAATTCCCTGACCTAAATCAGAATCTTACCTAAAAAGACAAATCAAAATGGCTACAAGCAACAAACTTCTGCTGGGCTTGCTCATAACCGTGCTGCTTTTTATCACCGTTATGCTCAGCATCGGCAAATTCTATGGCATCGGATCTCATGTCGATATAGATTTCGACAACAAAACAGAAGCACCGGTGCCACCAGCCCCACCTGCTGCGCCCCAGGCCCCGGCAGCCCCGGCACCAGCTGAGTAAAGCTAACTGCTCCCCCTACTACCACACGCCAAAAACTATGAAAAAGCTGAATACCGGAAACCAAGGCTGCTGTAACAGGCCAATAAGGTTTCCGGCACTCAGGTCAGTAAAATTTACCCTTTGCACTAGTTCCCTTCCTGTTGGCAAGCTGTTGCCCCTGCAGTGCCTGCTGTTTTAGCCACCCGGCATCAATACAAGTTAGCTGGTTTTATCTAAAGAGGAGAACGCCAGCACACCATCCAGCCTAAAAAATACTACTATGAAAATCAGGAATTATATTTTGTTGGCTCCAGCATTATTAGGGCTGGCTTGCGCATTCCCCCAGTTGCTGGTGGCTCAGCCACGGCACGTAATCACGGTTGAGGAAACCATCATGAAACTCGACAGTACCTTCTGGGTGGCCTACAACAACTGCGACACCGACCAGATGGACCAGCTTATAGCGGAAGATGTAGAGTTTTACCACGACAAGGGAGGCCCGACGCTTGGAAGGGATAGCCTGAGCACCAGCATTAAAAAGAACCTGTGCAGCAACGACAACTTCAGGTTGAAGCGGGAGGCAGTAAAGGGAACGGTGAAGGTGTATCCTATGGCTAAAGCCGGAACCATCTATGCCGCCATCATACTGGGAGACCACACCTTTACTGTTCTGGAGAAAGGTAAACCGGAAAAATTAGATGGCCTGGCAAAATTTATTCATCTCTGGCTGCTGGAAAACGAGCGCTGGAAAATGAAGCGAATCCTCAGCTACGACCACGGCCCGGCAACTGGCAGAAACAAAGAAGATTAAATATGCTGGAACGGGCGGATCAGCTTTAACAAACCGGCAGCACCTCCTTCTTCTGCTCCATCAAAACCTTTTACGGGCGAAAGGCCCAGCCACTCCCGCCGCAGCTGATTGATCAAAGCCAGGTTTACAGGCTGCTCTGGGTGCTGCTGCTGATAAACAGCCACTGCTACAGCCGTTTTTAGAGCGTTGGCTTTTAGGCGGGTGGTGTGGGTGGCGTAGCGGGCAGGGTGCAGGTGCACATGGCGTTCCTCCTCCAGGCCCCACCTGAGTACCCAGGTACTGCCATCGGAGAGGGTAAGCAAGCGGTAATCGGTGGCGGCTTGCTGCAGGTACTGCCGGTAAGCTGCCGGGGCCAGCACCTGTTGCTCCTGCAATTGCCCCAGCACCTCCGCCGCCAGCTGCTCCGGCAACAGCGGGCCTGTATAAAAATCCAGTTGGGACCTGCCTATAGTTTGCAACGCGGTGCGCAGTGCTGCCTCAGTGGCTGTTGCTCCCTGCCGCACAAACTCCCGGATATAACCCAGGTGGTGCTTAAGCGGATGGAAAAGAACTGGCTTTGGCAGGAGAGGCGCATGCATCAGAGGGCAGAATTCATTAGAAAAATTTGTACATTAGGAAAAGCAGGAGAAGCCTCAGCAGGCGCTAAGAAATAAACGTCAAGGTCAGGCAACCGGCTCACAACTTCCTGCATCATAGGAGTATTGCTACTGAAACGAGTTGCGGCGGGCACTGGTTTAGCCGATGCTGTTGCCGGTACGCAGCAGCTTTTTTGCTGTTTGTAGACAAAGTATGGCTGTAAGTCGATATTTAGGTGTAGTAAGTATAAGATTTAGAAATAGTTGCCAGGATTCTGGTACTTTGTATGGCCTGTTACCTGTGCTTTTGTGTCATAATTTCGCTGCTGATATGATCCAGCTATCCAATATCCAGAAATACTATACCGTAGGCCATAACAAGTTGCATGTGCTCAAAGGCATCGACCTGCAGGTGCGGGAGGGGGAGCTGGTGTCGATTATGGGATCTTCCGGCTCTGGAAAGTCCACGCTGCTCAACATCCTGGGTATTCTCGACGATTATGATCTGGGCGAGTACACTTTGGCGGGCACCCTGATGAAAAACCTGTCGGCCACCAAAGCGGCCTACTACCGCAACAAGTTCCTGGGCTTCGTGTTTCAGTCGTTTAACCTGCTCTCCTTTAAAAATGCGATGGAGAATGTGGCGCTGCCCCTGTACTACCAGCAGGTGGGCCGCAGGCAGCGCAACAAGCTGGCGCTGGAGTACCTCGACATGGTGGGCCTGAAGGACTGGGCCGGGCACTCGCCTAACGAAATGTCGGGCGGGCAGCGGCAGCGGGTGGCCATTGCGCGGGCGCTCATATCGCAGCCCAAGCTCATCCTGGCCGACGAGCCCACCGGTGCCCTCGACTCTAAAACATCTTACGAAGTAATGGAGATTTTTAAAGAGGTGAACCGAAAAGGCATGACAGTGGTAATCGTAACGCACGAAAACGACATTGCCGACCAGACAGACCGCATCATCCGGCTCAAAGACGGACTTATTGTGGACGATATTGCCGAGGCTGTGCACAGCAGCCACACTCAAGATGCCGCTGTCTCCGGCAAATAACATGGGCCTGTAAAAAGAGTTTTTTCGGTGTAACCGTGTAAGCAGCAGAAGCTCCGGAGGGGCTTTTTGATTAGAATAATTTGATCATAGGTTGTTAATTACTGATCGTTAGTGGCTGATTTTTTGATTGATCTGAAGTACACGCTCCACAGTTATGTCCGCTTTTAACTCTCAACTATAGAAGTCTGAAATCTGGCATCTAACATCTAAAATCCGGAAAAATGTTCGACATAGACAAATGGCAGGAGATATTAGGAACGATGCGGAAAAACAAGCTCCGCACCTTCCTGACTGCTTTTGGCGTGTTCTGGGGCATATTTATGCTCGTGATGCTGCTTGGGGTGGGCAAAGGGCTGGAGAAAGGTGTGGTCAACCGGTTTGGTGACGGGGCCAAAAACAGTATTTATGTGTTTACGGGCAAAACGGCTGTGGCGCACAAAGGCATGGCACCCGGCCGGCAGATAAAGTTTACGAACGAAGACCTGAAAGCCATTGACCGTGAAGTTCCTGACCTGAACATTCTGGCTCCACGAAACCGGGTGTTTGGCGAGTACACCATCAACTATAAAAAACAGTACGGCTCTTACCAGGTTTTCGGCTCGGAGCCCGATTTTCTGGAGCTGAACGGCGAGAAAGTATTCCGGGGCCGCCTGCTCAATAAATTCGACGAGGAAGAGAAACGCAAGGTGGTGGTGCTGGGGGAGCAGGCCAGCAAGGTGCTGTTCCTGGATGAGGACCCGGTAGGCAAGTATGTGACCATACGAGGCATTCATTTTAAGGTGGTCGGTACGTTTAAGGTGAGCGGAAACAACAGCGGCCGCCGCGAAGAAAGGGCCTACATTCCTTTCTCGACCATACAGGCTGCCTTCAACCAACCCAACCAGGTGCAGATGATGGCCATGACCGCACAGGCAGGCGTGAGTGCCAAAGAAACCGAAGACCGCCTCCGCACCCTGCTGGCGCAGCGGCATAAGTTCTCGGCAGACGATGTGCGGGCCCTGGAAATCAGCAACACCGAAACGGAGTACCTGAAGCTGCTGGGGCTATTCAACGGCATCCGCATTTTTGTCTGGATTGTAGGCATCGGCACTTTAATAGCGGGCATAGTTGGCGTGAGCAACATCATGCTGATAATCGTGAAAGAACGTACCCGCGAAATCGGAATCCGGAAAGCCCTGGGCGCAACGCCGTTCTCTATTGTGAGCCTGATTCTGCAGGAGTCGGTGGTGATTACGGCTTTCTCCGGGTACCTGGGGCTGCTGCTGGGAGTCGGGTTGCTGGACCTGATCCGGTATTTTATGGAGTCGTCGGGCGTGGAGATGCCGTTTTTTGCTGCTCCTGAGGTAGAGCTGGGCGTGGTACTGTCCGCCACGTTTATCCTGGTGCTTTCCGGGGCCCTGGCCGGCTTGGTGCCCGCCCTGAAAGCAGCCCGCGTGAAGCCTATTGAAGCGCTGAGGGCGGACTGAAGCTTAGTTAAGAGCTAAAAGTTATGAGTTACTCTTGTGCTTCTTTTTTGACTTATGTCCTGATACTTGTGTTCTGTTAACAACAATCAACAATCAACAACCAGCAATTAAATGATCGACATCGACAAATGGACCGAGATTTACAGCACCGTGAAGCGGCACAAGCTGCGCACGGCCTTAACGGCCTTTGGCGTGTTCTGGGGTATCTTTATGCTGGTGCTGCTGCTGGGTGCCGGCAAAGGGCTGGAGAACGGGGTCATGAGGGATTTTAACGTGGCCAAAAATGCGGTCTTCGTCTGGACACAGCGCACCAGTGTTCCTTATAAAGGCCTGAAAGCAGGACGCTTTATGCAGCTGACCAACGACGACATGGCCGCCATTAAGGCAAGTATACCGGAGGTGGATGTGCTGGCGCCACGGAACCAGTTAAATGGCGATTTCACCGTCTCTAAAGACACAAAAAGCTCTTCGTTTACGGTAAACGGCGAGTACCCTGAAATGCTGCAGGTGATACCACTCCACATAGATGCGGGCCGGTTCGTGAACGACCGCGACATAAAGGATCGCCGCAAAACGGCTGTTATCGGGCCGCGGGTGGTAGAGGTGCTCTTCGGCAAAGAGGTGAACCCGATCGGTGAGTACATCAACATAAAAGGAAGTTACTTTCTGGTAGTTGGCACTTTTAAGCCGGTGAGTTCCGATGAGGATGGGCAGCACGACGCGCAGGTCATCTACATCCCCAACACTACCTTGCAGCAGACCTTTAACCAGCCCAACAAAATAGGCTATATGGCGCTTACGCCCAAGCCGGGCATACCTGCCAGTGTGGTAGAAGAAAAAGTGAAAACACTGCTCATGCAGCGCCACCAGGTAGCGCCCACAGACCTGAAAGCCATTGGGTCGAATAACGTGGAAGAGGAATTTAAGAATGTGCAGGGCCTGTTTACTGGCATAGCCCTCTTCAGCTGGTGGGTAAGCATCGGTACAATTATGGCGGGCATTGTGGGCGTAGGCAATATTATGCTGATCGTGGTGAAGGAGCGGACAAAGGAAATCGGTATCCGGAAGGCGCTGGGTGCTACACCCTGGTCTGTTATCAGCCTGATCATACAGGAGTCGCTGGTAATTACGGGGCTGGCCGGCTATGTAGGCTTGCTGGCCGGCACTGCTGTCATAGCTGGTATCGACTACGCCATGACGGAGCATGAAATAAAATTAGGTTTGTTCGGCAATCCGGAGATAGATGTAACCATTGCCCTCACAGCGCTCGTGGTGCTGGTGGTGGCCGGTGCGCTGGCTGGTCTGGTACCTGCCGCCAAAGCTGCCAGAGTGAACCCTGTGGTGGCCCTTCGGGATGAGTAGGAGGTATCTTATTATAGAATAGTAACTGTTAAAAGGTAATTGAAAAATGAAGAAAGTTTTGCTTGGTTTTATGGTGTTGGTTTTTCTGGCGCTCTCGGGCTGGCTGGGTTATTACTTTTACAAAAAGTCTAACACAGATCCTATAGTCTATAAAACGGAGCAGCCGGTTACATCAGATGTGGTTAAAAAAACCGTGGCCACCGGTTCTATTGTGCCGCGCAAGGAGGTAGAGGTAAAGTCGCAGGTGTCGGGTGTGGTGGAGGAGCTGTACGTAGAGGCCGGCGAAGTGGTGAAGAAGGGGCAGCTGCTGGCAAAGATCCGGATCGTGCCCAATATCGTGAATGTGAACAACGCCGAAAACGGTGTGCAGACGGCTAAAATAAATTATGATGAGGCCAGGCGCGAACTGGACCGCTACGAGGACCTGTACCAGCAGAAAGTGATCTCGGAGCAGGAGTACCGCAAGTACAAAGCCGATTTTAACCTGAAGCGGGAGGCGCTGCAGTCGGCAGAGAACAACCTGCAACTGGTGCGCGAAGGAGCCTCCAAACGCAGCGGGCAGTCCTCTAACCTGGTGTACTCAACCATAGACGGCATGTTGCTCGATGTTCCTATTAAACAGGGCTCCTCCATTATAGAGCGCAACAACTTTAACGAGGGCACCACCATTGCCACCGTAGCCGATATGCGCAGCCTGATTTTTGAGGGCAAGATAGACGAGTCGGAGGTAGGCAAGCTGAAAGAGGACATGGACCTGCTGCTGACCATCGGGGCCATAGAAGGCCGCGTGTTCAATGCCAAGCTGGAGTACATCGCACCCAAAGGCGTGCTGGAAGAAGGCTCCATCAAATTCCCGATCAGGGCGCAGGTGCTGCTCGACGACAAGGACTTTATACGGGCCGGCTACAGCGCCAACGCCGACATTGTGCTGGATAAGCGCGAGCAGGTACTCACCATAAAAGAGAGCATGCTTACTTTCGAGAAAGACGACACCTTTGTGGAAGTAGAAACCGCCCCGCAGGTGTTCGAGAAGCGGGCCGTTAAAACAGGTTTATCAGATGGGATAAACATTGAGGTAGTGTCGGGCTTGCAGCAGACCGAGAAAGTAAAAGTGCCGGAAGCTGCCTCTACCCGGAAAATTTAGAGTTGTTTGTTTAGATTAGATAGTTTGAAAAAAGCGGGTTCAGCCTGCTTTTTTCTTTTATGCCACATCTGATATAAGGAGCAGCAGCAGCAGATGCTCCGGAGGGCTGTTTTCATTCAAAAAATTTGGCTGTACCAATTCTGAATTATATACTGCGGCTTAATTACCCATAAATTGAAATGGCGCAACTTTCTGTTTCGGGATACAGGAATAGGAAGACACTGCTAAAAGAATTTGAACTATGACACCTGCTGCTATTCAGATCGTGGACTTTAAGCCGGCTCATGCTACTGTGTTCAGAGAGCTGAATGAAGAATGGATTACCCGCCACTTTGCGCTGGAAGAAGCCGACATAAAATCGCTGAACGACCCGCAGGGTTACATACTCGACAAAGGCGGATTTATTTTGATGGCGCTTTACAACGGAGAGCCTGTTGGAACCTGCGCCTTGCTTAAAGAAGAAGACGGCGTGTATGAACTGGCAAAAATGGCAGTTACAGAAAAAGCCCGGGGACTTAAAATAGGAAAAGTACTTGGGGAGGCTGCACTGGCCAAAGCCAGGGCGGCGGGTGCCGGCAAAGTGTACCTGGTCTCGAACAGAACGCTCCTCCCGGCCCTGAGCCTGTACCGGAAGCTGGGCTTTGCAGAAGTGCCCCTGCCACCGAGCATCTACCAAAGAGCCGATATAAAAATGGAAGTGCTGCTAACCTGAATTTGCCAGGAGCAAATTATTGGAATGATTTTGCCCCTCCGGAGGTTCTGCTGCCCCTGCTGCGCTTTAAGGACAAAAGATGCAGGACACAAGGCATAGGGCCTCTTTTTTATAGGGAAGAGATGATCTTTTTATCTTCCAATCTTCAAATTTACCAATCATCAAATCAAGCGGGTTTCGGGTTCTGGCTCCATGCGGGCTACGCCTTCTGTCATCCAGCAATCTTTGTAGGGGCCGCGCTTTTGCTTTGCCAGTATAAACAGGTAAGCCGTTTCTATACCGTCCTGTCCGGCAATCACTACAATCTGGTAGGCCGTGTTATCCGTTATCACCATCTTGCCAGATTTGTATGTTTTAAAGTTTAGCATGGGGCGGTAAGCGGGCTCCCGCACCAGCAGCCTGAAATGGTTGATCGGGCCGAGGTGCATTTTATTGACCGGGGAAGAGAAATTGAATATCGTGATCACACCGCTGTCGTTGCGGTCGTTCTGCTGCAGTGCCCGCAGCTGTATACGCATCACCTGGTGGGGCGAAAGCTCTTTTGAGGGGCGTAAAAAGCTTTCTTTCGATATTGCATCGTTGCCAGCACCAGTAGTGTAGGCATTATATATATGGAGGTCTTTCATTGGCTCCGCCGGAAACTGTACCCAGAGCAACACCAACAAAACAAGTCCTACCCCCAGCAGTAGTTTGTCGAGTATTTTTCCGTATCCTTTCATGTAAATATGTACTTTGTATAGAATGATATAGTTGTGTTTAGAGGGGGATAACGGGTAGGGCGTACAATTTTAAAAGGTAACGCAATGGATTTGGGGTGTTGCCAGGGCGGGCAAACAAAATGTAAGGTATGCGTATACCTCATCAGCCTGGTTATCTATGAAAAATTCCTTATCAGCAAAAGTGCGCGCTCATGTTCAGGGGTTAGTGCAGCAGCCTCCTGTTGTGCGGCTGCGCAGGCGGTATCCGCGCACAATCCACTTTTTGGCTAACCGGTTCAGCACCTCCTCCTTCATAGGCCTGCCACTTACCTTACTGATCGTTATTTTTTTATTTAACAGCATGCTCTTGTCGGAACTGACCGAAGAAATAATTGAATCAGGGGGCGTGGTGAGGCTGGATGAGAAGTTCACGGCACTGCTCTTTGGCATCCGGTCCAACTGGCTCAGCCAGGTGCTGTACCTGATTACACAGCTGGGCACGCGTGCCGCTGTCTTCTTGGTGGGCGCAATCGTATCAGTTTTGTTCCTGTACAGGAGGCGCTATATACCCTTATTGGCTTTCTGGCTTGTAATGGCCGGGGTGGGGTTGTCGGTGCGCTACGGCAAAACATTTATCAGCCGCGACCGGCCCGTAGATGTAGCCTACTACCAGGAACATAATTATTCGTTCCCGAGCGGACACGCTACCACGGTCATAGCGCTGGTGGGTATGGTGGCCTATTTCCTTTGCCGGCATTACCAGCAGCCTGCCAGCAGGCGCATTATCGTCTTTTTTGCTGTTTTGCTTATCGGGGCTGTGGGATTTACCAGAATTTACCTGGGCGTACATTTCCTGACAGATGTGCTGGCTGGTTTTATGCTGGGCACTTTGTGGCTGCTGCTGGGCATCAGCCTCACCGAAATAGCATCACACCGGAAAAAATGGGCCAATGCTAAAACTGGCAAAAAATAAAAAACGGCCGTGCCGGCAGCGACTGGCTGAAAATTAGAAATGTATAATTTCTGAAATAGCAGAGAATTTATATAAATATGGGTGTTTTTGAAACTATCTCTGCTGAAAACCGATAAAATAAGTCTAATGCTTCCGCAGCCGAATAAATAGTACCTGAAAAAGAGCCCGGAGCATTGCTTATTTAATCGACATGTAAATTAATAAACCTATGGAAAATACACAGAATAAAAGCTCGCAGCAAAACATGCTTAACACTTCCCAGTTCTCTGAAATGTGGAGTAAGAGCGGCCTGAAGGATATTCCTAACAAGCTGCAACAGTTTGGAAATACGGCCGCAAACAAAGTAAGCCACATGAGCACTACCCAGAAAGTGGTGGGCGGAACTTTGCTGGCCATTGGTGCCGGCTGGCTGGCAAGCCGAAATACAAAGCAAGGCAAAGACCTTATGAGCAAAATACAAACACAGGGCAGGAACTTAATGAACAAAAATAAAGCTTAATCCTGCCCCTGACGGACACTCAGAAACAGGAAAGCCGGGTCTGATCAGGCCCGGCTTTCCTGTTTCTGAAGGAAAAAGTGTAGTGCCTTTTTTAGATGATCTATGAAAAAACTTTCTATGCCGGCAACTATTAAACTGCAGTTCGATGCCTCACAAAGTTTTAACTCAGGTGGCGACCACGTGCGCGACGGGCTTTCTACGGTGTTGCGCACAGGCAACAACCTCTGGACGGGCTGCGACGAGCGCACCACCATTGAGCGGCTTACGTTACAGGCTGACGGTTCCTTCGGTGATCATCAGTCTTTTGAATTAAGTAACTACCTGCACCTGCCTGGCAAAGAGGGCGAAGAAATAGACATAGAAGGGATGGCCGTGTCGGGGAACTACCTCTGGGTAATCGGGTCGCATAGCCTCAAGCGCAAAAAGCCACGCAAATGCGATTCTGTACCTGACCAGATGAAACGCCTGGCAAAAGTAAAAGCAGAAGCCAACAGGTATATGCTGGTACGCGTACCCATCCTCTTGGAAGAGCAGACAGGTAACTACAAGCTACACAAGGAGTGCCCCGCCCCTGGAGCACCTGAAACAATTCTGCGGGCTGCACAGCTAAGCAGCGGTAAAAACAGCAACGAACTTACAGAAGCGCTGCAGCAGGACGAGCACCTGGAGCATTATTTTCGGATTCCAGGCAAAGACAACGGCTTCGACATAGAAGGGCTGACGGTGGTGGACAAGCGGCTTTTTATTGGTTTGCGAGGACCGGTACTGCGAGGCTGGTCGGTGGTGCTGGAGATTGAGGTAGATGAGATGGAAGACAAGGAGGGTTACCTGCACCTGAAGCCGATTGCCCACGGCAGACCTTACAAAAAGCATTTCCTGCACCTCAAAGGCAAGGGTATACGTGAGCTTAGGCTGTTAGGAGACGATATTTACCTTCTGGCCGGCCCCACCATGGACCTGGACGGGAAGATTGTGATTTACCGGTGGCCAGACGCCATAAACCACCACACAGAAGTTATGCTCCGGAGCTCTGATCTGGAGCGACTCCACGAAATTTCGCACGGCACCGGAGCCGAGTCTGGCAAAGACAAAGCTGAGGGGCTGGCAGTTTTCGACGAAAGTACCCTGCTGGTAGTGTTCGACAGCCCCACAGACGGCCGCAAAGTAGGCGAGCATGCGGTGCTCGGAGACCTAATAAAAGTTATAGAGTAGCAGCAACCGAAAGTGGGGTATGCCAGCTTTCCGGAGGATCTGATCAAGTGTTTGCAGCTAAATATAAACCATTCACTTCTCTTTTTAAAAAAGGTTTTTGCACAGAATTCCGGGCGGATACAGCGCAAGCGGAGGCAACGGTTTATCCTGTCATTTCTGCCCTGGTTGGATTACCGCGTTGTTAGGCCACCACAAACTTATGCGAGATGGCCATCCTGATAAGGCCCGGGGCATTGCTGACGCTAAACTTCTGCATGAGATTCCGGCGATGCGACTCTACGGTGAGCGGACTGATGAAGAGTTTCTCAGCGATTTCGGCCGTGGTGCAGCCGTCGGCTATGTGTTGCAGAATTTCCTTTTCGCGGCGGGTGAGGCGTGGCGGGGCAGACAGGTCAGCGGGAGCGGGTTGTGCCATAATAGCCTGCACCTCCTCGCTCAGCACCAGCTTGCCCTCCAGTGCCGATTTTATACTCTGTATGAGGATGTCGGGAGCGGTGTTTTTGAGCAGATAGCCTGACGCACCGTTCTTCAGGCTTTCAAAAATGATGCTGCGCTCGTTATAGTTGCTCAATACCAGTACTTTCACGTCGGGCTGCAGTTTTTTTATCTCGCAGCAAAGCTCAATGCCGCTGGTGTCAGGTAACCCGATGTCCTGCAGCACCACCGATACTTCCTGGTGCTGCAGATAAGCCAGTGCCTCCCCGCCCGTGGTGAAGCACGCCAGCACTTCCATGTTTTCCTGGCCTTGAATCATGTACTGCAGGCCTTGCAGCACCACCGGATGGTCGTCTATGATAACAAAGGTAACAGGTTCGCACATATCAGGTCGGGAGGTTTATTTCGATGTTTACGGTGGTGCCCTGGCCTATGGCCGAGTCTATGTCGACTTTACCTTTCAGGTACCCGATGCGGTTGCGCACATTCGACAGCCCGATTCCCTCCTTGTGGCGGAGCGCATTCAGGTCGAAGCCGCGGCCGTCGTCCTCCACCGTGATCAGCAGCTGGTTCTCGTGCTGCGAGCATTGCACCAGAATCTGGCTGGCATCGGCATGTTTTACGGCATTGGCGACCAGTTCCTGTATAATCCTGTACACCGTGATCTGGGTATCCTGGCTCAGGATCGGGCTTAAATCGTAAGCCTGTAACGTGATGGGCGTGGCAGGGGTTGCCAGGTTGGCGCACAGGTCCTTGAGCGCTGTTTCCAGTCCGAACTTCAGCAGCGACTCGGGCATCATGTTACGGGCGATGCGCCGCAGCTCATTGGCCGACTGGTCTAGTTGCGAGATAACTTTGTAGAGGTCCATATCCGGTGTTTGGTTTGACTGCCGATCTGCCATACCCGCCAGCTGGAGCTTTACGCCCGCCAGCATGCCGCCCAGGCCGTCGTGCAGGTCCCGGGCTACGCGGGTGCGCTCCTGTTCCTGGCCCTGGAGCATGGCATTGTAGGTAATAAGTTGCTTTTCCTGCTCCAGTTCCCGCACCTGCTGCTCGTGCAGTTGCCGGGCTAGCCGCTGCTTGTGGCGGTAAAGCAGGTACCCGATTAGCAGCAGGAGCAGCAGAATAACCGAGCCACCCAGCAGCAGCGATAAAAACAGGCGGCTGCGCTCCAGCTTTAGCTGTTGCTCCTTGTTCGTGTTCTGCAGCACCAGCATCTCCGACTGTGTTTTCTCGGCCTGATAGCGGGCTTCCATCTCACTTATCTTCAGGTCGATTTCTGCTTGCCGTACGCTGTCGCTTAGCTGCTTGTGCGCTTTCAGGTAGGTATAGGCCCGGGCGTGGTCGCCGGTCTTCTCAGCAAGCCTGGCCAGGGACTCCAGCGCGTAGAGTTGGCTTTGGCCGAGTTCTTTCTCCTGCACATGCCGGTATAACTTCTGGATAGCCAGCCGCGCCTGCGGGTACTGCTTCAAATCCATGTGCAGTTCATACAGGCCCTTCCAGATATTTTCGAGGCGGTGCGTCTGCTGCTTGGCCAGGGCCAGTTGCTCTGCCTCCGCGTAGCTCTGCAGCGCCTGTTGAAGATTGCCCGAGCGGTGATGGTACAGGCCGAGGTAAGTATAGTAATGGCCCCACATATCGGAGTCGACCTGCAACTCAAAACAGGCTTTGGCTTTGTCGAGGTAGGGTTTGGTTTGCGCCACAGAGTCCATAGCCAGCAGGCATTCCACGGTGTTCAGGTATACGAAACCTTCGCTCTCGCTCATACCCAGTCGTTGCAGCACCGTGGCAGCCTTCTGCAGGTAGGGAAGCGCCTTGCCATACGCTTTGGTGTTGATCAGCTTGGCACCCAGGTTGGCATTCACCACAGCGAGGGCAGAGGAGTCTTTGGCCTGCTCTATGTCAGGTAAAAGGCCGAGCAGCAGTTGCAATTCTTCGTCGGGCTTGCCTGTCAGCGACTTCACGTAGGCCAGGTTACCCACGCTGCGGATGTAAATGCGACGGCCTTCTTTGGTCAGATCATCCTGCACGAGCTCCCGCGCCTTCAGCAGGTTCTTTTCAGACTCTTTGAGCGAACCGTGCTCCAGTTGCGCATATGCCAGGGTATAGTAGGCGAAAGCCAGCCCCTGCCGGTTCTGGTGCTTCTGTTGCAGTGCAATGGCCTGCCGGGCATAGGAAAAGGCTTTGGCAGAATCGGTGCCGGTATAGGCCTGCGAGATAAACCCCATGATGCGTGCCCTGGCTGTGTCTGCCTGGCTCACACGCAGCTCTTTTTGCAGGCTGTCGAGGTAGGGCCGCAGGTCGTTTTGAGCCAGCGCTGCCGTTGCTGCCAGCAACAAGAGCATGCAGAGGATACCGATTCTTTTCATACCTGTATTTCGTCCTTTTTCAGAATAATGTTAGGCATTTTATCCTAATCAAACTATTCCAGATGATAAAATACTGGAAAACCAGTAGAAAAAAATCCATGTTCCAGGTGATGGTTTGGCGGGAATATGTTCCCCACCTTTGTCAGGCTAGGTGGTTCACTTAGAGTATCCAACATTTTAATTCTGACAACTATGAAAAAAATTATCATCCTTTTAGTAGCCCTTGTAAGTAACTTTTCGGTAGCGTTGGCCCAGGAAACCACGACAGAGGAAACGCCTAAGACCAACAAACTTTCCGGCAGCAGCTCCTATCGTGCCTCCGTTGGCTTGCGTCTCTTGTTCGATGGGCCCACACCGGCCATCACGGGCAAGTACTTTCTGACACAGCGCGACGCGGTGGAGTTCTCGGTTGGTTTTCCGGAGGGAGGCACCTTTGTGGAAGGGCTCTACCAGTACCACGGTACTTTTGCGGATGCGCCAGGGCTGCTCTGGTATGGCGGCGCCGGCTTGATGGGCCTGTTTCCGAGCGGCATAGAAGAGTCGTACCTGGGCCTGCCCTTTATTATCGGACTGGAGTACAAACCCGCCACCGTGCCCCTGACCTTCGGCTTTGACTGGCAGCCGCTTATTTACCTGAGCAGCGATATAGTAGACCGCTTTAATGCCCGACAGTTCGGGCTCGTCATCCGGGTGGCAATTAAATAGGTGAAGCGAATAATCATCAAATCCTCTGACTATGAAATTTATTAGATTAATTCCTGTTTTCTGCGCCCTTGCCTTGTTGTTGTCCTGCTCCAAAGACGATGACGAGGACCAGGGGCCTGCTGCCAACTCCCTGAGCGGAACCATCATCTACAATTATACCTCAGATGTGAAGCAGATAGACCTGAAGACCGGCACGGAGAGTAATTACTTTTCCTACAATGCCTACTCCACCAACGGCTGGGATGTGAGCCTGGACGGCAAGCTGCGCCTCATCAGCGAGCGGCCTGCGGGCACTATCTATGAAACGCGGTTTATGCTGGTAAGCACTGCGGACGGCAGCATTCTCAACGATTTTGTTTATATACCGAAAAACGGGAGCACCCGGGACTATGCAGGCGAGCTCTCACCTGACAACTCCCTGATTCTGCTGCAGCCCCACTTCGACAATGGCATCGTGCTACTGGACATGAACGGGGAGGAGATATACCACATGGAGGGCATCAACGGTAAAAAGCTCACCTTAGGCGACAAGGCTTGCTGGCTGCCGGGCAACAGCCTGTTGGTGCGCTTCGATGATAAATACCTGCTCAAGGCAGACCCGCCTTACACCAATCTAACCCTGGTAAAGGAGATGAACTACGAGCAGTGGGGCAACATCCGCACCAGCAGAGACGGGAAAAGGCTTTCGCTTTATATTGGCAGGCACATCTACCTGATGAACATAGACGGGACCGAATTAACACAAGTCACGGAGAGCGACTCGGGCGAGAACATGGCCGAATTCTCGCCCGATGGCCGCCATTTGCTCGTTGGTACCAGCTACGTTCATGCTCCTGTGTCCGGAAGGTCGAGTTGGAATCTGAAAATAATACCTGCTGATGGGAGAAAATACAACATGGATAACAGCCCGGAAGTGATTCCGGTAATTCCTGCCGGTCGAAGTGAGGCTGTGAAGGCTGGCGGGAATACCTTTTGGAGGCCTTAATCCTACTTAAATATATCCAGTATACCCCCAGCCTGTTGCTGCGGGGAAAGCGTGCATGGTTATCCACGCAAAGGCGTGCACCTGGTTTGAATCCTGTTCAGAATAGGATACCGCCAGGCAGCGGCTGCCTGAAAAAGACTCCAGTAAAACATTATTGTTCCTGAGTGCTTCTTTCAGGAGCCGCATTACTTCTTTGGAAACCCGGAAGTGAGCTGCTCCGTCACCCACTACACCTGAATTTAGGAGCCGTCTCAACAAATTCAACCTGGTGAGTGTAGTTGTAATTCTCTAGCTACTAACGTGTTAAATAAAATGCTATCAGCCTAGTCTGTGCTTGCTTGCCAACGCCCTCTCATATTGCGTATAAAACCCCAGATAACACAAAAGCTATGAACAAAGAAACCGACAACATGTTAAGAGCCCTGGCAGGTGGCCTGGCTGGTGCCTGTTTCGTGACGGTAGTACACGAAACTGTAAGAAGAATAGTGCCGGATGCGCCCCGTATGGATGTGCTCGGGATGCGTGCTATTTCCAAAACCATGAAAAAGGCTGGTGCCGAACCACCTGCCAACGACGAGTTGCACACCTGGGCCCTGGTTGGTGACATTGTTTCCAACTCCTTGTATTACAGCCTGGCAGGCACCGGTCCAAGCGCCTGGTGGCGAGGCGCCATACTGGGCGCAAGTGCAGGAATAGGTGCCGTGGTTTTGCCTGGCCCCTTAGGCTTAGGCGAAGCCCCGAGCAACCGCACCAACCAGACCAAAGTCATGGCATTCGGCTTGTATATGCTGGGAGGCTTGGTAGCAGCCACAGTAGGCAGCCTGCTAGCGTCTGACTCTGAAGAAGATTAAAACCGCGGGGTTTATTATCCTCCCTTTTAAAGCAGCAGCAAAGGGAAAAACCTCTGGAGGGCCTTTTTGATTGTAATAATTACTCTGGAGGTATATAACAGCTTCCACAGGTAAATTATTTTAATCAGAAAGGTCTTTTTTTGTGTTGCTGATGCTGCACCAGAGGTGTGCCCTTACATCCTGTAGATTCTTCTAAAGCCTTGAGGCAGGGAACTTATTGAAAGGTTCAGATGAAAAACATAACATCTGTCGACTAATATCTGAAAAAGCCTCTGGAGGGCCTTTTTCATTAGAATAATTGCTCCCCGGGCCAGGAAGGAAAAGTAGACAAGATGCAGGACACTCGGCCGGACGCACTTCACTCATTCAAAATTCCATTACTCCGGCAAGTTGGCGCAGGTGCAGAGCACTTCTTTGGTGGGGGTAGCCACCTGGTAATCGGGTAAGGAGACCTCTTTCATGTAGATCACCTGGAGCTCCTGGATGGGCTGGTTTGGATGGGCTTCGTTCCAGCGGCGCACCACGTAGTTGCAATAGTAGGGCCGCATAAAGCTATTGTGTATGTACAGGTAGTTCTCTGAATATTTCCGCCACCTGTCGTTTTTGAACAAGGCCATGACGGAGGCTGGTTTTATGTAGTCTACCTCTTTGCCTTGCTGGTTTAGGTCAATGCTACGTCCGCTGGCGGTGCTGCCCTCCAGCACATACCAGCCGTCGTCTTTAAACACAGCCGGCGAGAACATGCCCCAGTGCTGGTCGGTGCGGAGCAGGTAGCCAAACCAGCGGCCTTCGTCTGGCAACTTGGGCAGGTTCAGGATGGTGCCGCTCAGGTTCCACCAGATGCAGTAGAGCAGCAGGAAAGCAACCACACCCTCCCGGATCTGGCGCTGTACCGGTTGTTTCAGAAAAGGACGATGAAGCCGGACCTGCACCTGCATGGAGGCCGGGAATTTAATCCGTCTGAAAATATGCTGGAACTGCCCTGTAAAAGGCCGCCTGAAAGAGGCAAGAAAGCGCCTTTCGGCCCAATCCATGGCTACAGGAGGTAACAGGCCCACGGCTGAGGCAATATTAATGAGGTAGAAGAGACCCACAAAAAGTGTGAGGCTAATGCCAATATGGAAGCACAGCAGCACACCCGCCACCACCAACCTGAAAAACCAGTTTTTAAAAGGAATGAGCAGCAGAAACGGCAGCAGTAACTCTGTGTAGAAGGTGAAGAAAGTGAGGAACCGCAGCAGCTCCGGGTAAGGGTAAATGAGCCGGCCAACGGGCATCAGTATCTGGTCCAGGCTGAGGGCGTAGTACAGTGCCGTGCCTTCTTCGCGCCACTCAGGTGCTATTTTGAGCAGGGCGGTGCAAAAGTAAACCAGGAATATCTGCAGGATGTAGGCCACCGTGGCTGCGCTGAAGTATCGCGTTTCCAGCAAGGGACTGGCTGCTTTGGTGGCATCGTAGGAGTAGCACCTGCCCCAGGGCAGAAAAATACCCCAGAATAGCAACATGCGGAGCAGATCATCGCCACCCTGCGAAATAAGGACGTTCCGGTTCTGCAACGAGAGCAGCAGCAGCCAGGTCACGACTGTGGCGACCCTGGTTTTATAACCAAACAGCAGGCAAAGCGCAGATATGGCGGCACCAGCAAACAACACTGCCTGAAACTGCCAAAGGCCACTCAGGGCATGCAATGAGAAATAATAAGGGTTCCAGGCGTGTTGGTGCAGCACATGCAGCGGGAGCACGCCCATGTTAGAATAATGAGCTTCCAGGTCGGAGGCTCTGATGGCCAGGTCAGTAAGTACAATTCCTGCCAGCCAGATGCGCATCACGGCAATGGCGCGAAGGTCAACAGTAAATACTTTCCGTAAATACCAACCCAGGTAATTCATCTGTTAGAATCTGATACTACCAATAAAACAGAAAGGCAAAGCACCCAATGTGCCTGCCTTTCTGTTTTATTAGCTATTAGATATATAATCTGTACTTATTGCTTAGTAGGTTGTGGTGCCGGTAGTAGTGCCAGAAGTAGTTCCTCCAGTTGTTGTACCAGTAGTAGTACCTGTCGTTGTGCCAGTTGTCGTTCCGGTAGTAGTACCAGTAGTAGTACCAGTTGTAGTACCAGTCGTCATGCCCGTGGTAGTGCCGGTTGTTGTTCCTGTCGTTGTGCCAGTAGTCATGCCTGTGGTAGTGCCAGAAGTAGTACCAGTAGTCGTTCCGGTGGTAGTACCAGTAGTCGTTCCGGTGGTAGTACCAGTTGTCATGCCCGTGGTGGTGCCGGAAGTAGTGCCGGTTGTTGTTCCGGTAGTAGTTCCTGTCGTTGTATTATTATCCATTGTGTCTTCTGTGCCGTACGTTCCGTCGCTTTCAGTTGCTGTGGTGTTGCTGGAGCAAGATGAAAATACGGTTGCAGCCATAAACGCCGACGCCAGCAATGATACATAAGTCTTTTTCATAGTTGTAAGCATTAATGAATTTATAACTTGATTCTAGTTCACCTTTTACGGGACATGCGAAAAATAGATATCGCCTGCCTTAGAAAAATTTCATTTGCGGTAATATAAACAGGTGTAAATATTTAAGGTGAAATGGGGTGTTAAGTGATAAGTACGTAATTAAAGCGCGTGTTAATACGTAATAGTTGACGGCTGTATGTGCTCAGGTTTAAAAATTTAGATTACCGGACCTTTAAATAATGCTTTTTCGCAAGTTCAAGGGCATCTACTATTTCCTGACGCTGCACTCTCAGCCGGGCGATCTGCTCCTTACTTTTTGAGAAGAGCCGCATCAGGAGCCATTGACCTTTTGCCCGCTTGAAAATGTGCCAGTAATGCAGTGTGAAGAACCCGCTCACTGGCAGACTGAGCAGGTAGAGTAGCAGGTAAATTACAGCAGGGTTAAGCTTCCAGAAAAGGAAAGCCTGGAGCAGGTACAGCACCGGAAACGAGAATATGCCGACTGTGAGCATAACCGGTGCTCTAAATTCCTCTTCTGCAGTAAGAAGGTTGGCTACTTTGGAGGGAATAATATAGGGAAGGTAATTATTAACAAGGCCATAAGCATATAGCGGAAACCCCAGTAGCAGGTAAGTGCCGAACTTCAGGTTCTGCCACAGCTGCCCTTCTTCGTCTGTGCTGAGCAAGGAATCGTTCAGGCCGATCTGTTCCAGCTCCAGCATATAAGCTTTAACCTGTTGCTTGATGGTTTCTACCTGTGCCGGGTTATTCTGATTAAAATAGTGCAGGCTGTTGGCAATGGCCCTGGTTATCAGAAAGTCCTGCTCATGCTCGGGAGCATCGGCGGGCACCTCTGCCGCTAAATGACGTTTATAGAGCTGCTCAATGTGGCGGATCAGGGCGTCGTCCTCATCAGAGGGAGTCACGATGATGAGCCGCTCGAGTTGTTGCCGCAGGTGGTCGGTCAGGGCATTGGCAGCCGCAGCGGCATTGTCGTAATAGGCAGGCAGGAAAGAAGCTGCCGCTATAGGTTTGCCTACGTTTACAAACACATCGCTCCGGAAGTGAGTAGGGTCGGAGTAATTCAGGCCTACGGGCAGTATAGTAATGCCTGCCACGGCTGCTCCTGCCGCTTCGGCTCCCAGGGCCATGCGGGCGGTCCCGGTTTTCAGCGGGCGCAGCCTGCGCTCTTTAAAGCTGGTGCCTTCCGGGAAAATAAGCAAGGTTTTGCGGTGCTTCAGGGCCGTGAAACAAGCCTGGAATGCTGCTGCGTTGTTTACCCGCTGCCCCGGCGCATCCTGCTGCCGGTGTATCGGGATCATGTTCATGTGCCGGAGCAGCCATTTCTTAAAGGGCGTGTTAAACACGGTGCCTTTGGTAATAAAAAATACCTGCTGCCGCAGGAGCACTGCTATCACCAGCGGGTCCATAAAGGTGTTGGGGTGGTTGCTAACTACCAGCAGCGGTCCGCGCTTTGGCATCCGGGAGCGGTTACGCACCTCAAACTTTCGGAAAAACACCCAAAGCCCTGCCCTTACAATCAACTTCAGCAATAAGTACAACATGGTGTTTAAACATGGTCTAAGGTGAATAAAATAGCTTACTGTCCAAGGTTGCGCGATACAGGCAATGACTACCGTATTATATTATACGAATTGCATATAATAAGATGTACATATAATACGAGTTGCACCCCTCCGTCAGCCTATGTTTTTTTACTCAGTTTAAGAATGGCCTTATACACGCCGTCCACCACTTGCCCCATCCGTAGCAGGTCCAGGGTATCGGCTGTGTCGGTGGGTTTATGGTAGTTGCTGTTTCTGTAAAAAGCTGTGTCGGTAACCATCAGGGCGCTGTACCCGAAATGCCAGTAGTTGCGGTGGTCGGAGAAATCGATGCCAGGCACAAAGGCGGGCGCTCTTACTGATTTTACCCGCAACGGCGCCTCTGCCCTAAACTGCCTTTTAAACTGTCGCCCGAACTTGCCGTTGCCGAACTTCTGAACCACGCTTATGTAATTGCCCCTGCTGCCATACACCAGCTTCATTGGTTTGAAGGGGTAGCGCTGGGAGTTTTTCTGGTCTGAGAAATACCCGATCATCTCCAGCGACACCATGCCTGCCACCTCTGCCTGCGCCTGCTGCAGCGACTGCGCATGCACAAAGCTGCCCATGTGCTCCGTCCGGAAATACGGCGGTTCCTCCAGTGTGTAGGCTACCAGGTCGATGCGGTGGCGGAGCGGCTGCTGGTGCAGCAGGCGGGCAAGCTCCAGCAGCCCGGCCACCCCACTGGCATTGTCGTCGGCGCCTGCCTGCTCGCCACAAACATCGTAGTGGGCGCCCACAATAAGCCGGGGCGCATCGGCAGGCCCCACCGACAGGATGATGTTGCGGTATTCCTGCTGGCCCACCCGATAGGTCTGCTCCTCCACCTGCCCCTCCAATTGCTCGAATTCGCTCTTAATATAGGCAGCTGCCTGGTTGAGGTCTGCCAGGTTTTTATAGTTCCTGGGCGCAGCCGTAGACGTGAGGGCGGTTATATGTTGTTTGAGCCGCAAGGTATCAGTGGCTGGCAGCTTAGCAGCCCACAGCTTGCCGGTTAGCCCAGGTAGCAGCAGCAAACACAGCAGCAGGTACTTCATTCGGTTTAAGGGCGATAAGGTTAGAAGCAGCATATTTGTAACCACAAGTAAGGTGAAGAATTTAAAGAAGCTGTTACAGAAACTCTGAAGTAAAACAAATCTCATGAGGTTAAAGGCCTGCATATTAATGGCTCAGGCCTTCGCTTTGCCCAAAAAATATGTTATTGCTCTTCAATAGTTTAGGAGCTGGCTGGCAGGATGCCGGCCACTACACCAACAGCTCTGACATGGTGCTTTTAAAAAGCAATATATAAATAAATGCAAATATTCTGGTATATAGCCCAGGCCGACAGGCTAATTTCTGAGGGACGACTGAAAACGGCAGCAGCAGCAGGTAAAAAGAGGCAGGAGCCTTATGCGTGGCCTACAAGCCACTCGTAAGCAGAGGTGAGATCGCCAAAACTGCGCGTCTCGAAGGGGAGTTGTTTCTGGTTCTGGCGAAGAATGATTTGTTGCTGGCGTTCGGCCAGCACATCGAAGGCGCTAACTGATGCGAACCGCTTCAGGGGAAGCAGATGAAAGGTTTTGTAAATAAAATCAAGCGTCCATTCAAAGTCTTCCTCGGCAATAGGGGGGAGCAGCCTCCTGTCGAAAATGACATAGTCTACGTCGAATTGCCTGGCATACCGAATCGATTTGATAAGCGCCTGTCTGTACTGCAGGCTGCTGCAGCCTCCGTACCATTGGCATACCAGTATCTTGTCTTCTGCATGGTATTCAACATGGATATATTCTGATTGAAAACAAACCATCCTGATTTTGTGTGGAAAAATAATGTGTAATAATAATAAAAAATATAATTTAAACAAAATTTTTTACAGCCAGGATCATCTATAAAAAATTTACTTGACAGGAGTTTTGTGAATTGCAATTCTTTATTTTACAGGCATATACATGCTTTGCAGGTAAACAGGGGGCTGCGTGCCGCAGCGGAAGAGGTTGTAGGAAAGAACATAAGTAAAGTACAAGACTTTGAAAGCGCTGAGCATGCGTTCTAAAGGTTCAGGCAGTGTTACCGCAGCCCGCAAATTAGCCGCTTGTATAAACCAAACCCCTGTAGGCGTGCCGGAGCGGGTAGCGTACCGGGGTTTGGTTTATACTGCTTTTGCCCTGGCCGGCGCTACTTACTTTTGCGGCTCTGCAGGCTTCTGGCTGGTGCTGCTTTCTTCGCTTTTATTGCCGCTGTTGTTATCTGCTGTTTTATCGGGTTCATCGGTTTTTATGCCCTCCAGGGGTTCGGGATTATCGTCCGGTACTACTTTGCTTTCATCGGAGTTGGTGATGAAGTCGTCGTCTCTTGGTGCTTCCATAGCTGTATTCGGTTAAGTTCTATTAAACTGTACTCTGAGCACACCCTGTCAGTTGCCGAAACGCGAATTATTCTAATCAAAAGGGCCCTCCATCGGCTTCTGCTGAAAGAATCACCCTTAAGGCGAAGAGCCTTCCAAATGGTTTTGTGGGCTCAGATAAGGTAATGACGAGGGGCGCAGCCTATGAATTATTCCAATCAAAAACACCCTCCGACGGTTCTGCTGCTGCTGCTGCTATGCTGCAAAACTAACCTGCCTGCCCTTAAAAGGCAGCTGTGGAGGCGAAGGAGCCTATGGCAGGTTTATCATCAGCCAAAGACAGCACAGCTATTTATTTCCTGCCACACACAAAACAGGCTGGCTGCACGCCACTCCCTGTAGCTTTTCCTGCAAATTGTTTTGCGATTAAGCATTTAAAAGAGAAATTAGGGAAATTGCCTTTAAACGTGATGGCCATGCGGCATCGCTGTAGCCCGGCAGTACATGTAACCTATACGCTATGACCAATATTATGAAGCAGTCTGTAACGCTATGCCTGTATTTGCTTTTCAGCTTTCTGGCAGTAGAGTTAAATGCAACAGAAAACCTGGCTTACCCCGAAGCAGCCCGCACACATGCCGGAACCACGGGCGCATTTCTGCTGCCGGAAATTGCCCCCGTTACGGAAACTGCAGAACCCGGCCACTCCAGAAACACAATGGTGATTGAGCTTGTGAGTGAGTCTGGCCGGCAACACGATACGAAGCTGCTGCTGGAGGTCTGCAAAAAATACGGGTTGTCGGCCTCCAACATTTACCAGTGGCATAATCATGCCGTTATTTATGGCCCGGTTAAGAACCCTTATGCCATCCGGAAAGATTTGCTGGCCCGCTTTAAACATGATTACGTCAAAATATACCATGCGCCCTTTTATGAGTTTAAGCGCTCAAAGCATTGTGCAGGTGCCACTACCGAAAAGGAATGGGACAATATTATCCTCACGGCCAGCCTGGTTCAGGATTCGACGCTGCAAAAAGAGTATCTCGACTACCATGCCACGCAGTTTGAGGAGTGGCCGGAGGTGGCCCGCGGATTCTGCAACGCCAGTTTTCAGCAGTTGCAGTTATTTAAATATGGCCGGCAGCTTATGCTGATCATCAGCATACCAAAAGGAGCAAGCCTGGAGGAACTGGACCCTAAAACGGCCGAAAACAACCCGCGCGTAGACGATTGGAACAACCTCATGAAAAAGTACCAGGAGGGAATTCCGGATGCCGCGCCCGGCGAGACCTGGGTTTTCCTGAAACCGCTAAGTGGCCGGTAGGCAAAACTGTTCTGAAAAATTAGCAAGCCCGGATAAAACACAGGTAAAGTGGCTTCAGCAAAGGCCAGGAAAGCAGACTTGCCATCATTTCTGATTTTTAATTTGGCTGGGCTCCAGCGCAATTATTCTAATCAAAAGGCCCCTCCGGGAGCTGCTGCCTCTGCTGCTGCCTTGTTTGCCGGATCAGGATGCCGCTGCTTTGGGGTGCCAGGAGGGTGTTGGCAGTAAAATCTGTTGTTAAAATCACGTTTTTTACAGTCTGAGGGCATATTTGGTGGGGCAGGCAATATTTTTTATTGATTGCCTGAAGATTTTGCACTAATTTTGAGCAATTTATACCTACCAAACACACATGCCAAAAGACACCAGTATTAAATCTGTTCTTATTATCGGCTCTGGTCCTATTATCATCGGCCAGGCCTGCGAATTTGATTACTCCGGCTCTCAGGCCGCCCGTTCTCTCCGCGAAGAAGGAATAGAAGTAACGCTCATCAATTCCAACCCGGCCACTATCATGACGGATAGCATCACGGCGGACAATGTGTACCTCAAGCCACTCGAGAAAAAGTATATCATTGATATACTGGAGAAGCACCAGATCGATGCCGTTTTGCCTACCATGGGAGGGCAGACCGCTCTGAACCTTGCCATAGAATGCGAGAACGCGGGTATCTGGAAAAAATATGGCGTCAAAATTATTGGCGTGGATATAAAAGCCATCGAAACGACGGAAGACCGCGAGCAGTTCCGACTTAAAATGATCGAGCTGGGAGTAAACGTTTGTAAAGGCGAAACAGCCACCTCGTTTCTGGAAGGAAAAGAAATTGCACAGGAAATCGGTTTCCCGCTGGTGATCCGCCCTTCGTTTACGCTGGGTGGCACAGGCGGTGGCTTCGTGAACACACCGGAGGAATTCGACGCCGCCCTGACACGTGGATTGCATGCTTCCCCTACACACGAGGTGCTGGTGGAGCAAAGCATTATGGGCTGGAAAGAGTACGAACTGGAGCTGCTTCGCGACAATGCAGGCAATGTGATCATTATCTGCTCCATCGAGAACTTCGACCCGATGGGCATACACACCGGCGACTCCATAACCGTGGCACCTGCCATGACCCTGCCAGACACCGTGTACCAGCAAATGCGCGACCTGGCCATTAAAATGATGAACGGTATCGGGCAGTTTGCCGGTGGCTGTAACGTGCAGTTCTCGGTAAGCCCCGTAGACGACACCATCATTGCCATCGAGATCAACCCTCGCGTATCGCGCTCTTCGGCGCTGGCCTCTAAAGCTACCGGTTACCCTATCGCCAAAGTGGCTGCCAAGCTGGCCATCGGGTATAACCTCGACGAATTAAAGAACTCTATCACTAAAACTACTTCGGCTTACTTCGAGCCGGCCCTGGACTATGTGATCGTGAAAATACCGCGCTGGAACTTCGATAAGTTTAAAGGCGTGAACCGCACCCTGGGTCTGCAGATGAAGAGTGTGGGCGAGGTAATGGGCATCGGCCGCACCTTCCAGGAGGCGCTGCAGAAGGCCTGCCAGAGCCTGGAGATCAAGCGAAACGGCATCGGCGCCGATGGCAAGGAAATGACGGACTACGATCAGCTGATCTATAACCTGAAAAACCCGAGCTGGAACCGCCTGTTCTGCATTAAAGATGCCATGCATGCCGGCATCCCGACCAGCACCATCCAGAAACTGACCAAAATAGACCCCTGGTTCCTGGAGCAGATCGAGGAGCTGGAAATGATAGAGCGCGAAGTTGGCAAGTACAACCTGAAAACCCTGCCGGCAGAGCTGCTGCGCGAGGCCAAGGTAAAGGGCTTCTCAGACCGCCAGCTGGCGCACATCCTGCGTTGCCTCGAAAGCGAAGTGCACACGCTGCGCACCGAGCTTGGCATACTGCGCGGCTTTAAAATGGTAGACACCTGCGCGGCTGAGTTCGAAGCCAAAACACCGTACTACTACAGCACCTTCGACGGCGAGAACGAGAGCATCGTGTCGGATAAGAAGAAGATCGTAGTGCTTGGTTCAGGTCCGAACCGGATCGGGCAGGGCATCGAGTTCGACTACAGCTGCGTGCATGGCGTGCTGGCGGCCAAAGAGTGCGGCTACGAAACCATCATGATCAACTGTAACCCCGAAACCGTAAGTACCGACTTCGACATTGCTGACAAGCTGTACTTCGAGCCCGTGTTCTGGGAGCATATCTACGACATCATTCTGCACGAAAAACCGGAAGGCGTAATTGTGCAGCTCGGTGGCCAGACGGCCCTGAAACTGGCGGAGAAACTGGACCGTTACGGCATCAAGATCATCGGCACGAGCTACAAAGCCCTCGACCTGGCCGAAGACAGAGGCTCGTTCTCTACGCTGCTGCGCGAACTGGATATTCCGTACCCGCCGTTTGGTGTGATCGAGTCGGCTGAGGAGGCGCTGGAGCTTTGCAAAAAACTCAATTTCCCGCTGCTGGTGCGCCCCAGCTACGTGTTAGGTGGCCAGAGCATGAAAATCGTGATTAACGAGAAGGAACTGGAAGCCCATGTAATCGACTTGCTGAAAGACCACCCGGGCAACAAAGTACTGCTCGACCACTTCCTCGACAATGCCATAGAAGCCGAAGCCGACGCCATCTCCGATGGAGAGGACGTGCACATCTGCGGTATTATGGAGCACATTGAGCCGGCTGGCATCCACTCCGGCGACTCCTACGCGGTGCTGCCTCCGTTCGACCTTTCAAAAAATGTGATTGAGAAAATAGAGGAATATACCAAAAAGATCGCGCTGGCCCTGAACACAGTTGGCATCATCAACATACAGTTTGCGGTAAAGAACGAGGTGGTGTACGTGATCGAGGCCAACCCACGGGCTTCACGAACCATTCCGTTTATTGCCAAGGCTTACCGTGAGCCGTACATCAACTACGCTACCAAGCTGATGCTGGGCGAGAAGAAGATCAAGGACTTCAACTTTAACCCATACAAGCACGGCTACGCGATTAAGGTGCCGGTGTTCTCGCACAGCAAGTTCCCGGAAGTGAACAAGGAGCTGGGGCCGGAGATGAAATCGACAGGCGAGGCCATCTACTTTATAGACGACCTGCAGGACGACTACTTTGTAAAAGTGTACTCCGAGCGAAATCTCTACCTGAGTATGTAAGCCATCCGGCGATTTTAAGATAACAAAGAGGCTGCCCATCATCTGGTGCAGCCTCTTTGCTTTTAAAGCTTATTGTTGCAGATGCCTTTCTGCACCGGTAACTGCTGAAGGCTGAATTTCTAAATAATTAAAGTGCATAACATATTGAGGGGTAGCTATAGCGATATATGTGATTGTGAAAAGTATTTATGCCGCAAGTTTAGGCGCAGCGTAAATGTGGTTTAGTATGATGGCAAGTTTTCAACTTGCGCAAACCTCCATTTCGCAAGTTGAAAACTTGCCTCATTTTTCCCACAAGTTACGGCTGCGCCTAAACTAGCGGTATGCATACGCCGCTGGTGCGAGCTTGTAGCTCGTACCTTTTTTCTCTTTGGGCTATAGCATATAAAGCATCAACTCTTACACAACCTGATTTTGCTCAATTCGAATGATCAAGTGGAATAAAAGTACGAGCTGCAAGCTCGCACTAGCGAACAATACATCGCATTAGATTTTGATTTTATCCCTACAAGATCAACTTCAAAGGGGGACAAAAACCTCCTGCGTGACATCAGTTATTCTAATGAAAAATAGCCTCTGGAGGCTCTGCTGCTCCTGCTGCTCCTTATGCAAAGCCTGCAGCACCACTAGCTAAGAGGTTTTAAAAGGTATAACCTATCCTCAAATCCAGATCCACGGCTGCTTCTCCTACATTCGTGCTAAAGCCATGGCTCTTCCGGAACACGTAGCGGTAGCCGAGGCCGATGGCTGCTTCGAAGGTGAAATGCCTGCCCAACACTCTTCTGATACCCCAGGTCGGGACAAAGGCTACCTGGTTGAATACCATCCTGTCGTCGCTGGAGATGGTGAACCAGTCGGGGTGATAGTTTATTTTGGCCGTGAGGAAGTTGGCGCTGTTGTTGGCCGTGCGCTTACCTTTGCTATCCCGCTTCTTCAGGTTATAGTACCACCTGGGCTCCACCGTAAGCACCGGCGTAAATACATAGCCTATGTTACTCTCGTTGAAGCCACCGCCAAAAAAGCCGGCATCAAACCCGACTTCAGACCGGATCGCAAACCTATCGGTAATCCTGGATTCGTTGTGTGCCCAAATGCCCAGAAGTCCGGTCTGGAGGCCATACACAGATTTTTCGACGCTGGCATCCTGGGCGGTAGCCATCAGCGTTGCCCCAAAGGCAAAAGAAGTTGGAAGGAGAAGATGTTTTACTTGCATGTAATAATGTGGATTGAATAGCTTGCGCCTGTTTTATAGTTGAATGATGATTTTCTGTTCGTTGTAGGCCGCCAGCATGCCAAAGCCGCCTTTTACATTAGAGTAGATGATATTTTGCCCCGAAAAGGCCAGTTCAATGCCGTTAGGCTCGTAGTTGCTCTCCAGGTGTTTGTAATAGTCTCTGCTAATGTTCCGAAGCCTTACCACAACCTGTTGCGCATCCACATTCCGCTGCTCATTGTTAATGACAGCTGTTCCGTGCAGTTCTACCCCAATATTCACCGTATAGGCATTCCCGTTAAAGCAGATATCCGATAAGTTAAATTCATTGCCGTTTCCCAGAAAACCGCATGGGTCGCCTGCCTCCAGAAATTTGTCGCTATAAAAGGCAGGTGCTGTTATAGGCGCACCTTTGTAGTATTGCTGCATATGAATGTTGTAGAAATCAGTTGTGCTGCCGTCATCTAAAATTTCGAGGGTCAGCTTGCGTGTGGGCACATTGTTGAGCATCGATTTTATTTCTTCTTCAAATGCATAGTACCCTACCTGCGGCGGAAAAGGCACCCGCTCTGGCAGTGTCTCGGCGGTGGCAAGCCCGGGAGCGGAAACCTGCACATGGTAAGCTTTGCCCGGAATAGGTTTAAAGCCGGAGGAGGAGCGGTAAGTGCCATCCGTGGTATGAAGCAGATTCTCCAGAAAAACGCCCTCCTCGAAGAACGCCACCTGAGCATCTGCGAGGCGCAGGTTCGAGCGAAAGTCACCGCTCACAGGCATCGTCTTGCTGACCCGCAGGCTCACCACACTGTCCGGCGACAAGGTGCCGTTTATCACCAGCTTCTCCCCAACATAAGGCAGTTCGTAATCCAGGTCTTTGCTGCAGCCCGGAAGCAGAACGGCAGCCAATAGCAGCAGCAGAAGCAGCAGAGCCTCCGGAGGGCATTTTTTATTTGAATAATTGGAATAGGTCTTTTCTTTCATTAATGCTTTTAATATTTCTAATTTT
>NZ_VFSD01000030.1 GCF_014332515.1 Pontibacter beigongshangensis | reverse complement strand
TTTCCAACTTAAACCAAATTACGCATGCTGGCTCATCTCCGCATAATATTGATAGAATAAGGGAATGGTCTCGATTCCTTTCAGGAAGTTGAAAAGGCCGAAGCTCTCGTTAGGCGAGTGGATGGCGTCGGAGTCGAGGCCGAAGCCCATGAGCACCGAATCGATACCCAGCACTGCTTTAAACATGGCCACAATCGGGATAGACCCGCCGCTGCGCACCGGAATGGGCTTTATGCCAAACGCCTCTTCGTAGGCTCTGGCAGCCGCCTGGTAGGCAACAGAATCAGTTGGCGTAACAACGGGCTCTCCGCCATGATGCGGCTTTACTACCACCTGCACGCTGGCAGGAGCTATACTTTCAAAATGCTTTCTGAACTTCTCCGTAATTTCTTCGGATGTTTGATGTGGCACCAGCCGCATCGAAATTTTGGCATAGGCTTTTGAGGCGATCACTGTCTTGGCGCCTTCGCCGGTGTAACCTCCCCAAATGCCATTTACATCTAAAGTAGGCCTGATGGAAATACGCTCCCGGGTGCTATACCCTTTTTCGCCATGCACATCGGCAATGCCGAGCGCCTGCCTGTATTTTTCCAGATCGAAGGGTGCCCGCCCCATCTCTGCCCGCTCCTCTTCTGTCAGTTCCTCCACATTGTCATAGAACCCCGGAATGGTGATGTGGTTGTTCTCATCGTGCAGCGAGGCGATCATCTGGCACAGAATGTTGATCGGGTTGGCGACGGCCCCTCCATAACTGCCGGAGTGCAGGTCGCGGTTAGGGCCTGTTACCTCTACCTCCACATAGCTCATGCCGCGCAAGCCAGAGGTGATCGACGGCGTGTCGTTGCCGAGCATGCCTGTGTCAGAGATCAGGATAACATCAGCTTGGAGGCGGTCCAGGTTGTTCTTCACAAAAGTGCCCAGGTTGGCGGAGCCTACTTCTTCCTCGCCCTCAATCATGAACTTAACATTGCAAGCCAGCGCATTATGCTTCATCATGGTTTCAAAGGCCTTTACGTGCATGTACATCTGGCCTTTATCGTCGCAGGCGCCACGGGCGTAGATTTTTTCATTTTTGATGACCGGCTCAAAGGGCGGGGAGTTCCAGAGTTCGTAGGGGTCGGCGGGCTGCACATCGTAGTGGCCATACACCAGCACCGTTGGCAGGGCAGGATCCACCATTTTTTCGCCATACACAATAGGATAGCCGGCTGTTTCGCAGAGCTCCACGCTGTCGGCCCCGGCTTCCTGCAGCTTCTGCTTTACAAATTCAGCCGTCCGGATAACGTCGGCCTTAAATTTAGGATCAGCGCTCACGGAGGGTATTCGGAGCATTTCCATCAGTTCGTTTATAAACCTGTCTTTGTTCTCGGAGATATAGTTCTTCAGCATGAGATGTAGGTAATTGTTTAGATCGTTTTACGAAAAATGCCACTCCCGGTCAGAAGAGTGGCATATAATATGTTCCTTGGCAGATTGCTGATTGAGCGATTGCCGCCGGGCTACCGGAGTTTACTTTACCTCTTTCGGCCGAGCTTTATGGTGGTCTTGCTTTCCTCGCCCTGTAATAAGCGGTTGATATTTTTGCGGTGCGTGAGCACCACCACGGCAAACAGCACAAACCCAAACACGATCAGCACCGGGTTTTCGGGGTTAAAGCGCGGCAAGAGCAACAATACCGGGAAAGCAAGAGCCGCAATCATGGAGCCGAGCGATACATACTTGGAAGTAAAGAGCACCACCATAAAGATAACAATACACACCAGCGCCACCTCCGGCTGCACAGCCAGCATCATCCCCAACAAAGTTGCCACGCCTTTACCGCCTTTAAACCGTTCGTATACCGGAAAAATATGACCAAGCACCGCCAGACCGCCCAGTATCAGTTTAAACGTTATCAGCTGATCTGCTTCTATGGCATTAAACAAGATCAGAAAATTTGCCAGCGAAGCAGCTGCCCATCCCTTAAAGATATCGATTAACATCACAATCACACCTGGCTTTTTGCCTAGCACCCGGAAGGTATTGGTGGCTCCTGAGTTACCGCTACCATGTTGGCGTATATCAATACCATAGTAGGCTTTGCCCAGCCATACAGCCGTACATATTGCACCAATCAGGTAAGCTGCCACAAACAGCACAAAAAACAGTAGTATACTCATGAATAATAAAAAATTATGAAACAGCCATAACCAGTTTATAACCGAAAGGCGCTCAGGCCTGCTCACTAATTATGAAAAGACGTAAATATAGCCAATTCTTAATTTAATTTTTCGATTTCGGGGCCTCACTTAAACTTTATACCCAAGATTATAGTTTCTGGTTCTAAAATTTTGGAAGCTCCGCCTCAACTTACAAAAAATAATTAATGAATCTAGGCCTCTTCAGCTGCCCCGGCGCTTAATGCTTCGCCAACTGAGAATTACCCTGGCACGCTTGTCTACAGGGCAATTGCTAGTCAGCAGTTTCAGGCATGGTTACCAATTATCCTCCTCCTCAGACTCCTCTTTCTTATTTCGCTTCTTTCTTTTCCTGCCACCCTCTTCTTCTTCGTCGTAATCCTGGCCTACCGGGGCAGCATTATCAAACAATCCGGCTGTGGAGGAGAGCTTAAAGTCCTCTTCGCCATTCAGGTAGCTTTTTCTGAAGGAGCCGACAAAACCGGTTCGCTCTTCGGGTTGGGCTACAAAAAAGCCATAGTTAACAGCCGTCAGCTCGCGGCTGCCCTTCGATTTGGAACGGATGACCTTGTTGAATTTATCGTCTGAGGAGTCTACTATCAGGCCGTTATCTACAAAGCTGAAGTAGTACCAGTTATACATATCAGCCTGCATATACAGCGTAACTACCGGCCGGCCGTACTCCTGCCGCAGCTCCAGGTAGCCGTCCAGCTGCGCATTAATATCCTCTTTCAGAATGCCTGCCAGGCTTAGTTTGCCTACACTGTACCAGGCCTTCTTCTCCTCCGACCACTTCAGATTCACCTTGTTCAGCAACAGGCTCCTGACCAGTTTAGAAGAAAGTGACGGAAGCGGAACATACTTAGCCACGCTTTTCTCCTTATATTTCTCCGCATCGCGCTGGCTCAGAAAATCGCCTATCCGGGCCAGTGTCTGTTCGTCTGCACTTACAGCATCTGGCAGCCCTTCCACATTTTCTTTCAGGCCCTTGGCCATTATCGAGAGCGCCTGAGCCGGTATATCCAGGTCAATAGCCATAAAAGTGTCTAACAGGTAAAGGCTGCTGTCCATGTTGGCGGTGCCTGCTCCGGCAGCTTCTATTCCAAAGTTCCTGGTCGGTTTAAGCAGGTTGAGCTTGCCCTTAAAACTCAGCTTATTTGAGTCGGGGTTGTAACGGAGCAGATTGCCTTCATACAACGAGCCATCCTGCTGAATGTTGGGATCCCCGATTTCAAACTCATTTTTGTCTTTGTTGAAAGATAGCAGGCCATCTACGGTAAAAAGATCCAGATCCTCCTGGTCCTGCTTTCTGGACACAAAGGTGCTGTAAATATCGGTGGTAGCAGCCGCCACGTGCAGGCCGGTGCGGAGCGGTATGCCATCGGCTGTTTTAGGGTTGAGGAGCGGAATAAGTACTTTCTCCGGATTCAGCGAATCGCGCCTGAAGGGGAACCAGTCTGTGCCTGCTTCGTTGCCGGAAAAGTTGAGTCTCAGAAAGCCGTCGAAATTCAGGTACTTCTGCGCCGAGTTCATGCCCACTTTGCCCCGGTACAAGATGCTCGGAAAAACAGGAAAGGGAGTAGCCTCCTCTACGGTAGCCACTGCAGAAGTATACATCGGCACTTTCTTTTTGGAGTTTGCCGCAGCTGCACCATAGGCAAAGTCAGAGAAATGCAGCTCATACGGCTCCTCTGCACCTTGGTAGGCATACAAAGCATCGCCCTGAAAAGCATGACGCGACAGAATGCGGATATTGCCGGCGTACATCTTATGGAACTGGTGCAGGGAATCGGCCATGATACCCGCATGCTGCATAGGCTTCATCACCGCTCCGGCTGTGATCTCTATTTTTCCGCTATCGGGTACAATGTAAGAATCGGCTACGGCAACATGAGGCACCCCAATGGCCAGCAGCGCATTTTCTTCGAGATCGTACTCGCCGCTGGTGGCTATAAACCGAAGTCCGGCCTGCTCCGGGTGCAGCGAATAAAAGAGGTTGCTGGCGCCATCGGCATTGGCTTTCAGGTTAACCTTTCGTTGTGCAATATCCCAGCTGCCGCTGCTGAGCGATGTTTTGTACTGTGCCTTCGGGAACTCCAGGCTGGCAACTCCTTTCTGCACCGTCTCAAAATCGACCTGTCCCTTGGCCAGATCATAGTTTACATGCACCTGCCGGGCATTTAAGGCCGGTTTATCGGCTATGTCAGACTTCAGGACAAGCTGTCCGTTTCTGGCGGTAAAGCTGCGCTGGTTAAACACGAACCGCTCCGAAACCACCCGCGATGTCTCATTATCTACTTTGCCGCTACCATACAAGCCACCCGGCGACAGCCTCACAATACCATCGAAAGAAAATGGCTCCTTATATAGCTGCATGGGCTGCTGCGGGTTCAGGTACATGGTGTCGGCTTTGGGCAACCAGCGCATGCTGTAGGCCGCCAGCGAGGCGCCAGGCAGGTCGGCACCGCCTGCTTTGGGTTCGGCCATCGTTACGGCAGAACCAGCCGGAGCAAGCACAGAATCCTGGTAGAACGTAAAGGAAGGAGCCTCTAAGGTAGCAGTCAGGTATTTTAGCTTGCCGCTGCTCTGCAGCCCGCCTGCATTCATAACAATAGAATCGTGAACAACGCCTTTCCCTTCAAAAACAGGAATACCGGCTTCAGGCGCTTTATGGCGAAACCCCATCGTACCGTCTGGCATCTTCACCACTTTTGTCTCGAAAGGAGGCATCATGCCACCCGAGTGGAACCGCCCTTTAAACCCTACCACCCCACGCCTGGAGTCGCTGAGGCTGTCGACCTTAAAAGGGAACATCTCGAAATAAACCGTGGTATCGTAAGCGCCGCCCAGGATATCGGGGCTTGAAAAAGAAAGCTGCCCGCCGGACAGGGCATCGAACTTCGGGTAATCAGACAGGTACTCTTTGCCGGACTTATTATCGGGCCTGTTGATGTATATTTTGCCTGAGAACTTGCCATTCTTGCCAGGAACGATCTGGTTTATGTTTTTAGACTTGCTGTTCTTACTTGGCTCTTTCGTGTTCAACGTCATGAACTGCAGCTTTTGCAGGTCGATGGAGAACTCGTTGTAATCAAACTTGAAATCAGTGCCTTTAAAAGCGAGCTGGTTCGCATGTACTTCTCCGCTGAACTCCATATCGCGGTTCGACAAGATGGTGATCTTGCTGCTATCCGGGATGATATAGATGCTGGTGGTATCGCTGGTAAAGAATACTTTCCGGACACCACGCACCTCCAGCCTGTTGGTTTCCAGGTTAAGGGTGGCATTTTTGCCCGACGGAACAAGCGATTTTATAACCAGGTGGTCATAATCGTGCTTATGCTGCGAAGCGCCCACATAATGCCAGGCTTTCTGCTTCAGTACCATATGCCCTGAAGGCGCATCGAAGTCTACGAAACCTAACTGCGAAAGCCTGGAAGCGGCATCTCTGAAACCATCTTCCGGAATCCTGGTGTACTTGGCCACATCCGAAACGTTAAACTCGCTGGTCCTGGCTTTAGTGGCATAGGCAATCAGGGGCTTTAGCGGGTGAAAGGTGGCCACGCCCACCAGTTGCTGGTACTGGCTGTTAGAAAAGTAGGAAGCAGACTCCAGCCTGACCGGCACCAGCATCTTGTTGCTGACGGTAATAAAATCGATATCGGCTGTGGCCAGGTTCCAGCGCAGGCGCTCTGCCAGTATTTCCAGTTGGTGATAGTTGTCCAGAAAGGGGGTATTGGCATGCGTTCCTTTTTCGCGGGTCAGGGTTAGGGTATTGGCTGGCCTGGAGTAAACGAGCTGCATGGCGGGGTGCGTAAGCAGGTCTTTGCCCTGAAAAATCTCTACAGAAGCACGGTTCGAGGTAAGCAGGCTATCGCTTATCACAAACCCTCTGGACTCTGACCGAAACTTGCGCACGCCATTGTGCGACACCACGATCTCCGATGACTTTCCATCCAGGCAATTGCTTCCCATTACGTTTCCGGCAAGCGAGAATCCGCCCCTGTAGCCCATGTTCTGGCCCAGGTTTTTGAGGCGGGCATTGTCTGTAAAGGAAATAAATTTGGGGTACCCGGTCTGGCCTTTGCTGCTCCGCCTGATGCTCTTGAACTCAAAGGCGCCGTCTATCTTCTCCTGCAGCATGGCCGGGTAGCTCAAGGTGGCATCTGGCACTTTAAAGGCCGGAGCCGTAATACTGAAGCTGTATTGCCGGAAAATAACTAAAGCCGGGCTGCCGTTTACCTGCCACTCAAAAGAGCCGCCCTCGCCTGCAAACAGCTGGTGCGCCAGCACCACATGGCCGCTGGTGTGCCGAATAGCTGCAGAATCGTGTGCCGTAACAAAAGTAAAATCCACATTTTCGAGTTTCAGGGCAGGTCCTGTTACTTTAGGCTGCGCAGGAATAAAGTATTTCTTAGCCAGCTGTGCCTGCTCTTTTTTACTTGGTGCTGGATTGGCAGGAGTAGTGGTCACGGTGCCCCAGGGGTCGTCTGTGCTCTCTTCCTGCACCACTTCATCATCCCAGGACACATTGTCCCACTCGGCGTTGCTGCTGGTTTCCTGTGTTTCGAGCTTGGCTGCAGGGCCACCTTCGTATACAAAACTGAAACGCCCACCTGTTGCCTGCAGCTTCTGAAACTTGTTCTGAAAAAGTAAATCCGAAGCCAGGTAAAGGCTGCTGGTTGCCAGAAAGCGCTCCAGGTTGCCCATCTCTTCCTGCCTGACGGCTTTGGCAACTACCTCGAGCATGTTATCGAGGGAGCTGCCGCGCAGGTTGTGCCTGCTGGTGCCATCGGTGAGCATGCCGAAGAACTGTTCGAAGTGTGGGCGTACGCGCATTTTCTTTTTGTACATCTGCTGCGCGATGTTCGCGATCTCCTGCTGCTGCTTTGCCGTTAGTTTGCCGCTGTTCCAAAGCGCTTCCAGGTTGGTGGCAAGGGCCTGGGCGTTGGGTCCTTTGCCGTTTAGCAGCAGAGCCTTGGCATCCGCCACAAACTCAGCCGGGTTTTCCGACAGCTTGTTTTGAGCCAGTGCCGGCGAGGCAAAAAAAGAAAGAAATAAAAAGAAAGGAAGTAAAGTTTGTTTCATGAGGAGTGGATTACCTGGACTGGAAAATAGCGGATACCCAGTTGTTTTTATCCCGGTGAGATTGATACTGGAGTTCCAGGCTGGCAGCTTTTTCCCGGATCATGGGCAGGTCTTCGGTATAGAAACCGCTGAGCAACAGCCACCCCTGCGGTGCCAGCACCGCTTTGTAAGCCGGCATATCGTCCAGCAGCACATTTCGGTTTATATTGGCCAACACTATATCAAACGGCTTCTCGCCCTCCAGCTGCTCGGCACCACCCAGGCGCACGTCCATGGGAGTTTGGTTGAGGGATGCGTTTTCGCGGGCATTTTCTACGGTCCAGTCCTCAATGTCTACCGCCACGATGTTTGTTGCGCCCAGTTTAGCGGCGGCAATGGCCAGTATGCCCGTGCCGCAGCCCATGTCGAGCACCCGCTTGCCGGTGTGGTTCAGGCTTAGCTGATTCTCGATCATGAGCGTGGTGGTCTCGTGGTGGCCTGTGCCGAACGACATTTTGGGGTTGATCACGACATCGTATTCCGCTGTTTCCGGCTTTTCATGGAAGGATGCCCTTACCGATACTTTGCCGCCGATAAAAAGCGGCTCGAAGTTGCGTTCCCACTCCTCGTTCCAGTTCTGGCGCGCTATTGTCTGCACCTTATACTCTATTGGCACCATCCTCTTATAGCGCGTCAGCAAAGTATCGAGGGGGCCCTGCTCAAACTTGTCTTCGTCTATATAGGCGCAGAAACCGTTTTCTGTTTCCACAAAGGCATCAAAGCCTAATTCCCCCAACTCAGCTATCAGCATATCAGCAAAATCGGGTGTTACGCGTAAGTCTACTTCTACAAAATCCATGGAAATATTATTATTCTGCGCCAAACTGCATGGGCAGGCAAAGGTACTACGTAATGCGACACGAAAACTGAGTTGAAAGCCGTCAGGCGGTTGTGCATGTTAGTGTGCAAAATCAAACCAAATATAATTATATCCTGCCATAGTAACAGCAATAACTACCTGTTTTTCGGTATTATTATACTAGTGCCACAAAAATCAGGTAGCCGCCCTTGCGGCTGATCACCACCTCAAAGCAGCAGCAAAAGCTCAGGAGGGCCGTTTTGATTCAAATAATTTGATTGATGTGCTAATTTCCCCATTCGGAGGTGCAAAGATTCGGGAATTTGATGAGGGGTGGGCGTGAGTTCTTCAAAATTTTTGGCTCAAGCTACTGATGCAGGTACTGGTGCTCTCTAGTTTTTGGAGAATTGTAGCAATGACCTCGCAGCGTGCGCAGCTCCTGTGAGTGTCTGAGGGAAAAGTTAAAGTTTACCCAGGCCAAACTCTCGTAGGAGCTGCGCATGCTGCGGGGTTTGGGCAAGTCAAATTATTTGAATCAAAACAGCCCTCCGGAGGCTTTGCTGCTGCTGCTGCTGCTGCTGCTGCGTAAGGTCAGTTCGCCAAAATCTTTGGAACTTAAAAAGCCCTGACCTTTGATGGACAGGGCTTCTGGAACAGGGTCAGTTCTGATTAGAAAGACTTAACGATGTCGGTGAAGTCTCTGGATTTAAGAGAAGCTCCGCCAATCAGGCCGCCATCTACGTCTTCTTTTGAGAACAGGTCTTTTGCATTGCCTGGGTTGGCGCTGCCGCCGTACAGAATGGTGCAGTTAAAAGCCGCCTCCGCATCGAACATGCGTGAGAGCTGTTCCCGGATGTAGGCGTGCATTTCCTGCGCCTGCTGGCTGCTGGCCGTACGGCCGGTGCCTATGGCCCAGATCGGTTCGTAGGCGATTACTACCTGGTCGAACTCTTCGTTGCTCAGATACGAGATGCTGTCTTTCAGTTGCTGGCCCACATACTCAAAGTGGCGGTCGGCGTCGCGCTCTTCCAGCGGCTCGCCACAGCAGAAAATTGGTTTAATGCCCTGCGCCAGCGCAGCTTTCATTTTCTTGTAAAGTGTTTGGGCATCTTCGTGGTGGTACAGGCGGCGCTCACTATGGCCCACGAGCACATACTCCACGCCTACCGACCTGAGCATGGCAGCCGACACCTCGCCGGTATAGGCGCCACTCTCGTGCTCGCTTACGTTCTGTGCCGCCAGGTGCAGCCTGTCGTTGCCCTGCGTGAGTTTTCCCACCGCGTGCAGGAACGGGAAGGGAGGCGTCACGATTACGGTCACATCGCCGCTTACTTCGTCTTTCAGCATATTGTCGATTTCCGACACCAGCGAAAGCGCCTCCTCGTAGGTTTTGTTCATTTTCCAGTTACCTGCAACTATTTTCTTTCTCATAACTTATGGCTTGTTGAATGATGATTGATCTAAGATTCTGTAAATCTGTTACAGAACTGGCAATTTAATAATTTATTTGGGCAAGACTTCACAGAGAGCAACTTTTGGTAAAAGGACAGCAGACACAGTATTTTTTGCTCATTTGTTTGTTCTGCAGAAGCCTGAGATTAAATGCGGATTCCTGCGCACCTCAGGCACCCTTCACGCCTTTTATTGCAGGCGCTTCCTGCCTTACCAGCTGCAAAAACAGCCGGTTCAGGGTTTGCTCCGGCTCAACGCAGAAGCCTGGGTGCACCGGCGATGTTTGCACCACGGTGCTGCGGGTGGCGGTGAGCCAGCGAAAACGCGAAGCAATCGGCAGCTTCCCGATAGTCCCTCCGTCGGCGCCTCCCTTGCAAATGCGCTCAAAGGCGCGGAGCCGCTCCTGCAGTTCCTGCATGTCCAGCTCGGCAGCAAAAGCCCTGAGCCGCTCCTCGTTCAGCTCGTACCTGGTTTGCAGAAAGCCTTTGGAGGAGCAGTATAAAATAACGCCCACATTCATAAACTCCTCGCGCTCCACGCAGGGCACCACCCGGATCACGGCGTACTCAAATAAGTGTTTCTCTTGCATGTTGGGCTGCTTTAACAAAAATATCGGAATGGACGACTCTGGTCTCTAAAAAGTGAATATAGGCTTCGCGGTGCTCGGCAACTGTCTCAAACGGCGAATCGCCTGTCAGCCACTCGTCGGGAATGAGGTCCACGATCGCGCGGATGCGTTCTGGTGTCAGGATGGCACGCGCCGCTGCGTCTGCGGTATCGAGTTCGGTGGCCTGGGGCAGCAGCACGTGGTCTTTTATAAGCACGAAGGGCCGCTTTCCCTGCTCCGCCAGGTTCTGCCAGGAGTGGTGAAAGTAGAACGAGGCGCCATGGTCGATCAGCCACAGCTCTTTGTGCCAGATAAGCATGTTGGTGTTGCGGGGGGTGCGGTCTACGTTCGTGATCAGGCAATCGAGCCACACAATCTGCGAAGCCGTTCTGGCATCGAGCGTGGTCACCAGCGAGTCGAAGGTGATGGCGCCGGAGAGGTAGTGCAGCGCCAGGTTGAGCCCGCCGCTTGCCTGCAGCAGGTCCTGTATCTCCTCGTCGGGCTCGGTGCGGCCAAAGGCGGTGTCTACTTCTATAAATACGATTTCGGGCACCCGCAGGCCAAGCGCCCGCGCAATTTCCCCGCCAATAAGTTCGGCGATGAGCGCTTTTACGCCCTGTCCCGCTCCACGGAACTTCACAACATATAGAAAGTCGTCGTCGGCCTCTACAATCGCCGGCAGCGATCCACCTTCGCGCAAGGGGGTAACGTACCGTGTCATGGTAACGGTTCGGAGTTCGGGGGGGCTGAAATCCATAGGTGCCGGGGTTTGCTTTTTGCTTTAGTAATAAATTATTCTAATGAAAAAGGCCTTCTGGAGGCTTTTGCTGCTCCTGGTGCTGCTGTTGATATGGACACAAGATCAGATTATTAGTATCACGTATTACGATGCACGTAGCACGACATGGGCTATGAATCAGTCATGTATAAGATGGTGCTTTGCAGATTAGCTCCTAGTATCAAAACCACCCATTAAACAACTAACACTCAGCAATTATTCAAATTAAAGCTTTTCTTTCAGGAAGCGGGCTGTATCGTTTCCTTCCAGCTTCGCCATATCCTCGGGTGTTCCCTCAAACAGTAGGTTGCCTCCGTTCAGGCCTCCCTCCGGGCCTAAGTCTATTAGCCAGTCAGCCGATTTAACGATGTCCATGTTGTGCTCGATAATCACGACGGTGTTGCCGCTTTCGATAAGCGCGTTCATGGAGGTGAGCAGCTTGCTGATGTCGTGGAAGTGCAGGCCGGTGCTGGGCTCATCGAAAATGAACAGGATGTTTTTGGTGTGCTGCGTGGCGCCCTTGGTCAGGAAAGAAGCCAGCTTTACGCGCTGCGCCTCGCCGCCAGACAAAGTATTGCTCGACTGCCCCAGCCTGATATAGCCCAGGCCCACATCGTTGAGCGGTTTCAGGCGCTCGAGAATTTTCTGCTGGCCCTCAAAAAACTCCAGACTATCGGCAATGGTCATGTCCAGCACCTCCGATATATTCTTGTCATTGAACCTGATATCCAGCACATCCTGCTTAAAGCGTTGGCCGTGGCAGCTGTCGCAGGTCAGGTAGATATCGGCCATAAACTGCATCTCGATCTTCACCTGCCCCTCGCCCTGGCACACCTCGCAGCGGCCGCCTTCTATGTTAAAGGAGAAATGAGATGGCTTGAAGCCCCGCGCCTTTGCCAGCGGCTGATCCGCGAAAAGCGTGCGGATGGCATCGTAGGCCTTCACATAAGTTACCGGGTTGGAGCGCGAAGACTTGCCGATCGGGTTCTGGTCTACAAACTCCACATGCTCAATTTTGGCATAGTCGCCTTGTAATTTGTCGTGCTTGCCGGTTGCCTCGGAGGTGGCACCGTGCAGCTTCTGCATGGCCGGGTAGAGTATCTTCTTCACCAGCGTAGACTTGCCCGAGCCGCTCACACCTGTCACGACCGTCATCACCTCCAGCGGAAACTTCACGGTCAGGTTTTTCAGGTTGTTCTCGCGGGCTCCCACAATCTCGATGTAGTTGCGCCACTTGCGCCTCTGTGCCGGCACTGCCAGCTCCATTCTGCCGCTCAGGTACTGGCCGGTGTAGGTTTCGGAAGTCGCGATCATCTCCTCAAAACTGCCCTGGAACATGAGGTTTCCGCCACCGGAACCAGCCTCGGGGCCAATGTCGATGAGTTGGTCGGCTGCTTTCATCATCTCCTCCTCGTGCTCCACCACAATCACGGTATTGCCGATCTGCTGCAGCGAGCGCAGCACACCGATTAGTTGCTCGGCATCTTTGGGATGCAGGCCGATGCTCGGCTCATCCAGAATATACATAGAGCCCACCAGGGCGCTGCCCAGCGAAGTGGCCAGGTTGATGCGCTGGCTCTCGCCACCAGACAGTGTATTAGACAGACGGTTCAGCGTGAGGTAGCCCAGCCCCACCCGCACCAGGTAGCCCAGGCGATTGGTCACCTCCACGGCCAGCCGCTCGGCAATGTTACGCTCGTGCTCGGTGAGCTGTATGTTCTGGAAGAAAGCCAGCACTTCCGTGATCGGGAGCAGCACCAGGTCGGTAATGCTTTTGCCGTCTATTTTTACATAGCTGGCGTCTTTGCGCAGGCGCGAGCCACGGCACTCGGGGCAGGTGGTGCGGCCCCGGTAGCGCGACTGCATCACGCGGTACTGGATCTTGTGCGACTGCGCCTGTATATGCTTGAAGAAATCGTTTAAGCCTTCGAAATATTTATTGCCGGTCCAGAGCAGTTCCTGCTCCTGCGGGCTCAACTCGTTGTAGGGTCGGTGAATCGGGAAGTCGAAGCGGATGCCGTTTTTAATTAAAGGCTGCAGCCACTCGTTCATTTTCTCGGAGCGCCAGGGGGCAATGGCTCCTTCGTACACGGTCAGGCTTTTATCGGGAATAACCAGGTCGGGGTCTATGCCCAGCACGCTCCCAAAGCCTTCGCAGGTCTGGCAGGCGCCGTAGGGGTTGTTAAAGCTGAAGAAGTTTACGGAAGGTTCCTCGAACAACATTCCGTCGAGCTCAAAACGGTCGGAAAACACACGCACCGCGTCGCCATACATGACACGGCACTCCCCGTGCCCCTCGAAAAAGGCAGTCTGCACCGAGTCAGCAATCCGGAACTGCAGGTCTTCGTCTTCTTTGTAGATAACGGCCCTGTCTATTAGGATATACACCTCGTTGCCGAGTTCGGGCGTGTTCTCGAGCAGTTCCTCTATAAAATAAACCTGGCCGTTGGCGTAGATGCGGGAATAACCTTTTTGCAGCAGCAGGTCCAGCTCTTTGGCCAGTGGACGCTCCACCGTAAGTTGCAGCGGTGCCAGGATCATGACGCGGGCTTCGTTCTCGAGCGAGAAAATATAATCGACCACATCTGTTACCGTGTCTTTCTGCACCACCTCTCCCGACACAGGCGAGTAGGTTTTGCCGATACGGGCATAGAGCAGCTTCAGGTAATCGTAGATCTCGGTGTTGGTGCCCACGGTGGAGCGGTTGTTTTTGATGCTCACCTTCTGCTCTATCGCAATGGCCGGGCTGATGCCTTTGATGTAATCCACATCCGGTTTGTCCATCCGGCCCAGGAACTGCCGGGCGTAGGAACTTAGGCTCTCTACGTACATGCGCTGCCCTTCGGCATAAAGCGTGTCAAACGCCAGCGACGATTTGCCGGAGCCGGAGAGGCCCGTGATCACGATGAATTTATTGCGGGGCAGCGCCACGCTCAGGTCTTTGAGGTTATGCACCCGCGCCCCTTTAATAATAATGTTATGCCGGGGGTCGAGCGTATCGATATTTTGTTCAGAATTGTTTGCCATACAGCCAGTGGGCCCTGTTTTGAGCCGCCAAACGGCAACCAAAACCCAAGCCCTGCTCTTAAATTTAAGTAATTTGCAAAGGTACAAATACTTAACCTGATTTAGAAGGCCATGGTTACAGCTGCCTGCCAATTGAAGCAAAAGAACCGGAAATGAAATACGCTGGTGGCCTAAGCCCTTGCCGCTGCCTGTGCTCCCGGGCCACCAGCAATCGCAGGAGCCTCCGGAGGGCCTTTTTAATTAGAATAATCGGGTTAATGTGCTACTGGGTCGATGTGCTGATCTTTTAATTTGAAGATTTGGAAATTTGAAGATGAACAATGGAAAGCAATTTAACTCATAAATTTTACCTCTTCACTCCTAAAAAGTCCTGTGTCTTGTGTCCCCGAAAAAGCTTCCGGAAGGCCTGTCTCATTCAAATAATTTGGGTCAGGTGCTCCTACGCTCCTACGCTTTTAACCTGTGCCGAACTGCCCTTTTTAGGTTAACTCCTTTATATTCTGCCTGCTATTTACTATCTTAGCAATGGCAGCTCTCAAATTTTTTCAGCTGCCCGGCATCATAACCCGTAATAATCAAGTACACCATGTTTAACTAAACATCTATTAACAAATTTTATTTATGGGAAAAGGAGATAAAAAATCGAGAAAAGGTAAAATCGCCAAAGGCAGCTATGGCAACAGCCGGCCACGCCAGTCAAATAAAAAAACAGCCGAGGCTCCTAAAAAAGAAGCCGCCGCATCGTAGCGCCCCGGCATAACCGCACCCATAAAAAGGCACCGCTTCTTTCTGAAGCGGTGCCTTTTTAATTAGGCCTCCGCAGAGTATCTGCCGCCTCCGTTCCAGCACAGCGCGTCCTACCCAAACACAGCTTCTCCCTGATAAGCAGGAATGGAATAGTCTGAATTATATGCTTGTTTATTTCAAGATTATTTTTAACTTTAGTATCTAAACTCCGTTAGGGTAATATATAACAAAAAAGAAATATCAAGCCATGTAATGCAGGGGTTACCCATTTTAAAAGATTTATTTTAGGGGCCAGGGCAGGAGGCATATCCCCTTAGATGGCAACGAATTGAGCTAACAGAGGTCGGTTTCTGGTCCAGATTTTATAATCAGCTTCCAGAAACATCAGGAGCCAACACTATATTTTCCACCAAAACCGGAACCGTTACGCTTCAATATTATCAATACATTATATTTCATTAAATCAGCTTAATTCTGTAACACACATTCCCTAACAGAAGTATAAAAATTATAACGGACCCAGAAGGTCCTGGCCAGAAATTAGCTTCTTCGGCCCTGCCAGATACTGTTTCCAGTTCTGCTTCTGCCTGTAACATATTGGAGGGCATATCCAACAACAGACATACCATCAGAACCGGCTTCCTGCATTTGGCGCCACAAGCCAGAGAAGAGAAACATTGTCTTATCATTAACTTAAAAGCTAACATTACATGACACAACTGGACATCAGAAGTTTGTTGGAGAGCATTGAGAGAAGGGTGTACCAGCAAGAAATTACGACAGATGAAGCCGTTACCAAGGTGATAAACTCTGAAATAGCATATGCCATAAACCTAAAATACAAAGTGGAGAGCAACCATACCAACGATGCTCTTCTCAATGTATCCTGCACAACAGTAGAGTGCTACCTGAACCACCTGAAAGCGCTGGAACAGAAACTGCAGAAGCCGCACGACATTACGGCCCAATGCAAGCCTGTAGAAGAACGCGAAATCAACCGTAGGTTGTTGCTGATCCTTAACCGCCTGAAAGGCTATAGCAGAAAGTAAGGATTCTGCCCCATTTATCCACCAGATCCTTCGCAAGCCGGCATCCCGGATTTGCGAAGGATCTATACATTTACAGGCAGTCCTGTGTTTCGATAACTGAGGCCCCGTTTTTGAAGTGCTGCAAAGCTGCCGCCCCGGAGAGGAAGGCGCTGCTTAAAGCCTCTCTTAAATAAATTGCTCCCGAAGTTGTGCAGCAGCAGTAGTGGCGGCCTTACCAATCTTAGCAACGGGGAGCAGCGCCCAACAAAAAGCTTACAATCATTAGTTTTTCAGCAGCTCATTGGTAAGATTATTGTGTGAGATTTTAAAAAGGAGCAGCTGCAGGGCATGCGCGAAAAAGGGGTCGTAAAAAATAAAAATCTATATAGCCGCATATTTATATATCTCCGTATAAGCATGCGGCACAGATTGCCCGTAACGCTTAGCAGACCCGATTGGTACCGCCCTGGCGATTTATTTTTTTTCTGAAGCCCGGGCAACATTTGCACAAGCTAAAACCTTTACCTATATTTGATTTACCCTTCTAAAAAGTTTTGTTTATAATTCAAACGCTCACAATATGATATAAAGCTCTACGTTAAACATAATGTAGCTTTTACGATGAATATAACTACCCAGCTTAGCGATTCCGCATTGGTTACGCTTTATATCGCAGGTACAGAAAATGCGTTTGAACAGTTAGTAAACAGACACAAAAACAAAGTATATACTACGATTTATCTGATCGTTAAAGATTCGTACACCGCCGAAGACCTTCTGCAGGATACTTTTATAAAAGCTATCCACACCATGAAGAGCGGCCGGTACAACGAAGAAGGCAAGTTCTCGTCCTGGATATGCCGTATTGCCCACAACCTGGCAATCGACCATTTCCGGAAAGAGAAACGGAGCCCGATGATCACCCTGGAAGACGGGAGCAATGTGTTCAATAACCTGTCGTTTGCCGAAGACTCCGCGGAGTCGCTGCAGATAAAGGAGGACACCCATACCCGTCTGCGCGAGCTAATCCAGACGCTGCCACAGGCGCAGCGCGAAGTGCTCATGATGCGGCATTATGCGGACATGAGCTTTCAGGAGATTGCTGAAGCTACCGGGGTGAGCATCAACACTGCCTTAGGCCGTATGCGCTATGCGCTTATAAACCTGAGGAAGAAGATGCTAAACCAAAGTATCACTTATGATAAAAACCTCTACTCAGAATGAGCTAATACAGTACGTTTATAATGAATTGGCAGAAGATGCCTGTGAACAACTGGAATTGGCCTTAATGCAAGACAGTGAGTTGGCTGAGAGCTGCTCAGATCTGTTAATGGTTCACCACCTGCTAACTGGTTCCATCAAAATCGCTCCCGAAAGAGCTGTTAACAACATCCTGAATTACTCAAAAAGCTTAAGTTTGCAGTCTTAACGACTGTAAACTTTTTTTATGCAGAAAAAGGAACGCTTCAGGCACCTGATCGGGTATTTCACGCAGAATTTTCCGGAACCGCAAACGGAGCTGGCCTATACCAGCCCTTATGAGCTTATGGTGGCCGTAGTGCTTAGCGCGCAGTGCACCGACAAGCGCGTGAACATGGTAACGCCTGCCCTTTTTGAGGCCTACCCCACACCTGTGCACCTGGCCACCGCCACACCCGACGACATACTGCCCTACATCAAAAGCATCTCTTACCCCAACAACAAAGCCAAGCACCTGGCCGGCTTAGGCAAAATGCTGGTGGAGCAGTTTAACTCGGAAATACCAAGCACCGTGCAGGACCTGGTAAAGCTGCCGGGCGTAGGCCGCAAAACCGCCAACGTAATCGTATCAGTTATCTGGAACCAGCCCGCCATGGCCGTAGATACGCACGTGTTCAGGGTAAGCAAGCGCCTTGGCCTGGTTACGAAAGAGGCGAAGACCCCGCTGGAGGCAGAGAAGCAGCTAATCGCTCACCTGCCACAGGACCTGATTGCAAAAGCGCATCACTGGCTCATTCTGCATGGCCGCTACATCTGTGTAGCCCGTCGCCCTAAATGCGAGGAGTGCCCACTGACACACTTCTGCCAGTTTTTCCAGAAGAACTTCCCCAACATTCCCGACGATCCGGAGAACAAACTAGGAGGCTGAGCCAGCAGTTTTTTCTAGATTATATACTATATTCGCCTTTGCCAATATAGAAAAGCCTTATGACTACCAGACAAGCACTCACGCTGCTTTTAATGCTTGCCACATTCTCAGTGGCACATGCCCAAGCAAAGTTTTTAGAAAAAACAGGAGGCCACTGCTTTCAGATGCAGGTGCCCAACTACATGCTCAAGACTTATGAGCTTAACGATGTCGCTTCGCTGCAATACCTTAATACCGCCAAAGAGGCGTACGTGGTGGTGATAGACGACTCGAAGGAAGAGTTAGAGAGCAAAGGAATCAAGTTTACAGATGCCGAGGATTTTTTGGCAGATTTCGCCACTGATTATAAAAAGGAAGCCAAAAAGCGGAAGATGAGCAAGGTATCTACTGCAACGGTAAACGGAAATGCTGTTGCCGATGTAGAGCTGACCTGGAAAGATGAGGATGGCAACTTTTATATGCTGATTACAGCAGTAGAGACCAAAACGCACTTCTATAAAATTCTGTGCTGGACAACAGAAGCCAACGTAAAGCTGCTGAAAGAAGATTACAAGACGATGGCCAGAAGCATCAGAGACTGATAGTAGTTCAGCGCCACTGAAGCATAGTCACAGAAAAGGGCAGGAAATCCTGCCCTTTTCTGTGACTATGGGAAATTAACTGCTTTGTGATCTTCTGGATTCTTTTCCTTTAAAATCTTTGCCACGCTCCTGGCCTCTTTCCTGCCTGCGGGCACGCATCTGGCTTTTCTCTGCCTCGTATTGCGCATACTGCTTTTTGTTCAGAATGCTTTTCATCTCAGCCTCCCGCTTGGCGTGCAGGGCTTTCCGCTCGTCGCGCATGTTGCTGTTGGCACGGTCAGCATCTTTATATTTAGCCTGCAAGGCCTGCATATCTTTGGCATGTTGCACATTCAGGGCCTGCAGCTTTTTTTGCTGCGACTTGTTCAGGTTCAGTCTCTGAGCCATCCGCTCGGTTTGCTTCTGCGCTCTGGCCTCCGGATTTCTGTTATGCTTTTTATGTTCTCTATCGGCACGGTACTCTGTGCGGTTTTTCTTTTCTTTCTGAGGGGCATTCTGCGCGAAGGAAGCACCAGCCACCATCACACCCAGGGAGAGCATTACGATTATCTTTTTCATCTTATTTTTCCTTTCAAACTCATGGTTAGGTATTGTGTAAAGGCAACAACTTAGGCCCGGTGTTTAAACGCTTAGCTGTTACTGCATACCCAAAGCCCGTGCCAGAATTTCAGGAAAGGAAATCACCAACTCTTTAAACTTCAATATTTACCTAACAATCAGAACCTTGTATTGTTCAGAAGTTTTAAAGAGAACGAAAATGTACGATTACTGCGGTATTGCCGGAGTGGTAAATCACTCAGCCTTTAATTTCAGGTGTAATGCAGTTCAGGCACAGCAGTTGAGTAACTGTAAAAGGTAACTCAACTGCTGTGCCTGAATTATTCTAATGAAAAGGCCCCTCCGGAGGTCCTGCCGCTCCTGCAGGTTATGAGCCTGAAAAGCAGCCGTACACGAAACCGGAGAGTTTCCTATTTCGCGGCCCGCTTCAGCACATCCTCCACCTCAAGCACCAGGTTAAGCCGGTCGAATTGCTTTTTGGCCACCATGGCTCCTCTGGCTCCTGCCGCCCTTAACCCCTCCTGGTCATCAAGCGCCTGCTTTATGGTTAGTGCCAAAGCCGCCGGGTTCTCGGCAGGCACATACCAGCCACAGCCAAACCGCTCTACAAAAGCTTTAGTCCAGCCGGGGTTGGTCACGATAACAGGGGTGCCGCATACCAGGCTGTCGTAAAACTTGGCGGGCGAATTGGTGGCCAGCACCGGAAGGTCGTTAAAAGTAACCAGCGACACCGTGGCTAGCTTAAAGAGCGCAAACACCTGGTGCCGGGGCAATGGGGGCACCAGCGTCAGGTTGGTGTGCTTCCGGGCCAGTTCCTGCACCTGCGGCTCGTAATAGCCTCCGCCGGTAAATACAAATTGTATCTGGCTTTCCGGAACCAGGGCGGCAGCTGCTCTCAGAATACCAGGTATGTCGTTGGCGCGGCCAAACGTGCCGGCATACAGCACCACCTGCTTGCCCTGTAACTGCAGTTGCTGCCTTAGTGTCTCTACCTGCTCTGTTGTTACCTGTTGCGCCAGGTGCAAATCAGTGCCATTGAGGTTGGTCGTTATTTTATGCCGTGCCACGCCCAGGCTGGCCACATAATCGGTCATATCGGGAGAAAGGGTGATAATATGGCTGGCACTGTGGTAGAGGCTCCGCTCCTGCTGGTAAAGCCTGCGCTGGAGCCATTTGTTTTTTACGGCCCCCATGGTAATCGGGAACGATGGCCACAGGTCCTGCACCTCAAACACCCATGGCACTCTGCGCAGGGCCGCTACCCGCGCCGCCACCCAGGGTGTGGAAAGCGGCGTAGAAACGGCCCATATAATGTCTGGGGCGGGGCCAGCCAAGCCTTTGGTGAGGCAATAGGCCGCAAAACGGCTGTAAGAGAACAGCCGCTGGGACACGTTCATTTTATTTTTATAAGGCACATCGCACTCGTGTAGTTCCACCCCCTCCGGCACCCAGCTGTAGGCATGAGTTATGCTGTGCTGCCGCCAGGCGCTGCTCGTGATCAGGCGAATCTGGTGCCGCTGCGCCAGTGCCCCCATAAAGGTATAGTGCCGGCAGGTGGCGGGGCAGTCGGGGTTGTGGTGGTGTTGGTGCAGTAGCGTAATGCGCATGGCGAAGCGTAAGGTTCTCGTATCAGGATTAGGTTACTTGTGCAGCAGCAACAGCAGCAGGTAAAGAAGCTCAGGAGGGGCTTTTTGATTAGAATAATTCAGCGGCAGGAATCAGGGTTCACTCATTAAACATCTTAGCCATTATAGCTTAGCTTTTATAGTTTTTCCAACTGCGAACAAGACCTTATCTATGTAGTAAGAATAATCCTTTATATTTTTCAAGTCTTCCTTAAGCACAGAGGAATTCAACCATTCTTTATATGCATATATATACGCCTTTTCTTTTTTCGTAATTATCGAAAGCCTTCTGAGCCTTTTAATTTCTGAGTCATTACTCATTGATGAAAAAACTCCAAATGCTCTAATTACATGTTGATCAATGATAGGCTCTCCAATGGTTTTAGTTAAGTATTTCCCGAATTGATAGAAAACTAGTCCATCATCTTTGTTATCATCTTGCTCAGAAGTTATCCCCTGAATTATATGTTTAACCTTTTTCAAATCGCCGTTTTTCCAGACAATGGCATACAGTAATTTCGTTAAGGGATCCAACTCACCGGATGATATCTCCTCGGATAATTTTCCATCTTCAGTTATTATATTATTTTTCTTTAATTCCTCAATCTCCGAACGGGTAATATTATAAACTATTTTAGGATAGCTGATCTCATCCATTCTATTCTTCCATAATTCGGCAGTTTCAGACACGATATTATTAATTTGCTCAATAGAATTTGCTTGCTCTATTTTAGTAAAGATTTCCTTTACTAAAACAGCTGCTTCTCTGTCATTCATAGATGGCATATTATTAATTTAACTTTCTACCTCTCTACCTTTTTAACTCTCTAACTTAAAGGCTTTACTTCCGGGGCTTGTACTTCGCCTCGTTGAAGATCTTCTGATGATCTGTTTCGGCCATCAGCTCAGGGAGTGTTATGTTGGGGTTCCGCTCCATGTACTTGCGCACAATTTGCCAGCCCACCCAGGTGCCTATGCGGCCGGGGGCTGTGGCATCTATTTCGGGCGTGTTGGGCCGCTCGCCCACATACTTGGTAATCAGGAAGGGGTTCTTTTCATAGAGCAGTTCCTTCTCTATAAAATGGGCCCATACTTTTGGCTCGTTGTGGCGCACTTCTGCAATCTCTTTCCTGCTGTACCCTATTATGGCCGAGTCGGCGGTGCAAGGCATTACCGACTCCACAAAATAATAGGCCTTGCCGGTATTAATCATCTCGGCGAGCAGGTTGCGCTCTGTCTGGCTGGTCTGGTTAAACTGGTTGGAGAGCAGCAGCATGGCCGTAGGCAGCATATTAGGCCTTTCGTAGCGCTTCAGTATATACTCATACACATCGGGCCGGTAGCTGGCGTCCTTACCAATAAAAAAATCTAGGCCCAGCACCAGCAGGCTGTCTGTTATCAGAAAATCGCGGCTCAGGCCCGACACAAAGGTCTTTACCTCGGGCACCACAAAATCAGGGTAGTAATACTTGATCACTTTAAAGGCTGTTTCAAGCTGCTGCCGCTCTGTCTGCATGTCGCCAAACCGAGACTCTGCCTCCTGGCCCAATTTCCGGAGCTCCAGGTTAGTAGCCAGGCCATGCAGGGCGTTAATCAGAACAGAATCTGAGCGAAGCTGGCCCCTACCGAAAAACTTCTCTGCAAAATCAGGGTGGCTTTTTATAAATGCTGCGATGCCCTGCCTGCTGGTATCCTGAAAAAATCGCTTTTCCAAACGCTCTATTTCAACCTGCACCGGCACTTTTTCAGCCCCTTCGGGTATTCCGCAGGTGTTTTTCCTGCAGCCAGAAACAAAAAGAAGTGTTACTAGTATGAGTAGTCTGTAATACATTCTATTATATATTTGTGCAAAAATACGGGGTTAATCCTTTTAGAGTATCTTTATCTTTTAATTTAAACTATGCAAATGAAGAAGTTATCACTAGTACTGATGTTTTTATGTTTTGGGCTCAGCGCCTCCGCTCAAATAGAGATAGGTGTCCAGCTATCGCCCAATATTGCCGGCAACAGATTTGTTGCTGAGGACGCCTACAACTTCCGTAACAGTAATAACCTGAGATTTGGTGTGGGCGTAATTGCCGATTATTTCTTTTCGCAGAACTATGCCATCAGCACCGGCTTGTTCTACCGTACCAAGGGCGGTAAAATTACCTACACCCACAACAGTGGCACCGTCAGCACCTCCGGTTCCGACAATGTTTCCATTCAGTATCTTCAGTTGCCCGTCACCTTAAAGCTGTTCACAAACGAAATAGCGCCAGGCACGATACTGTACGTGCAGGTAGGAACGGCCTTAAATACCAAGGTTTCTGCTGAGGTAAATGACAAAAAGATCATCAACAACGAAAAAATGATCAAGCGCTTCAACATTTTTGAAATAGACGCTTTACTGGGCACTGGGGTAGAATTTACGCTGGGGCAAAGCACGAAGCTGCTGGCCGGCGTTTCTTATCACAGGGGCCTGTCAGATATAGACGATTATTATGAAAAGCTTTTCAGCGACAGAAATATATCCGTAAAGAACAACGTGATCAACCTTGACTTTGGTGTAAAGTTCTAAACCGCTACAGCCTTAAAAAGAAAAGAGCCGCGCCTGATAAAGGCGCGGCTCTTTTCTTTTTAAGGTATTATTACTTCTTCAGGTTCTGATACGTCATTTAGTTCGGCAAAGGCCGAACGCAGTTCTATCTCATCTCCCCGCTCGTCCATAACTTTGAAATCGGTAAGACCAAGCGATGTGTCTTTTACCAATTTAACCCATTTAAAATACTTAAAGAACCATTTTGCTTGCCTCGAAATGATGCCTTTGGTATAATAAGCATACACAAACGGGTGCACATACAGTTCCAGACTTTTATGGTTGTGGCTCGTCAGCAGGTCGTCTACCGCTGCGTCTATTTCATCGGTTACCAGAATACTGGCGGTAATTTTTCCGGTGCCGCCACAAGTAGGACAAACCTCACCGGTTATAATATTTTGCTCCGGCCTTACACGCTGACGGGTAATCTGCATCAGGCCGAATTTTGATATGGGCAGAACTGTCGATTTGGAGCGGTCTTTCTTCAGTTCCTCTTTGAAAACCTCGTATATACGCTGTCGGTTCTCGGGCGACTTCATGTCGATGAAGTCTACTACAATGATACCACCTATATCCCGGAGGCGAAGCTGTCTGGCCACTTCCCGGGCAGCCATCATGTTTACATGCAGGGCAGTTGCCTCCTGATCGGTTTCGGTATTAGATTTGTTCCCACTGTTCACATCCACCACGTGCAGCGCTTCAGTATGCTCTATTACCAGGTACCCGCCACCTGGTATAGTTACTGTTTTGCCGAAAGCAGCTTTGAGCTGTTTCTCGATGTTAAAGTGTTCGAAGGTTTTTGTCTTACCGGCATAGTGCTTCAGAATTCTAAGTTTATCTGGTGCAATGCTGCCGATGTATGTTTTGATCTCTTCATAAAGCTGGACATCATCCACTATTATGTTGTCAAAACTTTCGTTTAGCAAATCTCTCAAAATGGAAGAAGAACGGCCTAACTCCCCGATAACTTTATCGCTAGTTTTAGCCGTTTTCAGCGCTATAAAACCTTCATCCCAGTTGTCGAGCATGTTGCGCAGATCTCGGTCGAGTTCTGCCACTTCACGCCCTTCGGCCACCGTCCTGATGATAACGCCAAAGTTCTCCGGCTTGATCGACATGATCAGGCGCTTGAGGCGCGTACGCTCTTCTTTGCTGACGATCTTCTTGGATACGCTTACCGTGTTTGAGAACGGCACGAGTACCAGGTATCGCCCTGCCAGAGAAAGCTCACAGGATAAGCGGGGCCCTTTGGTAGAAATAGGTTCTTTTACAATCTGGACCAACAGCTGCTGCCCTTTTTTGAGCACGTCAGCTATTTTGCCGAGTTTGTCTATCTCAGGCTCAAATTTTAACTGGTTAAGTTTTGGAGAAGCGTTCTTCTGCGTCTGGGCTACTTTTATAAACTTGTTAAGCGTTTTAATATTGGCCCCCAGGTCATGGTAATGCAAAAAAGCATCTTTCTGGTAGCCTATATCGATAAAAGCAGCATTAAGACCGGGCATCACTTTTTTTACAGTACCCAGAAAAATATCACCAACGATGTAGTTCGTGTCTTTTTTCTCGTGGTGAAACTCTACTAGTCTCTTATCCTGCAATAGCGCGATGCGCTCCCCATCTTGAGTAGAATTAATGATTAATTCATTACTCAATTTGTCTTAAATTAATTGTATGTATAGACCAAAGCCCACTATCGCCTGAGCAATGTGGGCCTCAAATTATTCAGAAGAAATTACTTCTTCTTATGTCTGTTTTTTCTTAGACGCTTCTTTCTTTTGTGGGTCGCGATCTTATGGCGTTTTCTTTTTTTTCCGCAAGGCATAATGTTAATGTTTTAATTTTATGAATAATTTCTTTTGCTACTTCAGTTCTGCCAGGTGCTCGTCTACAGAGGTGGCGAGCGCCGGGTCGTTGCTCAGGGTTTTCACTTTGTTAAAGTAAGTAATTGCCTCCTCGTTCTGCCCTGTTTTAGCCAGCGATACCGCCAGGTAAAACGTACCCTCCACATGCTCCGGATTGATAGAAACGAGCTTACGGAAACGTTCTTCGGCTTTATCGTACTGGTTCGACTGCATGGATAGCAAGCCCAAGTTAAACACCGCTTTCTGGTTATTCGGGTCTGCCGTAATCACCTCCCGCAACAGGCTAATGCCCTGCATCGGGTTATCAGTGGCGATGTAGGTCATGGCAATGTTTGTCTTCGAATCAAGTTCCGATGGGTTGTTCTTCAGCACCTGTTCGTACATGGCACGCGCTTTGGCTCCCAGCTCACTGGCCCTGCCCTGTGAAGGGGCATAGGTGAACGCTTCAAAATAGCTGTCGCCGGCCCGCTTAAAACTTTTCTCGCCTGGGCGGGCATTAGCGGCCAGTTCATAGTAATAGCCGGCACTATCGTACTTGTGCACCGTGGTATAAGCTTCAGCCAGCTCAGCAGCCACCCGGCTACGGGTCTGGTCATCGCCTGCTTTGTTAAAACGGGCCCGTACAGTGGCCAGTTCCAGCAGTTGCTCCGGGCTTGCCGTCATGTGCACATCAGCTGCTCCGGGGCCGTGGTCATGCCCATCGTCTTCAGAATGCCCTTCTGGCAGAGATGATTCAGTTTTTGTAAAACTTTCCTTATCTTCCTCGTTAACAACTACCTTAGGCAAAAAGAACAGAACGGCTACTATGGCAAGAGCCGCCACTATAACTAGTATTTGAGACCGGGACATTCTTTTCACCTAAGCTAATTGATTACAAATGAACTATTTCAGAACCGCAAAGATACAAAAGAATTAAGAATGCGCTAATTCTTTGATTTTTTTACTGTTCTTAATCTTCTGAATAAATGTTTTCGACGGCTTAAAGCTGGGAATAAAATGCTCGTCGATGATGATGGATGTGTTCTTCGAAATATTACGAGCCACTTTTTTAGCTCGCTTCTTATTTACAAAGCTACCAAAACCTCTCACATAGATGTTGTTACCATTCGCCATTGAGTCTTTCACAACCTTGAAAAAAGCCTCAATCGTGGATTGCACATCAGTTTTATCAATCCCTGTTTTATCAGCAATCTCTGATATTACTTCTGCTTTAGTCACTTTCTTATAATTTATAAATTGACAATAATATGATTTTCTTGATACAACTGGCAAGAATTCCTGGCTTTTCAGGGATTTTCGGGGCACAAAGGTAGCCCTTCTTTTTGACAAGTAAAAGCTTTAGTGTTAAATTCTTAGAGCTGCGATATCTCCCTGGCTTCCTGCTTAATGTTACAACACAATTCCTGTGCCACGAAAGGTATTCCCCCTTCCCTAACGTTCTGCTTCTTACAATATTTTGTTATGCAATGTCTGTTATCGTAGCTACCATGCGCACTGTGCCCACCAGAACTTCAGGGCAAACCTACTCCGTTTCAGGTACCCTTTCAGGGTGTTACTCCATATCTTTGGTGCAAGGCTGCAAAACGCTAGCAAGGCTAAAATTACTGAAAACATTTTCTAATCAATGCTCTTTTTACTCCATTCCAGCATTTTCTGGAGAATAAAAACAGGTTATCAGCTTCTTAATTAGCAATTTGCAGGCTGAAAGGCAAAAACACCACAGGCTCTACATGGCAAGTATCGATCCAAACTTTATTTCTTTTGCCCTGATCCGCTGGTACGGGCAGCATAAGCGGGCGCTCCCCTGGCGCGACACCCGGGACCCGTACCGCATCTGGCTTTCTGAAATAATTCTGCAGCAGACCCGTGTGGCCCAGGGGCTGCCCTATTACCTCCGGTTTGCAGAAGCCTACCCCACGGTGCAGGACCTGGCAGCGGCCTCCGAAGACGAAGTGCTGCGGCTGTGGCAGGGCCTCGGGTACTACTCCAGAGCCCGCAACATGCACTACACCGCGCGGCAGGTGGTGCAGGATTACAATGGTATTTTCCCGCACAACTATGCCGGGTTGCTCCGCCTGCGTGGTGTGGGCAGCTACACGGCGGCGGCCATTGCATCTTTTGCTTTTGGGGAGCAGGTGGCGGTGCTCGACGGCAATGTGTTCAGGGTATTGGCCCGCCTTTTTGGCATAACCGATGATATTGCAGTGCCTGCTTCCCGCAAAACATTTCAGGCGCTGGCCGACTCCCTTGTGCCTGCCGATGCACCGGATACTTTTAACCAGGCCATTATGGAGTTCGGGGCGATTCAATGCACCCCTCTCATGCCCGATTGCATGTTTTGCCCGTTGCAGCAGGTTTGTTTCGCCTTTAACCACGGCATGGTGCAGGAACTGCCCGTAAAATCGAAGGCCAAGGCAGCACAACCCCGTTTTTTTCACTACTTCGTGTTCAGGCACCAGCACCAGTATTACCTGCGCAAGCGCCTGGCAGGCGACATCTGGCAGGGCCTCTACGATTTTTACCTGTTCGAAAGTCCTGAAAAACACATGCCTGTGGGCGAACTGGTAAAAGAACTGCAGCAAAGCGGCCTCCAGGTAGAGGAGCAGCAGGTGCAACTCCCCCGAAAGGACTACAAACATGTGCTTAGCCATCAAAAAATAACGGCCAGATTCTATCTAATAGAAACAAAATCCCGTTTAAGGGAAGAAGTATTGAAGGAAACAAGATTAGCCGCTTTCAGCGCCGCTGAAATTGAAGCATTGCCAAAGCCGGTACTTATCAGCAGTTATTTGATAGATGCCGGAATTTTAGTAAATTTAGAATCTTGAACCTTTGCCCAGGCAAAAACATTATATAATTCCTGCAGAGCAGCATCTGCCAGAACCAGAGCTGTTTAGCACTAATTAGATATTCAAAAACAGGTTTTAATAAATAAAAAAATCACACCACATGGCAAGTGTTAATAAAGTAATCCTGATTGGAAATTTAGGTAAAGACCCTGAAGTTAGGCACCTGGAAGGAGGGGTAGCTGTAGCCCGTTTTCCGATTGCTACTTCCGAGACATTTAAAGACAAAACCGGCGCCAAGCAGGAAAGAACAGAGTGGCACAACATTGTGCTCTGGCGCGGCCTGGCTGAGGTGGCAGAAAAGTACCTCCGCAAAGGGCAGTCTGTGTTTATTGAAGGCCGTATCCGATCAAACAATTATCAGGACAAAGAGGGCATTCAGCGGTACAGCACCGAAATTGTTGCCGATAACATGACCATGCTGGGTGGCAGAAGCGACGGCGGCAGCAATGGCGGCTACCAGGAGTCGTCTGCCTCCTCGTCGGCAGGCAGCTACAGCAATGCCTCTCCTCAGAGCGGCAGCGGCGGAGCACCTGCCGGCTCGAACGATGAGCCAGACGACTTGCCGTTTTAAACGATGTTTAACTTAACGATTGAACTTTGGACAGTATAGACCCCGGAGACCCCCTGAGTTATAGCTCACCTTATTTTACACAAATAATTACGGCCGTACTCAGTTTTGAATATGTGGCAGCCACCATGGCCTGCTTCTTCTTACTGCTGCTCTCCGCACTCGCCTCGGGTGCAGAGGCAGCATTTTTTGCTCTCTCAGACAAGGAGCTGGAGAATTACAGAAACAGCGGCATTAAGGCCGAACAGAAAATCTACAGGCTCCTGCAGACGCCCCGTAAGCTGCTCACCACGCTCCTGATCATCAACAACGGCATCAATGTCAGCATCATTACCTTGTTTGCTTACATCTCGTGGCAGTTGTCTGGCACCCGGTCGTTGTCTGCGGCGGCCATTATAGGCTGCATGCTGGTGGCAACTTTTTCGATCGTGTTTTTTGGAGAGGTACTGCCTAAGATCTATGCCAACAAGCGGGGCGCTGCTATTGCCCGTAAAACGGCTCCCGCCATCAGCCTGCTGCAGGAGTTGTTGGAGCCGCTCTCCGGCGCGCTTATGGGGATCAGCGCCTATATAGAGAAACATTACCTGTCTAAATCTTACCACTATTCTATCCAAGAGCTGCACCATAGCCTCGACATGGCCCTGGTTAATGAAGAAACGTCGCCGGAAGAGCGCAAGCTTCTGCGGGGTATCGTAAACTTCGGCAGCATTACGGTGGGGCAAATTATGCGTCAGCGCAAAGATATTGTGGCTTTTGACAAAAATGCCACCATACCCGAACTGCTCCCTCAGATCCTGAAGTGGGGCTACTCCAGAGTGCCTGTGTATGCGCACAGCAAAGATAATATAGAAGGCATCCTGTACATCAAAGATCTGCTGCCACACATAAACGAAGGACCCGACTTTAAGTGGCAGCACCTCATCCGTACCCCCCTGCGGGTAACAGCGGAAAAACATATTTCCGAGCTTCTGGACGATTTTAAGGACAAGCACGTGCACATGGCCATTGTAGTAGATGAGGCAGGCGCTACCACCGGCCTGCTGACCCTCGAAGACGTGGTAGAAGAAATAGTAGGAGAAATAAACGATGAGTTTGACGACGATGAGGAGATAATCTATTCGCAGCTCGATGAAAATACGTTTATATTTGATGGTAAAACATCTTTGCACGACTTTTGCAAAATAGCAGAGATCCCTTTCGATGCCTTTAACGAAGCAAAATCAGATGCTCTGACCATAGCCGGACTCATGGTTTCGTTTTTTGGCCGGGTGCCGCGCGTAGGCGAAACAGTATCGCAGGGGCGTTTTCATTTCACCATAGAGTCGGCGGACATTAAACGTGTAAAGCGAATTAAGATTAATGTCACAAGCAAAAAAGAAGTTTACCAGCGAGCCAGTTAGTCTTAAAGCCTTTTTATGGTGCCTGATGGCCGCTGCCATGGTGGCCTGCGGAGCAGAATACACACCCAAACCCAAAGGATACAACCGCATAGACCTGCCGGAGCCCGCCTACCAGCAGCTGCAGGAGGAGCACCCTTACACGTTTGAGTACTCGAAATACGCCAAAATAAGGCCCGACTCCTCCTCTATTGCGCAACCGCACTGGATCACCATCATCTACCCTAAGTTTGGCGCCAATGTGCAGCTAACCTACAAAGCGCTCCACAACAACCCCAAAGTGCTCGACAACCTGGTAGAAGATGCCCGGAAGCTTACTTCCAAGCACCAGGTAAAGGCTTACTCTATAGAAGAGACAGAGATGAAAACGCCTCAGGGTGACCATGCCTATGTGTTTGAGCTGGCAGGCGAGGTGCCCAGCCAGTTCCAGTTTTACGTAACCGATACCACCACTCACTTTCTGCGTGGCGCCCTCTACTTCCGGACAGCCACCCAAAACGACTCCCTGGCCCCCGTTATCGAGTTCATGAAAAAGGACATCGTGCACCTGCTCAACACACTGGAATTTAAGTAAGGGCAGCAGCAAAGGCTCAGGAGGCCTGTTTTCATTCGAATAATTGCTGATGGTTGGTTTTTGATTGTTGATTTGTTAGTTGTTGATAGTTAAATGGTTTAATTGTTAAATTGTTAATTTGAAGATGAATGGCTAGTGAAGGCTAAAACCAGGCGCTGGGCGTAGTTTCCGACTACGCCCTTTTTATGTCAGGTAGTCTCCGACTACCTTTGCTTCACAGAAGCAACCTACACGCATTGCCAATTTTAGATTTTGCGTCTGCTACTGCAGTTTTTCGCTGCTCAGGCAGCGAGGTTAGTCACAGACTAACCAATATAAAAAGGCGTAGTCGGAAACTAAGCCTAGTGAGGGAAGCACATAAAAAACGGACAAACTTCCTGTCTATCCTTAAATCCTGATTCAGATAATAAGTCTAGAATCTGGCTTCTACAATTTTAAGCAGGAGCAGCAGCAGCAAAAGCTCCGGAGGGGCAATTCCATTAGAATAATTTCAGAAACATAGATTACAGCAGCTGTTGCTCCACCGGCTGGCACAAAAGCCTGACCGGATAAGGTCTTTTGCCCTTCCTCTTTTATCTTTGTTATCGTACAAGAGTCAAACCCTCACCAAAACTGCCTGAACTGCCTTGAGCAACTTTTTCCATACCAAGATCGAATTTCTGAAAGGCGTGGGGCCACAGCGGGCAGAACTGCTGCAAAAGGAGCTGGGCATTTTTACCTACGGCGACCTAATTCAGCACTACCCCTTCCGCTACCTCGACCGCACACAGTTTTACAAAATTGCCGAGCTCGACGACTCGCTGCCGTATGTGCAGGTAAAGGGCCGGCTGCGGGGTAAGGAAATTTTAGGCGAAGGGCGCAAGCAACGCCTCTCAGCAAGGCTGGCAGACGAAACCGGCGAACTGGAACTGGTCTGGTTCAAGGGTGTGAAATGGGTGGAGAAGGCAATCAAGAACCACACCGACTACATCGTGTTCGGAAAGCCGACAGAGTTCAACGGCCGCTACAACATAGCCCACCCCGAGCTGGAGGAGGTAACTGAGCAGAAGCCAACTAACGCTTTTCTGCAGCCGGTTTACAATACCACTGAAAAGCTTAAAAGCTTCCGGGTAGAAAGCAAAACCATTGCCAAACTGATGGAGGTGCTGCTCAATATGGCGGCTCCGCATATTCAGGAAACGCTGTCTCCTGACCTTGTGGACCACTACCGCCTGATAGGAAAGCGCGAGGCGCTGCTCAACATCCATTTCCCCGAGTCGGCAGAGAAATACAAATCGGCTAAGTTCCGGCTTACCTTTGAAGAGTTATTTTATATTCAGCTGCGGCTGCTGCGCCAGCGCGTGGTGCGCCGCGTGGAACTTAAAGGACAGGTTTTCAACAACATCCCCACGCTCAACGAGTTTTATAAAAACCACATGACCTTCGACCTCACCAATGCGCAGAAGCGGGTAGTGAAGGAGATTTATAAGGATTTAACAGCCGGCAAGCAGATGAACCGCCTGCTGCAGGGCGATGTGGGCAGCGGCAAAACCATTGTGGCCTTTATTACCATGCTCATCGCCGCCGACAACGGCGCACAGTCGGTACTGATGGCCCCTACCGAGATCCTGGCCGACCAGCACTACCAGGGTCTGAAAAAATTTGCCGATAGCCTGGGCATCCTGCTGGGCAAGCTAACCGGCTCCACCAAAGCAAAGGAGCGCAAGGTGCTACACGAGCAGCTGCGCTCCGGCGAGATGAAAATGATTGTGGGCACACACGCGCTGCTGGAAGATGTGGTGCAGTTCCAAAACCTGGGCCTCTGCATTGTAGATGAGCAGCACCGCTTCGGCGTGGAGCAGCGCTCCAAGCTGTGGCGCAAAAACCCGCAGATTATTCCGCACGTGCTCGTGATGACGGCCACGCCCATCCCCCGCACCCTGGCCATGACCCTGTACGGCGACCTCGATGTGTCGGTGATAGACGAGCTGCCGGCCGGCCGGAAAGAGATCGTGACCGTGCACCGCTTCGATAGCCACCGGCTGCGCGTGTTCCAGTTTATTCGCGACCAGATAAAGCTGGGGCGGCAGGCCTACATTGTGTACCCGCTCATAGAAGAATCGGAGGGCATGGACTACAAAGACCTGATGGATGGTTATGAAAGCGTGCAGCGGGCCTTTCCGGAGTTTCGGATCAGCATGGTGCATGGCAAAATGAAGGCACAGGACAAGGATTACGAGATGCAGCGCTTCGTGAAAAACGAAACTCACATCATGGTGGCGACAACTGTGATAGAAGTAGGCGTGAACGTGCCCAATGCTTCTGTGATGGTGATAGAGAGTGCCGAACGGTTTGGGCTATCGCAGCTGCACCAGTTGCGGGGGCGCGTGGGGCGTGGGGCCGAACAGAGCTACTGTATACTCATGACCGGCTACAAGCTGAGCAAAGACAGCAAAACACGCCTCGAAACGATGGTGCGTACCAACAACGGGTTTGAGATTGCAGATATTGACTTGAAGCTGCGTGGCCCCGGAGACCTGATGGGAACGCAGCAAAGCGGGGTATTGGACTTGCTTATTTCTGATCTGGCAAAAGATGCCCCCATCTTACAGGAAGCACGTGCAGCAGCACAACAGATTTTGGAGGAGGACCCACAACTGGAGCAGGATAAGCATCAGAACATCCGGAAACACATTCAGTCGTTGAGTGCGAATACGGTAAACTGGAGCCGGATCAGTTAAAGACCTTAGTTAAGCACCGTTTGTGCCCGCTCCTTTTTAATGTCATCTGCCATGGCAGTTTGCTTCTGATAATCCACTACAGCTTGGGTTTGTCTGGCAGGAGCTTTTATTTCAATAACATCTGCCTCTCGGGTAATTTTACTAATAACGATCAAAGCCACAAAAACAAAAACTTTCAGTAAAGACTTCATATCATGGATTAAGGTAAAGGTAAAGTTGTAGAGCCAGCACAAAAGTACAGATAAAGATTCGAAAATATCAACTAACAAATGTTATACTTTGTTAATATGATTAGCCAAATTAGGATATCTGCCTCAGAAATTTGCTGTTATAAAACAGTCAACACCTCAGCAACACACTCACTAGCAATAAGTTACCGCAGCAACCTCCACATGAAATAAAACCGGAAGCACTGTGCCATTTTGAACAAATATTTTTAAACCTGCGGGATAACGGCCTGCCTGGAAACCGGGCTCTAATCCTACAGTTTTGCGAAAGTATTTTCTTCTGCTCTTTCTCAGCTTTAGAGGCAGCCACATCTTCCAGGTTTTCCTTATTCAAATAATCTGTATCGCCTGCACGTTGGTATGATTGGCACCAGCCTAAATGGCAGTTTTGATTGTCTGCTGGCTGCCTTGTTAAATTTATGTTGATAATATAAGGCTAACAGCTTAATTTCCCCATCGTTTTAAACCCAAGCCCCTGAACTGTGAAAACACTTTTTGCTTTAATGTTCCCGCTACTTTATGTGCTCCAACCAGCCTCCCCTGCCATGGCGCAGGCCAGAATAAAAGCTTCGGCACCATTTGCCTATACCCTCGACCCTACAGAAGATGTTTATAACGAACAGATAACGCACAAGACCCTGGCCTTAAATGCCTCCGAGTTTGTGGTGCTGCATAGGCAGGAATCGGACGGATATAGAGTGGAGAAGTATACGGCAAACCATAAAAAAGCCTGGAGCGCCCCTGTGCCGGTGGCAGGCTTCGAAACTGTTATCGCTTTTATAAAAACTGCTGAGGCAGCCCTGGTGATAACGCACCGCGACAACGGGCAGGGCTCTCAGCAGCTGCACGGGCACCTGGTGAACCTGGCCACCGGAACCACCGAAAAAAGCCTGATGCTGCTCGAAGCGCCCATGTCGTTCAGAAAAGCCAATGTGGCAGCCTCCGAAGATGGGGCACGACTGCTGGCCTACCACTACCAGACAGACCAGAACCAGCATATCACCAGCATAAAAGGGCACCTCTACGACAACCGGTTAACCAAAATAAAAGACACCAGCTATGCCCTCGGCGACTTAACCACCATTCTCTCTGCCGACATCCAGCTCAGCAGCAACGGCGACCAGTACGTGAGCCTGATCTCGGACAACATGCAGCGCCTGACGGTACGAAGATATACCCTGGCCGGCTCAGCCCCGAAAAGCTTATCGGTGCTGGCTGGAGGAGCGGCAGGCGGCAACAAGCTTTATATTCTGGATGGCAAGTATAAACTAATGCCTGATGGAAAATTGTTCGGGACCGTAATCACAGCCGATGAGAAAACAGCGATCTACCACAGCCTCAGAACAATTAAGTTCGACTTTGAAGCAGAGGAAATGATTTTTGCGGAAGAATTTAAGTTTACGCCGCCCTACTTGGAGAGCGTAAACAACATGGGCAGAGCGAAAGGAGTAGTGGCAAAACGGCTGGAAGACATCTACCTGTCGGAACTGTTGCTTACTCCCGACAACCGATTGATCGTAATAGCGGAGAAAAAATTTGCGGCAGGCGGCGAGAACGCACCCTACTTTGGGCTGGAGCTGCACCTGTTCGGGTACAACGATGTGCTGAACCTCGCCTGGAACTCTGTGGTGATGAAGCAGCAGGAGGCACCGGCCACGCAGGGCTTTTCGGGTATTTCGTACAAAGCCAACCTGAGCGGCAATACGCTGCAGCTCCTCACGCTGGAACAGCTAAATGGTAAACATGACCTGTACCTCCGCTCTATTAATGCTACAAACGGCTCTGCCAAAGCACCTGTTGTGCTAGGCTTGCAAATAGCCAAAGGCAAAGAGATACCTTACATCAAGGCCTTTACCGCCTGGCTCACTGAAAAAGAGCTGGCAGTTGTGGCCAGAACAAGCAAGGCGCCTGGCAGCCTACAGCTGCTTCGGCTTACCCTAAGATAGCACGATAGGTTTTTGATGCAGCACCTGTATTTCCTCCTGTGTCGAGGCGCTTAGTGGCGAAAGATGTAAGTTGCAGCACCATGTTCAGCAGCCCTACATAGGCCACAATATCGGCATACATCTTCAGTTCTTTGTAGGAGCCATCGAGCCTGCCCCATTTTTTCACTTTGTAGGTGTTAAGGGCTGAGCATGGCAACCAGCGCACCTGCTTGTGGTGGCGCAGCATGTAGTTGTTGATGGCCACCTCCAGCTGGTAGCGCTGCACCTGGCCCGACAGTACCTGCTCCAGGTCTTTTTTCCTCACAAGTCTTTCGCCGGAAAGCAGGATATCGCTCCGGTAAAATTTCACGAACCAGGGGGAGTTCATGCGTCGCAGGATCAGCATATCTACTGTTCTAAAATCTAAGAATGCTGCAACGGCCTTCTCCAGTTCTGTTGCGTTTAGTCCCCGCAGGTCGGCATCCATCAGCAAAACAGCCTCATTTTTCACCCAGCGCAGCCCATGATCTATGGCAGCCGCCTTTCCCTGGTTATAAGGGAGCACCACCACCTGCACCGCAGGCCAGTATTGCCTGATAAAGTCGCCAGTTCCGTCTGTGGATCCATCGTCCACACACATCACCTGGTCAATATTCTTTACCTTTGTCACCACCTCCAGAACCTGTGCAATCCGGTCCCTTTCATTATACACTGGTATCAGACACGTTGCTCCCATATGTTTTTGCTACTGTTTCTGCTGGGTTATACATACGGCAACTGTATTTTTGTTATCGTGAGCCTCAGGAAAATGGGGGTTTTGCATACGCAGAAATGCGTATAAAACCGGAGGATGTGTTTTCTTACAATAAGCGCTTTTGGTCAGATTATTCCAATAAAATTGCCCCTCCAGAGCGCTTTGCTGCTTTCTAAAAAGTACACAAGACACAAGTCTTCTCTGGGCGTAGTCGGAAACTATGCCCAGCAATTTTTTCTAATGCCTGCACTGGCCATTCATCTTCAACTTTCCAGATCAACCATTTAACAAGTAGCAATTAGCAACCAGCAATCAAATTATTCCAATGAAAATGCCCCTCCGGAGCTATAGCTGCTGCTGCCGAAAATGCCTGAAAGCAGAAAAGGCCGGCTCAAACGGGCCAGCCTTTCCTGCTATTGAATCAAGTAACGGCTTAGTAGATGTACTCGTTTGCCTCGATCAAAGCTGCTGCTATACGGCGACGGGCTTCTTTGGTATTGTAGAGGTCTTTTTTGGTGAAGCGCTTGAGGCCCATGAACAGCAGGCGCTGCTCATCGCCTTCGGCCATGGCGGCAATACCTTCCTTGCCTGCCTTAAAAGCAGTATCAACGGCATCGTTTACTACTACCCGCACCATGTCGATCTGGTTGGCTACTGCCTCTTCGCCTTTCTGGCTTACCAGTTTCTCCACGCGCAACAGCGCAGATTCTGCCACATAGGTTTTAATGGCCATATCAGAGATGTTCATGAGCACCTCCTGCTCTTTGGCAAGCGAGTTCATATACTTCTGCACGGCTGTTCCGGCCACCAGCAAAACAGCTTTTTTCAGGTTGCGGATGGCTTTGTGCTCCGCTGCGAACAAGCCTTCTTCCTCCGCACCGAAATCCGGAATGGCCATCAGTTCCTGCTGCACCGACTGGGCCGGGCCCATCAGGTCTAGTTCGCCTTTCATGGCTTTTTTCAGGATCATATCTACGGTGAGCATGCGGTTGATCTCGTTGGTGCCCTCAAAAATGCGGTTGATGCGGGAGTCGCGGTAGGCGCGGTCCATGGGGTAGTCGGCAGAGTAGCCGTAGCCGCCGTAGATCTGCACGCCTTCGTCCACTACATAATCCAGCACTTCAGAGCCTTCCACCTTCAATATAGCGCATTCCACGGCAAACTCCTGAGCGGCTCCGAGCATGGCCTCGTTCTCGGCTTTACCTGCTGCCAGCAATTCCTGCTCTGTTCTGAAGATGTCCATGCCGACCCGGTAAAGGGCCGATTCCATGGCGAAGATCCGGATGGCCTGTTCCGCCAGCTTGTGCCGGATGGCGCCGAACTTAGCGATAGGCAGCTTGAACTGGTGCCGCTCATTGGCATACTTCACCGACAGGTCAGCCACTCTTTTAGCGGCTCCCAGGGTAGCGGCACCCAATTTTACACGCCCGATGTTCAGAATGTTGAAGGCGATCAGGTGACCTTTCCCGATTTCTCCGAGCACGTTCTCTACCGGCACCTGGCAATCGGTAAAAAACACCTGCCGCGTAGAGGAGCCTTTGATACCCATTTTGTGCTCTTCGTTGCCGAGGCTCAGGCCCGGAAAATCTTTTTCCACGATAAAGCCCGTAAACTTATCGCCATCTATCTGCGCAAACACGATAAACACATCGGCAAAACCGGCGTTGGTGATCCACATTTTCTGCCCGTTCAGGATATAGTGCGTGCCTGCTGCATTCAGCACCGCTTTCGATTTAGCAGCAAGGGCATCAGAACCGGAGCCCGGCTCCGTCAGGCAGTAGGCCGACATCCATTCACCGGTTACCAGTTTGGGTACATACTTTTCCTTCTGCGCCTCCGTTCCGAAATACAGGATAGGCAGCATGCCAATGCCGGTATGGGCCGCAAAGGCCACCGGAAAAGAATGCCCGCCACCTACTGCCTCGGTTACATACAGGGCAGTGTTAAAATCCATGTTCAGGCCGCCATAGGCTTCCGGAATAGAGACAGCGAAAAGCCCAAGTTCCCCTGCTTTCTTCATCAGGTTCTCCATCAGGCCCTCCTCGTGGTTGTCGAGGCGGTCGAGCAGCGGCAGCACCTCTTCGCGCACAAAGTCGCGGCAGGTCTGCGCCATCATCTGCTGCTCCTCGTTAAACTCTTCGGGTATAAACACATCCTGCGGACTGGTTTCCTTTATCAGGAACTCCCCGCCTTTGATGCTAGTTGCTTTGTTTTCTGCCATATTACTTAAGATTTTAGATGCTAGATTTTAGATGCTAGATTTTTTTTAAAATGGAGTTTTTAAAGCCATAGATCATCTTCTGAATCTGTTCAAGCTGCTGTAGAATTGATTCGAGTGAGGCTTTACTTATCAACCCAAAGGAATGAGCTAAAATCAATTGTGTTTCTAACTCAAAAGCAGAGCCAAGTGCTATGCTTAAAAACTGAGCAAACTCTTTAGTTGAATTTCTTCCTGCCCCTTCTGCTATATTAGATGGCACTGAAACAGCCGCACGATTTATCTGAGATGTTAGTCCATACTTCTCGTTCGAGGGGAAATTGGCTGTAGTTTCGTAAACTACTTTTGCCAAATCCATTGAACGTTGCCAGATTTTAAGATCTTTAAAACTATGCATAAGGAAAGTCTAATATCTAAAATCTAGCTTCTAACATCTACCGAAGGAGTTCATACACCCCAGCCACACCCTGTCCACCTCCTACACAGGCTGTTACAATACCGTATTTTTTGCCCAGGCGGCGCAGTTCGCTGAACTGCTGCACGCTTAGTTTGGCACCGGAGCAGCCAAGCGGGTGGCCGAGGGCGATGGCTCCACCGCTTACGTTCAGCTTGGCTGGGTCAAAATCGAGGTGGCGCATCACGGCTACAGATTGTGCCGCAAAGGCTTCATTCATCTCTATCAGGTCTATGTCAGCGAGCTTCAGGCCAGCCTGCTTCAAGGCCTTCGGAACGGCGGCAATGGGGCCCATGCCCATAATGCGTGGGTCTACGCCGCCGGTGCCATAGCTAATGAGGCGGGCGATCGGCTCCAGGTTCAGTTCCTTTACCAGTTGCTCGCTCATGACCAGCACAAAAGCGGCCCCATCTGAGGTCTGGGAGGAGTTACCGGCTGTAACCGTTCCGCCATTCGCAAATACAGGTTTCAGCTTTGCCAGACGCTCCAGCGACGTGTCAGCTCTTGGCCCTTCGTCGGTGTCTACTACATAGCTGCGGGTTTTCTTTTTGCCGTTTTCGTCTACGTAGGTTTCCTCCACCGTAATCGGCACAATCTGGTCTTTAAAGTAGCCATTGGCAATAGCGTTCAGCGCCTTCTGGTGCGACTGGTAAGCAAACTCGTCCTGGTCTTCGCGGGTAACGTCGTAGTCCTTGGCAACGGCCTCTGCCGTAAGGCCCATGCTCAGGTACCAGTCGGGGTTGTTTTTGGCGATTCTGTAATTGGGCACTGTTTTCCAGCCAGCGGTCGGCACCATCGACATCGACTCTGTGCCACCGGCTATAATGCAATCGGCCATACCCGCCTGAATGCGGTTGCAGGCCATGGCAATGGTTTCGATGCCGGAGCCGCAATAGCGGTTAACCGTCATGCCCGACACTGACATAGGTAGCGACAGCAGCGAGATCATGCGCCCGATCTGGAGCCCCTGCTCCGCCTCCGGCACAGCGTTGCCCACAATCAGGTCGTCTACCCGCTCCGGGTCCAGTTCCGGCACGGCGGCCAGCAGGTGCTTGATCACGTCGGCGGCCAGGTCATCGGGTCGGGTGAATCGGAAAACGCCGCGAGGTGCTTTTCCTACGGCACTGCGAAATCCGGCTACGATATAGGCATTGTTCATATTTTTACTTGTTGAATTTCTGAATTGTTAAATTATTGGTTGCCGTAAGGCAACTGTTCTTTAATTCCTGAGCGGCTTGCCGGTTGTCAGGATGCTCTGGATGCGTTCCAGCGTTTTGCGCTCGCCTGTCAGCGACAGGAAAGCTTCACGCTCCAGGTCCAGCAGGTACTGTTCGCTTACCTCGGTGGGAGCCGACAGGTCGCCACCGCACATCACGTAAGCCAGCTTTTCCGAAATTTTCCGGTCGTGCTCCGATATGTAGCGGCCAGTCATCATGGCATTGGCTCCGGTCAGGAACATACCCAAAGCGCTTCTGCCCTGGACTTTAATATTGGTTTTCGGAACCGGTTTTGTATATCCTCTCTCGGCCAGCAGAATAGCCTGCGCCTTGGCATCGGCCAGCAAACGGTTGCTGTTAATGGTGATGCCATCGCCAGCGCGCATATAACCCAACTCTACAGCCTCTGCTGCGGAGGTAGAAACTTTGGCCATGCCGATGTTGAGGTAAATGTTCTTGAGCGTGTTCAGCTCTATGTCGCCATCTTCGTACAGTTCAGAGGCCCGCAACGTCATTTCCTTGGTTCCGCCACCTCCTGGAATCAGGCCAACGCCGAACTCCACCAGCCCCATGTAGGTTTCGGCGGCTGCCTGTATGTGGTCGCAGTGCAGGTTCAGTTCGCAGCCACCGCCTAACGTAAGCCCATGCGGGGCACCAACAACCGGAATGGCAGAATAGCGCATCCGCATCATGGTGTCTTGGAACTGCTTGATCATGAAGTTGATCTCGTCGTATTCCTGCTCAATGGCATACATGTAAATAAGCGCCACGTTGGCCCCGGCCGAGAAGTTGGCGGCATCGTTACCGACTACCATGCCTCTGAACTCTTTCTCAGCTAGCTCTATGCCTTTGTGCAGGCCTGCTACCACATCGCCACCCATGGTGTTCATCTTGGTATGAAACTCCACGTTCAGGATACCATCGCCCAGATCGATCAGGCTGGCACCGCTGTTTTTCCAGACTAGTTTGTTGCTGCGCAGGTTGTTCAGGATGATAAAGTTCTCGGCTCCTGGTATGGCTTTGTATTCGTGCGTCTGAATATCGTAGTAGCGGCGCTGGCCATTTTCTACCAAGTAGAAAGATTCTTTGCCGTGCTGCAGCATGTCCTCTACCCAGGCGGCCGGTGCGTAACCTGCCTCTGTCATGCGCTGCACGCCTTCGCGGGCGCCAATGGCATCCCAATACTCGAACGGGCCCAATTCCCAGCCAAAGCCGGCACGCATCGCATCATCTATTCTGTATAGTTCGTCAGAGATTTCCGGAATGCGGTTGCTCACGTACTGGAACAAGCCGTACAGAGACTCATTGAAGAACTGAGCTGCCTTATCTGTCTGCCCGGAAAATGCTTTTATACGCTTCTTCAGGTCCTCTATTGGCTTAAGCACTTCCAGGCTCTGGAATCTGGCTTTCTGCTTCGGACCATACGCCAGCGTTTGCAGGTCGAGGGTTAGGATCTCTGTTTTGCCGGTGGCGTCTTTTGTCTTCTTATAGAATCCCTGCCCGGTTTTATCGCCCAGCCATTTGTTCTCCACCATCTTCTGCAGGTAATCCGGCAGCTTAAACAGCTCTCTGGATTCGTCTTTCTCACCTGTCTGGTATAGGCCATTTGCTACGTTCGCCAGGGTATCCAAACCAACCACATCCAGGGTTCTAAAGGTAGCGGACTTAGGACGACCAATGATCGGACCGGAAATCCGGTCTACTTCGTCTACATTCAGGCCCAGTTTGTTCATGACCTGCAGGCCCTGCATAATGGCATAAATGCCTATCCGGTTGGCGATAAAGGCCGGTGTGTCTTTGGCCAGTACCGTAGTTTTGCCCAGGTACAGGTCGCCGTAGTGCATGAGGAAATCGACCACCTCCTGGTCTGTCTCCGGAGTCGGGATAATCTCTAGCAGCTTGAGGTAGCGCGGCGGGTTAAAAAAGTGGGTACCGCAGAAATGTTTCCGAAAGTCGTCGGAGCGGCCATCGAGCATCAGGTGAATAGGAATGCCAGAGGTGTTGGAGGAGATAAGCGTGCCGGGTTTGCGGTACTGCTCCACCTGCTCGTACACCTGCTTCTTAATTTTCAGGTTCTCCACCACCACCTCAATGGTCCAGTCGGCCGTGGATATTTCCTTCATATCGTCTTCGAAGTTGCCGGTCTGGATAAGTCTCGCATCGAACTTGCGGTATAGCGGCGACGGGTTCGACGCAATGGCGGCCTGGAGCGAACTGTTCACAATCCGGTTCCGGAATTGCGTACTATCGGTAGTAAGTTTTTTGGCCTGCTCTTCGGGTGTCAGCTCCTTTGGCACAATATCCAGCAGCAGCACCTGCACCCCTATGTTGGCAAAGTGGCAGGCAATGCGCGAGCCCATTACGCCGGAACCAAGCACGGCTACTTTTTTAATGATTCTTTTCATAGAAATTTGAATGATATCCTAATTAAAAGTCATAAGTATCACGGCACAAGGCACAAGACTTTCTGATTTATTGGTAACTAAAATGTGCTGACAGCAGCCTTCTGTGTTGAGGCTGGCAACCCTCTAAAACAGCAGAACAGGTTCTCAGAAAATATCCTTGTTTTCTACCATATGGATGAGCTTGCTGCACACCTGAAAAAAAGCCTGCAATTCATCCTCCGGAATCTCTTCCCGCACTTTGTGGTTAAAGTGCTTTACCGTACGCCGCGACACCTCTTTTTTCTCCAGCCCCTTCTCCGTTAAAAAAATACGCACCAGCCGCTTGTCCTTGTCATCCGAGACTTTGTAAATAAGTCCGTCTTCTTCCATACTTTTCAGGATGCGGGTAAGGCTCCGGGCTTCCAGGCCCAGAAGCGGCGCAATTTTAGTGGCTGGCGTGCCGGTTTCCTGGTTTATGTTCAACAGCACAAACCCGATGGACGTGGTGATGCCATTTTTACCTGCCTCCGTGTTATACATACGTGAGATGGCATGCCAGCACACTTTCACATTATAATCTACGGTTTCTTCTGGCTTCATAGTCTTACTGTGGTTATACCAAATATAAAAATAAATGTTATGCTTGCATACTATTTTTAGCGAAATATTCTCCGCCGCCAGCTTGGTGGCGGGCACACGGGGCAGCGTGGCAGAAATTTGCTTTCTGCAAAAAAGTAAAGAAGCTTACAAAAGCAGGAGCCCCGCTGTATGGGCGAGGCTCCTGCTTTTTGTGATCCACATGCCTCCGGAAGGCCGTTTTCATTCAAATAATTGCTGGTTGTTAAAAAATGGTTGACTGTGGAATTTGAGGATGAACCGGAAAACATAATTTAACCCTTAACTTTCGAAAAGTGCTATGTCTGTTTTCGCCTCCGGAGGGCCAAATCCATTCAAATAATTTGATCACAGCCTGGTAGCTGCCCTACCGGCTTCCCTCATACAGGCTGTTGATCTGGTCGGCGTAATTGGTGGTGATAACGCGCCGCTTCACACTCAACTTGGGGGTAAGCTCACCACTCTCTATCGTCCAGGGCATAGAGAGCAGCTTAAATCTTTTAATGGTCTCGAACTGGGCCAGCTGCTCATTTGCCTTATCGATTTCACGCTGGAACTTGTCGAGTATTTCCGGTTTTGTGATCATCTCTTCGTCGGAAGTGTAGGGAATGTCCTTAAACTGGCAGTAATCCTGAAGGCCTAAGAAAGAGGGCACGATGAGCGCGGCGGCATATTTCTGCCCGTCGCCCACCACCATGGCCTGCTCAATCACGACCGACTCTTTCAGCTTGTTCTCGATCATTTGCGGAGCTATATACTTGCCGCCCGAGGTTTTGAGCATCTCTTTTTTGCGGTCTGTTATTTTCAGGTACTTGCCGTCTATCATCTCGCCAATGTCGCCGGTGTGCAGCCAGCCATTCTGGTCTATCACCTCATTGGTAAGCTCAGGCTGTTTGTAGTAGCCCTTCATGATGTGCGGGCCGCGCGTCAGGATCTCGCCATCTGTCGGATCTATCATCACCTCAACCCCATTTATGGCGGGCCCCACCGTGCCTATCATGTTATTTTCGGGCTCCCAGCGGTTCACGGTTATCACAGGTGATGTTTCTGTTAGCCCATAGCCTTCCATTACCCGGATCTGCGCCGACCAGAACACCCGTGCCAGCCGCTCCTGCAGGGCAGCACCACCCGATACTACGGCAATGATATTACCACCCAGGGCTTCGCGCCACTTGCTGAAAATAAGTTTGTTGGCCAGCTCCAGCTGCTTGTTGTACCACCAGCCCTGGTCTTTCTGGGTGTCGTATTTAAGCCCCAGCTCCAGTGCCCAGAAAAAGAGCCTGCGCTTAATGCCGCTCAGTTCCATTCCTTTGGCCACGATCTTGTCGTACACCTTCTCGAGCAGGCGCGGCACGGTAGAGAACACATGCGGCTTCACTTCTTTCAGGTTATCGCCCACCTTCTCGATGCTTTCGGCATAGTAGATAGAAACGCCGGCATTTACATACAGGTAGAGCAGCATGCGCTCAAACACGTGGCTGAGCGGCAGAAAACTCAGCGCACGGTGCCTGTGGTCTACAGGTAAGAATGGCACCACTCCCATCACATTGCTCACCAGGTTGTTGTGCGTCAGCATAACGCCCTTGGGGTTGCCTGTCGTGCCTGAGGTGTAGATAATGGTCAGGATATCGTCTGGTGCAACGGCTGCTTTAAGCGGCTCCAGTTCCTCGGGGTCTTCCTGCTCACCCAACCTGGTCACTTCGCTCCAGTGGTTGGCTCCCGACACCTCGTCGAAGGTGTAGATGCCCTGAATGCTGCTCATGCCCTCTGTTGCCGCCGACACTTTGTTATACAGCGAGCTATCGGCCACAAACACAATGCTGACGCCCGCATCGTTAAAAATAAACCGGTAATCCTCTATCGTGATGGTCGGGTACATGGGCACACTGATAGCGCCCAGCTGTTGAATACCAAAGTCTACCAGCACCCACTCCGGCCTGTTAAAAGAGATAATGGCAACTTTGTCGTCTTTGCCGATGCCTAATTTGCGGAGCCCCAGGCTAACCTGGTTTATTTTATCCTGCACATCCTGCGTGCTGTATTTTTGCCAATTATTGTCCACTTTTGCAGCCAGGCAGTCGGGCTGTGGGTATTTTCGGAGCTGATGGCTTAAGAGGTCAAACGTGCGGGTAACCGTCATAGCTTTCTGGTTTGTGGGCGTTTGCGTGGTTATCATATGGTAAGAATTCTGGTCTTAAACAATAGCTTGCTACTTACGCATGTTAGTTAAAATTATTAATATATGCCACACGAAGTAAGCAGTTTTTTTCCGGCTTATGGCTTATCTCCATAAAATTTAGCCTTCGGTAGATGATTCGAATCAACCGGATAGAGCCGGAGTTATATACTTTTACTAATTTTGAGGCTTTCGGATACAATTGTATGAATCTTTCCATTTTCTTTGAGCCTCTGAACGAGGATTTGTTCGCCATGTTCAGCAAGCCGCGCACGCTGGGCGCCTACATCAGCCGGTTTGTGAGCGGCTTCCCCGACTGGCGCGCTGCCGACATCGCCATCCTTGGCGTGCACGAAACCCGTGGCCGCGACAAAACAGACCCGGCCGCCCAAACGACCGACCCTCCGGCCCGCGCTGTTCGCAAAAAACTGTATAGCCTCACCAAAGGAGCCGGTCGCTGCAAAATAGTGGACCTGGGCAATCTGCGCCCCGGCATCACCCTCGACGATACGTACCTGCGCCTGAAGGAAATTGTGGAGCTGCTGGTTTCGCACAACACCATTCCGATTATTATCGGCGGCTCCCACGACCTGGAGTACGGCCAGTACCTGGGCTACGAGCACCTGGAGCGTGCTGTAAACATGGTAACCGTAGATAGCCGCATAGACATGCTGGAGGAACCAGATGAACCGGAAAACAGAAAACAGCTCCGCCAGATTCTCATGCACGAGCCCAACTTCCTCTTCAGTTTCGGACAGGTGGGTTACCAATCGTACCTGGTGGAGCCGGAGGTGATGGCCACCCTGGAAAAGCTCCATTTTGAGGCATATCGTGTTGGCGAGGTGCATAAAAGCCTCCAGGAGATGGAGCCGATCGTAAGGGGCGCCGATCTGCTTACGTTCGATGTTTCGGCCGTCCGGCACCAGGATGCGCCGGGCTACGAACCGGCCAACCCGTTTGGCTTAACCGGCGAGGAGGCCTGCCAGATATGCTGGTACGCCGGCCTGAACGACAGCCTTACTTCCATCGGCTTTTATGAGTATCAGCCGGAGCTGGATGAGCGGGAGCTTACGGCCATGACACTGGCCACCATGATCTGGTACTTTATAGAAGGTTACTACCACCGCAAGAACGAACTGCAGTTTACCAGCAACAAGTTCACCAAATACGCCGTTGGCTTTCATGACAACCCCGACAAGATGATCTTCTACAAAAGCAAGAACGGGGAGAAATGGTGGCTCGAAGTAGAGGCGCTCTCGGCAGAAAAAGGCTCCCGCATTGTGCCCTGCAGTTACGAAGACTACCTGCAGGCCATCAAAGGAGAAGTGCCCAACCGCTGGGTAGTAACACAGGCCCGGATCGGCTGATTATTTAATGTGCTAATAGATTGATGTGCTGATGTGCTAATTTTTTAATCTGAAGATTTGGGGATGGGGAGATTTGGGAGTTTGAAGATGAAGTGCAAAAATCGAAAATGATGACCATAGCAAGTGTTGAGGAACGTTCAACTTAAAACTCTTACCTAGTTAAGGGCCCTGCGTCTTTACACAATTGTAGCGGACATTTTTTTAGAACTATGTTTGAATATCCCTTTAACTTGTTTATACTTAAACTTAATGCCTGACACTAATACCGAGGCGAATCATCCTAAGGCACTGCCTGAATACACGCTGCAACAGCTCGCCTCCCGAAATGGGCAGGATCGGGATGAGGTGTGGGTTGCCTACAAAGGCCTGATCTATGATGTTAAAAAATCGCGGTTGTGGCACACGGGCAACCACTATGAGCATTGGGCCGGGCAGGACCTGACAGAGGAGCTGAAAGACGCCCCCCACACCGAATTTGTTTTTGATAAGTTTACAGTTATTGGCACTGTAAAGAATTCCGGATACTAAACAGATAAACCGCAGAAAGGCAGCAGCTTTTTTGCTTGCACACTTAATTACCGATAACACCATGATCTTACTAGCAGATAGCGGTTCAACAAAAACAGACTGGCGCTTAATGGATGCCGCCGGTTCCCATCAGCAGGTATTTACAGCAGGCATTAACCCGCAGTACCTCGACTCCGATGAGGTATATGCCATACTGGAGCAGGAACTTCTTCCGAAGTTGCAGCAAAAGGACCCTGTTTCTGTTTATTACTACGGCGCCGGATGCAGTTCGCCGGAGCGGAACAAACGGGTAGAGGATGCGCTTCGCCGCGCTTTCGCCACCACCGATATACATGTAGACCACGACCTGCTGGGAGCCGCCAGATCTCTTTGCGGGCACCAGCCTGGCATTGCCTGCATACTGGGCACCGGCTCCAACTCCTGCCTCTACGACGGCAAAAAAATCATCGACAATGTGCCATCGCTGGGCTTCCTGATGGGAGACGAGGGCAGCGGGGCTTACCTGGGCAAGCTGCTGATCCGGGCCTACCTGTACCGCGAACTCCCCGACGACCTGGCAGAATCGCTTAAAAAGACCTATAACCTGACCAAAGACGGTATCCTGGATTCCGTTTACTACACCGACATGCCTAGCACCTACCTGGCTACTTTCGCCAAGTTTATAGGCGAAAAGCGGAAGCACCCGGTGATCCATGCCATGATCTACGAAAACTTCAACGAGTTTTTTGAGCGCCACGTGTGCAAGTACAAAGGCTTTGACGAACTCCCTATTAACTTTGTGGGCTCCATTGCCTATTATTTCTCTGACACCCTACACCAGGTGGCCAATAAATTCGGGGCTCACATCGGCATCATTCTCCAGAGCCCCAGCGAAGGCATGGTCCGTTACCACCAGGAGCTGTTGGAGAAGGGGCAGCAATAGTTTGGAATGAGTGGATGAGTGAGATTATTTCAGAAGCATAAGTCAACTTCTCTGATCTCCCTCCTTCACTCATTTTCCTTCTGCTCCCCCATACCCTACCCCTTTCCAATCTTTTAACTTGCTAACTTTCTAACTCCTAAAGTGTCTACTACAGAATCGGCGTCGCATTACAATAACCTGGAGCAGAAATCGGTTCAGGAACTGCTGGTGGCTATTAACCAGGAAGACAAAACCGTTCCGCTGGCCGTGGAGAAAGCTATTCCGCAGTTGGAGCAGTTGGTGGAGGTTACGGTGCAGAAGCTCAGCCAGGGAGGCCGCCTTTTTTACATTGGCGCCGGCACCAGCGGCAGGCTCGGCATTGTGGATGCCTCGGAGTGTCCGCCTACGTATGGTGTTCCGCATGGCATGGTCATCGGGCTGATAGCAGGTGGCGACGGTGCCATCCGGAAAGCAGTGGAGTTTGCCGAAGACGATGAGCAGCAAGCCTGGAAGGACCTGCAGGCGCACCAGATCACCGATAAAGACATAGTAGTTGGCATTGCCGCATCTGGCCGCACTCCTTACGTTATCGGAGGCCTGCAAGCCTGCCGCAGCGCCGGCATCAGCACCGGCTGCATTGTGTGTAACGCAGGCAGTGCTGTGGCACAGGCAGCCGAGTTCCCAGTAGAGGTCATTACCGGGCCGGAGTTCGTGACCGGCAGCACCCGCATGAAGGCCGGCACTGCGCAAAAGCTGGCACTCAACATGCTCACCACCGCCACCATGATTCGCCTGGGCCGCGTGAAAGGAAACAAGATGGTAGACATGCAGCTCTCGAACCTCAAGCTCGTGGACCGCGGCACCCGCATGCTCATGGAAGAACTACAGATTCAGGAGCCGGAGGCAGCTGCCCTGCTCCAAAAGCACGGCAACGTACGTGCCGCCATAGAAGCGTATCGTAAAGAATTTTGAATGAATGATTGAGTGGAGAAGCATCAGCAGGTGAGCATGCTCCGGAGAGCGAATTAATGTGCTAATGGATTCATGTGCTGATTGTTCAATTTGAAAATCTGGAGATTCGGGAATTTGGAGACTTGAAGATTTGAAGATGAATGGCCAGTGTTATTAGTAAAAAAAACCAGATGTTGGGCGAAGTCGGAAACTACGCCCAGCAAGGGCTATGCCTGGCGAAGAGCCAAAAAGTAAAAGTCCAGTGTCCTGCGCCTTATGTCGTTTTAACCACCGGCAGCAAAAGCTCCGGAGGGCCCATTTCATTAGAATAATTACTCCTCCAAAAACTCTTAACTCTTAATCGTCTTCTACTGTTACCAGCCGCTCCGTCAGCACAATGGCGGCTTCTTTGCTGGGAGCAATGTAATAGGCGATGGCACCCGGATAGTTCAGCTTAAACTCTTGCTGCCTTAAACTAAAGAGTACTTTATCCCGGTACTCAGAGAGGCGCTCAAGGCCCAGCGAGAGCCGCTGCTCGTTTATTTTTTGCTCCTGCGCCTCACTCAGGTCCTCTTTCATGAACTTGCTCAGGTCCGGGAGCTTTTTATCGTCTTCGCACTCCTTGGGTTTCCCGCAGGTTACTTTTACAAGGGCCCGGGTTTTGTATTCGCTAAAGCCCTGCTTCTCCATCAGGTAGGCGGCGGCATGTGGGGCAAGCCGCCCCTGCCGCACCGCCTCCTGTAAAATTTCGGTAAAATCGTACCCCCTCATGTACCGTGTCTGCCGCTCTATTACAATGGCAAACCGGGGCAGCCACTCTATGGTGTCGCCCACTCCTATCAGGTCCTCGCCAGGGTAACCGTATTGCGCAATAGCATTGAGCAGGATGGTTACGTTGGCTGCTTCTATCTTGCGCAAAGTATCGGCATGCACGCGCAAGCCGCCTTTGGCCTGCCTGAAGTACTGGTCACGGGCATACAGCTCGTCGAGGTCGGCGCGCAGGTCCAGGTTTACCCGCTCCCTGTATTTTTTCTGGTGCTTCGGGTATTTCCGTTCAAACTTTCGCCACTTTTTCGATTCCTGCAATGGCTTGAAACCCTTTTGCCGCTTCAGGTACTCCAGGTCTGCGCCCTTTAGCGCCAGTTTCTCCAGGTACTTATAAATCAGCTTTTCTTCGCCGGTATGGGTGGCGCACACGGCTGCGTTAAAATAATCTTTGGCAAAGGGAGCGGGCACAGCTGCAAAAGCCTCCTGATAAAAGCTGAGGGCGCCTTCGTAATCTTTTTGCGCCAGCGACAGCTCGGCCTGGTTTATGGCCGGGTGATAGACCGCTATATAGTCGGGAGAAGCAAGGGCATACGTATAACTGAAACAGAGAAGCAGCAGGAGCGGCCACTTAAACAGCCCCTTGCAAAAAACATGTCGCATAAAATAATCGGTTGTAAAAAATCCCGTCCTGCTAAAGACAGAACGCCTAAAAGGGCCTCTACAATATAGCACAATTATAGCCTCCATAAAACCAACACGTGCCTAAGCCCGCCAAAAAAGTTTATCCGGCTCAGGGCATTGTACTGGTCTGCCCCCCCTGTTGGTTTGGGAGTAGTTATTGTTCCTGAAGCAAATTACTTCAACTTTGCAGGCCCTGTTGCAGTAAATAAAAAAAATAGCTGCCTTTGTTGAAGCAATTTTCTTAAGACAACTTTTTATGCATACCATTGAGCCTTTTTATAACTGGCTGGAGCTATACGCTGCCAACGAAGACCCGCGATCGCCTCTATACGGCGCAGAAAACAGCCTTACCGACTTTACGCATACCATTTATGGCTACTACATACACCCGCAATGGGACGACATCGACTCCGAAACACTTTTCATAAAAATTCTATACGCCGACTATGACCTCGGCTACGCAGTGATAGAGTTTATGGGAGAGTGGAACGACACGCTCAACAACGACATCATGAAGCTGAAGCGCAACATCATCGACCCGATGGTGCAGGAAGGCATCAGGCACTTTATCCTCATAGGCGAGAACGTGTTTAATTTTCACGGATCGGACGATGCCTACTATGAGGAGTGGTTCGAGGATGTGGAAGATGGCTGGATTGCGGCCGTCTGCTTCCGGGACTTTGTGCTGGCGGAGATGCGCAACTACAGCATCGACTACTATATAAACTCCGGCGGAATTTTGGAAGAAGTGCCCTGGCGCACCTTTACACCCAAGCATCTGTTCGGCCTGATAAATGGCATGATGCAGAAAAGGCTGGGCAGCTAAAGCATGAAAGAGGGGCTATGGGGCCCCTCTTTCATGCTTTAGTTAGTTTTTGCGTTCGGCTGCGTCTTCCAGGTCATCTGCCACGTCTTCTGCTTCGTCTTCCACATCATCAGCAGCGTCTTCTACCCGGTCTTCTGCTTTTTCTTCTCTGGTGGTCTCGCAGGAAGCCAGGGTAAAAAAGCCTGCTGCCAGCATCATGTATACTGTCTTTTTCATGTTGTTACGTTTTGATTTTTATGTATCGAAAATCATTCCTGCCGCTGCAGCAGGATCAGCACAACTTACGCACTCCTGCATATTAAGTTAGCGCTATAAAGCAAAAAGGCGCCCAGAGGGCGCCTTTTTGCTAAACCAGGCCGGGGCCATGGCTTATGTTTCTTCAGCCTACAAAGAAGTAGTATCTACTTCAGTAGTTACAGTGTCAACGTCCATCATGGTGGCGTCATCTTCTTCTACAATGATCTCGTCAGTAGTTGTTGTCTCTTCAGTAGTAGTTCCAGACTCGCAAGAAGCAAATACGAAAAGGCCAGCAACAAATAATAAACCGAATACTTTTTTCATGATGATATGATGATTAGGTTGAATAAAGGTTCAAATATAACACCATATCTGAATATAGTAATAAATAACGGCCTCTATTTTTTCCGGAATACTAGGTTAATCGGCACACCATCGAATCCGAAGTGCTTCCGGACGCTGTTTTCGAGGTAACGCTTGTAGGGGTCTTTGATGTACTGCGGCAGGTTGCAGAAAAAGGCAAATGTGGGGTTGTGCGTAGGCAGCTGCGTAATATATTTAATTTTCACGAACTTACCTTTGGTAGCCGGTGGCGGATAGCGCTCAATTTCCGGCAGTATTTTGTCGTTTAGCTTAGAGGTCGAGATTTTCTGTGTCTTGTTCTCATACACCTGCATGGCCGTTTCGATGGCTTTGTGCACGCGCTGCTTGGTAACTACCGACGTAAAGATAACCGGCACGTATTTGATAGGTGCAATTTTGTCCAGTATCTCCTCTTCAAACTCTTTGGTAGAGTTTGTTTCTTTTTCTACCAGGTCCCACTTGTTCACCAGTATCACAATGCCTTTGCGGTTCTTTTCGGCCAGCGTGATCAGGTTCACGTCCTGCGCCTCTATGCCACGCGTGGCATCCAGCATAATAATACAAACGTCAGAATCTTCGAGGGCACGCATTGAGCGCATGACCGAGTAGAATTCTATGTCTTCGCTCACCTTGCTTTTGCGGCGCACACCGGCCGTGTCTACAATAATAAACTCTTTGCCGAAGGCGTTGTAGCGCGAGTCGATGGCATCGCGGGTGGTGCCGGCAATATCGGTAACGATGTTGCGCTCCACGCCCAGCAGCAGGTTCACAAACGACGACTTGCCCACGTTTGGCCGGCCAAGCACCGCAAACTTCGGAATGCCGGCATTCGGATCCTCCACGCCTTCGTCTTTGAAATGTGTGATAACGGCGTCGAGCAGCTCGCCGGTGCCGGAGCCGTTCTGCGAAGATACCGGGAAAATCTCCAGTCCGATGCCCAGCGCATAGAACTCACCCATCTGGTGCGCCCGCGCATTGCTGTCGGCTTTGTTGGCCACAATGTAGATTGGCTTGTCGGTGCGGCGCAGGTAGTTGGCGAATTCCTCGTCCAGGCCGGTGAGGCCGGCATCCACGTCTACCATAAACAGGATCACATCGGCTTCTTTTATGGCCAGCTCCACCTGCTTGTTTATTTCCTCCTCAAAAATATCGTCGGTGCCGTGCACGTAGCCACCGGTGTCTATTACAGTAAAGTATTTGCCCACCCAGTCGCCGTGTCCGTAGCTGCGGTCGCGGGTTACGCCGCTCACGTTGTCCATGATGGCCTTTCGGTGGCCAATGAGTCGGTTAAAAAGCGTAGACTTGCCCACGTTAGGGCGGCCTACAATGGCAATGATGTTAGATGACATCGAATAAAAATAAAATAGTTAAAGTGCCCCCGGTGCACCCTGCACCGAAGCTTTATCTGTGCTGATTTTCTACTCGCCGCTATAGCCGAAGCGCCGTAGCAGCTTCTGGTCTGTTCGCCAGTTTTCGTTCACGCGCACATACAAATCAAGAAATATCTTTTTCTGGAAAAACTCTTCCATGTCTTTGCGGGCCTGTGTGCCCACTTTTTTGAGCGCCTCGCCTTTGTGGCCGATCAGAATGCCTTTCTGGCTCTTGCGCTCCACGCTGATCTCGGCCCGGATGCGGATAATGGTTTCCTCTTCCTTAAATTCCTCTATCACCACTTCGGAGCTGTAGGGAATTTCTTTTTTGTAGTTCAGGAAAATCTTCTCCCGGATCATCTCCGACACAAAGAAACGCTCCGGCTTGTCGGTGAGTTCATCTTTGGGGAAATAAGCCGGATGCTCGGGCACATAATGCAGCAGCCGCTGGAACAGGTGGTCGAGGCCGAAGTTGTGCAGCGCCGAGATGGGCAGTATTTCGGTGGGCTGCATCCTCTCCTGCCAGTAGGCCACCTTCTCGGTCAGTTCCTCTTCGGTGGCCTGGTCTATTTTGTTGATGAGCAGCAGAATAGGCACCTGCGCATGCTTCAGCCGCGCAATCACATCGTCCTCGTCGTGCTTCTCATAAATGTCGGTCATGAACAGGATCACGTCGGCATCTTCGAGGGAGGTGCGCACAAAACTCATCATCGACTCGTGCAACGCGTACTGCGGCTTAATGATGCCGGGCGTATCGGAATACACCAACTGGAAATCGTCGCCGTTCAGAATCCCCATAATGCGGTGCCGTGTAGTCTGGGCCTTGGAGGTGATGATGGAGAGCTTTTCGCCTACCAGAGCATTCATCAGCGTAGACTTGCCAACGTTCGGCTTACCCACGATACTTACAAAACCGGCTTTATGAGGAGTTTCAGACATGCGCTTAAATTTGAGGTTGCAAAAGTACTTCTTTTTTACGTAGAATCCTTGTGCGTGAATTAATTATGAATTGTGAGTGAAAGCATTTTACTTTAGGAAGAAGTGTATGTGTCTACATAGCATCGGCAGCAGCTGGGGCAATAGGCTCTGGAGGGCAGTTTTTATTAGAAAAATTTTGCGGTCGTCTCTGAGGCCGAAACCTGGTTGTTTGTCTACAGTGCCCTGTTATTCGGAGTAAACCAATTATTCTAATGAAAAAGGCCCTCCAGAGCCCCTGGCACCTGCTGCTATGTCCATACGAATCCTTGCCTTACTAATCATTCTCCCAATCGCTCTCATTCACTCAATCAAAATTCAGAACTTCTCTTCTTCAAAATTAATTCTAAACAAAACTAACGGGTTCTTGTTCGTATCTTTGTACCCGGAAATCAGTTCAAGGTCTTATGAGTAAGAAATCGACAGGCAAAATTGGCGTATTGCTGGTAAACCTGGGTACGCCAGACACGCCCAACACGCCTGATGTAAGAAAGTACCTGCGCGAGTTCCTGATGGACAAGCGTGTTATTGATATGCCCGTAGTGCAGCGCTATGCTTTGATCAATGGCATCATTGCGCCGTTTCGGGCGCCTAAATCGGCTAAAGTATACAAGGAGCTGTGGACTGAACGCGGTTCGCCGCTGCTCTTCCATGGCCACGACCTGCAGCAGAAACTGCAGGAAGCGCTCGGCAGCGACTATCACGTGGCATTTGGCATGCGCTACCAGAGCCCGAGCATACAAAGTGCGCTGGAGGAACTGCGCGAGCAGAGCGTAGACCGGATCATTGTGCTGCCGCTGTTCCCGCAATACGCCTCGGCCTCTACCGGTTCGGTGCAGGACAAGGTGATGGAGATCGTGAAAGACTGGTGGGTGATTCCGAACATCAGCTTTATATCCTCTTTCTGCGACGACGAAGGATTTATCAACGCATTCGCAACGCTTGGCAAGCAGCACATGGCCCAGGACGACTACGACCACGTGGTGTTCAGCTACCATGGTGTGCCGGAGCGCCACATACTCAAGGGCAGCGACAAAGGTTACTGCAAGCTCGGCTCCTGCTGCAACACGTACCACAAACGGAACAAATACTGCTACCGCGCCTCCTGCTTTGTTACCTCCAGGCTGCTGGCGGCAGAGCTTGGCCTGCGCGAAGACCAGTATTCGGTGGCTTTCCAGTCGCGGCTCGGCAAAGATCCCTGGCTTACGCCCTACACCGATTTTATTCTGAAAGACCTTCCGGCCAAAGGCATCAAAAAAGTGCTGGCCTATAGCCCTGCCTTCGTAGCCGATTGCCTGGAAACCACCATTGAGGTGGGCGAAGAGTTTCGGGAGATGTTTTTGGAGGCAGGCGGCGAGAAATGGCAGTTGGTGGAAAGCCTGAACTCGCACCCGCTCTGGGTAGAGGCCGTGAAAGAGATGGTGCTGAAAAACTAGAGCGGCTGCGGAGTCCTGCTTCTGCCGTTTCTGTTCCTAAAAAAGGAAGCGCCGGTGCTAACCAATGGTACCGGCGCTTTCTTTTACGTCAGAATACAATCAGATAAATATTGTGCCGCGAGCCGGCGATGAAGAAAGCCTCCGGATTTTTGAATTATTTGAATAAAAAAGGCCTTCCAAAGCTCTTTTTCTCCTGATACTGCTTCATATACATCTCGCTCTCCTCACAAAGCAGCCCCTACTGTGCTATAGCATATAGAATTGCTAACAATCTATATCCTTTCAAAATCTACCAGATCATCAGAGGTGGCATTGGCAGCACCGGTCAGCTTTTGCAACAGCACCTCAGGGTCGGCTTCTACAATAATGGCCTCCCGATGGATGGGTTTGATAAAGCCTTCTGCCACACAATAGTCTATCATCTCAAAAAATCTATCGTAATAGCCCGCTACATTATAAAAGGCTACCGGCTTGCGGATAATATCCAGTTGGTTCCAGGTGATGATCTCGCATATCTCATCGAAGGTGCCGAAGCCGCCCGGCATAGCTACAAAGGCATCGGCATGGGCGGCCATCAGGGCTTTGCGCTCGTGCATGGTCTGCACCACATGCAGTTCGGTAAGCCCCATGTGTGCCTCCTCCCGATCTACCAGACTCTGCGGTATCACACCTATGGCTTTTCCTCCTCCGGCCAACACACTTTCGGCAATGGCTCCCATCAGGCCAACTTTGCCACCGCCAAATACCAATGAAATACCCTGGGCAACCATGAGCCGCCCGAGTTTGTCTGCAGCTAACGCGTATGCTTTGTTTGCACCTATATTAGCCCCACAAAATACACCTAAACTTTTCATATCTTTATTTATACGCCAGCTACTAGTTAAAGCTTGTTAATAAACAAAAAAGCTCCTTCATTTCTGAAGAAGCCATTTGCAAAGGATATTGTTCGGGAACCGATTTTAAGCCGGCACTTTTCTATACAACTGCGCCACCTTTTCGGCCACATAGTCTACCTCTTCGGCGGTATTGTACTTGCTGAAGGAGAAGCGGATGTTACCGCGGCCAGGATCTATGCCCAGCGCCTCCAGCACATGCGAGCCGGCGTTTGCCCCACTGCTGCAGGCGCTGCCGCCCGATGCCGAAATCTTGTTGATGTCGAGGCTGAAGAGCAGCATCTCGGTAATGTCGGATGGTGGCAGGCTCACACTTAATACCGTGTACAGACTTTTGCCTGCCTCTGCCGATAGTCCGTTAAAGGTCAGCCCCTCTACCTGCTGCTGCAGCTTATGTATCAGGCGGTCCTTCAGGCTTTGTATGTGCTGCTGGTGCTGGTCCATGTCGCGGTAGGCTATCTCCAGCGCCTTTGCCAACCCGATAATGCCATACACGTTTTCGGTTCCGCCCCGCATGTTGCGCTCCTGCGAGCCGCCATGGATCAGGGGCTGCACTTTTATGCCCGCATCAACATAAAGGAATCCGACACCTTTGGGTCCATGAAATTTATGGGCTGAACCTACTATAAAATTAGCGTTCAGCTTCTGGAGGTCGTGCCGGTAGTGGCCCATGGTCTGCACCGTGTCGGCATGGAAAACAGCGTGGTGCTCTTTGCAGATCGCCCCGATGGCCGCTATGTCGTTCAGGTTACCGATCTCATTGTTGGCATGCATCACCGACACCAGCGTTTGCGGATTGGTGGTCAGCAGTTCCTCCAGGTGCTCCAGGTCCAGCACCCCCTGTGCATTGTGGCGCAGGTAGCTCAGGCTCAGTTCGCCCTGCTTCTCGAGCATCTGCAGAGTATGAAGTACGGCGTGGTGCTCCAGCCGGGAGGTGACGGCGTGTTTAATGCCAAGCGTACGCACCGAACACACGATGGCGGTGTTATCGGCTTCTGTACCGCCGGAAGTGAAAAAGATTTCGGCCGGCGAGGTATGCAGCAGGCTGGCTATGGTTTTGCGGGCTTTCTCTATGGCAGAGCGCACCTCCCGCCCATGCCCATGAATGGACGATGGGTTGCCATAGTGCTCCAGCATATAGGGAGCCATGGCATCAAACACTTCTTTATCGAGTGGGGTAGTGGCCGCATTATCTAAATAAACACGCATAGCAGGTATTTTTTAATCGTTCTTATTTATCGAACCGCAAAACTACTCAAAAAAGTTGCGCCAGGGGCGGCAGACTTTTACATCGCTGCTCCTGGCGCAACTTCATCAGGGTTGTGATAATAACTTTTTACAACAGCACATCATGCTTTTTCAGAGATAATCTCTCTGATGTCGTCGATAATTTTGTTGGCCAGGTGCTCTGCCGTGGAGTTGGTGTCAGACTCAGCATAGATCCGGATGATAGGCTCGGTATTTGACTTGCGCAGGTGCACCCACTCCTTGCCGAATTCTATCTTTACCCCATCTATGGTGTTAACAGGCTGCTTGGCATAGCGCTGCTGCATCTGCACGAGCACTTTGTCCACATCCACGTCGGGGGTAAGCTCTATTTTATTCTTGGAGATGTAGTAGCTTGGGTAGGAGCTTCTGAGGCGCGTCATGCTCATGTCTGCCTTGGCCAGGTGCGTCAGGAACAAGGCAATGCCTACCAGCGCATCGCGGCCGTAGTGCAGTTCCGGGTAGATGATGCCGCCGTTTCCTTCGCCGCCGATAATGGCATTCTGCGCCTTCATCATGTTCACTACGTTCACCTCTCCCACGGCCGCAGCATAATAGTCGCCGCCGGCCTTCTCGGTTACATCGCGTAGCGCTCTTGTGGAGGAAAGGTTAGACACCGTGTTGCCCACAGTATTTTTCAGCACATAATCGGCCACGGCCACCAGCGTGTACTCTTCGCCAAACATGCTGCCGTCTTCGCTCACCAGCGCCAGGCGGTCCACATCGGGGTCTACTACTATGCCCAGGTCAAACTTGCCTCTCTCTATCAGTTTAGAGATTTCGTGCAGGTTCTCAGGAAGCGGCTCCGGGTTATGGGCAAAATGGCCGTCGGGCTCACAAAAAAGCTTCTCTATTTTGGTTACGCCCAGCGCCTCGAGCAGCATCGGCACCGCAATGCCTCCTGAGGAGTTCACACAGTCGATGGCCACCCTGAAGTCTTTGGCCGCAATTGCCCTGGCATCTACCAGGGGCAACTCAAGAATGGCCTCGATATGTTTCTGGAGGGCTTCGTCGTCTTGCCTGTAAGTGCCCAGCTCATTTACCTGCGCAAATTCAAACGATTCCTGCTCGGCCAGCTCCAGCACCAGCTTGCCTTCGGCATCAGAGATAAACTCCCCGTGTTGGTTGAGCAGCTTCAGGGCGTTCCACTGCTTGGGGTTATGGCTGGCCGTCAGAATAATGCCCCCTCCTGCCTTGTTATCAGGCACTGCCAGCTCCACGGTGGGCGTGGTAGATAGCCCAAGGTCAATCACGTTAATTCCCAGCCCCTGCAGCGTGGCGCACACCAGCTTATTCACCATATCGCCAGACAGGCGCGCATCGCGCCCTATAACAATGGTGTTATTATTTGTTGTCTGAAGCACCCAGGTGCCATAGGCAGCGGCAAACTTCACAACGTCTACCGGGGTAAGCCCATCACCGGCCTTACCTCCAATAGTACCTCTAATTCCAGATATTGATTTTATTAAAGCCACTTGTTATTATATTTTCACAGAGGCAAAAGTAGTAATAATTGTTTAATAGCTAAATCGTTGAATTCTTTTAATGACACCGGAGGGCCTAGCAGATTTATATTTGCTGCAAGTTAGCGCCTGGCACAGGGCCTGCCGGCTACCCAGCACAGGCACGGAGCCACCGCAGCCTAGCCTGAGAAAAGCCTGGCGGGCACTCCGGGAAGCAGCAGCAGAGCCTCCGGAGGGGCATTTTTATTTAAATAATTCAGACGGGCATTATTTTTTGGGAAGCTGCTTATGCGGCGCGGCAATGTACTAAGTATGTGGCACTACCGTGGCCCGGAACAGAGGTTTCGGAGCGCCTTAACAATAACATAACACAACAATCGTTGCCACAGAGCAACAACTTGGCTCTCAATTTTAATATATTTGTATTTATGGAAAACACGCAATTTGGCGAAAGCCCACGGGGAAGGCAGCTTGAGGCCTTTAACCGGCTACTCGACATTATGGAGGAACTGCGGGAAAAATGCCCTTGGGACAGAAAGCAGACCATGGAGAGCTTGCGGCACCTGACGATAGAAGAAACCTACGAACTCTCTGACGCCATTATCCGTAACGACATGCCGGAAATAAAGAAAGAACTGGGCGACATCATGCTGCACATGGTGTTTTATGCCAAGATTGCCTCCGAGCAGCAGCAGTTCGATATTGCCGAAGTGCTCAACACCCTCTGCGAGAAGCTCATTTTCCGGCACCCGCACATTTATAGCAGCACAGAGGCCACCACCGAAGAAGAGGTGAAGCGAAACTGGGAGCAGCTAAAGCTCAAGGAAGGAAACAAATCGGTGCTGGGTGGCGTACCAAGCTCGCTGCCGGCTCTTATAAAGGCCATGCGCATACAGGAAAAAGCCCGTGGAGCCGGTTTCGACTGGGAGGAGCGCACGCAGGTCTGGGAAAAGGTGCAGGAAGAGCTGGCTGAGTTCGAATCGGAGTTTAACAGGCAAGACGGCGTTGCCATAGACCAGGAAAAAGCAGCAGGCGAGTTTGGCGACCTGCTGTTCTCGCTCATAAACTTTGCCCGTTTTATAGATGTAAACCCGGAGGAGGCGCTGGAAAGAACAAACCTGAAATTCATAGATCGGTTTCGGTACCTGGAGACAGAGGCTACGAAAGACGGCAAAAAGTTACAGCACATGACGCTGAAGGAGATGGACTTTTACTGGAACAAGGCAAAAAATCGCTGAACCGGCATACAAGTTACAACATCAATTATTATATTTAAACCACACTTTCGCCAAAGCACAAGAGGCAAGGGATAATAACCTGAGCCGGAGACATTTACTGAGCAGGTCGTTTTCCAGCCACGGAAACCATATAAAATGAGAAAAGATATTTGCTGATAAAGGGCAAACAACTTACATTTAAAAGATATTTATCATTTTTATTTATGCAATTTGGGCTGTAATTGAATCCTGTTAGAGAATAATAAAGCAACTAAGACGGCAATTTCGTTTTGCATCCTTTTTTTAAATTAATTAGCTTTGTAACGGTTTATTATATAAGCTTACTTACGCTAGTTAAATAATCGCCAAACAGCTCTCTATTAGGCCCTTATATAAAAAAGGCAAAAAAAAGATCGTATTTAATTCATTATTTAAAGAAAAAATAGATATTGCAAACTAATAAAGAACTAAAACCCATTCTAAAACATTTAGTCATTACACAAACAATTTATTACAACACAAACAGCTAAACTTTAAACTTATTAAGAAAATGGAAAAAAAGACTGCAGTAGTGAGCAAAGATGCTAATGTAGAAGCCAAAGGTAGCACAGGAGGCTCTTTATTTGCTACTATCGTGATGCCAGTTGCAATTCTAGCGTGCTTCCTGATTTATATTTTTGTTTTAGGCAATGGAGCTAACTTCGAAGGCGGCAACAACGAAAACCACCCGCTACCCGGCAACTACCTGGGAATTGTATATAAAGGTGGTTATGTAGTGCCTATCCTGATGGCGCTTGTATTGCTGGTACTTATCTTCTCAATTGAGCGGACCTTTACCATCAGCAAGGCAAAAGGCACAAAGAGCGTGGCCGGTTTCGTACGTCTCATCAATTTAAAATTAAACCAGCGTGATGTTAACGGTGCTATCGCCGCCTGCGATGCACAGAAAGGCTCAGTAGCCAACGTGGTAAAGTCAGGGTTGCTGAAGTACAAGGAAATGCAGGCTGACACAGAGTTGCTGAAAGCAGAGAAGATTGCCGCCATCCAAAAAGAGATTGAGGAATCAACCTCACTGGAGCTCCCGATGCTGGAGAAAAACCTGGTAATTATCTCTACCATCGCCTCTATCTCTACCCTTACAGGTCTGATTGGTACGGTACTTGGTATGATTAAAGCGTTCTCGGCTCTTGCAGCTTCAGGTACGCCAGATGCCACCGCACTCTCCAACGGTATCTCTGAGGCCTTGATTAACACGGCTCTTGGTGTAACAGGCTCTGCTATCGCGATTATCGCTTACAACTACTTTACAAGTAAAATTGATGAACTGACGTACAGCATCGACGAGGCCGGCTTCAGCATCATTTCTACTTTTGCAGCTCAGCACGACACCGGCGCTCCTGCAACGAACACAACCACTGCAAGACAGCAAACAATTTAATTTTTAATTCAGCGAAATGCCTAGAGTAAAAGTAAAAAGAAACAAGCCTGTATTGGACATGACGCCAATGGTAGACTTGGCTTTCTTGCTAGTTACTTTCTTTATGCTGACCACTCAATTTGCTCCGGACGACGCAGTAATTGTAGATACTCCAAGTTCCGTATCAGAGATAAAAATACCGGAATCCAATGTTATCACTATAACTATAGATAAGGATAACCGCATTTTTTATGGAGTGGACGGACAGCAGACAAGAGAGAAACTTCTAGACAAGATAGGCCAGAAGTATGGGGTTACGTTTAGCGAAGATCAGAAAAAGACCTTCTCTCTCACCTCGAGCTTCGGCGTGCCGGTAAGGCAGCTTCCCGGGTTCCTGTCGATGGGAAGCGATGATCGTAAAAAAGTGAACCAGCCTGGAATTCCAATGGATTCTCTGAACAATGAGCTTTCTGAATGGGTGTGGCAGACACGTTTAACAAACCCCCAGGTAATTGTGGCCATAAAGGGTGATATAGACGCGAATTTCGGCACCATCAACAAGGTCATTAAGACGCTAGAGGACAGAAAAGTAAGCAGGTTCAACCTGATTACGGACATGGAAGCTAGACCAACATCACTATAAAAAAGGAGACATAAAATGGCAGAAGTACAAGAAAAAGCCGACTCCGGTAAGAAGGGTAAGAAACGCTCCAAGAAAATGTCTGTCCACCTGGACATGACACCGATGGTGGACCTTGCCTTCCTGCTGCTAACGTTCTTCATGCTTACAACTACCTTTAGTAAGCCGCAGACCATGGAGATCCAGATGCCGGTGAAACCTGATAATATAGAGGACCTAACTCCTGTGAAGGCGGATAATGCCACTACTATTATACTGGGTGAAGATGATAAGATCTATTACTACTTTGGTTTAGTTGATGATAATCCGGAGGTGTTGACCTCTGATTATTCAGCAAACGGAATCAGAAAGGTTTTACTGGCACCACGTATCCGGCAAAACGATAAAATGGTGGTAATGATTAAGCCTATGGATGGTGCCCGTTATAAAAACATGGTAGATATCTTGGATGAGATGAAGATCACAGACACGAAAAGATTTGCCATGGTAGACATAACCGAGCAAGACAAAGAATTAGTACTGAATCAGAATTAATTAAAACTAAAAAAAATGGAAGTTAGTAAGTTAGCAAAAGCATCGCTCGATGATATCGTCTTCGCAGGACGAAACCGGGCATATGGTGCCTACCTACTTCGAAGACTTTACAACAAACATATTACGCAGGCTGCAATTATTTCTATTCTGCTATTTGCTGCTTTTATAAGCATCCCGCTTGTAAAAGAAGCAATTAAAGGAGAAGCACCTCCTGCCCCGGTAATTGAACGTGTTGTAACAGAAGTAGAACTGGCCCAACCACCCCCAGTAGAAAACACGCCGCCACCACCGCCACCGCCGCCGCCGCCGCCAGATGCGCCGCCGCCGCCACCGCCACAACAGGCAACCGTAAAATATACGCCGCCTGTTGTAAAAAGAAATGAGGAGGTACGCGACGATGAAGAGGACCTGGCTGAAGCGAAAGAGCTAGTGGAGATATCGGCCGGTATTAAAACGCAGGAAGGTGTTAAGAACATGCCTGCGGCCCCAATCGGCGATATAAACGGTACAGGTGCTGTAGCAGAAGTAGTGGAAGAAAAACCCTATACATTTGCAGAACAGATGCCTTCGTTCCCTGGTGGTGAAGCAGCCATGTTTGGTTACATCAGCAAAGCCATAAAGTACCCTCAACAAGCTATTCGGGCTGGTGTGGAAGGAACAGTGTATGTTTCTTTCGTAGTAAGCAAAACCGGAGAGATCAGTGATATTCAGGTACTGAGAGGCCTGGGTGCCGGTTGCGACGAAGAAGCCATCCGGGTTATAAAAAGCATGCCGAACTGGACTCCAGGAAAGCAAAATGGTAGAGCAGTACCAGTAAGGTATAACATTCCGATTAAGTACACACTTAAGTAATTTTATACCGCTGCAAACAAAAGAGCCTCCTTTTAACCAGGGAGGCTCTTTTGTTTGCAGCGGTATAAAAAAGACAGGTAACGAAGCACAAATGGGTGTACAACAAAAAGCCCTGTACCCTATTGATATTACTACCTGGCACAGGAAGGAATTATTGTAATGAAACAGGACCTCCAGAGGCTTTTTTGCCTGAATCGGGTTTGCCAGGATTTTAAAATGAGCAGGATTGAGGGAGCAGAAGGAGTAATCCATCCATAATTTCTATGCTTTAATTTCTAATCTGCCGTAGAACCCAAGCCGGGCTAGAATGAAGCTATTTTCAGTAGGAAACTCTGCACGTTGTCCATACACCCGAACCATTTCCAAGATAAGGGCGGCAGGAGCAACAGTAACCTTTGGAAAGGCATTGTTTATGCAAATGTTTCGTTCTGTAAAACAGGCCCCGAGCTTTTATCTCAGGAACTCTGTTTTACAGAAGGATCAGGAACAAGACACAGGGCTTTGCATTTGCATAAAAAGTAAGACAAATCCGAAAAGTTATAGCTGTTATGTCACTTTCTCTAACAATCAACAATAAGCAACCAGCGATCAAATTATTAGAATCAAAAAGCCCCTCAGGAGGTCTTGCCGAGGCTTTATAGAATGGGTCCTACTGGGGAATAGACAAACCGTCGGGTGTTGAGCAGCAGTAGAAATGGCCTCACCTGGAGAAATAAGACACTCGGGTGACATCAGGCAGATAAAAACTCACACCTATGCTGTTACCTTGCGTCGCGGCCGATATAACATAATCCATACACCTGAGAGTAGGTACTTATAAAATGCATCGAAATAAGAAAGGTAGAGGCCGGTAAAAGAAAAATCAGTTTTAAAGGTCTCCCGAGAATATGTAAAAGAAAAGCATTATATTAGATATAGGAAAACTTTAGCTGCCACCAAACAACGATTAGTTTAAGGGAAATTATAAAAAACAGTTATGCTACCACCCAGAAAAGAAAGACCACAGCCCACGGCCTTGAAGAAAGCAGTATTTTACTTCACACTGATAATGACCCTCATATATATTGGGGCGGGCGCTTTTCTTTTGTTCGTAGATACAAAACAATATAATCTGAACCTGCCTAAAAATATGAAATTAATATTAGGAGTAACGCTAATATTATACGGAATTATTAGATTTGTAAGAGTTTACCAAAAAAGTTCTCAAGGAAGGCATGATAAATTTAAGGATTAAAGAATGGGCTGTATGGAAGGCAATGGTCCTAGTGCTGCTGGCAACAGCCTGTGGCAATTCTGATACGCCTGCCGATACACCAACATCCGGGAATATCACTATCAGTATCGATGAGTCTTTTCAACCCATAATGGATAGCCAGGTCTACACCTTCGAGACCATCTATAAGTATGCTAAACTGAACCCGCAGTATAAATCAGAAGGGGCCGTGATTCAGGACCTGCTGAACGACAGCACCAGGGTTGCCGTTCTGTCACGGGAACTGAGGCCGGAGGAAAAGGCAGTCTTTGATCAGCGAAAAATCATACCCAGAACGGTAAAAATAGCCATCGATGCTGTGGCCCTGATCGTGCACAAAGATAACCCAGACACCTTACTGACCATGTCGGAAGTGCAAGGGATCTTTAGTGGCCAGGTAACCTCCTGGAGCGACCTTAGCCCTGAGAACAAGATCAACGGCCTGACGATCGTGTTCGACAACAACAACTCCAGCACAGCCCGCTTTGTTAAAGATTCTATCATTTCAAACCAGCCACTGCCCAAAAACACGTATGCCAGCAATTCGCACGAGGCACTGATAGATTATGTATCGAAGAACGAGAATTCTGTTGGCGTAATTGGCGTAAACTGGATAAGCGACTTCGACGACACCACTGCTGTGCGGTTTATGGAAAAAATTAAAGTTGTAGGAATAAGCTCGGAACCTGAGCCGGCAAGTACCGATAGCTACTTTCAGCCCTACCAGGCGTATATAGCACAGGGAACTTATCCGCTACGAAGATACCTTTATATTATAAGTACAGAAGGCAGGACAGGGCTTGGCACAGGTTTTGCCTCCTTTATAGCTGGAGACAAAGGCCAGCGCATCTTCCTGAAATCAGGGCTTGTGCCAGCCACCATGCCAGTCCGTATAATTGGTCTGCAGCGATAGATTAACTTACTAGACTAAACAATAACTACTCTAAATTTTAAAACGATGACCAACAAGTGGAAGTATATCCTCCTTATGGCAACAGCTATCCCTACAGCAGGTGCAGTAGCACAAACTGTTGACCAGGGAAGAATGGCCGTTGATCTGGAAAAATATCAGCAAGCTAAATCATATTACAAATCACAGTTGAATAGCAAGGAAGCTGATAAAGCTTATTTTGCGCTGGGAGATGTATACCTTAGAACAGAAAAGCCAGACTCTGCTGCCTATTATTTTAATCAAGGGCTAGCTCAGAACTCAAAGTCTGCCATCAGCATGGTGGGACTGGGTAAACTGGAGCTGGAAAAAGGGAATAAAGCTGCGGCTGAAAGCCATTTCGAGAAAGCCGTAAAACAAAGCAAAGGAAAAGACCCTTATGTTCTGACGATGATAGGCGAAGCTTATGTGGAGTCTAATGAGACCGACATGAGCAAAGCGATTGAGTATCTGAACCAGGCCATTCAGCGCGACAACAAGAACCCTGTAACATTTGTAGTACTTGGAGACGCCTATCTGAAACAAAATGATGGCGGAAAAGCCCTGACTAACTACGACCAGGCCATTCTGGTAAATAACAAGTATCCGAAGGCGCACCTGAGGGTAGGTCAGGTTTATACCCGGTCACGAAACTACGAAGCGGCAGAAGAAGCCTTTAAAAAGGCAATAGCAGCAGATCCGAATTATGCGCCGGCTTACCACGACCTGGGAGAGATGTACTACTTCGATGGCAAATTCGATCAGGCAGTATCCACCTTTAAAAAGTATGTGGATATGGCTGAAAACACCAGCGAAACACGGGCAAAATATGCCTCCTTCCTGTTCCTGACAAAGGACTATCAGAAGACCCTTGCCGAAGTACAGGAAGTACTGAAGGAGGAGCCTAACCACACGGTTATGAACCGTTTGCAGGCGTACTCTTTGTATGAACTCGGTCAGCATGAGCAGGCACTTAAGGCAATGGAAACATTCTTTGCCAAAGTAGATAAAAATAAAGTGCGCGCCGGCGACTACGAGTACTACAGCAAAATGCTGGCAAAGAATAATCAGCGACCTAAGGCCATCGAAAATCTGGAAAAGGCGCTGGCTATGGAGCCAAACAAAGCGGAGATTTACACCGACCTGGCCAATATGTATGCCAGCAACGAGGAGTACGACAAAGCCGTGGGTGTTTATGAAAGGAAATTCGAGAAAGCCGACCCATCTAATATCGACTACTATTATATAGGCAATATTTATATGATGGCAGGCGATTTCAAGAAAGCGGATGAGACATACGCTAAAATCACGGAGACTAACCCCACCTATGCCTACGCTCACTTATGGAGAGCAAGAGCTAGCGCGAGCCTTGACCCGGAGTCCACAGAAGGATTAGCAAAACCTCATTATGAGGAGTTTATCAAACTTGCTCAGGCCGACCCAGAAAAATTTAAGAAAGATCTGGTTGAAGCTAACGTGTATCTTGGCTATTACTATTATCTGAAAGCAGATAAAGAGAATGCTGCCAAATTTTACCAGGAAGCAAAGAACCTGGATCCGGCAAACCCACAGGCTGAAGCCGCCCTTGCCGAGTTGAGCAAAACAACTAAAAAGTAACCTGCTTTAGTTCATAAAAAAAAGCCTGTTCCACCCGGAGCAGGCTTTTTTTTATGAACTGTTCCTTTCAAGGTTCGAGCCCTATTGTTCGCTTAGCTGCAGGAGCAGAATAGGCTCTGGAGGGGCATTTTGATTTGAATAATTTAGGTAATGGGCTAATTATTCAATTTG
>NZ_VFSD01000003.1 GCF_014332515.1 Pontibacter beigongshangensis | reverse complement strand
TGTACCTTAACTACTGATTAACAATTAGTTAAACCCAAAACTCGCGTTATTTAAATAAAAAAGCCCCCCTCTGAGGCGTCACCTGCTCCTGCTGCTGCCTTTGCTGACTCCAACGGTTTTTCCTATTTTTACCCCAAGATAAGCTCCTAACCCCATGGCCACAGAAAGAGACCCCGCAGCAGAGATACAGCAGCTAACACAACGCATCCATCACCTCAACTACGAGTACTACCAGAACAGCATTTCTGAGGTATCCGATTTCGAGTTCGACCAGCTCCTCAAACAGCTCCAGGAACTCGAGGAGCGGTACCCGGAGCTGAAGCTGCCCAACTCCCCTACCCAGCGCGTGGGCGGCACCATCACCAAAAACTTCACGACGGTGTACCACAAGTACCCCATGCTCTCGCTGAGCAACACCTACTCCGAAGAGGACCTGCGTGAGTTCGACAACCGTATCCAAAAAGCCATTGGCCAGCAGGTGGAGTACGTGTGCGAGCAGAAGTTCGACGGCGTTGCCATTAGCCTGACGTACGAAAACGGAAACTTTGTGCAAGGTGCCACCCGCGGCGACGGCACCCGTGGCGACGACATCACGGCCAATGTGCGTACTATCCGCGATGTGCCGCTGCGGGTGCAGGGCGATCAGTTGCCGGAGCTGTTCGAGGTAAGAGGCGAAGTGTTTCTGCCACTGCCCGTGTTTGAGCAGCTGAACGCAGAACGCGAAGAGGCCGGAGAGCAACTGCTGGCCAACCCGCGCAACGCCGCCTCCGGCACGCTAAAGCAGCAGGACTCAGCTATTGTGGCCAGCCGCAGGTTAGGCTGCTTCTCTTACAGCTTCCACTGCGCCCACAGCCCTTTCGAGACGCATGCCGAAAGCCTGGAGGTGATTAAAAAATGGGGATTCCAGGTGTCGCCCACCTGGCGCACCTGCAGCAGCATAGACGAGGTGCTGGCCTATATTCAGGAATGGGAAACCAGAAGGTTTGAACTGCCTATCGCTACGGATGGTGTGGTGGTGAAAGTAAACAGCTATGCGCTGCAGGAGGAGCTGGGTTTTACGGCCAAAAGCCCCCGCTGGGCCATCGCCTATAAATACCCGGCCATGAGCGCCGCCACCCAGCTGCAGGGCATCCAGTACCAGGTGGGCCGCACGGGCGCCGTTACACCAGTGGCATTGCTACAGCCGGTGCTGCTGGCCGGCACCGTGGTAAAGCGGGCCTCCGTGCATAACGCCAACGAGATCCAGCGCCTCGACCTGCGCCTGGGCGATACCGTGTCTGTAGAGAAAGGCGGCGAGATCATTCCTAAGATCACGGGCGTGGATTTTGAGAAACGCCCGGCCGATAGTATGCCTATCGCCTACCCCACCCACTGCCCTGCTTGCGGCACACCACTTATCCGGACAGAGGGAGAAGCCAACTTCTACTGCCCCAACGACGAAGGCTGTGCCCCGCAGATACAAGCCAAGCTGGAGCATTTTATTTCGCGCAAAGCCATGAACATAGACGGCGTAGGACCCGAAACCATAGAGCAGCTCTACCAAAAAGGGCTGGTGCGCAATGCCGCCGACCTCTACGACCTGACCGCCGAACAGCTGCTCTCCCTGGACCGCATGGGCGAAAAATCTGTTAGCAACATTCTGGCTGGTCTGGAAAAGTCGAAAGAGGCACCCTACGACCGGGTACTGTTCGGGCTCGGCATCCGCTATGTAGGGAGCACGGTAGCCAAAAAGCTGGCCGAAGGCTTTCCTGACATAGATGCGTTGCGCGGCGCTTTGCCGGAGGAGCTGGTAGCCGTAAACGAAATCGGCACACGCATTGCGCAATCCGTTCAGGAGTACTTTCAGAACCCGGAGCATGTGCAGCTGGTGGAGCGCCTGAAAGCGGCTGGCCTACAGTTAAAGTCCACTGCCACAGCCCCGGCGCTGGAGAGCGATAAGCTTGCCGGCAGCACCTTTGTGATTTCGGGTGTGTTCCAGAGTGTGAGCCGCGAAGAGCTGCAGCACCTGATTGCCGCACACGGCGGCAAGGTCGTGAGCTCCATCTCCGCTAAGCTGAACTACCTGGTGGCAGGAGAGAAAATGGGACCGGCCAAACTGGAGAAAGCTACCAAGCTCGGTATCTCTATTCTGTCGGAAGAGCAGTTCCTGGAGATGATCAGCTAAAGCTGATACTTTGCCGGGGCAGTTTTCATCAGCAAGAAAGCTTCCCCGGCAGAGAGAAACAGCCTGTTAGTAGAGAGTTGCAAGATCAGCAGAACAGAAATGCGCTACTTTATTTATATTTAGGGTAGCATCTGAACTGGAGAGTATTTTAAGGAAGCGTCGGTACAGTTTCAGGCCAAACCGGGAGCAAGGGCATCTAACTGCAGTCTTAGTGCAGAAAAAGCCTCACGCCAGGTGAGCCGGGGCCGGGCAGCAGGTGCAGCAGCAGCCCTGGGGCGCTCTGGAGGGCCAATTCCATTAGAATAATTTGCACTGCAGGTGCTGGCAATGTTAGTATCAACTTTTACCTGAATACTCCGGACTTTGAGCACCATACCGTTCGCACTGCCAGTCGTTCCTATGAGAAAACGATACCAGATCGCTTTGCATGTTGTAGGCTGGCTGATCTTTATCATCTGGATCATCTACTTCCTGCACTCCAGAGGCAGCCTTACCTTGTTCAAGGCCATTGATGTTGTAAGTGGCCTGATGTTCCATATGACCATTTTTTATTTTAACTGGTACGTGCTCATACCGCGTTTCCTGGCCCGCAACCACATTTTGTTGTACGTTGGCTATGTACTGGCCGTGCTGCTGCTCATCGCCCTGATCCGCCCTCCCATCGACTATTACCTCTTCCATGAGTTTAACCCCAAGATGACGGCTCCTTACAGTTCAGAGCGCATACTGCAGTACATGGTGGCTGGGCTTATGATCGTGTTCATCAGCTCGGCCCTGAAGGTGACAGGCAACTACATCCGCAACGAGAGCCGCAACAAGGAGCTCGAGAAGCAGAAGCTGACGGCGGAGCTGGCCTTCCTCAAATCGCAGGTAAACCCGCATTTTCTCTTCAACACTCTCAACAACATCTACTCGCTGGCCTACAAGCAATCGCCCGAAACCCCGGATGCGATCATGAAACTGTCGCTGCTGATGCGCTACATGCTCTACGAAAGCAACGACTCGCAGGTAATATTGCAAAAAGAAGTCGAAAATATCCTTAACTTTATTGATCTGCAGAAACTGCGCCTCCGGGAGCAGACCAGCATTCAGTTTAACATAGAAGGCGATGTAACAGGTATTATGATCGCTCCCATGATGCTGATGACACTGGTGGAGAATGCCTTTAAGCATGGTCTGGTCAGCAAAAATGAGATCGGGATCATGATCAACCTGCTGGTGGAGAAGGAGTACCTGCAGTTCAGCACCATCAACAACATCAGTACCCATAAGAAAAAAGGCTTTGGCGGCATTGGCCTGCAGAACCTGAAACAACGCCTCAGCATGCTGTACCCGAACCGGCACGAGCTGAGCCTCGAGGAGAAAGAGGGAATATTCTACGCCACATTAAAAATATACTTCCAACCCAAAAAATAAGACTATGACCATACGCTGCCTTGCCGTGGACGATGAGCCCCTGGCACTGGACATTATCGAAAGTTATATCCGGAAACTGCCCTTCCTGGAACTGGTGCGCACCTGCTCCAGCGCCACAGAGGCCATGCAGGTGCTCCAGAGCGAGCAGGTGGACCTCATGTTTCTGGATATTGAGATGCCGGAGCTGACCGGTATCCAGTTTCTCAACATCCTCAAGCACCAGCCACTCATCATCTTCACCACGGCTTATCCGAACTACGCCCTCGAAGGCTTTAACCACGATGCCGTGGATTACCTCCTCAAGCCGATTCCCTTCGACCGGTTTCTGAAGGCGGTAACAAAGGCGCAAGAGCGGCTGCAGCTAAGCTCTAACCATGCCAAAGCACCTGCCGCACCTGCTCCCGCCGCTCCCGGCCCTGAACAGGATTTCATGTTCGTGAAAGCCGACTATAAAACGATTAGGGTAGATTTTCAGGATATTCTCTGGATAGAGGGGCTGAAGGATTACATCATCATCCAGACCAAAGACCAGAAGATCATTACGCTGCTCTCGATGAACAGGATGATGGAGAAGCTGCCATCGAACAAGTTTCTGCGCGTGCACCGCTCCTTCATCGTGTCGCTGCAAAAGATCGACAGCATCGAAAAAAGCCGGATACGGATACGGTCAAAGGAAATTCCTGTAGGCGAGGTGTACAAAGATCAGTTCCTGAAATGGGTGGAGGAAAATAACATCCAGTAGATTGCCCCTGCTCTTGTGCCTGCTCAGGAGGGCACTTCTTCTTCAAAATTTAAAGATTCTGGACCGATTCCTGTTTTATTTCAGCTAAAAAAAGCTAAACTTGCACCCTAACAGGGCCCTGCCCTGCTTTTATTTTACTATCAGCATGATACAGGATATTTTTAAAGGTACGGGGGTAGCCCTGGTAACACCATTTACCCAGGATTTTGCCGTTGATTATGAAGGGCTCCGGAAATTACTTGACTTTACCATAAAGGGTGGGGTAAACTACCTGGTGATAAATGGCACAACAGCAGAGTCGGTTACAACCACGGCTGCTGAGAAGGCCGAAATACTCACCTTTATAAAAAAACACGTTAACGGGAAGCTCCCGCTGGTATACGGCATTGGCGGCAACAACACACAGCAGGTGCTCGAATCCATAGCCCAGACAGATCTGAGCGGCATAGCAGCGCTACTCTCGGTTAGCCCCTACTACAACAAGCCATCGCAGCAGGGCATTTACCAGCACTACCTGCAGATAGCAAACCACTCGCCGGTGCCTGTGGTGCTCTACAACGTGCCCAGCCGCACCGGCAGCAACATTACCGCCGACACTACCCTGAAGCTGGCGGTACACGAGAATATTATCGGCATTAAAGAGGCATCTGCCAACATGGAGCAGTGCATGCTCATTGCCAAGCACAAGCCAGAAGATTTCCTGCTGATCAGTGGAGATGACCTCATGACACTGCCCATGCTCTCCTTTGGGGCTGTCGGTGTGATATCGGTGCTGGCCAACGCCTTTCCGGAGAAATTCAGCCAGATGGTGCAGCATGGCCTGAACCAGAACTTTGCTGAGGCGGCCAAGCTGCTTTATCAGTTCGTGGATCTGAACCCCCTGATGTACGAAGAGAGCAACCCTGTAGGCGTAAAGGCGGTGCTGGAGCGGTTCGGGGTTTGCGCTGCCACCGTTCGGCTGCCTCTGGTGGAGGCATCGTCGGGCTTAAAAGATAAGATCATTAAGCTATTGTAAGGCCGTATCGGCCATAAAGCAAAAGCCAGGCACCGGTGCCTGGCTTTTGCTTTATGGCCCTGCCAGTGCCTTGTCTTTCAATCAATACAAAAAGCATATGCTCCCCCTGCGTCACTTCTCTGTTTTGCTCTCGCTGCTCCTGCTCAACAGCTGCAACAGATCTGCCGATACCATTCCGGCAACTGACACTGATCATGCGCACATGGTCGGAACGGCCCAGGCTGCCCCTGCATCCGAAGACCAGGACCAGGTGTATTCCATTCCTGACTCTGTTGCCGCCTCAGCCTTTGCCATAGACACTACCGGCCTTAGCCCTGAGCCGGACCAGCCCATAAAAATTCTGATCGAAGGCCTTTTTCATAAAGAAGAAGTCTGGGCTGGCGCTGAAAACAAAACGTGGATTGGTCTGATCTATGCCAACGGCCGGTACGAGACCCGCAGCACCACTTTGCAGGTAGAGACTGCCTATGATCCTGTGCGGGATGCCGAAACAGTGAACGCTGCAGGAAGAAAAGTTATTTCAGGGCGGCAAGTCACCGGCCACGATACCACCACCCTGCTGTTCATCACCGGCCTTTCCGGCGTTCAGACAGGCACCGTAGACACGGCCGCCTTCGACACCTCCGTCCTCAAACCTGGCCGGGAGCTTCCATTGCGCTATAAAGGTAAAACATATACCCTCGCTGCCTTCGGCGACAGCACCCTCACCGACTCCGCCACGCACACATACGCCTACGGGCAGTATGGCTGGAAAATAAGAGGCACTAAAAACGGAAAAAAGATAGAACAATTAATCGCCCAGGATGATGTGCTCGACAATTCTATTTATGTGCTGCATTGGGCCGGCGATCTGGACCGTGACGGAATTCCTGATCTGATAACCGATCTGTCGAACCATCATAACCTGATGAAGTACGCACTTTTTCTCTCTTCCAGAGCCGGTAAGGGAGAACTCTATAAACGTGTGGCTGTTTTTGAGTCGAACAGGAAATAGGAAAGTACCGGTCTTTGCACAAGCCCTGCAACCTGCGCGGCTACAGTGTTCAGATCAGCAAGGGGTGTCACAAGCTACCGGAATTATTCTAATGAAAATGCCCCTCCGGAGCTCATCTTGCAGGTATAAATTCAAGGCTTAAGGCGATGCCTTGTTCGCTCGTGCGAGCTTGTAGCTCGTACTCTCATCATACCTGAGCATATTAATGAGGCAAAATCAGGTGATGTAGTGTTGATGCTTCACATGCTGTTTCTCCTACTAGATTAGCTTCGGAGAGATTTACACTTGCCGCCGCTCCCTGAACGGAGGGCAAACATAAAGGCCGCAACGGTGGTCGCGGCCTTTACCAGATGGAAATCTACTATTAATGTATGGTTAACCTATACGAAGTTGGTCGCATAAGTTAATACTCTGCTGTACAGAAAGAGGCTTTTTACCTGTTATACCTGTCATCTTTCTCCCGCCAGGCATTGCTTCTGTTGTTACTTCCATAATGATCATTTCCGAAATCCCGGAACTCGTTGGAGGTACCGTATGAGGCATCGTGCCGGTAGCCGTGGTTGCCCCGGCTGTCGAAGTTACGATAGCTGTCTCCCTCTTCAGGGTTGTCGTAATTCGGGTTGTAGCCCATGGTGTACCGCAGGTGCCTGCGCTCTTCATAAAAAGGCTCGTCTTCCAGCGGATAATGGCTCACCTTGTCGCCAAAGTCATCTCCCCTACCCACTGGGCGGCCATACTCTTCTTCTCGGGGCATGGCATTGTAGTTAGCCGTATCGTACATCCTATTGTAGAAGTCGTCGCGGGAGCCTTCGTTACCAGCCTCCCTGGCATAGCCTTCTCTTGGCGGCTGCCTGTAGTGGCGTTCTTCTTCCCAGCCCAGGTCGGTTCTGTACTCGTTGTTTCCGTAGCCGAAACGCGAATATGGCTGCCTTTGCTGCTCATGTTCGTTGCGGCGATTAAAGTCTCCGTACTTATTTTCTCTGTTGTTTCTCATAACTATCGCTTTACCTGTGTTGAATTGATTTAACCTGGCAGGCGTACCAGTTGCTGTGTCTGCTATTGTCTGCTGCCCCGATGCTGGCCAGAGCGGTTGTGCCTGCGGTCATTATGGTCATTCCAGCGATCCAGGTTGCTGTAGCTGGCGTCTTCGCCAAAATGCTGTCTGCCTTCTGTGTGGTTCCGACCAGCAAAGCCACCGCTGTAGTCATTGTCGTACATGCGGTTGCCTTGTTCATACCGGCGATACGACTCATAGTCTCCCATAGAAGAATGTCCGAGGGACCTGTCGTCGCCTCCGCCCCTGCGTACATCATGGCCAAACCGTTCGTCGGCCATGCCTCTTCGATCTGAAGATCGGCCCTGTTGGCGCAGATCGTCATAATCTGAATGGCTATAATCGGCTCTGGGGTCGTAGTGGCGGCCGGAGTTGTAACCATCGTCACGGGTATAGGTCATGCCGTAGGGGTTATCCTGGGCAGAGCGTTGGCTGTGCATATAGTTATCGCCACCGTAGGTGGCCCCTCCTGCCTGGTAGCGCCCCTGTGGGTAGGTGTAGCCATGGTCGGCATTGGAATTAAAGGTGCGTTGGTCATAAAAATCTTTGTCGAAGGCCCTGCCGGTTCCGGGGTGGAAGTGTGAGTCTGTGGTATAATTGCCTCTATCAGAGTTGTGCCCATGCCGCTGTTCATGCAGCCTGTTTGGCTCCTCTTCCTGCCTCCAATTGCTTGTAGCGCCTCGATATTCCTCTCTGTTCTGTCTCATAGCTTTCTGTTTTAGGTCTTACTAAATAAATTCTATCTCCTATTTTACGGTACCTGCCCGGGTTTAGGTTAAAAACCTGCAACAGACCTTTCAGATACTGTTATGTAAACCCCAGGTGCTAACAGTCGTTAAAAGGGAATACAAGATAAAGCCTATTTAGCTATGGAGAGAAATAATTGGAATAACAGAGACAGAGACTTCCGCCACGCGCATAACAGCTATGAAGATAGCCAGGAACACAGCCGCAGAAACAACGAGAGGCGGGCTGACCCTGACACTTACCGTGGGGCATACCGGCAAGATACCACCAGCGACCATCGCCATGTAAGTACCTGGAATGGGTTCGACAGAGGCCCGGACAATGAGTGGCAGGGCCGTAACCACCGGTCTGCAGCGCATTATCAGAACAGGAACAGAATGGGAGGTGACAGCGACAGCACTTATCAGCGTGGGGGCCATGAATCTTATGGCCGACAGCGGGAAGAAAGATTCGACAGCCCTGCGCATAGAAGCCACTACAGGCAACAAAGCTTCGGGCCGGGCAGTAATTTTAACAACGACTATGGCCCTGATAATTATCAGCACCGACGAGATGAAAACTATGGCAATATGGCCGGCTCGCTGAGCTTCGGCTACGACGGCGACAGAAACTCTGACCCTGACGCAAATCGCTATTACGACCCGCTAAGCGGTCGGATACGGGACAACAGGTATAACCGCGAAAGCCAGAGCCGGAATGCACGCAACAGATCTGACGACAGCTGGTACGCTGACAGACACTAATGAAAATGTAGTAAAAGAAATCAAAACTTAAAAAGAAGCACTATGACCAATAAAGAAAAGGACAAACTGAAAAATGAGAACACCGACCACACCCTTAACAAGGGGAACAAAGTTCCTGCTATAAAGCCGGCGGAGGAGCTGGACATAACTGAAAAAAAGGCGCAGGCAGGAGAGATCGGAGGCATTAAGCCAGGCAAAGGCGGCCGGCAGGGTGGCACCAGTGTTGAAGATGGTGGCCAGGATGTGGGCAGCAGTGCCGGAAGCCGGTAAGGTGCCGGACACACTTATAAAAGAAAGGGCAGCACAAATGTGCAGCCCTTTCTTTTTATATAGGATAAATTAGTTGCCGGTTGTGGTGGTGCCAGTAGTACCTGTGGTGGTTCCGGCAGTAGTTCCGGAGGTAGTTCCTGTAGTCATTCCTGTAGTAGTTCCGGTGGTAGTTCCGGTTGTCATTCCTGTAGTAGTTCCGGTGGTAGTTCCGGTTGTCATTCCTGAAGTGGTACCAGTTGTCGTGCCAGTTGTAGTTCCCATGGTGGCAGTATCTTCCATCATCGTATCGTCAGTTGTCATATCGTCCCGGGTAGTGGTATCGGTTTCTACTCCAGTAGTTTCGTTAGAGCTACAAGAAACCAGGCCAAAAGACAAACTCAGGCAGGCAGCAGCAAAAATGTTAATCCAGGTCTTTTTCATAAGTTTTAATTTTTATGTTGCTAAATGCCTATCTCTTACGGTAAAAATACATTAACGCTGTAATTTTAATATAAAAATCTAAAAGAATCTACACGAGAATCTCCTACTGGCGCCACGCCTCATCAACTGCCCGACACGCTGAAGCCCAATAGCACAAAAAGAGGAAACGGTTGGCGGATCGGCCGGGAATTTAGTAACAGCGCTCGCATTTTTGGCCTGAGGGCCTGTGAAAACAGAGATGCCGTAATAAAATGCCTGAGCCCAGGAAAGAATCCAGAGTATCTCTCGTGCTTGCTGCCCTGATACTGATGTGGCCTATAGAAAACAGAAAAGTTAAGTTTCTGCCTGTGGACCTATGACGTTGGCATTCTGAAGGTGATGGATAAATTTCTGGCCTGCCTCTGCTGTTTGCGCAAAAAACAAAGCTCAGGAACTTTGCCGTTGAGGCAGGTCCTGAGCTTTATCTATTAGCTTCTGAATTAAACGTATCTGCTCCGCTGCTATAAACATATATTTTTACAAATATACATTCACAAGTAAAGAGGAGGTAAAACAGGCGTTAGCTGCTACTGAAGCTCTTCCTGTTCCATGTATTCCCACATGGCATCTTCGCTTGCACCACTTTTTATGGCATAAACCAACATGGTGGTATAAACGCCTATCAAAAGCAAGCTCAACGGAATTGAAAAAATAAACGACACAACCAGTGTCTTGACAGGATCTGCCTTAGATTTCATCTTGGTTGAGGCATACCAGAAAAACAACACGTTGAAAACTCCGGAAAGAGCGATAAAATTGATAATATCTAACATTGGCGATCTTTTAAAATGCAGACAGTTTAGTTCAAATAGCTTAGCACCACATCCGAGATAATAGCGCTTATGGTTTTATGATTATTTAGTTCTCTTTTATGGTCCAACTGGGCAAATGCAATCTATAAGACTTTTTCTTAAATAACAAATCTTAGTTCCTATAATTATTGGCTATAATTGCTTTAAACTTAAATTGATATTTACATGCCAGCCTTGCAATTTATTTAGTTAAAATGCCAAATAAGGTTATTTTGGTTCAAAAAGGTGGCATTTTTTTTCTGGTTTTAATTTTAAGGTGCAGCAATGCTAGCCGCATTTGCCTCTAATCAACTAATTACATGGCAGTTATCCAATGCAATTCTCAATTCATGTAGTTGGCGTTATACCATATTTTTCCGACCTAAATCTATCTTTTAAGGCTCCCCAAGTATAGCTCAAGATATCTGAGTGACAGAAGCAGGCTGCTAAAAAATCCGCATGTTGGTAGAACAAACTGTTGCAACATTATTTTAGTGCAAAACTATGCAAAATTCTGTTTTTATTATTATTCCCGTATTTTATATAATTAAGCAACCATTATGGATGATTACCGTCTATTTGACATTAATTTTGTAAGAGTACGTATTATTTAGACAAACAATCGATAGTTATTAAATATTTTTTATTTCTATTCGTTTACAGGCTCCTGACGCATAAAAATGAACAAGTAAGGGGTGTATTCCGGCTACTAAGGTGGTAGGATATCGTGAAAATCTAGTCCACTTAATTTTTAATATCTTACCCGAAACAGTTGATCAGCATCAATCCCCTCCTAAGGCCCTAAATCATTTAAATAATTTCTCTAGAACCTGGAAATAGAAAAGGAAGAGCAGCAGGTAAAATTTCGCCAGAAGGTAGCTTTCATTTAATAATTTAAAAGCAAGAGAAGTCTGTTGCAGACGACGTCTCAACTTCCTGGAATTTCCGATGGCAGCAAAAGCTAATCAAATTCCTTGCCTTAGGACGGGTTAGGAGTGGTTGTCGTTTTAATGCGATTTCCAATAGGTTCCGAAGCAGTCTAATAAGGAGTAGCAGAGCAGTAACTGCCATCCTACGCTTGACGCAGTGGTAACAGGTGCTGACATATCGCAGCACCTCCGCAGGACATTGGCCCTGAGCAGCGACGATTATCACCTGCTCCTGTGGCGGGGGCGGCCGCCACAGGAGCAGGCTGTGGACAGGAGCGGCAACGAAGGATTTCTTCTGTTTTTAACAACATTTTCAGGTTATTGACTAACTTTGCTTGCAAGACAGCGATTTCAGCTATACTTTTATCCTTTATATATCTACTACATTACTCAAACACACTATGGCAACCACAGCTGACATTAGAAATGGCTTGTGCATAGAGTTCAACAACGATTTGTATATCGTAACTGAATTCCAGCATGTGAAACCAGGCAAAGGCCCAGCTTTCGTAAGAACAAAACTCAAGAACATTAAAACCGGAAAAGTTTTAGACAACACTTTTTCTGCCGGTCATAAAATTAGCACGGCCCGGGTAGAGCAGCGGCCTCACCAATTTATCTACAAAGACGACTTTGGCTATAACTTTATGGATTTGAGCAGCTTTGAGCAGGTAGCCCTGGAAGAAAAGCTGGTTCCGTTTGCTGACCTGATGAAGGAAGGCCAGGAAGTGACCATTCTTTTCCATGCCGAAACAGAAACTCCGCTTACCTGCGAGTTGCCCGCATTTGTGGAGCTGACGATAACTTATACAGAACCCGGCCTTAAAGGCGACACTGCTACCAACGCATCTAAACCAGCCATCGTAGAGACAGGAGCCACTATTCAGGTGCCCCTGTTTATTGGCCAGGACGAAAAAATAAAAGTTGATACACGCACTTATTCTTACGCAGAGAGAGTAAAATAACAATGAAAGCTAAAGAAATCCAGGACCTTATTGACTTTATCGCCAAATCGGGGCTGAACAAAGTTAATATCGAGACAGAAGAGTTTAAGATATCGGTAAAGCGTGACCCGGACCAGAAGGTAAAATACGTAAAAGACAACTCGTCTTCCGCTCCGGCACAGCCCCATGCGCCAGCCCCTGCTGCTCCGGCCCCACAGCCTGGCCCAACCCTTGTCCCCGCCCCTGCCGCCCCGGCAGCTGCCAGCGAAGAAAGCAGGTACATAACCATAAAAGCCCCCATGATAGGCACTTTCTACCGCTCCTCCAGCCCGGAAGCGCCCTTGTTTGTGAACGTGGGCGACGAGGTGAAAAAAGGACAGGTGATCTGTATCATCGAAGCCATGAAACTCTTCAACGAAATCGAATCGGAGGTATCTGGTAAAATAGTGAAGGTGCTCGTAGACAATGCCTCCCCTGTAGAGTACGACCAGCCCCTGTTTCTGGTAGATCCTAGCTAATGTGCTAATTTGTTAATGTGCTAATGCGGACCGGATGAATGTGGGGCAGGCATGTTGCCTCTTCACCTAAATTGAGTTCAACAGCATTAGCATATTCATTTTCAGATTTTTAACCAGCACATTAACTCATCAATTCATCAGCACATTCATACAATGTTTAAAAAAATACTAATTGCCAATCGGGGAGAGATTGCCCTTCGCATCATCCGCACGTGCAAAGAGATGGGTATTAAAACGGTAGCCGTGTATTCTACTGCCGACAAGGAGAGCCTGCATGTACGTTTTGCCGACGAAGCTGTTTGTATCGGTCCTGCGGCCAGCGCCTTATCTTACCTCAACATCCCGAACCTGATCGCCGCAGCTGAAATAACGAATGCGGACGCCATTCACCCGGGTTATGGCTTTTTGTCTGAAAACGCCGAATTTTCGCGGATCTGCGCCGAAAACCATATCAAATTTATTGGGGCGACCCCCGAAATGATCAACTCCATGGGCGACAAGTCTTCGGCGAAGGCAACCATGAAGAAGGCAGGAGTACCCACTATTCCCGGTTCCGACGGTTTGCTGAACTCCCTGGAGGAAGGTCTGAAAATAGCCCGAAAGAGCAAATACCCTGTTATTCTGAAAGCCACAGCCGGTGGCGGCGGCAAAGGCATGCGCATTGTGCGCAGCGACGAAGAGTTTAGCAAAGCCTGGAACGACGCCCGTGCAGAGGCCAAGGCATCGTTCGGCAACGAAGGGCTTTACCTTGAGAAATATATTGAGGAACCCCGCCACATCGAGATTCAGCTGATCGGAGACCAGCATGGTCAGGTAGCGCACCTGTCGGAGCGCGACTGCTCCATCCAGCGCCGGCATCAGAAACTGGTGGAGGAGACCCCATCCCCTTTCATTACCGATGATCTGCGCGAGCGAATGGGCCAGGCAGCCATTGCCGGCGCCATGGCTATCAGCTATGAGGGCGTGGGCACTATTGAGTTCCTGGTAGATAAGAACCGCGACTTCTACTTTATGGAGATGAACACCCGTATTCAGGTGGAGCATCCTATCACGGAAGAGGTTATTGATTACGACCTGATAAAGGAGCAGATAAAGGTAGCCGCCGGCCATAAACTAACCGGCAAGAACTATTATCCGAAAATGCACGCCATAGAGTGCCGCATCAACGCAGAGGACGTGAAAAATAACTTCCGCCCCTCGCCCGGCAAGATCACCAACCTGCACATGCCGGGTGGTCACGGCGTTCGCGTAGACTCGCATGTGTACTCCGGCTATACCATCCCCTCCAACTACGACTCCATGATTGCCAAGCTGATCGTGAGTGCGCAAACGCGGGAGGAGGCTCTGGTAAAGATGAAACGCGCCCTGAGCGAGTTCGTGATTGAAGGTGTCCATACAACCGTTCCATTCCACTTGAAACTGATGGACGACCCGGAGTTTAAGGCCGGCAACTTCACGACTGCTTTCCTGGACACGTTTGACTTTAGTTCGTTAAAATAGGAAGAGCCCTTAATACAAATCTCCGGCACTGATAGGCCGGAGATTTTTATTCCCCTGGCACCGACCCAGACTTCTGAACAGGAAAATATTTTGGAAGAACAGCAAAATACTTTTGCACCGTAATTCTGTCGGCTATGCTTTCTGCAAAGCGCAATTCCTGATCTTTGCATTGTTCAATTAAAAAACACCCTCCATATCTCTCTTTAGTTGCACGTCCTGTTATCTTGCTTTTAGTTAATTTATAGGCATAGAGTGCTCCTCCCGGGTGCTTTCCTTCTCCTAGGTTCCTCTAGGCAGCAAGTGGCCGTGGCATGGAAGTCAGGGGCCGGAACGCCTACTTCTTTCGCTCTTTGAAGTTACGCCTGTACTAGGGCGCTGCACGAACCGGTAAGATTGTGGCCTTTATGGAAGGCTGGCTATACCAGATGTTGAAGAAGTGCGTAGGATACCTAAGACAAAGGCAGCATTTACCCTTGGCATAAGAAGAGCGCGTGGAGCCACTCAAACAGCTTTTTGAACTTAGAAAGACAGACAGGAAATGGCATTTGCCTGTGCTGGCAGGGCTTTGTGTGGGCATTCCGGTACTGGCGGGCTACTACACCGATCACCTGCAGGATGGAAAGCTGGCCTCCATGGCTGCCTTGGTGATCCTTTACATCCAATCGCAGCAGATTGCCAAACGGATGATGATTTTGATGACCTGCTCCTTCGGCATCCTCGTATCGTTCTCGGTGGGGGTTGTGTTTGGCTTCGATCCTTATGTGGCGGCGCTAGTACTGGGCCTTTATGCCTTTGCGGTGCACTTGGGAATCTATTACCTGCAGATGATGCGCCCACCGGGCAATTTTTTCTTTATCATGCTGGCGTCCGTGGCCATTACGCTACCCCACGACCTGGCAACTGTTCCGCACCAGATCGGCCTGATAGGAATAGGAACCATGATCTCGTGCCTGCTCGGGTTTGTATACAGTCTGGTAACCCTTAAAAGATCAAAGGCGACACACGAGACGATCACTCTCAGCAAAAACCCCTATGTCAACTTCACCGAGTCAGTCACGTTTGGTTTCTTTGTGGGGCTTTCGCTGTTAATTGCCAACCTGCTGGAGCTCGAAAAATCATACTGGGTCCCGACCTCCTGTGCCGCCGTCATGCAGGGCATCAGCGTAAAGCATGTATGGCAACGGAGCATTCAGCGGGTAATAGGTACGTTTCTGGGGCTTGTCATTACCTGGGGAATCCTGTTGCTTAGCCCCTCGCTCCTGCTGCTTTGCGTCGGCATCATTTTGCTGCAAACTGTTGTGGAGTTCCTGGTGGTTCGCAACTATGGCCTGGCAGTCATTTTCATCACTATACTAACCATTTTCTTGGCAGAGTCCGGGGCAGCACTCACAGAAGACCCCACCGCCTTAATCCTGGCCCGCTTTACCCACATCTTGACTGGTTGTATAGTAGGCGCCGTAGGTGGCTGGCTACTGTATAACGAAAAACTGCAGTACCTGGCAACAAGGCAAATCCGAAGAACAAAGATCATCATTGCCAGACGCAAATAGGGCTGCCGCCATAAAAACTGAATTATTCGAATAAAAAGGGTCTTCCGGAGCCAGTTACCTGCCAGCCAGATTCAAACGGCTAACGGCTGCTCTCCTCTGCTTCCATCAGCTGCTCCAGTTCGGTATACCAGCCTTCGCCATACTTGCGGATAAGCGGTTCCTTCAGGAACTGGTACACGCGCACACCCAGGTCAGCGCCGAAGCTGCAGGCACTGCTGCAAATGCCCCAGCGGTCGTAGTTAAGCGCATCGAAACCATCGTATTTGGTGATGCGGATAGGGTACAGGTGGCAGGAGATCGGTTTTTTCCAGTCGATCACGCCATCCAGGTAAGCCTGCTCTATGGCGCATTTCAAGGTCCCGGCTGCATCATAAAGCGCATAGGCGCACTCCCTGTCGCCAATGGTGGGGGTAGAAAAATCACCTTCCCAGTCTTTAATATACACGCCCTGCTCAGCGATAGCCTGCTTGCCGGCCTCGCTCATGTAAGGCATGATCTTGTCGTAGTGCTGCTCCAGAATCGGCAGTTCCTCTTCGTCGAGCGGCGCTCCCAGGTCTCCTTCCACGCAGCAGGCCCCTTTGCACTTTTCTAAATTGCAAACGAAAAAATTATCGCGTACATCATCACTAATTACGGTATTCTGGAGAACTATCATGTGCTTGCTATGGAGAAATCAGTAATATAAAATATGGGTGCCGCTACCAATGGCCGCTGCTTAAAACGAAAGACAAAGTTAGACAGAAAATAGTTTAGGAAGGCGGCTTTTTGCTAGCACACTGCCTCAGCAAAACATGAGTAGACGCCTAAAACTCCGGCGAACCGGCAGCTAACAGCATATTTCTAATGTTATCGCGCCTGGTAAACTGGATAGCTGCCTTACCCGCCTTATCCAGTAATTTAGGGTCTGCTCCGGCAGAAAGGAGCAGCAGAATCATCTCGTTGCTCAGGTTCAGGTCGCAGGCCAGCATGAGTGCCGACTTGCCCTCCTCGTTCTGCGCGTTTATCTCTGCCCCTGCCTCCAATAACCGCTGTATTTCGGCCATGCCCTGCCCTTTGCCAAACTCCAGCACATACATCAGGGCAGTATTTCCCTTCAGGTCTCTGGTATTCGGATCAGCACCCAAAGCTATCAGCGTGTCGAGCAAGTGCAGCTGTTCCTTTTCAAATGCCTCGGAATTTACCCTGGTGCCGCTCACTACAAACATGAGCGGTGTTTTGCCATCCTCGTCTGTCTGGTGAATGTCGGCTCCATGCTGCAGCAGGTAACGAAATGCCTCCAGCCTGACCTCCGGATGATATACTGTGCCGTAGCCTTCCATCAGGTGCGGCAGGTACAGGGCATGCATGAGCGGTGTTCGCCCCTTAAAATCGATATCGAAGCCCTGTGGGTTATGCGAGCAATTCACATTGGCCCCCAGTTCCACGGCCCTGGCGATCAGGTCAGGGTTTCGGTCCATGGCACCGAGCAGCAGTTTAGACTCCGGGCTTTCATCGAGTTGCTTCAGCTGCTCGTAGGCCATCATGCTGCCTTTTTCCATGGCGCGCTTGTACCATTTCAGCGCCTCCCGCAGGTCTGATTTTCCTCGCTGGCCTTCCTCATAAAACAGGCCCAGCGAGTAGCTGGCCTCCCGGTCGCCGGCCTCTGCGCCTTTTTTGAACCAGTAAAAAGCCTTGTCTCTATCTTTGGCTACACCCTCTCCCTCCATGTACAGGCTGCCTAGGTAGCCATAGGAAACTACGTCGTTCTGGGCGGCCGCCTTATTGAAATACTGGAATGCCTTCGCCTTGTCCTCCCGCTCCCCAAAGCCGTTGTAGAACATGCTGCCCAGAATGCGGTTACAGAAGGCATCTCCTGCCGCCGCTTTTTCCTTTATGTCGACTGAAGCGCTCTTCATGTGGCGTTTAAACTGCTCTTCGTCGTCCACACTTTTCAGGGTCATCAGCTCGGCCAGGCCCAGGTGGCCCAGCAGGCAATTGCCCCGTACAGCTTTTTGGTAGTAGTAGCGGGCAGAGTCGCGGTTAGCGGCGAAATATACTTCGGGGTTCTTGAGTTCAACAGAGTCGCTTAGATGTAAAGCAGACCGCAGTTCACGGTGCTGCTGCATGCGGCCCATAAAATAATAGGCATCGCTGTCGCCATTGGCCACAGCCTCCCGGAACTTGGCGTAGGCAGCCTCGTGCTGCAAGGCAATGTAAAGGGCCACTGCTTCCTGCGTTTCGGGGGAGCGCCAGCCCACGGCGGCCTTTAAGTTGACAGGAACAGTCTTCTGAACAGGCGTCATGCCTGGAGGAAATGCCTGTGCCAGCCCATGTTGGTGTAAAGAAAACAAGAACAGCAGGAGTAACAGGTTTTTCATAGGAATGATAAATCTACAAACTAAAAAAGGTGGCTGTGGCCGCACCTAAGGCGTTAACCTTAATACCGATATCAAACACCACACCACAAATTAACGATTTTACCCCCTTACTACCAATTGTTGCCTCCCTGAATTGCTGCTTGGTGGTTGTTCGTTGCTGAATGGTTGATTTTGCAACTGCCTCACCCCCACCGCCGGGCGTAGTTTTCGACTATGTTCTTTTATGTCAGGGAGTCTCCGACTATCATTGCTTCGGAGAAGCATAAGCACGCATTGCCAATTACCTTGCTGTTTCGGACTAGGAAGTCCTGAAGAGCAGCAGTAGCAGTGGCAGCCGAAACAGCCTCCTGAGGGGCTTTTTCATTCCAATAATCCGTCATCAGGTTCATCCAGGAAATCCTTCAATTCAGGGTTCAGACAAACAGCGGCAGAACCTCCGGAGGGCCAATTTCATTGGAATAATTCCGCAAAAGCAGCGCCTCCCAACCTAATTCTGTACAGAGCATTCTGAATCCGGATTAGTATTCGTAAATTGCGTTGATTTTAAGACGCACGCGGAAGAGAAGAAATGGATTATATCAGTTTATTAAATGAGTCGCAACGGGCGGCAGTGCTTCATACCGAAGGACCCGCCATGATTATAGCCGGTGCAGGCTCCGGCAAAACAAGAGTGCTTACTTACCGGATCGCCCACCTGATCAGTCAGCAGGTTGATCCTTTCAACATTCTGGCACTGACCTTTACCAACAAGGCGGCCAAAGAAATGCGGCACCGTATCGAGAAGGTGATCGGCAACGAGGCGAAGAACATCTGGATGGGCACCTTCCACTCCGTGTTCTCGCGTATTCTGCGGGCAGAGGCCGACAAGATCGGGTATCCCAAAAGCTTCACCATTTACGATACCGACGACAGCAAGACGCTGATCCGGAACATCGTGAAAGAGATGAACCTCGACGATAAGCTCTACAAGCCGAACGTGGTGCTGGGCCGTATCTCTTCTGCCAAAAACAAATTGATCTCGGTGCGCCAGTACCTCAGCGACCCGGTTATCCAGGCCGACGATGAGGCCGCCATGCGCCCGAAAATAGGCAAGATTTACGAAATGTACCAGAAACGCTGCTTCGCTGCCGGCGCCATGGACTTCGACGATCTGCTCTTCAACACCAACGTGCTCTTTAAAGACCATCCCGATGCGCTGAACAAATACCAGAACATCTTTAAATACGTGATGGTGGACGAGTATCAGGATACCAACTATTCCCAGTACCTGATCACGCGCAAGCTCGCAGCCCAGAACCGCAATATTGTGGTGGTGGGCGACGATGCGCAGAGTATCTACGCCTTCCGTGGTGCCGACATCCAGAACATCCTCAACTTTGAGCGCGACTACCCGGAGCTGCAGGTGTTTAAGCTGGAGCAGAACTACCGCTCCACCAAAAACATTGTGCATGCTGCCAACTCTGTTATCAAAAACAACCAGGCCCAGCTCCGCAAAGACGTTTTTACCGACAACGAGGAAGGTCCGCTGATCGAGGTCATCAAAGCCAACTCCGACAACGAGGAAGGCAAGCTGGTGGCCACCACCATTTTTGAGGAGAAGATGAACAACCACTTCTCCTACGACGACTTTGCCATCCTGTACCGCACCAACGCACAGTCGCGGGCAATGGAGGAAGCCCTGCGCCGCATGAACATCAAGTACAAGATCATCGGGGGCCTCTCCTTCTACCAACGCAAAGAAATAAAAGACCTCATCGCCTATCTGCGCCTCACGGTGAACCCGAACGACGAGCAGGCGCTGCGGCGGGTTATCAACTATCCCAAACGCGGCATTGGCGAGACAACTGAGCAGAAACTGTTTGTTACGGCCAACGATATCAACCATTCGGTATGGGAAGTGGTGCAGAATGCAACCGAGTTCCTGGGCAACCGGGTAGGCACGGCCATCGAGAATTTTTCGATCATGATCCGCGACTTCGCCCGCATCGCCGAAAACAGCGACGCCTACGAAGTAGCCAAGCACGTAGCCAAACACTCCGGCATTGTAGACGACCTGTATGCCGATAAAACTGTGGAGGGCCTCGCCCGCTACGAAAACATACAGGAGCTGCTGAACGGTATAAAAGAATATGTAGACGACCCTGAGAAGGACGACAAATCCTTGTCGGCGTTCCTGCAGGATATTGCGCTCATTACCGACGCCGACACCAAAGCCGATGACGACGGGGAGTTCGTGACGCTCATGACTATACACTCAGCCAAAGGACTGGAGTTTAAGAACGTGTTTATCGTGGGCATGGAAGAAAACCTGTTCCCGAGCCAGATGATGCTGAACTCCCGCGCCGACCTGGAGGAAGAGCGGAGGCTATTCTACGTGGCCATTACGCGTGCCGAGAAAAAACTGTACCTTACCTATGCCACCAGCCGCTACCAGTGGGGTAACCTGCGGGCCTGCGAAAAGAGCCGGTTCGTGGATGAGATCGACAGCCGCTTCCTGAACTTCAAGTACGGCGATGTGCAGGGCAACAGCATGTTCGAAAAGGTGCTGCAGCGCAAGAGCAGTGCAAGTAACCTCATACCCCCCCCGCCACGCAAGCAGGTGGCCAGCAACTACACCGCCCCTGCCGACTTTACACCCAGCGATACCTCCAAACTGGCCGCAGGCATGAAGGTAGAGCACCCCAAATTCGGTTTCGGCACCGTTTCCAAAATGGACACCCAGGGCAACAGTACCAAAGCCATCATCAACTTCGACGAGGTGGGTGAGAAAACCCTGCTGCTGAGCTTTGCCAAGCTGCGCATACACAGTTAAATTAGAAATTATGAATTAAAAATTAGAAATTGAGCGGGTGGTGTAGCGGTTAAGACGGTTGCCGGGCATGCGCTGTTAAACTTCCTGCGCAGAATCCGTACTACTAAGGACCCTAAACCCACGGAAAAAATTTCTAAATGCTGATTCCCCCGAATTTCTAATTTTGAATTTCTAATTTTGAATTTTAAAAAATAATGGAAGCTAGTACTACATTTAAACAAGATCTGCTGCTGCGCGAGTACGGTAGAAACGTACAGGACCTTGTAAACCACATCCTGACCATAGAAGACCGAACCGAGCGCACACGCCTGTCGCAGTTGCTCATCAACCTGATGGCCAAACTGAACCCGCAGCTCCGCGACATTCAGGATGCGCAGCAGAAACTCTGGAACCACCTGTATGTAATGTCCGGTTCCAAGCTCGATGTGGACGCTCCCTACCCGCTTAGCGCCATGGAGTACCTCAACGATAAGCCGCAGCCCATGCAGTACCCGCTTCACACACCTCGCTACAAGCATTATGGCAATAACGTGGAGTTGCTTATTCAACGGGCCACGGAGCTCGAAGATCCGGCCGAGCGCGAGTCCGCCATTGTGTCGCTGGGCAAACTCATGAAAACGCTTTACCGCGCCTATAACAAGGAAAGCATCACAGACGATATTATTCTCAACGACATCCGCCAGATGTCTAAAGGAAAACTTGATATGGACTTAAAGTTTATCGAGAGCAACAACCTGTTCGAAAGCTCAGGCAAACCACCCGGTCAGGATGCGGCCAGCCCGCGCCCCCAGCAGCAAAACCGCAACGACCGCAACGACAGGAACGACCGTGGCGACTCCAACCGGAACCGAAAAAACACCAGAACTACCTCTAACACCAGAAACAAATAAACTGAATGGCTTCATTTGAAGTAATTGGCGGCAACAAACTTAAAGGAGACATCATCCCGCAGGGGGCAAAAAACGAGGCGCTTCAGATTCTGTGTGCCGTACTCCTCACCCCGGAACCCGTTACCATCTCTAACCTTCCGGATATTGTAGATGTTAACAAACTGATCGAACTGCTCAGCAACCTGGGCGTGAAAGTAAACCGCACAGCCCCCGACACTTATACCTTTCAGGCTGATGACATTGATCTGGACTACCTGCAGACCGAGTCATTTGTGAAGCTGGGGCGTGCTATCCGGGGTTCTGTTATGATCCTGGGGCCTATGCTGGCTCGTTTCGGGCAATGCAAGCTGCCCAAGCCAGGAGGCGACAAAATTGGCCGCCGCCGCATGGATACGCACTTCATTGGCCTGGAGAAGTTGGGAGCCACCTTTTCTTACGACACGCAGGACAGTTTTTTCCATATCGAGACCAATGGCCTGAAAGGAGTATATATGCTCCTCGATGAGGCTTCTGTAACCGGAACCGCCAACATTGTAATGGCTGCAGCCCTGGCCGAAGGCACTACCACCATCTACAACGCCGCCTGCGAACCTTACCTGCAGCAGCTGTGCCGTATGCTCAACCAGATGGGAGCCAAAATCAGTGGCATAGGGTCGAACCTGCTCACGATAGAAGGCGTGGAGAACCTGGGAGGTACCGAGCACCGCCTGCTGCCTGACATGATCGAGATCGGCTCCTTTATCGGCATGGCCGGCATGACAGGCTCCGAGATCACGATTAAAGATTGCCAGATCCCCGAGCTCGGCCTCATTCCCGACACTTTCCGAAGATTAGGCATCCAGATGGAGTACCGTGGCGACGATATCTACATCCCGTCGCAGGACTATTACGAAATCGATACCTACATAGACGGCAGCATCCTGAACGTTTCGGACCACACCTGGCCTGGCTTTACCCCCGACCTGCTCAGCATTGCGCTGGTAGTGGCTACACAGGCAAAAGGCACGGCCCTCATCCACCAGAAAATGTTTGAGAGCCGCCTCTTCTTTGTGGACAAGCTGATAGAGATGGGCGCCCAGATCATTCTGTGCGACCCGCACCGGGCCACCATTATCGGTCAGAACAAGCAGGTGCCGCTAAAAGGCATCAACATGACCTCTCCGGACATTCGCGCCGGGGTAGCCCTGCTGATTGCCGCACTCTCCGCAGAAGGCCGCAGCGTGATCAACAACGTAGAGCAGATAGACCGGGGCTACCAGAACATAGACGGCCGCCTGAACGCCCTCGGCGCGCAAATCACAAGACTTTAACATTTTTGTAGACACAGGACACAAGACTTTTTCAACAAGCTTTAACAGGAAAGGCAGCTCTAACAGGGCTGCCTTTCCTGTTAAGTTACTTCTCATCAAACTGCCCCGACCATACTTACCTGATTGTTCTTAGTAAAGCCTATTAGAATGCTTAACGCGGATTGAGGCAATTATTCCAATCAAAACGCCCCTCCGGAGGTAAAACAAATTGCTGCTGCTGCTGCTGCTGCTGTTTGTCTGAACCTTGATGGAAAGGATTGTCCTGATGAACCTGATTCCGAATTATTTGAATGAAAATACCCCTGCGGAGCTGCTGCTGCTGAAAAGGAAACAAGACACAGGAACTACTTTAAAAGTTGAGAGTTGATAGCTTTTAAATTCTGCTCAGGAAACTCATCTTTAAATCCCCACATTTTCAAATCAACCATTTAACAATTTAACCATTTAACCATTTAACACCCTAACTTTAAAGCACCTTCAGCATCAGTTCCTCGTGCCGCTTCCGGATAATGCTGAACAACCGGTCTTCGAAATCGCGGAAGCCGCTTTTTGCCAGCGACTCTGCAATGCGGCCGTTCTCCAGGTAGTGTATCTGGTCGCAGAGGCTGGTGAGGCTCTCGAAGATGTGCGAGGTGATGATGACTGTTTTCTGCCGCTCCCGCAGCTTGAGCACGATACTTTTCAGCAGCTGGCTGGCCTCCAGGTCCAGCCCGTTGAAAGGCTCGTCCAGGACCACGATCCCGCGGTCCAGCTTCAGGACGGCGAGCAGGGCCAGTTTCTTCTTCATGCCCGTGGAGTAGGTCTCGATCAGGTGGCTGAGCGGCAGGTACAGGAGCTGTTGCCAGGTGTCTGTATCGAAGCCAGCTGAGGTGTTCGGAAAAAGGCGCAGGTACTCGTGGCCTGTTATGTGGCGGTAGAAGTAATTACTGGCCTCCAGGTAGCCGACCTGCCTGTGCTGCAGCTTCTGCCCATGGTAGAGCACCTCCCCCTGCTGCGGCTTCACGATGCCTACCATAGCGTTGAGCAGGGTGGTTTTACCTGCCCCATTCAGCCCTACCAGTCCGTGCACCTGCCCGGGTGCTAAGCGGAGGCTGCACCCCTGCAACACGGGCTGCCCCTCGTAGGACACCTCCAGGTTGTTTATGTCAATCATCCAGATAACTGTTGAGGTTAGAAACTGCTTTTGCGTAGAACCTTACATTCATGACCAGCGGCAGCAGGATCAGGAAAGGCAGCAGGCTGCTCAGCATGGCCAGACTACTCAGCAAACTGCTACCGGCAAGCGACATGCCCGGTCTGTAAAAAGCGTATTTCGACAAAATAAAAAAGCACACATTCAGGCACAGCAGCAGCATAAAAACAAGCGGCAGATACCACATATCCAGATGGAACATAATGTAGATCAGCAGCAAAGGCAGGCAGAACAACAAGTAAAGCTTTAAGTGCTGCAGCAGCTTTTTCCGCAGAAAGCCTGCTGCACCTGCTCCCGACAGCCGCAGCAGGTGCAGCGGCTCGCACTCCTGGTAAAAGCCCAGCAGGATAGACGTGATAAACCAGAGGAGGAACAACGACAGCAGCTTTACCGGCACCAGCAGGAGCGCCACCAGGTACAGCAACAGGATGTAAAGTCCATACTTTCTGAAGCCTGCTATCCACTCGAAGTTTTGAGCCGGCAACCAGCGGCTGTAACTAAAGCCCGCGGCGGAAGGTTTGTAACTGTAGGGCAGCAGCGCCACCAGCGCCATAGCAGCTAACAGCGCACCACCAAGGTACCAGTAGGGCGTTAGCAGCAGCAGGAGCAGCAGCGGCACAGTCAGCAGCACGTACTCGCACAGGTAGATCATCCAGGGCTGTGCAGCATACAGCTTCACGAATTGCCTGTCGCTTCGGCTAAGGTGCAGCGAGAGTACCAGGCCTGCAAACAGGCCGCTGATAACAGCCGCTCCTGCCAGGCCCATCAGGAGCTGTAGCAGAGCGGCTGTTGCCACAAAAGCAATAATCAGGAAGAGCAGCCAGTGCAGCACCGAAAGCCCTGCCAAGCCCCTGCCAAGCTGTCGCCAGCGTATCCAAATTATTTGCCTGATTTCCATATTGTCCTGAACGAATATAGCAGGAAATCTAGTTTATCCCTACCTGAATTTTCACCTTGACTTACTGCTTCTGCCATCACCACCTCCGAAAGAAGGGAACTCCTTATGCGGCCGGGCAGTACGGTTGCCATTTTTTGCTTTACGGATAAAAAGGCAGATCAATTCCGCTTCCTCCTCCGTACCTTGAGGCCGACACTTCTATCAATTCAAACTATATTGATGAACGAAACAAGCACTCAACCTGCTCTGACCAGTTTAACCCTTTGGCTCATGACCATATCCTCTGGCCTGGTGGTGGCAAACAACTATTACAACCAGCCACTGTTAGGTGAAATTGCCAGGACCTTTCAAGTGCCGGAGGCCAGGGCTGGCATTATCTCAATGCTCACACAGGTAGGTTATGCCATCGGCCTGCTGCTGATTATTCCTTTAGGTGATATGTTCCGCCGAAAACGGCTGATCCTCACCGACTTTATATTCATCATCCTGTCGCTGCTGCTGGCGGCTTTCGCCAACAATATATATACCCTGATGGTGGCCAGTCTGCTGATAGGCGCTACCTCTGTGGTGCCGCAGTTGTTTGTACCCATGGCGGCGCAGCTGGCCCGGCCGGAGAACCGGGGCAAAGCTATTGGCACCGTTATGAGCGGCTTGCTGATCGGGGTGCTTTTGTCGAGGACCGTCAGTGGGTTTGTGGGAGCGCACCTGGGCTGGAGAGCCATGTTCCTGATTGCGGCCGGCCTTATGCTGCTGCTGGCCATCGCCTTGTACGCCTTGCTGCCTGAACTGCATCCCGATTACAAAGGATCCTACAAAAGCCTGATGAAGTCATTGGGCACGTTGATCCGGGAGGAGCCGCTCCTGCGCCTTTCTGCCGCAAGAGGAGCCCTTACCTTTGCCTGCTTTGGCGGCTTCTGGACCACGCTTGTCTTTCTGCTGGAGGAGCCGCCATTTAACGCAGGCAGCGATGTGGCCGGAGCCTTCGGGCTGGTTGGGGCTGGCGGGGCTGTCATGGCCTCGGTAATGGGCCGGTTGGCCGACAAGGTGAACACCCGCCATATAATCACGGCTACCACGCTCATGATTATTGTTTCGTATGTTATCTTTGGCACCTTCAGCCATAGCTTTGTTGGGTTGGTGGTAGGTGTCGTGCTGCTCGACCTGGGGCTGCAGGCCACACACATTGCCAACCAGACGCTGGTGTTCTCGCTGGACCCAGCTGCCCGTAACCGCCTGAATACCGTTTACATGGTCACTTACTTTACCGGTGGCGCCACCGGCACGCTGTTGGCCAGCCAGGCCTGGCAACGCTGGCACTGGAATGGTGTGGTGCTGGTGGGGCTGGCATTTTCCATTCTGGCGCTCCTGGTCCACCTCTACTTTGGCAGGACAAGGCATGGAAGGCAATCCTCATAAACAATTAACAACCAGCACTATACATTAAATTATCAAAACAACACCTTAACAGGGCAACATATGAAATCCGAATTACAGAAAATGTTAGATGGGGAGCTTTACCAGGCTTACGAGTCACAACTGGTAGAAATGCGCCGCAACGCCAGGGCGTTAATAACAAAGTACAACCAGATTCCATTTGAGGATGAAGCAGCGAAACGCTCCCTGCTGCAGGAGATGCTGGGCAGTATGGGTGAAAAGATCGAGATCCAGGCCCCTTTCTTCTGCGACTACGGCAGCCATATTTACGCTGGCGAGAACCTGTACATGAACTTTAACTGCACCATTCTGGACTGTGCCGCTGTGACCATCGGCGATAATGTAATGATGGGCCCCAACGTGAGTCTCTACACGGCTTCGCATCCGGTGGTTGCCTCGGAGCGGATAAAAGGTCCGGAACTGGCCTTTCCGATCACCATTGGCCATAACGTGTGGCTGGGTGGCAACGTGGTGGTCTGCCCCGGCGTCACCATCGGCGACAACACGACTATTGGCGCCGGAAGTGTGGTTACCAAAAGCATTCCTGCCAATGTGTTCGCGGCCGGGAACCCCTGTAAGGTTATCAAAGAGTTACCTTCCTGATTTATTTGCCTTTAAGAAAGGAAGCCCGGGGAGTTGATTTCCCCGGGCTTCCTTTCTTATAATCAACGCTATTCTGTTCCTTCTTTCTCTTCGCTGGCTCCTCTCCTGCTCCCTCTGTAAAGTTCGTACTTAAGCAGCCGGCATTCTATGGCCCCGTTGTAGAGGGGTGTGCGGCGGGTGGTGCGGAGGCCAATGTTCTTGGCTGCCTCTAGGTTGCCTGTTAGGATAAAAGCATCGAAGCCCTGGTAATTGTTCTTCAGCGTATCGCCCATCTGCTTATACAACAAGTTGATATCATCAGACACAATCCGCTCATTATAAGGCGGATTAACCACCAAAACACCATGCTCGGCAGGCGCTTTGGTCTGGAAAAAATCTGCCTGCTCCACTTTTATCACTTTCTCCAACCCGGCGTTCTCGATGTTCACGCGAGCGGCCTCCACATAATCGGGGTCTATGTCGTAGCCAATGATGGTGGCTTGCGGCTCCTGTCGCTCCTTGGCCTCGGCAGTCTGCCAGACCATCTTGAACAGGTCTTCGTTGTAGTCTTTCCAGTTCTCGAAGCCGAAGGGGTCGCGGCGGAAGAGGCCGGGGGCCAGGTTCTGCGCCAGCATAGCCGCTTCTATCAGCAAAGTGCCCGACCCGCACATAGGATCTACCAGCGCCGACTTTTTGTCCCAGCCCGACAGGCCGATGATGCCGGCAGCCAGCACCTCGTTGAGCGGAGCCACATTGGTCTGCTCGCGGTAGCCGCGCCGGTGCAATGAGTCGCCGGACGAATCGAGGGAGAGCGTGACCATGTTCTCGTGCATGTGCAGGTTAATGCGGATATCTGGGCGGATGCGGTCCACGGAGGGGCGCTCTCCGGTTACCTTCCGGAACTGGTCCACGATGGCATCTTTGGCAAGCTGGGCCACGAACAGCGAGTGCTCGAACGTGGAATGGCTAACCACGGCATCGATGGCAAAGGTCTGCTCCAGGCTCAGGTGGTCGCTCCAGTTTATCTTACTCACCTGCTGGTAGAGGTCTTTTTCATCACGGGCTTTGAAATTGCGGATCGGCCTGAGGATGCGGATGGCGGTGCGGCACCACATATTGGCCTCGTACAGCTGACGCAGGTTGCCGGAGCAGGTAACTACCCTGTTTCCTGTTTTAATAAACTCCATATCGAGCGCAGCCAGTTCTGCAGCCAGTACCTCCTCGAGACCGGTAAGCGTGGTAGCAATGATGTTGAAGTTGCCGTTAGGGTTTGGTTTTGCCATTGTTTCTTTCTTATTCGTTACAAAACTGCACTTTTTTACCCTTACTTCTTAGCCTTTGTTGTAGCAATAGCCCCTAAAGCAGCAAAAAAATTGACCTGCAGGTTTCCTGTTTAGCCCCTTATGCTTACTTTGTGACCTTAACGCTGCTGTTCGGGCGGAAGTAGTTGGTACGTGCAGCCTGTTTACGAATAGGTAACAGTATCCGAAACATAAAAAAGGCGCTGGAAGGCCCTTTTCATTTAAATAATTCAGGCAGTTTTCAGCCCCATCCGGCGCTGTGCCCTTACTGTACCAGAACCCGATACAAACGATTTCTGCTCATTTACATAACTACAACTCATGCACCTCGATTTTATTGACTGGATTGTAATTGCTGCTTTCGGAACCTTAACGCTGGTAGTTGGCATCAGCTATACGGGCAAAGCCAGCGGCAGCCTTGCCAACTACTTCCTGGGCGGGCGCAACCTTACCTGGTGGGTTGCCGGCACCTCCATGGTCGCCACCACCTTCGCCGCCGACACGCCCCTTGCCGTGACGGAGCTGGTAGCCCAGAGCGGCATTGCCGGCAACTGGCTTTGGTGGAACATGCTGCTGGGCGGCCTGCTCACTACTTTCTTCTTCGCCAGGCTCTGGCGCAGGGCAGGCATCATCACCGACCTGGAATTTATTGAGATGCGCTATACCGGCAAACCTGCCTCCTTCCTGCGGGGCTTCCGGGCCATTTACCTGGGCATTTTCATGAACAGCCTTATCATTGGTTGGGTAAATGTGGCGCTGATGTCCATCATAGAAGTTTTCTTTGAGGTGCCCAAATCGGAGCAGCTGCTATATGTGGGCCTAGCTATGGTGGTGGTAGTGATATATTCCTCCTTATCAGGCCTTTTAGGTGTTGCTATTACAGATGTGATTCAATTTACGATCGCCATGTTTGGTTGCATCGTGCTGGCTGTGCTGGTGGTTAACTCTGATCAGATCGGGGGTATTTCCGGGCTGAAGGAAAAACTGCCAGGTTGGTCGCTGGACTACTTTCCGAACGTCGGTAATGGCAGCCCGGGGGTGGCAGGCGTAGCAGAAACGCTCACGCTTTCGCTCGGCGCTTTTCTGGCCTTCACCACAGTGCAGTGGTGGGCCAGCTGGTACCCCGGCAACGAACCGGGTGGGGGGGGCTACATTGCCCAGCGCATGATGAGCACCAAAAACGAGAAGCACGCCCTTTACGCTACCCTCTTCTTCCAGATAGCCCACTACTGCCTCCGCCCCTGGCCCTGGATACTGGTGGCCCTGTGCGCAGTGGTGCTGTACCCCGATCTGGCTGCCAGTGATAAAAAGCTGGGCTTTGTCATGGCCATGAAAGACTTTTTGCCTTCTGGCATGAAGGGGCTGCTGCTCGTCGCCTTCTTTGCCGCCTACATGAGTACCATCTCCACACAACTCAACTGGGGAGCCAGTTACCTGATCAACGACTTCTATGCCCGCTTTGTAAAACCGGATGCCAGCCAGAAGGAGCTCGTAACCGCTTCGCGGGCTGCCACTGTGCTCCTAATGATGGTAGGGCTGGCGGTTTCTACGCGTATCACTTCTATTTCTGCTGTCTGGGCCTTTATAATGGAGGCAGGCGCCGGGCTGGGCCTCGTGCTGATCCTGCGCTGGTACTGGTGGCGGATAAATGCCTGGAGCGAGATAGTGGCCACCATCGCCCCTTTTGTTGGGTACACCGTGGCAAAATTTGTGCTGGGCTGGGAATTCCCGAACAGCTTTTTTCTGACGGTTGGCTTCACTACCGCGGCCTGGCTGGTAGCCACCTATGTAACTGCTCCGGTCCCCGAGGCAAAGTTGCAGGCCTTTTACCAGAAAATAACCCCGGATGGCGCTTGGCGACCTATCCGGAAATCGCTGGGCCTACCGAAGCCCAAAACAAAAGTGTACCACCTGCTGCTGGGCTGGGCGCTGGCCGTGATGATGGTGTATAGCACGCTGTTCCTGATCGGCGACTTTATTTTCCAGAACTACGATCGCTTCTTTATCTGGCTGGCCGTGGCCCTGGTATCGATGTTCCTGATGATCAAGGTTTCGGGCCGCATCCGCTTTTTTGAGGATTGAGGCGGGAGGTAGCTGCGAATAGAATTATCTGAATGAAAAAGGCCTTCCGGAGCTGGTCTTGCAGGGAAAAATTCAGGACGAAATAGCAGGCACTTTTCGCTAGTGCGAGCTTGTAGCTCGTACTTCCATCCTTCTGATTTTCAGGATGGGCAATATCGGTTTGCTGAGGTTAATGCTTTAGCAAAAAAAGTACGTACTGCAAGTTTGCCACGACAGCGTAAATAATTATCCCAGACAGGTTGTTTTGTTTGGGGTAATTATTCGAATGAAAATGGCCTTCCAGAGGCTTACTGGGCTTTTGCACTTGCCCTCTATCCGTCAGCAGTCAGCTGCATAAGTTTAGAGAACATCACCCTTAACCGAATGCCTTCGTTTTGCGCCTTGATATTTTCATTCATAAACCAGCAGCTAAAACCTGGCTGCAGTTTAGGCCTGCACCAATGCCACAAACGTATATCTTTGCAGAAAATAAACACCAATGAAGCTACAGTCCGATATTTCTTTAAAGCCTTACAACACCTTCGGTATAGACGTAAAAGCTAGGTATTTTGCCCAGTTCGACAGCCTGGCCGAGCTTCAGGTGCTGCTCCAGATACCTGAGGTCAGGCAGGCCGAGAAGCTGATCCTGGGCGGTGGCAGCAACATCCTGTTCACGAAAGATTTTAACGGCGCGGTGCTGTTCAACAACATAAAAGGCATTCAGCTGGCCGACGAGGATGGAGAATATGCTTACGTAACCGCGGGCGGCGGCGAGGCCTGGCACGACCTGGTGCTGTTTGCCCTGAAGCAGCAGTTAGGCGGCCTCGAAAACCTCTCCTTGATTCCGGGCACTGTAGGAGCCGCCCCGCTCCAGAACATCGGGGCCTATGGGGTGGAGCTGAAAGATGTGTTCCATGAGCTGGAGGCCGTGGAACTGGCCACAGGCGAGCCGTATATCTTCGACCACGAGGCCTGCCGCTTCGGCTACCGCGACAGCATTTTCAAAAACGAGGCCAAAGGGAAATATGTGGTGACCTCCGTTACGCTGCGCCTAAACAAAACGCACTGCCTCAACACCAGTTATGGCGCCATAAAGGAGGTGCTCCAGGAGATGAAGATCACGGAGCCCACCATTCAGGATGTGAGCGTGGCGGTTTGTGCCATCCGCATGAGCAAACTGCCCGATCCGAAAGAGATCGGCAATGCCGGCAGCTTCTTTAAGAACCCTGAGATCCCGATCCTGCAGTTCGAGCTACTCAAGTCCAAATATCCCTCTATTCCAGCCTACCCGGTATCTGCGCAGACCGTGAAAGTGCCGGCTGGCTGGCTCATAGAGCAGTGCGGCTGGAAAGGGAAAGTCATAAATAATTATGGCGTGCACAAAAACCAGGCGCTGGTGCTGGTAAATTATGGCGGAGCAGCCGGCGGCGACATTCAGAGCCTGGCGCAGGAAATTATACAGTCGGTGCAGGAGAAGTTCGGCATTTCCCTGCACCCCGAAGTCAATATTTTATAAGCGGGGCAGAGCGGCGGCAACAGGCACTTTGGCAGGCAGGCAAACAAATTTTTGAAATTAAAGTATAGCAAAGCAACTATTTATATGAAAGATGAAAACTTCCCGACTACTTCCGCTGATTGCCATACTCCTTGCCTTTACTTTTTTTACCGGTTGCAAGAAAGATAAGAACGAGCCAGAGCCAGAGCTAACCGCAGAAGACCGGCTGACAGCCAAGAGCTGGCAGGGCGACAAGGTATTGGCACTGGGCATGGATGCCTATGCTATCCCACAGCTGGCCGACATGCTTCCTGACATTAAAACCATGGTCCTCGTTTTCAAAAAAGACGGCACCTACACGGCCACGTATTCCGAAAAAGGCCAATCAGTGCCGCTTTCTGGCACCTGGGAGCTGCGCAAAGAAGACACGTCAATCTATTTTGACCTGCTCTCTACCTTTGGGCTGAACGAAGAAGTAGACATCAAAACCTTGACGGCGACCAGCCTTATTCTCACCACTACAGTAACGGTTCCTAACAATCCTTTACAAATCCCACTAGAAGTGCACTTTGTAAGCAATTAGTACCAAGCCGAACAGGCCGTACCGGCATCTCGGAACTTACCAGACTGCCAAAGCCAGAAAACATTTCATGCTCATCGGCCTGGTCAGCGCTAGCAGCCGGGCTGTGCTAAATATTTTGAGTGTAGAACTTACTGGCAGCTGACAGGGAGGACGCTAGAGGGCTACTGCCTGGCCTGATATCAGGCCATCGATCAGATTCCGGACGCTGGCTTGAAAGGCCGACCTTGCAATAAAACAGGGAAAGGACACCTGCCAGAGCGGCAGCGGAGACAGGTGCAAGCTACTTTATTGGTTACACCCTCCAATTATTCAAATAAAAAAGGCCCTCCAGAGGTGTTTTTACTTGTTACTGCTGCTGACCAGCATCTCAGCAACAACTAAGGCAAAGCATAGTTCTTAGAAGGCGAGCCAATTTTAAGTGGAGCAGCTTCTATGTACCATCACGTTAGCATTGCCGGGCTCGTTAGAGAAAGGCCTGGCAGGGCACTCGAATTATTCTAATCAAAAATGCCCTTCAGAGGCCTCTGCTGCCCCTGCTGATCCTGCTTTTGTGCGACGGGTTTTGCTTGCATGCAGGTAGCGTTGTACTCCCTGAGGAAAGCCCGGGTAGTGCGGCCAGGGTTATGGCCTTCTGTTTTTGGCGCTATAGCATAACAATTTGTTCAGACTCAAATAATAAAAGTGAAAACAATATTTAAATTCCTCAAAAAAACTTACTTTCCGATTTAATATGAATCACCATTCAACCCTCAACTTTCGATACTTATGAAAAAACTGCTTTACTTTATCATGTTCATAGGGCTTGCCTTTGGGCAGGCTTGTGAAGGCCCTGAAGGACCAGAAGGTGCTCCGGGACCACAAGGCCCGCAGGGGCCACAGGGACCGCAGGGGCCTGCCGGCACACCTGGCACGGCTACAGGAACTACAGCCCGGGTGTTTGACCTGGAAGCCACCTTTAATGCAGCAAATGAATACAGCGAAGGATTTGACCTGTCGAGCCTGGGAGCAGCCGAGTCCGACATGGTGCTGGTATATATGCCCACCTATACCCTTGATGATGGCACGCCACTCTGGAGCCCCCTCCCCCAGACTATTTTCCTGGAAGCGGGGCCCGTAATTTTTAATTTCGCCGCCTCCAACACGGTCTTGTTCCTTCTTCTGGAGGCAACAGATGCAGTACTGGCAGGCATAAACGCCGAAAACCTGACCGACATGTGGTTCAGGGCCGTAATAATTCCAGGTGAATTCGAAGGTGGCAGAAAGGCCTCTGCAAATGTGGATTACAGCAATTATGAGGAAGTTGTGAAATACTACAACATCTCGGAGCAGAACATCCCGAAAATCAGAAAATAATAGCCCTGGCAGTTAAGGCCATTAAACTAAACATGGCGGACTGTATCTAAAACAGCCCGCCATGTTTAGTTTAATGGCCTTAACTGCCCCTACAGTTTTCAGATCAGTAATGCCCAGGAACCTGACTGGCCGACATATTTTGAAGCGGAGCGGCAAGGCCCTACTTCTGACACCCTTAACCTTGAAGCCGGCAAAACTCCTTCACAACACTAGGATCTATGGCACCAAGCATACCTCCTGCTGCACATAAAATTAGTGGCTGAACAAAAAACTTAAACAGGGGTAATGAGTATAATTTACCTGAAATAGCATACAATTCCTTGCCGCCTGATAAGAGAGAGAACGCCGCCTGTCGCTGCAGAAAACGCGGCAATAGGTTTTCAGGATTATGCAATAAAGCTGACTTCGGTAGCTTGTGCCTCCCTTTTTTCCAGGTTATACTATACAGTTTACAGTGTTTTCCGGAAACTCCTGCTTTGATTTAGAAATAAGTAGTTACTAAAGTCGTCAGAACAATTTCAGCAAGTCAAAATTAAAAATCAGACACAAAACGCCTCTAGTGTTGTTAGAAAGCAGCTGTGTGAAAATTTATGGTTTTGAATTTCTAAGTAATTATTTGACGAAGCTCCCAAGCTTACTTGTTAGAAAAATACTGCCAACCCTTACCCCCAGGAAAGATCTGAATTATATGGATATCGATTTCTACAAAAAGAGAGTTTGCCTTCACCTCCTGCTCTTGCTGCCGCTCCTCCCAGTCACCTTTCTGGCACCCACTCTGGCTCTTGCGGCAGCCCGGCCGGTGCAGCAGGATGGCTTGCTGGTAAAGGGCACCGTGCTCATACCCGGCGCAAGAGGCGCAGCAGCAGAACCCATGATGGGCGTGGTAATAATGGAGAAAGGCACCAGCAACGGCACCGCCACCGACATGGACGGCAACTACCAGCTCAGGGTGCAGGACAACAACGCTGTACTGGTCTTTACCATGATCGGCTACAAGACTACCGAGGTTCCCGTGGCGGGCCAGCAGACCATTAACCTCACCCTGCAGGAGAACACCAATGTGCTGCAAGAGGTGGTGGTAACCGGCTACCAGACCATAGACCGCAAGATGTTTACAGGCTCCGCCGTGCTGCTGAAGGGCGACGATGCCAAACGCGAGGGTATAACCGATGTGAGCCGGATGCTGGAAGGGCGTGTGGCCGGCGTATCGGTGCAGAACGTGTCGGGCACGTTCGGGGCGGCCCCTAAAATACGGGTGCGCGGCGCCACCTCCATTACTGGCGACAATAAGCCGCTCTGGGTGGTAGACGGCATCATCCTGGAAGACGTGGTGAACGTGTCGAACGAGCAGCTTTCCACCGGCGACCCCTCCACCCTGATCGGCTCTTCGGTGGCTGGCCTAAACCCGGATGACATCGAAAGCTTTCAGATCCTGAAAGACGCCTCCGCCACGGCACTTTATGGCGCACGTGCCATGAACGGGGTGGTGGTAATCACGACCAAACGCGGCAAGATCGGCAAGCCGATTGTTTCCTACACCGGCAACTACTCCACCTACCTGAAGCCCAGCTACAGCAACTTCGATATCATGAACTCAGCGGACCAGATGGCCCTCTACCTCGAAATGGAAGGGAAAGGCTGGCTGCGGTACTCAGAGGTTTCGCGGGCGCAGAACGGGGGCGTGTATTCCAAAATGGCCGACCTTATCACAGATTCCTACGATCCTGCTACCGGCACTTTCGGGCTCATGAACACACCGGAAGCAAGAGGTGAATTCCTGAAGCGCTACGCCCGCGCCAACACCGACTGGTTCGATGTGCTGTTTAAGAACTCCTTTATGCAGGAGCACTCCCTCAGCATCTCGTCGGGCACCGAAAAATCGCAGCTCTATTTCTCTACCAGCTACCTGCAGGACGATGGCTGGACCGTGGCCGACAAAGTGAAACGCTTTACCGGAAATGCCAGGGCAAATTTCAATGTATCCGATAAGCTGTCTGTCGGCCTGATCTCCCAGGGCTCGATCCGCGATCAGCAGGCACCGGGAACCGTAACCCGAATCAGCGACCCTGTTACGGGAGCTTACAACCGCGACTTCGACATCAATCCCTTCAGCTACGTAGTGAACACCAGCCGCACCCTCACCCCCTACGATGAGAACGGCAACCGGGAGTTCTTCAGAAGAAACTACTCCCCTTTCAACATCCTGCACGAGCTGGACAACAACAGCCTCGACATCTCGGTGCTGGACCTGAAACTGCAGGGCGACGTGAACTACAAAATCCTGCCCAACCTGACTTACAACTTCTCAGGAGCCATCCGCTACGCCAAAACAAACCGGGAGCATAAGGTGCGCGAGGCTGCCAACATGGCCATGGCCTACCGGGCCGGCACCATTTATGGCCTAGGGGGAGTAGATGCCACCATCCAGGATCGCAACAAATTCCTGTACCGCGATCCGGACGACCCGGAAGCCCAGCCCGTATCGGTGCTGCCATACGGTGGTTTCTACATCGCTAACGACGACAACCTATCCAGCTACTACCTCCGCAACACCCTCGACTGGGAAAATACCTACAACGAAGTGCACATGGTGCGGCTGTTTACCTCGCAGGAGCTGCGCTATGCCGATCGGCAGAACAAAGGCTTTACCGGCTATGGCTACCAGTACGACAAAGGCGGAGTTCCTTTCATAGACCCGAATGCCATTAAGCAAGGCGTGGAAGGCAACTTCAATTACTATAACATGAACTATCGGTACGACAGGTTTCTGGCGTACATGGCAAACGCCGCCTACTCCTACAACCAGAAATATAACCTGAACGCCACTGTGCGTTATGATGGCTCTAACCTGCTCGGCGTATCGCGCACGGCTCGTTGGTTGCCTACCTGGAACGTGAGCGGCTCCTGGAATATCGACACAGAACCATTTATGGCATCCCTGGAGATGGTGAACCGGATGACCCTGCGCGCCACCTACGGCCTAACCGCCAGCATGGGCAATGCCACTAACTCCAGCCTGGTGCTGCAGAGCGGCAGTACCCGCCGGCCTTACCTGACTGAAGTAGAATCCATGATCTACATCCAGAACCTAGAAAACTCGGAACTGACCTGGGAGAAGCAGTACGAAACCAACGTGGGGCTGGATGTAGGCATGTTCAACGAGCGCCTGCAGCTCACCGTAGACGGCTACCTGCGCAACGGCTTCGACCTGATCGGCCGCATCCGGACCTCTGGTATTGGTGGGGAGGAATATAAAGTGGCCAACTACGCCGACATGCGCTCCTATGGAGTGGAAGTGACCCTTGGCGGCGGCGTGATCGACAACCAGGACCTGAAACTCAGAACGCAGTTCACACTAGGCTTTAACCGTGGAGAAATAACGAACCTGAAGAGCAACCCCGATATCTGGTCGCTGGTGATTCCGGAAGGCGGCCCGCGCGAAGGCTATCCGTACAGAGGCCTTTTTTCGATCCGCTACCAGGGCCTCGACTCGGAAGATGGCACGCCGATTTTCCGAAACGAAAACGGAGAAAGCAGTGGCAATGTGTATTTGCAGAGCGACAAGATATCTTACCTGAAGTACGAAGGCCCCGTAGACCCGATCCTTACAGGCGGCTGGTTTAACAGCCTGCGCTTTAAAGATTTTACGCTTTCTGCTCTGGTGACCTATAGTGGCGGCAATAAAATCAGGCTCACCCCTGCCTTCCGGACAAGCTACACCTCCATAGATGCTTTACCGAATTATTTCCTCTACCGGTGGGTGATGCCCATAGATGAGGAAAGAACAGATGTGCCCTCGCTGCTGGAGCTTTTTGAGGCATCGCAGCTTACAGAGGGTTACCCGTACAACAACTACAACTACTCCTCCGCCCGGGTGGTGGATGGTGATTTTGTGAGGCTAAAACAAGTGTCGCTGGGGTACGCCCTGCCCGCCAGGTACAGCAGCGCGGTGGGCATGAGCAACCTGTCGCTGAGCATTGTTTCTAACAACCTCTGGCTGATCTATGCCGACAAGCGCTTAAATGGCCAGGACCCGGAATTCTTTAACTCCGGCGGTGTAGCCATGCCAGTGCCGCGCCAGTTTACCTTGTCTCTTAAAGCCGGGTTCTAATTCAGTTTGATGACCATGAAGAAAATAATATTCTATACTTTTCTAGGCAGCATGGTAGCTGTGTCGGGTTGCAACGATTACCTGGAGCAGGCCGTGGACCAGCGTACCCAACTGGATTCTGTGCAGAAGGTAAGCGAGCTGCTAGCTACGGCCTATCCGCAGGCCGATTATGCCACTTTTACCGAAGCCATGTCGGACCTGGCGTTGGACAAGGGCAATACCTCTGGTGCTGTGGTGGATGAGCGAAACCGCAACCCGTACTTTTTTCAGGATGTGCAAAGTAAGGCCCAGGGCTCGCCAGACAACTACTGGAATGCCTGCTACGCTGCCATAGCGGCTGCCAACCATGCCCTCGATGCCATTGCCAACGCACCGGACCCTGCAGCCTACAACGCCCAGAAAGGCGAAGCCCTAGTAGCCAGAGCCTACGCCCACTTTATGCTGGTTACGCTGTTTGCCAAAGTGTACGACCCGGCTACGGCTGCCTCAGATCCGGGCATTCCGTATGTGACGGAACCGGAAAGAGTCGTGCTGGCGCAGTATGACCGTGGCACGGTGGCAAGCGTGTACCAGCAGATAGAAACAGACCTGACGACGGGCATTCCACTACTCAACAACAATGCCTACCGTGTTACCAAGTACCATTTTAACACGGCGGCTGCCCATGCCTTCGCCACCCGTTTCTACCTCTTCAAAAAAGAGTATCAGAAAGTGATAGACCATGCCAACCAGGTTTTTGCAGGCGGCAACATAGAGCCAAACCTCCGCCCCTGGGTAAGCGTGTACAGCAACCTGACCGCAAACGAGGGTCTGGCCATCTATACGCAAGCATCGCAAAACGCCAACCTGCTACTCGTAGAAACCGCCTCTTTATGGGCCCGTAACTATGCCCGCTACCGCTATGGCTTCGCAACACCTATCGTCAATCAACTCTTCAGGAGCAATAATGTGACTGGTGCCCGCTGGGTGCAACCGCTGTATACACAGGGCACCGACCATTGGCTGGTTCTGAAGTTCCGGGAGCATTTTGTCCGGACAGATCCTAATGCCGAGATAGGGTTTCCTTATACCATCTTCCCGCTTTTTACCGCCGAGGAGGTACTGTTTAACCGGGCGGAGGCATATCTGGGGCTCAACCAGCTGGCAGAAGCCCGGGCTGATCTGACAGTTTACGCCCGAAACCGTATTGCCAATTACAATGCTGGCAACCACGCTATTACCGACGCAAAGCTTCGAGCCTTTTATGGAACTTCCGATGTGAGGCAAGGGCTCCTGCTGGCGCTGCTAGACTTTAAAGCGGCCGAGTTTGTGCAGGAAGGCATGCGGTGGTTCGATATACTTCGCCACAACCTGACCGTAACGCACCCCACCGCCGACGGGCAAACCTACACCCTGACTCCGGACGACCCGCGAAGGGTGCTGCAGATACCGCAGGAGGCAACCCTGGCTGGCATTGAACTAAATCCCCGTTAAGAAAAGAAAGGCTCAGATGAAAAAGCACCTATTAAAGATATTGATGCTGTGTATGGCCACCACCCTGGCCACTTCCTGTTCCGACGAAGAGGAACTCAATATTTCAAACATCGACTTTACCCCCGACAGCTGGACACCCGGTGCCCTCGACAACTGGCTCATCCAGAATTTTGTAGTGCCTTATAATATCGAAGTAAAATACCGCTTCGATCGCCATGAGTTGGCGCTGGACCGGGTGCTGGCCCCCGTACGGGAGGATAAGGTGATTCCGGTAATGGAGACCATCAAATACACCTGGATTGACCCATATGAAACTGAGGCTGGCTCCACTTTTATCAAGCGCTTATCGCCGAAGCAGTTCGTGCTGGTAGGTAGTGCCTCATACAACAACAACGGCACTATTACACTAGGTACGGCAGAGGGTGGCCGCAAAATCGTGCTCTTTGTGATCAACAACTTCGCCAAAACTGAAAAAGGCGAAGTGCGGCAGATGCTGCACACCATCCATCACGAATTCGCCCACATTCTGCACCAGACCATTATGTACCCGCAGCCCTACCGCAACATCAGCACCGGCTATACCGCCAGCTGGAATGACTATTCCCTGCAGGAAGCCCTCTCCAAAGGATTTATCACCCAGTATGCCCGCAGCAGCCCCGACGAGGATTTTGTGGAGATGATCTCTATTATGCTGATTGAAGGCAGAGCAGGCTTCGATGCTATTGTGAACAGTGCGCCAGCTGAGGCACAACCTTTGTTCCGGCAAAAAGAGCAGATCGTGGTGCAGTATTTTAAAGATGCCTGGAACATTGATTTTTACAGCCTTCAGACCAGAACCCAGACGGCTATTGCCACCCTTTAAGACCAAGACTTACGGAGATGAGAAAGATACTTCTGCTTTGCCTTTTGCTTACTGCGTTCCTTACGGCCTGCCGCGAAGACAATGAGCCTGCACCTGGCGAGCGGCCGGAGGAGCGGCTAAGCAAGGCCCTGAGCGAATACAAAGCCCAGCTGATCAGCTCCCCCTACGGCTGGAAAGCTACTTTATACCCTAGGGGCGGAGGTGGCTACAACTTCCTGTTTAAGTTTACGGAAGATGATCGCGTGATCATGTCCAGCGATATAAATGCCTCTACCGCCACAGCCCTGGAAAGCACCTATCGCCTGAAAACCATGCAGCGCCCTTCCCTCCTGTTCGATACCTACTCTTACCTGCACATCCTCTCTGACCCGGACGCCACGGTCAGTGGCGGCGACTGGGGTGCAGGTAAGAATTCTGACTTTGAGTTCTCGTTTACGGAAGTCACACCCGATATAATTACGCTTACCGGCAACATCATGACCAGCCGCCTTGTGCTCACAAGAGCTACCCAGGCCGAAGCGGAAAGTTACATAGCAGGAGTTACCGCCTCGGCACAAATGTTTGCCAACTTCAGCAGGTTTACATCCTATTTCAAGCGACTTACCATCGGCACCAACGCCTTCGACATTAACTTCGACCCGGATAACCGTAGAATAACCTTTATTTATTTTGAAGGCGAGACACCCCGATCCTTTACCACCAGCTTTAGCTTTAAGGCCGATGGCATTATGCTGCTGGAGCCTTTTGCGGCTGCGGGAGTCAGTATACTTTCCTTCGATGCGGTGCAGTACGATATGGCGGCAAACCGGTTCAACCTGACAGTGAGCGGCGAGGCAGCCACCATTCAGGAAGCAGCCCGGCCGGCACGGGTGGATGTGCAGGCCGCCCGGGCTTTTCATAACGCAGGGGCAGACTACTGGGCCTCACCAGGCGGATTTACCATTAACGGTGTGGAAGATGCGCATAACCTGCGCTCCTTACCTAACTTCTATCAATTAAGCTACTGGGCGAAGTACGATGTATACCAGAACAAAGAGTACGATCTGCTTGGGTTCCTGTTTATTAACGCAGCCGGCAATGCCCTGGAGCTTCCTTACGGACTGGCTGCTTTTCCTACCTTTACCGGAGACGGCCGCATCGTTTTCGCGCAGCTGGGAACGTTGGGAACAATCCCTGAACAACACCAGGCTGCCGTGAGTGCCACCATGCAGCAATGGACCGATCCGCAGGGCTACTACCTGATCAGAACCAGCGAAAATACCGCCGACCTGGTAAGCGCCCGTGACGGAAAGGCCTGGTTGCCTTTGGCCAGATAAATGAGGCTGGAACTGGCGGATGCTTGATGCTTCAGGGAGCGATCTTCTGCCCTAAAATCTTCCGTTTACATGTACCCTACAGCCTCAGCACCTAACCACCTCTTGATCATGACTAAAATAAGGACGAACTAAATTGCATCCGGGAAGTAAGAATCATCTGTGAACAGGTTCATAGAAATACTCGAAAAGTTTGGGCTGACCTTACAGATTGTAAAAACAGCCTTTGCCGCTGCCCTGTCCTGGTTTATAGCAGCCAGCCTGCTGCACTCCGAATACCCTTATTTTGCAGCTGTTGCCGCTATTATTACCGTGCAGGTAACCGTGGCAGACTCCGTAGATAAAGCCACCCAGCGCATTGTAGGCATAATCGGCGGCGTGCTGCTCAGCCTGCTGCTGGGGCATTGGTTTAGCATAGGGGCGGTCTCTGTTTTTTTCATCATCCTGATCGGAATGGCTATCGCCAAAGCGTTGCGCATGAACCAGCAGATCATTTCGCAGGTGGCTATTAGCTCCCTGCTGGTTTTTGCCTTCAGCCAGTCTAAAGAAGGATACGCCTATGAAAGGATATTTGAGACCATCTTAGGTTCTATTATAGCAGTACTGATAAATGCCCTGGTGGTGCCTCAGAATGCGGTGCCTGATGTAAAACAAAGTATCCTTAGCTTTACCAAGCTGGCGGCAGGCACGCTCACCAGCCTCACTGCCCTGCTCGATACGGAGGGCACGAAAGTAAAAACCGGGCGATCTGAAGTGGATGCTCTAATTGAGGAGGCGGAGAAGTGCCGGAAAACGCTTGAACTGGCGGAGCAGAGCCTCAAATACAACCTGTTGCTGACGCACAAACGCAACAGGCTGGCTGAACTTACTGAGTGCGTCGTCGAGCTGGAAAGCATCACCATCCAAATCAGGGGAATCCGCAGGAGCCTGGCTGACATGCAGTTAAGCCAGCGCTCCCAGCTGCAGGAACCTTATGCCCAGCAGCTAAAGCTCACCATGGAGGCGACCGCCAACTATATTTCTGCCTATGGTCAGGCAGCCATTGATGCCTCTCCTGAAAACCTGGAAAACCTGAGCAAAGCAATAGAACAGGCACAGGTTGCACAAAAGCGGAGCCTGCTAAGCCTGCATAATTTAAACTCACTGACCCTGCTGCGGGACATGGGAAGCATTATGACTGATTTAGGCAGAATTGTAGCAGAGACAGAGACCCTGTACCCTCTTTCTCCTGAGGTAAAAGTTAGTTAATGACAAGACCATACCGTGCAGCAGCAGACCAGAACAGCTCCGGAGGGGCCTTTTCATTAGAATAATTGAAGTGTCTGACCTCGGAAGGGGCATCTGATTTTTTAACCTGGAGGCGTGTTCCATGCGAGTTGAAAACTCGCTTCATAAAAACCACGAGCTGAAAGCTCGCGGGAGTAGTCTTGCTGCCTGAAGAACACATGCCTAAAGTCCATATGGCACAACCCTATAGCCGTCAGGATGAGAAGGAAAAAGGCCGTCAGACGCTAATTTGAAACATTCACAAAGGGAACAGCAGCTGTGCTTGTTGGCGAAAAACGCCACTCCAGGGCCGACGGTGAAGTTTTCTGGAAGAACAGCACGAAAGCGTTTTGCTTAGCCTGACGGCTATGGACACTACTCTAACCCGGCTAAAAACGATTAAAACTCAAACAAATCAGAGCTGTTAAAACAAGAGAGGGCTCCAGTTGCTGGAGCCCTCTCTTGTTTTAACAGCTTTTTCTCACCCTACTTCAGCACCGCCAGCGTAGCACCGTCTCCGCCTCTTTCTTCGGCTTCGCTGCTCAGGCTGGCAACTTCGCGCACCGAGTACAGGTAATCGCGCACGATCTGGCGCAGAATGCCGTTGCCACGGCCGTGAATGATCTTGATCTCAGGCATGCCGAGCATGATGGCTTCGTCGGTAAAGTTCATGACTTTGGTCAGGGCATCTTCGGCATATTCTCCCCTTATGTCGAGGGTGGAGGTGAAATCGGCCATGCGTTGGGTAATGTTCATGCCGCGGGCAAAGCCTGTTTCTGCCTTGGCTTTCTTTTTCGTAGCCACCTGCCCTTCTACCCTTTCCAGGTTATCGACCTTCACGATCGTTTTCATGCCGCCAAACATCACTTCGGCCGTTTTGCCTTTAATCCCGACAATCTGCCCTACAGAGTCCTGCCCGATCAGCGCCACGTTGTCTCCTTCTTTCAGGGTGCCGGCTGCTACGCGTTTGTAGGCTGGCCGTGGCTCCTCCTTCCGCACTTCGGTGGCAAAGGTCTCCAGCTCCTGGCGCGCCTGCTTGGTCTGCTCCTTCTCGGCCTGGCTCTGCTTTATCTGCTGAATAGTGGCCTCTATTTTCTGGTTGGCGTCTTTCAGCAGGAGCTTGGCTTTGCCTTTGGCCTCGCGCATGATATCCTGCTTGCTCTCGTCGAGGAAGTTCTTCAGGTCGGTATAGTCTTTTACCGAGGCTTTCAGCTTCCGTTCCTGTGTCGCGACCTCGCGCAGCTTGTTCTCCAGCTCCATTTTCTCGCTTTCCAGTTCTTCGAGCAACCGGTCGTAGCGGATCTTATCTTTCCCTACCAGGCTGCTGGCTTTGTCTACGATATGCTTTGGCAACCCGATCTTTCGGGCTATCTCGATGGCAAACGACGAACCGGGCTTGCCAATTTCGAGCTGGTAGAGCGGCTGCAGGTTTTTGTGGTCGTAGCGCATGGCCCCGTTCACGATGCCGGGTGTGCGCTCGGCAAAGTTCTTCAGGTTGGTGTAGTGCGTAGTGATGACACCAAACACTTTGCTCTCGTTGAGGTTCTGGAGCACAGCCTCGGCTATAGCACCACCCAGCACTGGTTCTGTGCCGGTACCAAACTCGTCTATCAGCACCAGGCTGTTCTTGTCGGCCACGGTCACGAACTTTTTCATGTTGGTGAGGTGGGAGCTGTAGGTACTCAGGTCGTTTTCGATGGATTGCTCATCCCCGATGTCAATAAAAATATCCTGGAAGATACCGGCCTCCGAACCATCAGCTGCTGAAATCAGCATGCCGCACTGCAGCATATACTGCAGCAGGCCCACCGTTTTCAGGCTCACCGATTTACCCCCTGCGTTCGGACCCGAAATAAGCAAGATGCGCTGGTCGCGGTTCAGTTGCAGGTTCATGGGCACGGTTGGCCGCCCCAGCTGCTTGTGCGAGAGGTAGAGCAAGGGGTGAAAAGCCTCTTTCCAACTGATGTGCGGGTATTTCAACAAGGTTGGGATGGTTCCCTCCACACGACGTGCAAAAGCGGCTTTGGCCCGGATAAAGTCGAGCAGGCCCAGGTACTGATAGGCTTTCCGCAGCTCCGGCACGTGGCCACGCAGGGTGTTGGTCAGGCCGATCAGGATCCGGATAAGCTCCCGGTGATAGGCGTTCTCCAGGTCCTTGATATCGTTGTTGAGCTCGAAAATCGATTCCGGCTCAATAAAAACGGTCTGCCCTGTGTTCGACTCATCGTGAATCAGGCCTTTAAGGCGGCGCTTGTGCTCGGCAATAACCGGGATCACGAGACGGCCGCCGCGAATGGTCGGCTCCGCGTCGCCGGGGGTCCAGCCCTGGCTCTTGGCATGCTTGATGATAGACTGGATCTGCTTGCGCAGGATGCCTTGCTGGTGAATCAGCTCCCGCTTCAGGCGCTGCAGCTCAGGCGTGGCATCGTCCCGGACAAGTCCGGCATCGTCTACTACCTTATCTAAAGCAGCAATAAGCGAGCGCTCCACGGCCACGTTGGCACCGAGGGCTTTCAGGGCCTCAAACTTACCTTCTTCCGTTCCTGAAATAAAGGTGAGCGAGCCACGAATGGTTCGCAGCGACATCTTGATCTCGAAAAAAGCCGACACATCGAGGTAGGAACCTTCCAGCGTTGCCCGGTCGAGGTAAGCGGTTACGTCGTAGTAGTGCTGCAGCGGAATTTCGGCATCCGACTCCAGGAGTTGTTTAAATTCGTCTGTTTGCTGTAAAAGCTTCTGCACCAGGTCGTGCCGGGTCAGGAACTGCATGCGTTTCACGAAGTGGCGGCCCAACGGACTCAGGCAAAGCTCCGAAAGCATGTCGCGCACCTGCGAAAAACCGATTTTTATTTCAAAGTTATCTGGATAGATCAATGTTATCTTTTAATTTGTAGCAAAATTAGCCTTTTTCATAACATATTTGGCTATCTGTTTCGTTCGCTGCCGCTGCAAATTCAAAATGGAATTTTGAGGATTTGAAGATTTGAAGATTTGAAAATGTGGTTGGTTTGGGATGATTGACAAAAGCAAGCAATAAATACCAACTTATAACTTATAACTTATAACTTTTAACTAAATAACGTGATCTTAGATAAACTACAGAACGCATCGCGCTACTACGGCATGCACCCGCTTTTTGAGAAGGCTTTCAACTTTTTACAGGCCTTCGATATGGAGACTATTAACCAGGGCAAGCACACGCTGCAGGACGATGAGCTGTTTGCGATCGTATCGGAAGGTACCGGTGTGCCGCAGGACCAGACCCGCATGGAGGCGCATAAAAAGTACATCGACATCCAGTACATCGTGTCGGGCGTGGACCGCATGGGCTGGCAGGACCTGAGCCTCTGCTCAGCCCCTTCTGAGCCCTACACCGAAGAGCGCGATGTGGCCTTTTTCCCTGACAAGCCCAACTCCTGGATAGATGTGCCCGCAGGTTTCTACACCATCTTTTTCCCGGAAGATGTGCACGCGCCACTTGGTAGCCCCACGCCTCACCGGAAGGTGGTGATCAAGATCGCGGTGCAATAGCAGTTTATTTTGCCTCCGGAGGGGCTTTTTGATTAGAATAATTGGTTGCTAATAGTTAGTTGTTGATTGCTGGACTAATCAGGCCTGAAAAAAGACCTCGCAGCGTGCGCAGCTCCTGCGAGTGTCTGTAGGCAAAGCAGAAGCTATTGGCAACAAACACTCGCAGGAGCTGCAGGTTATTGGCTGTACCAGATTATTTGAATGAAAAAGCCCCTCCGGAGGCTCTGCTCCTGCTAAAAGGACACAGGGCTTTCCAAAATGAAAGCGGAATTTTCATTTTAGAAATCTTCCCCGGAAGTTAATCCCTGAATCTTCAGATCTTCAAATTTGCAAATTTTCAAATCAACCAATGGAAGAAGCCTACCACCAGCACAAAACGTTTGAAAAAGTAAGTTACGCAGGGCAGCACGTGAGCGGCAGGGAGTTTGAGAGCTGCACGTTTAAGGCTTGCGATTTCTCCGGCAGCAGCTTCTCCGGCTGCCGCTTCCTCGATTGCACATTTGTAGGCTGCAACCTGGCCATGCTAAAGCTGAACAGAACAACCCTGAACCAGGTAGAATTTAAGGAATGTAAGCTGACAGGCGTAAACTTCAGCGAGTGCGAAGACATGCTTTTTACGGTTCATTTTGAGGGATGCATCCTGGATTACGCCTCCTTTATGCGGAAGAAAATGCCTGGCACCAAGTTTATCAACTCATCGCTGCGAGAGGTTATGTTCAGCCAGGCAAATTTAGAAAAGGCCGTCTTTGATAACTCGAACCTCGAAAGAGCGATCTTTAACCAAACCCAGCTAAAAAGCGCCGACTTCCTGACAGCCTATAACTTCGACATAGACCCGGACCTGAACAACATCAAAAAAGCCAGGTTCTCGCAGTATGGCCTCGCCGGACTGCTAACCAGGCACGAACTGCGGGTGGAGTAGCGCTATTTCAAATTCAAAATTAGAAATTGATTTTGGCGCGCCCTCCTGCCTGTTTTGATAAGACAGCGTACTCAATTAGCATCCCCTAAAACTTCTCCTCCACCCCCAGCCCAAACAGCGCAAAGTCGTAGCGCACCGGGTCGGCTGGGTCGAAGGCGCTGAGGTGAGCGGTGAGTTCCTCGGCTGTTTCCCAGTCCATTTGTTTGCGGGAAATGAGGCCGAGCCGGCGGGCTACGCGCTCCACGTGCACATCGCAGGGGCAAATGAGGTCGGCCATGGGCAGGTTGCGCCAGATACCGAAATCGACCCCGGCCTTGTCTTGCCTCACCATCCAGCGCAGGTACATGTTCAGGCGCTTGCAGGCCGATTTTCGGGCCGGCGTGGAGATGTGCTTGCGGGTGCGGTGCGGCGCTTCTTCCAGGCTGAAGACAGTGTTATGAAAATGCTCCAGCCGCTGCTTCTGGGTCTGCAGCTGGTTTTGCTCCCCCGTAAATGCGGTTTCGAGGCTCTCGTGGCGCTGGTAGTACTGCCTGAAAAAGAACAGCAGGTACAGCAGGTCGGTATCGTTGAAGGTGCGGTGCTTAAAGCCGAGGAAGCGGGTCAGGTCCTGCTCCTGGTGGTGCAGCACAAAATCGTGTGGCGCGTAGTCCATGAAGTCCATCAGCTTCAGGCAGTTGTTGATGATGGTTTTGCGCTGCCCCCAGGCCAGGATGGCCGCAAAGAAGCCGCTTATCTCGATGTCCTGTTTTTTAGTGAAGCGATGCGGAATGGAGATCGGGTCGTGTGGAATAAAGCCGGGCTGGTTGTATTTTTCAGCACGATCGTCGAGCAAGGCCTTCACGCTGTTAAAGTCTGGTTTCATGTAGAGGTTGGTTTTTAGCTGTTATGGTTTTTGAGGAGGATCCGGGTTTAACTTTTCGCTTTGTTACGCAAGCAATTTTGTGTCTCCCTTGGGGGTAATGGCCCTCGCATAGTAATTTATGCGTAACAGCAATTATCAGATGAATGGTTGTCGCATTCTACTTTTATCTCCAATTATTGCGCCAGTCACCTGCCTCGCCCCCTACTACTTATTCCTCAATTAAGTAAACAGAAGAGCCTGAACTACTACAGCTCAGGCTCTTGCATACTATCTTTCAAATTATTCCAATCAAAACGGCCCTTCAGAAGTTCTGCTGCTGCTTATAAAGTAAAACGTATACTCAAGTGAAATATCGAACAATCAACAGGCAGCAACCAACCTACGGCACATACGAGAGTTCTACCCGGAACCGCTGGTCCACAGCGCCGAGCTTCTGATAGGCTTTTTTAGAAAGCCGCACAATTACTTTGTCGTTGGAGCCGGTGTCGGGCAGTTTGCCGATGACGCGCACATACACCACCTGGTTGTTCATGGCATTTTTTACCTGCATGATGGTGCCTACCGGGGCCGACTTGTGCAGCGCCAGGTATTTGTTGGTGTCTGTTTTAGGGTCTATCATTTCGGCCATGCCAGATTCCAGCACCTTCTTCACGCCGGCCATGTTCTCCTCCGTGTCGTTGTGGGCTGTGGTTGTTTCGGCGGAGGGGGTTCCGGCGGCTGCACCAATCGTGGTATATTCTGGGGTAGTGGCTGGTCCGGAGGGGCTGCCCGCAGGCACTGCAGCGGCAGTGGCCGTTTCGGCAGCGCGGTCCCGGTTTATCACATCATCCGACTCCGGCACGTATTGCGGCTTAGACGAGGTAACCGGCACATTTTTGCCTACAATCAGCCGGGCGCCTATATTTACCTGGTTGCCCGGAAGATTGTTCCAGGCCTTAACGTCCTCAATTCGCACGTCGTGCATCCGGGAGATGGCGTACAAGGTCTGCCCCGGCTCTACCACATGTATTTTGTCGCCGCGTTCTGTTACCACAAAGGTGCGGTTGCTGGCAGCGGCTGCCGGAGTGCCGGCAGGTGTGGCGGCTACCGGCGCAGTGCGCACCGGCGCTGCTGCAGCTGTAGCCCCTGCCCTGCTACGCGGAATAAGCACAACCTGACCGATTTTGATAGTGCTCTCCACAGAAGGGTTCGCTTCCACGATCTGCGCAACCGAAACGCCATACTTCCGCGCCAAGGCATACAGCGTTTCTTTGGGCTCCACCTTATGCTGCACAAATAGCCTCCCGTTTTTAGACTCAACGCCCACAGAATCGCGAACGGCATCTGTCCCTAACGCTGCGGCTGAAAAAGAAAGAAATGGCGCTACCAAAAGGGCAGCAAATAATACTCGGTTCATGGCTAAAATATAAACTAAAATTGCAGGCTGTGAATCTGCAGAATCTCCTTTTGCTGAATAAAATATAAATCGCCCCTAAAGATAAAAAAAGTATCTGAACCTATTCCACTTAATTCGGAGGCGAGACTCTCTGAGAAACAGAAATTTCCTTCCAGCTCAAAAACAACCAGAAGGTTCTCTAACTTTTCATTTTTCGTTCTTACGTAATAGCTTATCAGGATATATGCCTCTGTCTCAGCATATTCTATGGCGCTTACGGGGGTTACCGCCAGTGTATGAGCCAGAAAGCGGCGCACCTCCTCAAAATAGGGCTCCCCCTCCAGGTACAGCACCGGATAAACGCACTCGCTGAAACGAGCCCTGTTGAACTGGGCCACCTCCTCGGCCGCCTTTACCTGGCTTACGCGATGCCGGGCCTCCTCGCCAGCCGGCAGGTGCAACAGCCGGAAATCGGAGCCTGGCTGCGCTACCTCGTGGGCATACAGGCCACACTCCCCCAGCCCGTAAAAGGCGAGGTCCGGCTTTTCCCAGAGCACCTGCCCGCCTGCCGCCAGTGCGCTGATGCCTTTGTGCTGCCCCAGCTTCCGGTCGCCGTAGCCGTGCAGCAGCACCAGGCCGGCATGAGCGTCTTCCAGCCCTTGCCACCAGGCATTGGGCTGGGTCAGTTGCAGCTCCTGCAGCTCCAGCCGATCGCAGTCGAGCAGGAAAAAAGAGGCCAGCAATAGGTCGCCATCCCGGACCTCCAGCGCTAGTTTTCGACAGGCGGTATCGAGCTTGAGGCGCCAGAGGGCGGCTCCGAAGCTATATTTAAATCTGAGAGAGATGATATGCTATCTTTATTTTTGTTAACTTATTGGATTCTTATCAAGTTACTCAAATTTATGAAATCTATAACAAAGCAACCGCATGGGCAGCTACTCTGCATGGTGTTATATTTCCTGCTGCTGCCCCTTTTGGCGTCTGCCCAGGAGCAGAAGCCAAAGGTGTTTGTGATGAAGATCGAATCAGAGATTGATCCCCGCACCAACCGCTACAGCAAGCTGGCCCTGGAAGAAGCTACCCGCCAGGAAGCCGACCATGTTTTGCTTGAGCTCGACACCTTTGGCGGAGCCCTGAACGACGCCGACGAAATACGGAAACGCCTCATGGAATATCCGAAGCCGGTCTATGTGTTCATCAACTCCAACGCCGCCTCTGCCGGTGCCCTCATCTCGCTGGCCTGCGACAGCATTTACATGGCGCCGGGCGGCAACATTGGCGCTGCCACCGTGGTGGGCGCCGATGGCCAGGCCGCTCCCGGCAAGTACCAGTCGTATATGCGCTCCATTATGCGCTCCACGGCGGAGTCTAATGGCCGCAACCCGCATCTGGCCGAGGCCATGGTAGAGGCCAGCGTAGACAGCACGCTCTCTGCCGGCCAGGTCCTGAGTCTGACTACCTCCGAAGCCATTAAACTGGGTTTTTGCGAAGGCAAGGCTTCCTCCATACCCGAAGTGCTGCAGCAGTTGAACCTTGCCGATGCCGAAATAATTCATTTTGAACTTGGTACTGCCGACAATATCATCTCTTTTTTTCTGAACCCCTTTATCAGCGGCATTCTGCTGCTCATTATCCTGGGCGGACTGTATTTTGAGCTGCAGACGCCGGGCGTAGGATTCCCGCTTCTGGCTGCCCTGGTAGCCGGTTTTCTGTACCTGACGCCTTACTACCTGAACGGGCTTGCCGAGAACTGGGAGATCCTGCTGTTTATTCTGGGTCTGGTCCTGATCGCGCTGGAAGTATTCGTAATTCCCGGTTTTGGCATTACCGGCATCAGTGGCATTGTGGTGGTGTTTCTGTCGCTGGTGCTGGTCATGGTGAACAACCAGAACTTCGACTTCACGTTTGTTGCCTCCGAGGACCTGATGAAAAGCATGATCGCGGTAGTGGTGGGGATGATCGGGGCCGTCATTCTGATCACGCTCACCTGGAGCCACGTGGTGGGAAGCAAAGCCATGCAGCGCATGGTGCTGCAAAACACCTTCGAGAGTGAGGAAGGTTACCGCTCTGCCAACAACACCGACCACCTGATCGGCAAAACAGGCATCGCCCACACCCGCATGGTACCCACCGGCCGGGTGCTCATAGACGACGTGATGTACGACGCACAGGCGCTGGACGGCTATATCGACAAAGGAGAGACGGTGCAGGTAATAGATCAGAGCACTTTCTCGCTGCGGGTAAAGCGGGTCGAGATTAAGTCGGTGAGCTGAGGCAGCGTGGTAGCAGGCATGAGGTTGTAGAGCAGCAGAAGCTCTGGAGGGGCATTTTCATTCAAATAATCTGAATTGGCACAGACCTGGCAGCTTCTGTGAGGGTTTCGTTCAGGCGAGCTTCTGCTACACCCCAGCCGCTCGCAGGAGCTGCGCACACTGCGAGGTCTTTCTCAGGCCAGATCAGGCCAGCAACTGACAATCAACAACCAACCATCAACCAAATTATGCGAATGAAAAAGCCCCTCCGGACGGTTCTGCTCTTGCTGCTACCTCTCCTGCTCGTCCTGAACGCCTGCACCGACAAATCCAAGGCTCTTACAGAGGAGGCCGATGGCATGCTGTTCTGGTCTGGTGAATACATGGTGGATGGCTGCGGCTTTCATCTGGTCATAAACGATACCAACTACAAACCCGACAATGAGGACGATATAGGCGATGCCTTCAAAACGGAAGCGTCCGTGCCGGTCAGGGTCAGGTTTGAGCGACTCCAGCAGCAGATAGATCGTCGCTGCGGCCTTGCCACCCAAAGCCGGGCTATGCCAGGTATCCGGGTTCTTTCTATCAGCAGGAGAGAATAGGCATGCGGGAATCGTTCTGGCCTGCTGCAGAAACTGCCGCACCTAAGCTGCCGACTGGTATTGTTCCAGTTTAACTTCAAAAAAGGTTGGAGACTTTCCAAGCTGCCAGAGAGCCCGGCTGCCATAATTTCTACTTTTGAATTTCTAATTCTTTATATAGCAAAGCATATCTCTTGTTACCAGCGCAACCTGGGAGCGCCCTTATGGTCGGCGCTTCAGCGACTCTGGTCCTACTGCCCGGCGGTTAACAAGAGCACAGCCACCAGGTTTGCCCCAAACGCGATTCCCCAGTTTTTCCAGACTTTGCCTTGTTTTATTTTTTTGGCCTGGTGGGTGTATCCCATCAGATAATCAGATTGCACCATCAGACCTGCATCCGGCGAGTACAGACTCATGGGCTGAGGAGATGTGGACGAGCAGGCAATAGCCGGTATCAGGCCCAGCAGCGGCGACACCAGGCCAGCCACCAGGGTACCGGTCGCGGCTGGCTTATAGCCGCCGTAATACATCATGGCATCGGCCTGGCCTTTCATGTAGTAGTTAATAGCAGGAGCCGCGGTGGCAGAAGCATAAGCAGCCTGCTGCGGGTCGGCACTGAAAAGGTCGCTGGTGCCATTCTCATAGAGCACCAGCAGGATCTCAGACTTCGGAATAATGAACGTAGGCCCTTCCAGGTTGTCGAACCGCTTGTACTTTACCTCCGTTTGCCCCACTTCAAAAATCCTGGCCTGAATCTCCAGGCCCGCCCTGGTGGTAATAACATCCTGTCCAAAACAGAGCGTGAGCGCAAAGAGGCTTGCAAAAACAGTAAGTACAGATTTCTTCATTGTATGGTTATGATAATAGATAGTGCTCAGGCTACAGATTGCCAGGAGCTGCAACTGTAGCATTTCTATCAGAAAGGAAACAGACCCACGCTTTCTCCTCCCTGATCTCAATAAAATAAATATTCCTTTTTGCCTCAATAATACTATAAATAATAATACCTGCCACTGCTGATCCAAAATATTTCAGAAAATCATTATACACACTCTTCCGGAAACTCCCGGGCAAACGTTTTCCTCACTACCCTCCTCGACTATACTCCCGCAAAATGCGCTCTGTACAGCCCCTCCTGCTTCTGAAATCTATACTCCCGGCCCATGTTCAGGATTATACTGCCAGTAGCTGTTTTCAGGCCCAGGAGTTGACTTTATACCGCTAACTTGCTGAGAGTTACTGGCAATTCTACAATCGCTGGTACTTACTGGCGCGAGCTTGCAGCTCGTGCCTCCGTTGTTCCGGCCATGTCCTTTATCAATAGCGTGCCGCTAGCAAAGTGTTTGAGGCTTATATTTAATGTTACGGCTCGTTCCTTAGCCCCACATAACCTCCGGGAGAATAAAATACCCCTTTGGCTCTAACCTTTGCTTTAGCAGGAAAAAAATTACCAGGATAGGGAAAGGCACGTGCAATAGGCGGGTCGATGAAGGATTTTGAAAAGTGAGCTAGCCGCAATGTCAGATCAAATAAAATATAAAAAATGATGCACAGTAATTTTATTATAATTATATTTATTAAAAATAAAATTAAAACAAGCACCCAACACTTGTAGCGTTTTAATCTGGCTGGAACATGAATTATATTTCGCAACTGGACAGTCTCCGAGCTATTGCAGTGTTACTGGTGGTGGTTACCCATTGGTTTCCTGAAAACCATTGGGTCAATCATTATACAAGTTTTTATAATGGAGTAGATATATTCTTTGTATTAAGCGGCTTTCTGATAACAACAATATTGCTACAGAGTAGGCGCAAGGCGGTGGTGGAAAGTATATCCAAAGGCAAACTGATTAAAGTCTTCTTTATAAGAAGGATACTTCGCATTTTCCCGATTTATTACCTGGTAATTGCTGGGGTGTTTATTTTAGGTCCTTCTACAGGTACAAACATCAGGAGCGACATTTTGTATTACATCACATATGTCACCAACCTGCATTTCTTCTACTCTCAGAACTGGGATGGCATGCTTTCTCACCTCTGGTCGTTGGCTGTTGAAGAGCAGTTTTATTTATTGTGGCCATGGCTTATGGTGTTTCTGCACAGAAAATTAGTTCTTCCCTTTATTATAGCTTCCATCCTAACCGGACTGACAGCTCAATTTCTACTGAAGGATATCATGCTTGGGGATATCCTCACGGTGTCATGTTTTGATGGCCTTGGGCTAGGCGCCTTATTAGCCTGGGTATATGTTAACAAGCCGGATCTGATAAGGGCTCATTATCTAACTTTGTTTTTTCTGGCAATAGGATGTACTATTCTACAAGTTGTGCGGGTAACTGGCACAGGTCCGTATATTCTTCCCTCCCGTACGCTTACAGCGGTTTGTACGGTATGGGCAATATGTGGCATTATCCTAAACAAAGAGAGTAAATCTACTCTGTATAACCTGATCCTGAACAATAAACCTTTGATATTCATAGGCAAACTAAGCTACGGAATTTACCTGTACCACCTGCTGTTACCACACTTCACAAATAAAACATTTACATTTTTAAATTCTCATTTACCCGCATCTGTATTCCGCTATAACCTCTACCTTTTAAGCGCGGAGAAATTTTGTTTGCTGCTATTTGTCTCCTACGTTTCCTGGAAATTAATTGAACAGCCAATATTAAGTTTAAAGAAGCACTTCCAATACCAAAAAGATGTGCCAGCCATGATGTCACCTGTAAAGGCAGATGCACCTCCCTCTCAAGTTGGGGCGGTGCCGGCAAAGTAGGAATAGTCCTGACCTTAAAGTAAGAAAACAATCCAGTTAACGCAGGCGCATAGGGAAAAGTGAATAATTTATTCTGTTAATAATCAGAATCTTAGAGGAGTTGCAAATGAAGGACTGCAGCGGAGTTAGTGGCCAGTTAAGTCTTCCAGCCTTTCTCCTCAATCCGTTCTTCATTGTACCCTGGAAGAAAATTAGCGTATTGCCTGCTATTGTCTTGCGCCAATATACCTGCTGGCGCGAGCTCTAAGCCTTATCCTGTCCCATAAATCAGCAGATTTAACAAGCCGAAGCACCCGGCTCTTTCCCCCGGCAGAACCACATTTTGGGCGACTTATGACGCTTGCAGGTAATACTCAGCCTTGTAAGGGGGTAGGGAACGGAGAAGCAAAGGACGCGGCTGCATTGAATGTATAAAAAAGACACGGCTGCCGATCTGATAGCCGATGTAGCGCTTCCCGACCAGGTATGGGACAGGATAAGGCTGAAAGCGCGTGCCAGCGGGGAAGCAGGTTAGCTGATGACACTCTTCTACTTCCACTGCTCCGGCTCCAAAACAAAGGCAGCGGCTTCTATTTCAGCAGGTTAACTGAAAATAAATCAAAAAAAATTTGCGCAACCGATTAATTGCTCATATATTAGCAATCATTAGGTTGCGTATTTTAATTTAGAAATGAGAAGAGACGTTTTTCAGGCGATAGCAGACCCTACCCGAAGAGCCATTATTGGTTTAATTGCCTTGCAGGCCATGACGCCGAATGCTATTGCCGAACATTTTGACACCAGTCGGCAAGCTGTTTCAAAGCACTTGCAGATACTTGTAGAGTGCCAGCTTGTAAAACAGGAGCAGCAGGGGCGGGAAATTTACTATCTGCTTGAAGTTGCTAAAATGAAAGAAATAGACAAATGGCTGGAACAGTTCCGAAAGATCTGGGAAGACCGTTTTAACGAACTTGACACCGTATTATCAAACCTAAAAACAGATAAGCCATGAAAAAAGACCTGGAATTCGAGTTTTCCGTGAACAAGGAAAACAAAACAATCACCGTTAAAAGGGAGTTTGCAGCAGAGCTCCCGCTGGTGTGGGATGCTTACACAAAAAGTGAGATACTGGACCAGTGGTGGGCGCCTAAACCCTGGAAAGCCCGCACCAAAACCATGGATTTCAGAGAAGGCGGCTACTGGCACTATGCCATGGTTGGTCCGGAAGGGGAAGAGCATTGGGCATTGGCTAATTACAGGACCATTGACCCTAAAAAGCGCTTTACCGCGCTGGATGGCTTTGCAGATGCGGAAGGCGTGGTAAACACAGAAATGCCGCAATCGAAGTGGGAAGTAAGCTTTACACCCAGAGAGGAAGATACCTTAGTAGAGAACCTGATCACGTTCGATGACCTGGCACAACTCGAAACCACCATCCAGATGGGCTTTAAAGAAGGCCTGACCATGGCCATGGAAGGCCTTGACGCCTTATTGGCTGCTCAGAAACAGGAAGCCTAAGGTTTGTAGGCTGCAGAGAAAAGAGATTATATTGAATAGCATACTATAAAAGCGGGGCTGGTGCATAACCTTAGAGTCCCGCTTTTATAGTTTTTAGTGGTCTTTCATTGTCTGATTCTCCGTGCTGCTAGCCGGGTAATTACTTTTACTGAAAACATTGCTTGGTGAAAATAAGGATAGTATAGCTGCGAAGTAGAAAAAGGCACGAGCTACAAGCTCGCGCCAGCGAAGGAATCTCTTGCATTTTAATTTTTAAGCGGGTAGCAACTTAAAGTAAATAATGGTACAACGGTCTTCAGCTGTAATGTCTGGATAAAACACTTTAAGGTCTGCCCGGAGGTTTTCCAGGCTCTCACAGCCATCCGTTAGGGCATCAGCCTCGGTTAAGTCGGCAAACGATTTGGTAAAATCCAGCTTTTCTATATGTGCCTTTTCTGGTAAAGGCATATCGCCAAAAACCAGCGGCAACTGTATGGCGTTTGGCAGAACATACCCTAACCGGACGGTAGACGTTTTCTGGCCCTGCTGCACCAGCTCAAGGTATTTTTCATAAAAGTGCAGGTGGTTGATGATCTCCGTTTCAGTTTTTCTCATGCGCTAATGTACTTAAAATATACCAGGCTGTTACACCCGCTGGCGCGAGCTTTTAGCTCGTGTCTCCCTATACTTCAGGCAATATCAATCTCCAGCACACCAATAACGCCGCTATAGTTTATCGCACTGCTATACTTCCAATGCTCCGGCTCCGACACAAAACCTGCCTCCACTGGATTGTTGTGAATATAGTCGATTTTTTGGTCTATCACCGTGGCGCTCCACAGCTCAATAGGCTTATTGTGCTGCTGCCAGAACTGCCGGTGCTTCACGTTGCTGTTCTTCAGGCCTGCCCGTTCCATCAGCCACAGCATCCACTCTTTACGGCTCTCCTGGTTGTGTTCGGAGATAGCTTTTTGGATTTGTTTGGAAGTATGAGTTTTCAGCTCCTTCAGCAGCACGCTTGGGTTATTGTCTCTTGCTCGAAAGACGAGGTGCACGTGGCTTGGCATGATGCACCAGGCATAGATCTCCATGCCTTTGTTTTTCCGGCAGTAGTCCAGGCTGTTGGTAAGTATAGCAAAGTACTCCTCCCGCGTAAAAACGTCTATCCAGTACACCACCGTAAAGCTCACAAAGTACAGCCCTTCCTGGTTATGAAATTTATACTTCCGGCTCATGTTCAGGATTATACTGTCAATAGCTATTTTCAGGTTCAGAAGCTACCTATTTACCGGAACCTTGCAGAGCGTTGCTGGCAATTATATAATTGCTGGTACTTGCTGGCGCGAGCTTGCAGCTCGTGCCTCCGTTGTTCTGACCATGTACATACCTATAGCATGCTGCTACCAAAGTGTTTGGGGCTTCTGTTTAAAGTTAAAGCTCGTGGAGAGGGAAAAGCACGAGCTGCAAGCTCGCGCCAGCGGGGGATATTAACTTTTATTAATATATTGTAACTTCTTGAACAAGTTATTAAAAAAATTATAAAGGATGGATTTAACTACAGTTGATAATTTACTAAAACATGGCATTTTCACTATTCCAGAATATCAACGCGGCTACTCATGGACAAAGGAACAAATACAAGAGTTCAAAGATGACTTAGAAGATGTTGAGTATGTAAAGGAACATTATACTGGAACAATTACTCTTATTAGAGTAGAAAATGGTGATGAAAAAATTGGAATTAAAACACGTCCAAAATATGATATTGTAGATGGTCAACAAAGATTAACTACAATTCATCTTTTTCTAATAAGTCTTTATTTTAGACTTAAAAAGCTTGGCAAGGCTGATGAAGAGATTATAAACAACGTAATTTTTAAGGATAAAACCTTCCTTAGGTTAAACGACCCAAGTAATCAGAACTTTCTTAAGTATTTAATTACAGAAGAAGATATAAAGAACTTAGAAAATAAAACCCCACAGAACAAGACTCAGAAGAATTTAATATTTGCAAGAATTTATTTTGAGAAATATTTTGAAAGAATTAAGGAAAGAAAGGCACTTCAACTTTATGATAATTTATTATCCAAGTTTAAAGTCAACATTTTTGAATTGGAACAAGAAGCTGAAGTAGGACTTATTTTTGAAACTATGAATGATAGGGGACTACCATTATCAGATATAGACAAAATTAAGAACTACCTTGTTTATGTGTGTCATCGGTTGAATAAAAATAAACTTGCTATAGAAGTTAATAGGAAGTTTGGTGAACTTTTTTCCGACCTGATGAAGATTAGGAATTTTACCAATATTACTAAATTAGAAAATCAGTTTTTAAAGGACTCCTATTTAGTATTCACAGGTCAGACTAAAGATCTAGGTGATATTCACAAAAAAGTAAAGACTGACTTAATCCCTAAGAAAATAATTCATAAAGATATGGATTTATTTGACACAAATGAAAAGCTAAAAGAGTCAAAGGTAAATGATATTAAAGATTTCATCAATTTTTTAGTAAAGTCAGCTAAAGAGTATAAAAAGCTTTCAAACCAGACATTTGAGAGTAAAGAAATAAATGATGGTTTACACAGATTGCGAATACTTAATAAGTTAGATGCTTTTATTCCGATCTTATTAGCTGTTATGACCAATCCTAAATATAAATTAAGCTATCTAAAACCTATTTTAGATATACTCGAAGTACTTGCTATTCGGCTATACTGTATTGGTGACAAAAAGGCAAATACAGGGCAGCAATTAATATATGAGTTAGCTTATAAAGTGAAGACAAACAAAATAAATTTTACAGATCTTAAAAAAGAACTTAGATCCATAATTGCAAAGTATAACACCAATAACGACTTCAAAAACGCAATAGTAAATAAGCAGGCATACAATGATTGGGAAACTGATACTATTAAGTACTTCCTATATGAATATGAGGTTTTTAGAACATTAGAAAATAGATCAAGCTTCACTTTACAAGAGTTAAAGAAGTTCTTTGATTGTAAAAATTATACAGTTGAGCACATTCATTCACAAAATTCGATTCCAGGAGAAAAGAGTTTGATGAATACTCATTATTTAGGCAATCTTGTAATTACAAAGAATAATGGACAGCTCACTAACAAAGACTTTAACAGTAAAAAGAAGATTTATTCTAACTCGGAATTAACATCTAAGCGAGACATCGCTGAGTATGACGTTTGGGATGATAAGATGATTATCCAAAGAGGAAAACTATTAGCTAAGTTTGCTGTTGAAAGATGGAAAAACTAAATTGAGTTAAATAACGAAAACCGATCTAGATCGGCTTTCGTTATTGTTCTACTTGCACAAATTTGTGATATTCTGTCATTGGTTGTTCTCGCCTTTACCTAAATTTGTCATATCATTTAAATTGTAAATTCATTACTTCAAATATCCCCCTTGCCTTTCAACCCATTCACCATAGACCTCCCTGTTCGGGAAATCATACCTGCCGTCAGAGAGCACCTGTCAGTGCAGAACACGCTGATTGTAAACGCCCCTCCCGGAGCCGGTAAAAGCACTTTGCTGCCGCTGGCTTTGCTGGACGAGGCCTGGCTGCAGGGCCAGAAGATCATCATGCTGGAGCCGCGGCGGCTGGCGGCCAAAACCATTGCCGAGCGCCTGGCGCAGCTGCTGGGCGAGGAGGTAGGCCAGACCGTCGGTTACCGCATCCGTTTCGAGACCCGCATCTCGGAGCACACCCGCATCGAGGTCGTAACCGAAGGCATCCTCACCCGCATGATCCACAGCGACCGCTCCCTTACAGGAGTAGGCATCGTGATCTTTGATGAATTTCATGAGCGCAGCATCCATGCCGATGTCGCCATGGCCCTGAGCCGGGAAGCGCAGCACACGCTGCGCCCGGACCTCCGTATCCTGGTGATGTCGGCCACGCTGGACATGCCGCAGCTCACGAGCCTGCTCAAGGCCCCGGTGGCGCAAAGCATGGGGCGGCAATACCCCATCGAAACGATCTACACCGGCGATGCCGACGACCGTATGCTGCCCGAACTAACGGCCAAGGTCGTGCAGCAGGCAGCGCAGGAGCAGCAGGGCGATATACTGGTGTTTCTGCCCGGCGAAAACGACATCCGGAAAGTGGAGGAGCTCCTGCGGCGGCAGCTGCGCGGTTTTGCCATACATCCCTTGTTTGGAATGCTGCCCTTCAACAAGCAGTACGCCGCCATTATGCCCGACCGCAACGGCAAACGCAAAGTAGTGCTCGCCACCAGCATCGCCGAAACCAGCCTCACTATAGAAGGCATTTCGGTGGTGGTAGATACCGGCTACGGCAAAACCTCCCGCTTCGATCCGAAGTCGGGTTTGTCGCGGCTCGAGACGGTGCGCATCTCCAAAGACGCCGCCGACCAGCGCGCCGGTCGCGCCGGTCGCTTGGGGCCCGGCACCGCCTACCGCATGTGGAGTAAAACCACGCACGAGCGCATGGCCCCGCACCGCACCCCCGAAATTCTGGAAGCCGACCTGTCCTCGCTGGTGCTCGATATGGCGCAGTGGGGCATCATGGATATCCGGGGCCTGACCTGGCTGAATCCGCCGCCACGCGCGGCGCTGCAATATGCTACCGACATGCTGCACCAGCTGCAGGCGCTGGAGCATGGCCGCATTACGGAGCATGGCAAAAAGATGCACGCGCTGCCCTGCCACCCGCGCATCGCACATATGCTGCTCAAAGCCGAAGAAGCCGACCAGGTAGCGCTGGCCTCCGATATTGCCGCTATCCTGGAAGAGCGCGACCCGCTGGACCGCAACGCCGGCATCGACATTAATTTAAGAATAGAAGCCTTGCGACGTTACCGGAAGGAGCAGGGACAGGGCAAGCGTTTCGGCAAGATCGAGAAAGTAGCCCGCTCGTACCGCAGCCTCTTCAGCATAGAACCCGACAACAGCCCCTACGACGAATTTGAAACCGGCGTGCTGCTGGCGCACTGCTACCCCGAGCGCATCGCCTACGCCCGCCCCGGCAACAACGCGCAGTTCCAGCTGGCCAACGGCAAATACGCCTCCGCCGGCCACCGCGACGACCTGGCGCACGAGCCCTGGCTCGCCATCGCGCACCTGCACGCTGGCGGAAGCGACAATCCAGGCCGCATCTTCCTGGCCTCACCGCTCAACCCCAAAGACCTGGCCCCGCTCGTAAAGCAGCAGGAAGTCTACCACTGGGATGTAAACGACGGCGAACTCACCGCCTCCCTCGACACCCGCATCGGCAGCATCGTGCTGCAAAGCAAACCGCTTCCGGCCCCGGATGAGAAGCACCGGCTACCCGCCATCTCCGAAGCCATTAAACACGAAGGCGAGCACCTGCTGGACTTCAATGAGGCCGTAACGCAATGGCAGAACCGCGTGCTGAGTCTCCGCAAGTGGCGCCCACAGGAAAGCTGGCCCGACGTCAGCACCTCCACGCTGCTCATGACCAACTGGGACTGGCTCCGCCCTTACCTCCCGGACATAGAGGCCCCCGACGACCTGATGCAACTGGAGCTGCTGCCGATATTGGAAGCCAAGTACCTGAACGATGAACAACGCGCCCGCCTCAATGTTCTGGCCCCGGCCACTCTGGTGTTGCCGGATGGTTCCTCCATAGAGCTGGCCTATAAGCTGAACGGAGAGCAGCCAAAGCTGGAAATACGCCTGCAGGATGTGCTGGCCTGGGAGCATAGCCCGACCGTAGACGAAGGCGAGATGACTGTAGAACTGGCCCTGCTCACCCCGGACCTAAAACCGATCACTACTGTATCGGACCTGGCAGGTTTCTGGAAAGGAAATTACCGGGTGATCAGGCGGCAGCTGGAGGCCGTGTTCCCGGAGGTGAAATGGGAGCGACTGGCAGGATAAGGCCTTTACTTGTAGCTATTTGTGCGGCAGCTACCTGCTAAAAACGCATGGCTGCTGCTGCTGCACAAATAGCTTACCTACGCTCACTGCTGCGCGTACCGTTGGCGGGCGTCCAGTATTTCCTGGATATGCAGCTTGGCCCAGTCGGCCAGTTGGAGCAGCTGCAGCAGCAGGCCCTGGCCAAGCTCCGTGAGCCTGTACTCCACCCGGGGCGGAATTTCGGGGTAAACAGTTCGCGTTACCAGGCCATCCTCTTCCAGCGATCGTAGCGTAACTGTGAGCATGCGCTGCGAGATGCCCGAGATCAGCCCCTTCAGCTCGTTGAACCGAAGCTTTTCTTCCCGGCCCAGCATCAGGATGGTATAAATGGACCACTTGTCGCCGAAGCGGCCCAGAATGTCCTTAATGGGGCAGCAGCCAGAGAGGCCTTGCCTGTCGTCGAAAATATTATTTATCTTTTCCTGTACCTTAACCCGCTGGTTCTCAATATTAGTTACATCCATGTTCCTTAGTGTAGTGCTTGTGCCTTCTTGCGTACGTCAAAGTTACTAAATACTTTTGAGTTACTAAAAGTAACCTAGTATTGAATCATTACTGTTGTATATACGTTAATAGAACATGAGCAAGATAATAGAATCACTGAACTGGCGCTATGCCTCTAAAAGAATGAATGGCCGGAAAGTGCCTGCCGATAAAGTGAACAACATCCTGGAAGCAATACGCCTCGCGCCTTCCTCTATGGGTCTGCAGCCTTACACGGTGCTCGTCATAGAAGATCCGGAGCTGAGAAAGCAGATACAGCCGATAGCCTTTAACCAGCCGCAGATTGTGGAGAGCTCGCACCTGCTGGTGTTCGCCGCCTGGGACAACGTGACACCCGATCATATAAACGAATATATCAGCCACACCGCCACCGTCCGAAACATGCCGGAGGAGAACCTGGCAGATTTTAAGAACACCTTGCTTCGGATGGCTGAAAACAACACGCAGGAGCAGAACCACACCTGGGCTGCCAAACAGGCCTACATCGCCTTTGGCACCGCCTTGCTGGCAGCAGCAGCCGAGCAAGTAGACGCCACGCCTATGGAAGGTTTCGACAACGCCAAACTGGATGAGTTGCTGCACCTGAAGGAGAAAGGTCTGCGCAGCGTTACCCTGATGCCACTGGGCTACCGTGATGCTTCTAACGACTGGCTGGCGGCTTTACCAAAAGTAAGACGACAGAAAGAGAAACTGTTTATTGTTAGTTAACAACATCCCGGCATTACACAAAAAACTTAACAGCATGACAAAGCAGAAAATAAAAATAGACATTGTTTCGGATATAAACTGCCCCTGGTGCTACGTAGGCGATCATCGCCTGAAAAAAGCCATGGCCGAGGCAACAGACAAGTTTGAGTTTGAAGTAGGCTTTAAGCCTTTTGAGCTGAACCCCAATATTCCGCAGGAGGGCATGGACCGCGAGGAGTACTTCACGAGAAACTACGGTCCGCAGATTATAGCGCAACTAGGCGCCATGAACCAGCGCCTGACAGAGGCCGGGGCAGCAGAGGGCATCGACTTTAACTTCGACAGGCTGACTGCCGTGAACAACACCTTTAACGGCCACCGGCTAATCTGGCTGGCCGGCGAATGCGGGGTGCAGCAACAGGTGGCCGAGGCCCTTTTCTACAGCTACTTCACCGAAGGAAAGAACATGAACGACACCCGCCTGCTAACTGAAATAGGCATTGCCAACGGCATACCGGCCGAACGGCTGGAGGGCTTTTTTGAGGGAGAGGAAGGTAACGAGGCGGTGCTGGAGATGGAACGCTGGGCAAAAGCTTCCGGCATAACCGGCGTGCCTGCCTTCATCATCAACAACAAATACCTGATTAGTGGCGCGCAGCCGCCCGAGGCATTCCACCAGGTGTTCGCTCAGGTGAGCCCGGCCTTTGAAGAAATAAGCCAGGCCGGCGATAGCTGCGGCGTAGATGGTAATTGCTAAAAGGTCTTGCCCCTTTCTGGCCCGAAGCTAAAGGTAAAATGCTTAGCATTCTTTTAAAACAAAGATTATCCCGGAGCAGTAATAATAGCTAAGGCTGCCTTGTAGAAAAGTGTGTTGAAGCAATAAAGGCGTCGGCACACTTTTTTTGTTTATGGAGCATGTTGTTTATGGCTCACTTAATTTCAGATTACCAGTATTTTCTTTCTATCACCGATATCAACTATAAATAACTTCGAGAGGATATATTTAGAGGAGAAGTCCCCCTTTGTAGGGGGTAAGGGGGATGAATCACGGGCTGCAGAAAGAAAGAGTTTACCCCGCCACTTGATTTATTTATTCTCAGGTTTAGGTCATTCCCTACCTCCTTCTTTATAGAGGGTCTCAACCTCCGAGGTGGACAATAAACTGCCTGAGTAAGATCTTTTTTTCGTAACCAGATGACAGCTTCAGTCTAACTTCTAATAACTAGCATCAAAAAAGAAATGGAAGAGAACTATACCATACCAGCACAGACCCGAATCGGGCATGTGCACCTGAAGGTGGCCAACATAGACCGCGCCCTGAAGTTTTACCGCGACCTGCTGGGTTTCGAAATCACCACCACCTATGGCAAAGACGCCGTTTTTATCTCGGCGGGAGGTTACCATCACCACATCGGGCTGAACACCTGGTACAGCAAAGATGGCTCCCCTCCTCCTGCCAGTAGCACAGGCCTTTTCCATACGGCCATCCTGTACCCGACCCGCAAAGACCTGGCCGCGATCCTGCGCCGCTTGCTCGATGCCGGTTACCCGCTTACCGGTGCCTCCGACCACGGCGTATCCGAAGCCCTTTACCTCAACGACCCCGACCAGAACGGGGTGGAACTGTACTGGGACCGGCCAAAAGAAGAATGGCCCTCCAACCCCGACGGCTCTCTTAACATGTACACCCGCCCCCTCGATGTGCACGGGCTCCTAAAAGAACTCGACTGAAACCACCCTTCCTGCCCCTGAGCGTTCAAAATTATTCGGTTTATAACATATATAGGGATATGGAAATAGCAATCATTAGTTACACAAGGTTGTTGCACGGCATCAGACTTGGCTATCTCACAAATCCCAGTCGCTGGCCATCGGCGCCTTGAGAGGTCCGGTGCCGCAGGCAGCCTGAGAGAGAGCGAGTCTAAAAAGGGCCCCTGCACCCCTGGCAGGAGCGAACACAGCGCCGATGGCCAGGGACGAGGCCTCGCTTATAGAGGGCCCCTTCCCCAGCCGTGAGCGCCCGGAGCCCCAGCTATGCAATAGAATGGTTAAATGCACCGGACCGAGCAGCAGCTAAGACAGATGGAACCTGTAGGTAGTAGAATTTCTATATCCATACCCCCAGCATGTATCATATATCCTAGATTATTCTAATCAAAATGGCCCTCCGGAGGCAAAACTACTGCTGATGCTCCTGTTGCTATCCAAAGATGCAAACCACTTCCTTCAGTAGTTCGTTGCCTTGCGCCGGCAAGTTTCGTAGTAAGTACAGCAGCATGGCAGGTAATAATTTCCTAATTTACCTCCTGATACTGCACCAACCGACACAAGCACATGGAACAGAACAGTTTGATAAGAACCGAAGCCTACGTGAATGGCCAGTGGGTAAAGGCAGGCAGCGGCAAAACCTTTGCGGTAACCAACCCGGCCACCGGCAAAGTGATAGCCAGCGTAACCGACATGGACAGAGCCGACACCCGCCGGGCCATAGACGCCGCCCATGCCGCCTGGCCCGCCTACCGCGACACCACCGCCAAAGAACGGGCCAGCCTGATGCGGACCTGGTTTAACCTGATGCTCGAGCACAAAGAGGAACTCGCCCGCCTGATGACCATGGAGTGCGGCAAAGTACTGCAGGAGAGTTTAGGAGAAGTAGACTACGGCGCCTCCTTCATAGAATGGTTTGCCGAAGAAGCAAAGCGCACCTACGGCGATGTAATCCCCTCCTACTCCCGCGACCGCAGGCTGGTCGTGATCAAACAGTCGGTGGGAGTGGCAGCAGCAATTACGCCCTGGAATTTTCCGCTCGCCATGATAACCCGCAAAGTAGGCCCCGCTCTGGCAGCCGGCAGTACCGTGGTAGTAAAGCCGCCATCCGAAACCCCGCTTACCGCTCTTGCCATTGCCTACCTCGCCGAAAAAGCAGGCTTTCCGCCAGGCGTATACAACACCATCACCTCCAGCAACAGCAGCGACATCGGCAAAGAGCTCTGCGAAAACACAAAGGTCCGCAAACTCTCCTTTACCGGCTCCACCCCTGTGGGCAAGATCCTGATGGAGCAAAGTGCCCCTACCCTCAAAAAACTCTCGCTGGAGTTAGGCGGCAATGCACCCTTTATCGTGTTCGAAGATGCCGACATAGAGGCGGCCGTAAAAGGGGCCATCCTCTCCAAGTTCCGGAACAACGGCCAGACCTGCGTGTGCGTGAACCGCGTACTGGTGCAGGACCAAGTGTACGACGAGTTTGTAGAGAAATTTTCGGAGGCCGTGGCAGCGCTTAAAGTGGGCAATGGTTTAGAGAAGGACGTGCAGGTGGGGCCGTTGATTAACGAAAAAGGCTTGGAGAAAGTGAAGGAGCATGTAGAAGACGCCATTGCCAAAGGTGCCCGCGTAACGGAAGGAGGCAAGCCGCTGGACGGGCTCTTTTACAAACCCACCGTGCTGGCCGATGCCAACCCGGGCATGCTCATTTCCCGCGAAGAAGTATTCGGACCCGTGGCGCCTGTTTTCAGATTCAGCACTGAAGAGGAGGCCATTCAGTTGGCAAACGACACAGCGTACGGGCTGGCATCCTACTTTTACAGCAAAGACGTGGCCCGCTGCTGGCGCGTGGCCGAAGCCCTGGAATATGGCATGGTCGGTATAAACGAAGGCATGATCTCCACCGAGGTCGCCCCGTTCGGCGGCATGAAAGAATCAGGCTTTGGCCGCGAAGGCTCCAAATACGGCATGGACTACTTTATGGAAATCAAGTACATGTGTTTTGGCGGCATAAAGTAGCCTCTTACCTCAAAGGAGCGGCCGAGGCTCCGGAGGGGCATTTTGATTGGAATAATTCTCTCGATTTGCCAATTAGTAATTGTGCTGCTGTGCTAATGATTAAATTCGAAGATTTAGAGTAGTGTTGATTTAGATAGGAAAGTTTTCTCTAAAATTAAAAACCAGACCTCCGGTTTGTTTAGCCGATCAGCTAAAAGTGCGCCTGGAGACGGGCGCGAGAACGAAGCTTCTGCAGGCTGGGGCTGAATCAGTAACTATGCTAGCCCAGACCTTATAGCACCTGCTTACCCTCCCTTGCCGCTAGATCCTGCCTCGAGTACAAACTGAGCAGTGGAGTTATCCTTCTAAGGCACCTAGTTACTGCAGCAAAAATAAAGTTAACTAAATTATTTATGCCACTACAACGCGCCAGGCGCACTATTCCCGGATACGGCTAAAATAAATGAAGAATAAATGAACATTTTTTCATATCTTCATGTACTAATAGTATAACAAACAATTATTATGAATCAAGGAACAGTAAAATTCTTTAACGATCTGAAAGGATTCGGATTTATTAAAGAAACAAATTCAGACCAAGAGTACTTTGTGCACGTATCTGGACTAATGAATGACATCAGACAGAACGACGAGGTGACTTTTGATCTGCAGGAAGGTAAAAGAGGACTGAACGCTGTAAATGTGCAGCTGGTTTAGTTTTATCATATAAGTCATTCTGAAAAAAGCCTTACATGACCTGTAAGGCTTTTTTTATTTATATTTCTCACCAATTCACCTGCTTCATTTGTATTCACAAATAAAAAGGCGTAACTTACTTAAATGAACAGAAAATATCTAGTTGATAGCACTACAAGGGAATATATTTGTATTGCTTTGCAAAAAGGTCAGGACTGGGAACCAAACAACCAGGACTCTCTACCGAACTTTATGAACTCGCGCTCCAACAAAGACAGAGCTGACTTTGAACTGCTCTCCGGCGAGTATAACGACAACTCCTTCTTTGAAAAGTGGATTCGTAACGGCACTAATTTCTTGTTCCGATACTAAGTCTGGCTCTGATTGAGCAGTTAACCCACGTTAACAGGAAAGGTCCACAGCAAACAAAAGGCTGTGGACCTTTTTTTGTGCCGGTCGCCTACTGCCCTGCAGTACTTTTTGGCGGACTGATCATGATATGCGCCCCATGCGTGCCCGGGTGCATGATCCAGGGCATGGCCGGTCCTTCGGGCTTCAGGGGAAGGCCGGTGGTTTCGGAGGTCGCATACGGAATGTACACCACGTAACGCAGGTAACCGTCTTTTACTTCTCCGGTCGCCGGATCAAAATTGTCCTCTGCAGCCGTGTACACAAACAACGAGGTCGGCTGTTTGGGCAAAGCCAGCTTCCCGCTTTTTGCCTCATTCTCGCGCATGTCAAAAATTTCCCTGGTGTTCTTACCTGCTTTCCGTAGTTCCCGCCCCCGCGCCATAAAAGGTTCCAGGTCCTGGTGGTAACACGACACCGAAAAGCCTTTCTGCCCCGGGTCATCGGCCAGGCAAACCAGCTCGTTTGTTCCCTTCCGCAACTGCACCAGTTCCCCTTTCTGGTTATAGCCTAACACAGATGCCCCATTCCTTTTCTCCGATGGTGCCGCCAGCAAAGCCGCTTTAATCTGCACATCAGGAGCAGGCGCTTTGGTCTGTGCCATAGAGCAGGCGCCTGCCAGCACAAGTGCCAGCGTTACTACTGTTTTGATTATAGCCATAATTTTAGGTTGAGTTAAACAAAACAGAATTTTTCCGGGTCTGAATTGCAATGGAATTTACGCATTTAAGCGGTTCAAATCAAGCAAAAAGCAAATCCTGCTACGCCAGTTGAAGCGTTTATCAACTTTGTCGACTCTTTTGAGCCTTTATCTTTCCTGCTAGGGATGCCTTCTGCTGCCGCCCCAGATCTTCTACCTGATACACAGACAATGATGCGCCCCGTTCTTCGCCGCGCCACATCAGGAAATCATCTCTTATTGCTAATGAATGTTCCTTATTATTTGCACACTCTGGATTATCTGTTTATATTCCCTTCAAAAATAAATAAAGCGTGCATATATAAATAACTAAACAAAAGCAGCGGCACTAAAGGCAACAGGTTTTAGAAATCACCTGCCAACCCATTGCTTGCTGCAGACCTATTGCAAGTTACATATTTTGCAGATTGCATCCGTTAGGTATCCACAGAAAGCCCGAAGCATTTTATCTTTATAACTATATTAAAATTAATTTAACCAACCCTTCATGAAACTCTTTAAAACGTTTGTGCCCCTGCTGCTGCTGCTGCTGCTCCTTTCGGTTTCACCGGCCTTTCCGCAAAAGGTAAAGCTTACGGAGGTGCAGTGGCACGGCACCGGCTGCTACAAAATTGAGATGCCCATGGGCACCGTTTACTTCGAAAAAGACAATGGCGTATCCGGTTTTAAGAGCTTTATTGACAAGGAAGGCAACGACTGGATAGCCTCTTACATGGAGCCTGGCCCGAACGGCGATTTCAGGGGCTTCCCGAACAGCACCGGCAATTTTGGCCACGCCGGCCGCAACAGTAACTCCACCAATACGGTGCTGAATGGCAAAACCGAAGGCGACCTGGTGATACTGGAGTCCTCCAACCCCGACTTCACATTCCAGTACTGGTTTTTTCCGGATCGGGTAGCCATCAAAGTTTTAAAATCGAAAGGCGAATATGCTTTTCTGTATGAAGGCGTAGCTGGTGGCACTGCTGATGCAGAAGACTATTTTGTGACCGCCGATGGCAAAAAGCACATCCCGAGCGGCGAGTTTCTTGATTTCTCGCCGGAGTGGTTCTACCTCGGCGACCCGAAAGCAAAAAGCTACCTATTCCTGGCCAAAACGCCCGACGATGATGCGCCCAACGAGAATCACCGCCAGATCCGCAAAGGCAATGTGCACAACATGGACCTCTACAGTTTCGGCCGCTCCGGCCCCGAAAACGGCCACAAAGTGTACGGCATGAGCGGCAACGAGCACGTCTGCATTATCGGCTTCGCCGATGCCTCCAAAAGCCACCGGAAGATGTCTAAAATGATCACTAAATTCCTGAAAGACCCGTTTAGGAAATGAGTGAGTGAGTGAGTGAGTGAGTGAGTGAGTGAGTGAGTGAGGGTGGCATTATTTAAACGGAGATTTTTAACAATCCAACAATGTAACAATTCAACCAAAAGTCTGACCTTCAAAACCGGAAAGCCATGATCAAATCAGTTCAAATTTTGCTACTGCTATTGCTGACCATGCCGCTTTTGGGGCAGGACAAGGTCAGGCCACGGGTAATTGTGAGCACCGATATTGGCGGAACGGACGACGACGATTTTCAGTCGATGATCCACTACCTGATGTATGCCGACCATTTTGAAACAGAAGGGCTGATATCCTCGCCTTATGGGGAGGGCCGCACAAAGGATTTGCTGCACATCATCAACCTCTACGAAAAGGATTACCCCAGACTAAAGCCCCATGCCAAAGAACTGCCGGAGGCCGATGCTCTACGGGCTGTGGTGAAGCAGGGAGCCACTGAGCGGGCACCGGCCAGGGGCTGGAGCAGCCCGAGCGAAGGATCTGACTGGATAATAGAATGTGCCAAACGCAAAAGCCAGCAGCCCCTGTGGGTGCTGGTGTGGGGCGGCATAGAAGATGTGGCCCAGGCCCTGCACGATGCCCCAGAAATAGCCCCTAAGCTGCGGGTGTACTGGATTGGCGGACCCAACAAAAAGTGGGGAGCCGATGCCTACCACTACCTGGCCAGCAATTTCCCGAACCTGTGGTTCATTGAAGCCAACGCCACCTACCGGGGTTGGTTCACTGATCATCAAACCGGGAAGACGTTCGGCAACAGCAATTACTACGAGAAGCACATAAAAGGGCACGGTGCCATGGGCCGCGATTTCGGCAACTATTACCAAGGCGTCATCAAAATGGGCGACACCCCTTCGGTAGCCTACCTGCTCCACGGCAACCCCGAAAAGCCACAGGAAGCAAGCTGGGGCGGCAGCTTTGTGCCGCTACCATACAGCTCCCGCCGGATGTTCGGGAGAGCAACCACCTTAGCCGATCAGGTGCCGGTGTTCGGGCTGATAGAATGGGTGCTGCCGGGGCCGGACAAAGGACCAGCCACAGAAGAGCCTGCACTGTGGCTGGAAGTAAGCGGCCAACAATTTGAAGGCTATTACGAAGGCAAGGGGCGCTACCGTGTGCGGTTTGTACCCAAGTCTGCCGGCAAGTGGAGTTACCGCATCAGCAGCCCCATAAAAGAGCTGGATGGCCTGCAGGGGCAGTTCACCAGCGTTGACCCCTGGCCGGGAGAGCGGCACCAGCAGGACTTTGCGCCGCTCAACGGCTGGTGGTCCGACAATCCCGACCCGAAACTATTTGTGGGGCCGCACCAGGGAGCCAGAACTATTACCCGCTGGCAACAGGATTTCCTGAATGATTGGGCAAAACGCTGGGCCTGGCTGGCAGAAAAGTAAATCATCACATTCGAATCCTTGGGTGTTAATTTTAATGTTTTGACTGATTTAAGATTTTAGACTGATTTTTTTAACTATTGCCCCAGACGCTCACAGGAGCTGCGCGCACAGCGTGGTCAGCTTTAGTTTTTATCGAATTATTTGAATGAAAATAGTCCTCTGGGATCATTGCTGCTGCTGCTACTACTACTTAAACATTGGAAGTTTATAAACAAATAGTCTGGGCTACAAGCTAGAACCAGCAAATGGCTCAAGACCTCGCAGTGTGCGCAGCTCCTGCGAGTGTCTGAGGCGATGAGAGATAGCCGGTCAACTGCTATAGAAGCAAACCAGGTTAATTCTTTTAACCCTTATAATCAAGGTACAGACAGCAGCAGGAGCAGCAGGAGCAGCAGGAGCAGCAGAGCCGCTGGAGGGCCAATTTCATTAGAATAATTTAACGAAATGTCAGACTTCCTGGCCCACGATTCCAAATTAGCACATCAGCACCTTTATCACATCAGCACATTAAAAAATTTGCACATTAAAATAATGATCCAAAACCTGAAGCTCTTCGCCTTCCTTCTCCTCCTGTTGGCCTGCACACAACCGCAGCAACTACAGGGAACAGCTGCTCCTGCAGCAGGTACTCCGCCCGGCCAGCCAAACAGCTCCGGAAATTTGCAGGCTGCTACCACCGTGAGCCAGTACAAACTCTTCGAGGCTGCGCTTACCAACGAGAAGCCCTACGCCAACAAGTTCACTGATGTAGAACTGCTGGTGCAGTACCAGGCACCATCCGGCAAACTGGTCAACTTCCGGGGCTTCTTTGATGGCGACGGCAGCGGGAAAGGCAACGCTACTACAGGCAACACCTGGAAAATGCGTTTCATGCCCGACGAAGTAGGCACCTGGCGCTATGTCTACTCCTGGACCGACGGCACCAAAGGCGGTCAGGGCAGTTTTACCTGCACGGCCGAGGGAGCCGGCAAAGGCATTTTGCAGCCGTACGCCCAGAACCCGCACTGGTTTGCCTACAATGGCACCGAACCGGTATGGCTCAAGTCGTACTACGAAACCGGCCACGGCTCCATCGGGCAGAATTTTGACTGGGTGGTGCAGAACGTGTACAGCAAGTTTGTAGAGCACGGCTATAACCACCTGCAGGCAAACTGGCTGCTGTCGCTGTGCTGTTTTAAACAATATTACCTCGATGGGCCCGAACCCGAGACCCTGGACCTGGCGCTGTATGAGGAAGGCAAGGCCAGCAGCACCATGAACCTGGATGTATGGCGACGGATGGAGCAGCACATGGGCTGGCTCAACGACAAAAACATTGGCGTACACATGTTCCTGGGCGTAGATGGCAGCCAGAACGAAGGCCCTGACTGGAGCAAACTTTCCGCAGAAGAAAAAGATTTTATGGTGCGCTACATGGTGGCACGCCTCGCTCCTTACGCCAACCTGGCCGGCTGGAACTTTGTATGGGAAGTGCCCGGCGACCGCGAAAGCCATGAACTTGGTTTTGCCCGCCTGGTGGCGCAGTACGACGTGTTCAACCACCTACGCACCTACGAAGACGAGTTTCCGCGCGAAAACCACTACCACCTGCCTGAGTATACCTTTGCCGCCATTGAGAACCACCAGATTGCCGCCCCGGCCAAAACGCTGGAGCGCCACCTCTGGCGCGATGCCTGGACACACCACATGGCCTGCCTGCTCGGTTATGCCGGCAAGCCTGTTTTTATGAGCGAGGGAAATGCGCTCTGGCGCAGGTTCTGGCACGAACGTGTAGGCGCCACCCAGGACGACCTCCGGCGCTCTGCCTGGGCCTGTGCCACAGCAGGAGCCTCCTTCACCTGGAACGGCCACGCGAAAGAATACGAACTTTTTGCCGGCGGCCCCGATGGCCTGCCCTTCCACAAAGAAAATGCCTTCACCGCCTCTGAGCAGTACATAGAGGTGCTGGCACAGGTGTTCAGCAAAGAGGTGGAGTTTTATAAGATGCGCCCGCACGACGAACTGCTGGCAGCGCACCAGACCATGCGCGTTTATGCCCTGGCTGAGCCCGGAAGGCAGTACCTGGTCTTCGCGCCCGATGGCGAGCACTTCGCGCTTAAACTGGCAGAAGGCAACTATAACCGCAACACCTGGGTTGATACCAAAACCGGGAAAAAGAAGGCCGCTGTCGCTGTTCGTGGCAAAGGAGAAGAGGCTCCGGTAAGCTTTAAAGCCCCGAACAAAAACACAGACTGGGTGCTGATCCTGAAATCGGAGTAAGCCAGAAAAAACAATTCAAAGGCAAGGTTTCTCTGAGGTAAATCAGGGAAACCTTGTTTGTTTTATGGCAGAATGATGTGCGCGTAGATGCCCCTAAATTAAAGCATCCACCATCAGACTTCTCCTTTTGTACCGATGCCGGCATCAGGCATGGCAACAGACAGCATTTTGACCTTACCAACTTCTGAAAACTTTCAATCAGGCACAAAATCAGAAGCTAGAAAATCTAAACATGGCATTTTTAGTAAATACTACTGAAAATGGTAAAAACTTAGAAGAAAGGCGTATGTTTTTGATGGCACCTCTGCTATGTTTCCTGATTCTCTACCTCTCCTACTCTCCTAAAAGGCGCTTCCCAAAAATCTGCAGCTACCACAGACTCGTGCTTGCGCTGATAGTCTTTAGCATCTGTTATACCCAGGCGGCAGCTCAATCCGATTCTACTGATGCACATCAGGAGGCGGGCAGGCTACCGAGCCTGCTCTCTGTGGGTGCAGGATGGCAGTACGGGTTTATCTTTGCCCATTCGCAGGATGTGCAGAACACCAAAGGGTCCAACCCGCTAGGAGCCGAACTGGTATTAAGCTGGCAACGCAACGACCCCGACACCTGGGACCTCTGCAATTGTTTCCCCCGCAACGGGCTGCTGCTCTCTTACTACGATTTTGATAATGCCGTCCTGGGAAGAGGAGTAAATGCTTCTTATTTCCTGGAGCCGACTTATAAACTTACTCAAAAGTCATTCTTGTCCTTTAAGGGCGCTGCCGGGCTGTCGTACCTCACTAACCCGCACCATGAAACCAGCAACCCGGCCAACCAGTCTTACTCCACTTACCTAAATGGTTACCTGTTGTTAGGAATAGGTGCCTGGTTCCGGCTTAGTGAACATTGGTGGCTGAACCCGTCAGTCAATTACCAGCATATTTCGAACGGCGGCCTGCGCAAACCAAACAAGGGCATTAACTGGCCCACGGCAGGAGTCGCTTTCAGTTACCAGCCCAAAACCCGTGCCTACAATACCCACCCCCGCTCCACCGAAAAATACTGGGCCGAGGATTCCCCTCGCTGGGACATTACCTTGTTTGGCATCGCCCGGAAAGGCTACGACACGGAAGGCAACCGAAAGCGCTACCCCATGGCAGGTGTGGCGCTGCAGGGAGCAAAACAGGTAGGTAGAATAAGTAACCTGACGCTGGCCACCGAAGTGTACCGCGACAAGGAACTCCGCAGCAGACTAGATTCCGATTCGGAAGAGGGCAGTGAAGTTAAAGCCGGAGTCATGGCCGGCCATGAGTTTATCCTGGGCAAGTTCCTTTTTAGTCAGCAGTTGGGCGTCTATGTCTTTGACCAAACGCCTTACTTCGACCGCCTCTACCACCGTTGGGGCCTGCAGTACCGGGCTGGCCAAAACCTGGGCTTCGGCTTTAACCTCCTGGCCCACCGGCAGGTAGCTGAGTTTATAGATTTAAGGGTTACGTATAGTTTTAGGAGGTAATACTGTCGAAGGTGCTGTTGTTAGATGACATTCTGCTATCAATTCCTTGGCTCACCCTTACTTCCCGGACCGTCCCCTTGCAACCCCGTCTTTACCATGCAGCCCCAGCCAAAGTGCGCTGCCAGGGGACAGCGCATGCAATCGTATAGCCAGGGATCCAGAGGATTGGGGTATAAATTATTTGAATGAAAATGCACCTCCATAGACTCTACTGCTGCTGCTTCTAATAATGGAAGCAAGACGTCAGACAGAAGACTTTCTTTGAAAGTTAAAAATCAAAACTAAGGAGCTGATCGTTCTTTCAAAGCCGATGTAATTCACCTTCAAATTTAAAAAATCAACCGTTCAACAATTTAACAACCAACAATCAACAACCAATACAGCCCTCCCTAAGCCTCAACTGCTCCTGACGCTGCCCCGGATTTCTAGCTTTTAAAAGCTTCAAGCCCCTTCGGCACCAGCGGCAGCGCCTTTAGCCGAACACCAGTGGCAGCCGCAATGGCATTCCGGATGGCAGGGGCTATCCCCACAATGGGAGCTTCTCCGGCACCGGCAGAGGGCAGGTCTTTGCGGTTGAGCTGGATGATCTGGATGGCAGGCATGTCTTTAAAGCGGGGCACCCGGTACTGGGCAAAATGCGGGTTCAGGATTTTACCGTCCTTAAAATCTACCGCTTCGAAGAGCGCTCCACCCAGGCCCTGCACAATGGAGCCCAGGATCTGGTTATCGAGGTGCTCCGGGTTGATGACAGCACCGCACTCAAAGGCAGTTGTGAGGCGCAGCACCTTCACATCGCCCGACTTCGGATCTACGGCTACTTCGGCACAGGTTGCCGTGAAGCCGCCTTTCTCTGTGCCTCCTCCTATACCGTAGCCGTGGTTTTTGGCAGGTTTGGTTTTCCCCCAACCAAATGCTTTGGCAGCAGCCTCAAATGCGGCACGGAGGCGTGGCTCCTGCAGGTTTTTGAGCCGGAAGATGAGCGGGTCCATGCCTACAAGGCTGGCCAGGTCGTCCATCTGCGACTCCAGCACAAAGATGTTGGCCGTAGAAGCCAGTCCCCGGTAAGAGCCTTGTTTCAGGGGTGAGTCAACAGGGTGGAACTGTATCTGCTGGTTTGGCACCTTATATGGTGTTTGAATACCGGCAGGACCGGAGTTGTAGTTATGGAATTCCCAGGCAGTAAGCGTACCATCTGTTTTCACACCACTTCTCACCTCTATCACACCAGCTGGCCGGAAATAGGCCCAGGTAAATTCTTCTTCGCGCGTCTAGGTAAGCTTTACGGGTTTCTGCGCGGCCTTTGCCAGGCGGGCAGCCTCCAGTGCCGCCTCCCCGGAGTGTTTGCCGCCATAGGCAGAGCCCGTGTCGGGCATAATGACCCGCACCTGCTCCTTATCGAGCTTAAACGCTCTGGCCAGGTCGTCCTGCACGCCAAAGGGGCGTTGGGTACCGGTCCAGACGGTGAGTTTGCCATTCTCCCACTGCGCCAGCGCAGCACGCGGCTCCATGGGGGCATGGGCAATGTAGTCGATGTGGTAGGTGGCTTTCAGGGTTTTGTCGGCGGCCAGGCCAGCGTCTATGCTGCCCTGGCTAATGCTGCCTCTGCCCCCTGAGCGTGGTGTGGAGGCATTCTGCTTCAGGTAATCAAATATCTCGGCGCGCGATGGCTGCGGTGTAGTTTGCCAGATGGGTTTAATGGCGGCAATGGCTTTTTCGGCTGCTGCACGATCGGGGGCAGCTACACCCACAAAATTACCTTCCTGCACTACTACCACGCCGGGCATGGCCTTGGCAGCGGCAACATCAGCCTGTGTTAAGCTAGCGCCAAAGGCTGGTGCGCGCAATATTTTACCATGCAGCATGCCGGGCAGCTTCAAATCAGATACAAAAGTATGCCTGCCGGTAATAATGTCGTGGCCGTTTACTTTTGGCACCGATGTTCCGGCTATTTTCCATTGCTCAGTGGGCGTTAAGGCGGCATCTTCTGCCACTGCCTCCAGCAACGCCTTGCCTTTGGTCAGCTGCCCGAAACTGAGGCTTTCATTATTTCTGGTGTTGATGATTTTCCCGTCGGCTATACTGAGGGAGTTCTTGTCGGCTTTCCAGTGCTGCGCGGCCTGGTCCAACAGCATGGCGCGGGCGGTGGCGGCTGCCCTGCGGAGTTGTGGCCCCATGCTCGGGGTGCTGCGGCTGCCAAAGGTTCCGGCATCGTAAGGCACCAGGTCGGTGTCGCCCATCACCATTTTAATGGATTGCACCGGCACCCGTAGCTCCTCGGCCACCACCTGCGCCAGCGAGGTCCGGATGTTCTGCCCTACCTCTACCTTGCCTGTATAAACGGTTATCACATCATCCTCGCCGATGTGCAGCCACCCTCCTACTTGTTTGGAGGTAGCTTTCTGGGCGGGTGTTGGGGCATCGGTGTCGGAGAGCAGGGCAAAGGCATCCTGCAGCACAAAACTCACGGCTATGCCACCTCCCAGCAGCTTCAGGAATTTTCGTCTGCTTTGGTTTACTGCAAGCTGCTGCTGCTCCTGCTGCCCGGCTATACGTTTAATTTCTTCCATCATCCTCTCATTCTCCTTAGGCCTTAGCGGCTTCTTTTATGGCCCTGACAATGCGCGGATAGGTGCCACAGCGACAGATGTTGCCATTCATGGCGCTGATGATCTGCTCCTCGCTGGGCTGGGCATTTTGCTGCAGCAGCCCCACGGCCGCCATGATCATGCCCGGCGCACAGTAGCCACACTGGAACACATCTACCTTCAGAAAAGCCTCCTGCACCGGGTGCAGCTTTCCGTCCTGCTCCAGCCCCTCTATGGTGGTGATCTGCTTGTTCTGCGCCCCTTCTACCGGTACCCGGCACGATCGCACCGCTACCCCGTCCAGCAGCACGGTGCAGGCACCGCACTGCCCTTCGCCGCAACCATACTTGCTGCCGGTCAGGTCCAGCTCATCGCGCAGCACCTGCAGCAGGCTGGTATCCGGCGCAGACCCAACCGTTCGTTTAACACTGTTTATATGAAGCTCCATAATTTTCAGATCTGGGTAAAGTTGGACTAAACTTAGAAAAATCCGAACGAAATGGCAAGCCAAAACAGGAGTATCTTGCACCTGAAAGGGCAGCCTGGCCCTAAAACAAGAAAGCCGCCAAACAGCTGTTTGGCGGCTTATTCTTTGGCAACGCAATAAGATACTTTGTCCGCTATTGCGTCTGTACCTGCGGCAACATATCTGGCTCCCTTCCGGGATGCGTGCTCAGGTCATTTTTTTTCTGCTTTAGAAGAATCCCCGAGGCGTCTTCTTCTTTTTTCTCTTCAGGTGGCGTAGAAGAAATCACGCCAAACTCGTCGACATACGCAATCATGTCTTCCAGTTTTCCGCTGGTTGCGTTTTCCTGGCGTTCCTGCTTCCGCAGCTCTTTGTCTTCTTTTTTCTTTTGCTTTTTCCTTTGAAGTTGCTTCTTCATGAAGCTGTTCTGTGATCTTGCCATAATAAGCTTTTACAGGTTAAAATTTGGCGCTGTTATCACCAGTGCGCCTTGTTCAGTAATCAGGATTGCTGGCGTTGCCTTTAGTTGCAAGCACAGCAGCCGCCACATAGCTTCAGGAGCGTACGAGGCAGCAGAGGGTTGTTCTATTTCTTTTTGGAGGAGGCAGGCGCAGCATCAGGGCCAAAAATGGTCCGGAGGGCCATTTTGATTCCAATGATTCGCACTGGCCTTGCAAACTGCGCAGCAGCTACAGCACGCTTCTCCTGTCAGTTCGCACAACTACCTGAATCTGCTCAGGACCGAACTCACTCTCTTTCAGGTCCTGGCCATCGTGCCATTTGCAGTTGTAAGTGCCCGACTTCGTCTTGAAATCAATCGTCATGGTGGGGCCGCCTGTCTTTAACTGCACAGCATCACCGGTTTTGTATCCGTAATTAGTCATGTTGGTTTATTTCAACTATCTGAGTAGGCTGCCTGCACAGCCGGTTTATTTACACCCGCGCCATGCCGGATGTTTGTAAGGCGTATGCTTCTTTGCCGAGTTTTTTCAGGAGCCGGTAGTGCGACTTCAGTGCGGATAAAAAAGAGGGGTTTTCCAGGTAAGGCAGGTTAAACTCCTGCGCTACTTCTTTTACTATAACGGAGATCGCCGGATAATGGATGTGGCAAATCTTCGGAAAAAGGTGGTGCTCGATCTGGCGGTTCAGGCCACCGCATAAAAAGCTGGCCATTTTGCTTTTGGGCGAAAAGTTGGCGGTGGTCAGCATCTGGTGCTCCGCCCAGGCCTCCTCCAGGTTTCCCTGCTCGTTTGGTGTCGGAAAAGCCGTTCCCTCTACCACGTGCGCCAGCTGGAAAACCAGCCCCAGCACAAGCCCCTCCACAAAGTGCATCCACAGAAAACCGATCATAAACTGCCACCAGGCAATGTCGAGCACCAGCAGCGGCAGTACAATAAACAGGAAATAGTACACCCCCTTGTAAAAGAACAGGTTAAAGTACTCTTTCCGGGGGTGCCTGGTGTTAGGGTGCTGCCCGATCTTCTTCTGAAAGAACTTCAGAAAATCTTTTCGGGTAACCCACGAGAGCGAGGCGAGCCCGTAGAGCAGAAAAGCATAATAATGCTGAAACCGCTGCAGCTTGTTTACCTTCTCCTCCTCCGAAATACGCACCAGGCCGGGGGCAATTTCAATATCCTCGTCGTGGCCCGGAATGTTGGTGTATGAGTGGTGCACAATGTTATGCGAAATGCTCCACACGTAGGGGTTGGCACCGATAAAATTAAAGAGCAGGCTAAAGACCTTGTTCACGTTCTTGTTTCTGGAAAAGGAACCGTGAATGGCATCGTGGCAGATGTTGAACCCGATAAAGGCACTGAAAGCGCCCAGTAAAGCCGCCAGCCCCACCATAGACCAAATGCCAAATTGGTTCGACATAATGAGCAGGTATAGCACTAAAAAGCCCGTCAGGAAAAAGATCGTTTTAAACCACATAGCCCCGTTAGCGTGCCTGCTTATGTTGTTTTCTTTAAAGTAATCTTCTACCCGGAGGCGTGCGGTGGCAAAAAAAGAGGATTGATTCGTATTGGTAAATTTCAATTTTTGAGACATAGGTGTTGTTTAGGCACAAAAGCGAAAGTCAGAGCACTTTATGTGCGGGGTAAATACTTTTCCGGACCCGGGGCAGTATAAAATAAGGCTGCCGTTACAACTCCGTTAAGCTTTTTATCAGTCGAAATAGTGAAGGAGGTCTGGTGAAGGTCGATGAGAACTTACAAGAACAAATTCTTGCCAGAGAATTGCTTTAGACAAAGCTACACATTATTTAACTTATATAACTAACGCATTCCGGCCCCAATAGATTTCACACTGGCCATAATAGCAGAATTTTAGTGCAATTTATACAGGAAGTGCAAATACCTGCAGGATATTATGCACCTTGATCAATAGCTTCCTTTCGGGCAATTATTTGAATGAAAAAGGCCCTCAAGAGGCAAATCTTATAGGGAAAAGCAGGTCGCTGGTGCGAGCTTGCCGCTCGTACCAAATGTTCCTTACGGCTACAGCCTAAAAGAATGGATCCATAGCAAGCTGCTTTGGCCCCTTCTGGAAAGGCAGTGAAATGAAAGTACGAGCGGCAAGCTCGCACCAGCGCATAATCCTGAAAATGGAAGGCTTATTTTTCCCTACAGGATTTGCTCAGTAGGCTTCTGTTGCTGCTCTGTAACGCGGTTGGTAATGCACCAAAGCGTTATCCGTTCTGACAAATGATTCGATGTTTTGATATCCACGCAACCTCCAACAGCTTATGCTAAGCAGGGCTTTTTGAAAACTGGTGGGTAACAGCAGTTTCTAATTTATAAACTGGCGACGCATCAGATTAGGCGAAGCAACAGCAACTAGTTCAGCCATAGATAATCTCGGTTGGTCTGTGTCAGGTCCGGCTTGAACGGCATCAGGTTGCCGTTGTGGTAAAAAATCCGGACTTTTGTGGTTTTGGTACATGCGGCACTTCCCCCTGAAATATCTCATCCTTCTGCTTTTGCTCCTGGCGGCTGCCATGCGTCCTGCCGCTGCCCAGCACGAAGGCTTTATTTATGGTGAAGTAACCTTAACCAACAACGAGCGGCACAAAGGGCAGATCTTATGGAGCGCCGGCCAGACCATGTGGGTCGACCTGCTCACTGCCGAAAAAAAAGATAACCCGGTTCTGAAATACCTCAACAACGAACAGCTCGAAAAACTGAGCATTGAAGAGACCCAGAAGAAGATGGACTGGGGCTTTATGAACCTCTGGAAAAATCAGTACCCATCGCGCAAGCATACCTTCCGGTGCCGTTTCGGAGATATTGCCTCGCTCACCGTATCCGGAGGCGAGGAGGCGGTGGTGGCTTTTAAGAATGGGGAGAAAGTCAACATTTTCATTAACGAAGACCCCGAATACCGGAACCAGCTCGGCAGGCGCATTACGCTCTATATCGCAAGCAAAGAAAAGATCAGGATCGACTGGGACAACATTGCCCAGATCCGGTTTACCACCACTCCCCAGCAACTCCCCCACCTCAACACCATGCCCCTTTATGGCACCATCGCCACTCGCAGCGGCTCCTCCTATACCGGACTCCTGCAATGGGACATGGACGAATCGCTTACCTCCAATTTTGTGGATGGTAAAAATGAGGCGAACGAAAACATAAAAGTCAGGTTCCGGGATGTGCAGTCTATCCGGCCTAAAGACGAAGGGGCGCTGGTGAAGCTGAAATCGGGCCGGGAACTGTATATGCACGGCAACAGCAATGTGAACCGCAAAAACCAGGGCCTTGTGGTACGTCATCCGGACTGGGGGCAGGTCATCATCCGCTGGCGCGACTTCAAGGAAGCCACCATCGCCGCCTACCCCGAAAACCAGGACTTTGGTTTCAACGCCTTTCAGAAGCCCCGGTCGCTGAAAGCCAGCATTTTTACCAACGACAAGAAAACCTGGCGCGGGTCTTTTGTATATGACCTGGATGAACGGCTGGACGTGGAAACCCTCGATGGCTGGGACAGAGCAGGTGCTTTGCGCATAGTGCCGTTCCGGTTTATAAAAGAAGTGGCGCCCCACAACAGCAAGCAGTCGGTGGTGCTGCTGCGCAATGGCGTGAAGCTGGTGCTGGGCGACCGCAGCGATGTGTCCGAAAAAAACTGGGGGCTGCTGATATGGCCGCAACAAGGCGAATACAAATATATTCCCTGGAACAACGTACACCGGATTGCCTTTTACTAACATCGCACCAGACACCCGACCTGCATGAAAAAAGACCTGCCCAACCCAGTTACCAGGACCCGCCTCCACACGGGCGTTATCTGGGGAGCAGTGCTGGCCCTGGCGCTGCTGATCCTGGTCGCCACGCTGGTGGAGGGACTGGAATATGTGGCGGCGCTACTCTGGATTGTGGCGGTGCTCACGCTGCTCTGGTTCGGCAACCGCTTTATCCATATTAAACTGGACAGTGTTTTACCCTGGTCCCGGCAGCCGCTCCGGCGTTTCTTCATTCAGTTGCTGGGCAGCCTGCTGTACTCGCTGGCATGCATCAATGCCTCCTACTTTTTCCTGAAAACGCTGCTGCTGGGCATGGCGCCGGTGGCGGAGCAGGTGTTGGTGCTGAACCTGTACGGGCTGCTGTTCATCATTCCGGTTTTTTCGCTCAACTTTGGCCTTTACTTTATGGCCCGCTGGAAAGAGGCTTTTATCCAGACCGAAAAGCTGCGCGAGGAGAACCTGCGCACCCAGTTCGAGTCTTTGAAAACGCACATAGACCCGCACTTTCTCTTCAACAACCTCAACGTGCTCTCCTCGCTTATCGATAAAGACCCGCAGGACGCGCACCAGTTCCTCGACAAGTTCTCGGATGTGTACCGCTACGTGCTGCAGCACCGCGACGAGGAACTGGTGGAGCTGGAAACCGAGCTGAACTTTATCCATGCTTACTCCTTCCTGTTTCAGCGGCGGCTGAACAAGCAACTGAAAATTTCCGTGACGGCGCCACCTGCAGCAAAGGCTTATTACCTGCCCCCCCTCTCGGTGCAGATGCTCGTAGAGAACGCTATTAAACATAATAAAGCAACTGTAGCAAAGCCTTTAGCCATTGATATATATATGGAGGAAAAGGATTGGCTGGTGGTGCGGAATACCTATCAGCCGAAGCTGAAGGAACACTCCAACCTGCCTGAAACCGGCCTGGACAACATCAGAAAGCGGTTCGAGTACTTCTCTGACCGCCCCGTGAGTATACAACAGCAGGAGCAGTACTTTACCGTAAAACTGCCACTACTGGAGTGGGACGACCTGGAGCGGTAATTTTTTTGAATTAAAAATTAGAAACGGAGACTTTAAACTTACAAGCCAGCCACAAACAATCAGCGACCAAATTATTTGAATGAAAAAGGCCCTCCGGAGCTTATCTTGTAGGGGAAAGCAGGTCGCTGGTGCGAGCTTGCCGCTCGTATCAAATGTTCCTTAAGGCTACAGCCTAAAAGAATTGATCTATTAGAGGCTGCTTTGGCCCATTCTGGAAAGGCAGTGATATCAAAGTTCGAGCTGCAAGCTCGAACCAGCGCAAAATCCAGGAAATAGAAGCCTTATTTTTCCCTACAAGATAAGGTCCGGAGGCTTTGGTGTTGCTGCTGCTGAATGAATAACATATAAAGAATGAATGGGCTTATGGCCTTTTTAGAGTCCTCCTGCGGAGGACTTCAAACGTTAAATGAAAATTGGAAGTCTCTGACTTCCTGCTGGCGGTTTGTATTGTAGCTTACTAAAATGCTTTATTGTGAAGACTTTTTGAACATTCAAAAGTTTCCTGCAACTTGTCCGGAACGGAGTTCCTGCTACTTCATTTTAAGTTTGGAGTCCTCCTGCGGAAGACTCCAAACCGCGGAACTTACAGGATGTACTGCAATTGCCTAAATTAACCATTTAACCATTACGCCATTTAACAACGAACAAATCAAATGAAAGTAGTCATACTGGAAGATGAGTCTTTGGCGGCAGAGAAACTGGTCAAGATGCTGCTGACCTACGATGAGCATATGGAGATAGTGGCCACCCTTACCTCTGTGGAAGATGCCGTGGAGTGGTTGCAGGCCAACCCCTCCCCCGACCTGCTCCTGGCAGATATTCACCTGGACGATGGCCTGAGCTTTGAGATATTTCAGCAGGTGAAGGTGCAGAGCCCCGTTATCTTTACCACCGCCTACGACCAGTACGCCATCAGGGCCTTTCAGGTGCACAGCATCGATTACCTGCTCAAGCCGGTGCAGTACGACAAGCTCGCCCAAAGCCTCGACAAGCTCAGGGCGCTGCAGGAGAACTACCAGGAGCCGGCCCCGCAGCTCGACCTGGAGGAACTCGTAAAGCTCCTGAAGGCCGGGCAGGCCACCTATAAAACCAGGTTCCTGGTAAAGGCCGGCAACCGCATCAGAGCCGTAAAAACAACAGAGATCGCCTACATTTATGCCGACCAGAAACTGAACCTGCTCGTAACCCACGATGGCCAGAAATACCCCCTCGACTACTCCCTCGACGACCTCAACCTGATGCTCGACCCGCAGTACTTCTTCCGCGTAAACCGGCAGCTCATTACCCACATCGACTCGGCCGTAGAAATACATCCCTACTTTAAGGGCAGGCTCAAAGTGGAGCTGCAACCCCCACTCGACCAGGAGGTGATCATCAGCAGCGAACGCACTCCCCTCTTCAAGGCCTGGCTCGACAAATAGTCCAATGCCATAGCAGCACAGCACTAAACGCTGCCGCTGGCAGAAGTCCGTTTTGCTCCTGCCTTTTTTTCAAAAACTCCCTTCTTGTTCAGCAAGAGTATCTCCCGGTTCAGCCTGTTTAAATCCTTGTTGGTACATTAATCCTTATCTGGCTTAAATCATATAGCTAACTTGATTAGGAACGAAAGTTATCCTGACACCTCCTACACCTTAGTTGAAAATGCCAGAAAGCACGAACTGCAGCTATTTTGCAAAACACAGCCTCATTACTATGAAAAGCTTCCTGTCCCTCCTGCTTTTTCTGGCCATTGCCATCCAGGCTTCGTCACAAAGTATGGTGGTGCAGGGCATTGTACACAGCGCCCAGGATTCGCTGTCGCTGCCAGGGGCAAGCGTGCTGCTGTATAAGGCCGCTGCAACGGCAGGCGAACAAACACCCGCCGCCACGGCCACAGACATGAACGGCAAGTTCCGGTTCGAGAACGTAGCCCCAGGCCAGTACAACATAAAGATCAATTTTATCGGGTTCACGCCCTTTTCCAAAGCCATAAAGGTAGAGCAGGCAAACCTGAACCTGGGCAAACTGATGCTGCTGGAAGAATCGATGACCATGCGGGAAGTAGTGGTGGTGGGCCGCGTTGCGCTTGGCGAGCAGATGGGCGACACCACGCAGTTTAATGCTGCCGCCTTTAAAACCAACCCCGATGCCAGCGCCGAGGACCTGGTGCAGAAAATGCCCGGTATCACCATTGAAGACGGCAAAATACAGGCACAGGGCGAAGATGTGATGGAGATTCTGGTAGATGGCAAACGCTTTTTTGAGGGCGATGTAGACGCTGCCCTCCGCAACCTGCCTGCAGAGGTAATCCAGAACATCCAGGTCTTCGACAAGAAAAGTGATCAGGCAGAATTCAGCGGGTTCGACGACGGCAACCGGGCCAAGACCATAAATATTGTAACCAAGCCCGACCGCAGAAAAGGGACATTTGGCCAGGCCTCCGCCGGCTATGGCACCGACAACCGGCACATGCTCGGTGCCAGTGTAAACTTTTTTGACAACAACAGGCGCATAACCATTACAGGTGTTCGCAACAACATCAACATGTACGACTACTCTATTGGCGAGACGCCCGGAGGTGGCATGCGCGGCAGAAGAGGCGATGACAACGGCATCATCAAAACCAGCAGAATAGGCATTAACTTCAGTGATGAGTGGGCCGACAAAGTAGAACTGAGCGGTAACTACAACATAAACCACAGAGAGGTATTTCAGAGCCAGTTCAGGCGTCAGAACTTTATTATCGCCAGCGACTCCGGACGGGTTTACTCAGAGAGAAACAACTCTGATAATGAACAGCTGAACCAGCGGTTCCGGATGCGCCTGAAATACATGATGGATGAGAACAACGAAATCCTTTTTAAACCGAACTTCTCCATCAACAAAGGCAGCACGGCTTCGGACTTCTTCGGGCGTACCATAAACAACCTCGGGCCGATTAACCAGACCGAAAATACCTCCACTTCCGACAATAACAGCTTTAACCTGGAAAGCGACCTGCATTATCGCCACCGCTTTAAGAAACCCGGCCGTACCTTCGGAGCCAGCATCAACAACCAGTACAGCTCCAACAATGGCGACAGCTACCGTATTGCCGACAACATTTTTTACAACCGGGCCAACCAGGCCGAAAGGCTGGACCAGTATCGCGACAACCGAGGCACCGGCTACTCCTGGCGAACGAACTTCTCCTACACCGAACCGGTAGGCGACAGCGCCCGCATACAGCTGGAGTACGAGATCGGTAACCGCCACGATAATTCTGAAAGGCTTACCTATAACCTGGCTGAAATTACCGGCGATTACACCTTGCTCGACACGGTTCTCAGCAACTCGTTCAGAAGCGATTACCTGACGCAGGAGGTAGAGCTGGGCTACCAGTACAACACCCAAAAGCTGCTGTTCCAGGTAGAGACGGAGTACCAGCGGGCAGACCTGCAGAACGATCAGCGGTTTCCGCAGCCGTACGATATGGCCCGTACATTTCACAGTATTCTGCCCTCGGCCGAGCTGGAGTACCGGTTTACCAAAACAAAAAATATCCGCATAAACTACCGCACCAATACCAATGCGCCGGCGCTCAGCCAGCTACAGGATGTCATAGACCAGTCGAACCCCTTGCACATCAGAACAGGCAACCCCAACCTGCGGCAGTCTTACCAGAACCGGATCTGGATGCGCTACAGAAACTTTGATGAGGAAACCAATAAGGTATTTTATGTCGGTGTGAGAGGCTCCATCACCAACAACAGCATCACGAACAGTACCATCGTGGCCGATGAGACGATCAGGCTTAGCGAGGAGGTGGTGCTGGAAGAGGGTTCTCAGCTCACGCGCCCCGTGAACATGGGCGAGGCCAACTGGGATGTGCGGACGTTCTTTAACTATGGCTTCCCGGTGAACCTGATTGAGTCGAAACTTAGCTTTAACGGAGCCGTGGGCCACACCCGCCGGCCGGGTTTGGTAAATGAGGAAGTGAACATCTCGCATGCCACCAACTTCAGGCTGGGGGTATCGGTGAGCAGCAACATCAGCGAAGAGATTGATTTCAATATTTCGACCCGCTCCAACTACAACCTGGTAGAAAACACGTTGCTGCCCGGCCGAAACAACAACTACTTTAACCAGAGCACGAGTGCCCGCTTTAACTGGATCTTCCTGAAAGGCCTCGTGTACCGCACCGAACTAAACCACCAGGCAAACTCAGGCCTGGGAGCCGGCATCGACAACAACTTTCTGCTCTGGAACATGAGTATCAGCAAGAAGCTGTTCAGCAACGAGCGGGGCGAGATCGGCCTGAGCGTAAATGACTTGCTGGAGCAGAACAACAACATACGCCGGAATGTAACTGAGCTCTACGTAGAGGATGTGCAGTCTACCATTCTGCAACGCTACTTTATGCTCACCTTTACCTACAGCCTCCGCCATTTTGCTGGCGGATGATGGAGTAAATCTGCTAAGGGTGGATCTTGTATTTTCTTGCTCCCATATCAAGTTCAGCATGCTAAATCAATAATTTTATGTGGAGGAGATGGCAGGAGATTGTATGGCTGTGTCTGACTATGCGCTTCTTCGGTAACGGTTCGGGGCCTTTACTACAATATGGAAAAAACGAATAAGATTGGTTTTTGCGGAATTGAAAGCAAGAATATTTCATTTATCCTATCTGCATTTTGCAAAACCCTTGATGTGTACAGGGCTGCTTCGTTCTAACGGAAAAAGTCGGATACAATTTCTCCGCTTGCAAATAGTTTTTTCGGTGTTTGTCCCGTTAATTCTCTGATTTGGTCGATGAAATGGGATTGATCGTAATAACCTGCTTCTTAAGCTAATGCGGCTATGTTGACTTTAGCTGCAGCTTATTGTAAGAACATGGCGTGTTGGAAGCGAATAATCTTAAGCTATTGTTTTGGTGAAATTCCTATCTTTTCAAGTACCTCTAAGTTTAGCTCTCATACTCCACCTTCCCACTCCTTTAGACTAGGATAAAGCAGCAAGCCTACCATATAACCTTCTGCAAATAACTTTTTAGGAACGGTTGGGCAAATAAGTAAAACTTCATATTCCAAATGTCGTTTCTAACGAGAAACATAAAAATACTGCTATGAATAACTTATTCAGAGGATTGCTTGCTGGCTATGGCGCTAAAAAACTAGGTGGAGGATGCTTCAGTACGATTCTTATTTTTGTAATTATTTGGGTGGTGCTTGGTCAATGTAGCAATACATTTAGATCGAAAGAAAGCGAAGAAAACAAGACTAATCAAACCGAGATAAAAAAATCTGGAATGGTCACTTCATCTGACCCCGCCATTTGGTAAAAGTTTGTGTGCTTTTGTGCTAATTTCCTGCTTCCCCAATCATGGGTGTAAGTAGGGCACATGATACACTTCTTGAATTCAACGGATTGGTACATAAAGTGAGTAAGGCTTAGCCGATACTTGGTTTATGTATGGTGTTGGCTGTAGAATTTTTTAAGATTGACTGTATGTTAAAAAATGCTAATGCAATCAATAAAAGTAATGGAAGCCAAAATTTCCTACTTACTTCAATGATGCTGTCCTTATCAATTATAAATACATCACGAGACGCGGAATTAGTATGTGATGTAGATTGGCTAGCTGTACCGCAAAACGACATCGTTACTGACTTATGTTCAGTTTCAGGAATATTAAAAACCCATATTTCATTGTCTACAAAAAGGAATCTTTCAATGTCTTCTATCATAAAGATATTCAAAGTATTAACTATAGCCCCGTACTTTGCATCATTTGTGAAATAGAAGTAGACTCCATTGATGGTGTCGTTCGATATATGTTGTTTCCTCAACTCAACCTGTGCTTCTTTCAATGTCGCTTCATCCTGATTCTCCCGTCCTGTCAAATAATAAGTTAAATAGTTCCGCTTAGGATAAGGTCTAATAGGGTCTAAACCATAGAAGTGACTTAAAGTATCCGATACAATTATATTCCCAAACTCGGGAGTATTCATGTTAAGCTCAATGACTGCTTTCTCTTTTGCTTTAATTCGATTTTTTAAATAAATGAAGCAAATAGGAAAAAGCACTATCAATGATAATAGCCCAGGTGTATACAGAAGCCTTCTTTTAACTTTACCCATTAAGCGTTATATGTCTAGACTTTATTCAATGATATTACAGCCAACGGTTAGTACAGGATGCGAATGAGGCGTAGCCGAGTATGGAGCCTGTGCCGTGTTAGCTGTGGGTATTCTACTTTAGTTTAACAAGCTTTCCCTGATTCACGGTAATATGAAGATTCCCGCTATATGTGGTCCTAAACTCCAACGTGTCATTTCCTGACTCTTCGAACTCAATTTGCGTATTCCCAAAGGAATTATGTATCAGACCATCTAGATGTCCTTGGGGAGTATACCCGCCATTATCACTCAGGTGGACTGTCTTAGAGTCTTTGATGTAGTTTGATAATCGACTAATCTTACCCGTAACCCTTTTGCCGCTTTTAAAGCTTTTGATGTAGGTGCTATCGCTAAAAGTAATAATGTAATTTGAGTTCTGTACATCAGAAGCAAATTCTGTATCAAGAATTACCTTATAGTTACCATTCACTCTGTAGTTATCGGATTGGTTTAATAGTAGAACCGTTAATAACACCAAGTAAACAGTTAATTTCATATCTAAGCTTATTGTTCTTAATAATTACACTCTCAGCTAACGTTTTGCCGCTTTGCGAAGGCGGGGATTTTTAGCACTAAACTTCATTAGATGCACAAAGCTTGAATTTAGCACTTTACTTTCATAGAAGCACGAAACCCCCGCTTTTGCAAAACGGCTGTTAGCACCAGTAAATCTTTCAGTCAAGTTGAATTCCATTTGTTTTTAAATAGTTTTCAAAGTTGTCGTATTCGTCTTGGTTTGCAAGATAAAGTGACCAATGCTTTGCGATTAGTTCCCATTCAGTCAAAACATTTTCCCATATATTCTTTGTGTCGCATTGTTGCCAGTATTGTCTAAAAGTCATTAACTCCTTGTCTAAAACGTCAGGGTCAACAAGAACACCAATTGGAACTTCGTGTGTATAATAGTTTATGTCCTGTGCAATTCTATTAAGTAATAATTCAAGTGTCTTTTGATTATTGTCAATGGAAAAAGATTTCTCAAAAAAATGTCTTGTTTCAAAATACCCTTCAATATCTAACTCTCTTAGAAAAGCTTGTGTTGTCGCAAAGTCAGAATAGAAAAACTGTTCAAATTGTCCAATCCATCTGATGTGTTTTGCACTGTCCTTTTTATATTGGTCTATTAGTATTGGCAGAACAATTTCTTTAAAAAGTGGATGTTGAATTCTTATGTCTTTGTCCGATACTTCTGTTCCGTTATTGTTTATTATTCTATCGTCAGCGTCCAATGTCAAACTACAAATATTGTCAACGAATATTTTGATGTCCTTTTCGTCTTGTTGTTTTAATAAGTCAATGTAGTCCCCCAAAAGTTTATTAGCGTTTTTTTTGTCGCCAGCCACTCTCACTTGGTTGTATTTGTCCCAAATGTCAGTCAATTTGTTATGTGTTGTTGTGTCTTCCATTTTATTGGTGCTAACGGTTTACGGCTTTGCGATGTGGCGGCATTTTAGCACAAAAGTTCAATAGAATTACTGATGTTGAATCTTGCACAAATGTTTCATAGTAGCACTTCACCCGCCATATTGCAAAACCGATGTTATGCGGTCGGCTTTCGATTTCAGTCAGTTTTATCATTGTCTTTAACAGCAATTTGTCCCGGCTTGAATGGATGGACATTTCACTGTTCCATAGCTACAAAATACACAACAGTCGCCCTGTTTTGGCTTTAATACCTTTTTGCAGCTTTCGCACTCGTAAAAATATTGGCAAGCGTCTGTCGGCATAGTTTCTTCTTTCTTATGTCCACATTCAGGGCAAGTGATAGTTGATTGCAGGATTATGTTCATTTTATTTCTTTTTTGTCGGTTACGGAATAGCCTGTTTTAGTTATGGCTTTTTCTATCTCTTGAATGTCGGTTTGAGTTCTATCAAATTCTATGATTGCGTTGCCGTTGTCGTAAGAAACATTCGTCTTAATTATTCCTGTCAGTTTATTTACTTCGTGATTTACGTTTTCTTCACAACCTGCACAAGTCATTCCGTTAATTGTAAATTCTGCTGTTTTAATGTTTGATTGGTCGGTTATGATTGTTTGACTTTCTGTCTTTGGAAAGAATATGTGGACATAACTTGGAAACGCAAGCATCAGTCCTGCAAAAACTGTTACGAAACCCAAAAACTTTTTTGTCTGAATAAAGGGTGTTTTTTCAGTTGTGTCGCAGCAGTCAATTTGTTTTTGAGGTTTCAGTTTTTGATACCAAGCAAACGCAAGAACCAAAACTGTCAAGCCAATTAAATATGGTCTGAATGGGTCAAGCCAAGAGAAAGTAGAAGCAAGTCCACTTGTTCCAGCCAACAGAGCCAAAACAGGTGTAATGCAGCATAGTGATGCCGAAATTGCTGTCAAAAGTCCAAGTCCTGCAAGTTTATTATCTGATTTCATTTTCTTACTGTCAATGTCGTTGGTTGTTGTCTTTTAAGCTGCCGCATAACTAATGTATATCAGTAATAAACATACGGTTCAGTAATAAACATACGGTTTATTGTCGAAATCTACAGATAACCGTAATCGGACTAACGAATATACTATATATTAAACAATATATATTTAATTCACTTTAAAACCCCGCCCTGGCCGCAAGGGCTGCAAAACCTCCAGAGGAACATTTTCATTTGAATAATCGATACCATGCAGCAGCAGGAGAAGGAGCAGCTCAGGAAGGCCAAAATCATTCAAATAATTTGAGTGTCTCCGGGTGCTGCGCCTGGTGCTCTTCCTACCTATCTTTTAACATTAAACCAACCTTTGTAAACCAATGAAATCTAAAGGAGCCACCATTTCTAATTTTTAATCTGGCGAAGCTTTAGTCCTGGTCTCTTCTAAAATACAGCTTGAACACCGTTCCTGCCCCTTCTTCGCTTTCCACCTCAATTCTGCCGCCGGCATTGTCGATCATGCGCTTTACGATGTAGAGGCCCATGCCGGTGCCATCTACATGCGAGTGAAACCGCTTGAAGAGCGTAAACATCTTCGTGAGGTTGTCCTGGCTTATCCCCAGCCCGTTGTCCTTCACCGACAGCAGCACATGGCCGTCTACCTGTTCTGTTCTCAGGTAAATCTCCGGGCGGCGTTCCGGCGAGCTGTATTTTACAGCGTTGCTCATCAGGTTGTACAGAATGCTGTACATGTTTTTGCGGGAGAAATTCACTTTAGCGGCATCCTCTATATCGATGTGCAGCGTTGCCTGCTCCTTCTCCAGCATGTCGTGCACGGTCAGCTTCACGTTTTCTATTACCTCACGCAAATCCACCGATTCCGCCTCGCCGTCTACATCGCGCTGTACCTTGGCAATGTCGGTCAGGTCCTTAATCACGTTTTTGAATCGGAAAATGGAGTCTTTGATCATATCGAACAAAGGCTGGGTAGGCTCCCCCGGCAGCGGGCCCGCCTCTTCCATCTGGTCCTCGAGCAGGAGGATCAATCCTTCTATGTTGGCCACCGGCGCCTTCAGGTCGTGCGAGGCAGTATACACAAAGGTGTCCAGGTCATTGTTCACTTTCAGCAGGTGCTCGTTGGTATCCTCCAGTTTCTCCTGCGTCGCCTTCAGGTCCGATAAGTCAATAAAAGACCCCAGCACCCGGTAGGGAACCCTGTACTCATTTTGCAGGATATACGCCCGGTTCGACACATAGGCATAGGAGCCATCGGCGCGGGCAATCCGGTACTCGTCGGCCCACTGGTCTTTGCCGTGGTTAATGGCCTTGTTCAGCCCCTTCATCATCCCGTCCTTGTCGTCGGGGTGAATTTTGTCGAACCACCCGTTTATGCCCTTTCCCATCTGCGCCGGGTCGTAGCCCAGCACCGTGGCCAGGCTTTCGCTCCACCACAGTTCATTGTCCACCAGGTTCCAGTCCCAGACCACATCGTTGGTTGCCATCGATACCAGCCTGAAGCGCTCCTCGCTCGCGGCCAGCTCCTTTGTCCGCTCAGCTACCCGCTTTTCCAGCTCGTTATTGAGCTTTATCAGGTTCTCTTCGGCTTTCTTCAGCTCATCGTAGGCGAGCAGTATCTTGTCTTCGCTGTTCTTCTTCTCCGAAATATCGGCCATCGTCACGGTAAGCCCGTCGCCCATTTTCACGGCTGCTATCTCGTACCAGGCCTTGGCATTGTTCACATCCAGCACCTGCTCTATGTGCAGGGGCTTGCCGGTTTCTACCACGCCCACATACTTCCTGAAAAGGCCGCTCTTCTGCAGGAAAGGCAACTCCGACAATACCCCCTGGTGCTGCAGCTGGGCGAGCGGCCTGCCTACAAACTCTTCCGCCTTCCGGTTCAGCAGACTCCAGGAGAAATCGATGATCTCTTGCTTCTCGTCGCGCACCGCCTCAAAGGCCATAATACTGTTCAGGGAGGAGTCGAGCACCCCCTGCACCACGTTCGTGAGAGCCTTAAGAGTCGTTACATCCACAAAGCTGAGCACCACGCCATCTTTATTGCCGTCGTGCTTCAGGTACGGTATAATGCGCATCAGAAAACACTTGCCTTCGTTGGTCTCCAGCTCCTGCTCCACTTCAGTCGAGGTATTGTTCACCTGCATGATATCCTCGAGCAAATTGGCATAGCGGAGCTTGTGCGACAGGTGATGGATGGGGCGCCCCACATCCCCCTCTATGATGTTGATGATCTCCTTCACCGTTGGGGTGAATTTCCGGATAACCAGGTGATGATCAATAAAGAGTTGCCCGATGTTGGAGCTCCTGATGTAATTGTCGAGGTCTTCGTTGAGCTCCTGCAGTTCCTTGATCTTGAGCTGGTGCTCTGAGTTAACAGTATGCAGCTCCTCGTTCAGCGACTGCATTTCCTCGTTTGAGCTCTGCAGTTCTTCGTTAGACGACATAAGCTCCTCATTGCTCGACTGCAGCTCCTCGTTGGCAGTGCTCAAGTCCTGCACCGTCAGGTGCAGGTTCTCCTGCGCCTCTTTCAGTTCTGACTCCAGGATGGATAACTGCCTGAATAAGTCCTTATCAGAAACAGACTCCAGCTCTATAACCCTTTCTGCCACCTTCTGGTCCTGGTTTACCGCCCCCACTTCCTGCAGAATGATCAGGATGATGGTAGGAAGGTTTTTCTCTGCTGCCACCGGCTTGATGGTTACGCGTACATTTCTGCTCCGCTTGCCGGTTTTTAAGGTAACCTGACGTGCCACTATCTGCTGGTTTTGCTTTATGGCCTTCCTGATGCCTACACTAAGCGTTACGGCCAGCTCCTCGGGCACCATTTTGAGCAGGTTAAAGTGCAGGCGCTTGCCCGGAAACTTCAGGAACTGGTTTATATCGCCGATGCCGTGCAGGAGTTGGTAATTCTGGTCAATATAAAGCCCTGTAACTTTCAGATCTTCGGACACGGCATCTATAAACAGGTCGTTGTACTGGTTCATCTGGCTGTTCCGTAAGCCCGAGGCACTGCCCGACGAAAAAGCAGGTGTAATGCCAGAAGTGCCGTAGCTTGGCTTAACCAGCTGACTCTCCTTTATTTTCTGGTACAGCTTCCACTTCCGGTTCTCCTCCGAAAAGTAAGTACCCATTTCACCTATGTGCTCGCTGGGCCCTAAGAGTAGGTAGCCATTTAAATTGAGGGCATACGGAAATAGGGACAGCACCTTTTTCTGCAGCGAAGCCGACAGGTAAATCAGCATGTTGCGGCAGGTGATCAGGTCTATCTTACTGAAAGGCGGGTCTTTCTGAAGGTCGTGTTGCGCAAACACCACCAGCTTCCTGATTTCCTCGCTGACACAATACTTGTTGCCCTTCTGTACAAAAAAGCGTTGCAGCCGCTCCTGCGACACATCTTTGGCAATAGAGGCGGGATATATGCCCTTGGAAGCCTGCGAGATGGCCTGCATGTCGATGTCGGTGGCAAAAATCTTTACGGATGGCTCGCGGCCCATGCGGCCGTAGCACTCCGTAAAGAGCATGGCCAGCGAGTAGGCTTCTTCGCCGGTGCTGCAGGCGGTTACCCACACCTTTACCTGCTCCTCCGCATTTCTGGAGGCCACAATGTTCGGAATCACATCTTCTTCCAGAATATCAAAAACCTCCTGATCACGGAAAAAACGGGTCACATTGATCAGTATTTCCTGGCAAAGCTGCTTTACTTCGGCCGGGTTCTGGTGCAGGTAGGTCAGGTAATCCTGCAGGTCCTTCACTTTCAGGCTGTCCATCCGCTTTCTGATTCTGCGGAAAATGGTGGCCTGCTTGTACTCCCTGAAGTCGGTCTGGGTGTGGGTGCAGATCAACTCGAGTATCTCCTGCAGAAGGACTTCCTCATTCTCTTCGGCGTTCCGTTCGGCCAGCGACTTTACCAGGGGTACTTTGCGGGTATACTCCATGATCTCCTGCGGGATCTGCTCCGGCGACAGCACGAAATCGCCTAAACCGGCATCGATGGCACTGCGGGGCATGCCGTCGAACTTGGCCGAGCCGGGGTCCTGCACCACCACCATGCCGCCTGCCGCCTTTATGGCTTTGGCGCCTTTGGTACCGTCGGTGCCCGTGCCGGAAAGGATGACGCCTATGGCATAGCGGCCACGGTCTTTGGCCAGCGACTCATAAAACACATCAATCGCGAAATTGGGTTCTTTGGTTCGGGTCTTGTCTGCCAGGCGCAGGCGGCCGCCTTTGAGCGTCAGCTGCTTGCCGCTGGGCAGCACGTACACACAGTTGGGTTTTGTGCGCATGTTGTCTTCCGCCTCCTGCACCTGCATTTGGGTATGCTTAGAGAGCAGCTCTGCCATCAGACTTTTGTGGTCGGGCGAGAGGTGCTGGATAATGACAAAAGAGAAGCTGGAGTTGCTCGGAAAATGATCGAACAACATATGGATGGCTTCCAGGCCCCCGGCCGAAGCCCCGATACCCACCAGATAGTGATCTGCAGGTTGTGTAATTTCTTCTTGTTGAGAAGCTTTAGTTTTCATAATAATTAAAATACCACCTCGCTCTGCCTGATTATAACAGCTGTTTCTGGTTCACTGAGCTGCCATTATAAACCTGCCTTGTGCTTCGCCGAATTAAAAATTCAAAATTAGAAATGATGGCAGATATGCTAACCGGTAGCCTTATGTGCCCTCAACCTTGCTGAAAATCAAATGGGACGGGTACCAGAACAAAAAGGCAGATTTATCCAATTTATCAGGCTTTGTCTCTTACTATTTTACTCAGCACAGCACTTCTCAACGTCTCAGCAACCTCTAACTCTTCGGCAAGCCATGGCAGCGAAGTATACTTCACTGTCTCCTGATAAGTTGCAAAAGAATTCCTGGGGTGGTACGTCTTTCCGTCGGGCTCCAGCTCTATGGCCTGGTTCGGATTACCGCCCCAGTTCACGGTCTGGAGCACTTCTCCCCGGAAACCCAGTATATATTCTCCCTGCTCGGCATTAATGGGCAGCGCAATAAGCCCGCTGGCTACATCCTTGTATTCTTTGCTTTGTACAAATAGTTTGGGCAGGTTCGCCGTCGAGAATAGCTGAGTCGTTTTATTTCGTCTCAGCCACGAGAGGAGTTCTCTCATTTCCTGCGCATTTGGCGTATCGCCAATGGCCCAGGTGCCGCCTTCAAATACAACGGCCGCTCCATTTAAGCTGAGCAGTTCCAGCAGGTTGGTTGTTCCCATCAGCAGGCCGTCAGCAAAATTCTGGGTGGTGTAGAGCTGCTCCATCAGTTTAGCCTGAACACCCTGCAGCCCGGCCCGTATCAGAATGGTCCTCTCCCTCTCTTTGGCCGCGAGCTGGGCCGCCACTATATCTGAGAGCAGCTCCAAAGCCGAGCGCACCTCATAGCTGGGGTACAGGGCTGTTTTATGATGGCAGGAAATCAGCCCCCACAGATTGTTGCCGATAATAAGGGGCAGCGACATGGAGGCTGTGATGCCGAGGTTCTGGAGGTACTCCAGGTGCACCGCTGCCACGCTCCGCAGGTTGCAGTCGGAGAGGTTGGTAAACCGCTGAGTTATCGGGTTTATAATTGGAAGAAGGCGCACCGGGGTATAGGTGCGGTCTGGTATGAGCCGGTATGGGTTGCGGAAGTACAGGTCGCGGGCCTGTTTGGGAACATCCGATGCCGGGAACCGCAGGTGCAGGTAATCCTCCATGTCTTCTTCGCGGGCCTGCGCCAGAACCATACCGTTCCACTGCGGGTCGAACTGGTACACCAGCACCCTGTCGAAGCCGGTCAGCTTCTTTATCTCGGTGGCCGCAATGCTGGCGATGTCGGCAATAGAGCCCGCCTGCTTGAGCAGCGAAGTAATGTGCTTGATGCGTTGGTAGAACCCTTTAAAAGTCTCCTCGGCAGCCGTCGCATTTGCTTCCAGCTCTATCAGCACATACGCTTGCTCCAGGTGGATGAGGGCCGTGAGGGGCACCTGTTTCCGGCCTGCTAAAAAAGAAAGGCTGTAAGGGATTTTGTCCTGACTGCTCTGCCCGCTGAGCCTGGCAGTTAAATCGCTGTACTGGTCGGCCGGGAGGTACTGCGAGAGCGGCTGCCCCAGCACGTCCTCTGCTGCCAGGCCTACCACCTGCCGAGTATTTTCGCTGGCCTGCACGATGTGTAAACGCTCCTTGTCGAGCACCAGCAGCATGCCGTGCGGCTGTATCAGGTTAACCAGGTGAAGCGGAATGCTGCCGCAAAAATCGGAGTCATAATTCTTATCGAGGGTAGTTTGATCCATGGTCGGGTGTTAGGTATAAGACGTAAAAAAGCCCTGCTGCCACGGCAGGAACAAGAAGCCGGAGAAAATGTTGAAAATATCAGAAGCAAACCAGTTCGCAGCAAGCCGGAGCAGCCACAGCTACTGTAAAACAGGAAGGGCAAAAGCTATGTGCACGATACATGATTGCCTGGGGGGTATCAGGGCAATTATTCAAATCAAAATCACCCTCCGGAGAACTTTGCTGCTGCTGCTGCTGCTAAAGCCCCGGCCGTTAGTCCTGTAGGCGGCACTAATGTTCCGGTATCTTTCCGCTAACAAAGAAGCAAGCCAGAGAAAGATTAAGCGGGGCGGTGGATTGGGTTTGTGGCATCATCCGGTAAACAAACTATGTCTTTTAACTAGCATCTCTGCATTAACAAAATTCTGGCGCCAGTGTTTACAAAAAAACGTGCAATGCCAAACGACTCAAATATACTTATTTTCCGTTTTCGATTCAATAAAAAACACGGTGCTAATTCTTGCCGCAGCACGTTAAACCGCAGAAATCCTTATCCTGCCAGCATGGCTACAGGCTTCTGCTGGTCAGCCGCTTACCCAGGCAGACAGATCTATTGTTCCGGCAGCTGAAAATTTGCATCGACCTGCAACACTATGGGCAGTTTGCCAGCAGCTATTGCCGAATGCAATCTGTATACTTTTTGGCTTTGCAGGCTCAGCGGCTTTATCAGCAGCAGCAGAAGTAGCCTGTGGAGGCTACTTTTGATTAGAATAATCCGTTTGGGAAGGAATATCTTCCTACTAAATTCATACCTGCCAGCCAGCATCTGCCGCCTCCTTCTTTTACTAACTAACATTAATTATTAATTTTTCAGTTTTTTCTTTAACTTAAGATTTCAATTCCGTATATTGCTATTAACCAATTAAATATCATTTTACTTACCTACTCAACAAAGGAGGCCGCTATGGGAACCGTAAGACACATTTTACAAAAGAAAGGTCACGCTATTCTGACCATAGAGCCCACCTCCACCGTTTACCGGGCACTGGAAATGATGGTTGAGAAGAACGTAGGGGCGCTTCTGGTAATGGAAAACGACAGGTTTGCCGGTATTTTCACAGAGCGGGACTACGCCCGTAAAGTAATCCTGAAAGGCAAGGCTTCCAGAGAAACGCTCGTCAAAGAAATCATGAGCGAGCATCCTGTCTCTGTCACTCCCGACAACACTGTGGAGGAATGCATGAAGCTCATGACCCAGAAATATATCCGGCATCTGCCCGTGTTGGAAAACCAGCATCTAGTCGGCCTTATTTCGATAGGCGACGTTGTAAAATACCTGATCGAGGAACAGCAGTTTATTATCGAGAACCTGGAGCATTATATTACCAGCCATTAAGCAAAAGTCCGCTCACCGGATTTTGTGGCCGGCGCTGCGGAAGATTTAAAACAGGTGCTGCCCCGAACAGGTATACGAATTTCTATTTTCAGTGAGTCTGCAACAGCGTAGTTTCCCAGACATCTGGAGCAAGCCAGGCGCAAGCTTCCATGGTCTGTTCCTGGTAGCAGCCGGGTTTTAAAGTGGTTTTCAGGCACTTGCCTGGTAGCCAGTTTCGCATATTTTTTCTTTCAGTTTCATAAGTTGATGCCGCAGGGAGGCGGCTACCATGTGAATACCGCAACTGAAACAACAACCGTACTTTGGCCCCTACTCGTGTATGGCGCCATTGTCGTAAGTCTGGCCATCTTTATCCTGGGGCTTTCCCACCTGCTGGGCGAGCGAAAACACGACCGTGCCAAAGGCGAGCCCTACGAGGGCGGCATCGTGAGCGAAGGCTCAGCACGCCTCCGCTTCTCCTCTCAGTTTTACCTTATCGGCATGCTCTTCGTTATTTTTGATGTCGAGACGATCTTTATTTTCTCCTGGGCCATTGCTTTCCGGGAGTTGGGATGGTATGGTTATGTAGGCGTACTCTCCTTTATAGGCCTGCTGGTGGTGGTGCTGATATACGAGTGGCGCAACGGTGCCCTCGACTTCGGCCCCGACGGCAAAAAGATTCTGCAGGCCTACAAACGCATGACCCAAAAGCCAGGCACAGCCTAGTGCAGCACCAAAGCCTGCATCATTTATAGTCTTCAGCCGCAGCAGTGCGCAGGCGGCCAGAGGGCCATTTTCATTAGCATAATTGCTGTTGCGGCAACCATGGCACCAGCAGCACAACCATAGGCCCCCGCCTGCCATAGGATTAGGGGCCAACCGCACCCAACTGCAGCTAAACCAGCTGAGGCCAGGGCCAACAGCCCACATCGCACGCCACCCTTAGCATGTCCGCATGCCGCTTACACCCTGAAGCAAGCACCGCAGCACCTGGTGTATAACACGCTGCACACTTAAAAAACGATACAATTTTCAGCAGCCTATGAAGTGGTGGTTAACAAAACCAGACGACCCTGCCGCAACCGTGAAGGGAACTGGCTCCTACGAAGAATCGGTAAAGCAAAGCATCATGCTCACCACGGTGCAGGACCTGGTAGCCTGGGGCCGGAAAAATTCCCTGTGGCCCTTTCACTTCGGCCTTTCCTGCTGCTTTGTGGAAATGGCCACCAGCATGACGCCAAAATACGATGTAGCCCGGTTCGGGGCCGAAGTTATTCGCGGCACTCCCCGCGAGGCCGATGTCATGATCATTGCCGGTACCGTGTTCATTAAAATGGCTCCCATCATTAAACGGCTGCACGAGCAGATGATGGAGCCGAAATGGGTGATCTCGATGGGCTCCTGCGCCAACTCCGGCGGCATGTTCGACATCTACAGCGTGGTGCAGGGCGTAGACAAGTTCCTGCCTGTAGATGTGTACGTGCCTGGCTGCCCGCCCCGCCCCGACGCCTTCATGGAAGGCCTGCTCCTGCTAACCGACTCGGTAGGCAAAGAAAGAAGGCCGCTCAGTTGGACCATCGGGGAGCAAGGCATCATCAGGCCGGAAAAAGCAGACGTGAGAATCAGAAGACAGGAAGCCCGCGCTAAGATGACGGATTTCCGGTCGCCGGACGAGGTGTAAGTTGGTTGGTGATTGATAGTTGCTGATTGTTATTTAGAAGAGCAACAGAAGCAGAGACTCCGGAAGGGCATTTTCATTAGAATAATTTGAATGGTGATTAAGTAATGGATCAAAGCCTGATGGTATTTCTTCCTTTTAGCAATATACAAGCAGCAACCAATAATCAACAAGTCGCTTTTTCAATAATTCAAAACTGAATTCAATGGAAAACATTAGTGGCATAGTAGAGCAATTGCAGGCGCGGTTCGGCGAATCCACCTTTAAGCCGCAGACCACCAAGGATGAGATTCTCACCCTCTGGATGCCGCTTGAAAAAATTAAGGAGGTTCTCTCCTACCTCAAAAAAGAAGCCGCATTCCCGCTCCTCTTCGACCTGACCGCCATCGATGAAAGAACCCGTAAGCGAGACAACGGCCACACGCCCTACGCCTTCACCATCATCTACCATTTACTTTCGTTCGAGCGCAACGCCTTTATCAGGCTAAAGGTAGGCCTGAAGGAGGATTTCCCGACCGTGCCGAGCATCAGCAGCCTCTGGGCCAACGCCAACTGGTACGAGCGCGAAGTGTACGATATGTTCGGCATCCGGTTCGAAGGGCACCCGCACCTGTCGCGCATCCTGATGCCGCGCACCTGGGTGGGCCACCCGCTCCGCAAGGAGCACCCCGCCCGCGCCACCGAAATGGGGCCTTTCCAGCTCTACGACGACAAAATTGACCTCGAGCAGAGCGCCCTGCAGTTTAAGCCCGAAGAATGGGGCCTGGCGCGGCAGAGCCAAGACACCGATTTCATGTTCCTCAACATCGGTCCGCAGCACCCCGGCACACACGGCGTGCTCCGCATTATCCTGCAGCTCGACGGTGAGGACATTGTAGATGCCATTCCCGACATTGGCTTCCACCACCGGGGAGCCGAGAAAATGGGCGAGCGCCAGTCCTGGCACACCTACATCCCCTACACCGACCGGGTGGATTACCTGGGCGGCGTGATGAACAACCTGGCCTACCTGCTGGCCGTGGAAAAACTGGCCGGCATACAGGTGCCGGACCGGGTGAAGGTGATCCGGGTGATGCTTTGTGAGCTCTTCCGTATTGCCAGCCACCTGGTGTGGTACGGCACCTTTGCGCAGGACGTGGGGCAGCTCTCGCCGGTGTTCTACATGTTCTCCGACAGGGAAAAAGTATTTGAGATTGTAGAGGCCATCTGCGGCGGGCGCATGCACCCCAACTGGTTCCGCATCGGCGGGGTGGCGCAGGACCTGCCCATCGGCTGGGAAAAACTAATCCAGAACTTCCTCGATTACTTCCCGAAACGGCTGAAGGAATACGACAGCCTGGTGCTGAAAAACACGCTGTTCAAAGCCCGCACCGTGGGCATAGGCATTTTCACGAAAGAAGAAGCCATCGAGTGGGGCGTAACCGGACCTAACCTCCGGGCCTGCGGCTATGACTGGGATTTCCGCAAAAAGCAACCCTACTCCGGCTACGACATGTTCGACTTTGAAATACCCACCGCTGTCAACGGCGACTGCTACGATCGGGCCCTGGTGCGGGTGGCGGAGATGCGCCAGAGCCTGCGTATTATTGAGCAGTGCCTCAAAAACATGCCCGAAGGTTCTTACAAAGCAGATCATCCGCTCACCACGCCACCCTTAAAGAAAAATACCCTACAAGATATCGAAACGCTCATTACCCACTTTCTGGGCGTGAGCTGGGGTCCTGTGATCCCGCCAGGCGAGGCCATGAGTTGCATCGAAGCCACCAAAGGCGCCAACGGCTACTACCTCACCAGCGACGGCAACACCTCGCCCTACCGGGTCCGGATCCGCACTCCCTCGTTCCCGCACATGCAGATGCTGCCTTACATCACCAGGGGTTATACCGTAGCCGACCTGCTCTCCATACTAGGCGCCATGGACTATGTACTGGCCGACATTGACAGGTGATCATGATCTGGGGAGTGGGGATTTTTTAAAAAAACTCCCCTTTTGAAGGAGGTAAGGAGATGATAATCGTGCTGAATAATAATGGAAGCAACTTACAATTTAACCCCTTCGCTAGTGCGAGCTTGCGGCTCATATTTTCATCTTTGATTACATGAACGTGAGTTGCCTCAGGTTCTCAAATTTTAATCTTTGGAATAAAATAGTGGTACGAGCTGCAAGCTCGCACCAGCATCAAATCAACATGAACAAAAAAGTCTACCATCTATAATCTAGCATCTAACATCTAAAAAAATGCTGACCGCTGAGGAAAAACATCAAATAGAGCATGAAATCAGCCTGGTGCCTACCCGGAAAGCAGCCTGTATCGAAGCGCTGAAGATTGTGCAGCAGAACCGGGGCTGGATCTCCGACAGCAGCCTGGCGGAGGTGGCGGAGTTTGTAGACATGTCGCCGGCCGAGCTAGACAGCGTGGCCACCTTCTATAACCTTATTTTCAGAAGGCCGGTGGGGCGGCACGTCATTCTGCTTTGCGACAGCATCAGCTGCTATGTGATGGGCTACGAAATTATCCGCGACCACCTTTACAATACCCTCGGCATCAAGTACGGCGAAACAACCGGAGATGGCCGCTTCACCCTGCTACCAAACGCCTGCCTCGGCACCTGCGATTGCGCCCCTGCCCTGATGATCGACAACGATTTGTACCGGAACCTGACGGTAGAACAACTGGAAGAGATTTTGAACAAGTATACCTAAACCCAAAAGAGGCCCGTGATGGAAAAACCTCTCACCCAACACATTGTCCCAGGCCGGAAACCGCTCAACCTGAAAGAGTATGAAGCTGTGGGCGGCTACGCCTCCGTCAGGAAAGTGCTCAAAGAGCTGACGCCTGCGGAGGTGCAGAATCTGGTGAAGGACTCCAACCTGCGTGGCCGCGGCGGGGCTGGCTTCAACACCGGCCTGAAATGGAGTTTTGTGCCCATGGGACCAGACGCACCCGCCACCAAGTACCTCGTGGCCAACGCCGACGAGATGGAACCAGGAACCTTTAAGGACCGTGTGCTCTTGGAAGGAAACCCGCACCAACTCCTGGAGGGAATGATCGTGGCGGCCTATGCCATTCAGGCAAACATCTCTTACGTCTTTTTAAGGTGGGCCTACAAACTAGCGGCCAAAGAAATAACCCAGGCCATTGCAGAGGCTTACGAGGCAGGATATTTAGGCAAAAACATTCTCGGAACCGGCTATCACCTGGAAATGCACCTGCACACCGGGGTAGGGCGCTACATGTGCGGAGAAGAAACTGCCCTGCTGAATGCGCTGGAAGGCAAACGGGCCAATCCACGGGCTAAGCCGCCTTTCCCGCAGGTAAGTGGTCTTTTCGGAAAGCCTACCATCGTAAACAATGTGGAAACGCTCTGCTGCCTGCCCCACATCATCAACAACGGAGCCGAGTGGTTTAAAGGCCTCGGCAAAGGACCGGATGCGGGCACGAAGCTTTACGGGGTGAGCGGCAGGGTAAAATCCCCTGGCTGTTGGGAACTGCCAATGGGCACCCCCATCCGCGAGATTCTGGAGGAACATGCCGGAGGCATGCAAGACGGTTACCTGTTCCGGGGACTTTTGCCAGGTGGGGCTTCTACTGATTTTCTGGTAGAAGAGCATCTGGATTTGCCGATGGATTACGGTTCGATTCAGGCAGCCGGAAGCCGGATGGGTACGGGCACCATGATTATTCTCGACGACCAGACCTGCCCGGTTGGGTTTGTGCTTAACCTGCAACACTTCTTTGCCCAGGAGTCCTGCGGCTTCTGCACCCCCTGCCGCGACGGCCTGCCGTGGGTGGAGCGGCTGCTCCTGGCCATCGACAAAGGCGAAGGAAGACCGGAAGACATGCAGGCACTGGAATTCCATACCAAATACCTGGGTCCCGGCAACACCTTCTGCGCCCTTGCCCCCGGCGCCATGGAACCTCTGCAGAGCGCTCTGAAATATTTCAGAGAGGATTTTGAACAGCATATTGTAGAACATCACTGTCCCTGGAGCACTGTATGGCAACCATCTATATAGATAACCTTCCTTATGAAGTAACAGCTGGTAAAAACCTGCTCGAAGCCTGCCTCACCCTGGGCTTCGATTTACCTTATTTCTGCTGGCACCCGGCCATGGGCTCCATCGGCGCCTGTCGCCAGTGCGCCGTAAAAGTGTACCGCGACGAGAACGACAAAACGGGCAAGCTGTTCATGTCGTGCATGGAGCAGGTGCGCGACAACCTGCGCGTTTCCATTGCCGATCTGGAGGCCAAAGAGTTCAGGGCCCACGTCATTGGCTGGCTCATGACCAACCACCCGCACGACTGCGCCGTCTGCGACGAGGGCGGCTCCTGCCACCTGCAGGACATGACCGTGATGACGGGCCATAACTACCGCCAGTACCGCTTCGACAAAAAAACCTACGTGAATCAGTACCTGGGCCCGTTCCTGAACCATGAGATGAACCGCTGCATACAGTGCTACCGTTGCGTGCGCTACTATAAAGATTATGCCGGTGGCAAAGACCTCGACGTGTTTGCGGCTCACAACCACCTTTACTTTGGCCGCCACGAAGACGGGGTACTTGAAAGTGAGTTCAGCGGCAACCTGGCCGAAGTGTGCCCCACCGGCGTTTTTACCGACAAAACCCTGAAACAGCACTACACCCGTAAGTGGGATCTAACCACCGCCCCCTCCATCTGCCACCACTGCAGCCTTGGCTGTAATATTGTGGCCGGCGAGCGCTACGGCTCCCTCCGCAACATCACTAACCGCTACAACGGCGAGGTGAACGGCTATTTTCTCTGCGACAGGGGTCGATTTGGGTATGAGCATGTGAACAGCATGAGCCGGATCAGGAAATCACTTGTTCGAACACAACTGCCCGAAGCAACAGACAAGTACAAAGCCCTGCAAGCCGCTTCCATTTCTTTGAAGGGTGGAAGAGTAATTGGCATAGGCTCTCCCCGCGCCTCGATGGAATCAAACTTCGCGCTCAGAACACTGGTGGGCGAAGACAAATTCTATCATGGTGTGTCGGATGTGGAACACGACCTGGCAGCTTTGGCCTTACGCATTCTCAGAACAGGAGCAGCCAGAACCCCTTCGTTAATAGATGTAGAGCGTGCCGACGCTGTTTTTATCCTGGGGGAAGACCTGACCAACACTGCTCCCATGCTGGCCCTGGCTGTTCGGCAATCCGTTAGGCAACAGCCAATACTGGAGCAGGTGTCTAAAGCCAAAATTCCGGTTTGGCAGGATGCGGCAGTGCGGGAGTTGCTGCAGACGGAGAAAGGTCCTCTGTTCATTGCAGCCTCTGCCGAAACCAAGCTCGATGAACTGGCCACCAAGTCTTATTACGACTCGCCAGATGCTATTGCCCGCCTAGGTTTTGCGGTAGCCAGTTTCATTCACGAAGACTCACCTCCGGTAAGGGGCTTGTCGGACGAAGAGGAGGCACTGGCCCAGCAGATTGCCATGGCTCTGCTGGCAGCACAGAACCCGCTGATAATTTCCGGCACCTCCAGCGGCAGCGACCGTGTGCTTAAGGCAAGCGCGAATATAGCCGATGCGCTTTGTGCACAAGAAAAGGGCGCAGGTATCGTACTCACCCTACCTGAATGCAACAGCATGGGCCTGGCCATAATGGGAGGCCACAAGCTCGAATCAGCTTTCCAGGCTATCCTGAACGGCTATGCCGACACGGTTATTGTCCTGGAGAACGATTTGTACCGCAGAGCGGGCACAGAGGCTGTAGATGCCTTCTTCCAGGCTTGCCAGCAGGTTATCGTGCTCGACCACCTGCACCATGCCACCACTGAGCAGGCGTCTATATTGCTGGCTGCAGGTGCCTTTGCAGAGGCAGACGGTACACTCATTAACAACGAGGGGCGGGCACAGCGGTTCTACCAGGTTTATCCTACCACAGAAGATATTCAGGAAAGCTGGCGGTGGCTCGGCGAGCTGGGGACAATTGTCGCCCACGATGAAATTGTAAAATGGGAGGGGTTTGAAGATATCCAGAAGGCGATGGGAAAAGAGATTCCCGAACTGGAAGGTATAAAGGCAACCGCCCCTCCTGCCGATTTCCGCATTGCCGGACAGAAGATCCCGCGCGCGCCGCACCGCTTCAGTGGCCGCACCGCCATGCTGGCCAACATCAACGTGAGTGAACCCAAGCCGCCCGAAGACCCGGATAACCCCATGACCTACACCATGGAGGGCTACCGCGGGCAACCACCTTCTTCCATGATTCCTTTTTTCTGGGCACCGGGCTGGAACTCGGTACAGGCTACCAACAAATATCAGCAGGAAGTGGGCGGCCCCTTGCGTGGCGGAGACCCGGGCGTGCGTCTGATCGAGCCAACCGCGTCTTCGGAAGTAATTTTCTCTACAGCTATACCACAACACTTTCAGCCTCTGGCCGATCACCTGTTCATGCTGCCACTCTACCATATCTTCGGATCGGAGGAGCTGAGCGCAAAATCACCCGCTATAATAGAGCGCATCCCAGAGCCGTATGTAGCCATCAATCAGGATGACGCTGTGCGGCTGAAGCTGGAAGAGGGGCAATTGCTGTCTTTCAGAATAGAAGGACAAGCCTTTGAGCTGCCCGTAAAGATAAACCCGACCATACCGACCGGTACCGCAGGTCTGCCCATTGGCCTACCTGCCACCCCTTACATAGAACTACCTGCCTGGGCCATTTTAAACGGACAAATTCAATGGAAGCAGCAGCACCAAACTACTTTCTAATCATTGGCGGCATCCTGTTCGCGCTCCTGAACCTGGCAGCCGCGCTCATCTGGATTGAGCGCCGCATGCTGGCGCTCTGGCAAGACCGCTACGGACCCAACCGGGCCGGCCCTTTCGGCTTGCTCATTGTGGCCGCAGATTCGCTCAAGCTTTTCTTCAAGCAGGACTGGATTCCGCCGTTCGCCGACAAGCCGGTGTTTGTGCTGGCTCCTGCCATTGTGTTTATCACGGTGCTGATGAGCTTTGTAGTCATCCCGTTCTCACCTGAAATTGTGGTAGTAGACCTGAACATCGGGCTGCTGTTCTTCCTGGCCATGTCGTCGATGGGGGCGTACAGTATTATTCTGGGTGGCTGGGCCTCTAACAACAAGTACTCGCTGCTGGGTGCCATGCGGGGAGCTGCCCAGATGATCTCTTACGAAGTGTTTATGGGGCTGGCGCTGATGGGCGTAGTGCTGCTGGCGGGCTCCTTTAATCTCGGCGACATTGTGGAAGCGCAGCGTGGCCTGTGGTTTTTCATTCCGCAGATCATCGGCTTTTTTATCTTTTTCATAGCCGGCATCGCCGAGACCCACCGCCTGCCTTTCGATATTCCGGAGGCGGAAAGCGAGCTGGTGGCTGGTTTCCACTCCGAGTACTCGGGCATGAAGTTCGGCATGTTCTTCATCGGCGAGTACATCGGCATTACCCTCATCTCCTGCATGGTGGTAACGCTGTACTTTGGCGGCTGGCTCGGCCCGGATTTTCTGCCTCCGATCGTGTGGTTCATCCTGAAGGTCTTCTTTTTCCTGATGATCTTCATCCTGCTCCGTGCCTCCATGCCCCGCCCCCGCTACGACCAACTGATGGAATACGGTTGGAAAGTCCTGCTCCCCCTCACCCTGCTGAACCTGCTGGTAACCGCCGGCATCGTGCTGTGGATGGGATGGTGAGTTTTGAGTTTTGAGTTTCGAATGAGTGAATGAGTGAATTCTGATTTTTGAATGAATGATTAAGTGGAATAAATAAAGCCCCAAAGACCTCGCAGTATGCGCAGCTCCTGCGAGTGTCTGGGCTACGGAGCAGGTTTGTCTGAATCTTTATATAGGGCCCCTACCCCAAGTATTTACAGAATGAAATAATGTACAGAATTAAAGATATTTCCTTCAGCAGCAGGAGTAGCAGCAGTTCCGGAAGGGGATTTTCATTAGAATAATTTAAAATCTATTTAATCCGAGAAATCCGGTAATGCAACATCCTAGAAATCCTTACATCCTGTAAATTCTGATTCAGACAAAATGAGCAGCACCAACAGCAACAGAGCCTCCGAAGGGCCATTTTCATTAGAATAATTTGACAAGCAACAAATAACAACCATCAATCTAAAAAAGGAGCCGATATGTTTAGTTTACTGCGCAGTATGTGGATCACGTTTCTGCATGCGTTTCATAAGCGTGACACCATCCAGTATCCGGAGGAGAAGGTGAAACTGACCACGAGGTGGCGCGGCCGGATTGTGCTGACCCGCGACCCGGACATGGGCGAACGCTGTGTGGGCTGCTACCTCTGCGCCGCCGCCTGCCCCGTGGACTGCATCTCGCTCCAGGCCACCGAAGACGAGAACGGCCGCCGCTACCCCGAGTTCTTCCGCATCAATTTTTCGCGCTGTATTTTTTGCGGCTTCTGCGAAGAGGCCTGCCCCACCACCGCCATCCAACTCATCCCCGACTTTGAAATGGGCGAATACAACCGCCAGAACCTGGTGTATGAGAAAAAGGACCTGCTCATAGACGGGCAAGGCAAATACCCCGGCTACAACTACTACAAAGTGGCCGGCGTGGCTACCGGCGTGAAAGGAAAAGGCGAAGGCGACAACGAACGCCCTCCTGTCGATATTAAAAGCTTAATCCCCTGATCTTATGGAAGCAACATTTTACATAGCCGGTGCGGTTGCCGTTATCGCCACGCTGCTGGTGGTGATGAGCTATAACCTGATCCATGCGCTGCTGTACCTGGTAGTTTCGTTCCTGGCGGTGGCGGTCGTTTTCTTCACGTTAGGGGCTCCGTTTATGGCGGCGCTGGAGATAATTATTTATGCCGGAGCCATCGTGGTGCTGATCATCTTTGTGATCATGATGCTCAACCTGACTTATGAGGATGTGCAGCAGGAAAAAAGCTGGCTAAAACCTTCTGTCTGGATCGGACCTGCCATCCTCTCGCTGGTGCTGCTGGCGGAACTGGTGTACCTGGTGGTGGCCGTGGAGGCTCCGGGCACCGTGAGTGTGTCAGTAGAGGCGGCGGCGGTGGGCATGGCCCTCTACGGGCCCTACATGTTGGGCGTGCAGCTTTGCGGCATCCTGCTGATGGCCGGCATCGTGGGCGCTTACCACCTGGGCAGGCAGAAAAAGAAAATCGTGCACCGGTTTCTGGAAAGGAGGGCCGCCTCATGAGCAGTATACCCATGGAAGCCGGCTTACTGCTGGCAGGCATTCTCTTTGTGATCGGCATGGTCAGTGTCATGATCCGGCGCAACGTCATCTTTATGCTTATTTCGGTGGAGATCATGCTCAACGCGGCCGGCCTGGCTTTTATCGTGGCTGGCAGCCACTGGGCGCAACCCGACGGGCAGATCATGTTCATCTTTATCCTCACCATGGCCGCAGCAGAGGTATCGGTTGGGCTGGCCCTGATCCTGCAGCTTTACCACCACCTGAAAACCCTCGACAGTGACGCAGCAAACTTTATGAAAGGATAAATGCTATGGCCGAACTACTCTGGTTAATACCTGCTTTGCCCTTTGCTGGCGCTCTCCTGCTGGTGCTCCTGGGCTCCCGCCTACCCCGCGCGCTGGTAACAACTATCGGCGTAGGTAGTGTAGGAATATCGGCGGCTGTTACGCTGCTGCTCGGTATCGAGTATCTTTCTGAAAGCCCCGCTTTTTACCACCAGGTGGTGTGGAACTGGTTTAACGTGGCCGGCTTCAGTCCATCCGTTGCCTTTCACCTCGATGCGCTCTCGATGGTCTTTATCTTTGTCATCACCTTCGTGGGATTTCTCATACATGTCTACTCCACCGAGTATATGGCCCATGACCCCGACTACGCCCGCTTTTTTGCCTGCATGAATTTGTTTGTAGGCTCCATGCTGGTGCTGGTGATGGCCGACAACCTGCTGCTGCTCTACCTCGGCTGGGAAGGGGTGGGGCTGTGCTCTTACCTGCTCATCGGGTTCTGGTACAAAGAGAAAGCAAACGGATACGCCGCCCGTAAAGCCTTTATCATCACACGTGTAGGCGACACCGCCATGGCCATCGGACTCTTCATGCTCTTCCAGACATTCGGCACGCTGCACATCCAGACTATCTCTACAGAGGCCGTGCAGGTCTGGGATACCGATGCTCGGATGGCCGTTATTATTGCTTTTCTGCTCCTAGGCGGAGCGGTAGGTAAATCGGGGCAGCTGCCGCTACAGACCTGGCTACCCGATGCCATGGCCGGACCTACGCCTGTGAGTGCGTTGATACATGCTGCCACCATGGTAACGGCTGGTGTGTACCTGATCGCCCGCATGCATGTTATTTTTGAACTGGCTCCTGGGGCCATGATGGCGGTGGCTGTGATCGGGGCTATTACGCTGCTGCTGGCTGGTTGCGCCGCCCTTACCCAATACGACCTGAAAAGGGTGCTCGCCTACTCTACCATCAGCCAGATCGGCTACATGTTTCTGGCCCTGGGAGTGGGTGCCTGGTCGGCGGGTGTGTTTCACTTTATGATACATGCTTTCTTTAAGGCGCTGCTATTCTTATGTGCGGGGGCCATTATCCTGGCGCTGCACCACGAGCAGGACATGCGCCGCATGGGTGGCCTCCAGAAAAAGCTGCCGATCGTGTTCTGGACCTTTCTGATCGGGGCTGCCTCGCTGGCCGCTGTTCCGCTGGTGTCGGCTGGTTTCTACAGCAAAGACCAGATCCTGTGGCTGCAACTGGCTGGCGAAAACGGTAATATCTGGCTGTACCTGGCTGGCCTACTCGGTGCCTTCATCACCTCCATCTACACCTTCCGGATGGTGTTCCTTACCTTTTATGGCGAGAGCAAAACCCATGTGGGCCATCAGCCAACTATGGCCATTAAGCTGCCGCTGATTATTCTGGCAGTGCTGTCGCTGGTGGGTGGTTTTATTGAATTGCCGCACAACTTCGGGCACGTGGTGCTATTCTCCGATTTCCTGTCGCCGATCCTGCCTACAATAAGTGTTGTACCCGACTTTAACCGGTATGAGTGGATGCTGCAGCTGCTGGCGGCAGTTGTGTCGCTGAGCGGCATCTTTATCGCCTACCTCATCTACCTCAAAAAACCCGACTTGCGGGCCAGCCTCCATCGCTCCGAAACAGCCATGGCAGTGCACCGTTTCTGGCATTCCGGCTGGGGCTTCGACAAGTTGTACGACACGCTGCTGGTACGGCCCTACGTGTTCCTGGCAAAAGTGAACAAAGACGATGTCATCGACAGCTTTTACACCTTCCTTACCCGGTTGGCGGAGGCGTTTCATGACCTGTTCTCTGATTCCCAAACCGGACTCGTGCGCAACTACGTGATGGGCATTGTGGTGGGGGCTATCATGATCTTAACCATAACCATATTCCTATGATACTGCTCTGGCTTATCGTGCTGTTGCTGGCAGGCGGGCTGCTGGCCTGGATTGCGCAGCGGTGGCACCCTTCCGCCCCCCGCTGGATTGCGCTGTTTACGGTGCTGTCGTCGCTGCTGCTGACCATGCTGCTATGGGTAAACGATGGGGCTTCCCCCACCGATACGGCTTGGCTCATACGGCTGGAGCAGCCCTGGATTCCGCAGTGGGGCGTTGGCTTTAGCCTTGCCCTGGACGGGCTGAGCCTGCTCCTGCTCCTGCTCACCTTCTTCCTGGGCCTGCTGGCGGTGCTCATTTCCTGGCGGGAAATCCAGCACAAAGTGGGCTTTTTTCATTTCAACCTGCTCTGGGTATTGGCCGGCATTTCGGGTGTTTTCCTGGCCATGGACCTGTTCCTGTTTTACTTTTTCTGGGAAGTGATGCTCATCCCGATGTACTTCCTGATCGGGATCTGGGGGCACGAGAAAAAACGATACGCGGCGTATAAGTTCTTCCTGTTCACGCAGGCAAGCGGGCTGCTCATGCTGCTGGCCATCCTGGGCCTTTACTTTATACATGGCAACCAGACGGGCACCTATACCTTCAACTATTTTGAACTGTTGAATACGACACTGGCACCTGTGGCTGCCCGTTGGCTCATGTTCGGATTTCTGGCGGCTTTCCTGGTAAAGCTGCCGGTGGTGCCTTTTCACTCCTGGCTCCCCGATGCCCACTCGCAGGCGCCTACGGCTGGCAGTGTGATTCTGGCCGGGCTACTCCTGAAAACCGGGGCTTACGGCCTGCTGCGCTTCGTACTTCCGCTCTTCCCCACGGCCACCGTTGAGTTTGCTCCCTGGGCCATGCTGCTGGGTGTGATCGGGATTCTTTATGGCGCCATCCTGGCCTATTCCCAAACAGACCTGAAGCGCCTGGTGGCCTATACCAGCGTGAGCCATATGGGCTTTGTAATATTGGGCGTGTTTGCCTTTAACGAATGGGCGCTGCAGGGCGTAGTAATGCAAATGATCGCACACGGCCTCAGCACAGGTGCATTGTTTATACTGGCAGGTTTCCTGTATGAGCGCCTGCACACCCGCGATATGAACAAGATGGGCGGCTTCTGGACCACGGCTCCGAAAATGGGTGTGATGGCCCTGGTCTTCGTGATGGCTTCGCTCGGCTTGCCGGGTTTAGGAAATTTCATTGCAGAGTTTCTGACGCTTGTCGGGGCCTGGCAGGCCAACAACTGGCTCACGGTTTTCGCCACCATCGGGCTGGTACTGGCTACGGCCTACTCGCTGCGGATAATGCAAAAAGTATTTTTGGAGAGGAACCTGAAGCAGCAGGTGCTGCCGGACTTAACCTTCCGCGAAATGCTGATCGCCGCCCCCATGGTAGTGCTGATGCTGTGGCTGGGCCTTTACCCACAGCCTGTGCTGGACCTGGCGCAACCAGCTATAAAGCAGCAACTGCAGGCCTACACACCAGCTGTGCCGGCTGTTACATCGCCAGCGCCTCAAACAGCCTTTTACCCGCCAGCTACAGATTCTACTTATTTTCAAAAAATGAAGGGAGAAACTTATGAATTCAAATGACTTTCTTCACCTGATGCCCCTGCTGATCCTCACTTTTGGGGCCATCATCAACATGCTGGTCATATCTGTCTGGCGCAATCACAAAATCATTTATGTGATCACGGCACTCTCTATGCTGGCAGCATTCGGCTCTTTGCTGGAGCAGCGCACTCTGGGGCCACACCATATCGACCCGCTCTTTATCATAGATGGGTTTGCTGTGTTTTATATGGGCATTATCCTGCTCACAGCCCTGCTCATCAGTATGCTCTCGTATGCCTATTTTGAGCAACGGGAGGAGCAGAAAGAGGAGTATTACCTCCTGCTGATCCTATCTACGCTCGGGGCCTGCGTACTGGTGTTGAGCAAGCATTTTGCCTCTCTCTTTCTCGGTCTGGAGATTCTGAGTGTGGCCCTGTATGCCCTCATTGCTTACCTCCGCAAAAGAGAACGATCCGATGAAGGCGGCATCAAGTACCTGATCCTGGCGGCCTTTTCTTCGGCGTTTCTGCTCTTTGGCATGGCGCTCGTGTACGCCAGTGCCGGCACCATGGAGTTTGCTGCCATCGCCACGGCCATAGCTTCCGCTGGCGGACTTTCACTCCTCATGCTGACCGGCTTCGGCATGATGATCGTGGGTGTTGGCTTTAAGCTGGGCGTGGTTCCCTTCCATATGTGGACACCGGATGTGTATGAAGGGGCACCTGCACCGGTTACCGCTTTTATTGCCACGGTCTCCAAGGGCGGCATGCTGGGGCTGCTGATCCGCTTTTTTATGGAGGTAGATGGTTTCCGCTACCCTGCCCTGGTGCTCATTTTTACGATTATTGCCGTGGCCTCTATGTTTGTTGGTAACCTGCTGGCGCTTATGCAGCGAAACGTGAAACGAATACTTGCCTATTCCTCTATCGCGCACATGGGGTATTTGCTGGTGGCTTTCCTGGCCGGTAATGAGATGGGGGTGCAGGCCATAACGTTCTACTTGGTGGCTTACTTTATTACCACCGTGGGAGCCTTTGGCATAGTGGCCATGCTCTCCGACAAGGTGCGCGACGCCGAGTTGCTCAGCGATTACAAAGGCCTGCTCTGGCGCAGACCCTGGACGGCCACCATCTTCACCGCCATGCTGCTCTCGCTGGCCGGCATCCCGCTTACCGGCGGTTTTGTGGGTAAGTTTTACATTCTGGCGGCTGGCGTAAACACAGGGCTTTGGCTGCTGGTGGTAACGCTGATCATCAACAGTGTGATCGGCCTCTACTATTACATCAAAATTATTGCCGTCATGTTCCAGCAACCTGATGCTGCTACGGAGGCTACCGCCAGACTACGCCCTGCCATTTATGTAGCCAGTATGGGAACGCTCACCATTTTAGCGCTTTTGTTGGTTGGCATTGGCATTTACCCCACTGCCCTCCTGAATCTTATTGCTACGGTGCTGGATTCTTATAGTACCGTAGCTTTTAGGTGAACGGGTGGCTGGGGGAGCCTGCCTGGCCGCAGCAGAACCTCCGGAGGGGCTTTTTCATTAGAATAATTGTTGGTCGATGGTTGGTTAATTGCTGAATTGTTGATTTGCTGATTTGAAGATGATAAGATTCGGAAATAAATGAACAGCGCAGGTAATGATCACCATAACTCTTAACTATCAGAAAAAAGTTCTGCCGTTGGTGTCCTTTCTAAAGGGCACCAACGGCAGAACCTCTGGAGGGGCATTTTTATTCGAATAATTGGTGATTATCTAATTCCAGGCAAAAGAAAATCCTCCTTATGCTGACTGTTTTTGAGGGTCGGCATAAGGAGGATTTTCCTTAACAGGGAGCAGCCGGCATGGCAGGCAAGAGCCCTTACTGCACTACCACCTTGCTTGTCCAGGACTTGTCTGCTGCCACCACTTTAATGCCATATAGCCCCCTGGCTATGTCCGGAAGCCTTAACTGCAGCTGCTGCCCGTCCTGGAACTCCCTTGTCAGAATGGCTTTGCCGGTACTCAGGTTGTAAACCGTGATGAGGACTTCACCATAACTTTCCTCCAGTGCCACCTGCAGTACTCCTCCCGAAACCACCGGATTGGGGGAAACGGTAAATATATCAGCCTCCAGATCAAGAACATGAGTGATAGCCACAAGTGGTTCAACTGCAGATGAGAAATCGTAAGGCATCAATCTGCTGCCACCAATCGGCCGCTCCATCTCGCCGCCAGGCAGCTGCCACCCCACGGCCAGGTTATCGCTGCCGCCCTGCTCCTTGTGCAGCGCCTCGATGTAATAGCGCTTACCTGCCTCCAGCCGTATGGCAACCGACTGCTGTGCCTCATATTTTGTCCACTCCCTGGGGTAGGTCCATCGGGCCACCCCGGCAATCTTCTGCTTCTGGGCTGGATCTTCGGAGTTGCTCAGCCACAGCTCCGCCACATCGTCGGCCGCGATCCAGAAGGTATAAGAACCTGTTTCCGGTGCCCGCACATATCCCCTTACCCGCTGCCCATAATTATTGCCTGTGTTAGCCGGAGTTTCGAACAATTGCAACTCGCTCTGACGGGTGGGCTCCTTATCCAGTGGAATATTGGATATACTGCTGCCGTAAACACCTGCCCAGAAAGCATGCGAGATGGTGCCGGTGCCGTCGTATGGCATCAGCCTGTTGCCTCCTATGGGGCGCTCCATTTGGCCGTCTGGCAATTGCCACCCCACTGCCAGGTTATCGCCGCCGCCCTGCTCCTTGTGCAGCGCCTCGATGTAGTACCGCTTGCCCGCCTCCAGCATCACTGGGGCCGACTCCTGTGCCTCATATTTTGTCCACTCCCTGGGGTAGGTCCATCGGGCCACCCCGGCAATCTTCTGCCTGGCGGCTGGGTCTTCTGAGGTGCTCAGCCATAGCTCTGCCACGTCGTCGGCTGCTATCCAGAAGGTGTACTCTCCTGTTTCCGGTGCCTGCACAAAGCCACGAATGCGTTGCCCGTAATTGTCGCCGATATTTGCCGGAGCCTCAAATGATCCTAATTCGCTGGTGTTAGAGGGTTTTGTGTTTAGCGGGATGTCAGAGATGCGCGCTCCATGCACGTTTGTCCAGCGCTCCTGCGTTATGCTTCCGGAGGCCGGGCCCGGCCGCACATGAACCGTAACTGACGAAATGTCCACTACACCCTTTCTGGGGTCTATGGCCAAAGCTGAAATATCGTAAGTACCTTCCCTCACCCCGCTCCAGGTACAAGAGAAAGGCGCCGTTCTATCCAGGGCCAGATCCTCGCCATTGACCCGAAACTCCACCATAACTAAATTGGGGTAGGATGCTAAATGGGAGGTGGTGATTTCGATGGTGGCAGGGGCTGTAAAGATGTCGCCATTTTTCGGGGAGGTAATAGTTATAATCGGGGTGGTGGTATCATTTAAGGTGCCGGAAAGCGTGTAGAGCCCTAAGGAAGAATAATCAGATGGAGCCCCCATGTTTCCTCTGGTACCTTCTACGTGCAGGTAGTACGTGCCGGCAGGCAGCATCCTTTCCAGGTGAGCCGACATGCCAGCATTGTCTGCCCTGGCTACGATGTTACTGGCGGCATCTTTCAGGGTCAGCAGCACATCCAGGTTGGGCTGATCGGGGTGCGGCGCTGCCGACAGGGACACGGTGCTGCCATTTGTGGTAAAAGAGAAGACATCCACATCGTGGCGGGTGGTTATAATTCCCTTATTTAAGGTTGCCGAAACAGCTCCGGCTTCGTCCACGGCAAGTGGTGTCGCCCGTTGCGGGGTGTTGCCATGATCGTCGGCCCTGAAGCCAAGCCCATGGAAGGCGGCCATTATCTCCAGGTCATCCTCAAAGTTATTGGCATTAGGGTAGTCGCCCCTGCTCCATTGCACCAACGGCACATAATACCCCGTCCCCATAATAGGTGCCCAGTTCTCATGCCCATTATAATATTCCGTGTCGGGATGTGCCAGGCCATCGTGCTGCAAACTCAGGGTATGCCCCACCTCATGCGAGCCTGCCTCACCCGCATACTTCCCAATATAGGAGTTCCAGACCCAGCACGGTGTTTCGCCATAAAAGGAGCTGCCCCAGGCAAACGAACCGATATAGGCAACTCCTCCCCAACCAGGGAAAAAATAATTAGTGGGCGAAAAAATAACTCTCATTCTCCGATCTGCCGCTGCCCTGTTAAAAACAGCCTCGCTGGTGGTGACATTAAGCCCGAGAGGCCGGAAATCCTCGCTCATAATGTTCCAGGTCACCAGCATCTCCTCTACAGACAAGTTGGCCGGAGCAGCCTCTATGGGCTCTCCGTTCGTGAAGCTGTAATTCCAGAGCGTGTTGGTTACCGTGTGCCCATCGAAATCCAGAAATACGACTGCTCCGGCCTCCGGCAGGCTTTCCAGTTCCGGAAGCGACGGTACTTCCTGCCCGCCTTCTTCTGGAGGAGGCCCCGGCGTGTCGGGAGCCTGCTGATACCCTATACAGAGCACGGAGTCTATGTCTTCTTCCTGCAGATAAACGAGCCGTTGTTTTGTGGAAAAATAGCGGAACAGTCTTTTTTGATCTGGTATCAGAATAGAGCCGGCCGCCACATCGCCCACGAACCTCAGATGAAACTTACTGTTTGGGATGGCACTTACTTCGCCAAAATAGGTTTCTGCCTCCCCCTCTTGCTTAATCGACTGAACAGTGACCACGAGCGGGGCCTGGCCAGGCAGGTAGTGCGTGATCTGATGGTTTGCAGCAGACCGTCTCCTGGCGTTGGCCTGTGATGCCTTTGCCCCGAAAGCAGCCTTTACTTCAGAAACCGTTCCCAGCAGCATGGCCTGTTCTGACTGGGCAAAAAGTGGCAGAGACCACCCTAACCAGAGGACAATCGCTGCTAAAACACAGTAAGTTTGTTTCATATAATAGGTTTACTTAGATGCACGAACACACCAGGCCCATGGCCAGAGAACCAATGGTGGTTGATAATAGTCTCTGTCAGGCTTCGAGCAATTATTCTAATGAAAATACCCCTCCAGAGTTCATGAACCCTGCTGCTTCAAACCGACCAAGGGCTCTTTAGGCTGCATTAGCCACAATTGGCCGGAAAGCAGTTGATAGGCTTCATCAGGCGACCTGATAAAACCATACACATATCGTTTCTGCAAAGAGTGCCGTAGCCGAGATAGCCGGTACTAAGGAGCGGTAGCAAAGGGATCCCGCCGGATTAATTGTTAAAACCTGGCAAGCTCCTTATCCGTGAAAGAAGCATCGCTGCAGTGGTTTTCCAATAATTCATAATTATTCATGCTATTTTTATATATGTATGTTTTAAAAAATAAGTTACCGACAAGGCTCATAATATTTGTTAAAGTATAATTTTACTTAGTTAAAGTATTTTCAACATGGCTTCTGCTCACCTTACTACAGCCAATAATAAGTGCAACGGCTAAGCAGGCTGCCCTAAAAAACTGGGCAGAGGATTTCCCCTTCCAGGTAATGCCTGTACAGTTCCTAAGCTGTTTAAAGGCCGCTTTCGTGGCGAAACGCCCGGACCAACGGTGTGTGCCGTGAGGCATAAAATGGCTACTCCGGCAGCTATAACAACCATTTTAGGCGGGTACCGTTGCTCAGATGTAGCAGCCTTGGCTGTTATTAGTTTGTTTCACCGTAATGCTTAATAAAATGATGAAAAAATATATACTGGCCGGCGTGCTGGCCGGAAACATGCTGCTACTGAGCTCCTGCGCCACAAACCCGGTAACAGGTAAACGGGATGTTATGTTTATGTCTGAAAGCCAGGAAATTGCCATGGGTCAGGAAACAGATCCGCAGATTGTAGCGCAGTTTGGCCTGTACGAGGACCCTGCCCTGCAGCGGTTTATCAACGAGAAGGGCCAGCAGATGGCCGCAGTCTCTCACCGTGACCACCTGAAGTACGAGTTTAAAATTGTAGACTCCCCTGTGATTAATGCGTTTGCTGTGCCTGGCGGGTATGTTTATTTTACAAGGGGCATTATGGCGCACTTCAACAACGAGGCGCAGTTTGCAGGTGTCCTGGGCCATGAAATCGGGCATATCACGGCCCGCCATTCAGCCCAGCAGCAAAGCAAATCTATTCTGGCACAGGTGGGCCTTATAGCCGGCATGGTCATATCTCCGCAGATAGCGGAGATGGGCGAGATGGCCTCACAGGGCTTAGGCTTGCTGTTCCTGAAGTTCGGGCGCGACGATGAGCGGGAATCGGACCGGCTGGGCGTAGAATACTCCACTAAAATAGGTTACGACGCCAAAGAAATGGCCGACTTTTTCACGACTCTGCAACGCAAGCAGGGGGAGAATGGCCAGGCTATTCCAAATTTCATGTCTACCCACCCCGACCCGGGCGACCGCTATACCACCGTTAAACAGCTGGCTTCCGAGTGGCAGCAAAAGCAAAACCTGACGAACCTGCAGGTAAACCGCAACAGCTACCTAAAGATGATCGATGGCATGGTGTATGGGGAAGATCCGAAACAGGGTTTTGTAGAGAACCAGGTCTTTTACCACCCAGTCCTGAAATTCCAGTTCCCGATACCAACAGCCTGGGCACACCTCAACTCTCCGCAGCAGGTACAAATGGCTCCCCAGGATGGCAAAGCCATGATGATGCTAACCCTGGCCCCTGGCAAAACCCTGGAAGAGGCAGGTCAGCAACTGCTGAAGCAGTACCAGCTCCAGTTGGTAGAATCGAAGCAGGTCACTGTTAATGGGCTGCCCGCCCTGGCCATGATAGCTGATCAGAAGCAGGAACAGGGTGTAATCAGGGTGCTTTCTTACCTGATTCAATATGGCGGCAATATCTACAACATTCTGGGCGTGACCTCAGCGGCTGACTTTAACAGCTATGCTCCCATCTTCTCCAGCACCATGCAAAATTTTAAGCAGCTGACAGACCAGGAAAAGCTGAACAGGAAACCGGATAGAGTGAGGATTAAAACGGTGCCACAAGCTACCACACTCGCCCAGGCGCTTCGTTCTTTTAAGGTGCAGGACAGCAAACTGGAGGAACTGGCCGTGCTAAACGGCATGCTGCTGACAGACAGGGTGGAAAAAGGGATGTTGATTAAGGTGGTGGAGCAGTAGCAGCAAAAAACATACTGCTTTGCCAGATTAGAAATGTTGGCAGATTCTCTTTCTGGTAGTTTTACAAGCCTTAAGCCTTCCTGAAAATCAAATTGGAGGAGTACTCCGTTTGCAAGCGATTCAATATTAAAAAAGGTACGGCATTCTGATTCCGTACCTTTTTTTTGCCTAACCCACTACAACGCCAGCACCTGCTGCCAGATTTCCTCATTTACTGGTATCCCCTCCTGCTCGTTCCGAAGGCGGGTGGCCAGGGTGCTTTCGCCAGGGTAGCGTATTTCTTCACCTGCTGCTCCCACAGGGCTGCTTTTGGCAAACCGGATAATCTCATCACTAATGGCCGGGTCCAGATTTTCTGCCTTGATGCACAAAAAGAACTGCGACACACCGGCCTCTGTCCCTTCGGCAGTGACCTGAGACACCGTACGCCCACCACTTAGCGACGCCACCAGCACATCGATCATCAGCGACAAGCCCGACCCTTTCCAGAACCCGATGGGCACCGCCCGCCCACTTTCGCGGATAGCAGCCGGATCTGTGGTCAGTTCGCCGTGGCTGTTGTAACCACCGCTTACATGAAGACTGTTTCCCTTAAGCTCGTACTCCTGCAATTTGCCAAAAGAGAACTGCGTCATGGCCATGTCCAGCACCAGCGGCCCTTCCTGCCGCGGAACGGCAATTACCAGCGGGTTGTTACCAAGCCGTGGCGCTGTTCCTCCCCAGGGAGGCATGTTGGCAATAGTGTTGGTGGCGCATATGCCTACACAGCCGGCTGCCACAGCCTGCCAGCCATAGGTGCCGCCCCGCATCCAGTGATTGGTATTTCGTACTGCTACAGCGCCCAGGCCATGTTTTTTGGCCAGGGCAATGGCCCGGTCCATGGCCAGGGTGGCGGTATACATGCCTGGTGCCCGTTGGCCATCCCAGCGCTCTATGGCTCCGGTCTGCTCCAGGCAAGCCGGCTCCGCCTGAGGCCGGACATAGCCATCCTTTACCATCTGCACAAACACCGGAAACCGGTTAAGGCCGTGAGAGTAAACGCCATCTCGGCTGTTCTCTGCAAAAATACGGGCACAGAGTGCTGCCCGCTCCACTTCAAAGCCGGCTTTCAGCAATACATTTTCGAACTGGGCCTTCATCTGGCCAAAAGTTATTCTCATCATTTACAATATCAGCATGAAAGATTAAGTAAATAAAAGCTATAAAACGGTTCCTCCCTCGGCCATGTTAACTTTACAGTACAGGCAGCTACAGACCACACCAGATGCGCAACACCTGCCAGATTCTTTACCCGTTGATTCTGGCCTATCAAACTTCCCGGATCAGCAGGAGCAGCAGCAGTCTTTAAATGCTTCGGAGGGCCTTATCCATTCAAATAATTACCGGCTCCAGCAGTTGTTTTCAGGCTGGGCGTCTGCAGCATGTTGCCTGGTCTTATCCAACAGCACAGCAAGTGCAGCAGAATAATCACATTTTACTTTATATACAGAACAAAAAAGCACTACTTCAGGCAAAATCTTATGAAAATTTGAAAACAATATACATTTTTTTGTATCAAGTGCTTAAAAAAAGGCTATTATTGCAAAAAATATCAATTTATGGATTCTTCTGCCAATACCACCTTACAAATCTACAACAAGCAGGTAGGTCTTAAATTTCAGCTCTACAACAGCCTGTTTACAGCTCTGCCTTTCCACAGGGTTGAGAAAACCGGTGTTTTACTTTCCGTTTTCCTGATTCACTGCGAAGAGGGCTTTAGTAAAGAACAAAGCCCCAGCGATGTCATTAACTCCTTTGTGAAACAGTATACCACCTACGGCACCGAGCAGGAAGTGCTGGATCTGCTGTTCCGCTTTGTGCAGTATGCCGAGCGCCAGGTAGTGCTGTTCGACGCCCTGGAAGATGCCGCTTACCGCGACATTCATGACATGAACGGGATCGGAACGCTGAAACACCTGCAATCGGAGGTGCTGCATACTAATTCGCAGGAAAAGCTGGCTGAAAAGCTGAAGGACTTTTCGGTGCGGCTGGTACTCACCGCCCACCCCACACAGTTTTACCCCAGCGAAGTACTGGGCATCATCAACGATCTCTCCAAGGCACTTCTCAACGACAATACCTCGCAGGTAAACAGTTACCTGCGCCAGTTGGGGAAAACGCCTTTCTTCAAAAACGAAAAACCGACGCCTTACGACGAAGCCATGAACCTGATCTGGTTTCTGGAGAACGTATTTTACCAGTCGGCAGGCAAGATCATGACGGACCTCTACGGCCAGTTTTCGGGCGAGATAAACCGTAAAAGCCCGCTGATACACCTGGGCTTCTGGCCTGGTGGCGACCGCGATGGCAACCCCTTTGTAAACGCCCCCATTACCCTGAAGGTGGCCGACGCCCTGCGCGGAGCCGTTATAAAATCTTATTACCAGGATGTGCGCCGCCTTAAGCGCCGCCTGACTTTTAAGGGGGTGTCTAATGTGCTGGTATCGCTGGAAGAAAGGCTTTACAACAACCTGTTCGTGCCAGGCTATAACCTCGACCTGACCAGGGAGGAGGTACTGCATACGCTGCAATACATACGCGAGAAGCTGGTGAATGAACACAACAGCCTGTTCCTGAACATGGTAGACACCCTGATTCATAAGGTGGAGCTGTTCGGGCTGTTCTTTGCCTCTCTCGACATCAGGCAGGATAGCAGCATACACTCAGAAGTACTGAAAGCCATAGCCGAGACCACCGCTGCGCTTCCGGACAACTACGACGACCTGACGGATGCTGAAAAATTAGAAGCCCTGCAGCAGATAAACGCTACGGTAGCCGCCTCCACACTCGAAAACGACCTCTACAGCGACACTATCGCATCGATGGAGGCCATTAAAAGCATACAGGAGCATAACGGCGAATATGGCTGCCACCGCTACATTATCAGCCACAGCACCAAGCCACTCGATGTGATGGAGGTGTATGGCCTGTTTATGCTGAGCGGCTGGAAACCGGAAGAACTGACGGTGGACATCGTGCCGCTTTTTGAAACCATAGACGACCTGAAGCATGCCGGCAGCGTGATGAAGGCCCTGTATGAGGACAAAACCTACAGCCAGCACCTGAAAAGAAGAAACAACATACAAACCATTATGCTCGGCTTCTCCGACGGCACCAAAGACGGTGGCTACCTGATGGCGAACTGGAGTATCTACAAGGCCAAGGAAGAACTCAGCTTCCTGTCGCAGCAGTACGATGTGCAGGTAGTGTTCTTCGACGGCCGTGGAGGTCCTCCGGCCAGAGGAGGCGGCAGAACGCACCAGTTTTATGCTTCTATGGGGCAAAATATCTCCAACAAAGAGATTCAGCTGACGATACAAGGGCAGACCATCAGCTCTAATTTTGGCACCCCGGATGCGGCGCAGTACAACATAGAGCAGCTGATGCACGCCGGAATCAGCAATGCCCTTTTCCATACAAAAGAGACCACCCTTACCAAGGGCGAAGAAGAGCTGCTGATGCGCCTCTCTGAGGAGAGTTTTGAGACATACAGCACCCTGAAGAACCACCCGAACTTTCTGGAGTACCTGATGTATGCCAGCCCGCTACGTTATTATGCTGAGGCCAACATCGGCAGCAGGCCATCTAAACGCAAACCTGGCAAAATGAACCTCAACGACTTGCGGGCGGTGCCATACGTTGGCTCCTGGAGCCAGCTGAAGCAAAACCTGCCAGGCTACTACGGAGTAGGCACGGCCATAGAGAAACTGGAGGCGGAAGGCAAGTGGGAGGAAATTAAGGCTATGTACAAGCACTCCCTGTTCTTTAAAACGCTGATGGACAATTGCGAGATGGCCATGACCAAGTGCTTCTTCCCGCTGACCGCCTATCTGGCCAAGCACCCGAAATACGGGGAGTTGTGGAACATGATCTACCTGGAGTTTGAGCGCACCAGAAACTGCCTGTTACGCATGGCCGGCACCACTGCCCTGATGGAGGACAAGCCCGTAAACCAGCTTTCTATTCAGATGCGCCAGCGCATTGAGTTGCCGCTGCTTACGATTCAGCAATACGCCCTCACCAAAATCAGGGAGATGGAGGAGCAGAAGCTGGAGGCAACCAGCAAGGCCAAATACGAAAAACTGGTTATGCGCTGCTCGTTCGGCATAATTAACGCGGAGCGTAACTCAGCATAAGGCAGCAAGATTAACCGGGCTTCCAGCTCACCTCCTGCCCGGAAAGGCAGGTGCAGCAGCAGGAGCAGCAAGTCCGGAGGGCCCTTTTTATTAGCATAATTCCTTCCGCAGAGTAAAACGAAGGCGGGATCTGCAGCAGCCACAGCGGCTGAAGCAGATCCCGCCTTCGTTTTGCCCCTTTAACAAAATGTGGCGTGCTCTCCATACTTAGCCTGCAGCACTTCCTCTGCCTCAAACTCCAGCGTAAAGGTAGTGCCCTTGTTGTCTTCGCTCTCCACACTAATGCGGCCACCCAGTATCTCTACCTGCGTTTTTACCATAAACAAACCCATTCCTTTTCCTTCGGTATGGAAATGGAACCGCTTGTACAGTCCGAAAACCTTGTCGCCGTATTTGGCCAGGTCGATGCCCAGGCCATTGTCCTGGAACACCAGCCGCACTTTGTCTCCAGCCACCTCGCCTGAGATGGTGATCACCGGGGGCTGATCCGGCTTACGGTATTTTATGCTGTTGGAGATAAGGTTATAAAAGATACTGTACAGGTAACTCTTCAGGGTATACATCTTATCCAGCCGCTTAAAGGCAGTATGGATCGTGGCCTTTTCATGCTGAATCCTGTTACTCAGGATCGCCTCCACATCGTGTACCAGCTCTGCCAGGCACACATATTCTTTGGCCTCGTTTATTTCCTGCCGTACCTGCAGAATGCTGTTCAGGTCCTTGATTACCTCGTCGAGCCGCAGCACTGAAACACGGATACCGCTCAGGCAATCTAAAAACTGCTGGCTGCCTGGTGCCAGATTGTTTATAAGGTTGGTGAGGCCTAATATGTTCACAACAGGAGCCCGGAGGTTGTGCGAGATAATGTAGTTGAACTGCTGCAGGTCCTTGTTGCGCTCCGTAAGGTCTGCCGTCATCTTGTCTTTTTCTTTCTGAGCCAGAATCTGCTCCGTCAGGTCCTGAAAGATGCCATTCCACCGGACCACGTTCTGCTGCTCGTCCAGCACTACCTCGTATTCGACAGACAGGTGCCGCTCCACCCCATCTTTCCGGATAATCCGGCAGATAAAAGAAGAGTCGGTCAGGTACTGCGAAAGCTGGTCAGTTAGTTCCTGCACATACGGCAGATCGTCCGGGTGGACCATGGCTATAAAAGCTTCCGGAGAGGGCGCCGTCTCCTGGGGGGAGGTTCCCAGTATCCGGAAAGTTTCGTCTGACCAGCTATATTCGCCTGTACCGAAGTTATAATCCCAGCTACCCATGTGCGCCAGGGCCTGCGCTTCTTTTAGCCGGTTCGCACTCAGTTCCAGGTCATGCATGGCCTGCAGCAGGGCGGTCTCCCCTTTCTTTTTATCCGAGATGTCCCACTGGATAGACAGGAACTGGTAGGGCTGCTGCTGCTCATCCAGAAAGGGCACTATGGTGGTGTCGGTCCAGTAGGAGGATCCGTTTTTGGCCATGTTCTTCACCTCTCCTTTCCATATCTTTCCGAGGCGCATAGCCTGCTCCATCTCGTAAAGCAGCCCCTGGGTGTGCGTGGCCAGGTCAATTACCCGGTGCTCCCGCCCGATCAGTTCTGCCCGGCTGTAACCGGAGATCCGGCAAAAGTTATTGTTTACGTGGCGAATGTCGCCAGACTGGTCGGTGATCGCCACGATAGCCGACTGGTCGAGGGCATATTTGTAGTCTGATATCTCCTTCGTCCGCTCCTGCACTTTCTGTTCGAGGGAGGCATTCAGCCTTTTTATCGTGGCTTCAGCCCGCTTCGACTCGGTAATATCTACAAAGGCGCCTACCATGCAAGCCTTACCTTTTAGCTGCAGCTGCTCCCCATGCAGCAAAATGTAACGCAGTTCACAATTTTTCTTTCTCACCAGAAGTTCCATATTGGCTTCCCCGGCTCGCTGCAGGTTAGCCGTCAGGAGGCTTTGCGCTGTTTCGTCGTCCCATATCTGAAGCTCCGCTGTTGTTTTGCCGAGCACTTCTTCTTTGCTGAGATCGAAGAAACTCAGGAAATTCTCATTTACATCGACCAAAATGCCGGTAGCCGTTTCGCTGATATAAAAATTGACCGGACTTTTATAGAACAGGGTCGAAAACAGCTTTTCGCTCTCCATGAGCTTCTGCTGCGACAGTATTTTATCTGTTACATCGGTATAGGCCAGCAGCAGGTAAGATTTGCCTCTCAGGTTTATTTTATCGATGCTGTAGCTCATGTATTTCTCATCCCCGTTGGCCATCATCATCTTAATCTCGAAATCTTTTACCCTTGCATGCTGTTCCAGGCATCTGCTCATCTCCTGCTGATCCTCCGGGTCCAGCGAAATGGGAAGCTCCTCCGGCACCTTGCCAATTACATCCTCTTTGCGGTTGTTAAAAAATTGGAGGGCCGCTTCATTTACGTCCACTATTTGGCCGGTTACGGCATCCATCAGCGTCATCATGACCGGGCTCTGATAAAAAAGAGACGAGAAAAGCTGCTGGTTCTCCTCCAGCGCCTGCCCGTTTTTCTTCCGGTCGGCCAGGGTTTTCCTGATCAGCAAAAAGTTGAACACGAAAAAAACGAACATGCCCGCTGCAAAAAAGATGAGCACCTGCAGCGCCTCCTGCGTTTCCTGCTTGCGCTCCTGGTCGTTTGCGTCGAAATTTTGCCGCTCCTGCTCTTCGATAAGCCGTACAAAATTACTGGCCTCCTCCAGCAGTTGTGCTTTCTGTTCCAGCCAGAGAGAGTCAGGCCTGGCCACACTGGCAGCAGAAGTTACGGGCAGGTTTTGCTTCAGCAAGCTCTCGTAGGCTTCGGCCGATCTGATAAACTGCTGAAGCCAGTACCTTCCCTGGCGATCTGCCAGGCTGACATCCTGCAGTTGCTCCAGATGGAAGGAATATTGGGTTAAAGCCTGGGTATAGGCATCGAGGTGCTCTCTGTTGCCGGTAAGCAGGTACGTATGGTAGCGCTCATTTATTTCGTGCAGGTTGTTGTTCAGCTGGCCTACCGACTTTAAAACCCGGAGGGTCACCACTTCATTATCTGCCCGCAGATAGGCCCGTTTTAGCTCCAGAAAAGTTTTGGCTGCAAAAAAGGTAGTAACCATAAAGGTTACCAGGAAGACAAAAAAGATGGTATGCTGTATCTTATCAAGTTTCATTATCAGGAAGCTTTCAAGTGGACAAACTGGGCGCGCATGAAAAGTTTTCTCCACCACCGGCAGATATTCTATTAAAGCAGCGAGCCCGATTGTTTGGATTATATAGCGTAGGTAACTCGGATTCCTGATCAGATGGCTGATGTGCAATCCTAATGTGAATGGATTTTAACAGGCTTGGTTAAATAGACAAAACCTGAATCTTCCTTCTGTGCCGGTACCCCCTGCCGGGGCGGAAGCAAAGAGTCGGATAGTTTTTGAGAGCGGGTGTTGTTAGCCCGGCAAGCATGTAACTTTAAGCAGGTGCCAGGCCCTCCGTTAGCAGCTTACCTGAAATCACACTTAAGAACTGAAAAAAACAGCGTAGCAGGCCGTTATTGTTACTAATAAATATGTAAATGTAATATATAAAACAATTGTACACTTTCATACAATTTTAATACACAAATTATATTGATAACACAGGTCAGAAGACATGTGCTGAGTTCTTTTATAAATCAGGCGGACCTGGCCTTAAAGCAATTGATTATGTTTGTAGCCACAAAACATAAAACACTATAAATCAACCAATTGAAACACAATAGATTTAACCAAATCAGTTGGATTACCCTTCGTTGCTGGAGGCAGCAGGTATGGCGGGATAGGTGCACAACGTCTTATCTGAAAAATGCAGGGTATTTATTATTTCCCTATTAGGCACTTATTCCTAACTTTGCGGCTTTACTACATTACCGGATTCATCTGAATCCCAATCTATACATTCAAAAAAGTTCAATTTTAAGATATGAAGAAGACGATCGTATACGCAGCTGCTCTGGCAATATTTACCTTCAGTGCCTGCTCCGACAATAAAACGGAAACAGCACACACCCATGAACACGCTTCCGATACAGACACAGAAACAGCAACAGGCAAGGTAGTGGTAGAAACCCCTTCTTTCTCGTCGGTGGCAGATCCTTTTAAAACACAGGTTTCGGCACTGCTGGATGAATACCTGAAGGTGAAAGACGCCCTGGTGGCCGAAGACGCTAAAACAGCCCAGAGTGCAGCCTCCGAAATAGAAAAACTGGCTGACTCCATGCCGGTGGCGACACTGCAGGAAGATCAGAAGCAGTTTGCGGAGGAGCAACGGGATAAAATTAAGGAGAGCTCAGCTGCCATGGCGAAAGCTGCTGACCTGGCTGCCCAACGCAACGAACTGGAGCAGCTTTCAGAAGCCACCTTCGCGCTGACAAAAGCATTCGGTGCCGCTAACGCCGACCTTTACTACCAGCACTGCCCCATGGCCTTTAACGACAAGGGCGCGTACTGGCTCAGCTCCGAAAAAGAGATCCGCAACCCGTATTATGGCAAGAGCATGCTGAAGTGCGGCACCAACGAAGAAATTTATAAACAATAAGAGCAGAGGCAGTTAGAGGAAACTTCCCTCAGCAGCAGCAACAGCAGCAGCAGCTCCTGAGGGCGGTTTTCATTCCAATAATTGCCGGCCTCTGTTGCGGCAGGCTTCATCTGCCTCCCGGGTTATCTACCTGAAGCCAGACTTCCTTAAAGCAGGGGCGCAGTGTAAAAGCTGCCTCCTGCTTTTTCTGTTATAGCCACTGCCCTTTTTTTGATTTGGCGGTAACGCATCAGGAGTAAAATAAGTCGGCAAGCCCAGGGGCTGGCTAGAATATTCCCATTAATTTCCGTTCTTTTGCTTTCTGATTTAATTTTAAGGCAGGCAATTATTTTGCTTTATTATTGAAAGCAGCGGATAGTTGGTAGCAGCAAAGGGAAGCCCTGCCGTATTTATTTTTAATTGTATGAAAGTAGTTACCATAGTAGGATTAGGCCTGATAGGCGGCTCGATGGCAAAAGACCTGCGAAATGCCGATCCTTCGCTCACGTTTATAGGCGTGGAGCGAAACCCGGCCAATGCCGCCAGGGCGCTCGAGCTGAAGCTGGTAGACTCTGTTTTACCGCTTAAAGATGCCGTAGCTGCAGCTGATGTTATTTTTCTGGCTATTCCGGTTACCGCCATCCGACAGTTGCTGCCCACCATCCTGAACATCATTCCGACTCAGGCGATTGTCATAGACCTCGGTTCTACCAAAGGCCAGCTATGCCAAGCAGTGGAGCACCACCCCAACAGGCAGCAGTTTGTGGCAGCGCACCCGATTGCCGGTACTGAGAACTCCGGGCCTGAAGCAGCGCTGGAAGGACTGTACCAGGGTAAGATGAACATCATCTGTGAGCGCGAAAAGTCTTCTGAGGAAGCCATTGCCAAAGCCCTGCAAATCTTCGAGACCGTGGGCCTGAACACCATCTTTATGCAGCCCGAGGAGCACGACAAGCATGTGGCCTATATTTCGCACCTCTCACACGTGAGTTCTTTCCTGCTGGGCCTTACGGTGCTGGATGTGGAGAAAGATGAAAAAAACATTTTCACCCTGGCTGGCAGTGGTTTCGCCTCTACCGTACGCCTTGCCAAAAGCTCCCCGGATATGTGGGCTCCTATTTTTGAGCAGAATGCACACTTCCTGAGCCACGCCCTTGGCGAATACATCTTTTACCTGCAGCGTTTCCAGCAATACCTCCAGAACAACGATCAGGAAAAAATGTATGAGATGATGCAGCAGGCCAACAAAATACGCCCCGTGCTCGATGGCATTACGCAGGCGGCAGAGGCGGCGGCTGCAGAAAAGTCTTAAGTAGAAATTATTCTAATGATTTTGTCCCTCCGGAGGCTTTTTAGGCTCTGGAAGGCATAGGGCGGGTCTGCTGTTGCAGCCGCCCTGCCTGCAGGCGGTATGAGCGGAAAGTATAACTCCCAGCCACTGTCCTGCTATCGCAAAAAATTGTTTGCCGATAAATTATTAGCAGCTACTCAGAAGGCTGTTTGAGCCAAGCTCCCCCACTTCTTCAGATAGTTTTGTGATTGTTTCGTTTCTTAAACAGCACAATGGCCTTTGCAATTCGAAGTTCTATTTAGTATCAAAGAGGTAATTTACCAGGATAGAGTCGCTGCTGAACATAAGAGTAGTTATAAGCGAAACCCCGTTTCCAGGCAGCTGGAGGGGGTGCCGGTTTTGGTATTTTGAAGGGAGCAGAAACTTATAGATGGTTTCTTTATTCTTTAAGTTCTATATTGTATATTCGCTATTCCGTTTATACCATAGTTAAGGTGGAAAATCAATAATTATGAGAAGAATTATTTCACTTGCTGCGTTTTACATAGTTCTCAGCTCTTTCTCATTTGGGCAGGGCTTTGGATCACTTGGCTCCCAGTGGTATTACAGCGCACATGGTAGAGATATGCATTCAGAATATATTCATTTACAGAGTGTTGCAGACACTGTTATTCTTGGCAAATCGAGCCATAAGATCACGCAGACCTACTATAGGGATAACGGGTCTGTAGAATCCCTACCGCCTATATTTGTATATGAAAAGTCGGACACGGTGTTCATGTACAGTTCTGAAAGAAAGAGGTTCCTTTCACTCTACATCTTCAATGCCGCCCAGGGTGATGTTTTGACACTGGACGTGCCTGAGCCCTCAGTTTTAACCAAGGATACCACTTACAGGCTGGTGATAGAGCAGGTGGAAAACGTTGTCGTGAACGGGGCGACCCTTAAAAAATACAAAACCAGACCTCTGGATAGATTCACGTTTATGAATGACGGCGGATACTTTATGGACAGGATTGGAGGCCTTGACTGGTATGTGCCGCGGGAAAGGATCATCCCGGAGGCAGAAGGACCGCTCAGGTGCTATTCAGATGCGCAGCTATCCATCAAATTCCTGGACCTGGCCTGTGATGACAAGTTATTGGTGACCTCGGTCCAGGAACAACCGACCTCAAAGGTGGAGGTATTTCCGAACCCGGTACATGACTTGTTCTCGGTTGAGGCGGACCAGCCGATTGCCAGAGTTGAAGTTTCCGATCTAACCGGAAAGCTTATGCGCACAGCTACAACCAATGCAGTTAAATTGGACGGCTTGGAGAACGGGTTTTATATTGCCACCATCTTTTTTGAATCGGGAGAGAAAACCATAAGAAGAATAGTGAAAAGATCCCTATAGCAACTGTAATAGACAGTAGCTTAATCCTGTTTATCAGAAGCCGCAATTATCTGCAAAAATTTAGCCGGGTTGACACAACCCTACAGCCGCCATAGTGCTATCACTGCAGCGTTGGTGTCGAAACAGCAGAAAAAGTTGTCGTGTGGTCATTCCTGAACTAAAAGCAATTTCCACGCAGTCCCTGCAAAAGAAATAGACGCGCAGACAGTGCAGGAGGAAGAAAAAAGAATTTTTCCGAAGCACGTGCAGGAATGAAAGAATTCGTTGGAATTACCCTAACCCAGCACAGCCAAAACCCTTGCTATGCTTCGGCTGTAATAATACCTTTGGGCAAAAGTGAATTTAAAGGAAACAGGGAAATAATGAGAGCTGTATTGCTGATTTTACTTGCTTTTTGCTTTAGCTGCCAAGATGAGGCAAAACCGAGGCTTCCTGACATCAAAGTAGCAATTAATGATACAAGTGAAATTGCCCTTTCGGATTCCATCTACTTTATCACAGCCGATACCCTTCCTAATGTAGTTACTGTTATCTCGGGAGTTTCAAACCCTAATATTTACTACTCAGTAAATAACTTAGCAGCTAAGTTGGGAACAAGCGAGCCTATAATTCTCCAGAAGCAGGACACTGTTTTTCAATTCTACCTTACTAAGGGAGGCTACGACAACTCAGAACTAAAAACGGTCATTTTACAGCCGCATTCGGAAAAGTTCTTAGACAAAGTAGATATTAGCAGCCCAGTTTCCGAATCGAATCTTACCATTAGCATGAATGACAAATCCAGAGGAATGGTGGAGATTGAAATATATAATGTTACTGGACAAAGGCTGCTACACCGCAGCCATCTGAAAAACGCCGATTCTTTTATGATAGAGTATGCCCTTGCTGAATATCCAAGAGGAATATATGTAGTGTCTGCTACTTATGGGGAGAGCCAGAAGGTGTATAAATTCATAAAGACATAAACACCAATGTCTAACACGCCACATAAAGCAAGCTTCGGCTACGCCTCGCTTGCTTTATGTGCCAACCGTTGCCTCTCTATTAAACATAATTTCGCTTATCAGACTTTGCTTTACCTATTACAGCTTACCTCTTCAAAAACAAGCAGCCCCGCCATCTGAAGTAGATGCCGGGGCTGCTTTCTTATACTTACGGCAGAAGCCATTAAGAGCTTAAACCGTTCAGCAGTTTAGTGCGTTCCCACATTCACGATATCAGCGAATACACCGGCAGCTGTTACCTCGGCACCTGCGCCGGGGCCTTTCACAACCAGTGGTCGGTCTTTGTAACGCTCGGTGGTGAAGGAGATGATGTTGTCGCTGCCGGAGAGTACAAAGAACGGGTGGCTTTCGTCTACCATCTGCAGGGTGATCTCTACTTTTCCGTCTTCTAACTTACCGATAAAGCGCAGCGCGCGGCCACTCTCCTCGGCCTGCTCCTTCAGCCTGTTGAAATAATCGTCGGCTTTCTGCAGCTCCTCATAAAACTCCGGCACCGACTGCGCGTGCATGCACGACTCCGGCAAAATGTTCTCGATCTGCACATCGCCAGCTTCCAACGGGTAGCCTGCATCACGGGCCAGAATCAGCATTTTGCGCATAAAGTCGGTTCCGTTCAGGTCATCGCGCGGATCTGGTTCGGTGTAGCCTTTCTCCTGCGCCATCTTCACCACATCGTGGAACGTAACATCGCCCTTAAAATGGTTAAAGATGAAGGAGATCGTGCCCGACAGTACCGCCTCTATCTTCAGCACGCGGTCGCCACTCATCATCAGGTCCTGGAGCGTGCGCACAATCGGCAACCCGGCGCCCACGTTTGTTTCGTAGAAAAAGTCGACGCCATGCGTGTGTGCCGTGTCTTTGAACAAGCGGTACTGGCTGTAAGACGATGAATTACCGATCTTATTCGAGGTTACAATTGATACATTGGAGCTGAAAATCTCTTCGTAATACGTGATCGGTTTCGGGCTGGCGGTATTATCCACGAACACACAGTTTGGCAGGTTCAGCGATTTCATCTCAGAGATAAACAAGCCCAGGTCAGCCGGTTTCCCCTGCTCATCCAGCTGCTGCTGCCAGCTATCCAGCGGAATACCGTCCAGATCGAACAGCATTTTGCGACTGTTCGACACGCCGATCACTTTTACCTGTATGCCATTGTGCTTCTGCAAAAATTCGCTGTGGTCGAGCAGCTGGCGGAACAGTGTTTTACCGATGTTGCCGGTACCGAGGCAGAATACATTCAGTGTTTTCTTGAGGTCAGTAAAGAAGGCATCGTGCACAGCATTCAGCGCCTTTGCCAGGTCCTGCTGCGATATGATCACCGAAATATTATGTTCCGAAGAACCCTGTGCAATGGCCCGCACGTTCACCCCGTTTCGGCCGAGGGCAGAGAACAGCTTGCCCGAAATGCCAGGCGTCTGCTTCATGTTCTCCCCCACTATCGCCAGCACCGACAGGCCTTCTTCGATCTCCGGTTTTTCCAGTTTCTCGGCCTTCAGTTCCAATTCAAACTCACGTTCTATCAGTTTTTTGGCTCGTTCGGCGTCTTCGGGTTTAATGGCAAAAGTAATGCTGTGCTCCGAGGAACTTTGCGTGATCATGATGACGCTGATCTGCTCGTGCGCCAGCAGCGAAAACAACTTTCCGCTGAAACCGGCCCGGCCTACCATGCCGCTGCCCTGCAGGTTAATAACGCTGATCTTGTTGATAGACGAAATACCTTTGATCGGCAGGTCGGACTCTCCACCCGAATGGCTGATTACGGTGCCCGCAATGTCGGGCTTCAGCGTATTTTTAATGATGATCGGAATTTTCTTGAGGAAAGCCGGAATCATGGTGGGCGGGTAAATCACCTTCGCCCCGAAAAACGACATTTCCATGGCCTCGTTATACGAGAGGTCGGTCAGGGTAAAGGCCTTTTTCACCCATTTGGGGTCGGCGGTCATCATGCCGTTCACGCCTGTCCAGATCTGGATTTCGGCGGCGTTCAGGGCGGCTCCGATAATGGCGGCCGTATAATCGCTGCCTCCCCGGCCGAGGGTAGTGATTTGCCGCTGCATGTCGCTGGCCACAAAGCCGGTTATAAACAGCAGTTTGTCTTTATGGCTGTTGTAAAAGGCGTTTACCAACTGGTCTGTCATTTCCGTATCTACCCGGGCGTTGCCGAAATTGCTGTCGGTCTTGATAAGCTCCGACGATTCCACAAACAGGGCCTCCGGAAAAAACTGCGAGGCGATTTTGCTGATAAGCAGGGTGGAGCATTTCTCGCCGTAGCTGATCACCAGGTCATGTGTTTTGGGGGTGCACTCCTTCAGGCTGCGGATAGCGTTGAGCAGTTGCTGTATCTCGCTGAAATACGACTGCAGCTGCGCCTGTACAGGCTCCTGCAGCTGGCTGGGCAGCATCTGCTCCACAATAGCGGTGTGCTTTGCCTCCAGTTTCTCCATAGACGCTTCGAAGTCCTCTCCTGCGGCGGCATCCTGGGTCATTTTCAGCAATAAATTCGTGATCCCGCTCATAGCCGAGAGCACCACCACAGGCTTCGTTCCTGACTGGGCTTCTTGTCTGATGATGCTGAGTAAGTTTAAGATACCTTCAGATGATCCTACTGAAGTGCCTCCGAATTTTAATACCTTCATATAGTTTATGATAAAAAAAACGCCTTCCTGTTCAGGGAAGGCGCTTACTGGTTATTGTTCTAACTCTAAACCAAATAATCTCCTTCCCCATGCATTGTACCAATGATGGTGTTGATTATAGAGATGATAATGGTTGTTCCTGTTGCTTTCATATATTGCCGACGAAGTTATATATTAAATTTTTAATTCTAACAAAAATCAGCGCTTTTTTTAAAATATTGTGGCTAATCTTAGAAAATCGGCATGAAATGCGAATGATCGGTGCTGTAATGGCAGGCTGCTGCCCCCGCTTCAGCCGCCACGGAATTATTCGAATGAAAAAGGCCTTCCCAAGGCTATTTAAAAGACACAGGAGGCAAGACGTAAGACTTTTCCAAAGTTAAGAGTTATGAGTTATGAGTTAAAAGTTGCATTTTGTTTTGTGGTTCCTCCTCAAATTAATTCCCTCGTCAACCCTTTAACAATGTAGCTATTAAACAATCAACAACTAACAACCGGCAACCAAATTATTCTAATAAAAACGGCCCTCCGGAGGGTGTTTCCGCTGCCCTCCTGTGCCTGCCTACCAGGCAGTCCAGCAGATTTCGGCTAGCAAAAGCAGCAGATATTCGGCAGTTATGCTTAATTTAACGCCCTTATCCAACAAATTGAATAGCGCCTGATGGTTTCGCACGTACTTTTGATCAACTGCCCCGACCAGCCTGGTCTGGTTTTTAAAATTACCGGTGTTCTGTATCACTACAACCTGAATATTATCAGCAACGGTGAATTTGTAGAGAGAAGCTTTAATTACTTTTTCATGCGCACCGAGTTCTCCGGGAATTTTGACCGGGAAGCGCTGCTCAAGGACCTCACGGATTTGCTGCCCGAAGGCGTGGAGATTAAGCTGACAGACAAGCGGAAGAAGAACATCGTGCTGCTGGCCACCAAGGAGCACCATTGCCTGAGCGACCTGCTGATTCGCCATGCTTTCAATGAGCTGAATGCCCACATCCTGGCTGTGATCAGCAACTACGACGTGCTCGAGGACCTGACCCGCAAATTCGACATCCCGTTTCATTTTATCAGCCATGAAGACAAGAGCCGCGAGGCGCATGAGCAGGAAATCCTGGAGGCTGTGCAGCAGTACGAGCCCGAGTTTGTGGTGCTGGCCAAGTACATGCGTATTCTTTCGCCTGGTTTCGTCTCGCAGTACTCCAACAAGATCATCAACATTCACCATTCCTTTTTGCCTGCCTTTGTGGGGGCCAGCCCCTATACGCAGGCCTACGAGCGCGGCGTAAAAATTATAGGTGCCACGGCCCACTTTGTGAACGACCAACTAGACGAGGGCCCCATTATTGCCCAAAGCGTAATACCGGTAGACCACACGCAAAGTGCCAAAGAGATGGCCCAGGCCGGTCGCGACGTGGAGAAAATCGTACTGGCAAAATCGCTGCGGCTGGTGTTTAACGAGCAGGTGTTTGTATACCGCAACAAGACCATCATTTTTGAGTAGGTTCGAGCGCCAGGGGGTTCAGGAGAATAAATTATTTGAGTGAAAATGGCCTTTTTATCTGAATCAGAACTTCCTGTTGTATGAATCAGAATTCTTTACTTCCTGTCAACAATCAGCCATTAACAATCAGCCACTACTCCTTCCGCACGCGCTCCAGGTTCAGCGTGTTCATAGGGTTTGGCATTAGCCCCTGCACATTGTTCTGCGTCAGTCGCACCACCTCGTCGTAGTAAAGCACGATCACCGGCGCTTCCTCCACAATTATCTGGTCCATCTGCTGGTACAGCGCCCAACGCTTTTGGGCATCACGCTCCAGCTTGGCCTGCTCATACAGGCGGTCGAACGCCGCATTTTTGAAGTGTGTTTTGTTCGGACCGGCCGGTGAGAAGTTCTTGCTGTAGAACAGGGCCAGGTAATTCTCGGCATCAGGGTAATCGCCGAGCCAGGACTTCATGAAGAAAGGAGCGCGGCCGTTGTCTACCGTTTCCTGGTGAGCAGGGGCCTGGTTAATGTCTATCTGCACCTGCACCCCCACCTCGGCCCACTTCTTCTGCATGTACTCAGCCAGCTCCTTGTGCTCCGACACGGTGCTTAGCCGCAGCTTTAAGGGGTTCCGGGCCGAATATCCTGCCGCCTGCAGCAGCTCCATCGCCTTCTTTGGTTCATAGCTGTAGCCCCGCACCAGGCTGTCGTTGTAACTTGGCAGCGAAGGCGGCACGATACCTGAGTGCCCCGGAATGCCGATATTGTTCCGGAAGTAGGCCAGCATTTCTCTTTTGTTGATGGCATAGCTCAGCGCCTGCCGCACGCGCTTGTCCTGCATGGCCGTGTTCGGGTCTTTCAGATTGGTGGGGTCCAGCTGGAAGCCAATGTACTCAGTGTTCAGGTAAGGCACCTTCTGCACCCTGAACTTACCGGCAAAATCTTCCTGCACCGTGCCGTCGTTGTTCAGGATCATGTCGCGAGAGCCTTCGGTTATGCTCGACAGAAAATCGAGCTTGCCCTGCACGAAAGTCAGAAACTCCGATTTGCGGTCCGTGATAAACGAAATCTGCACGGCATCGAGGTACGGCAGCTGCCGCCCCTGCTCGTCGCGCCGCCAGTAATTCGGGTTCCTGTGCAGCACAATGGCGTTGCCTTCGTCCCACAGCCTGAAAACGAAAGGCCCTGTGCCTACCGGGTTCGCCCGGAAATCCTTTCCATATTCCGCCACCGCCTCCTGCGGCACCACATAGGCGTAGGGCATGGTCAGAATCTCCAGAAAAGCGATAAACGGCTCGTTCAGGTAAACTTTGAAGATAGTGTCGTTCACTGCCAGGAAAGCCGTGTCCGAAATTGCCCCGGTGGCATCTGTCAGCACCTTGTCGTTAAACACCCAGGCGCCGGTGCTGGCAGTTTTGGGGTCTACAATACGTTTAAAGCTGTACTCAAAATCCTGGGCGGTTACTTTGCGTCCTCTACCACCCGGAAACACTTCGTGGTCGTGAAAAAACACGCTGTCGCGCAGGTAAAAGGTATAGGCGCGGCCGTCTTCCGACACATCCCAAGCACTAGCAATGGCCGGGCCAATCTTTAGCTCCCCATCCAGCTCCACCAGGCCATTGTACAGCTGCGTAGCCGCCCAGATGTTGGCCTGGTTCCGGGCAAAAGCAGGGTCCAGGGAAGAGAGCGCGCCGGGTTGGTTATACTTAAAAACTTTTTTGCCCGTTCCGTCACTAGGGCCTTCGCTACACGACAAAAGTACCAGCCACAACAGGTTCAAAAATATAAAGGGTCTTTGCATTGCGAACATCTTAGTTGGCTAAAATAATGTATCTTTGTGGAAGTTTAAGGTATGCTGTGTAGATATTAAAGCATTTTTCAGTCTTATGATAGAGATCACGTATTACGGCCAGTCTTGCTTTTCATTTAAAATCGGGCAACACTACGTCTTGTTCGACCCCTTTATTTCCCCGAATGAATTAGCCAAAGGCATTGATGTAGACAGTATTAAGGCTGATTATATTCTTCTCTCACACGGCCACCAGGACCACGTACACGACGCAGAGCGGATCGCCAAAAATAATAACGCCACGCTCGTCGCCACCTTCGAAATTGTGAACTGGTTCAGCAACAAAGGTGTTGAAAAAACGCACCCCATGAACACCGGCGGCAAGGTAACATTGCCCTTCGGCACGGTTAAAATGGTCAATGCCGTTCACTCCAGCTCCCTGCCCGACGGCTCCTATGCCGGCAGTGCAGCAGGCTTTGTAGTGGAAACCGAAAACCAGGCATTTTATTTTGCCGGTGACACAGCCTTGACCTACGACATGAAGCTGATTCCGGAACAGTTCGACCTGGATTTTGCCCTGCTCCCAATCGGCGACAACTTTACCATGGACATACACGATGCCCTGGTAGCAGCCGATTTTGTGCAGGTAGATAAATTTATTGGCATGCACTACGACACCTTCCCTTACATTAAAATAGATAAGGAAGAGGTAAAAGAAGTAGCGCAGATGGCGGGCAAGGAAGTAATTTTGATGGAGATAGGCCAAACGATAAACCTATAATTTTAGAATGGGAAAAATAATTGCGGTTGCTAACCAAAAAGGTGGGGTAGGCAAAACCACCACTGCCATTAACCTGGCAGCAAGCCTGGCAGCCTTAGAATATAAGACACTACTGGTAGATGCAGATCCGCAGGCAAACGCCACCTCCGGCCTCGGCTTCGACCCGGCCAGCATTACGGCCAGCATTTATGAGTGCATGGTAGAAGAAGCCAAGGTAGAAGACATTATTCTGGTGTCGCCTAACCTGGAGTTTCTGCACCTGATCCCCTCCCACATCGACCTGGTGGGGGCTGAGGTGGAAATGATCAACCTTCCGGACCGCGAGGAGAAGATGCGCGAAGTTTTAGCGCCCTTGCGCAATACCTACGACTTTATCATTATTGACTGTTCGCCCTCGCTTGGCCTTATCACGGTAAACTCCCTTACGGCAGCCGATTCGGTGGCCATACCCGTGCAGTGTGAGTATTTCGCCCTGGAAGGACTGGGCAAATTGCTGAATACGATCAAGATAATCCAGTCGAGGCTGAACACGGAGCTGGCCATTGAAGGTATTCTGCTCACGATGTACGACGTGCGCCTGCGCCTGAGTAACCAGGTGGTGGAAGAGGTGAAGACGCACTTCCAGCAGATGGTGTTCGAAACCATTATTCCAAGAAACGTGAAGTTGAGCGAGTCGCCCAGCTTTGGCATTCCGGCTATTCTGCACGATGCAGAGAGCAAAGGCGCCCTGAGCTACCTGAACCTGGCCCGCGAGATTGCAGAGAAGAACAGCGTAGCGCTGGCGAAATAACTTATTGTTTACATGTCTGATAACAAGAATTCAACAGCAAAACGTAAAGGAGGCCTCGGAAGGGGCCTGAACTCTCTATTGGAGGGGAATAAGTACACCGGTAAAATCGATTCAACCACTTTAAACTCTGTCAATACCATCGCAGACATAGCTATTGATCAGATCCAGACAAACCCGTTTCAGCCCCGCACGCATTTCGATCAGGCGGCGCTGGAGGAACTGGCTGAATCTATTAAGATACAAGGCATCATTCAGCCTATCACGGTGCGCCAGCTCGACCAGAACAGCTTTCAGCTGATTTCAGGTGAGCGACGTTACCAGGCTGCGAAAATTGCCGGGCTGACGACCATTCCAGCCTATATCCGCAAGGCCGACGACCAGCAGATGCTGGAGATGGCCCTGATCGAGAACATCCAGCGCGAAAGCCTGAACGCTATTGAGATTGCTCTCTCTTACCAGCGCCTGCTCACGGAGTGCAGCCTGAAGCAGGAAGAACTAGGAGACCGGGTAGGTAAAAAACGCACCACTGTAACCAACTACCTGCGCCTGCTCAAACTTCCCCCAGATATTCAGATCGCCCTTCGCGACAACCTGATTACCATGGGCCATGCCCGCGCCCTCATCAACATCGACACCATTGAGAAACAGCTCGACGTGTTTAAAAAGGTGGTGGCCGAAGAACTGTCGGTGCGGAAGGTAGAGGAGCTGGTTCGGAACCTGCAGAATGCCAACAAGAAGCCTGACCCGCAGCAGAAACTGCAATTCAACAAATACGAGGAGGAAGTAAAGCAGGTAGAATCGCGCCTCTCTACTCAATTCGGCACTAAAATCATGGTGAAGGCGAATAACGAAGGCAAAGGCGAGATAAAGATCCCGTTTGTGTCGGTGGAAGAGCTTAACCGTATACTGGAAATCTTAAACTATTAAGGCCGCATGAGGTGTATCTGTTGCTTTGCTGGTCTATTGCTACTGCTCCTACTTTGCCTGCCTTCTGCAAAGGCTCAGGTGATTACGGAAGGGCAGGATTCGGTAGTGGTAAACGTTCCGGCCACTGTGGCGGCTGCAGATACGACCAAAGAAAAAGGCTTCTTCCTCGACCGCTGGGACCGGCCCGCCAAAGCTGCTTTTTACTCCGCCATATTGCCCGGCCTGGGGCAGGCCTACAACAAAAGCTACTGGAAAATTCCTATCCTATATGCGGGCTTGGGCACCATCGGATACTTCCTGATAGACCACAACAAAAATTACCAGGATTTCAGGACTGCCCTTATTGACCGATCAAATGTTGATCGAACAGATAAGTATATTGATCACCCAATACTAGGTAAAAATAACCCGAACGGCAGCGCGAACCTGCGCCGTGCCCGGGACCAGTATCGCCGGTGGCGCGACATGAACGTGCTGCTGGCCATTGGCGTTTGGGGCCTGAACATTGCCGAAGCGCATGTGCACGCACACCTTAAAGATTTTGATATCAGCGATGACCTGTCACTGCGGGTGCAGCCCGGCTTGCTGCATTCTCCTACGCTTACAAACAATGCCCTCACCCCGGGCTTCACGCTAACATTATATTCCAGATAAGATGAAGATTTTATTGATTGGCTATGGCAAAATGGGCCAGACCATCGAAAAAATGGCTCTCGACAAAGGTCACCAGATAGCCGGTATCATAGACCAGCACAACACCCACGAACTGGCAGATTATTCAGGTGCCAACGCAGATGTAGCCATTGAATTCACACACCCCGAGGCTGCTTATGGCAATATTTCTTATTGTCTGCAAAACGGTATTCCAATCGTTTCGGGCTCCACAGGCTGGCTGGCAAAGTTTGAGGAGGCAGCAGCGCTTTGCAAAGAGCAAGATGGCGCCTTTTTCTACGCTTCCAACTACAGCGTAGGCGTGAACCTGTTCTTTCATTTTAATGAGTATATTGCCAGTAAAATGAAAGATTACCCTGAGTACCAGGTGGCTATACGCGAGGTGCACCACCTGCAGAAAGTAGATAAGCCAAGCGGCACCGGCATTACCACTGCCGAAGGTATTCTGGCCAGCTACCCGAACCTATCAGGCTGGTCGAGCGACGAAGAGGTGGAGAACAAAATAAACATTATATCGGAGCGTGAGCCGGATGTGGTGGGCACGCATATCGTAGAATATCGCTCCGCTATCGATAAAATTGAGCTGGGCCACATTGCCCATAGCCGCACCGGATTTGCCGGAGGCGCCCTGATGGCCGCTGAATGGCTGAAAGACCGCAAAGGAGTTTACGGCATGAAAGACATGCTGAACCTGTAACAATAGTGCAAGGCATGAAAGTTAAATTCTGGGAGACAAAACCAACTAAAAAAGAACCCAAAAAGAAAAAGAGCGTGGCCCGCGAATGGGGCGATGCCATTCTTTTTGCCGTAGTGGCCGCCAGCTTAATTCGCTGGGCTACTTTTGAGGCCTATACCATCCCGACTCCATCCATGGAAAAATCGTTGCTGGTGGGTGATTTTCTTTTTGTGAGCAAGCTGCATTATGGTCCTCGCACGCCAAAAACGCCGCTGCAGGTGCCGCTTACGCACCAAACCATCTGGGGCACCAACATTCCCTCCTACTCCGACCTTATTCAGCTGGATTCGTACAGGCTGCCCGGTTTTTCGGAAGTGAAACGAAACGATGTGGTCGTGTTTAACTATCCGCCGGAAGATGAGCACCCTGCTGACCTGCGTACTAATTATATCAAGCGCTGCATCGCCATTGCCGGCGACTCTATAGAGATACGCAACATGCAGGTATTCGTGAATGGCCAGGCGGCGGAGAACCCGACTCAGATGCAGTACAAGTACCTGATCATGGCCAAGAACCACCTCTCCCAAAAGTTCTTTCAGGACCGCAACATTAACCTGAGCGATGTGTATACGGCCCAGGGAGGATATGTGGTAGATGCCTCACCAGAACTTGCCCAACAGATAAAAGAGCTGGACTTCATAAACGATGTCATTCTGTTAAGTGCAGAAAAAGGAAAAGCAGACTCCCAGATTTTCCCGCATGTGCCCAGCAAATACGAGTGGAACCACGACAACTTTGGCCCTGTGTACGTGCCTAAGGAAGGCGCCACTGTCGCTATCACGCCAGAGTCGCTACCTTTTTACGAGAAGGTGATACTTGATTATGACGGGAATGAGAATGCGGAAATTCGTGATGGCAAACTTTTTATTGATGGTCAGGAACAAACGGAATACACCTTTAAGCAGGACTACTATTTTATGATGGGCGATAACCGCCATAACTCCATGGACTCACGTTTCTGGGGCTATGTGCCAGCCGATCATATTGTAGGCAAAGCCGTGCTCATCTGGATGTCAACGAACGTGGAAGGCAGCTTCCTGAACAAGATACGCTGGAACAGGCTGTTTAATACCATCGATTAAAATCATACTACCGATACATAAAACAGGCCAGCCACGAACAACGTGACTGGCCTGTTTTGTTTTACTTCAGATTCATGTATACGTCGGCAAGCCTTCTCTCCCCTATCTCCAAGCAGGAACTGTTTAGTAGGTGGCACTTATTTTCTGATGTTACGCCCCTTGATCAATAGCTGCCTTCTCAGGCAATTATTTGAATGAAAAAGGCCCTCCTGAGGTTTCTGGTGCTGCGCTGTAGCGGCTTTACAAGGTAACGCTGTTGGTAATGAACCAGTTATGCCCCATGATTGGCTACACACGCAAGCTCCAATAGATTATGTTAAGTTCGACCGGCTTCGGCGTTACAAGGTAACGCCACTACAGCAGGGCTTTAGGCAAACTGGTGCGTAACAGCAGTATTGATCAACAATCAAATTATTCCAATTAAAAAGGCCCTCAGGAGGCGCTGCTGTACACGATCAGTTCACGAATTATTCTAATCAAAACACCCCTTCAGAAACAATACTGGCTACTGCTGCTCAACCCTCCTGTGCTCAAATTCTATACAAGCGTTGTGTTCAAATCCTTCCTTCCCGTTCTACAACTCCTTATGTGGTATAGCGCACAAAATTTACCTTTAGGCACAAAAAAAGGACGCGCTCTACTGAACGCGTCTTTTTTGGTTTGGAAAAAACTACATCTACAATCGTACTCAAACTAAATTAACTTACTCATGTTGAGCAAATCACAAAATCTATATGATAGTGTCTATATAATAGTGCTTAAGCCTACTTCTATATTATTCTTATCAGGCATAACTTCTATACCGTGCATCACAAAGTAAGCGATAAAATTACCTACCTGCTCAGTGGTGTAAGGCGAAGCCGCATTCAGCTCCGGTGTCAGCACCTTTTTATCTAAGGCGTTGTGCACTGCCTTCTTTACCAGATCTGCTTCTTCCTGCAGGCCAAAATGCTCCAGCATCATGGCAGCCGACAGGATGGTGGCAATCGGGTTGGCGATCTTCTTACCTGCTCCTTGCGGGAAAGACCCATGAATCGGCTCAAACAAAGCCACTGAGTTGCCTACAGAGGCGGAAGGCAGCAAGCCCAGCGAACCAGCGATCACAGAAGCCTCATCCGAAAGGATATCGCCAAACATGTTCTCCGTCAGGATCACATCAAACTGTTTCGGGTTCAAGATAATCTGCATGGCGGCATTGTCCACGAACAAGAAGTCCAGCTCCACACCAGGATATTCCGGAGCAATCTCCTTTACCACTTCGCGCCACAGCCTGGAGGTTTCCAGCACGTTGGCCTTGTCTACCAGCGTGAGCTTGTTACGGCGTGTGGTGGCTGCCTGAAAGGCCAGGTGCGTAATGCGCACAATCTCGCTGCGGTCGTAGGTGCAATGGTCGTAAGCGCCTTCGCCATCTTCGGTGCGACCTTTGTCGCCAAAATAGATACCGCCGGTCAGTTCGCGGTAGATGAGCATATCAGCTCCTGCTACACGCTCATTTTTGAGCGGGGAGTGCTCCAGCAGCACGTCGTAGGCCGTAACCGGACGGATGTTGGCAAACAGTCCCAGCGACTTGCGCAGCTTTAGCAGCCCCTGCTCCGGACGCACCTTGGCAGCAGGATTGTTGTCGTACTTCGGATCACCGATGGCGCCTAGCAAAATAGCGTCTGCCGCAAAGCAGCCCTGTAGTGTTTTATCAGGCAATGGTTCGCCTGTGGCGTCTATGGCGCAGGCACCCATTAAATGAGTCTCAAACTCAAACTGGTGACCAAACCTGTCGGCAACTGCTTCCAGCACCTTAATCGCTTCGTCACAAACTTCCGGCCCGATTCCGTCGCCGGGAAGTACCGCAATCTTTTTTCTTAATACGCCCATGGCCTGTTGTTCTCGTAAGCTTCTATAGCCTCTTTCTGATTCACTAAAAAGTCAATATCGTCGTAGCCATTAATAAGGCATTCTTTCTTGTACGGGTCGATCTCAAAAGAGACACGTTCCTCCCACAGCGGCACATAAAATTCCTGCGCCGGCAGGTCCACGATCAGCTCGGTGGTCGGGTCTTTCTCTATCTGCACAAACAAGCGCTGCAGCATTTCGTCAGACACCACCAATGGCAGCAAACCGTTGTTGAGGGCGTTGCCCCGGAAGATGTCTGCAAAATAGCTGGAGATGACTACCTTAAATCCGGCATCATAAATAGCCCAGGCCGCGTGCTCGCGGCTGGAGCCACAGCCAAAGTTTTTGCCGGCCACTAATATCTTTCCGGAGTAGCGGCTATCGTTCAGCGCAAAGCCCTCAATCGGGTTGCCTTCGCTGTCGTAGCGCCAGTCGCGGAACAGGTTTTCGCCGAAGCCCTCGCGTGAGGTAGCTTTCAGGAAACGGGCCGGAATGATCTGATCGGTATCTATGTTTTCGATCGGCAGCGGAACTGCTGATGATCGTAGTACTTCAAACTTATCCATTAGTTGAGATATTGGGTTATATCCACGATTTTACCTTCTACCGCCGTAATGGCTGCCACCAATGGGCTTGCCAGCAAGGTGCGGGCTCCAGGACCCTGGCGGCCTTCAAAGTTACGGTTAGAGGTAGAAACACAATAGGCCCCGGCCGGAATCTTGTCTTCGTTCATGGCGAGGCAGGCACTGCAGCCCGGCTCACGTAGTTCAAATCCAGCTTCAGCCAGTATTTTGTCAATTCCTTCTTCTCTGGCCTGCTTCTCCACCAGCTTAGAGCCTGGCACTATGATCGCTTCCACGTTCAGGGCTTTCCGCTTTCCTTTCACAAAAGAAGCCACGGTGCGCAGATCCTCGATGCGGGAGTTGGTGCAGCTGCCAATAAACACATAGTTTATCTCTTTGCCCAACAACGATTCGCCCGGCTCAAAGCCCATGTATTTCAGCGACTTGTCGAAGCTCACCTTTTCACTGGCAGGCACATGATCCGGAATAGACGCATTTAAGGCAATGCCCATTCCCGGGTTTGTGCCGTAAGTGATCATAGGGGCGATGTCTTCGGCAAAGTAAGTCAGGTCAGCCTCGAAGGTAGCGCCCTCTTCGGAATAAAGTGTTTTCCAGTAGGCCAGGGCCTTCTCCCACTCTTCTCCCTTGGGCGCGTACTTGCGGCCCTTAATATATTCGAAGGTAGTCTCGTCGGGGGCAATCATGCCGCCGCGGGCACCCATTTCGATGCTCATGTTGCAAACCGTCATGCGGCCTTCCATGCTCAGTGAGCGGATGGCGCTGCCGGCATACTCCACAAAGTAGCCTGTAGCGCCACCTGTTCCGAGTTTGGAGATAACATAAAGGATTACGTCTTTGGCGGTTACGCCTTTTCTAAGCTCGCCGTCTACAGTTACGCGCATGCGCTTGGGGCGGCTCAGCAGCAGACACTGCGAGGCCATTACCTGCGTTACCTGGCTGGTGCCAATACCGAAGGCTATGGCTCCAAATGCGCCGTGCGTGGAGGTGTGGCTGTCGCCGCACACAATGGTCATGCCGGGTTGTGTAATACCCAGTTCCGGACCGATTACGTGTACGATGCCCTGGTGCTGGTGCCCCAGCCCGAAAAGCTCTACGCCAAATTTCTGGCAGTTCTCGGTCAGTTTATCTACCTGCATTCTGCTCAGAGGCTCCTCTATCGGCAGATGCTGGTTTTTAGTGGGAACGTTATGATCGGCGGTAGCCACTATCTGCCTTTGTCGGTAGAGCGGCAGGTTACGCGCCTCCAGTTCATCAAAAGCCTGCGGGCTTGTTACTTCGTGAATTAAGTGCTTGTCGATGTAAAACACATCCAAGCCACCACCCGGGATCGACTTCACAACGTGCGCATCCCAGATCTTATCAAATAATGATTTTGCCATAAATTAATTAGCAGCTACCAAATTCTCCTGTTCAACAATATGGTGCAGGTCTTTGTCCACCACTTCTTTTTTCTGATCTGCCATCTGCAGGAAAGAGGCATAGGCCTTGTCCAGCGTTTCCTTATCAAAGGTGTAACCCAGTTTTTGCAAACGGTACGCTAAAGCAGCACGTCCTGAGCGGGCCGTCAGCACAATAGAGGAGTCGCTCACGCCTACATCTTTCGGGTCAATGATCTCATAGGTTTCTCTGTGCTTGATCACGCCATCCTGGTGAATGCCGCTGGAATGAGAGAAGGCATTTGCCCCTACAATGGCTTTGTTTGCCTGCACCGGCATCCGCATCATATCCGATACCATAGCCGAAGTCAGGCTAAGCAGCTTCGTGTTAATATTGGTGTCCAGGTTCAGGTATGGGTGCTGACGCAGGATCATAACAACTTCTTCGAGCGCTGTGTTCCCGGCTCTCTCCCCTACTCCGTTTATCGTGCACTCGATCTGGCGGGCGCCGTTTATAACACCTGCTATTGAGTTGGCCGTGGCCAGCCCCAAGTCATTGTGGCAGTGCGTGGAGAGCGTTACTTTATCCACACCTTTCACGTTCTCAACCAAATATTTGATTTTAGCGCCATATTCCTCCGGCAGGCAATAGCCGGTAGTGTCGGGGATGTTCAGCACGGTGGCACCGGCCTTTATCACTTCTTCGCACACCCTGGCCAGAAACTCATTGTCGGTACGGCCGGCATCCTCTGCATAGAACTCAACGTCTTCTACAAAAGATTTTGCCAGCTTAACAGCCGCGATGGCACGCTCGATCACGTTTTCCTGCGAAGTGCGCAGCTTATATTTTACATGCAGCTCCGAAGTGCCGATGCCGGTGTGGATTCTGGGCCTGGCAGCGCCTTTGAGTGCTTCTGCCGCAACCCGTATGTCGTTTTCAACAGCACGGGTCAGACCGCACACCGTGGCATGCTTGGTTTGCCTGGCTATTGCTTTGACGGCCTCAAAATCGCCTGGACTGGAGACCGGAAAGCCTGCCTCTATCACATCTACACCGAGCAACTCCAGCTGATTTGCGATCACCAACTTCTCATCCATATTCAGCTTGCAGCCAGGGACTTGCTCCCCGTCGCGCAGCGTAGTATCAAATATTTGTATTTTTTGAACCGACATTGTTACTTTGGTCATTAAAGCAGAAACAGTCTTTTTTTCTTTTCACAAGAACAGAGTTTATATGCTTTGCAAAAAACAATTATTAACTTTATCTACTATTTCTAAGTAGATTTTTATTTATTACAACACACTGAAATTAAACAAGTTACCTTTATAAATTTTACAATGCCTAACGCTAATACCGACCCGGTTTTTCAATTAGTGAAATCTTTAACACGATCTGAGAAACGGCACTTCCGCCTGTTCACCAACAGGCAGGGCTCCAGCGAAGGCCTTAAATTTTTGCAGCTGTTCGATGCCATCGAAAGCCAGGACAAGTTCGATGAGGAGAAGATCCTGAAGCAGGTGCCGGCCATCAAGAAAGTGCAGCTGGCCAACCTGAAGGCGAACCTCTACAAACAGTTACTCTCGAGCCTGCGCATTTACCACGCCAGCCAGAACCAGGACATTCAGCTGCACGAGCAGCTCGACTACGCGCGGGTGCTGTATAACAAGGGCTTTTACCAGCAGAGCCTTAAAATGCTGGAGAAAGTAAAAATAGCCTCCCGCCAGGCCGAGATGCTGCACATTACCCTGCGGGCGCTCGACTTCGAGAAGCTGATCGAGTCGCAGTACATTACCCGCAGCCTGAAAGGCAGAGCGGAGTCTTTGTCGGACGAGGCCATGGACACGGCCCGGCACGTATCGCAGATGCATGCCTTATCAAACGCTTCCCTGCGGCTCTATGGGCTCTATATTAAGGTGGGCCACGCCCGCAACAAGGAGGAACATGACCAGATCACGGCTTTTTTCCGCTCCACGCTGCCGGAAACGGATTTGCAGGGAGCCGGCTTTTTTGAGAAACTGTATTACTACCAGTCGCATGTGTGGTATTACTATATCATACAGGATTTCAGGGCCTGCTACCGCTATGCCCAGAAGTGGGTCGATTTGTTTGAGGCTAACCCCGGCATGCAGGACAGGCAGAGCACCCAGTACATAAAAGGGCTGCACAACCTGCTGGCTGCCTTGTATAACCTGCTTTACTACAGCAAATTTAAAGAGGTGCTCCAGATGCTCGAGACCTTCGCAGCCGACGAGAACAGGCGCCGAAGCTCCAACACGGAACTGCTTTTGTTTCAGTACATTTATGCCGACCGGATAAACACGCATTTTATGGAAGGCACGTTTTCGGAAGGCGTGAAACTGGTACCCGAGATTCTGGAGAACCTGAAGCTGTACCAGTCGCAACTGGACCCCTACCGGCGCCTGATCTTCTATTATAAAATTGCGAGCCTGTACTTTGGCAGCGGCGACAACCACACCTGCATCCAGTACCTGAACAAGATCATCAATTTCAGGGATGTGGGCTTGCGGGAGGATTTGCAGTGCTTTGCCCGCATCCTAAACCTGATTGCCCACTACGAGGCCGGTGAAGACGAGGTGCTGGAGTACCAGATCCGCTCCGTTTACCGCTTCCTGGGCAAGATGAACGACCAGCAGCAGATGCAGATCGAGATTTTCCGGTTTCTCAGGAACCTCGGCAACGTGGCGCCGCATGAGTTAAAGGATGCCTTTATTGCGCTGCGGGAGAAGCTGTTGATCATTGCCGCTGACCCCTACGAACGCAGGCCCTTCCTCTACCTCGACATCATATCCTGGCTCGACTCTAAAATAGAAGGCATCCCGGTGCAGGAGATCATGAAGCGCAAGCACAAGGAGATGAAGTAGGCGCACCTGTGGCAGCAGCAGAAGGGTTCAGGAACTCCGGAGGGCCATTTTTATTGAAATAATTTGGTTGCTGGTTAGTTGTTAATGGTTGCAAGGACACCAGAGCCTTTCCACGTTGTCATCCAAAAAGGATTTTGTGAGCGAGAAGCATATGACAATGGCCAAAGAACATACTGTAAATCCTTAAAATCCTTATTCTGACAAAAACCTACCAATCAATCGGCTCCTTGCCTTTAGACTCCAGGTAGGCGTTGGCTTTGCTGAAGTGGCGATTACCGAAAAAGCCCCTGTCGGCGGCAAACGGCGAGGGATGTGCTGACTGCAGCACCAGGTGTTTGCCGGCATCAATGATGGCTCCTTTCTTCTGGGCGTACGCTCCCCAGAGCATAAACACCACGTTCTCTTTCAGTTCATTTACCTTCTGCACCACGGCATCAGTAAACTGCTCCCAGCCCTTTTTCTGGTGAGAGCCCGCAGCGCCAGCCCGCACCGTGAGGGTGGCATTGAGGAGCAGCACGCCCTGCTGCGCCCAGCGCTCCAGGTTGCCGGTGGCAGGCAGGTCTTTGCCCAGGTCGCTTTTAATTTCTTTGAAGATGTTGATCAGCGAAGGTGGCATCCGGACTTCGTCTTTCACTGAAAAAGCCAGGCCGTTGGCTTGGTTAGGGCCGTGGTAGGGGTCCTGCCCAAGAATGACTACCTTTACCTGGTCGAAGGGGCACATCTCGAAGGCATGGAAGATCTGGTTACCCGGCGGATAAACTTTTTGGGAGGTGTACTCGTCTTTAACAAAAGTGACAAGCTCCTTGAAATATGGCTTTTCAAATTCATCTTGTAGCACTTTCTGCCAGCTTTCTTCTATCTTTACAGTCATGAGTTGGTTCGAATGGTGGGTTGCGATTTAAAATTCTTGAGCTTTTTTTCTGCTGATTACAGCCAGAAACGGTTCCAAGTATACAAAAAACTCTAAACATGGATGCAAAAACAACAGAAGGCGTTAAAGTGACGGTTACCACCAATTACCTTCCGGATTATTCCAGTCCGGTTCAGCAGCACTATGTTTTTGCCTATAAGATCAGTATAGAAAACAACAGCGAATTCACGGTAAAGCTGCTCCGGAGGCACTGGTTTATCCACGACTCTGCAGGTGTTGTACGGGAAGTGGAGGGAGAAGGTGTAGTGGGCCAGCAGCCGACTCTGGAGCCGGGCGAATCGCATGAATATGTGTCGGGCTGCAACCTGAAAACGGGCATGGGCAAAATGCGTGGCACTTACCTGATGGAGCGCCTCGTAGATGGCAAGCAGTTCCATGTCACCATCCCCGATTTTACACTCATCGTGCCTTACAAGCTTAATTAGGTGCCTCCGGCAGGCTAATTCCGTTAGAAAAACCTGATTGCCGGTTGTTGATTGTTAAAGTGTTCTGTTGAAGATTCTGCACACAGCAAATTCAACTCATAAATTTAACTTTTAACTCAAAAAAAGTCTTAAATCCCAGAAAGAAAAAGTGCTTCCTTTTCGATTAGCTGCTGAATACCTGCTCTACCGGCTTCGGGCCTTTAAATTACATGGTGTTCATTCCCCTTTTGTTTTTGACCTTTACCACAACGTAATCCTGCATGACGGGCATTTTGTGGCTAACGAGCGGGTAGAAACCCTGCGGCAGCAACTCCTGGAAAGCGACCAAAAGCTACAGGTAACAGATTTTGGGGCGGGCTCCAGAGCCGGGCTTAAAAAGGAACGCAAAATAAAGGACATTGCCCGCACCTCGGCCAAGCCCGCCAAATACGGGCAGCTGCTCTACCGGCTGGTGAACCACTTTCAGCCCAAAACCATTTTCGACCTCGGCACCTCGCTCGGCATTACCACCTCTTACCTGGCCGAGGCTCGGAAACAAGCCAGCCTCTACACGTTCGAAGGTTGCCCGGCTATTGCTGCTGCCGCTCAGCAAAACCTAAACTTACTGGGCCTGGCACATGTGCAACTTGTGCTCGGCAACCTCGATGAAACCCTGCAGCAGCAACTCCAGCAAATCGACAGCCTTGATTTCGCTTTCTTCGATGGGAACCACCGCTATGAGCCCACCATGCGCTACTTCGAGGCCTGCCTGCAAAAGCACCACGAGCACAGCGTGTTTGTGATCGACGACCTGTATTGGTCCGGAGAGATGAAACAGGCCTGGCAGGACATCAAAAAGCACCCGCAGGTGCACCAGTCGGTGGATCTCTTCTTTATCGGGCTGGTATTTTTCCGCAACACGCAACCAAAGGAGCATTTCACGCTGAGCTTTTGATAGTTGCCTGAATAAAAATTGCCAGAATCAGGATTTTCAGGATGGATGGATTAACAGGATTCTTTGCCAGGCATCCTACTCGCCATCAAAATTATTTAAATAAAAATGGCCCTCCGGAGCTCATCTTATAGGGACCCTACCCCAAGAATTTACAGAGTTTCTTAACCTCATAAGGAATGGTAATAAAGTCAGTACCATTTTTGATTTCTATCCTCTTTTTATCTTCTGCAGAACTCAAACCTTCCAATCAGTTCATTCTTAAATAGAGGAAAATTAGCACATAAGCACATTAAATCCTGCTGCTGGTAGCTTGAGGTCCTGATCAGCCAAGAGGGCTGAGGTAACGGGAATGATCTTATTTCTCACTCCCTAAACCTTCAAAACTCCTAACTTTCTACCTTACAGGATGGCCTGCCTGATACGGATGAGCTTTTGCAGCAATCCTTCCAACTGGTCGAGGGGCAGCATGTTGGCGCCGTCTGATTTGGCGATGCTGGGTTGTGGGTGCGTTTCGATGAACAGGCCGTCGGCTCCTACGGCAATGGCGGCTTTGGCGATGGTTTCGATCAGGGCGGGTTTGCCGCCGGTTACGCCGGAGCTCTGGTTGGGCTGCTGCAGCGAGTGCGTCACATCCATCACCACGGGTACCTGGTTGGCCTGCATTTCGGGCAGGTTACGGAAATCCACGACCAGGTCGGAGTAGCCGAAGCTGTTGCCACGATCCGTCAGAATTATCTTCTCGTTGCCAGACTCCCTTACTTTGTCTACTGCAAAACGCATGGCGGCACCCGATAGGAACTGGCCTTTCTTGATGTTCACTACTTTTCCTGTTTCAGCGGCAGCTATCAGCAGGTCGGTCTGGCGGCACAGGAAGGCTGGAATCTGGAGCACATCCACATAAGCGGCAGCCATGGCGGCTTCTTGGGTTTCATGAATATCGGTTACGGTGGGCACCTCGAACGTCTCCCCTACTTTCTGCAGAATCCGCAGGGCCTTTTCGTCGCCAATTCCCTGAAAAGAGTCGAGGCGGGAGCGGTTGGCTTTGCGGTAGGAGCCTTTAAATACAAGCGGAATCCGGAGCTTGTCGGTTATCTCTTTCAGGCGCTCTGCTATCTGCAGGGCCATTTCCTCGCCTTCGATGGCGCAAGGGCCCGCCAGCAGGAAAAAGTTTCCGGAGGTGGTATGCTTTAGCTTTGGTATTTGGAACATAAGTGTAATGACAGAATTACTATATGAATGAATGGACTGTAGGGTGCCCGCCTGGTTCTGCTGACAGGGGTAAAGGTACAAAGTAAGTAAAGTCCTCAGAATATTTTGAGTAACTAAAAATGATACAGCAGCTAAGAAAGCTTTTATGGCTATCAGGAAGCATCTTTGTAAGGACCTAGAATTTTTTAATTTCTAACTTCTAATTAGCTAAGCTTCAAAAATGGGTCTGCAAACCTATCAAACAGGCACTTACAGCTTTTGCAGACAAATAAACAGCTCTTTCCCCTGCCGCGGCGGAATAGAGTTGTAGGCCCGCTCAAAATGCAGAAATTTGAAATAGGTAGCAAAATAGCTGCGGTACTCTTCCCGGTCGCCGCCAAAAGGCGGGCCCGGTTGCTCAAACTGCGTATCGAATAATACGCCGACAAGTTTACCACGCGGCATCAGCAGGTCGGCGCATTTTTTGGCGTAGGCAGGCCGCAGGGCTGGCGCCAGGGCACAAAAGAAAGTCTGCTCCACGATCAGGTCGTACTGCCCCTGCAGCTCAAAAAAGTCCTGCTGCAGGAGCTGCTCCTTCGGAAAATCGGGCACACGGGCAGCAAAGTTCTGCAGCGGCGCCCCGGCAAAATCTGCCAGGATAATATTCCGGAACCCGGCCCTGAACAAATATTCGGCCTCCCAGCCATTTCCACAACCAGGAATAAGTATGCGCAAATTCTTATCTGTAAGCTGATCAAAATATTCTTTGAGCGGTGTCGTTATTCTGGCAGTATCCCAGCCAGTTTGCGCAACCTTATAGCGGTTCTGCCAGTATGTGGCGTTAAATTCTTGTGTCATGATATATATTTAATAAAGCTAATCTCGTATATTTGATACTTGCTCAATGCCGCAGACAATCTAAAAATCCTTAATTTTACCTCAGCTTTACATACAACTTAAACCATTTTCTATGGCAACTAACACTCCTGAAAACAGAGGTAACAGAAAGCTGCTGATTGGCGGACTTTTCGTCATCCTTGTTAGTATTAACGGTATTCTGCTCTACAGTAACTACCAGAAAAAAGAAAAAACGGAGGAGCAGGCAGAAGTTATACGCATAAAAAACAGTGAACTCGAGAATCAGATAAAAGTATACGAAGCCCTGAAATCTGACTTTGAGCGGCAAAGCCAGGAACTGCAGGCGATGGGCCTCGAAAACGATTCGCTCGAAGCCCGCATCACCGTGATCATGGCAGACCTGAACCAGTTACGCGGCTTCCGGAAAAGCAGTTTTACCCTGGCCGACCAACGCAGGTTCAGGGAGCGGGCCGGCAATTTTGAAAAGCAGCTAAAGGTGAAAGACCAGGAAATAGCCAACCTTAAAAAAGAAAACGAGGTGCTGTTTACTGAAAACACCACCCTCAAAACGACCCAGAACAAACTCAGCGACAGCCTTACCACCTTTAAATCGACAAACCAGAATCTTACCGAGAAAGTAAAACTGGCCTCCCGGCTGGAAGCCCAGGACATTGCCGTAAATATTATAAACCAGCGCGGAAAAGACAAAGACAACAAGTCTAACGAGTTCAGGACCAGGCAGGTAGACAAAATCCGGATTGCTTTTAGGCTGGCTAAAAACGATGTAGCCCCAAAAGAGCCTAAAACAGTTTATATGCGCATGATCGAGCCTGATGGTGCTGCCCTGTATAACCTCAGCACCGGCTCCGGCTCTTTCCAGATAGATGAGAAAGACATGTACTACACGGCCAAACGCGATTTCGTGTTCGACAACACCCAGCAGGAACTGAGCTTTGTGTACGACAAAGAGGCTGAGTACAAAAAAGGAGAGCACACCATAGAGCTGTATGCCGATGGCTTTATGATCGGGAGAACCTCTTTTGTGCTGAAATAGCTTCCTGGTTCAGGCACTGAACACACTTTCACGATAACCAATACGGCCTCTGTTTCTTCAGGAACAGAGGCCGTATTGGTTAGTGGCAAACGATAAAGCCATCATCTTGAGTTACCTCCACTATACTTCATTCCTGAGGTTACGCACCTTGCTCAATAGCTTCCTTTCGGGCAATTATTTGAATAAAAAAGCCCCTTCGGAGGTTCTGCTGCTCTTTATGGGGGTGTTACCCTGTCAGTGCTTTTGGTTAACTGGTGCGGAACATCTGTTAATAATTTCACAGGTCTTGTTCTGGCTTTAAGTACTATTTGGTTGAGCCCCGTGTTTAAATCTCTGAAAAAAGGCAGGCAGAAACTAAAAAAGCCCATTCCATCGGAAGGGGCCTTAGTCCATCATTCACATTGATATTTTCGGGAGTCAGGAAGCTACATCCTGCTCTATAAACTCTTTCCGGTCTTCCAGCACTTTAAAGTTCTCCACCATTTTTACCGACTCGGCCACATCTTCCGTAAAGATGGCGATCATAGCCCCCTCTTCGGCATTTTCCAGGGCGTAGGCAATGGCGCGCATCTCTTCGGGTATTACCTTCACGGGTTTATGCGCTGCCACTTCTTCTATGCCCAGCATTAGCTGGTTCACTATTTCTTCCGGGGTTTTGCCGCGCAGATCATTGTCGAGCCTGATAATGATTTCATCAAACACGTCGCCTGCCACTTTTCCCAGTTCGTAAATATCCTGCGGCCGCCTGTCGCCTACGCCCGCCACAATTCCGATTTTCCGACTCACAGGCAGGTCACTCATAAACTCACCCACTGCCTTTAATCCGCCCACATTGTGCGCGTAGTCAACCAACACCTCAAATTTCGGGAACCTGAAGAGGTTCATGCGCCCCGGCGTTTTAGCCGGCGACGGTATAAAGGTGCGCAAGGCGGTTTTAATATCTTCTATGTCGAAGTGCGAAATGTAACCTGCCAGTGCAGCAGCCAGCACGTTTTCGATGTTAAACCTGGCCCGGCCTCCAAACGTGAGGGGCACATCGGCCACACGGTCTATCCGTATTTTATAGCTGTTCTTAAAAATCGAGATATAACCGTTTTCAAACACAGCGGCTAAACCGCCTTTGGCTATGTGCTTCAGAATGCGGGGATTGTTTTCGTCCATGCTGAAGAAAGCGACCCTGCACTGCACTTCTTTGGCCATGGCGTACACCAGATCATCGTCTGCATTCAGAATGGCGAAGCCCTCTTTGCTCACGCTCTTCGGAATAACCGCTTTTACACGGGCCAGTTCCTCCAGCGTATGGATATCGTTCAGCCCCAGGTGGTCAGAGCTCACGTTGGTCACAATACCGATATCGCATTGCTGAAAACCGAGGCCAGACCGCAGCAAGCCTCCACGGGCGCACTCCAGCACGGCGAAGTTCACGGTGGGATCCTTGAGTACGAACTCGGTGCTGTAAGAGCCGGTGGTGTCGCCTTTTTCGAGCAGCTTGTCCTGTATATAAATGCCATCGGTGGTGGTGTAGCCCACCTGGTAGCCTTTGCTCCGGACCATGTGCGCCACCAGCCGCGTGGTAGTGGTTTTACCGTTGGTGCCGGTTACCGCGATAATCGGGATGCGGGAAGGCTTGCCATGCGGAAACAGCATGTCGATTACCGGCTCTGCCACGTTACGCGCCAGGCCATAAGTTGGTGAGATGTGCATCCGGAAACCAGGGGCGGCATTCACTTCGAGCACGGCGCCTTTGGTTTCGTTGAGCGGAATGGCGATATCGGTGGTCATAACATCGATGCCGCAAATGTCCAGACCGATCAACCCGGCGATCCGCTCTGCCATCAGGATATTGTAAGGGTCTACCAGGTCTGTTACGTCGGTGGCCGTGCCGCCGGTGCTGATGTTGGCGGTGCTTTTGAGGTAGAGCACCTCCCCTGCCGGCAGCACACTCTGCGCTGTAAGCCCTTTGGTGCGCAGGATCCGGCGCGTCTGTTTATCGATAGAGATCTGGGTGAGAACTTTTTCGTGTCCTATGCCTCTTCTCGGGTCCTTGTTCTCGCGGTCAACCAACTGCTTGATGGTAGAAAAACCGTCGCCGGTAATCATAGCCGGGGTGCGCATGGCAGCCGCCACAAATTTACCGTTTATCACCAGCAGCCGGAAGTCGTTGCCTTCGATATACTCCTCTACCATCACCCCGTCTGAGAAACGGCGGGCATCGGTAAACCCTTTGCTGGCATCTTTGCTGTTGGTGATGTTGATGGTGGCACCCTTGCCGTGGTTCCCGTCGAGCGGTTTGGTCACGATGGGATACCGGAGCCAGCCCAGCACGTTTTTAAGTTCCTCCTGCGAGTAAACGGTGGCGCCTCTGGCTACAGGAACCCCGGCCTGCTCCAGCATCTCCTTGGTGGCTTTTTTATCGCCGGCAATTTCTACGGCAAAGCAGGCGGTGCCGGAGGTCATGGTGGCCTGCAGGCGCTTCTGGTTGACTCCGTAGCCTAACTGGATGAGCGAGTGGCAATTGAGGCGGATATACGGAATACCTCTGCTGACGGCCTCCGACACAATAGAAAATGTGCTGGGCCCGAAATATTCATCTTCCCGAATCTGGTGGAGCCGGGCCACATCAGGTGCCAGCTTGTAATTTTCCCCTTTTACCAGCGCCTGCGCAATTCGTACGGCAGCATAGGCAGCGTATTCGCCGGCACGTTCTTCCTGGTACTCAAACACCACAAACTGGAGCCCCTCTCCCTGCGCAGGTTTGCAGAACCCATACCGGCTCTCCATGCCAGCCAGCCGCTGCAGCTCCAGCGCCACATGCTGCACTACCTGCTCCAGGGGCATGCCCTGTTCTATGGCTTTATAAATGGTTTGCTCCTCTCCTTCTTCCGCTCTGTGCCTGCTGATGCCGGGCATCAGTTTCTGCAGCCGGTACGGCAGCTGAGGAAATGAAGTGGTGAGGGTACCCTGCAGGTCTTCGAGGGCGAGTTTGATAACAATAAGTTTGGTATGGATAACTGACCAGTAGTTTGGCCCACGCATAATGCGTAAATCTATAATCTTCATGATGCTGAATCGATGTTGACGCTAAAGTTTGTCTGGCTTTGTGTTGAATGAGAGCGGAGTTTTCCTATGCGCAGGCCTGGCCTTTCTCTTAGGATCATGCTAAAAGAGCTGTCTGTTTTCTTTTTGTGTTCGTGATGCAGCCCTGTGACCGCAGAAGTGTTCATGCTTTAGGCTGCTGGCTAAACCAGTTGCTGATGTAGGCTCTTCTACGGAAATTGAGGCTCAAAAGATTGCATGATAAAGAAGATTCCGCTTTGTATATACAACTTCCTCATGATCAGATTATTATACAAAATTTCGTATGTATGCACCGTGCGTTTAACCAAAACAGCCACGCCTTTCATACAATAGCTCCAGAAATTATTTCAATGATTTTGCCCCTCCGGAGCTCAGGTTGCAGGGAAAAAGAAGGGCCCAGCTTCCTGCATTTTGTGCCAGTACGAGCCTGCAAGCTGCTTTCTGCCCACAAGTGCCACTAATTCGGGTTCAGGATATTCGACTTTCAGAACGGCAACAAGAAAAGACCATAAATATGATTCCGACCTTTAACCCTTCAGCAACCAGCAATTATTTGAATCAAAATGCCCCTCCGGAGGTAAAAGCGACTCCTGGTGCCGCCGCTAAAATGGCAAAGTGAAACAGAGAGAGTACAGGTTTGGCAGAAATTCAGAAAAGGGTGACTGTTAAGAGATAAAACAGAATACCCCAGGAAAGGCGGAGAGAATACGCGCTCGTGTGGCGACGACTGTGTGGGAATGCGCCTGCAAAGGCAGAAAAAGCAACAGCCCCTTAAACCTGGGTTTAAGGGGCTGTTGTTGTTAAAAGAGGTAACGAGCGGATTCGAACCGCTGTAGCAGCTTTTGCAGAGCTGAGCCTAGCCACTCGGCCACGTTACCGTGATTGGGAGTGCAAATATACACAGACAATGACAGGAGTCAAACTATAAGGGCAAATATTTTAAAAGGAATGGCTGTTTTGATGTCCTTACATTTTACCGCACTTCCGTATTTTCTCCTTAACAGGTCATGCTCAACAGGTTACCCTACTGGGGTCTTACAAATACTTTTTGTAAAGAATATACAGCACTCTCTTGTCTTCCTCTGTCAGCGGACTATTTATATCGCGCTGGATAAAATGCAGCTTAAAAGCCCGTATGGCAGCGGGCAAATCCTGTGTGTCGTAACCGATAATGCGCAGCGCTTCCTGTGGATTAAAGGTTTCCGGAATGCTATCGTACACCTGCTTCTGCACCAGCGCAAAGGTGGTGTCGGAAGTAGCGACGCTCTCCAGCACGATGGTGGGCAGCAGCCTGTCCTCGTCGTACCACAGCCCGAAGCCATTTTCGGCCAACTGCTTCCAGGGGAAATGGATGCTGGGGTCCACTTTGCGGGCCGGCGCAATATCGGCATGGCCAATAAAGTTGGCAGCCGGGATGTTGTAGTTCTTCTTCAGCATAGCCAGCACCTGCAGCAAACTGTTTATTTGGGCCTCCGGAAATGGATCCTGGCCATTGTTGTCGAGCTCTATACCGATAGAGGAAGAGTTCAGGTCGGAGTTGCTGCCCCACTTGCCGATGCCCCCGTGCCAGGCCCGCAAGTAGTCGTTGAGCATGTGGTACACTTTGCCATCGCGGCCAATTACGTAATGGGCGCTTACCTGCGTCTGGTGCTGTGTAAAGGTCTTCAGGGTTTGAGCTGTAGAGTCCTGCTCAGTATGGTGGATAATGACATAATTGGGCTTGCGCAGGTTAAAGTTGGTGGTGCCTACCCAGAAGTCTCCCAGCTGCAGGGCCTCTGAGCCTGGCACCGTAACTGGTGTTTCGCTGAGGGAGCGGGCATAAGCCTTCACCTGCTTTTTATAAGATCGGTTGGCAGCGGCATAAGGGTTTGTGGAGCAGGACGAAAAAAAGGAACCTCCCACTATTAGCAGGAAGGCCAGAAAATAACTCACTCTCATACGGTAATTTTTAAACCCCTAAAGCTACTCATAATTCTGAGCAAGCGCCAGTGTAAGTTAACAGGAGCCCCTATAGTACGTGCTGACCAGGCCGGCAACAAATTATGCTAATGGAAATGCCCCTCCTGAGGCGCTGCTGTTACTAAGCTTACCAGTGTAGAAAAGGCTGAAGTAACAAAAAGCCTCACTGTCCCGGAAGGCATGGTGAGGCTTTTTGATCTAATAGGAGGTGATGGTTTTACATCCCGAATTCAAAATTGGCTTTTGGATTTGGGCCATACTGGTTGTCGCCGGGCTGGCTATCGATAAACATAAATATGATGAGCACAATCCAGCCTAAAACCGGAATTAACCCAAACAAAACCCACCAGCCGCTTTTGCCGGTATCATGCAATCTTCTTACCGCTACGGCCAGACTCGGGATGAATACTGCTAGCGAATAAAGGCCACCCAGCAATCCGATGGAGCCTGTTGAAGTTGCTGTGCCAATGGTAAGGTCAACAAAAGACAACACCATCGAAATAAGAACATTAAAAAGGACGAAGTACCAATATTCGCTTCGTCTTGCACGCCCGCTAAATACGGCGTACTTTCTTAATACGGTCATGTACCAGTTCATACTACTAATTTTTTATGGTTTTAGAAATGTGTGAATGTTCTTATGCTTGTCAGCCACCTTAGGTCGGGGAATGCTAAACGCCGGGGTTCTTTTCCTTCACCACCTTCTCTGCCAGTTTCAGCGCCTCGTAAGCGTTTACGATGCCACCTGTCCTGGACAGGTTCGAAAACCTGGTCTTGCGCTTTTTGGAAGATTCACTGTTTGGCAGGTACACTTTCTTTCTGCTGTACACCGATACAGAATTCACGAGCACCTCTTTGAGTTCAACCGCTGTCAGCTCCGGGTAATAAGACCAGACCAGGGCGGCCACTCCCGACACCACCGGGCTCGAGAAGCTGGTGCCGTCCACCTTGGCGTACTTGTTATCGGGTGCCAGCGCCACAATATCTACGCCCGGCGCAAACAGATCTACCGACTGCTTGCCGTAGTTTGAAAACTCGGCCGGCATGTTTTTACCTGCGTTCATGGAGGTGGCGCCCACTTCCAGCCAGCTGCTTACCGACGTGCCATCGTCGCAGTTTCGGGTGGGGTAGTGGATGATTTCATCGATGTTGTAGGCGCTGTTGCCGGCCGCATGCACCAGGAGCACATTGTTGGCTTCGGCATGTTTAATGGCTTCGTCCACGTATTTTTTCTGCGGGGAGAACTCCTTCCCGAAGCTCATGTTAATGATATGGGCTCCATTGTCAACGGCATACCTGATGGCCAGGGCTATGTCTTTGTCGTACTCATCGCCTTCCGGCACTGCCCTGAGGGCCATGATCTCCACGTGTTCGGCTATGCCGTTTATGCCCAGGCTGTTGTTGCGGATACCCGCTATGATGCCGGCTACCGGTGTGCCGTGGTCTGCTCTTGGCCCTGTTACATCGCTGTTGCCATAGTTCCTGTCGCTTATGTCTTCGTGGTTATCGCCCAGGATCTCTCTCGGGTTGAAATCCAGGTTCAGGTGCTTGTCCAGGTAATTATCGGTTCTTTCTTTGTATTTCAGGAACGACTCTTTTTCAAAGCCCATGTTGTAGCGACTCAGCAACCAGCCTCTGGCCCGCATTACGTTTTCGTTTTTGGTCGAAACGGCTTTCAACTCTGCCACCGTAAACTGCTCCTTGCCCAGGTACTGCCCGATTACGGCTTCGCAGGTGTTAAGAATCTCCTCGAAGCGCACCAGGTTTTGCCTTGTCTCCTGCTGTTCTGCCAGCTCCTTTTCGTAGTTCTTTTTGGTTCGCAGAAAGGTGCTGTACGCTTCCTGCTGGTTTGCCGGCACCTCCTCCGCAGATTTTACATACTGATACACAGGTGCCAGTTTCCGGTAAATGCGCACATACTCATACGTTTCGTAGCGTATGTTCTCGCCTTCGGCGTTACCCAGAAAGCTCCAGCCGTGCACATCGTCCACGTAGCCATTGTTATCGTCGTCTATGCCATTGCCCGGGATTTCTTTTTGATTTACCCAGATGCGGCCCTGCAAGTCCTCGTGCTCTGTATCGAGGCCGCTGTCTATCACGGCCACCACTATTTTTTTCTTTGGCTGGCGGGAGTGCAGCAGTTCGCTGTAGGCACGGTCAACACCAACGCCCTGTGTCTTATCTTGCCTGGGGTTACGGTTGTACCAGTTCACAAAGCTGTTGTCGAACGCCGAGACCGAAGTGGCCTCGCCCTGGGCAGCAGCCAGATTAAGAAAGCCGCTGCTCAGCGTAAGCCCAAGCGAGAGTTGTAAAATTCGTTGGAGGTTGTTTTTCATTCTTAAAAGGTAATCAGATATATAAGGTATTGCTTTGTTAAGGGGTATTCAGGTTCTGGCTGCTGCTCCGGCAGAGCGCATCCAGCCACTATAGCTTGTGTTAATCTAAAATAAATTCGCAAACCCAGGAAGGCCATCAAAGTCAGCATCGGAAACAGGTAAGAGTGGCGCTATCTTCAATAAGTAGCAGTAACGTTGCCTGATCCAGGTATTTGCAGCTGGTGCCACTTGCTTTTTTTAGGAAATATAATAAAATATAGCATCTTTTACATATCCTGCTGTAGCATTTCCTGCCAGAATTTTAAAATCATGCTCTTCTCTACTCCTACCAACCAATTATTTCAAGCATTTTGCCCCTCCGGAGGCTCTGCTGTTGCTGCTCCTGTTCCTCCAGCGGAAACAGTTCAGGTCTGGAATCAGGGGAAAACTCCGGGGCCTTTCAGGCAAGATGTTACATCTGGTGCCGCTATAGCACCAGACTTGCTTTAAACACTGGCAGAAAGCCCCCGTGCTCAGAAGCGCTTTCCGCGGTGCGAAATCACACCAGTTCTATCTCCCCTTCCGGCTGCAGGTTTCTGGTGTAGAATATTTTGTGCACATCTACCAGCTCTTCCTGCGCAGAAAGGCGTTTTTTTGCATAAGTGCCGTCTTCTCGCATAATATAGGAGTTCTGGTTATCGAGCAGGTTGTAGTACAGAATATTGATCACCTCCCGCTTCAGTTCCTCGTTCACGATCAGGAAGAGCGCCTCTATGCGGCGGTCGAAGCTGCGCACCATAATATCGGCACTGCCGCCGTACACTTTGGAGTCGCCGTTGTTATGGAAGTAGTAGATGCGGCTATGCTCCAGGTTTTCGCCTACAATCGATTTGACGGAAATATTCTCGCTCAGATCCTCGCGGCCGGGGCGCAGACAGCAGATGCCACGCACAATCAGTTTAATGGGAACGCCTGCCTTGGATGCTTTGTACAGTTCCTCAATTGTCTCCCTGTCTTCGAGCGAGTTTATCTTGATCACGATGCCGCTCTTCAGGCCCTTTTTGGCATTGCGTGCCTCCGTCCGGATAAGCTCAATAAGCTCCGCCCGCATGTTTTTGGGCGAAGTGATCAGGTTTTTATACTGGTTGGGCCGTGAGTGGCCCGTAATTACATTAAAGAACTCCGACACGTCGTGCGCATAGACTTCGTTGGTGGTCAGGAGGCTCACGTCGGTGTAGAGGCGGGCCGTCTGCTCGTTGTAGTTTCCGCTGCCTAAGTGAATATAGCGCGTTACCTTCTCCCCCTCTTTCCGGATGATCATGAGCATTTTGGTGTGTGTTTTGTACTTGCCGATGCCATAGATCACAAAGCAACCGGCTTTCTCCAGCCGCTCCCCTTCCCGCAGGTTCCTTTCCTCGTCGAAACGCGCCTTCACCTCAAACAATACCGACACGTGCTTGCCGTTTTCAGCAGCCTTGAGCAAAGCAGCCGTTACCCGCGACTGGTCGGCCAGGCGGTAAATCGTCTGCTTAATGCCAAGCACATAGGGGTCTTCTGCGGCCCGCTCCAGCAGGTTCACCACCGGCTCCATGCTGTTGTATGGGTGATGGAGCAGCACATCGTGCTCCTTCAGGTAATCGAACATGTCTACGCCATCGCTTGGCAGGCTTAAGGGCATAACCGAGGCGGGCTGCTTGGGCCGCTTATCGCGGAACTGCCGGTGGCTGATGATCTGCCAGAGGCTGCGCAGATCGATCAGGCTGCTGATGGTGAACACATTGGCATTGTCTATGATCCAGCGCTCTTTGAGCAGACGCATCATAAATGGCGAGGGATTTCGCTCTATCTCCAGGCGTACTACGCGCCCCTTTTTGCGGGTGCGCAGCTTCGACTTTATCTCCTGCACAAAGTCTGCATCAATATCATCACTCTCCTCCAGGGTAAAGTCGCCGTTGCGCGTTATCCGGAACAGGTTCGCCGAAACGATCTCCACATTGCGAAAAAGCTTCTTTATCTTCCAGCGGATAATTTCTTCTATCGGCACAAACACCAGCTTGTCTTTCCGGCTGATCTCATAAAAGCGGGCCAGGTTCTGCGGGATCTGCACAAACGTCACCCTGTCCTGCTCCTTCTGCTCCTCTTCGTTGCGGGTAACCACGCCAAAGGTCAGCAGCTGGTTCATGAGCAGCGGAAAGCCGTGGTAATTGTCGTACACCATGGGTGTGAGCAGCGGGAAAATGGTGTTCTTAAAGTAAGAATCCGCCTTCTTCTGCTCGGCTTCATTTAATTCGTCCACCCGCAGAATATCAAAGCCGTACTTGCCGAAGAGCGGCTTCAGTTCGCTGTTAAACGTCAGGTACTGGTCGTTGACAAACCGGTGGGCATAATCGAGCAGTTTTTTCCGGAAAGGGATTTCGCGCAGGCCGGAGTAGTCGGTGCGCTCCTTGCCGTAATCGAGGTAATTATACAAGCTTCCGACCCTGATCATAAAGAACTCATCGAGGTTAGACGAGGTGATGGCAATAAACTTCAGCCTGTCAAAAAAGTTCTTGTCGGTGTCACGCCCCTGATCCAGCACTCTGTAGTTGAATCGTAACCAACTTAAGTCGCGGCTAATGAATTTACTCTTCTTTATCTGGTCCGAAACCTTGTTAATAAGCATGCTTTCTGTGTTAATCTTTTAAGTTTACCTCCTGCAGCAGTATAGGATCTGTGTAATAAGCGTGAAAATATAATTATTAACTAATTAGTGTTCATCTTAATCGAAATTATTTTGTAAAATACGGCTTTTGCGATTGTGCCAAGGCAGGAGCAGTCGACCTTAGCCTCCGCTAATTGGCTTGTGGTGGAGAGGGGAAAACAAAAATCTCGGCATATTACCAGCATAAAAAATAGGCCAAACCTAATTGTTGCCTTTCAAAAAGTACAGGGTTGCAATAGTACCTAAGCAAAAGCGCCACTACCCGGTTCAGTAGTGGCGCTTTTGCCTCAGTTTTCAGGTGCCGCTATTTCTCCTTTGTCTCTACCACCTCGCCATTTCTGAACACGACCGACTTTACCTGTCTGCCGTTCTCATCAAAGTACTTCCAGGTGCCGGTGGCTTTGTTGTTGCGGTGCTGGCCGGATATTTCGGTTTTGCCACTTTCGTAGAGCTGTTTATAGGTGCCAAACCGAAGCCCGTCTTTATAGGCCGTCTCGGATCTTAACTTGCCGGAAGGATGGTAGGTAAAACTCGGCCCGATTATCTTGCCTTTATCGTACTTGTACTTCTCTTTTACCTGACCGTTTTCGTGGTACACCAGCCGCTCACCGGTCAGCCGGTCGTTGGAGTAATTTTCCGAGAGGCTTGCCTTTTTGCCGGGCGCATCGAAATAGGTTTTCCAGGTGCCGTTGCGCAGCTTGTTTTTATACTGCTCCTCGGCCTGCACATGGCCTGAAGGGTAATATTTCACAATCTTTCTGTCGTCGCCGTTGTTGCTGTAGGTTCCCTCTTCCCGCAGGTTGCCTTGTTCGTAAAAATGCTGGGCGGTGCCTTGCATAGCTCCGTTTCGGTACGTGATCACGCTTCTGGGCTTGCCGCTCTCGTACCAGGCCTTTGCCTGCCCATGCATTTTACCCGCCACAAAGCTGCCTTCGGTGCTAAGCCGCCCCGACCGGTAATAGCTCTTGTAGGTCCCCTGCTGCTGCCCGGCCACATTAGTGACCTCAGTTTGCAGCTGGCCGTTGTCAAAATAGGTTTTATAGGAACCCTCCAGCATGCCGCCGCGGTAGTTTGCCTCCGTCTCCAGTTGCCCGTTTGGGAAATACGTTTTTGCCAGGCCATTCTGCTTGCTGTTGCTGTACGTGATCTCAGATTTAAGCTTGCCCGACGGATAATACTCTTTCACGACTCCTTCCGGAAAGCCGTTCACGAAAGCAGACTCCTGCCGCAGCGTACCATCCGGGTAAAATGTTTTCAGCAGGTCGCTTTGCTGGTCATTCTCAAAATTCCCTTCCTGTAGCAGGCGGCCTTCGGGGTGGTAAGAGCGGAAGGGTCCCTGCTTCACATCGTTTTGGTACGTTACCTGCAGCCGTACCTGCCCGTCAGGGTAAAACTCCGTGAAAATACTGTCTTTTTTACCCTCCACGAATTTAGCCACAGCTTCTCGCGCCCCGGTAGGGTAATAGCGGTTATAGGTTCCTATGATCAGCGAATCGGAAGTGATAAAGTAAACTTCCTTTACAGAGGAGCGCTCATCGTTGTGGTAGGTGACCACTTTGGTTTGGGCAGCCAGAGAACTGCCCAGGAGCCACATGCCCGCCATCAAGAAAAGAAATTTGCTCATGCTATTTATTTTGTTCATTTAAATTACAAATATGGCCCGCTAGAAACAAACAGGCCATCCGGAGGTACAGCACCCGCCCCTAATAGATGCCCCGAAAGCGCCTCCTCAGGCCCGGTAAAAAAAGAAGCCTTACGGTTAACGCAAGGCTTCTGACAAAACGTGTGCCGCAAAGGGCAAATTACATTTTTTCTATCACAATGGCAGAGGCGCCTCCGCCACCGTTGCAAATACCGGTCACACCTATCTTCCCGCCTTTCTTATCGAGCACGTTACAAAGCGTTACCAGGATCCGGGCACCCGAGGCTCCCAGCGGGTGCCCCAGCGACACGGCTCCCCCGTACACGTTCACGTTGCTGCCTTCCAGCCCCAGTTTCTGGTTATTCGCAATCGACACAACCGAGAAAGCCTCGTTGATCTCGTAAAAATCGACCTCCGAGGGGTCTACTCCGGCATGCTTCAAGGCCTTGGGTATAGCCAGGGAGGGCGTGGTCGTGAACCAGACAGGGTCCTGCTCTGCATCTGCAAAACCAAGGATTCTGGCAATTGGTTTCACGCCGAGCTCCCCGGCTTTTTCTTTGCTCATGAGCAGCACGGCTGCCGCGCCGTCGTTCAGGGTAGAGGCATTGGCCGCTGTGATGGTGCCTGCTTTGTCAAAAACAGGTTTAAGCGAGGTTATCTTCTCGAAATTCACTTTCAGGTATTCTTCGTCTTCTGTTACCACCAGGGCCTCTTTGCCACGCTGCGGCACCTCCACCGGCACTATCTCATCTTTCAGGTTGCCTGCTTTGGTCGCCTCTGCCACTTTCCTGTAGGAGTTTATGGCGTATTCGTCCTGCATCTCGCGGGTAATCTTCAGTTCCCTGGCTGTGTTCTCGGCAGCATTGCCCATATGGAAATCGTTGTACACGTCCCAGAGCCCATCGCGCAGCAGGCCGTCTATCATCTGCCCATGCCCCAGCTTGGAGCCGAACCTGGCCTTGTCGAGGTAATAGGGCACATTCGACATGCTTTCCATCCCCCCTGCCACAATCACATCCTTATGACCCAGCATAATGGCCTGCGCCGCAAACATGATGGCTTTGGAGCCCGACGCGCACACCTTATTTACCGTAGTACACTCCACCTCGTGGCCCAGACCGGCAAAAATGGCTGCCTGCCGGGCAGGGGCCTGCCCCAGGTTGGCCGACAACACATTGCCCATGATCACTTCCTGCACCAGCCCCTTCTCTATACCGGCTTTTTCAAGGACTCCTTTTATAGCTGCAGCACCCAGTTGGGTGGCAGACAGACTGGCCAGTGCGCCACCAAAGCTCCCGATTGGCGTCCGGACAGCCGATACGATGTATACTTCTTTTACTTGCATAGAAATTCAGGTAAATTTTGTTGAGTGAAAGTATCAGGATTGCTTCATAATTACAAACGTATGTAAGCCAGAACAAGAGACACACCGCCCGAAATCGCTTATTAAGCAGATAATCAGACCTGCAGGCTCTGTTCTGTGAAGAGTGGTTTCCGGACCTCTTTCTTAACGCAGCAGGACTTTCTGAGTTTCGGTTCCGCTTCTTGGTGCATCGCCCGCACACCATGCCACTTAGGGTAGTTCTAAAGGGCATTGCCGCCTTGCCTGCTGCGGCTCGGATGCCGCAATTATGCTAATAAAAACTGCCCTCCGGAGGCCTCTTCTTCTTCTGCTGCTGCTGCTGCCGCCTCGGCTCACATGCCACGGTTGCGACTTGAATGTATTTAGCAAATAGAGTATCTGCTGAAGGAAAAATCTGGCTGGTGTTATGTCTGCGTCAATTGTATTTTCCTGGCACGGCCCTGCTTTGCAGCCTTCACCCTGAAATTGCACTGAATTTAAGAAAAGGCTCATGCTCGTCAGAAGCCGGGGAGAAAAAAGCGCTTTCGCTCCCTGACGAGGCTTCTCGTCAACTTTATCCCAAAGCTAGCTGAAAAGCTGCCTGATGCAAATCCGGAAAAGGTTGGGAAGCGGCATTTGAAAGCCTGCAAGTGTCATTTGCACCTTTATTTCTGCTGAAAAAATATTTGAGAATCTTTTTCTGCACCAGATCTTTCAAAAACATTAGCACTCAAACACATAGCTAATAAGCCAGTTGCTGCCCCGTTAGGTAGAGAAGAAAAATGAAAATAAAACAATAACTAACCGAAACATACCCAAACTTAAAACAGTATAAGTAATACGAGAGAGTAGTTGTGAAACCACTCCGCTTGGCTATGGCACAATTCAGACACACCCGCGAAATTAATTGTGCCGTTTCTAATTCCCTATGAATACTGAAATATCATATAGAACTCCTCTTAAAGACCTGAGAAACAGCTTTTAAAAAGGCATGCACTGCTGTGCAGCTTGCCTGCACGGAGGGCATTATGAGCGACTGAATTTAAAAAATTAAATTGAAAATGAAGGAATTAGAGCAACTACGCAAAGGGCTGGCAATGGGTGATGTCCTGCTGATCGAAGACTATGGAAACTCTTTGAAGTGTATTTTTATGAAAGGCGGGCTGGCCAAGCTCACTTTTACCGTAGAGGACGATGCGTTGGTGGAGGCGCTCCGGCTAAAAGGGGAGCACGGCATTGTAGAAGGAGCCACCTTCCACGCTTTCAGAGCTACTTTCGACAGTTTTGCTTTGCATGTGAAGGCCAGAAAGCTGTATGATGAACTCAACTACAACCTGCCGATGTACATGAAACCCGAGGTGCGGGAAATCCTGCTGCAGCAAGCCGTGGCTTAACATAACACCACATCCTGTTCTGAAATGGAACAGGAACTCAGAGCATGAAACATTGCGCTCCTATTTAAGCACCTGAAACATCAACTATCCGGTGCCTGGTAAAGAGGGAGGTTGCGTCAGGCAGCCTCCCTCTTTACTTTCAACCCCACTAACGTAATCCTTTACCCGATGCTGTAGCCTTCGAGCGTTGTCATAAGTTGGTTGGTGCGCACGAACTGGCCTGTTCCGAAGGCCACTTCTTTCCCCTTTTCATTATACAAAACCGCTTCTGCTACTATCAACTGCCTGGAGGCGGAGCGCACCACCCCCTCCGCCTTTAACAGGCCAGTATGCACAGGACGTAGCAGGTTTATCTGAAAAGAGCTGGTCACGATAAAATAATCCCGCACCACGGAGGCTGCAGCAAACCAAGCGGCATCGTCGAGCAGCTTAAAATAGACAGAACCATGCACCGCTGCAGCCCCATGATAGAACTTCTGATCTGTGGGCAGCATGATCTCAGCCCGCTCCCGGCTTACCCTGATGGTGCTGCCGCTATAAAACTCTTGGATATTTGCTGAAAGAAACAATTTTTCCAGCTGCCTGTAATGGTTTTCTGTTTGCATCTCTTGTTCTGTTGGCCAAAATGCCATGGCCTACCACCTGGCAGGCCATGACATTGAGTGTAAATAACACAAATCCGTTATATATCCGAAATTTCCGTGCCGGCGCCTGCCACTCGGTTCAACAACCTGAATAACACAAGTCACATTACCGGCAATTGCCCAGGTGGTATTACTCACCCCCTGGTTTCAGTATTTTTTTCAGAAAAGGGAACTTTGAAAAAACAAGGACCCCATGTAGATACGCTGATTTTCAGGCGCTTACAATTTTGTAATTTTTCGAATATGTTCCTTTTCTTTCCAATTGTAGAATAAAGAATTAGAAGCTGGAAATAATTCTTTACTAAGTGCAATTTATTAGTATAAATACTCCATAATAAAGTATAACGGTTTTTCATTACTTCCGTACAACCAACCATATTCACCAAAAGTGCTTAGAGCCTGGCAGCCTAATTTAGGAAGGCACCTTTTGCTGGCTAATAACACTATTAAGAAGCAGTACCAAAATCATGTTCATCCGGCAGAGGCAGCATTTCAGTATCCAGACATACTGGCTTCCGCAGGCAAATATCCATAATAATTGCTCTCTGAGCCAATGAATACGCTTAAAACCAGGACTTACTTCACTTCTGCGGCCTTCTCACTAACTTATGCGCCATCTGTTCCAGTGGTCTCCGGCGCATACGCCCTGGGTCGTTTTTGCATGTTGAGGCTGTCAGATAGTCATTCGAGGATATATAGTAGCATCGTCTCTTCTGCCTTTCCAGCCTGCTGCCCTTGTCAACCAGACCAGCTTGGCACTGCTTTTCTTACAAAACCGTCCCTTTTCCACCAAATGGTTCATCCGGAAATTTCATATTGCCGTATGCAAATTAAAATATATTTTAAAAGCTTAATTTATACCTTAAAATGCAAAGACGTAATATTCTTGTTGCTGCAGCGCCTGCAGTTCGGAACCGGATGTAGTATGCACTACTTAGCAGCTTTCATCAGAAATCTTTTTTGCCTGAAACTGAATATACCTTACGGAAGGCTCCAATAAATTAGAACCGCGTACTTGCTTTAACTTACCACCAGCACTGGCGACCAGCTTTAATGAATAGCGAAAGTCGCGTTAAAAAATCAATTTTTACATGATAATACTAGATAAATACTTACAGGAACGCGAGCAGGCAGGCAACCCTATTCGCGTAGGCATTATTGGGGCCGGCGTTATGGCAAAAGGCGTTGTAAACCAGGTCATGCGCTACACGCCAGGGATGGAGATTGCCGCCATTGCCAACAGAACTGTTAGCAAGGCACTCGATGTGTATGCCTACACCGGCACCCAGGCCGAGGTTTGCAACGATGCCGCTGCGCTGCAGAAATGCCTCTCGGCCGGCGGCTTTGCCGTGACAGATAATCCCGACCTGGTTTGTGAGGCTGAAGGCATCGACATTATTGTGGAGATGACCGGCACCATCCACTACTCCACCCGGGTGATTATGAAGGCCATCGAAAATAAAAAGCATGTGCTGCTCTTTAATGCCGAGGTAGACGCCACCATCGGGCCAATCCTGAAAGTGTACGCCGACAAAGCAGGTGTGCTGATAAGCGGTGCCGACGGCGACCAGCCGGGCGTGATCATGAACCTGGTGCGCTTCGTGAAAAGCATCGGGCTAACTCCGCTGCTCTGCGGCAACATAAAAGGGCTGCAGGACTACTACCGCAACCCCACCACGCAGGCCGGCTTTGCCGCCACCTGGGACATGACGCCTGAAATGGTGACGTCGTTTGCAGATGGCACCAAGATCTCGTTTGAGCAGGCCTGTGTGGCCAACGCCACCGGCATGGGCGTGGCCAAGCGCGGCATGATCGGCATCAATTACGATGGGCACATAGACGATATGACCTCTATGTATGATGTGGAGGAGCTGAAGCGCCTGGGAGGAATTGTAGATTATGTGGTAGGACCTAAACCCGGACCAGGCGTATTCGTATATGCCACCGCCGACGACCCCATGACGAAGAAATACCTAGAGTATGGCAAGCTCGGCAAAGGGCCGCTGTACAGTTTCTACACGCCTTACCACCTGTGCTATTTCGAGATTCCGCATTCCATTGGCAAGATGGTGGTTTTTAACGATGTGATCATGGCACCTATTGCAGGACCTGTGGTAGACGTAATAACACTGGCTAAAACCGACCTGAAAGCAGGTAAGCAGCTCGACGGACTGGGTGGCTACGACACCTACGGCCAGTGCGAAAATTCTGTGACAGCACGAAAAGAGAACTTGCTGCCGATCGGGCTGGCAGAGGGAGCCGTTCTGAAACGTGACATCAAGCGCGATGAACCCATTACCTTCGATGATGTGGAACTGCAGGAAGACACCCAGGTGATGCGCCTGTACCGAGAGCAGGTGAGCATGTTCTTCCCGGAGCTGCAGGAAAAATCAGCGATGGCTTGATTTGGTTGTTGGTTGTTAAACATCAGTCGAAGCAGGATTTTGTCCGTTTCTGATGAGCAGCACCAACAAGCACAGAAACCTCTGGAGGGCCGTTTTGATTAGATTAATTCAGATAAAACCTTCTGAACTACGCTGATGGAGCCACAATAAACACCCAGCAATCAACAATAAGCAAACAACAAGTAACAACAAACAAAACAACCAGCAATACAAAAATGACAAGCGATACTATTGAGACGAAGGCAGTGAACCGGATTCTGCAGGAGGACATGGTGGCCATTTACGAAGGGCTATCAGAGCAGGAAAAGGACAAGCTGCGGAATTCAACCATACTTATTACCGGCTGCGGAGGCTTTCTGGGCTATTACTTTATGCACTTCTTCGCGCATTATGCCGAAGAGCTGCAATTGAAGCGCATTATCGGGCTCGACAATTTCCTGACCGGCACCAAAGACTGGCTCGACACGCTGGTGGAGAACAACCAGGGCAAGGTGGAGCTGAAGTATTTTAACGTGATCACCGATAATGTAGCCGATATACCTGGCGCCGCAGAAGCAGACATCGTGATCCACATGGCGTCTATCGCCTCCCCAACCTTCTACCGTCAGCACCCGATCGAGACCGTAGACGCCAACATCACCGGCCTGCGCCGCCTGCTCGATTTTTATGCCGAGAAGCGGCTGAAAGGCTTCCTGTTCTTTTCGAGCAGCGAGATCTATGGCGATCCGTTTCCGGAGTTTATCCCGACCAGCGAAGATTACAGAGGCAATGTGGCCAGCATCGGCCCCCGCGCCTGCTACGACGAGGCCAAGCGCTTCGGCGAGACCCTTTGCTACCTCTTCTCCGAGAAGCACAACATGACCATCGGCATTGCCCGGCCATTCAACAACTATGGTCCCGGCATGAACATAAACGACAAGCGCCTGCCAGCCGACTTCGCCAAAGCGGTGGTAGAAGGCCGCGACCTCGAAATCCTGTCTGATGGCACTCCTACCCGCACGTTCTGCTACATCTCCGATGCCATTACCGGTTACCTGAAGGTGCTGCTGCACGGCAAGTTCGATGTGTTCAACATCGGCATGGACAAGCCGGAGCTCTCGGTGCGGGAGTTTGCCGAGATCTTTAACCGCCAGGGCAAAGCCATATTCGACTACCAGGGCGAGATCAGGTTCAGCAAATCAGCCGATGAGCAATACCTGACCGACAACCCGAACAGGCGCTGCCCCAACATCAGCAAAGCCAGAGAAATACTGGATTACAAGCCAAGAGTTTCGGTAGAAGAAGGCATCAGAAGGTATTTGGAATTTTTACACACTTTTAACGGAAAGCTACAATGATCACAGTATTAGGATTAGGATTTGTAGGTCTTACAACAGCATTAGGCTTCAGTAAAAAAGGCTTCAAGGTGTACGGCGTAGACGTAAACGCTGAGAAGCTCGAAAAAATAAAGAATTACGAAGTGCCGTTTTACGAGCCGCACCTCGACGAGGCGCTGCGCGACGAACTGGGCAAAAGCTTTATAGTAGACGCTTCGCTGGAGGAAGCTGTCAACAACAGCAAGGCCATCATTATTTGTGTGGGCACCCCTGGTAGCGCCGACGGCAGCGCAGACCTGGCTTACCTGCTGGAGGCCGTAAAGAACGTGTTCCAGGCAAGCGACGGCACTTTTAAAGTAATAGTGACTAAGTCTACCGTGCCGCCTTCTACCGTTTCCAAAAAGGTGAAGCCCTATGTGGAGCAGCTCAACAACGAGTATAACAAACCTATTGGGCTGGCCTCAAACCCGGAGTTTTTGCGCGAAGGCTACGCCTGGGACGATTTCATGAACCCCGACCGCGTGGTGATCGGTGTGGAAGACGAGCAGAGCAAGGACATACTCAACGAGATTTATCAGCCGTTTAAGGCTCCTATCCACTACGTAAACTACAACTCGGCAGAGTTCATCAAGTACCTCTCCAACACGCTGCTGTCTACGCTCATCAGTTTCTCGAACGAGATGGCCATGGCCGCCGATCATATTGGCGACATCGATGTGGCCAGAGCCTTCAAGATCCTGCACGAGGACAAGCGCTGGCACGGTCAGCCGGCAGCTATGTCGAGCTACGTGTATCCGGGCTGCGGCTACGGTGGCTACTGCCTGCCTAAAGACACTGCCGCTCTGAGCAGTATTGCGCAGGAAAACGGTTTTAAAGCCCGGATTCTGGACGCCAACCTGCAGATAAACGAAGAGATAAAAGAGCACATGGCGGAGAAGATAGCCCGTGTCGCCTCTAAAGACAGCACCATTGGCATACTGGGCCTCTCGTTCAAGAGCAACTCTGACGACGTGCGTTTTACGCCGAGCAAGTACATTATTGAGAAGCTGCTGGAGAAGGGCTTTACTAATATTGTAGCTTACGACCCGATGGCCAACGAGGTGTTCAAGACTCATTACAACCTGCCGATCTCGTATGTAGACTCGCTGGATCAGGTGGTGGAACAGGCCGACGAGCTCGTGCTGCTCACCAGTTGGCCGGAGTTTAAGGAGAACGAGCAACTGCTGAGGACAAAGCGTTTATTCGACTTCCGCTACGTGTTTACCTCTTCCCGGGCAAAGCCAATCGCTGAGGAAGTGTAGCAAAGCCATTAGCAGTAACTAAAAACGGCTGGCAAGGGGATTCTTTCCTCTGCCAGCCGTTTTTAGTTACTGTTGTTTTTTGTTTGAATCAAAATTTACAGGATTTGAGTATGTTCAGAATAGCGTAGACCTGAATTATTCTAATGAAAATGGACCTTCGGAGGCGCTGCTGCTGCTTCTGCTGTTTGTCTGAACCTTGAGGAAAGGATTTTCCTGATTAACCTGATTCCTAATTATTCTAATGATTTTGCCCCTCCGGAGCTGCTGCTGCTGCTGCTGTTGATGGGGTTATGATCAGCAAGGGCTGAACTTTTGTATGCGTGTTAAAAGGCTCCCTACCCAAGGATCTGCAGGATGTACCTTGTTTTGCGCTTCCCGTTCACAAGATTCCTACCATACTGTCAAATTTGTGATCCGGCTTACAATTCAACCATCAAACAATTTAACAATTCACCAATCTAACAATTAAAATGCTTACCAGTCCGGTTTGGAGCTGTCTGGCTTTTTGGTGGCTTTTTTGGGTAGCTGCTGGATGTATTGCAACTCAGCGCTTTGCATGGCATTGAGCAGCATCCGGGCTTTTTCGGGGCTGATGTTCATCTGTCGCAGGCGGTTACGGCTGGTTTGGGCACGGGGGTCCTCTTCCGAAGCCGTCTCGGCGCTGGCGCTCTTGTTGCTCTGCGCCTGATCCGGGTTGGTCTCGGTACGCAGGCCTTCTGTGTTACCAGCCTCCTGCCCGGCCTCCTGCTCTTTCTCTTTAGACCTGTTGTCCTCGCTCCGATCGTCCATCTGGTCTGTTGGTTCGCCTGATTGTTTGCGGTTTTCGGGCGTGCCTTCCTCGGCTCTCTCCTCCGTTTCTATCTCCTGCTGTTCGGTGCCCTGGCTATCGGGCCTCATTTTTGGCCGGAGCGTCTGATCCTCTTCTGTTGGCGGCGGTACCTCAGAGCTGCCTGGTTCCTCTTCCTCCGGTGCAGCATCCACTGCTTCTGCCTCTTCTATTTCCGGGTGAAGCGCCAGGTACTTCTTTAGCAGCTCATAGTTGAAGCGGGCATTATCGTTACCCGGTTCTGCCACAAGGGCCCTTTTGTAGAACTGGAGCGCCTGCTTATACTTTTTCCTTTCAGCTGCAATATTACCCGACTGCAACGCGGCCACAGCTCTGATGTGCTGGAACGGGTGGCTGGCCAGTTGCTGGTACTGTTGCAGCGACTGCTCCAGCAAACCTGCTTTATAATAGGCATGGGCCAGGTTCAGGCTTATCTGGTCGTCCTGCACATCCAGCTCGTTCAGGAGGTACTCGTAAGAGGCTATGGCAGTGGCATAGTCCTGCTGCTGGTAGGCCAGCGCAGCCTCTCTGGCAAAGCGGTTTATCTGCGAAATGGTTCTGATGCCACCTCCGAACAGGCTTACTAAAAACAGGATCACGAAAAATGCCTTCATATCCGAATCAGTTTTACAGGAATCAGCACATCGAGCAGAATAAGGAAAAACGCCAGTGCGAGCGGGTAAATGTATTTATTGGCCGTAACGTCTACAGTCTTGCTTTCGCGCAGTTCGCCTTCTATGCTGTTGATGCTGCTGATGAGCCGGTTTACTTCGCTAACGCGGTCGTTCACTTCAAAGTATTCACCGTCTGTCTGTTCGGCGAGTTGCAGCAGCGTTTCCGGATTCAGTCTGGTAAAGATAACCTGCCCCGACTTGTCTTTCCGGAATCCTTCGGGCGTTAAAATACGTCCTCCTTCCGGTGTGCCAATGCCCAGGGTAAACACACGCACATTCTGCTCGCGCAGCTGATCGATCAGCCGCTGGCGGTTTTCTCCAAAATCCTCCCCATCGCTGATCAGCACCAGCACCCGCGCCTTCTGCTCCTCCGCCTCTGCTGACTGGTTCTGCGAGAATTTTTCCAGCGCCAGCTGCAGTACAGGCGTGTAATCGGTGCCGGAGGCCGGAAGCAGGCTCGTGCGCAGGGTACGGGTATAGAGTTGTAGGGCTTCCTGGTCGTAGGTTAAAGGGGTATGGAGGTAAGCCTCCGAAGAAAAAACGATAAGGCCGATCTTGTCTGAGTTGAACCGTGTAATCAAACGCTGCATCTCGTGACGGGCTTTCTCGATGCGCGACGGCTGCACGTCGGTGGCATTCATAGAGTCAGAGAGATCGATGGCGATGTAAAGGTCTTTACCAATGGTTTTGATCTCTTTTTTCATGGCCCCAAACGATGGCCCCAAGATGGCAACAACTAGCAGGAGGGCATATACGTGGCGGAGCACAAACTTGAACCATACGATATGCGGGCGCTGCTTAAAAAACAAGGCCACCTTTCGTACCCGAACCAGATACCCGATATAAACGCCTACGAAAATTGCGCCAAACAATAGCTCTAGAAACGTAATGGTCTGGTACCAGGTCATGGATACAATAAAACTTCTTTTTCAGCAACAAAGATACTAAAACAAGCCTATAATTTTATTTTGCTGAAAATTGGGCTTCTGCAGGTAAAAGCGGGCTTCCCGTGCTGCTTCAGGGGTAAGCAACTCCAGCTGAAAAAATATTTTTTTTAAAATAGGCTGACGCAGAAAAAAGGGAAGATAAATAGTATCAATCAGTTAGTATAGCCGGAGCTGTGCAGAAAGCTTAAAAGCGCTGTTTAGGGAACTATTTTTTTATAAAAGCTATTGCGTTTCGTGGAGATTGTTGTAAGTTTGCATACCCTTTAGCAGAAAGGGCCTCGGAGAGGTGGGTGAGTGGCTGAAACCAGCAGTTTGCTAAACTGCCGTACTCGTAAGGGTACCGGGGGTTCGAATCCCCCCCCCTCCGCAAGAAAAGATTTTAAAAATAAATTTTGGTTATTAAAATTCTTCTCTTACTTTTGCACCGCGTTCAACATTAACAGCGACACATCATCGTTGCTTACCGGAGTTGAAAGCATAGTTCGGGGTGTAGCGTAGCCCGGTATCGCGCCACATTTGGGATGTGGAGGTCGTAGGTTCGAATCCTGCCACCCCGACAAGAAAATTTCGGAAGTAATTCCGAAATTTTTCGTTTAAAGGAAGTTCTACCTTCCGGACAACAATGGTCTCGTAGCTCAGCTGGATAGAGCAACTGCCTTCTAAGCAGTAGGTCTTTGGTTCGAATCCAAACGGGATCACAAAAAGCCCCTTCAGATGCATCTGAAGGGGCTTTTTGCTTTTATGGGCACCAAATTGGGCACCATTTTTCAAGTTATCAGTTGATTTTTCCGGAAATAAAAAGAGCGAACAACTGGTGTCCGCTCCTTCCTTGAGTTAAACCTCAACATCCTATCCCTGGCAAACCTGACCCCTCAGGAGAGCTTCCGTTTCGGATAGTCAAAGATACAAAAATTACCCAAAAGCTTTTTCTTCCAGGTCGTTTAGCTGTTTCATTTTATCTCTGGTGTCACCTACGTTGTTGTGCACCTCCAGCTGGCGTGGCCAGGTAAATACCTCCTCTTTCAACTCACGAACCTCCTGGAGCAGCTGTTGTTCAAACTTGCTCAGGGGCCTGTTCTCATCTGCCGGCACTGGTACCGGGCTGGCAGCATCCACCGTCATGCCGCCACCGGCAAAGGCTTTCACGCCCTTCTGGCGCTCGGCCTCCAGGTAGCCCACCAGGTTGGCATACTTGGGAGACTCCACCATCCAGTTCGGGATCACCAGCTCCCGGCCAGCCTCCCCGATCAGGCCCAACTGCGCATCGTTCACCCAGCCGCCGTTGGCGAAGGCGCCGATCGAGCCACCGGAGTGGCCACTGAGCATCTCCCACATGCCGTTCACTTCCACCATCGGAATAGTCTTGCCGCCTTTGGTCATACCACCCTTGGCGAACTGCTGGGCGTGGATCTGCTTGGCGGCACCTGCGGCCCTGCCTACAGCTGCCGCTGTTTTCACGACGGCGATGGCAGTACCGGCACCAGGTACGATGGCATTGAGCGGGTTCTGGTTGGCTGTCTTCCAGATGGCCTGGATCTCCTCCACTACATCCACCCCAATCTTTCCGAGGGAGAAAGACTTGAAGGCGGCCATGGCCACACCTCTGGCCTGCGTCTCCTTACCGAGCAGCTCTATGCCCATTTTAAACGACTCCATAGCATTGCTCATGATGATGGTTTCAATCTCCTTCTTTGCCTTGGCCGTTCGCTCGGCATTCCGGGTCTTACCATCCGCCAGGTCCTTATCGATCTTCAGCATCGCGTTCTTGAACTTGAGCGCCTGGGTGGTTTCTCCCAGACCGGCCTCCTCCAGGATGGCGAGTCGCTGCTGCAGGAAACTTTTCTGCAGCTCCAGGCGGGCCTGCTCCTGATCGAACTCCGCCGTCAGGGTGGTCAGGAACTGGTTCTGCAGGCGCTCCATTCGGAGCTGCTCCTCTTCCTCCAGCTTGGTCAGATCCTCCTCCCGCTTGCGTTGTTCCTCTTCCGCTTTGGCCACGCGCACCTGCTCCTGGTACTCCTGCTCCCGGAGTTCCTGCTGCTGGCGGTAATTCTCCAGCAAGGTTTGTTTCTCCTCCTCGGTGGTGGCAATGTTGGCCAGGGTGGCCTGCTTTTGCTTCTCCAGCTCGGCCATCTCCTGGTCGTGGTGGAGCTTGAGTTTGGCCAGCGTCTGATCAATACCTTTACCCATGATCTCCACCTTCAGCTTGGCCAGCTCCAGCTCCGACTTTTCAGAAGCCCTGGCATATTCCTCGCGGGCTTTATTCAGCTTGTCCTGGTGCTCTTTTTCTTTCTTCAGTCGCTCCTTCTTCGCTTTTTCATCGCCTTTATTGGTGGCGGCCCCCACCTCTTCTCCTTTTTTCTCTGCCTCCTGCTTTTTCTTCTCATGCTCCACGGCCTCCTTCTTCTCAGCCTCCACCTTCTCAGAGGCTATTTTATCATTGTAGCCATCAGAGAAGGCTTTGCCAAGGCGCTCCCCGGAGTTCATGATCTCGGCTATCTTGCCTGCGTTTTTGATTGGGTTCATCAGGAACAGGGCAATGTCACCGGCGATGCTGAGGATCTCCATGAAGGCCCTGCCCAGACCTGCCATGCCGCCTCGTACCGCCTCCGAGCGGTTGTAGAGCAGGATAAAACCACCGACCAGGGCAGCGACAGCCCCGACAACCAGCCCGATCGGGTTGGCAGTCATAGCGGCATTCAGGAGCCACTGGGCGGCGGCGCTGGTTCTGGTGGCGATGGCCCTTCCCTTCTCCACGGCATTGTGATACAGCGTAGAGGCAGCGGTCTTGATGTTGGCAGCATTCAATGCTACTATGGCAATCCCCAACATATAGAACAGATCCTGATTCTCCTTGATGAACCGAGGCGTCTCTTTCAGAATAAGCAGGAACTGCGTGAGCAGTTGCACCCCGGCCCGCTTGGCCACGTTGAGCTTGCTGCCGATGGTGATGGCATAGGACTCCACCACTGAGTCCAGCGCCTTGGTGTCTCCCTCCAGGTTGTCGGTATTGATGGCCTGCTGCTCATAGGCGGTGTTGGTGCCGGTCACGGCCTCGGTCAGCTTCTCGAACTTGTCGACGTTGCCCAAGATAATGCCTCCGGCGATCTGGTTCTCCGCTCCGAACACCTTTGTCAGGGCAGTGGCATCTCCGGAGATCTTCGAGAACTCGCGCAGTCGCTCATTCATCGGGATGCTCTTGTCGGAGATCACCTCGATGTCCACGCTGAACTTCTCCAGCTCCTCCAGCGCGGAGGCTGGCAGGGCTTTGGCGCTGGCCATCTTGCTCAGCACATTCCGGAGCGCGGTGCCGGACTCGGCTCCTTTCATGTTATACTCGGCCAGGGTCTCCACCAGGCCCACTGATTCTTCAAACGTGACGTTGAAAGCGGCGGCGGCAGTACCGAACTTGTCAATGGAGTCGGAGATCTCTGGAATGTTGGCCGCTCCGGCTTTCGAACCGGCCGCCAGGGCATTGATCACCCGGCTGGCGTCCTCTGCCGGCAACTGGAACTGGTTCAGCGCACCGGTCATCGCCTGGGCTGCAGCGGGCAGATCGGTCTCTGCCGCCTCGGCCAGCACCACGGCCTCCGCCGTCACCGCTGCCAGTGCTTCTTTCGTTTCCAGCAAATCAGGTTTCGCAGAACCAATCAGTTTAAATGCCTCCACCGCCTGCGCCCCGGAAAGGGTGCTGGTCTCTCCGATCAGGGCCGCCTGCTCCTTGTAGTACTCCAGGTCCTGCTCAGAGGCTCCTGTCAGGGATTCCAGGCTGCTGACGGATTTCTCAAACTCCTTGGCCGCGTCGGAGGCTCCGGAAAACCAGCCGATCACGCCGGTGAGCATGCCCTCCACGCCACCGGCCAGCATGAAGCCACCGGCCGTGCCGAGTACCGTCTTCATGATGCCGCCCATGTCGTTGAGGCCCAGCTTGGCGGCCAGGGAGGCTTTCTCCACGCCGTAGAGTTCGTTTCTTACTTCCGTGATGCGGCCACGCAGGGCAGTGTAGTCCTCCGCCAGCTTCTTCCTTCCAGGATCGTCGGTTGCCATCTTCCGGAGCTGGGCGTTCATGAGTGCGGCAGAAGCGCCCATCTCTTTGAGGGAGGCGTTTACCTTGGAGCCATTCAGGACGATCTCGATCTCCCGTTGTTCTTTATTCTGGGCCATTAATAGGTGATGGTGAAATTTTGGTCAATACTTCCTTTAATTTTTTCGGTGGCCTCCTGGGCCTTGTAGCCTGACATGAGCAGGGTGAGTTTGAAGGCCTGGTAGCCGATGGCGTCGCGCCGGTTGGACCACCATTTCTTCGGCCTGCGGGCGTTGCCGCGCATTTTGCCGATGAGTTTTCTTGATTCGGTAGAATCTTTTACATCGCCGTATTTGGTGCCCTTGCCCACGCCCATGTCGACCATCTGGCCATACCATGCGTAGGCGATGGTGATCTTGATTTTGTCGCCCCCGGCCTGCTCGATGATCTGCGTTTTAAAGCTGTTGTAGAGGTCGCCGGAGCTTTTGATGCGCATCCTTTTCAGGTTGCTCTGCCAGTTCTGGACGGCATACTTGAGCCACTCCTCTGCCAGCTGGCGCTTGGTCTGCTGCTCCATCAGTACCTGGTCTTCAGTAATGTGACTTTAGCCACTTGCACGCCCCTGAGCGGGCTGACCTGCACGCTGATCTTCTCCCAGAGCGCCATCACGGTACTCTGCCCGTCGTGCACGAGCACTTTCCGATCCTGGCGCAGGGTGCGCAGGTCCGTCAGGCTCAGCTCGATCTCGGCCTCCACCGTCTCGGTTTCCAGAAGAAAGTCCAGCCAGTGGCGGTGGCTCTGCTCGTAGAGATCAGGCAGCAGGACCGGCAGCGCCTGCGGGTAAGGCACGTCGCCCGTGTCAGGCTGGAGGCCCCGGTAAGAGAGCAGGCGGAGGCTGAACTTGCCGGTGTCGCCCTCCTGGCTGGCCTGGGGCATGAGCCAGCGCAGCAGCTCCTGGGCCACCGGCAGGGAGCCCAGGCCCAGGGAGATCGGGTCCTGCCCGGCCCCCACCTGCAGCTGCTGGCTGTCAGCGGGAGGCAGCTCATCGCCCTCGTCGGGACTCAGCTCCAGCATAAAACCCTGCCGGGCTTTGGCCTCCCATTTGGTCACCTTCAGGTTGCGTTTGCGCCAGTCCACGTAGGTGCCGGAAGAGAGCACGTCGCGCAGGCGCACGATCTCCAGCTCCTTTTTGGTGGTGTTGAAGTTAAAGCCCAGCCCGAAGGCGGCGCGGATAGCCTTCAGGAAATCAGCCACCTTCATCTCGGGCACATGCAGGCTGTGCTGCACCTGGTCCCCCTCCGCGAGCGACTGCGTGTTGTAGATCACCAGGCGGCGCGTCTCCTCGGCCTCGATCCAGGGGCCGGTGATGCGGTAGCCGTAATGGGCCAGCACGCGCCGCAGCACGTGCACCAGGTAAGGGAAGGGCACCCGGAGGTAGCCTGTCTTAAACTCGCCGTCATAGTAGTTGAGGTAGGCCAGGTAGCTAGCGCCTTCCTTCAGGAAGCCGGGGTTATGGAGCGGGAACAGCGCATAGTTCGAGGCCGGGTAGATCTCCCGCACTTCGCTCACCTGCTCGTCGGTGCCCAGGTCCAGCTCCCGCAGGTTGTCCTGCTTGAGCCGGGCCGAAATGTCGCCCACATCGGACTGGAAGTTGACGCTGATGCCCTTGGCGTCGGCGGAGAGCACATAGAGCTTGCCCACCCGCCAGAGATTGTCCAGGTAGAGCTGGCAGTCGTAGGGCTCCTTGCGGTAACTCCTGACCGAGAGGTGCCCTGGAAAGCCCAGCAGGCGGCGGTTCTTTTTGCTCCAGGCCAGCGTGGCCGGCAGCGTGTAAATGCTAGGTATGCGATCGAACTGGAACAGGGAGCTGAAGTACTCCACCTGAACCGAAGTGAGCGGATCCATGTCCAGCTCCTCCCCATTTATTCTGAAAGCAATCATGACTCCTCGGTTAAATAAGGTGAGAAGCCCTCCGGCGTGAGCACCGGGGTGTAGCGGTAACGTTTCGGCAGCACCAGGTCAAACTCGAAGGCCGGGGTCCGGTTCTCATCGTCCGAGATCACCACCGACCTGTCGCCCAGGCGGGCCGGGATGTAGCGGCCGGGTCCGATGAACTGCACGTCCTCCGAGATCAGGAAATCCTGCAGGGCGTGCATTTCCTCCCGGCTCTTCTCGCCGGTGCTCAGCTGCAGCGTGGGTTTTCCGAACTTACTGATCACCGTAGAGTCTCCTTCCATGCCATTTCGCGGCAGCCTGCGCTCCACCAGCTGCGCATCGGCATCGAGGGAGTACTTGCCCCGGCCGGTGGCTGCCAGCGTGTTGTAGCCGCCCACGGAGTTGGCGAACAGCACAAAGCGCGTGTGCAGGTAGTTTTTGGTATTGAGCACAAATGTCCTGATCTCGGAGAGGGAGCGGTTCATCTCATCGATCACCCAAACCTGCCAGCTGCGCACTGTCTTGCCCGGCTGCAGCGCCGCCAGGCCCAGCTGGTCGTGACCCACCGGGATGCACCAGAGCTCAAAGCGTTTTATTCCGGCTTGGGTAAAAGCCGTGTAGGTGTAGGAGCTGGAGTCGGTGAAGGTCACGCGCACGCGCACCCGGAAATCCGTCAGGCTGAAATCATCGGGCATGAAGTAGAGGAACTCGGGCTGGGCGGTGAACACGCGCCTGGTGGTCGGCTCCCAGGTAAAGAAAGGCTTCACGCCAGCTTTAAAGGCACTGTAAGTCTGGGCATAGTACTCCAGCGCCTCCAGGCCGCCGCAGAGCACGTAGCGGTTGTCCTGCACCACCACCGGCGATAGTGTCACCGGGTCGCCGTACACCTCGCGGTAACGCAGGTAAAAGCGCTTGAAGGCTTTGTCGGCCCGCTTCACCTCCGCCTGGTTGAAGTCCGGCAGGTGCGGCTCCACAAAAGCGTCGAGGATCTCGGACACGTCGAACTCGGTGCCGCCATCGGCCTCGGCCGGGTGCTCGAAAGGCTCCGGGGTGGCCAGGATAAACTCGCCGGAAAGATACGCGGGCTCCACCCACACTTCGCACACGAAGCGCAGGAAGGGCTTGGTCTCGGGGCTCTCGGCCTGCAGGCGCAGGAGCACCGGGTTCTTGGAAAAGTAGAAGTGCTCCTCCACGATGGTGAAAGACACCTGCTTGCTGCAGCCCAGCGCATCGGTGATGGTGCAGGCGTAGGTGCCGGGAGTCACTTCCAGCCGGTCTTTGGTGGTCACGCCGTCGCTCCAGAGGAAGGCGTATGGCGCAGTGCCACCACTCACCTCCAGCAGGATGGCGTTGTTGCCCACCGAGCCGGTGACGATGATCTCCGCGTTCTGGCCCACCAGGAAGGTGAGCTCCAGCACGCCGGGATGATCCTCCGAGAAAGCCTGGTAGGGACTGTCCTCCGGCAGGCTCGGGTCGAGCGGCTGTGGCCTGGCGCTGTCGGTTACTTTTACTGAGTACTGCCCGGCAGGCAGGGCACTCACATCTTTGGTGGTGGCCCCGTTGCTCCACTGGAATGCGTAGGGAGCCTGGCCTCCGGAGATGTCGAGCAGGATGCTGCCAGTGGAACCGCTGAAGCAGAGCACCTGGCTGACGTTGCCGTTTCCGGAGGGCGGGTTGTCGTTGGTGGCCTTCACCGCAACGCCGGTGGCGCTGTGCCCCACCACCTGGCAGGGGCCGAAGTTCAGGGCATCGCTGTAGGCGGTGGCCTTCAGGGAGACCACAAAGCTGTCGGTCGTGTAGGTGCCGCCCACCTCGTAGTCCGTGATACCAGCCGCCTGCAGATAGCCCTGCAGGGCGGTGACCAGGCTGGAGAAATTGGCCGCTACGGGCGGGCCGAACTGGCCGCTGGTCTGCTGGGCAAAAAGGTTCTGGTTGCCACTCGCCTGGGAGATCGTGGCGGAGGTAAAGTACACCAGCTGCCCTTTGATGGTGAGCTCGATGTAGGTGTCGTGCGGGATTACCCCGCCGAAGTTGCTGATCTCGAGTCTTGCGAAACGTGCCATCTAGAGAATAAATTTGTCTTGTTTGTAGTGCAGGGCCGGGTTCGCGCCCCTGGTGAAGAAGAAATTGAACTTGGTGCCGTGGAAGTCCTCGCCCACCGGGCCGATGCGCTCGTTGGTGATGCCGTTGACGGTCATGTGCTTTTTGGGCAGCGTGAAGTCCTTGTTGATGCGCACCAGGGCGGCCCCCATAATCTCCTCGCCGATCTCCTCGGTGCGGTCGAGCACCTGCTCCAGCTCATCGAAGTGTCCAGGTGTGACCGGGTGCAGGATAATGAAGGAGCCGTGGTACTCCTTGATGCGCTGATCGCCGCCGTTGTCAGCGTAGTCGGCCTCGTAGCTGATCAGGATCATGGAAAAGTCCGGTCCGATGCGATCGCGCAGCGAGTCGTAGAATTCGCGGGCATCCATGATGCGCTGCAGCGGGTCGGAACTCAGGATCAGACGCACAAAGTGGCACTCCTCCTCGGAATGCCGGATGTCGACATGCTGGCTGGCCAGCTGCCGGAAGAAGTCGGTGTATTCGCTGTGTCTCATTTCTGCTGTTTTTGTCGGCGCTCCAGTTCCTCATGCTCCCTGGCCTTGCGCTGAATCTCCTTGAAAATGGTGTGCACGCGCTGCTGGCTGGTTTGCTCCACGTGCCCGAACTTCTCTCCGGAGAGGCTCAGGAGCACATCGCCCCAGTCGCCCTCGGCTGCTTTCTGCTGGTTGGTCTGGGTAAATACTTTGTCGTAGATCAGCTCGAGCTCTTTGCGGCAGCCCCGGTACCAGGTCAGGATGGCGTACTTGTCGGGCTGCGGGATGCTGGCCACCAGCTGTGCCCGTTCCCCGATCAGGTGCTCGTTAAAATCCTCCCGGATGTCGCCTTTGTAAGTGGGGCTCTTGGGGTTGTAGTCCAGGCGCTGCGGCCGGTAGAGGCAGGCGATCAGCTTGTTGAGGTAGGCCTCCTTGCCAGTTTTGGTGAAGAAGCCAAAGAGTGTGTCGGCGTAGATGAACTCGGCGAAGGTGATGTTGCGGAAGCGATCGGCCGGGCCGTGCAGCACCAGGTCTTCCAGCTTGAGGGCGGGCAGCAGTTGTTTGGTAAGTGTGCTCTCCTCGAGGAACTCCAGGATGGGGTAAAGGCCCAGGCGCTGCACGCCGGTGAACTGGTGCAGGATGGCCCACTTGACCTGCAGCAGGGTTTTGAGCAGGAGCAGTTTCTGCATGTGGTCCGGCTTGAAGGAAAATTGGATCCGGATGATCTCCAAGAGCTGCTCGCGCGTGAGCTCGTTCCAGGTGGAGGCCACTTGCTGGTGCACGACCTGGAGCTTTTTCTTTACCTGGTACTTGAGGGTGAGGTGATGCATGTAAAACTGGGTTTTACACGAATTTCACTTAGTGGGACTGGTAAAAAAAAGACAATAAAATCAAGGTATATAATTTTGCAGCAATAAATTTGCAAATAATGCTTTAGCTAATTTTCATCGTATGGCTCTTAAGAAAAAGGAAGAAAAAGATACTTATATATGGGTAATCGGTACCCTCGCAACACTGATTATTATAGGGTTTTGGTTTCTTACATACTTCAGCCTAAGAAATATGCCAGCCGAAGAACGGGGAACGTTTGGGGATATGTTTGGGAGCGTTAATGCTATCTTCTCTGGATTAGCACTGGCAGGGATAATTTTTACTATTCTTCTTCAAAGGAAAGAACTAATTCTACAGAGAAACGAGCTAAGAGAAACTAGAAAAGAGTTTAAAACCCAGAACTTTACATTAAAACTTCAACGCTTTGAAAATACATTCTTCAATCTTTTATCACTCCACCATCAAATTGTTGATGCAATAGACTTAGAGATAAGTAGAGAAAAGAGGACCAGTGCAAGGACATTAGGTCAGACAATTGCAAGTCCTACCCAATATGAAAGTATTACCCTTAAAGGCAGAGACGTTTTTAAGAAAAAATATGAAGAACTTCGGCAATGTATAGAAAAAAATATCGAGTCTGATTTCAACTCTATATATCTTGAATTATATAAGGAAGCTCAAACTGATTTTGGTCATTACTTCAGAAATCTCTATAGAATTATAAAATTAGTTAAAGAGACAGAATTTCATTCTTATCCAGAATTGGAATTAAATCCAGATAATCACTATGATAATGAGTCTTATCATGTAGAAAATTATATTACTCGTTATAGATATACATCTATGATCCGAGCACAGCTTTCAGATTATGAGCTGCTTTGGATCTTTTATAATTGTTTAAGTGAAAATGGTGAAGAAAAGTTTAAGCCTCTGGTTGAAGAATTCACATTACTTAAAAATTTGCCTTGGGAGATGCTACATGATCCAGATTGGAGGGATGAGTATAATTCAAAGGCCTTTGATAATTAACATCAGACTGTACTAAAACAAGAAAGCTCAAGCACCACCTGCCTGAGCTTTTATTTTTCACTCAATCGTATCCCCACTCTGCCTGAACCTGATCTTCCGGAGAAACTCGTGCAGGAACAGGAGCTGCTTTTGCTCTTCCTCCCAGAGCGTAAACTCATCTGAGGCATATTTTACACAGATGGTTTCCATCTGCACCAGCGTGGCCTGAAGGTCGGAGACATCGGGTATGGCTTTTAGTAGCTCAATGAGCGCGCCTAACACAGCCTCTGTTATCTGAGGCTCGTTGCGGATGATCAGTTCTTCCTGACCATCCGTTACTCTTCTGGAAATGCTCATGGCTTAGGCGCTTTTAAACTCCTGCATGCTAGCGAACATATCCTTTATATCAAAGAGGAAGGCCAGGGCGTTTTTCAGCTCCGTGGAGTCGGCTTCCTGGCTATCGAAGTAGAGGCTTACGAAGCGGATCAGCTTTTCGAGCTGGTCGTTTAGCTGGGCGGGTTTATCGTGGCAGCGCTCGTGCAGGTAGTTGAGGTAGGGCTGTATGTTTATGTAGCGGTTGGTGTGCTGGTTGAGCACCAGGTGCGGCGGCTGGTTAGTGGTTGGCATAGAGCGGCAGGTTAGAGATGAACGATTTGTGCTGCTTTTTGGCAGGCAGGTGCCACACCCCCACCGGGGCCAGTTTCTTTTTAGCAGTATTTTGCATACTTTTAAGGCTTAGTTGTTTGACAATGTATTTTGTTGAACTGGCTCGGATGCTCGTAACATCCGGGCCTTTTTATTTTAATAGCTTCGTTACGGAATCTTCGTCTTTTGCAGGTTCTACAAACTCGAACTGCAACTGGCGGTTGTTGGCCAGCCACTGCTCAAAGGTGAGGTCTTTAATGCCGTTCAGTCTTTCGCTTTCCTGCTTTAGGGAGTACTGCGTGTTGCGGAACTTGGCCCGCACCTCCTGCACCTTATCGAGCTGCTGTTGCATGGCCGCCTGCTTCTGCTCCAGGAACTCGGTGTGGTCGGAGAAGTTCTGGTACAAGATGTCGTAGCAGAGCCTCTTGTACCTACGAACAGCATCTTGCGCCTCGACTTTTACATTTTTTGAGTTAATGGAGAATAGCCAACCGAAGACATAGCGATAAGGTATGCAGAACATTTCGTAGTTCTTTCCATCAGCTCCAGTTGCCACGCTCAGGGTGGCAACTGAACCAAGAATTTCATCACCTTGAATCTTCCTTTTTTGCGAATCTTCATCAATTCCGAAGGCTTTACAGATTGGCCTTATCGGCACAAGTTTCTGACCGTTTTCAATTACCACTATATCGACCTTGTTGATGTTGGCAATAATTTTTGTTTGCGCTATCATTTTGTTTCATTTTGTTACAAAGTGTAACAAAGTAGAATAAATAATTATTAATTACCAAATGTTATTTTAAATATCTTTTGTTTCTGTTTGTTTCTATATTTGTCTATGAAGAAAGTATTAATAGAAATTTCGGATGAGGCACACACTGAATTATTAAAGATTCAGGCTGATAGGAAGATTAATAAAAAGGAAAGAGCCACTTTAAGAGATGTAGCCAGTGATGTTTTAGAGGAGTGTTTACTAGGTAAAAAGGGAGCTAAAGAAGAAAACCCCGGCAAGTAATGCTGGGGTTTAAATTATTCTAATGAAAATGGCCTTCCAGAGGTTTTATAGCTTTAGCAAGCTATGGAGGGATTTATATAAATGTATAAAAAAGGATAGACATGGAAATAAGACTTCACTTATCTGACATTAGCACAGAAAAATATATACACCCAGAAATAGAAGACGAAGCAACTCTATTTGAAAAGATTGGAATTGATGAGTCTCATCCAGGTGTAAAGGCTCTTAGAGTTGGAGACAATTTTACTTTAGAGAATAAAAATTATGAGATCAAAGAAATAGAAGTGTTTTTAGGTTCCGCTGTAGCTCCACATGATAAAGCAGATGTAAGAGTAGGTATCAGAATTTTATCTATCTCATAAAGAAATAAAATATTGGCGTCTGATGATCAGATTAATACAATGCTGAGGTTTAAATTATTCTAATGAAAATGACCTTCCGAAGGTTTTAGAGCTTCACAGATTAAAGAGCAGCCTGGCATTAGCGTTAAATTCAACCAATTTACTATATAGTGTATTGTTTATTCAGTTACGGTCGTCTGTAGAAGACGATAATAGACCGTATGTTTATTACTTTTAGCCGCTAGTTAGCTGTATTTATATAAATTATGTTCAAGCAATTTATCAAGGAATTCTATATACAATTTATTATTAGTTGCATTTGGGCAACATATAAAGTATCAACCAATGATGAATCACAAAACGATTTGACTGATTTCATAACAAATTTTTCCACCAGTTTTTTTTTACTGAGCTGGTTTTTAGGACAATTTGTTAGAATCAGTAAAACGCAAAAAGTAGATTCGAGCTTTGATAAAGTTTTGAGAAGTCTTGAAAATATTGTAAAAGACTTGGAAACCACTGGTCAGGTTATAAATCAAAACCTTCAGAAAACTGGAGTGGAACTGATGAATAAGCTGCTGGGTAAAGACAGCTTTGTTTATATGACAATTGGAAGCATCAATGCCAGTAAGGAAGAAGGAGATATAGTGTTTATAGTTAAAGGCGAAAGTCCTGTTTATGAAGTTGGAGGAGATTTTATTGACTTAAATAGTTACTGGACTACTAATATAAGGCACAAATTCCATTTGGGAAATCATCCTCCGAATGTTGCAATTCAATATAAGCGGATAAAGTTAGATAAAGAAAATGGAGTTAATATAAATACATTCTTCACATCTCGCGGCGGCCTATTCAATCAAGGCCTTAAAATGCGATTCGCTAATGACAAGTGGTATACAGCGACACAAGTTGGTTCTGATAAAGTATTATATTTCCAAATAGACTCAGGCTTTCCAATTCATGAGAATGATACAGAAATAAAAAGTTGGATTGAAATGAATGAAAAAATGACTGCAACTAACAACAATGTGTAAGCGGCAGCTATGGCCGATGTCCTTGCCGCCGCTTACACGAGTCCGTTATCCTTGCAACTTCCAAAGTGAAAAATGTAAAAGCCCAGCTGCAGTCAGAATGAAAAGTACCCACACCCACCAGTAACTTTGGCTTTTCTCCTCTAAGTTTCCTACATCTTTCTGCTTTACATTCCCCACATCCTGCTGTTGCCCGGCTTTTTTACCAACGTCCACATTGCCTACGTCTTTCTGTTTTACCTCCGAATTGCCTACATTCTTGTACTTTGTTTTTCCGGTTTTAGCGGCTGGCTGCGTGAGCAGGGCCTGCGTTTCGTTCAGGGGCGTAAGCCAAATGCCCAATTTTGCCAGCTGGGCACTGGCTTCGGGAGCCAGGTGCAGGCTATCCACGGTAATGACCGAGGTTTGGGTTTGCAAATTCCGGTTGCAGGCCAGCAGCAACAACAGGAGCACAAGGCTCAGGAGGGGCTTTTTCATTAGATTAATTTGCCTGTAGTTCTTTTTCGTCTTCGGCAGGCACCTTGCCTGTTTCTTTAAATGAGAGCAGCTTGGAGCTGATCCAATGCGGGAGTATGCCCTTGCCGATTTTGTTCAGGTTCTCCTCAATAGAGATGGCTTCGCAGGCGAGCATGTAGAAATAGCAAAGCCCCTTGATGAAGGGCACCACCAGGATCACCACCCGGTTTGGCTCCCCATCCACCATGTGGCTGGCGATGCCATGCACGATGATCAGCCCGATGGCATACTGGGCGATCTTCTCCCAAACTGAGCGCATCCTGAAGGAGTGGATGTTCCGGAGCTTAAGGCTCACATAGAAACCCGACATGGTGTCGAGGATCACGGCAATGACCAGGAACACCACAAAATTCCAGTCCGAGAAGATGTATTTGTTCACCAGCTCCTCCACGGTGGCCAGGAAGGGCGTGAGCATGAATAGGGCGATAGAGAGGCGCATGGCTTAGCTGAAGTAAAGGTCAGACTCCGCTTTTCTTCTCCGCACCAGGCCCGGCAGCTCCCGGCCACCCCCGTTTTTCCACTTGGCGAACTCAGCGGCAATGCTGCGGTCGGCGGGGTTGGCGTTTACTTTTTTGAGCAGCGTGCTTTTCTTCAGGTTCGCTTCGCCGCAGTTAAACGTGAAGCTCACCAGGGCGCTGAACTGGTTCAGGGTCAGGGGGGCGGTCACCGCCTTGCGCACCTGCTCCTCGAACCGTGGAAGAATGGTTTTAAACAGGTCCTCTGCCTGTTTCTTACTGATCCTGTCGCCCTTCTTCACGCGGGTGCCGTCCTCGTAAAAGGTGCAGCCCCAGCCGATGGTCCAGATACCGGCCGGGCACAGGTAAGCTTCGAGTCGGCAGCTCTCAAACTCATGGATGAGGGCCAGGCCGGGAGGGTTTGTCTTTAGGTGCTTGTTCATTTTAGTATGGCCACACAGGGGCTTGTTTAACAGGTTTCAAGGGCTTGCGGAGCTTCTGCTTCTTGAGCATGGTTTTCTGTGGCTCAGGGCAGCGAACGCCCATCAGCCGTGGGTTGCAGCCACCAAACAGCAACAGCAGGCAGAGCAGGTAGATAAATCTCATAAGGGGCTTAGATAAAGGCGAATACTTTAGTATTTGGCTGGTTGCGGAACACGACCTGCGTCGCATCAGGGGCCGTGTAGCGATCGCTCCCGAAGTAGATGGCGTATTTCTCGGCGGAGGCATGCTTGTTGAGGTAGTCGCGGAGCTTGTTCAGGAAGGTGTTGCCGTCGGTGTAAGCCTGCTCTATTTTCTTTAGCAGCAGTTTCTCGTTGTCGGTTTCGGCTCCCTGGCTGGAGTCATCCACCAGTTCCTCCAGGTTAAGGGAGATAGTGTCTCCGGAGAACTTGAAGCTGCGCTCGGCAATGGCCTTGGCCGCCACCAGGTGCGCCACGGCAGGGCGGATGTAGCGCTCCAGCAAAAGTTGGTTCTCCTCGCTCACCTGGCCAGCCTTCAGCTCGCTGCGGAGCTGGTAGAAAAACTCCTCCCCCAGCACCGGTTCCAGAGCGAACGGCTCCACCTTCCGGATGATCGACTGGAGGCTCAAATAAGTAAGCCGGGAGTCGTTTATGTTGTAGTGCTGGCTGAACTCTCGAGCAGAATTGACGAAGAAATCGCGAGTGACAACTACGGCGGAATTTCCTGCCAATTCCGTGATATTTTCATCATTTTTATACTCCTCCAGGAATTCCAGCACCGCCTCCAGCCCATTGTAGCCTTTGGTGACCAGGTTGAGCTTGAGCTCGCGCACCTGATAGCGATAAGCCGACTTGTCGCTTTTGGTGATGGCACCGGCCGAGATCTGCACCTGGCTCAGGGCCATGTAGCTCACCATGGCCAGGTTGGCCAGGGCGTATTGCACCAGGTGCAAAAGCTCCTGCTGCTTTTCGGTGAGGGTGCCGGCGTTGTATTTTTCATGCAGCCCCTGGTAGAGCTCCGGCCCCAGGTGCCGTTTTATCAGGTCGCGCTCCACGAGCAGAATATCGGCCATGATGGCGTCCAGCCTGTCGATGCTCTTGTTCACGCTCACGTGGGCGCGGAACTCCTCTGTTGTTTTGATTAAAGCCATGGTATAGGTTGTGTTAGGCGGTTTCCTGCTGCACCTGTTTGCCTTTGTCGAGCGTCATGATCAGCGGGTTCTGGAAGCGAAACTGCAGCTCAGGGTCCCAGCCGTTATAGTCACGGATCAGGTTAAGCGGCTCCAGCACCAAATCCTGCTCAAAGCGGGAGGTGGAGACGAAATTGTTGAAGGCCACGCGGGCATCGGAGCCGGAGCCTGCGCCCATTCCCTTGCCCGGCGAGACACCGCGCAGGGTAGGAGCCACGCCCACGGCCGTATAGATGTAGGAGGCCGCCTCCTGCGAATCCTCGATGTAGATGCCGTCCTTGATCTTGTCATCGATGGCCGTCACTTTGAAGGCCGGGATATCCTCGCCGGTGTTCGGGTTGCGAACGGTAGTGGCGATAATGGACTTGCCAGCGCCCTCGGTACCGGCCATCACAGAGTTGAAGAAGTCCAGCTCCTCTGCTATAATCTTCTGGCGCTCCTCCACCGGCTTGGCGCTCCAGTCGCCGTATTTCCACTCCCAGTAGGCATAATGCACCTCAATGAGGTACTTCACGCTCAGCTGGTTTTTGAACAGTTGTTTCTTAAACTCCGGAATAGCCTTGGCCACATCGAGCCAGCCTGTTTTGCGCACGGCGTTCCAGCTGGCCAGCTGGTACTCGGCCTTGCCCGGCGAGGGCACATTGATGGGATAGATGTACTTGAAATCGTCGGTTCTGGCCCGCAGGCTCTCCACCGGGTCGAAGTATGGGTCGATCACCGACACCCGGGTGGTGTATTCGTCAGTGATGTTGGCCCCGTTGTCCCAGTTGGCGTTGATGTAGCAGTAGTTGATCACGCCGTTTGTCTTGGGCTTGGAGAAGCGGCAGAACACCGCATCCTGCGCCGTGAGCATCACGATCTTCTTGCGATTCTTGCTCAGGATAAATTCCGGAAAAGCATTGGCGAAAAAGGAAATGTCCGTGAGCGCCTCCAGGGCATAGCGGTTGATGTTGGAGCGTTTCAGGAACTCCTCCACCTCCGGCATCCGCTTCCGGATAAACTTCTCGTTGCCCTGGTCATCCAGCTCCACGTAGCCATACACCACGCCGGAGCCGTACCAGGCCTTGGCCTTCCAGGTCAGCGTGTCGGAGAGCACCTCGCTCTTCTCCACGTCCTTCATCACGTTTTGCGGGAAAAGGTTATCCTCCCCCCAGGAGGCGATCTCGTCGCCCATGGCTTTTACCACCGGCGTGGTGGCAGCGGCTCCAGGCGCATCGGCTCCTTTGGCCGAGCTGGTGCCTCTAAAGCTAGCGTTCAGCTTGATGATGGCTCCGGCCCCTGATGGGGTATAAGCGAATGTGCCTTCTTTGTTTACAACTACACGCATCAGATAATCACTTTCATTCCGTTGAATTGAATGATGAGCCAGATGCTGCACTTCCGGATCTGCCCACTGGGTACCACCATCAGGTTGCGAGTGTAGTTCTCGTAGTGGTGCGGGTTCTTGGGGCTTTCAGAAGCCTTTGCCTGGTGCGGTTGCCCTTTTGCTTTGGCTGCTTTTCTAGGAAGAGAGGAAGTTTTAAAACAACGCGGCAGCTCCACGATCTGGCCACCTGCGCCTGTGCGTTTGTTGCACTTCACGTACCGGATAGAGAACGGCTCCGTGGCCGTCTCCATCAGCTCCAACACTTCCTTCAGCCTTATAATCTGCTTGCTCATCAAGAGCGAATTTCAGCAGTTGGAGGGAGGGGAAAAAAGACAAGAAAACTGAAGGGTATTTGAAAGTCGTTTACAATACTGAAAAATCAGTATTGTAAACGACTTTCAAATACCCTTCCTTGGTAGCTCCATTCACAGGATTCACCAATATATAACGCAATGCAAAATAATGTTCTTGATCAACATACCAACTAAAATCACTTTGACATGAAGAAGAAACTATATTATTTATTGTTAGCTGTCGTGCCGTTAACTCAATCATGTACTAGTCAGAAGGCCCTTTACAGCAGTTACAATTATGAAAAAATGGATAAGGAATATCAGGAGAGAATAATAGATGTAATTAAATTAGATTCATCACTTTCTGAACCAACTGTTGTTCAGCCGGTCACAGGATCTTCTTTTCCAGTAAACCTTCAACTAGAACTCGTCAAAATATTTGATCCTACCAACAATAGATGCAATTGTGGCGGGCAATTCATAAAAAAGTTAAAAAAGATTAAATTAGATAATACTGATGGAACCGGTTTTATTCCAAAAATAGTGCAGAACAATGTAAAAGCTGTAGATGCCTTTGCATTAAGTAAATCAGGTGGTACAGTTTTGGCTCATAGTTTTACTTTTACAAATTCTGCCGGCAAGGAGTCTAAAATTATATATGCAAGAGATGCCCCTACAAGAATAAATTTTTCTGAAGCAAATTACTTGATGAGTGGCGAAGGTGAGTACGATTCTTTTATTTATAATCTAGATTGTTCAGGATACATTTCTGCAGCAGTTAGTGCTTCTGGTGGAATTAATTCTGCCTCTATTGAATCTGCAGCCAAAAGCGCAACTACTGTGAATAATTCTATGATGGTTGTCGGAGGGGTTATGGCTTCCCCTTTATATCAAGCCTATAAGGGAGAAGGGGAGTTTGGAATGACTGATAAACAGGCACTTACAAAAAGAATTAATGTATTAAATGCAATACTTAATGAAATCCCAACACATGAGAGAATAGATTCTAATAAAATAAATCTTATTCCCAATTATGAGGTTATCCTTGCTTCAAATAAGGGAGAATCAAGCTTTAATGGCGAGGGGAAAATTACTTCATCAGCTGGAGCGACAGTAGGTGTTGCTAGTTTTACTTCTGACGTTTCAACAGGGGGGGCAATTAATAGAAAATCTAGTTATAAAAATTACAATACTTACATAACCGGAACATCTATTGGCAAACTTACTGATATTATTACTGTAAAGTCTCTAAAAGATTTAGTATCATCCTTAACGACATCTTTAGCGAAATTGTAGTTAGTATATTTATTTGATTCATTTAAGATGAATTGTAGAAAATTTCAATTTCTTTCCTCGGTAAAACCCAGTCTCAAGTTTTTTTTGCAAAAACCGCGTTTCCGGCTCGCATTCTGTATTTTTAGCCCTCCAACACTATTTCCCAGTCTCAAAATGCCTGTTCTCACCCCGACGGTGCACTGACGCGACGCGGCAATTGCCACGGCTTTCCTCGGTGATATATGAATGGAAATAAAAAAGCCGCAGCTGGTAGGCTGCGGCTTTCGGCTTTGGCTAAAAGTCGATTGTTATGCGGAGAGCAGGATGAAGTCCGAGAAGTCCAGCAACGGGTTGACGATGTGCTTGTCGATCGATAGGAAGTGCAGGTCCACCGTGTCGGTGAAGTGGGTGGCCTCCTGCCCCGGTACCGTGAGCTTCTTCTCACTGCTCTTGTCTTTCATGATCTCCCCATTGCGGCCCTGCTTCACAGGTGCCAGGCTCATGGCCGTGAGGATATCCTTGCAATTGTCTTTGTTAAAGCGGATGGCAGGCATCCTGGTATCTTTCTCCCCAAGCAACTCATGTGCCAGGTGGTAGCGCGTCTGGTGCGCCGGCACCCTGCCCATGTTCACCACCTTCACGTCCCAGCGTGCCTGGCGCAGGCGTTGGGCAAACTGCTCGTTGTAGGTCATGTCTGAGTCAGGCCTGCGGGCATTGCCCCACTCACTATCCTGAATAAAGATAAACTCCTTCTTCAGGTGATAGGCATAATACACAATGAACTGATCTGCCAGGTCATTGATCAGTTTCGGGTGCTTCACATACATCCCCTTCAGGAATCGGTACTGGCCTGGGTGCTGTTGGGCCAAAGATAGCACCGATATCTTGGAGCCCCAGTCCACGGCTCCCCGGATCGGCATGGAGCTCACACAGTCGGAATCCATACGGGAGTCCTTCTGCGAGAGCTTCTTTAAATTAAAGTCCAGCCCGATCAGGTAGTCGTTGTTGTTGCAGTCCTCGGCATGTCGCTTATGGAGCATCGGGTAAAAGCCCTCCTCCACAGTGCCAGGCCTGCGGTTGAGCACCTCAGTCAGAAATACAAAATCCGTCAGCTCCAGGCGCTGTTGCTCCAGGTATTTAAGGCCCAGGTTGGTGATGTTGTCAAAGGCGTTTGCCTCCGAGTACAGCAGGCCTTTTTCATCCGGGGTGAAGCGGATCTGCTTGCTCACCTCCTGCATGTCCAGCCAGAGCTGTTTTCTAAACTCGCGGTCCCTGGAATCAATAAACTTGAGCTGCAGGTCGGTGATTTCCTTCTGGAGGGAGAGCAGGTCGTACCTGTCGAGGATATAGTTTCCTGCCTCCACCAGCCACCGCCCCTGGTCGCCGTACGGCATCGAGGAGAAGTGAAAAACGCCGTGGTGCAGCGGGTTCTTGCCAAAATAGCGCCTGTTGCCCCGGTTACCGGCTGAAACCTCCTTGTCAAAGCGCTCTTTGTTCAACAGCAACGATTCGTCACAAATAATTCCATCCAGGTTATTTCCCCTGGCGCTGGAGCCGTTGGCGTCCTGGGTCACCAGCTGGATGCAGGCCCCGGTGTAAAAGTAAATGGCGTACTGGTCATCCAGCGGCGGCTCGTACGGCAGTGGCCACCGGTATTTGGCCGGTGGCTTTTTGCCCACAAAGTAGTGCTTGTCCTTTATATAGCCGATCCGCTCGAGCGAGGCGATCGTGGAGGGCAGCGTCACGGCCAGGATCTGCTTGTAAGTCGATCCCACCAGCACCCACTTGCTGCGTGGCATGGTCTGCACGATCAGGTGGATGAGCCAGGCGATCAGCGAGGACTTGCCGGTGGCACGGCCCCAGAGGGAGATGGCGGAGGCGATTTTAGAGACGATGAAGCGCAGCTGAGGCCTGTTGAACTTCAGTTGCCTGAAATCCTGGCTTTTACTCATCTTCGTCCTCCCGCTCAGGCTCCTCAATGATGTTGTCCAGGATATTGTCGATCAGCTCATCGCCCAGGCCGGTTGACTCCACGGCATCGACCAGCTCCTCGTACTCGTGCTCCGGAAGCTGCGCAATTTTGGAGGTGTCTAGCGTCAGCGGCTCTTTCCCGACCCCGGCTGAAATCTGGATCAGGTACGTGTGCGCCTGCAGCAGCTCGGCATCGAAGGCAGAGGTATCTTCTGAATTCAGGCCTTTGAGCATGGCCATGTTCTTGATGGCCGTGTTCATCTGCTTCAGATCCGGTGGCTTCTGGGAAGCTGCCAGCTGGAATACCTTCATGGAGTACTCGTAGAGGATGTGGCGCAGGCCCTGCTTACTGGTCTGCGTCACGTCCCCGAAAAGCTTGGTGGCGTTGGTGAGCATGCGGTAGGCCGTGGCCCTGCTCAGGTCAAAGCGGCTCATTAAAAGCGGTACCGACTGCTCAAAGGAGTGGTAGTTGACCAGCAGGGACCAAGCCGCCTCTATCTGGCTGCGCTTGGTCATTTCTACTTCCGTCAGGCCAGCCTCCGCCTCCTCATCCAGGTAGGAGTCGTAGAGCCGGTCCAGGAGCGTTTCCCTGCTCTTGTCTACCTTAGTTTTTGTTATGGAATTGATCAAGTTCTGACTCATGGAGCAGGGTGCCGTTACGTTTCACTGAATAGGGGAGGTTGTTGTCTTTCATGTACTGCACCCAGCGCCTCACTTCCACATCCACGTAGCGCGGATCCAGCTCGGTACCACGGCACTGGCGCTGGAGCTGCTCGCAGGCGATGATCTGGCTGCCGGAGCCCAGGAAACCGTCAAACACGACGTCACGGCGCTGGGTGCTGTTCTCCAGCAGGTAGCAGAGGATCTCCACTGGCTTCATGGTCGGATGGTCAGCATTGCGGCTCGGCCGGTTGAACTCCAGTACGGTGCTCTGCTTGCGGTCCGAGTACCACTTGTGGGCTGCTCCCTCTTTCCAGCCATACAGGATCGGCTCATGCTGCCAGTGGTAGTCCTGGCGGCCCATCACGATCGACTGCTTCACCCAGATCAGGCACTGGGCAAGTTTTAAAGAGGCATCTTTTAATGCCTGGCGGAAGTTGGCGCCTTCCGAATCAGCGTGAAACACGTAGATCGGGCCTCCCGCCTCCAGGTAAGCGTAGCAGTTAGTGTAGAAGTCATAGAGGAACTGGTAAAAGTCCGAGTCCGTCATTGAGTCGTTCTCGATCTTAAGTTTCTCTTTGGTAGCGCCTTCGTAGTTCACATTGTAGGGCGGATCGGTGATAATGGCGTTAGCCAGCTTGCCCTGCAGCGCCCTGGCCACCACATCGGCATCCAGCGAGGAGCCGCACACGATCACGTGCCTAAGGTGCTTGAACTCGCTCTCCAGCTCATACACATCGCCCAGCACGGAGATCGGCTCCTTGGGAGGCTCGGGGTTAAATTCCTGCTCCTCCTCCGGATTAAGTTCCTTCAGCACCGAGTCGGGCATCTTGAAGTCGTCCACGTTGAGGCCCAGCGCTCCCAGGTCGATGTCACCGAAGACAGCGTCCAGTATATCCAGGTCCCACATGCCGATGCTCACATTCGAGCGGATGTTGTATTCCTTCAGCTCCAGTTCGGTGAGCATGCGGTTGGGGCAGCGCACGTCAATAAGCTCCTCGCCCCGCTCCAGGAGCATCAGTACCGTCAGGCGCTGGTGCCCGGCAATCACGGTGTCGTCCTGGTTAATTACCGGTATCTCCACCAGGTTAAACTTCTCGATGCTCTCAATCAGGCGTTGCTTCTGGGTCTCGGTCAGGATCCTGGGGTTATGCTCATAGGGCACCAAGTCGGCGACCTTGCGCTTCACGGTGGTCCATTCCAACTGCGCGGTTTCGTTCGTCATTTTTTTATTAGTGTGGTAAGTCGTTGTATTTCTTTCTCGGTGGCCTCCAGTTCTGCGGCCCTCTCCGGGTTTTTCCGGAGCTTTGACCTGGTGCTGCGCAGGTTGTTGCGCCGTTGGATCAGGCTGGTCAGGTCACTCTCGTCCACTTCAGGTTTGCCTTTTCCCTCCGGGAGCGAGCCGTGCTCGAGCACGTGGGCCCGGAGCTGCTGCAGCTTTTTGAGCTGGGCCGAGAGCTCATGGATCCGGAGGGCCAGCTGGAGGCGATCAGCATCCGTGATCCGGGTGGAGTCCAGCTGCGAGTGGGCAAGGGTGCGCTCATCGAAGAGCGGGCGGAGCTGTGCCATGATCTGCTCCAGCAACTTCGGATCGGCCGGAATATTCTCCTTCGGTTTTGGGGAATGTTCCGGAGCGGATTTGCGTGGGCTGGGTGCTTTGGCGGTTTTAGGTTCCGGCTCAGCTGGTACCAGCTCCTGGAGGGACTCCAGCAACTTCTCCCTGTTGAAGGAGGAAGGCCCTGAGGCAAACATGCGCTTGCGCACTCCGCTGGAGCCATACTTCTCATAGAGCGCCACCCCATCAGCATAGTCCTGCCCAGAGTTCAGCCAGTTCTTTATTTCCTCCACCATGGATCAAATTTCACCAGGCGATGGCTCTGAAAAAAAGACACAAAAAAAGCCCTGGCCAGTGACCAGGGCTTTAGTATATGCAACAAAAAGTACTCAATTCATCTTTCTTGGCACCGGCTTGGGCTTTCGCACCAGGTACGGGAAATTGCCTGCGGCCACATACTCATTCGCCTTCTCCAGCGTGATGGTCCGCAGGTCGATCTCTCCGAACCGGGGGTGCACGATGCGCGTGTGGTGCGTGCCCAGCCTGTACTTGCGGGCCACCCGCTTATCAAGCTTCACCGGCTTCATGCTGTTATACTACCGGAGCAGCGTCACGCTTCAGGGCGATGGCTCCCTCGTAGTAAAGCACACCTGACTGGTAGCCGGTCACTTTGAAGGTATAGCCTCTGCGGCCTCCGGATAGCTTAGCCAGCGAGAAGTCGCTTGGAATGCTCATGCCCAGACCCTTGGTGCCGAACTGCAGCGTCACGCCGTCCTGGGTTTTCACCAGGATGATGCAGGAGCTGTTGCGGATCCAGCGGGCGAACTCGGCCGCCTCCTTCTTCACGCCTGGGTGGAAGAACTCAAACTCCACCTTGCCGCCGTAGCCGTCGATCTCACCCACGGTGGTGATCTTCGGCTCAGCGGAGTCCTGGGTGGCGTAGCACTCCACGAAACCTTCGCCTTCCTTAAACTCGTGATCACCGTCGATGGTCACGCTGTCGCCAGGCTCTGTGGTGGTCTTCACGCCTTTCAGCCCGTTAGGGGCGAAAGCGCGCATGGGGGCGATATACACCTCCTCGGTGATACCGGCCGGGTTATCCTCGCCCGCAGGGGGCAGTAAATCTAAAAAATCCATACCTAAGCCTCCTTATTTAGACGGTTCCACATAAGCCACCAGCAGGCCGGACTTCTTCTCGATCAACAGGTCGATCAGGTTTTTGTCCTTCGCCAGCTCATCGGCCTTCACATCCTCACCCGTAACAGGGTGCTGAAACTTGGCGGCCAGCACCTGGTACTTTTTCTTCTTGCTGTCCTGAACGACAGGAAGCGCTCTGCCTTTCTGTGCCTCGGCCAGTGCCAGGCGCTCGTTCTGCTCATCGATCAGGGCAGCCTGCTCCTCCTTCTCAGAGTTAGACTTTGCAAGCTCTGCCTTCAGCTGAGCGATTTGCTCCTCGGCAGTCAATTGTTTTTCAGCCATCGCTGTATCTTTTAAGTTTTTGCTTATTTTAAATAAACTCGGGAGGCGCTCGACCTCCGGAATCTTTACCTACTCAGGAAATTTTAAACCAGGTTCTGGTCGTTGGTGAATACCACTTCCGGGATCAGGAAGCCCACACCTCTCCACCAGTCAGAGAACATCTTCACCAGGCGGTCAACGCTCTCGATCTGCACCGTGTTGGCGTTCTGCGTCTTCTTGCCCAGGTGGATGGCGTTGCCTTTCGGCGTGCACCAGATCTTGTTCTCACCGGCCATGGAAGGCAGGCCGATGATGGAGATGTTGGAGAAGTCCACGTTTCCGTTCGAGCCTTTGTAGTCGGTGTCCTTACCGTACACAGCGCGGTAGCCTTTCTGGAAGCGGCGCTCCAGGGCAGGTGACATGGCCAGCTGCATCGGGATGTGCTGGTAGCGGTCGTTGATCCTGTCCACAAAAGACTCCACCTGGTCCACCCAAATTTTGTTGTCGGCATCAGGAGCTCCAGTAACGATCGGCGTGATGCGGCCAGCGGCCACCTGGTCGTTGATGGCTTTTTTCAGGCCGTTCATGGTCGTGCCGGCAGCGCCTGGCGTGCCGTTGGTCGGAGCCACGAAAATGCCTTTATAAACTTCATTCAGCTCATAATCCTCCTTGGCCTGCGGGATCAGCTGCGTCTCCACGTACCATTTGATGAATGGCCACTGCTTACGGTCGATGCCGTCGCCAGCCAAAAAGCCGAGCCAAGAAGCCTCCAGGTCATCTGGGTGCTGCTGGTCGTCGATCTTCATTTTGAACTGCTGGATGGCGATCGGAATGAGCGACAACGGATCAATAGGCGTCCAGGTCTTCTGGAAGGGCTGCAGCACGCGGCCCATGCGCACCTGGGAGGCCTGGTAAATGGTGTCATCCGTGATGATCGGCGTCAACACCGAGTCAGTCGTCGAAGGGGCGTTCAGCATCTTGACGATGCGGGACAGGTTCTGGCCACTGTTGAGGTAGTAGGCACCGAACTCGGCAATGATGTCTGCGATTAGCATATAAAGTAGAAAATAAATTAGTTGAACAGTGGGTTTCCGGCCAGCGCCTTGTTGTGCGGCAGCTCGTCGATGGCCTTCTGATTGGCATCCGGCTCAGCGTCTTTGTGGTCAGCGCCTTCCTTCTTCACAGAGGTAGGTTTCTCACCTGCCTGATTTCCGAAAGCCTCTGCCTCAGCACGAGCAGCATCACGCTCCTGCGTCAGGGTGGCGTTGGCATCCGTTAAAGTGGTCAATTGCGCCGTCAGCGTTTGCGCTGCAGCAGCTGATGCCTCATAGGCATCGTACTGGGCCTCTGTGATCAGCGCAACACCTGTAATCCCAGCAGCCTCCAACTCATCGTTGGCAGCTGTCAGCATCTCGGAGGTGATCTCATCGGCTTTCTTTCCGGCCAGGGCAGCCACGGCCTTGTATTTGTTTTTTCCGAACATTTGGTTTTGTGTATAAGAGTTGTCTGTTTCTTCATTTTCCTCCTGGGCACTGGCCAGCTCCAGGGCACGCCTCACGGCATAATCAAAGTCGCCCATCTCGTCGGCCAGGCCGTAGTCGATGTTCTTCTGGCCAAAGTAGACCTTGCCGGTAAGCACGTCCTCCTTCTTCAGGTCCAGCTTGTCGCCACGGAATTCCTGCACACTCTCCAGGAAGGCTTCATTCAGTGGATCCAGTTGCTCCGTCTGAAGCGGCTTGTAATTGCCCTTCAGCGCCTGGTAATGCGCCTCATTTTTGTCCTTGGATCTAGTGGCGCGAATGATGTGCTCTTTGATCCCATGCTTGGAGTAGTATTCAGAAAAGTCAGGCAGGGTGGCCATGGTGCCGATCGAGCCGATACTGGCTGTCTTACCGGAGGCCACAATCAGGTTGGCACCGCATGCGGCCCATACACCAGCGGAGCACATCATGTCGGCGTGCGCCACCAGTGGCTTGGAGGTGTTTTTGATGATGTTGTGGAAGGCCTCCGTTCCGGAGACAGTGCCACCCGGTGTGTTCATGCGGAGCACGATCGCCGAGATGTTCTCATGCGCATCGGCCGCCTTGATGCGGTTGCCCAAGGTTCTGGTACCAGGCGTACCGCAGTAGTCGCCGGTCATCATCGGGCCGTCCACGGTGATCACCGCCACAGAGCCTTCCGGAGCCTCGTCGTAGGAGCTGAAAGAGGAAAAAGCCGAAGCCCCTGCCACAGCGCCCATGGCGAAGGGAAGGGTTTCGGCTTTTTCTTTTGGCTCCTCTGCCGTCAGTTCAGTTGTCTCTCTCGAGAGGAGGGAGACAACGATGGGCATATAGGATTCGGCTGCGGCCGGATCGATCATCCAGGGCTCGCGGAGTATGGCGGAAAGTAGGTGGTTTACGTGCATCGATAGTCAAGACTTCGATGCAAAACTGAGAAATGGGGTGCTTGAAAAAAAAGACAGAAAATTTCAGCCCTTGGCAGTCGAGAACTCCTTTTCGAACTCCAGCTCCGGAGCAAACAGCAAGTCACAGGGCATGACCAGGTGCGGTTTCTCCTTGCCCAGGGCCAGGCCCACGTACTCCGAGCAGATCAGCCCGCTCCAGAGCCTGGTGCCGGACACGCCGTTCCAGGAGTTGCCCCGGAGCAGCCACTTCTTCCGGATGATGTGCAGCAGGATCTGCACCAGGTCCAGGAAGCCGTAGCCGCAGGCCACCACCGGCAGTTGCACCGGCACCTTAGGCTTCATTACCACCACCTCACGGCGGGTATGGGTAAGCCACTTTTCGTAAGGTGTCACCGCAAGTCCTTTGCCCACCATCTCGTAAACCTGCCCTTCATGCAGGATGGCGGCATGGTTAACGTGGGAGCAGGTGAAGACCCGGATCAGGAAGCTCAGCCAGGTGATCGGGTTCCAGGTCAGGTGGTTACTCACCAGCAGGACTCTCGTCTGCTGGCTCAGTTGGATGGATAACGGCTCCATTGTTGTCTCTTTGGAAGTGATAAGTATGGGTTGGGAAAGCGGCCGTGTCATATGCGCTGTCCGGTATCCTTTCCCCTGTCACGGAATTGTACAGCGGCTGCTCATCAAAGCCCAGGATGGCCCTGATCTCGCCGTTGCTCATGCTCTTGGCGATGCCTCCCCCGTAGATGGCCACAAAGCCGCGGGTGTCGTACTGGTTGGTGGTCATATCCAGACGGCTCGGCGGTATAGGAGTGTGCCTGCCGCTTTTCGTTATCCAAACCTCCTGCCATTGCGTTACGATAACTTTTAACTTGCCTTGGATCCATTGAATGCTCATGCTCGCTGGCTCATGCTGGCGGTAAAGGCCATCTTCATTAGGGTTTACCTCGCGGTGAAATAGCCAAAAATCCCCGGCCTCGTCTGTTCCCCGGTGTTCAATCCAATCTACGCCGCCCCGGCGGTATGGTGTTTGCTCAATCATTTGAATATGCTTATTTGAGGTTAACTGTTTTTACAAAAAGCTAATAACGTTATGGGCTGATGCTGAACTGTCGGCACTTACTTCTATGTAATTTCCTGGTGCTATCGTAAAAGAAACGTCAGCCCTTCCGGTAGAATCAAGTACAAGCAAGCCCGAAGTTATGGCGTTGTTTGACTGGTCGCGTACCGTGTAAGTAAAAGTTCTGCTGCCTAGAATGGCAATAGCGCGGGTAATCGTATAGCCGAATTCCACCAAGCGCCCTGCCACTGTCTTATAGGCTGGCAATAGTACGCTTGTTGCACCCCTGAACCAGACGCTAGACGTTGCCGGGTCTAGGTCGGCGGCGGTGTAGTTTATCATTGTAAGCGGTACGCCTAAGCTAGATTCATCTGTAACGCTGCCGGAAAAAAGGTAAATAGGCTGCATATCGTCGGGTATAATATCGTATTCCAGCCCTGTAATTTCGTCAGGCTCCAAAAAACGCCCCTTTACAATTCCGTACCTGGCTATCAGGCCGGGGTATACCTGGCCGTTTCTGTAACAAACATGCGTCGGAAGGGTCGAATCGAAATTAGCAGAAGGGAAATCGCCGTTAGTCGGATTCAGCGCCGCTTGTGTGCCGTCTACAAACAGGCGGTAATTACTTGCTAACCTGTTTCCAGCCTCGCCGCCGCCCTTCCTGCCGAAAACCATCGTATGCATTTCGCCGCTTGGCGCTCCTACTGGGCTATGCAGGCCGTACGTAACGCCGCCGAGCCTCACGTTAAAACTATGCGAAACGTTTCCGCTTGCTAAATCCCAAATGGTAGTACTTGTGTTACTGGTGAACCTGGCATTAACGAAAGCCGGATTCGTGCTGGCCGGGTTTATAATGGAAACACCCCGAAAAAATATTGTAAAATCATCGCTGCCAAAGTTCATAATCGGATTAGTCCCGAAATTTAAATAGCGTAAGCCCCCCGTAAATCGTAGCATATCCGGCAAAGTTGCTGAGCCTTGCGGCGTAGCATAAAGGAATTCATCCTTAAAATAGCTCATATTGTCTTATATTTTACAAGTAGCTCGCCTGTTCCCTGGCCTGCTGAAAGCGCAATTACAATATCTAAAGTATAATTGCTTTTGTCTGCTGCGCTAAGGTTTCGTATGTCGTGGTTTATGGTTCCTACAGCCGGATTATCAGCAGCACCCAAAACCGCCCTTTGCGTGTATAGCGTACTGCCTACTATTAGCTGATATTGAACAGAGGCTATATTATGAAGGGCTACGGCTGTAATGGCTATCGCCTCATCACAAATGATTTTGCGGCTTTTGGCTGTGTTGGTAAAGGCAATACGCCACCTGTGCGACCTCGCTAAATCACTTACAGCCTTTTGGCTCATAACGTCGGCGGTGCTTTCGCCCAAAGCCTGTTTTACTGCTGTTTTATCGAGCTTATTTTCTTCATTGGCTTTTACTTTGCCTGTCAGGAAGTCAAGCCACCCTTTAGTAGTTATAGTAGTGGCTGCTGTAGCCAGGCCCAAGTACTCCCATAAATTTGCAGTTAAAACAGCAGAGCCCGCCGCCTTTATTTTGGCCGTCAGGTTGTTGAGCCAACCGACGATGTACATGCCATTGTCTTTGCTAGGCAGGCCAAGGAAGGCGAAGTCGGTCGGGTAAACATAGGCGGGCTGCTTGTTGTACTCGAGCGATTTTATTCTCCCTTCTATCGAGCTTAAATCCACCACCGCTCCTTTGTTGGTCAGCAGGAATTCAGCCGCCCAGAGCTCAGTACTTAGCAGCGTGGGCCGGTCTGGGTTCTGGCCAGCGCTGCCAAACTTCATGACAAAGGTGCCGTCCTGCCTGGCGGCCACGATCAGGAACTGCTGATCTGTGCCGGAGGGCAGGTTTACCGTATAGCTCAAACCGCCTGCGTACTTAACCTCTGTGGTGTTCCAGATGGCGGTAGCGGTGGTGTTATTGTAGACCTCGGCCGTCGTCATGCCCTCCTGGTGCAATAGCAGGATATTGGGCTTAGCGCCGTCTTTCCAGTCCACTCCGGCCGGGCTCTCCGGCACGACCACTGACGTAGTGTTGCCAAACGAAACCTTCAGCCAGCTATCGGCGCTGGAAAGGTTCGCCCGGTCATTTAGAAAGTAAAAACCTTTTTTATCCGGATCCGGGTCATCGCATAGAACAAACCAAACACCAGGTAATTTATCATCCTCCGTAAAAGAGGTTAAAAGCTTGTCGTACGTGGAAACGTAGTGGCGAACGTCAAAAGTAGATGCTACTTTTGGGTTAGCATTGGTGCTTAACTGAATGTCGCCTAGTAACTCTGCCATTAGAATTTAAGTCTTATTTTCTGTTCACCTCTTGCCACACCATTATAGGTGAAGCGCTTCAGCCCGAATTCCACACTATTGAGTGTGCGGGTATTGTTGCTGACAGTGAAGTCCGATTTCTTGCCGGTGATGTCATATTGGTTCGTGAAGGCGTTGAAGTACTCCACGTCCACCAGTGGTCTGGCATCAAGCCAGGCATCCGGGATCTCGAAGAACTGCTTGTTGCCGCCGCTCTCTGCCACCAGCGTGATGAGCACATTATTGCCAGAAAGCATCGACACAAGCGCCTGCTTGGTTCCGACCGTAATACTGGAGGTGCTGGCGTAGATCGGGAAAACGCCCTCATACCGAACTGTTGCAGCCTCGATGGTGCCTGCCGGAAGGGGCAGATCGAAGTCAGCCCTAGTGGAGTCCACTGGTTGAATACCCGCCAGGTGCTCCACGTAGCCGGTGAAATTATTGTAGCCTTGCACCACGATGCGGTTGCTGAAGGTGTAGGCATAGCTGGCTATATCCAGCGCAGGGCTGCTGCTGCCGGTCCCGTTGTAAAACACATCCCGGATAAAGAACTTGGAGGCTCTTCCGGCCCTGGCACCCTGGCTGATACCTGTGTTCCAGACATCTGACCACATCGATCCCATGATACTACCCTTGCTGAAGCCCAGCGTGACAGTCGTGTTCACGCTGGCCCCGATCTCCTGCAGCGCCCCGTTGTTCTGGGTGATGGATACGGAGGGGGCATTGAGGGTCGGGTAAAGCACGCGGTTGAGCATGTTCTTTACCACCGTGGCAATTTTATGGGTGGCGAGAATTTGGTTTCCAGGCACATAGGTGCCCTGGCTCTCAGTGACCGGGAAGTCAACGCCCATCGTAATGACTGTGTCGGCCAGATCCTCGGCGAACTCGCGGAAGTCATCCTCCCCGATCTCGAACGCATCGTTGTCGGCGAAGCGGCCGGTGAGGGAGACCCACTTGTCTTTCCAAGCCTGAAGTGATAATAAGCCCATAACTAAATAATTTGATAGGTGAGTTTAAATCCGGAGCGGATCACCAGTGTCTTGCCTGAGGGGATCAGTGCGATCAGGTTGCCGTGCGTGTCCTTCAGCTGCACCGGCTCCCCGTTGCCTCCCGGCTGTGGCTGGTTACTGGTGCCTTCCTCGCTCACCTCGAAGGTGCCGGTGTAGAAGAGAGCCGGGTTGCGGCTCTTGCCATTGAAGGAGAACCTGTAGCCTTTCCTGTCGCCCGGCGTGGTGCCGGAGCTGTAGCGGTAATCGAACACCAGGTAGTGTTCCCGGTCACCGGCCAGCTTATGGTAGCCGTCGAAGTCGAGGTAGAGCAGCACGAGCTTGCGGCCCTTGAGCGCCAGAAGCGCCGTGGCCAGTTCCGGCGTGTCTCCCGCCACAAAGCCCGAGAGCTCATGGGTATAGGAGGTGCCATGCTTATCGTCGTCGTCGGGCTGGTTGAACTCGGGAGTGAAGCGGGTGGCCTCGAAAAAATAGAACAGAGCCGTTAACTCATCGGTGACGGAGACGCCGTCTGACTGGAGCAGCCGGGGGAGGTTTTCGGCCGCCGTGAAATAGAACCGGCGGATGCCCGCCGTGCCGCCCGCCACGCTGGATATATTTCTCATTTAAGCGGCTGCGGCGGAGGCAGAATTAAGAGTGACAACTACGGCGGAAATTTTTGGGCTTTTCCCCTTTTTTTTCTGTTTGTACCACTTGTTGCCGTTTTTCTTCCGCTCCGAGCGGTAATAGTGCTGCTTGAGGGTTTGCGGGTTGATATCGCCGTCGTCAAAATAATACTTGCCCATGAAGCCGTCGATCATCTTGTCGAGCGTTAGCTTCACCTCACATAACTGCAGGGTCCTCACGTACAGCAGGAACTCCTCCTTGATGTTGGCGTCCACGAAGTCGTTGAAATCGAAGATGGTGCGGGAGGTGATGTGGCAGCAGCCCCTTTCTTTGAAGAGGTCCAGGCTCATCTTTACCTCCAGGGACTGCGTGCATTTCTTATGAAAATCGTCAAAGCTCTTATCCTCCAGCTGGTTACGCAGCATGTGGATGAGCATCTTGCCTTCGTTGTGTTTTCTACTAAGCTTGAATTCTCCGTCGTGCTTGCAGTTGATGAACTTGAGCACGCGCGGCAACACAGGGATTTGTACAGTTATGATCATGCAGGTTGGTGTCCCATTTTGGAACTGTACTAATTTACAATAATTGCACAGCCAAAAAAATGACAACTACGGCGGAATAAGTCTATTTTTCACCCAATAAGTTCCCTGCAAAAATTGTGTCAGACTGGGATAATAAATCCCTCGTCGATCAGGTCCTGGATAAATTCCTCCGCCGAGCTGGTCCTGATCACGGATCCGCGCTGCACCATGCAGCGTATAGCGGTCTCATCCATAAACTCTTGCAGGCTGTCGGTCTCCTCGAAGCTCTCCTCACGCATAGTTTCCGCCAGCTCCTGGAAGGAGGCGGCCTTTGCCTGGCCACCCCCTAAAAATTTATATGTCTTCATGTGTTATGCAGCCAGGGCTGCTATTCTGTTTCTGTAAAAGTTTACGATCTCCGGCTGGTTGAAGGCTGCCGCAGACTCCAGCGTTTTCTGCGAAGAAACGTTATTTTTTGAGTACTCCACCAGGTTGCTCAGGAAAGTTATCCAGCTAGTCACTTTGTCGGCCTCGATGGTGCCGCTGTGCTGGCGGAACTCCACCGTGCCGTGGCGGAAGAAGCTCTCGGCGTTGAGCTTGTAGTAGCGGTCGCGCCTGGTTACTTTCTGCGCTATCTGCTCCACCGTGCTGCAGCTGTCGATGGCGGCGTAGGCTTCGCTCTCGGTGCTGAACCTGTTGGTCATGCTCCTGCAGTAGATATTATGGTTATTCCTGCGGCTTACCGGCATGAAGCTGTCGATCAGCCCCTCGTAGTTGATGTAGTTTTTATAGAGGTTCTTCCATTGGGTAAGGCTGAAGTTTCTGGCCCCGAAATGCACGTGCATGCCGCAGCTTTTGTTGATCAGGGCGTTGCAGCGCTTGAGGGCCGCGCAGGCTTTCTTTACCTGCTCCAGGCCCGCCTCGCCCTCCAGTACCGGGCTTACCAGCTCAAAGCCGTTAGCTCCTGTTATGGAGGCATCGGTTACGATTTTCCAGTGGCCCCTGGTGATGTGGTTATATCCTTCGATGGCAACCTCGATGCCCTGGCGCTCCAGCTCTGCCTTCAGGCGGTGCATGTCTACGCCGTAGGCCTCGAACTCTACACCGAAGGTTCTGGTGAAAAGACCTGGCGTGAATACCGAGGCTTGGGTGGCCAGGCCCCGGCGTTGCATGGCGGCGTATACGTTCTGAACAAAGCCGTATCCTACCCCCATCATCTCGGCTACCTGCTTCCTGGTGAAGCCCAGCTGCAGGAGCTGCTGCATTTTGTAAGTCTTGGTCGTGCCGTTCAGGTTTAGTATCTCTTGTGCTGTCATGGTCGTTTAGCGTTGTATTGTTACATCTAAGGACGACCATTAAACACTCACTATCAAGCTGTTAAAGCACTCTTTTTCAAGTGTTTTGAAAGTTCTTCAATTGCACCAATGGCTTCTCGGGAGGGTCAAGTTTTTACTGAATTTAGAAAAAGAACACGATGGCCAATCCCTCCAGAAATGAATCTGCAGGGCGAGTTAGAGCCTATCGGTAGGAAATTAGAAAAGGCTAACTTCTTCCGCTCCAGACTTTATAAGCTCCAGAGCGTGACGGTTAGTGGTTACCACAAATTTGCCTCCCTGCTTTACGATTGCCAGGCTGCTCGGCTTATGGGCGTTATAGATAAAGTTTCTGGCTGATTCGATGTTGCTGTAGCGGAAGGTTGTCATAGTCGTTTTAGCTTTGTTTTGTTAAGTCTAAGAACGACCAATTACCTATCACTATCAAGTTACAAATAGGCTCTTTCCTACATACTTGAAAACTTCTTCAGTACCACCAATGGCTTCTCAAAAGAGTCAAGTTTCCGGCAGAAGGGAAGGGAAATAAAACGGTGGTTTATTGGACTATTAACGGCTTTAGCTAAGGCACGCCCTGGTGTGGCTTAAGTCTTGATATGTGAAGCTTTTTTTGTTATTCCTTTACTTGTTTGAGTGCCAGATTAAGACATTATATAAAAGTACCAATCGAAGTTGGGAAAGAATATCTCTAAAACACCGATTGCTATTAGAATCATTGTAAATAGAATCATGAAGCCAATTGTTGCGTTGAGATTTTTATCTTCTTTTAAAACTTGTTCAAAGCGTCTTGATTTGTCACTCACAGCATATCTAATAAAAGCTCCTGGATAGCTGAAGAATTTAACAAAGAACACTATCAGCAGTAACTTGATAACAATCCACATTTTTAAGACTTCTTAGATACTTTGATAATTTAATGAACAGATAAGCGGAACTGGATTACCAAATTAAAAATATCGTCAATAAAACGAACGTTTTCTTGACCTTCAGGTAACGGTTTTGCTAAAGCACGCCTTGGTGTGATTTAGCTTGGGTTAGCAGCAGATTTTCTTTCCTTAATTTTATTGAGCGTGAACTCTATGCTGCTTCTCAAACCGTGGTCTCTTGTAATTTTGTATTCACGTTCGAGAATAGGTACTGATTCATATGTTCCCACGGATTTAAGTGGAGTACAAATCATTTTTTTTGTATGGCTATCTTTTGTCTCTCTGAAAAGCTCAAGCAGTAAAGGCTCAACTTCGGGATTATGTGTTTCTTGAAGAGCAAGGATTGCTTGGGTCTTTATTTTATAACTTCTTGACTTGGTAAGTAATTGAATGGGTTTGATGTTTAGTACGGCATCCTTTTTCATTTCCTTTACTCCCATTAGAATCAACAGCTTACTTTCCTTATCCTTTTCCGACTGTAGCTTTTCCATCAAAAAGCTAAAAAGCTCGTTGTCTTCTCTGTTCTTAGCTAAATGAGCAAGTGCAAAGTAGACATGACTTCTTATGGGTGAATCGGCATATGTTTCGAGGAGAGCAAGTAGTTCTGCCTTATCCGCATCACTCTCTAACTTTTCAGCTCTGCGGTAAGCATACCATGAAACATCATCAGTACCGCTAATCACTTCCCTTCTTTGTTTTTCAAGTAGCGGAGAGTATATGTCTTCAGAAGCCATAGACTCAATTAAGAACTCCATGCCGTTAGAACTTAATTCCTGCTCTAACTTTAGACGAGCTTCTTGCAGCTTCTTTTCTTTACTCTTGAAGAAATCAATCATACTTATAATTTCCTGCTAACTACTTGCTAAACGGAGTATTCGGTTTATCTGTCCTATGTACTAACCAAAACATACGCTTTATTGTCGATTTTGACAGATAACCGTAACTGGATTAACGAATACACTATATATCGTTTTGCCAATGCATAAAACCCTCGTTTTCTGGGCGTGAAAAAGCCACTCGAAAATGTACTGCCTCAGCAGTATTTATATGGCTAATAAGCCGTCAATAAATTAAGGTAAAATTTGTATCTTTAGCTAACGAGTTTATAGACTTTTTACTGATGCTGATAGGATACTCCAGAGTCTCGACCGCTGATCAGAATTCGGACCTTCAAAATGACGCCCTGAAAGCCGCAGGTTGTGAACGGATCTTCTCCGATAAAATAAGTGGTACCAAAGCTGATCGCCCTGGTCTGGCCAAAGCAAAAGATATGCTTCGTAAGGGAGACACCTTGGTGATCTGGAGGCTTGACCGCCTGGGCCGCTCTCTCAAGGACCTGATCGACTGGATGAATTACCTGGAGCAAGAGGGAATAGCCCTAAAGAGTTTGCAGGAAAGTATTGATACAACGACCTCAACTGGAAAGTTGGTGTTTCATATCTTCGGAGCCATGGCGGAGTTTGAGCGTAACCTTAACCAGGAACGCACGCACGCTGGACTTACTGCAGCAAGAGCCAGAGGCCGAGTTGGAGGAAGACCTGAAAAGCTTGATAAGAAAAAGCAGGAGACAGCTATCAAGCTTTATCATGGTAAGCAGCATTCTTTAAAAGAAATTTGCGAGCTGCTGGGTATTTCAAAACAGACACTCTATAATTATGTGAGAGAAAAAGAAAAAGCGGTGTAGACCTATACCGCTTTTTCTGCTCCCAGTATCCCTTCAATTTCTTCATTGCTCCATGAGCCTAATGAGTCCCAGGCGTCTAATTTTATATTAATCTTAAGCTTATAAGAATAAAAGGGCTATGGAATACCAAGACCTCTACACAGGCTTTTTTCTACATATCTACCCCTCGTATCAGGAGATGAAGGCGGACCTGCCGAACCGGCACACGGTGGTGTTTTGCAAGACACCTGGTAGCCTCATGGAAATTCAGGCTCGGGCCTGGGCTAAAATGGACCGGAATAAAAAGTTTATTGACTACCGCTTTTCTATTGAAGAATATGAACTGGACATGAAGAATCCGTTTCGTAACCCGAGGCAGGGAACATTGAATGCAACTAAAAGTCTGGCCTCAGCGGCAGCTGTACTGATCAAAGCAACAGGCAAGGAGTGTAAATTCCTTGTGATTTGTAAAGGTTAATGATACCCTTAACTACCGCAACTAACACAGCCTTCTTCCATGGTACATACAGGAGCCTCGGCTTCTGCTTTTATTTTACTTGTTGCTGGCTCAGTGGCCAGTGTTTCATTACAGGTCAAGCATTCCAGTTCAACCTCTTTACCGAACTGGTTAACTGCCAGGCGGTGCCCTATGTGTTTGTTTAGATTCATGGTCTTAATTATTCATTGGTATTAATATTAAAATCATATATTAGGTCGAACAACCAATTCTCAATATTGATGGATAATTCATTCCACATCTACACTCAAATTAACTCGGAAATTCCTAACCTGTATCACTATAGTTCTCAAGCAGGTCTATTAGGGATTACAAATCATAAAAAACTTTGGTTTACAAACATTCACTACATGAATGATACAACTGAATATATCCATGCTCTAAAGGTGATTAAAGAAACCATATTTAAGCTTTATGATTTTGAATTAAAACCAAATTTGTTAGACGTTTTTCCTAGCGATAAATTAGTAGAACCAATATTTTCATTCTCTCTATCTGAGAACAAAGACTTATTAAGTCAGTGGCGAGGTTACTGCCCAGATGGGGGGTATTCTATTTCTTTTTTTGATGAAGAGAGTCTTGGACAAATTAATAGAATGATGGAAATGCATAACCTTTACATTGGGAAATGTATATATTATGACAACCTGACTGATTCTAAAGAAATAGAGAATTTTATAAAAAAGATGATAATTGAAATTTCTCCCGAGGAATACAAAATGAAGAAGGCATCATTAGATGGTAATCATGAAGAATATACCCGAGGCATCTATTATAAAGCTATAAACAATACTTTTAAATATGCTCCTTTAATAAAACATTCGGCTTTCAGCGAAGAATGTGAATGGAGAATTATTGCAGGTTATGCTGAGTCAAGAGTGATACTTAAAGCACCCACAAACTTAAAAATTACTCCAACTGGGGATGGTTTCACTGCTACTTGGAATCTTGCTGATGAATATATACCATTTGAACAGCAAGATTTAAAATTCAGACAGGGCAAAAGCTTTTTAATACCATACATAGAAATTCCTCTGTCGGAAGACGATGAACAGGTTAACTTAACCGAAATAGTAGTTGGCCCAACACCGCATATGGAGCTTGCTATAAAATCTTGTGAGTTACTTTTATCAAAGAACAATAATGTGAAGATATCAGCATCGATCTTACCATATCGAAATTGGTAAATTATAAATCATTAGTTTTTTTACTTTTCTTCGAAATAGGCCTCCTTTATTTGGTGATCAGTGTAGTCGGGGTTCTTGTCTAGCAGATAAGTTACTTTGCGCATGTTTATGCCTAGGCCTTTTAACAAATCGGAGTTGAGCCATTTGCCATTCTCAGAATATTTGATGTTGTCTAACTTTTTCTGTGCGGCGCTTATTTTGCTGTTGTTTTCCTCTATCTGTTTTCTCAAGATGCGTAGCAGCACCAGTTCATCTTCCCTGCCAGTTGCCTTTATGAGTTGGACGTGCAATTGATCCAAGTTGTAGTTGGCATGCACACGGCGCTTGCCGTAGATGCAATAGGCAATATATATGACTGCCTGAAAGGTTTTGTGATTCATATTCTTTAAGTTTTATCTATAAACTTCCCTATGCTTCGGGTGCCTGAACGGCACTTTTAGCCAGTCAAAAAACTCTCTTTCAGATTCCCAGGCTGGAGGCAACTCCTGGCCAGTCTCTCGGTTGTTCCACTTCCAGCCGTTGCCATCGTGGGTGCAGTACTCCTCCCGCCGTAGGCCATGCTCGGTGCCGCACCAGCCCAGCTTGCGCCAGCCCAAGGCTATGATCTGTGCCGAGTAGGTAGCTGATCCGGTACGTATGGCATATTGGCGGTAATAGTCATGTGCCTGGGGGATGAACAAGTCAAGTTTGATTCCTGAGGGCAGCATGATCTGCATATAGCGACCATCTGCCGGATTCCCTTTCAGAACTTCGCCCAGGTTTTTAGCTTCATGCACAAACCTGGAGCAGCGCTGGGTTGTGGTATCGAACAAGGTGGGTACTATTTCACGGTTTGGCGTGCAGCACAGCTCTATGTCTTTTACATACTCTTGCTCGCGACGCACAGATCCTACAATGCCTATTTTGCTACAGAATGGCGAGAGATGCTCCATAAGTTTGAGAGCCTGTGCTCGGGCAACGGAAAGGAGTATCTGCGCCTCCTGCACGGCTGGAGGGTAACTTAAATGCCAATTTTTCATGTTTGGGGGGTAAGGTTAGATTTCTACTTTCTGGTCGTAGTTGCGGACCTTGCGGTCGATGGTGCTCAGGATATTGTATAGCTCCACAGGGAATTCATTGATCAGCTGGTGAATGCTCAGGAGCTCCTGAGCCGTGAGGGTAAGCTTGATCTTCTTGCCTGACTTCGCCCTCATAGCTCGCCTGGCAAGCTTTAGGCCAGCCTGCCGCAAGCAGGGGAAGGCAATGGCCTCGAACAGCTCCAGTTTATTTCTGGCATCTACCGGCCTGGATACAACCAGCCAAATTGCTCTGGCCAAGTCTTTTGCCTCGGGTGCCGAAATCTCGATCTGTTGGCTTTCGAGCAGGTGGCTCATGTCCAGGAACCGTCTTTGTAGCGCGTCACCTCCTGATCGGTGGTGTTGTCGTAGATGATGGCGGTCTGCACATTGTCGTGCCAACCTTCCACCATCTTCTTTAACCGGCTCATCCCCAGCGTTCTGTTCGGGATGTTCTGTTTCCTGGTTTTATCCCTGGAGAAGAATTTCCGGGAGTTGCCATCGATGAAATAGACAACGGCTTTGCTTAGTGCCTGGGCTGCGAAATTCTCGCCAGCAGCGGTTCTGTTGGTCATACTCGTGTTACTCATGGGGTCTAAGAATTAGGTATTTGTGTTGAAAATTGAGCATAGAACTTGTCCAGGGCCGCTTTGCCGAAGCGCTTGAGCCTGGTCTCCTGGTAGCGGAACATCTCCAGAGGCGTTTTTCGCTGGAGCTCGTCCCGCAGCTTGCCTTGCTTGTGCAGCCTGATCTCCTTCTCGGCCCTGCGTAGGGCATCGTTCACCTTTTGCTGGCGCTTCCAGACCTGTTGCCTGGTATACCAGTCGTGAGTGCCTTCAAAACCTCGGGTGTTTTGGTGGTCAAAGTAGCCGGTGCCTGGCTTAAACTCCGCGTATGGCAGGGGCGGGTGCTTGTCGGGGTGGTTCTCGTAATAATTGGCCGCAAGCTTCAGCCTTTCAATGGCTTGGAGGTGGTATTGCTCCCATTCTGCAGCAGACAATTGTGCTTTAAAGCCTCGGTAAACGCCGAAGTAAATCGCGTTTTTGGCCATGCGCTGGCAGTACTCATTGAATTCGGCAGTAGGGTAAAGCAGTTTCCAGGCGATCGTCCAGAAGTTCTCGACATAAGTCAGAAAAACGGCCTTTTGAGCGTCTTTCTCGGCCCGCGCCGCGCTCCCAGCCTCCGTAGCCTGTTTTTTTGCTGCCAGGGGCCTGACAGCAGCTTCTACAGGGATTTCAGCAGGTTGTTGCGGCCCTGTGTCGCTGGTAATAGTGTGGCCCGTTTTGCCATCGCCGGCAGGCATGGCACCCTGTTGCTCTGCAACTCCGCATTTATCCACATGCGTTATTTCTTTTTCTTTAGTCTCTGGTGTTTCTAGTTGTTTAATATGCGGAAGATTCTTGTTTTGGAGGCGCGCAGGGGCGGCGCAGGGGGCATTTTTTGAAATTTCGGTTTGCCCTGCCCAGAGTATTTCCGGGTTTATCCACAGCTCATAATTGGCACGTGACCCCCTGAAATTGTACTGCGAAATAAAGCCGATGCCTGGCTTGCGGAGCACGTTCAGGTGTGCTCTTACGGTGCGATCTGAGGTCTGGAACAAGCGGCTCAACTCTACGCTGTTGGTCGACAAGCTAGGAGCCTCGTTCTTTACCAGGTTCAGCTTACGCGCCTGGTTAAAAGCCTCTATGTAACGCAGGATCAGCTTCTCACCGGTCTCTATCACGCTCTTGGAGATGAGTCCCCTCCGGATGTATACAGTCTTTAAGGTTCCGTTTGGTAGTTTTCTAACAACCGGTTGCGGAGGTAAGCTTCTGTTGTACTTGTCAGCTAATTTCCACCACGCAGACAAGGCGGTGGCCTGATTTATATTTTTACCGTAATCAATCATAAAACAATGGTTTTAGGTTGCGGAGGCGGCAGGTTGTAGCCAGGCCGCCTCCTTGGTTGCAGACCCTGTATCTTTAGTTAGTAATAATATACCCTGTGTTAAGTTGCCTGGAGAACTCACGCAACTCTTTCTCCAGGTAGGTATTGTCCGTCTGCACGGTTTTGATTTCTTTGTCATAAGAAACCCATCCGTTGCTCCAGATGGCCTCGTCCATCTTTTTGCCCTCCAGCTCCTCCAGGCGCTGCTGCAGGTTGTCGAGCTGCTCGTTCTTTTTTGTCAGAAAGTCCAGGTGCTTGTTCATACCCCTCCTCCCCTATCAATGTCCCGAAGCCCCAGGATACAAAAGTTCTCCTCCAGGCCCGGCCAGTTCTCCAGCACATAGGTCACCTTTTTCATGAAGCGGCGGTCTGTGTAGCATTTCATTTTGGGACAATATTCCTCAAACTGGACCACATCGCCTGGCTTATAGTTTCGGTCGTTAAGTCGCAGATCAAAGGGCTTTACTCCAGACTTGACCGGCTCATAGAACTCAGGCCATATTTTAAGGAAAAGGTATCTGGTGAGCTTGCTTGAAATGGTAAGGTTCATGCCGCTTCAGTTTTAAGGTAAGACGGCTTTAATTCAGTAAGCTTTGTTATTTCGGAACAGAGGTGCTGCTTGTCATTTTCTATGGCAGCAACGGCATCGTCATAGACAAACTGGTCTATGTCACGATGTTTTAGCTGAACCTCTAACCGGCGTAGCTCCAGATCAAGGATGTACAACGTGTCCTTGAAAATGCGGAGTTTGCTTTCGAATAGTTTAACTGTGGTGGGGTATGGTAAATTAGGCATAAATAGTAAGGTTTACTGTTATACAATTTACTCTTGGCCTACTTTGCCAAATGCGAGGAGCTTGTTAAGCGGAATGCGGTACTGCCCTGGAGCGAACTCAAAGTAATCCAGGTACACGACTCTGCCCAAGTGGTTCTTTTTGCCTTCTTTAATCCAGGTTGTAATTGTCTTTCGGCTGTATCCTATTATTTCGGTTGCTTCATCTATGGTGAGAAGACGATCTGAAGCCTGCACCGCAATGTTTTTCAGGCTCTTGATCTCGGCAAGCAACTGGTTGGTAACAGCAGACAAGTGCTCCACCGTAACTATTTCATTTGCAGTCATTCCCATAACTATGGCTCCTTTCTTAATTGGCTTTTAAATTTTTCCTAAATGGTTTGTACTATATATAAATTCCGGCATGTTTTTAGCCTATATTATTGCATAGAAGGTGTACCCCCATGCTCATCGGCATTTCTAGTTGCCAGTAGCTGCTTTCTGCTTTCAATAAGCTTTTCTGCAGCCACCAATACTATCCTGCCCTTCGGCGTGTCAGCATTGCGATACCCCTGAAAATATTTGTCGATGGTGTTTTTCTTGACCCCGGTCATTTCCTGCAGAAGACCGTAGTCTCCCAGTCGCAAATCTTTTTTAAGTTCTTCTACTTTTTTCATATTTTGTGCCTGAGCTATAGTACAATTATACGATATGCGTCACAAATGTTCAAACATATTCGCATATATGTTTTACATAAATGCGAATATGTACCATAACCAACTGACAATCAGTGAGAAAAAATTTTATGATTTTAGGTGATAAGATACGTGAAGCGATAGAGAAGTCTCCTTTTTCGCCTGAACAAATTGCTGGACAAGCAGATATGAGTGTTGCCAATCTTTACAGAATTTATAAAAAGGATTCAACTGAAAGTAAATATTTAGTGCACATCTGCAATATGCTTGGTGTGGATATGAACTACTTCTTCAAAGATCAACTCACGGCTAGTTATGCTAACACAGGCCAGAGCAATTTCGCCAATCAGGTGGGAAATAATAAACAGCAGATTAGAGTAGGCGGGGTAGATGACTGCCTGCAGAAGCTTGAGGCTTTACAAAAACAGTATGCGTTGCTGGAGAAGACTGTAGCGGATAAGGATATGATAATTGAGTTGCTTCGGGGGCAAAAGTAGAGTGGATGAAAAGTTATTAGCCGCAATACTTGGTGGTGCCATTGCCATTGCTGGCGGTTCCTTGATCGAGCTTCTAAAATCTTACGGTAATAGAAAGCATGTAAAGTTTGCTGCTTTTTATTCTGAACAGGCTAAGGTATTAATTTATTTATACTCAAGATTAAGTAAAGCAAACAGGGAGCTTGAATTACTTCATAAGCTTTGGTTAAATGTCAACTTTTTAGAAAATGGTAAATTAGGTGACTTTGTTCAGGCTGCAAATATTCTACAACTCAAAGGTAAATTTCAGAACAATGCAAGCGAAAAAATCTCTGATATTATCAGACTTCAAACTGAGATAAAAAGCTATTTTGAGGATAATGCTATCTACTTTGATGAGAGTTTTTCCAAATCTGTATACTCTGTTGTTGATGTATTAGAAGAAGTACGAATAACTTATCGTGGATTTGTAAATACAGGTTCAACTTACAAAGAAGAATCTGTTCTTCACCTTGATGTTGCTATTAGTAATGCATCCAAGTTAATGAGCCGAACACTTAAAACCATAAGAAAGAAAATGCGTGAGGTTTTGAGTAATTAAGATTCGCTATTTTAAAGTTTGATAGTGGCGAATCAGACTATAAACATTGAGCTGCTGAGGGGGCAGAAATAGGCAGGTGCTGGAAGGACAAAATCATTAGAATAATTCATATCTATGATAGGTATAAGGGGTTTTATTTAACCTTTACATCCCTATACCATGAAGTATGAGAACATCAACATTCACCTACATGCAAGCCAGGTGGAGGAAAACGTGCAGACAGTCACTATTAATTGCAGCCAGTGTAAGAGCCAGCTCCTGGAACTCACGCACAAGCTAGACCGCCTAAGCTTAATCCAACAAGAGACCAAACATACGCTGGAGGTTATTGAAAAGAAGTTAACTCAAAGCCCACAAAATTCTTGGATATGGAAGTAAACCGCTACCTACGAAAAGACAGGCTTACAAAGAATGGCTATGCTCCTATCCGCCTAAAAGTTACTTTTGGGAAGCAACTTTACATTTCTACCGGCGAGCGCTGCCATCCTGATCACTGGGATGAAGAAGCTCAGAAGATGAAAGGCAAAGCCCCCTACTCTCACCGCATAAATTCTAAGCTGAATAGGTGGGAACAAATTCTGCATGATATATTCCAGGAATTTGAAAGGCGCGAAGAACTTTTAACTCCGGCAAAATTGAAAGCTGAATTTGAGAACCGAACCAAGGTTGAGCCGGAGCCAGAAGAGGTGAATAATGCCCCTGATCAGGAACCTGAAGAAAAAAACAGGAGCCATTTCTTTAAATTATTTTATGCCTGGAATGATCATCTGAAAGATAAGATTCAGGATCTATCAGGAAAGAAAACCTCTCCTGGCACCATAAAAGGTAACTTCTCCACCATTACCCGTTTCGAGAAGTTTGAGGAGCACCTCGGAAAGCCTATTACATTCGAAAGTATAGATAAAGCCTTTTACCAGTCATTCCAGAAGTATATGCTGGAGAAGCTAAAGCAAAAGCCAAATAACTTCGGGAAGCATGTAAAGAAACTCAAGAGCTTTCTGAAGTGGTGTGAAGAGGAACTGGAGGAGGATCTTAATATTAACAGAAAGTACCGTAGCTATAAAGTCACCTCCGTTTATGTCGGTGTAGATTCCCTATCAACCAGGGAAGTGCAGGCCATTTATAAAATAGACTTTGGTTCGGAGCAGGTTCGGGATTATATTTTCAAAAACTTCCCGAAAGCGCACCAACTCGATTCGCCAAAGGTAGCAGCCTATGCCCGAGAGTTAGAGATAGTGCGCGATATCTTCCTGATGATGTGCTACACAGGCCTCCGAGTATCAGACATGATGAAGCTAAAGCCTGGAGACATTAAAGGGGACTTAATTGTGATAGAAGCTACCAAAACGCTTAACAAATGCTACATCCCCCTTTATGACGACTCTGTATTCAGACCTAACGAGATTTTAGAGCGTTACCTGGGACTTCAGGAAACCTGCCTGCCTCAGGTGCCGGACCCGGTGATAAACCGCCATTTGAAGCACATACAAAAGTTGGCCAGCATCAGCCGGATGAATCTTACCACCAAAATAGGTCGGAAAACTTTTGTAACTTTAAAAATATACCAAGGAGTGGAGACTAGGCTGATTATGCAAGCCACCGGCCATAAAACGGAGTCTGCATTTAATGCTTATGTAGGAACTGATACAGACGAACTGGTGCTGGCTTTCAGGAGGCAATCGGCCAAGATTGGGCACAAGACAGGGCTTTAAATGGGCACCAAACTGGGCACCATTTTACTTACTACAGGCTCCAGTAGGTACACTCTGAAAAATTAAAAAAGTACCTTTAAAGGCTTTAAAGGCACTTTTGTTGTGTACCAGTTACCATACATTAGCAATTAAATAATCCAAACGGGATCACTTGAAAATGAAGCACTTATAAGGTAAAACTTGTAAGTGCTTTTTTTATGTGCATCCAAATGGCATACAGTCTCTCCGATCAGCCCATGAATTCAGGCAAGCTCCATTACCCCTTCATTTTTTTAAATGAGATATATCCATTCAATCCTCTGCGCTCCACGTATGCTTAAGGAGCATCCTTGAATAAAAATGCTCTTTGCGCAAATTATAGGGCTCCTCTGCTGCTCCATGAATGCTTTGCCAGAGCCTTATATAAAAAAATTTGCCGGTAACAGCGTTATGTAGATGCGATTATAGTCGTCTACAGGCCTGCAGTAATTTATGCCAGCGCACAGAGTTGCTTTAACCCGATAAAAGAGAAAACAGGAACCGCAACTAAAAATAATATAGCGCAGCCGGAGCGACAGATAAAACCGGCATTGATTAACCACATTAATAAATACTGCAGCAGAATACAGCTATGAGAATGGAGGTTTGGGCGGAAGTCCGGACCTTTTTTGTTTGTCCTTACTATAAGCGCCAAAAAGCTGCTTATGATGAGTAAGCTATCGCACTGCTTGCATCAAAGTAAAATCAAAGTCACCTCATTTTATCATTAAACCCATTTCCTTTACTTATATGAGACTTACCATTGAGAGAAAAAATGTTAAAGTATACCCGGACCCCAAACGGGTCATCGCCCGCTATTTCTTTAACAGCGAAGAACGGGCCCGGCAAGTCATCCAGCGTGTGATGGAAATGAATGACGGAGAAGTTTTCGATACCATATCCCCTATTCTGCAGGAGTATTCTAAACGCCACCGGAACATCACGAAAGTACTATACCGGCATTGCAGCCGCTTAAAGAGTATATTCTCTGACCTGAGTATGGACTATGAGCAGCTGCCGGCCTTCCGCAGGTTACTGATAGGGTCCTTTTTCACGCACGAGTATTCAATTGAATCAGCCGCTTTTTTCAATCCCTCTATCGTAGAGGACCCAGACCAGCGCGAGCTGGAAGAAGGACAGAAAAAGGTGATCATCAGCTTCAGGGCAGTAGGCGAAGGCCATATTTCATCAATTGTCTTTCGCAGAGCCCTGCTGGACAAGGATTGCAATATTACCGTGGATCCGGTAGGCAACCATGTGGACGAAGCAGAGATCATACACAGTGCTGCTTATGAAAAAAGCATATTTTTCGCAAACGGCTTTAGTGGGCAGATACGGCCAAAGGTATTAGCTAACGTTGCAGACAGGTTAGAAGAGCATTTCGATTTTAACCGGCTCAAAACGCTTATTACTAATTTAAAGCAGGAAGAGCCGGATGAGGAGTCTAAACCGGAATATGACAAAGTATTGTGGCTGGCCGATTCCTATTATAAAATTTCTTTTTCTCTGGATACGGACATCTCTGACCGTGTGATCTTCCCCATCTCCGAGTTTGAGCGCAAAGGCATTGAAGATGCCCGCTTTGTGCGCTTCACCGAGGATGACGGCAGCATCTCCTATTTCGCCACCTATACCGCTTACGATGGGGAAGTAATTGTTCCTAAAATGATGAAGACAAAAGATTTTTATGATTTCAAGATCATGCCGCTCTATGGAATGGGTGTTCAGAACAAGAATTTTGCGCTCTTCCCCCGGAAAATCAACGGCAAATTTGCCATGGCTTCCCGCAACGACGGCTGGAACAACTACATTATGTATTCAGACAATATTAACAGGTGGGAAAACCCGGTTAGGATTCAGAGCCCGAAGTACTCCTGGGAATTTGTGCAGACCGGCAATTGCGGCTCGCCTATAGAAACAGAGCACGGCTGGCTGCTGCTTACACACGGTGTTGGTCCCATGCGCCGCTATTGCATAGGAGCCAGCCTGTTGCAGCTGGATGATCCTACTATCGAAATAAGCCACCTGGCCGAGCCACTGCTTATTCCGAACAAGGATGAAAGAGAAGGCTATGTGCCAAACGTGCTTTACTCCTGCGGGCAGATTGTCCACAACGGCAAGCTTGTTATTCCTTATGGGCTCTCAGACTATTGCTCTTCCTTTGCCACAGTAGATCTAAATGCATTGCTTGATAAACTGCGCAGCCCGGCCTCAGCTGTGTAGAATTTGCTGGTAAAGGTGCAGGTAATCAGCGGCCATTTTTTGCTGCGAGAACTGTGAAAAACTCCAGGTGTGGCATTGCTGGCGGCTGATGTAGCTTATTTGCTGCACGGCCGCCACTGCTTCGCTTATATCGTGTACTAAAAACCCCGTTGCCTCATGCCGTATCAGTTCGGGCATAGATCCCCTGTTGAAGGCAATAACCGGTGTGCCGCAGAGCATAGCCTCCGCCACACTTAACCCAAATGGCTCGTCGAACAGGATGGGGTGCAGCAGCGCTATAGCCTTGCCCAGGAGTTGGTTCCTGCTTTCAGGCCCGGCGGCACCCAGGAACTCCACCTGATCGCTCAGGTATGGCTTTACCTTTTCGTCAAAGTACCCCTGATCCTGTATAATGCCGGCAATGAGCAGCCGCTTCTTGCTTTGCAGGGCAATCTGAATAGCTTCGGAAGTGCCTTTATGTGGATGAATGCGGCCAAAGAACAGGAGGTAATCCGCTGGCTCCTCTGTAAACGCAAAGTCTGCTTCCCGTATGCCGTTATAAACTGTGGCTATATAAGCCAGTGCCGGGCTGCGGTCGGAGTTGCTGATGGAGACGTAGTGGGAGGTGGCGTTGTACTTCTGGTAAACCGGTAAAATTTTAGCAGATGAAAACCCATGGATCGTCGTCAGCATCGGTGTCTGAACAAGCCGGGAGTAGGTAAGCGGCAAAAAATCGAAATGGTTGTGGATGATATCAAAATCAGAAGCCTTTTCCATCAGGTTGCTGATGTGCAGGCATTCGACTACTTTGGCATCCTGCGTGCGGTCTTCTTCATAGCCTTGGGCTACCACAGCATCCAGCTTTCCTTCCGTAACAGCATCCGCTGTGGCAAACAGGGTGACGTTGGCTCCCAAACGGACCAGCCCCTCTGCCACATTAGAGGCCATTTGTTCCCAGGGGCCATAGTGGCGCGGCGGAGTACACCACGCCACAGGTGCTAATACAGCTACCTTCATGCTTAAAGGGCTGGCTCCAGTACCTGCCCGGCAAGGTCGTACTCGTATTCGAGTTCCAAAGCCTTCAGTACAGCCAGATGGGAGATCAGATAAGCCAGGGTACTTTCCGCTCCCTGGTTCCGGTTAAGCCCGGTTTCCTGCAGGCCGTCGCAACAACCTTTCGTTTCATGGTCATACAAAGGAACGCGCAGAATATTTTCACCTAAAAACCACTGGTAGCTGATAAACATCTTTTCTACATAGAGGGACTCATGGGTACTTTGGTAGGCCTGCAGGTACAGCAGCACCATGGCCATCGTTTCGATGGCCTGCTGGTCAAAAACAGGCACCTCCCCGCCACGCTGATGCCACCCCTGGTTGCCGATCGGGCTGAGAAACCCTTTTTCCATTGTTAAGCTATCGAGGAAAGCCATGGATTCCATGGCCACCTTCTTCACGCTCTCATCACCCGTTATCTCGCAGGAGTGGAGCAATGCCAGCGGCAGAATGGCATTATCGTAGGTCAGCTTTTCTTCAAACCAATGCCAGTCGTTGCCGCGCTGCCGTGCATAAGCTTCCATTAAAGGAGTGGTCAGGCCCGCAAGCTCCTGTAGCAGCTGGTCATTATCAGGATGTGCTTTCAGGTAGTAACTCACCCCGATGATGGTGTTGGCTATGCCCCTTAAATGATGCAGCTGCCTGAAATGCGGAACAGAACGGAAAAACAATTCGCCGGCGAACTCTCTGTAGGAATTATTGGGGGCAGCGCTGATCAGGTAGCCCAGCGACCACACCGTGCGGCCAAAAGAATCATCTGAGCCCACTTCATCCAGGTATTCGCGCCTGAAACTCAGGAAATTACGGAAGTTACCGTCATCGCACTGCATATAATGAATAAAGCTAAGGTAGATGGGCAGCAACTCCAGTGCTTCCTGGCTTTTATTGCGCTGGTAGGCCATGAGCGCCATGATCAAAGCCCTGGCGTTGTCGTCCAGGCAATAGCCTTCCTTCAGGTTTGGGATGCCGTACTTGGCATGTTGCACAATACCGGTATCATCTGTCAGGCGGCAGGCATGGGTAAGGCTAAACTCCGGAATCCTTTCCGGGTCCACAATCTGAAGCAGCTCTTTCTCTACAAATACTTCCTCATCCAGCACTTTTCTTATCGTCTGAATATAATCAGCCCCAATTTTCGGCCAGCGTAAGTGCAGGCCGTATGCATAGGCATTACGCTTCAGGCTTTCTGTCGCTTTCGGATTATCGAGCAGATCAATCACCGTATCGGCCAGCATGGAGGCGTCCTTAAAATTAAACAGCCGTCCGCGGTTATTTTCCAGCAGTTCCAGGGCGTGCCAGTAAGGAGTAGAAACCACTGCTGCCCCGGCACCTACGGCATAGGATAGCGTGCCGCTGGTAATCTGGGCTTCGTTGAGATAAGGCGTCACGTAGATATGGGCTGCTGACAGATAGTTCATCAGCTCTTCTTCTGACACGAACTGATTGATGAACGTTAAATGCTTCTCCACATTCAGCCGCACGGCCAAGCGTTTCAGGTAATCGCGGTATTCTTCCCCGGAATTGCGCAGGATGCCCGGATGTGTTTTGCCCAGGATAACGTACATCACATCGGGGTGACGTTCCACAATCTTGGGCAAGGCCTGAATCACCGTCTCTAGTCCTTTGTTCCGGCTTAGAAGCCCGAAGGTCAGCAGCACCCGGTGGTTCCGGAAGGCAGACACCTTTTTCAGCGGGTTCACCGCAGGTGCTTCCAGGTCCGGCACGCCATGTTCTATATACTGAATTCTTTCCGGAGAAATGCCGTAGATAGTAGTCAGGAACTCGATGCCCCGGCGGCTCATCACGATTACTTTGGCCGATCGTGCTGCAATTTCCTGGATTATAAGTTTCTGGGTGTGAGATGGCTCCTGCAGCACTGTGTGCAGCACAGTGAACAAAGGCTTTTCCAGCCGGTGTAGCAAGGGCAATATATAAATGCCGCTCTCCCCTCCATATATGCCGAACTCATGCTCCAGCACCACCGCCTGCACATCGCTGGTATTGAGGAGCGTGGCGGCTTCGATATAATCTTTCTGGCGGTTCTGCCGGATAACGAACTTTATGTGTTTGGGGTAATCGTAAGTATGCAGCTCGTCGGAGTCGTTGATGGCAATTCCGAACCCTTTTTCCAGAGATGTCTGGTTGGGAAAATTGGCCTGAATGGCCCGTTCCACATTGTCGTTAAAAGTTGCAATGCCGCATTCCCGCGGTAAATAGGTGGAGATAGAAGCAATACGCATAATACAGGAAGGGAAAAGGAGGAAATACTGCCTTATCTGAAAAGTCTGTATACAAACAGAAATAAGCACAGTACAAAACTATAACGTGTGCTCTCCCGAAATAGGTTCACTTATCGGGGCCATACCTAAACTATGTCACTTATTCACTTGCGGCTTTCTTAAAGCTACAGCTTCCTGCCGGAATTAAGCCCATAGCCTTTAGCGCCGTTACGCCTGACCCCAACAAGCTACATCACCTTTTTACCACGCTCCTCTCCTATCTCCTCTTCACCATAATTCTCATTTGCGAAGATCTTCCACTGGATCTCCTCCCCCTGCCTGGTATACCAGCTGACCGGTTTCCCGGCCGGCTTTTCCTGCTTATCATAAAAGATCAACCAGACCCACACGCCTACCATCACAAGGAAGGTAATTACACACCCGGATATTATTATAACTTGTATCATACCCAAATGTAACAAGGCTGTATTACCTGACTATTAAGGACCTTTTACCATTCCTTTACTCTTTTTGTTAACCGCCAAGCCTTATTCGTGTAGCCTCATTGGCTTTGCACCCCATACTGAATTTAAAATTCTGAGTTTGCTCTGCCTCAACTTATATGCGGTAAGGATTGAGCCGGTCCCCCCCCTGTTGTACCTCAAAAACAGACCTTATGGGCAGCAAACGAGCAACAAGCATTCGTAAGGAGACAATTTTATCCTGAATATTTCGCTTTGCTTTTCAAAATTTTTGTTTTACTTTATAGGATGCGAATGCTGTAAAAACAGGCTTCGATTCCGTAAACTGCTTCTTTGTCCGCCCAAAAACTACTACATGGGAAATGCCCTCAACGCAATTAACGACATTGTCTGGAGTAATGCCCTTATTGTGCTCTGCCTGGGAGCAGGCATCTACTTTTCTGTTAAAACCCGCTTCCTGCAGGTTCGCTTCCTGCCGGAAATGCTACGTCTTCTTTTTAACGGCTGGTCGTCCGACAAAGGCGTGAGTCCTTTTCAGGCTTTCTCGATAGCCATAGCCGGTGTGGCAACCGCCATTGCCATGGGTGGGCCGGGCGCCGTGTTCTGGATGTGGGTGATCGCTTTTCTGGGGAGCGCCTCCGCTTTTATAGAGGCTACCCTGGGCCAGATGTACAAACAGGTAAAGGACGGGCAATACCGGGGCGGCCCTGCTTATTACATAGAAAAGGGCCTGGGTGTAAAATGGTATGCCGTGGTTTTTGCCGTTGCCACCATTATCAGCATGGCTTGCTTTTTGCCGGGCGTGCAGAGCAACAGCATAGCCACCAGCATGCACGCTGCCTTTAACATACCAGTGGCCGCAACAGGTGGCGCAGTAACCTTGCTGCTGGCGCTGATTATCTTCGGTGGCGTACGCCGCATTGGGAGAGTAGCAGAGTTAGCCGTACCCTTTATGGCTGGCGCTTATCTCCTGATGACAATAGTTATCATTGCCCTTAACATAACAGAAGTGCCTGCTGTGATCAGCCTGATCGTTCGGTCTGCTTTTAACCTGGAGCCTGCTTTTGCCGGTGTGTTTGGTATGGCGATTTCCTGGGGGGTGAAAAGGGGGATTTACTCTAACGAGGCAGGCCAGGGAACAGCACCGCATGCCGCAGCCGCAGCTGAAGTTAGCCACCCGGTCAAGCAAGGGCTGGTGCAGGCATTCTCGGTGTATGTTGATACCCTGCTTGTTTGCACGGCTACAGCCTTCATGATCCTGTTTACGGGGCAATACAATGTATCGAGTCCGGAAGGAGGCTATATCGTAGAAAATCTTCCGGGCGTAGAAATTGGCCCGGCTTTTACGCAGCAGGCGGTTAACACGTACTTTCCGTCGCTTGGCGGAGGATTTGTGGCCGTTTCGCTGCTGCTGTTTGCCTTTACCACCCTTATGGCCTACTACTACATTGCCGAAACCAACCTGAGTTACCTGAGCGCCAAAACAAATAAGAGTATGCTTTGGTTGCTCAGAGCCGTTATACTGGTGGCCACCTTTTACGGCTCCATTAAAACGGCCGCCACTGCCTGGCTGCTGGGCGATATAGGTGTGGGCATTATGGCCTGGTTAAATATGGTGGCCATCCTGCTGCTCCACAAACCGGTAATGCGGGCGCTCCAAGATTACTCTGCCCAATTAAAAGCCGGCCACGACCCGGCTTTCGATCCTGAGAAACTGCAAATCAAGGATATAGAGGGCTGGCATGTACCCAAAGAAAAGGAGCAAAAAGCTTTTGCCGGCTAGCGCCGACGCAGCCCGTGCTCCCATCTCCTGAAGGTCCTGCTAGCGGCAGCAGCAGCAGAGCCTCCGCAGGGGCATTTTCATTAGAATAATTCCTGTCTGGGGCTTTTGCCAAAATTGTAAATTCAGAGTTGGCAGCAGTAGTCAGATTTCCGGTTTGATAAGGACGGGGACCTCCTTCAAAAAAATCCTCTCCGATAAGGGAAATTTTAAACACTAGCTGTATCTTTAGCTTACAACCTAAACACTGAAACCATGACATTACAATTAGGAGATGTAGCCCCTGACTTCACGGCGGAGACTACGATGGGTACCATTGACTTCCATGAGTGGCTGGGCGGCTCCTGGGGCATTATATTTTCCCACCCTGCCGATTTCACACCGGTTTGTACCACCGAGCTGGGTGCAACGGCTAAGCTGAAAAGCGAATTCGAGAAACGCGATGTAAAGGTGGTGGCCCTGAGCGTAGACCCGCTCGACTCTCATCATGAATGGATAAAGGACATAAACGAAACACAGAACACCGAAGTAAATTTCCCCATTATTGCAGATCCTGACCAGCAGGTGGCGCAGCTCTACGGCATGATCCACCCAAATGCCAACGATAAGCTGACGGTGCGTTCGGTGTATGTGATCGGGCCTGACAAAAAGATAAAACTCACCATTACATACCCCGCCTCCACGGGCCGCAACTTTAACGAGCTGCTCCGGGTTATCGACTCGCTCCAGCTTACGGCCAACTACAGCGTTGCCACCCCGGCCAACTGGCAGCACGGCGAAGATGTTGTGATTGCACCAGCCATCCGAAACGAAGATATTCCGGCAAAATTCCCGAAGGGGCACAAAGAAGTAAAACCTTACCTGCGCACCACTCCGCAACCAAACCTGTAAGGCCAGGCCTGAAGTCATTATTATAAGGTCATTATGCCAGCTGCTTTTTTCTGGCATAATGACCTTGTTCAGTTTGCATTAAAAGAAAAGTACACCTCCCTATTATTCGTCGCCTGCCAGGCATAGCAGAAGTGAGCTCCAGAGGGCATTTTTGATTGGAATAATTTGGTTGTTGATCGTTAAATGGCTTAGTTGTTATATAGTTAAAGGGTTGGAAAATGGTCTATTTTTTATTATCCTGTGAAGGATCTCGTGGGCGGTAAGCTCTTATCTAAAGCTGTGATGAAATCCTGCTCATCCTTTCATCCTGCAAATTTCTGGATAGGTGCCCTATAGTGAGATTTAAATAAAAAATCCAGCAACTAACATTAGCTCCTATAATCTAGAAAAGATTCCGGATGCCGCCTTACTTCTGAATCGGGAGCCCCCTGTAGCAATTCAGGCAAACCACATCAGCCAACTTTCTTTGCAAATCGACATATTTTGCCCGACCTTCGGGTAATGAGAAGAACCGTTTCCCATCTACTCCTGGTGCTGCCTGTGCTGCTGGTGGCCTTTTCTGTACATTTTCCGGCTTTTGCGCAACCCCCAGTCATCCTGCCACTTCCCCTCCCGCCACAGGACACCTTGTTGTCGCCCCCACCCGCTGACCCGGATGCTCCCCGTTTCGTGCCGATCGACACGATAAGCTACCGGTTTATAGGCGACGGCAATTTTAGCTGGGGCAACGTGGACCGAAGCCTGATGGTGCTGCGAACCGAAGCTGTTTTTGGAGGACCAGCTGTCTTCATCGCCACCAACCCGCGCTTTGCCTATGGCAGGCAAAACAAAATGCTGGCAGAGCGTGAGTTGTATACCGACCTGAACGTGGAAGTGCTTAAACAAAACAAAGTGTACGGGTTTGCCATGGCCACCCTGGAGCAGAGCAACCTGCGCCGCATCGACCTGCGGCAGCTGGCGGGGGCCGGCGTCGGCTTCCGGCTCCTGAAGAACGACCGTCACGACCTTACCTTCACCAACGCCCTCATCCACGAATCCACTAACTTCAGGGAGCGGCCCACCATCGTAACGCAGCGGAATTCTGCCAGGCTCCGGGGCAGGCACTCCTTCCAGAACAAAAGAGTGCGGCTATCGCACACCACCTTCTTTCTGCCCTCGCTCGGCGACTTTTCGAATTTGCGCTGGAACACCATCATTTCGGTGGAGCTGCCCCTGAACAGGTGGGTAACGATCCGGAGCAACTTCGAGAACACCTACGAGAGCATTGTGGAACCCGGCCGCAAAAAGAACGACACCCGCGTTACTTTTGGCTTTTCGGTAGGGAACAAACGCTAAAGGATTCGCCCCCTTCTCCTACACCAGGCGGGTCGACAGCAGCGGAAAAATCAAAGGAGGGCCATTTTCATTCAAATAATTTGAACGAAAATGGCCTTCCTGATTTTATTATTGCACCTGATCCCAAAAAATCTGACCATGCCCTTCAGGCACTTTTTTTAAGCATTCAGGCGGTTTTATGAGTTACTTTCTCAACAATCCATCTACTGTAACAGCCACATAATACAGGCCGCCTATGGTTGGTCCTGCCGCATACTGGATGTAGCGCTGGTTAAAAATGTTGGTGCCACCTGCTTTTATGGTTGTTTTTAGTACTGGCAGCCTATAGGTAACCTGAGCATCTATGGTGTGGTAGGCGGGCACTACGCCATTAGCAAGCGGACTCTCCCACAAAAAGGCATCCTGCCATCTCCACACAATATTAAAACCAAGGTTTTCTACCACCTCGCGGTTCCCAACTGAAAGGTTCGTAAACCAGTTGGGGGTATTAAAGGCTGTCACGAAAACGTCACGCTCCTTGTTCGTGCGAATGTTGTTATAATTAACGTTTCCGGAAATGGTGAATTTTTGGTAAAAGTTGTAGGTAATACCCATTGAGGAACCATAGTTATTGTATTTATTCCGGGCATTGGTGTATACCCTGTAGCGGGTTTGCTGAGAATTTCGGTTGGCGGCCAGCATGGCCGATACCGCCTCATCAGTACCAACCTGAACCTGGTTGTTTTGCGGCACCGACACCTCTACCTGCCCCAGAAAGCCATCGTACTCGTTCGTATACGCATCGATATCAATTATCAGGCTGTTGTCGAAAAGGACGCTTTTGTATCCAATCTCAAACGAGTTGATCCGTTCCGGACGCGTGGCCGAAAGGTGGGTAACCTCGAGCAGTGCACGGTTTTTCAGGGCAGCTTCACTGGAACTCAGTCCAGCCGAGACATCCTGGTTAACGGCCGCATTAAAGGTGTTTACCGATGCGAGCGTATAGGAATTGTTGAGGTAGCCCAGGCCTTCATTAATAAACCCGAGCCCCCCTACCCGGCGCACATTCCCATTGTTTACATAAGAGAGCGCCTCGAACAACGACGGGAACCGGAAGCCGTTCTGGAAGGAAACCCTGAAGTTATGGTGTTCGGCCAGGGTGTACACAGCCGCTATTCTGGGGTTCAGCTTCGGATCAAACTCCGGGTTATAGTCGAGGCGCAGTGAGCCGGTAAGTTTAAGCTTGTCGTGTAGCAGCAACCTGGTTAATTGTGCGAAACCTCCTACTTTAGCATAATACACATTGTCGCCACCGGGCTGTGTCCGCTCCGCTATCGGCCTCGAAAAGTCCACAAAGTTGTTTCCATCCGGGATCACCTCATATACGCGCAGGTCTGCTCCAACCAGCAGGTCAGCAAACTTAAGCCTGTCTGAAAAATCGTATTGGCCTTCGGTATGGTAAATGCGGCTGCGCTGCGAAAGGAATGCACCGCCGGTAGCGGGTGCACCTGGAATAATTTTGCCGTGGTCCCAGTTGTTGATACCACGGATGGTGCGCTTCAATTCTTCAAATGCAGGCGTACCCGGCACTACACGACCTGCATCAGCAGCCTCACGTGCCTGTTGCATGGCACTGGGCAGGGCAGCACCGGCATTTAACTGTTCCTGCAGGGCCGTTTTAAACCTGGCACTCCACGCTGCATTGGTTCCGCCACTGGTAATCTCCAGATTGTCTACCATCGGTTTCACATTGTAAGAATCACCTGTATTTTCGAGGGCCAGGTAGGAGCGCAGGGTGTAGTTTGGTCCTTTCAGTTCCAGCCGATGATTCTGCATCACTACATTGTCGAGCTGTATTTTGTTGCCGCGCTGGAACACGCCATCCATCTTACCAACCCGATAGCCGTAAGAAAGCTCGGCATTTTCCGTAAGCCGGTAATGCAAAGCAGCGTCAAACTTGGCGTTGTCTACGGTAGGGCTTACAATATCACGTTCCCAGTAGCCGGTCCTTCTCACCAGGAACGATTGGTTCTCGGCGCCATTGTAGTTGATGCCACTAATTGTAACAGCATTGTTGTTTTCATCGCCATACTTGTTCCAGGCATCATAAGCGGGGTTGTTCTCTCCTGAAAGCTCAGAGTAGCGCGGGTTGGCGGTGTTCAGGCTATTGGGATTCTGATCGGTGGTGGTGTTGGCACGCCAGTCGGTTCCGCGCATGTAGCTGGCATTCACTTTAAAGGCCCACTTATTATTATAGGCACGGGCAAACCTGATGGCAGTTTCTGTTAAAACACTCGGTTTGTGGTCCAGGCCATCTACGTGGTTTACCCCGGTACGCTGGTAAAGGCTCAGCCCCTGGTGCAGAAAAGGGCTTTTAGTAATCATGTTTGCCATGCCGTTAATGGCGTTCATGCCGTAAAGCGCTGAAGCAGCGCCGGGCATAACCTCTACGCTCTCCACATCCAGCTCGTTCGGCCCTATCGTGTTGCCTAACGGCACCCCCAGCGTTCCGGCCTGCATATCCACGCCATCTACCAACTGCATGAACCGGAAGTTATTCGGAATATTGAAGCCGCGTGTGTTAGGTACTTTAAAGGTAATGCTTGAGGTCGTCATCTGCACGCCCTTCACATTCTCAAGCGCGTCGAAAAAAGACGGAGCCGGCGACTCCTTAATGGCTCTGATATCGAGTTTTTCGATAGCCACCGGCGATTTCAGAATACTCTCCTGCACTCGCGAGGCTGTTACAACCACTTCGCTTCCCAGCACTGTTTGCGTACTCATGCTGATGTTCAGCTTCACCCCGGGCTTGGCCACCTCATACTCCTGAGGCTGAAAGCCGACCGAGCTAAAAACAATGGTAAATGGAAATTTAAGCCTGGACCGTAGTTCGAAAGCCCCGTTTCTGTCGGTAACTGTTCCTGTAATGGTGCCTTTTATGGTAACGTTTACCCCCGGAAGAGGCAGCCTGTTATCTTTTTCTGTGACGATGCCAGCTACTTCCACAAGATTGGTTTCCTGGGCTACAGCTGTGTTAAACAGTAAGAATAGTGATATGAATAGTAGTATATAATTGAGTTTCATGTTTTATGTGCTTAAATGTTGTTTTGAAAAATGAAAAAGCAGCATGCTGTGTAGGACTGCTACAACAACCATTTTTGACAGAACCATATACCTTCATCTTGTAATCAGAAATTGGTGTGACCTTAGTTTTCATAATTTCGGGTTTAACTATATAATGTCTACAGAAATAATAGACAAATAGAAATGTTTTATTTTAATGCTCCAAATTTTTTGCGCCATTTATTTTTTGAATTTTAATCGTCAGTAGTCACGCAGAACAGAGGTTGCGCCTTTAAAAATTAGAAATATTACATTTTTGTTCTAACACACTTTAAAAGAAATAATACCACCGATTCACTTTTGGTATAGTACCAATTTATATCGACGGCATTTCGGAACCGTAACTCATAGTATGCACTCCGTTCTGAGATTAGTTTAAATAAAAGAACTTTGATATGTATAAGGCTTTGTACTTAGAATCAAAAACTGGCAGATCGTGTGATTACTCTACTTTTAAAGAAGTTTTGAAAACCTGCCTACTTGTGCTCGATGGGCAGTAACTCCTGCTCCTCCCAACTATCAAAGAACCATGGCTGTATCCATGAATTGCAGCGGTACAGATGTTAAAACTATACATTTTCAGAATCCCCCTGATTTATGTAACTTTGCATTTAACAAAAAAAAAACAGCCCTTCATGCTTTCAAAAAAAGCAAAATATGCGCTCAAAGCATTACTTTACCTTACCAGGCAACAAAACGCGGGCTTAGTGATTATCTCTGATATTGCCGAAAAGGAACGGATTCCGCGCAAATTCCTGGAAGCGATTTTAGTTGACCTGAAAACCAATGGCATCCTGCACAGCGTAAGGGGTAAAAAGGGCGGCTACTCCCTGGCAAAAGACCCGGCCGAGATTTCAGTGGGCAACATTATCCGGATGATCGATGGCCCCCTGGCTCCCATCCCCTGCGTAAGCCACCAGTACTACCGAAAATGCGACGAATGCATGGATGAAGCGACATGTGAAATCCGGATTGTCATGAAGAAAGTGCGCGATGCCACTGCCGCCATATTAGACACTACTTTTCTGAGCGACCTTGAAGCGTTGAAGGCCATCCTGCAGGAAGAGTCTGATCAGCCGATAGATTTCCAGATATGAGGCCGGAAGCGTTCCTGCTTCTTTGCAATGATTGGTTTACCGAAACTGCTTTCCACTATCCTTACTTTATGCATTCACCCTACAATACCTGCAGTCCACCCCTGCTCTGGTAGTAGGTGGCATTTTAATCGCTTCACCAATCTTAAAAACGGCTGATTGTGCTGTATATTCCTGTTCTTTTTTGGCGCTAAACATCTAATTTTCACCCTGATTATGAGGCACTTTAGCCTGAACAAAGTCATGTGCGAAAAAAAAATTCGTTTATATGTCTACTAAATTACTAGATTTAATATAGATTGCGTAGAATTTGCAGACTCAGCCAGATGCGGTACATCCTTTTTTTAATCCTCATGCCCATGCTGGCCCAGGCGCAGACACCTAAAAATGTGCTGCAACAGGATCTGCTCTGGTTTCGCTACCAGAACCAGCTCATGATCAGCCCGAAATGGCTGCTGCAGTCGGAGATCGACAATCGGATTTTTTTCGGCCCCCTGAAAGAGCATCACCTGGTGATGCGGACACAGGGGCGCTACAACATACATGAGCAGCTGCAGGCGGGAGCTGGCGTTACCTATGCCTTACAGCATCCGCAAGACCCGAAGTCGGAAAGCAAGCTGGCCATACCTGAGCTGCGGACACAGCAGGATATCACGCTGAAGCAGTCGGTGTGGAAGGTAAGCCTGTACCACCGGTACATGGTCGAAGAACGCTTTATCCGGAAGGTGAAGGAACAGGAGCTACAGCCCGGCTACAACTTCAGCTTCCGGTTCCGGTACAGGCTGCAGGCCGATATACCGCTTGTTAAAAATGAAGTTCAGAACCTGGGGCTTGTGCTCTACGACGAAGTAATGGTTCAATTTGGCAGAACCACCGGGAAGCATGTTTTCGACCAGAACAGAATGTATGCCGGCTTGAAGTGGGGGGTATCGCCAGCGTGGGCGCTGGAGGCTGGCTACCTGCACTGGTTTCAGCAACGGGCAACAGGCACCGATTTTTTCAGCAGAGACATAGCACGCGTAAGTATTTACCATAAAGTAACCTTAAAAAAGGATGACAAATAAGTTTACTCTCAGACACATCGGCCAGTTAATCATCGGGCTGAAAATAGCCCTGGTGCTCTTTTTAGCCATAAAAGTACTTGTCTACAGCGATGGCGATTTCAGTATGCCCTTCGACAACAGCTTTTTCCTGTTTGTGGCCGCCGGCTTCCTGGCACAGATTATAGACGGTGCCCTCGGGATGGCCTATGGCGTGAGCTGCTCCTCCCTCCTGCTTTATTTTGGGGTTTCGCCTGCCGTTGCCTCCGCCAGCGTGCACACGGCAGAAGTCTTTACCACAGGGGTTTCTGGCCTCTCGCACCTTTTTATGAAGAATGTAAATAAGAAGCTCTTCCTTAAAATCGTTATTCCGGGTGTGATCGGAGCTGTTCTTGGGGCCTGGCTCATCTCCGACATTTTAGACGGAGGCGCTGTGAAACCCTACATATCCGGCTACCTGCTGCTGATGGGCGTGCTGCTGCTGATCAAAAGCTATAAAACGCTGAAGCCGAAAGAGGAGGTAAAGCAGGTGTCGCTGTTAGGCCTGACCGGTGGTTTCTGCGATGCCATTGGGGGCGGTGGCTGGGGTCCTATTGTTACCTCAAACCTTATTTTTCAGGGCCGCACCCCCAACGAAACAGTGGGGACTGTAAACACGGCTGAGTTCTTTGTCGCATTTTTTAGCACGGGCGTGTTTCTGTTCTTCGTTGGGATAGACAGCTGGCAAATTATTCTGGGGCTGATTACAGGCGGTGTGGTGGCCGCCCCCCTGGGTGCCATGATGGCCAAAAAGGTGAAGCCAAAAGCCCTGATGCGGATGGTCGGCATCCTGGTGATAGCCATATCAGGCTTCACGATTTATAAAAGCCTGTTTTAAGCAAGCCCAGGCATCATCAGGTTCGCCTAACTAAGGCTGCCCGGTTAAAAGCAGTAGCAGCGGAGCCTCTGGAGGGGCCTTTTCATTGGAATAATTTGGCTGGTTCATGTGCTGATGTGCTAATGGTTTAATGTGCTAATTGCTCAGATACCTATCACGTCCTGGGGATGAATATGCTGACACATGTTGGTTCCAACTGTCTTAGCTGCTGCTTTTTTCGTTGCCTTCATGCTGTCTTGTGTTATTAGCAGTAGGCTTAGCGCTCACGGCTGGGAAAGGTGCCTCATGCCAAGGCCGGGATCTGTGAGATGCCAGCTCAGGTCATTCATCTCCAAATCTTCTCATCTTCAAATATCCAAATTGAATAATTCCCCAATTAAAAAATTAGCACAGCAGCACATTAAACCATCAGCACATGAACCAATTATTCCAATGAAAAGGCCCCTCCAGAGGTTCTGCTGCTTCCCCATTAACCCAGGAACCTGACCCTTACAACTCTCCTGGCAGTTACCCGCCCGTCAGGCGATGCCGCCATCAGCAGTTAAAAAGAAGGCTGGTGCAGCAGGAGGCACTTTCTGGCTTTGAAAGACTTCACCCTCAGCCACAACGGCCACCTTCCGGCAGCACACGCGGCACAGGCTCCAGCCTCAGATGATCATTTTGGAAAGGAGTTGCCAGGTAGGCATGTCGCCTCCTGTTACCACACCCATTCCGGCCATTGCCGCTAAGCGCAGGCGCTTGTCTGCCCCTCCTCCCAACCTGAAAAACAGGCACTATTGGTGGTGCAATTATGCTATATTTCAGCGACTCAGCTATTCGGAATTTGTTTCACCTTTTATACAACCAGTATAATATCGGTATCGTGATACGAGTATCGTTTTTCTCAAGGTGATGCCATGTATGGTTCCGGAAAGTCAAGTCGCCGGCTATACACAGGCTGGGCTGTTCCTAAATAAAATCCTGCCTGAAGTACTTGCATAAAACAGCGGTTATAAGCCGAAAGAGTATAGTTAAAACGAAATAAAAGTGGTAATTTTACCTATTAATGTATCTTTTTACACACATGAGTGAAGTGGAAGAAAAACAACTAGCAAATAATTATTCAGCAGATAGTATTCAGGTGCTGGAAGGACTCGAAGCAGTCCGGAAGCGACCTGCCATGTACATTGGCGATATAGGCATTAAAGGCCTGCACCACCTGGTGTGGGAGGTAGTTGACAACTCGATCGACGAAGCCATGGCCGGCCACTGCGACGAGATTTCGGTCACCATCAATCCGGATAACTCCGTAACCGTTTCTGACAATGGCCGCGGCATCCCGACCGATTTCCACCAGAAAGAAGGCCGCTCGGCCCTGGAGGTGGTAATGACAGTGCTGCACGCCGGTGGCAAATTCGATAAAGACACCTATAAAGTTTCCGGCGGCCTGCACGGCGTGGGGGTTTCCTGCGTAAATGCGCTCTCTACCGACCTGCACGTAACGGTTCACCGCAACGGGAAGATTTTTGAGCAGCACTTCAACATTGGGGCGCCGCAGTACCCGGTGCGCGAAATCGGCACAACAGACAGGACCGGCACCACAGTGCAGTTTAAGCCCGACGACTCGATCTTCACCACCACCGAATTTAAATACGACACGATCCAGAGCCGCATGCGCGAGCTCTCGTTCCTGAACAAGGGCATCCGGATAAACCTGCAGGACCTGCGCGAACTCGACGAAAACGGCCAGCCCCTGTATTCCGACTCTTTCCTGTCGCAGGGCGGGCTGAAGGAATTTGTGGCCTACCTCGACGAGACCCGCGAGAACCTGATTCCGGAGCCGATACACGTAGAGAGCGAGAAAAACGGTGTGCCCGTGGAAATTTCGCTGCAGTATAACACCTCCTACACCGAGAACATCTTCTCGTACGTGAACAACATCAACACCATAGAGGGCGGCACGCACGTAGCCGGTTTCAGAAGGGGGCTTACACGAACCCTGAAAAGCTATGCCGAGAAATCGGGCATGCTCGACAAGGTAAAGATCGACATTGCCGGCGATGACTTCCGCGAAGGATTAACTGCAGTTATCTCGGTAAAAGTACAGGAGCCACAGTTTGAAGGGCAGACCAAGACCAAACTGGGCAACTCCGAAGTGTCTGGCGCCGTGGATACTGCCGTAGGCGAAATGCTGAACGAGTACCTGGAGGAGCACCCGAAAGAGGCCCGCATTATCGTGCAGAAAGTTATTCTAGCAGCACAGGCCCGTTTTGCCGCCCGCAAGGCCCGCGAAATGGTGCAGCGCAAAAACGTGCTCTCCGGCACCAGCCTGCCCGGCAAGCTTGCCGACTGCTCCGACAACAACCCCGAGAACTGCGAGCTCTACCTGGTGGAAGGCGACTCGGCGGGCGGATCTGCCAAGCAGGGCCGCAACCGCAAGTTCCAGGCCATCCTGCCGCTGCGGGGTAAGATCCTGAACGTGGAAAAGGCCCAGGAGCATCGCATTTACGAAAACGAAGAGATCAAGAACATGATCACGGCCCTTGGCGTGAGCTTCGGCACGCCGGAAGGCGACAAGGCCCTGAACATGCAGAAGCTGCGCTACCACAAGATCATCATCATGACGGATGCGGACGTGGACGGCTCTCACATCCGGACCCTGATCCTGACCTTCTTCTTCCGCTACATGAAAGAGCTGATCGAGAACGGTTATATCTACATCGCCCTGCCGCCGCTGTACCTGGTTAAAAAAGGCAAGGAAGAGCGCTACTGCTGGAGCGAGCAGGACCGGATCGACGCCATCAGAGAAGTAGGAAAAGGACGGGAAGACACCGTGAACGTGCAGCGCTACAAAGGTCTTGGCGAGATGAACCCGGAACAGCTCTGGAACACCACCATGGACCCCGACACCCGCAGCCTGAAGCGGGTATCTATCGACTCAGCCGCAGAGGCAGACCACCTGTTCTCCATGCTGATGGGCGACGAGGTAGGTCCACGCCGCGACTTTATTGAGCGCAACGCCAAATACGCCCGCATAGACGTTTAATTTTTCAGATTATCATTTTGCAGAAGAGCCAGCCCACCAGCTGGCTCTTTTTGTTTTACAGATCCTCGTGCAGCTTTGTAACCCATTTCAAGAACGACGGATTAAACCTCCGGAGGGCCATTTTCATTAGAATAATCTGGCTGGTTAATATGCTGATGATTTAATGTGCTGATGTGCTAATTTTTGATTTGAAGATGAACAGAAAAGCACCAGTTACCGCATAAGCTTTAGCTTAAAATAAAGGCTACTATCTAACATCTTGTATCTAGCATCTTTAAACGCCTCCGGAGGGTCATTTTCATTCAAATAATTTTGCCCAAGCCCCACGATTGGTTAGCCACATCTTCTGGTGTTCTTCACTTACAAACAAATTAACAAAAGGACTTTTCCACCGTCAAGCTCCACTATTTTAGTATATTAGCTAATTATCCACTTTAGCAAGTGGCAAAACTAATTTTTATTGTTGATTCTACGAATTACCTTCGCATAATAAACCCGCATACCATGATGCAAAACGGACAAAAAACAGACATCCGCAACAACTGGAGTCTGGAAGAGATAAAGGCCATTTATTACAGGCCCGTACTGGAGCTGATCGTTGAAGCTGCCACTGTGCACAAACAATACCAGGCCACTGGCGAGGTACAAGTCTGCACGCTGTTATCGGTAAAAACCGGTGGTTGTCCGGAAGACTGCTCTTATTGTCCGCAGGCTGCCCGCTACCATACCGATGTGGAAGTGCACAAGCTGCTCAGCAAAGAGCAGGTGCTAACCTCAGCGCAACGTGCCAAAGAAGGCGGCTCCACCCGCTTCTGCATGGGCGCAGCCTGGCGCGAGGTCCGCGACAACCGCGACTTCGACAACGTACTGGAGATGGTGAAAGGCGTGAACGAGCTGGGCCTGGAAGTGTGCTGCACCCTGGGCATGCTCACCGAATACCAGGCACAGCGCCTGAAAGAGGCCGGCCTCTACGCCTATAACCACAACCTCGACACTTCGGAAGAGCATTACGACAAGATCATCACCACCCGCACTTACAACGACCGGCTCGACACGCTGGAACATGTGCGCGAAGCCGGCATCTCGGTTTGCAGCGGCGGCATAATTGGCCTAGGCGAGACAGACGAGGACCGCATTGGTATGCTGCACACGCTGGCTACGCTGCCCCAGCACCCGGAGTCGGTGCCGGTAAATGCACTGGTCCCTGTAAAAGGCACACCCTTGGCAGAGCAGCCACGCGTATCGGTGTGGGAAATGGTGCGCATGATCGCCACAGCCCGCATCCTGATGCCGCAGGCCATGGTACGCCTTTCGGCCGGCCGCGAGCAGATGAGCGTGACGGAGCAGGCCCTTTGCTTTCTGGCAGGCGCCAACTCCATCTTCAGCGGCGAGAAACTGCTCACCACCCCAAACCCCGATTTCGACACCGACAAAGCCATGTTCGAGCTCCTGGGCCTGCAGCCCCGCCAATCTTTTAAGGAAGAAGCTGTAGCTAAGTGCTAGAGGTTAGATTTTAGATTGTAGATGCTAGATTTTAGATAAAGATTACCTGATATCTGATTTAAAGCGACGGGTTCAACCTCAATTCAAAAAGTCTATAATCTAATGTCTAATGTCTAGTGTCTTAAATAATGTCTTACAAAAACTGGAGCAAAAGCTGGCGGAGCGGGAGGCGCAGGGGAACCTGCGGCAGCTCAAATCCACCACCGGCCTCACCGACTTCTGCTCTAACGATTACCTGGGCCTGGCAAGGTCGGAGCAACTGAAGGAGCTGATCCGGCAGGAAGCAGAGAAACACCGGCACCTGCCCATTGGCGCCACAGGCTCCAGGCTTTTGTCGGGTAATCACCCTTTTATGGAGGAACTGGAGGCGCACATTGCCCGCTTCCATAAGGCTGAGGCAGCCTTGCTTTTCAATTCAGGGTATGCCGCCAACATGGGGCTACTATCGGCGGTGCCACAGCGTGGCGACACCATTTTTTACGACGAGGCCAGCCATGCCTCCCTGAAAGATGGCATCCGCCTGAGCTTTGCCAAAGCTTACCCATTTCGCCACAACAACGTGGACGACCTGCGCCAGAAACTCAGGCTCGCCACCGGGCAGGTATTTGTGGTGGCAGAGTCGGTGTACTCGATGGATGGCGACAAGGCACCCCTGCAGGAGTTGGCGCAGCTTTGTCAGGAGCACCGGGCCGCCCTGATAGTAGACGAAGCGCACGCCATAGGCTTATACGGATCTAAGGGAGAGGGACTTACCGTAGAACTGGGGCTCGAGCAGCAGGTATTTGCACGGGTGCTCACCTTCGGAAAAGCCATGGGTTGCCACGGAGCAGCGGTAGCAGGGCCAGCCGTGTTGCGCGACTTTCTGATCAATTTCAGTCGCGCGTTTATTTATACCACGGCTTTGCCTGCCCATAACCTGCTGGCGCTGAAGTGTGCCTACCAGTTGCTGCCGGACCTGCGTCGGGAACGGGAGCGCGTTAACCAACTGGCAACATATTTATATACTGAACTAAACAAACTAAACAACATCCGCTGCACTCCGCAAAACAGTGTTATTCTATCTGTTTTTTTGCCCGAGGCACAGCAGCTGAAGCCACTGGCTTTGGCTTTACAAAACGAAGGATTCGACATTCGCCCGGTCATGAGCCCCACTGTTCCCAAAGGAAGTGAACGGCTTCGGCTCATTGTCCATACATTTAACACGCAACAGGAAATTGATGGGCTCCTGAGCGCCATCAAACGACACACATGAAACGCTACTTTGTAACAGGCATCGGAACGGACGTAGGCAAAACAGTTGCCGCAGCCATTCTTACCGAAGCCCTCCAGGCAGATTACTGGAAACCTGTGCAGGCCGGAGGCCTGGATTTTACGGACACTGACACGGTGAAGAGCCTGGTAACCCATGAGCAGGCCGTCTTCTTCCCAGAGGCCTATCGCCTGAAAATGGCCGCCTCGCCACATAAGGCCGCAACGGCCGAAGGCATTGAGATAGACGTGCAGAATATAAAGCTTCCGCACACCGACCATAACCTGGTCGTGGAGGGGGCCGGCGGCCTGATGGTGCCCCTGAACAAGCGTTACCTGGTGCTGGACCTGGTGCAGCAGCTGGGCCTGCAGGTCGTGCTTGTATCGCGCAACTACCTGGGCAGCATCAACCATACCCTGCTCACCGCCGAGGTGCTCCGCTACCGCAAAATACCGGTGGCCGGCATAATCTTCAATGGCGAGGAAAATGCCTCTTCCGAGGATTTTATCGTGAAGTACACCGGCCTGCGCCGCCTCCCTTCCATCCGGCAGGAAGCAGATTTCTGTAAAGAGACCGTGGCCGAGTATGCCAACCAGTTCAAGGGCCACCTGTAGCCGCCTGCAACTTTATTTCAAGCACCTGAAAAATCCATTATTTGATATAACCACTACTTTAAACTACCAGGCAATTCGCAGCAAAATCAACCTGCTGATCGGGGAAGGGTAGCAGCACAGCAAGAAGCCTCCTGAGGGCCTTTTTCATTAGAATAATTGCTCCAGCTATTTAACCCATTAGAATGAAACTTGTTTTATGCCGCTCCAACTTAAGCTAACAGACTGATATGAGCCTTTCCGCCCGCGACCAAGAGGTAATCTGGCACCCATACACACAAATGAAAACGGCTGCTCCGCCCATTCCCATTGTGCGTGGTGAAGGCGCTTTGCTTTTTACTGAGACTGGCGAGGCGTATATCGATGCCGTTTCGTCGTGGTGGGTGAACCTGCACGGGCACGCGCACCCCTACATTGCACAGAAGGTGGCAGAGCAGTTGCGGACGCTGGAGCACGTCATCTTCGCCGGCTTTACGCACCCGGCAGCCGTGGAACTGGCGGAGCGGCTGCTGCAGGTGCTGCCGAAGGGCCAGACCAAAATATTTTATTCCGACAATGGCTCCACCGCCGTAGAGGTAGCCCTGAAAATGGCCATACAGTTCTGGCATAACCATGGCATCCCTAAAACCAGGATCATCGCCTTCCGCAACAGCTACCACGGCGACACGTTCGGGGCCATGTCTATCAGCGGGCGCAGCACCTTTACGGCTCCTTTCCAGGCTTACCTGTTTGAGGTCGATTTTATTGATGTGCCAGTGCCGGGCCATGAGCAGGAAACCCTGGCGCAACTGGAGGCCCTGTTGCAGCAAAACGACAAAGCCGCCTTTATCTACGAGCCGCTGGTGCTGGGCACGGCCGGCATGGTGATGTACAGCCCCGAGATACTGGATAAGTTAGTAGCGCTCTGCCGCCAGCACCAGGTCCTGACCATTGCCGACGAGGTGATGACGGGCTTTGGCCGCACCGGCAAAATTTTTGCGAGCCACTACCTCTCCCACACGCCCGATATGGTGTGCCTCTCCAAAGGCCTGACAGGCGGAACCATGGCCCTTGGCGTAACCAGTTGCAGCGACCAATTATACAAGGCTTTTCTGCACGACGACAAATCCAAAACTTTCTTTCATGGCCACAGCTACACGGCCAACCCGGTAGCCTGTGCCGCCGGCCTGGCCAGCCTCGACTTGTTGTTGCAGGAGCAAACCCAACAGCGCATGGCCCGTATTGGTGACATGCACCGCCTGTTTGCAAAACAGATTCAAAACTTGCCGCATGTGAAAGAGGTGCGCCAGCAAGGCACGATACTGGCCCTTGAGTTTGAGGCAGAAACCACCTCCTACTTTAACAATCTGCGCGACCTCCTGTACAATTATGCGCTCCGGCAGGGGCTTATCCTGCGGCCACTGGGCAATATCATCTACTGCATTCCCCCTTATTGCATTACCGATGAGCAGCTGGAGCAGGTATATAAAACCATGGAGGGTATGCGATTACTGGTTGGTTCCAGTCAACGCGGCTAAGGGCCACAAAGAATCCATTAGTCGCTGCCAGAAAACAGCTACTATCCATTCAGCAGCGGAAGCAGCGCCTCCGGAGGGGCTTTTTGATTAGAATAATTTATTTAATGTGCTAATTCTTTAACGTGCTGATGTGCTAATTTTTCAATTGCAGGTTGATGCGTGCTAAATGGTTGATTTTTAATTTGAGGATTGGGGGATTCTGACTATAGACAGTGACAGAACGTATCGGAACTCAACATATGATTTGTTCTGAATATGAAAAAATCTTGTGTCTTTTGTCTTGTGTCCTGTTGCAGATCGTAGTACCAATTCGATTTCCGGGATTTAAGTCGCCGTTCATTAATTGCAAGGGCAGACTGGTATCACTATCAATTGGTTTCTGCATTTTAAATTCCACGCATAGCCCCCCGGACAGCGCACATTGGGTGAGTCCGCAATTAGTCTGGTTCATACCAAAAAGGGTCTGTGTCAGGGGACAGACCGAGGGATTAAGGCCAACCAGTGAATCATTAGTAGCTTAAGTTAAGCTGGCGCAAAAAGCCAGTGCAGCATGATCAGCAGCAGCTGTTCTGGTTAACATAATTTTTCAACCAAATCACGATTCCATAATCTGAAATAAGCCCTGCTTATCCATGCACAGAGGTTATTTGGAAATAATATAAAATTTCTGACACGGCCATTACTGCCTGCCATGTTTATAGTTGTCCTGCTCTTCAGGCACCTCCTGTTAGAATTGATTTTTGAAGAGTTTGAAGGCCGGCAAAAGTAATCAGAAAGCATATCAGCCATATTTTCCAAATCTTTAATTTACTGAAGCACCACATTCAGAGAGTTCCTTCTCTGATTTTAAGGCATTTCCTGCTTATCTAATTTTTTGAACAGAGCAGTTATGAACTCACCCACTCCGTTAGGATTTTCTCTCCTGTTCAGACTTCCGTTCCAAAAAATAGAATTCACATTCCAAATTTGAGACTAATTAAATAAATTTGTGGGTTAATTTAATAGTGTATCAGATATTTTAATCTTAAATTAATTCAAATTATTCTTACGTATTGGTTTAGTAATCTAGTATAAATTATATTAATTTATGCTTCTATACCAATAGTTTCCATTTTCGGCACTATTCTGTAAAGGCGAGTCCAGAGTTACCTGATTTTAGGTAATGCTTATTTAAACTCTCTGTTCACATCATAAATCTGGATTCGCCAATAATATGCACCCTTCGCTGAAATCAAGCCTCGCAAAGCGCTTAATTCCCTTTACAGCCATTTTGCTCCTTTCATTTATTGCCCAAAGCACAGTTTCTGCTCAAAACTGTTCAAACCCAGGCCGTGATGGGGTTTTAAGCGGAGGCACCACCATTATAAACACCTATTATCCTGCTACACAGTCGGTAACTGCCGGTGCAAACAAGAGCATCCTCCTTGGCAAGCCTACAGGCAGCACCACACCCATCGCCACAGGCGACCTGGTACTAATCATTCAAATGCAGGGAGTTGACATTACATCGCCTAACGATGCAACCTATGGCACGGAGTCTAATAATATTGCTGGTATTTATGAATATGCCGTGGCCACCTCTGATGTGCCGAAAGAAGGAGGTTCGCTTACAGTTGCCTACCTGCATAACTCCTACACCAATTCAGATTTCAGCCCGCAGGGCCAGAAAAGGTACCAGGTTATCAGAGTGCCGCAATATATGTCGGCAACATTAGGTGCCACGTTAACTACTCCAGCCTGGAATGGCACAACGGGTGGCGTGGTAGTGCTTGATGTAGCCGGTAACCTGAATTTTAACGGCAATGGCATCAATGTAACCGGTTTAGGCTTCAGAGGCGGAGCAGGCCGACAAATGACTGGGGCAACAGGTTTAACTAATGCTGATTATAGATCATCAGCAACATTGAACGCACACGCGCAGAAGGGAGAAGGTATTGCCGGCACTCCAAGACATGTATTAGCAAATGGAGCAACAGCATCTACTGATACCGGCTTTGAAGGCTACCCTAATGGAAGTATGGCCCGTGGTGCGGCTGGTAATGCCGGAGGTGGTGGTACAGATGGCAATCCCGGATCGAACAATGAAAACTCCGGTGGCGGCGGCGGCGCCAATGGCGGCATTGGTGGCCAAGGAGGTAATGCCTGGAACTCCGGACGTATTGTAGGAGGATTTGGAGGCAGGACTTTTTCATCAGTAGCAACTACCCGTTTGGTAATGGGCGGCGGCGGCGGTGCCGGTACTACAAATGATGGCAGCGGATCACCTGCTGGCGGCCTGGCAAGCAGTGGAGCAGCAGGTGGTGGCATTATCTTAGTAAGATCCGGAAGTGTTTCCGGAACAGGCTTTCTCACCGCAAATGGCGCAAATGCAAACAGCACCGTTGCTAACGATGGATCTGGCGGCGGCGGCGCCGGTGGCAGCGTTATAGTAACATCGTTAACCGGTGTGCTAAACTCAGTTACAGTAAATGCCAACGGCGGCACTGGCGGTTCAAATACGGGTGGTGGATCAGCTCACGGACCTGGCGGCGGCGGTGGCGGTGGTGTGATTTACGCAAATGGCGCATTGGTAGCCGCAAGGGCTAATGCAGGCACAGCTGGCACTACGGCGGTTTCGGCTAACTACGGAGCAACTACTGGCGGAGCAGGCATTGTGAACCCAAGCATAGCCAGGCCAGTGCTTATTGCCTCTTCAGGTCCAAATTGCGCTCCTGTAGCCCTTGATATAACAACAGGTCCTGTTACAGCGGCAGCTACTCCTATTCTGCCGCTACTTGGCTACGACACAGATGGCACTATTGCTGGTTATAAATTTACCACGCTGCCTACTGCTGCCCAAGGTCTGCTCTATAGCAACGGAACTACAGTTAACACGACCAGTGTGTACACGCAGCAACAGGTAGCTCAACTAAGTTTTGCGCCAACCGGTACCTTTACAGGAAATGTTACCTTTACCTATACCGCTATCGACAATGCAGGTGCCGAAGACTCAACGCCGGCAACCTACACCATACCCCTTAACACAAACACTCCACCGGTTGTTTATAACGTAACCACGGCCCCTATTGCAAACACAGCAGCTGCTACTTCCATTAGTGCCTTAGCAGCCACCGACCCAGATGGCTCCATCGCATCCTTTACCATTCAGACCTTGCCAACAACAGCCCAGGGTGTACTGCATGTAAATAGTGTGGCCGCAATTACAGGACAAACTATTACACCTGAACAGGCAACACAACTCAGATTTGACCCTGCTGCCACATTTACAGGCAATGCCACATTTTCTTACACAGCAACAGACAATCAGGGAGCTGTAGCCGACCCTTCTGCTACGTATACTATTCCTGTAGTAGCCTCTACTAATATTGCCCCCATTGCTTATGATGTGAGGTCAAATCAGATAACTAGCACAAACAAGGATAACCCTGGTCATAGAATCATTTTAACACCACCATTTAATGCCATTGATCCTGACGGAGGTATTTCTTTCTTTACTATACTAAGTTTACCATCAACAGGAATATTGTATAATAACGGAACTGCAGTAGTAATCGGTAACTCAAACGCCATAGTACAAGCTAATCAACTAGGCAATTTAACCTATCATGCTCCAACAGCAGGCCCATATACATTTTCTTATAGAGCTACTGATAACCTGGAAATCGTTTCAAATACAGCTACTTACACCCTTCATGTTAATGAGAATCCGCTTGGCAACAATGCTCCTACAGCTAATCCCATTATAAACCCGGCAATTTCAAACAAAGGAGGCAATGCTACTATTCTTCCCTTAGCTGGCACAGATCCGGATGCAGGAAACACCATACGTAGCTATACAATCGCTTCACTTCCTACAGCAGCACAAGGAGTTTTGTATGTAAATGGTGTCGCTGCTACTACTGGCCAGATTTTAAATACCACGCAGGCGGCGCAGCTAAGCTTTACTCCTTCTTCCACCTTCACTGGAAATGCCTCCTTCACCTACAGAGCAACCGACAATTTTGGATCATCATCAACAGCGGCAGCAATTTATACCATCCCGGTTACTACGCCTCCGGTGGCTAACAACGTAACCACTTCGGCTGTTTCTAATAAGGCCGCAAATGCCCCTATAAGCCCGTTAAGCGCCACAGACCTGGATGGAAGCATAGCAACCTATACCATAGTTACGTTGCCAACTGCTGGTCAGGGTGTGTTATATGCAAATGGAGAGGCCGCGAGAGCTGGTCAAATCCTAAACACAACCCAGGCGGCACAACTGACCTTTGCACCTGTTTCTACTTTCTCAGGTAATGCTACTTTCACCTTTAGAGCAACAGATAATCAGGGGATAAGGTCAAACACCGCCCTTTACACCATTCCGATACTGGCTCCTCCAACCGCATATAATTTAACAAGCTCTATCAACACAGCAACAACCGAGAAAAATCTAAATCCATTAAGTGCAACGTGCCCAGATACACGCTCCATCTCTTACTATACCATCATCGCACTGCCACCAACCACTGAAGGCATACTGCTTGTTAATGGTGTTGAGGTAAAGGCAGGAGATCACATCACTCCTTCTCAAGCGGAACAGCTGACATTTGAGCCAGCAGAATATTTTTTGGGTACTTCCACCTTCAGTTACACAGCCACAGACGAGGTGGGCATAACCTCTGCTGAACCTGCGAGCTACGCTATTGTTGTCATCAACTCCACCCTCCCCGTATCGCTCATGAAGTTTACGGCGCAGGCCCAACAAAAGGGAGTTAAACTGGACTGGGCCACGGCTACCGAGGAGAACAACGACTATTTTGAGATAGAGAGAAGCCAGGACGGCAAAACATTCGGGGCGATCGGAAAAGTAAAAGGAGCAGGCAACAGCAGCATGAGACTCGATTATACCTTTCTGGATGCACAGGCCCCTGCAGGCATCTCCTACTACCGCCTGAAACAGGTCGATTTTGACGGCACGTATACATTCAGCAAGGTAGTAACGGCAACTTCTAAAGGCATGGTTACCGGCACACACCAAACGCAAACATACCCGAACCCTTTCAGCGATGCACTTACAGTGGAACTGACTACCCTACTTGCAGGCCAGGCGCAACTCCAATTAATCGATTTGCAGGGAAAAATTGTTTACGCCAAGCAGATAGAAGTGAGCAAGGAAACAAACAGATACGAACTGCCAACTTACTCGCTTACACCCGGCATGTATATATTAACCATTACCGGAAACGGAATACAAGAGAAAGTAAAGGTCGTGAAAGCACATTAGGTTAAAACAGCAGCTCCTCTTCTATTGTGGAAGAGGAGCTTGCAAAGAAGTTCATAACATTATATTATCCGGCAGTTCAGGAGCATTGCTGCCTATCTCAAAAGCCGCCTCAACAGCTGAAGACTAACTGCAGAAGTTGCTGCCTATAAACGCACGGACAACGAAACACACTTTAAATTAAGCTCTCTAATTGGATACAAGACTTAAATTCCTAAAAATAGAATCCTTCCCATTACAAGAACAACTATTCCATTTATTGGAAAAACTCCCGCTAAAAAAGCTTAATTCATAAGATGACATAGATCATCTTATTTGCTTTAATCCCATTAATAGTCTCAAAGAACAACTTACAGCAATTTCTCACTACATATAATCCAAATTCAATTTTCACCCAACTAGTTACTGGCACCATCTTTCTATAAGGGATATCAGAACATACCTGAAAGCAGGTATGAAAACGAAGAAAGACTTCATCTGATATAGATTTTTACCCTGAATTGCCTAAGATTATGCTCCAGTTATCAACTACCAACCGCCCCGCAAACTTAGTTTCCCGTTTCGTATTAGTTACTATTTTCCTCCTGATCCAGGGTGCCACCTTAGCGCAGGCCAACAAAGCGCCGGTAGCTCAAAACATCACGACTGCGGTTGTTCCGAACAACAATGCTGTGGCTAAAACAATCACTCCGCTTAGTGCTACCGATGCCGATGGTTCTATAGCAAGCTTCAAGATCTTAACTCTTCCTGAAAATTGGCTGGGTTCCTTATTAATAAATAACGTACCTGCAAAAGAAGGACAGGTTATTACCCCAGCTCAGGCTGCACAACTCAGCTTTAGGTCATCAATTAACTATGAAGCCACAGCCACCTTCACATATACTGCCACTGATAACAAAGGTGCTGTTTCTGCGCCGGCCACCTATGCCGTTCCGATTGTGCATGACATCGACCTGACCATCACCCATGAGATCCTGGCAAGCCTTCCGTTTAAGAGAGGACAGGAAGTAACCGTTCGCTTTACCATTACGAACCTGGGAACTTCTCCGGTTTGGGATGGCGTTCACATCACGAATTTCCTGCCTTCCGAACTTACCTTTATCCGGTCAACTTCGGAAGGTAATGACTGGAGATATAACCAAAAAGGCATAAATAATACCTGGAATGTGCAGGCCCTGGCTGGCAAAGAATCTAAGACAGTTGAAATCATTGCCAGAGTTAACACAATCGAAAGCTTCAGCCACACCTCAATAGTGAGTCTTCTTTCTGATAAACAGCGCGACCATAACCTGGGTAACAACGGCAGTAACCATGCCCTTATCCAGGAAGGCGACGCGCCAGCAGTAGAGAACGTATCGGTAACCATGGCCGTATCAACTGCCGAGGGTAGTGTAAAAGCAATCAGTCCGTTGAGAGCTAATGTAAGAGCAGGTCGCTCTATCCAACACTTTACGCTTACGTCTGTACCTACCCCGGTTAATGGCACTCTTTATGTAAACGACCAGATGGCCAGAAAAGGCCAGCAGATCTCTCCAACCGAAGCCACGGCACTCAGCTTTGAGCCATCACCGGCATTCGAAGGCGAAGCAGTGTTTACGTACACGGCTACCGACAACCTTGGCGCCACCAGCATGCAGCCGGCTATTTACAACATTACCATCATGAGCATGACCTTACCTGTTTCCCTGATGGACTTCTCGGCAAAATCGCAAGGCAATGGTGCTGCACTGGCCTGGGTAACAGCATCGGAGCAGGATAACGACTTTTTCTCTGTAGAAAGAAGCCAGGATGGGCAGACTTTTAAGGCGGTAGGTAAAGTGAAAGGCGCCGGCAACAGCAGCCGCCAGCTTAACTACAGCTACCTCGACGCGCAGGCACCTGCCGGCCTGGTGTATTACCGCCTGAAGCAAGTAGATACCGACGGCACGCACGATTACAGCAAAGTGATTACGGTTACTGTTAGAGGCACCATAGCTGGCGCACAGGTACAGGCCTACCCTAACCCATTTTCTCACCAGGTTAATATGAACCTGCCAGCCGCTTCTGCAGGCCACGCACAGCTGCAACTGCTCGACCTGCAAGGCAGAGCGGTTATGACAAAAGCCTTGTTCCTGGAGCAGGGCGAAAACAAGCTCGAAATTGCAACCGACTCTATCCCAGCCGGTGCCTACATCCTGGTAGTGACAGGCAATGGCATCGACAGCAAAATGAGGGTTATCAAGTCGTAAGGCTCATTGTAGAACGTGACTGTTCTACAATAAGTAAAATCTATGGCTAAAAAAACCGGAAAATACTTAGCTCAATAAATACCCATTTTTGGGTACAGGTATAGCGTAGAAAAAGGGCTTTCCTAGTCAAGGAAAGCCTTTTTTACTTTTTCCAGGAAAATGATATTATCATAAAAATACAATTTACTTTTAATTTCCTGCCTAAGTATTTATTACGATACGGTTAAATGTTTGAACAAGTCAAAACCTTTACACTTATTTGTGGTTTATATCCACACCATGAACATTTTATACGCATAAAAGCATCAGGTACAAACACTTAAAGAAAACAACCATCAAACTTATCTGTATGAAAACAAATATACTGCGAGCCTTCATATTGAATACTTTTTTATTGCTATTAAGCACCTCTACGCCAACCGATCTATTTGCACAGACCCCAGGCCTGATCTATACACGTGCAACTAGCGGGGGCAACCTGATCTTAGACCCTAACGGGGATGGCTATGTATCGCCGACGGCAGCAGGCTGGACGGCGGGCGCAAGAGATGAGGGTGCAGGGTTCAGCGAAATTCCTTACAGGGCATTCCCGGCACTTCTGACGGAACCCCTGAACGACCTTACCACAGGAAGCGGCGGCGGCCATACAGATCTGGCTCCACCAAATACGAACGGCTCTACGACAGGCTCCCCATTGGCCGCCTACTTTAACGGTAGGCATCTTTTGTTCAGGTTCCGAGTTGGGTCGGCCTCTACGGCATCTAAAGGCTACAGTGTGCTGATAGACACCGACGGAAATTTCAAAACACAGTCTACCGATCTTAACCCAGGCTTTGAGTTTGAGGTGGTGCTTGCCAACAACTTCGACGTAAGCATCTACGACCATAGAGAAAAGGTTTCAGGCGGATCTAAGATCTGGTCGGGCTCTGTGGCGCAATTCTCCCAAAAAGCCGTTGCCGCCTCGCAGGGCAGCGGCAACCCCGATTACTTCTATGACTTTTATGTGCCCCTGTCAGCTTTTCCTACTGGTACTATCACTGCTACCACTCCCCTCCGAATGTCGGGCATAACGGTTACGAGTGCGCAGAGCGGCATTACAGGCACCGTGTCGGATATTGGAGGTATTAACTATGCGGCCTACAACTTTAACAGGCAAAGGGCCTGGGGCGATATTATCAGCTCGTTTCCGGCAACCAGCCCAAGCGAATTGCAGAGCGGTGAGTTCGAACAGCTACAGGCGGTAGCTCCTGTGGTAGGTGGTCCTATTAACGCTAACAGCACAACCATTTCCGGCACATCGGTAGAGGCTGCTGGTTCTGTAATTACTGTTTTTAGAAATGGTACGGCCATTTGCGGTGGCGCAGGACAACCTGGTTGCCCTACCGTCAGCTCGACAGGCATTTGGACGCTTAGCGGGATTTCAAGTACGTTACTTGCCTCCGGGAATACTATAACAGCTACTGTAACGCCAGCAAATAAGACGGTTTCGCCTATTTCTAACGCAGTTACTGTAAGCACAGGTTTATGTACTGCTACTCCTGCACCTACCCTTAGTGGTATTACTGGAACTACTGGTCTCAGATCACTCGTAATAACTCCAAGTTTTAGTGGCAACCAAATTATTACAGTACATAATTTAACTTCAGGGCAAACTGCAGTGACAGGAGTGTTAAACTTAACAGCTGGTACTCAGTTTCCAGCTTCTTCAACAGGAGCACCTACTGCTTTAAATGTCAGCCAAAATAGCAACTATCGAATTACCGTTACACCAACTACTCCTCAAGGAGTAGCTACAGGATGTACATCTCTTTTATCAAATCAAATTTGTTACACTACAGGTGGAAACTTTAACAATAACCTGCAAACAGTATCAATTTCCAGTGTAGCCTATAACAATGTTTCAAATACAGCTAATGCTACCGGAGTAACACCAGTACCTACAAATCTTGCATCCGTAACTGTAAATATAAGGTTTGCAACTTCTGCTCCGCCTTCTGGAAACGTAATTCTCAACAGAAACGGTGTTGCTATCGCTACTGCTCCATACACAGGTGGTACAACTACACAAACTATTACCATCCCCATTCCGTCCCTCTCTACCCCACTAGCTGTGGGCGATTTACTGAACGTTAGAACAGTTCAAACCGCAACTTGCGCAGGCGAGTCTACTCCTTCAAACTTCTTAATTGTATCGGAAACTACCACAGCCCCCACTATAAACCCACTCGACTGTGGATTAGTAACAACCCTAACTGGCACCTCTACCGAACAAGCCGGAACAGTGCTCCAATTCTACACAGGTGGAACAGCAGGCCAACGTAATGGAACCTTAGTTATACAGAGCGGTACTTCAAATCCTATCACAGCAATTGTTACAACCCAAGGCAATTGGTCAGTAAGTTTCACAGCCGCTTCCGGTGGTGGTATTGCAGCAGGCACCCTTATTACAGCAAGAGCACAGGCTACCGGAAAGGTTCGGAGCATAAACTCAAACGTAGTAAGCTCTACTCCTGCTCCAACTGCACCTACCATAACACAGCCAATAGCAGAAGGATCCACTACAATAGATGGTACAGGCGCAGCTCCAGGATCTCAGGTAACGCTTATTATTGATGGCACGCCCTTCACACCTGTTACAGCCACACAAACTGGCGCTTTTACAGTTACAGGTTTGTCTGCTTTCGAAGTTTTCGCGGGGGCATCAGTCTCTGCCACCTATACCTCCGACCCTTCCTCTACCTGCGTAAGCGATAGGGCAGCACCTGTAATTGTTACCTGTGTCACTCCGTCCACAGCACCAACTATTACACCAACTACCTTTACCACCTGTAGCGGTGGGGTTGTTTCAGCTACTATCAATAACACAGAACCTGGTATCTCTTATGCCTTAACCACCCGCACCGGTACATCTCCTGAATTTATCTATACGGCTACAGGTAGTTCTGTTTTAGGCACAGGTGGCTCCATTACCCTCACGTCTGGCGCATTAACCAGTAATACAACATTGTATGTTAGGGCTAGAAGATTTACAGGAACGAATTGTGATGCTATTTTGCCTACTACAATTGCTGTTACCGTTAACGCAGCACCAGTTATTTCCGGACTTTCATTTTCTCCGACCAGCATGACATTGTCGTGCCCTGGCGCGGCTACCGTTCAGGTGGCTGGCACCCTGGCAGCAAACAACTACCAGTTGGTAAACACATCTGGCCAACTGGTTGGAACTGCTGTTGAGGGCACAGGAACCTCCACCCCTATAGGGCTTTCTACAGGAGTTGTCAGCACAAATAATTCAGCCTTTACTTTACGAGTAACTAATATAGCTACTGGTTGTACGGCAACACCCGCAGTTGCTGCAACCACCTTTACCGTGAACCTGACTGGTAGCCCTACCCTTACCAACACAGTCACAACAGCCCCTACTATATGTGCCAACACAGCACCAAACATAACTGTTGATAGTCCCCAGGCAGGCTTTACGTATCAATTGTTCGACGCAACCACTAACGCATCTGTTGGCACCGGAGTGCCAGTCACCTCCCCAGCCCCTACCTCTCAAAATTTAACAACCACCAATCCACTACCTGCCGGAACTTACGCCTACTATGTAGGCGTAAAGCCAACAACAGGCGAGTGTGCTAATAGCTATAGATTAAATACCCCTGTGAACATAAGTGTAATTGCAGGACCTACGGCAACTGCTGCCTCTTCCTGGTCAGCAGCGCAGTGCGGAAACAACTTGTCAGTAGCATTAACTGGAAATTCGCCGGCAACCGGCGGTAGCGGAGTATGGAGTGTGAGCAGCACAACGGGTAATCCTGCCCCTACTATTACCTCACCTACCAGCCCTACCACCACTGCCACAGGCCTGAATTCAGGCAGCTACACCTTTACCTGGACAGTTACTTCTGGTTGTGGCGGGGGCACCGCTGCTAACAATGTTACGGTTATTGTCAATTGCCCGGCAGAATATCTACTTGCCGCTCCACGGTACCAGAGCCAGTACAATACAGGCACCGTACTGGCATCTGCTTTTGATCCGGATGGAGGAATACAATCTGCCAGCCTGGTTCTTGGTAATTCACTACCACCTGGCACCAGCCTTTCTCCTACCACTGGCAATATCACCGTATCAGATCCTGCTTCGTTAATTCCGGGCACCTACACCTTTAGAGTGATCACCACAGACCAGAATGGGATTACCACCACATCACCGTTAACACTGACCTTCTACGGCGAAGCACCTACTACTACCTCTCTCCCTGTAGAGCTTGTATATTTCACCGCAACTAAAACCAATAACCAGGTGCTGTTGCAGTGGCTCACTGCTTCCGAAACAGACAACGACCGCTTTGAAATAGAGCGCAGTACGGATGCGAAAACTTATGAAAAAATAGGTACCGTAGCCGGAAAAGGCAACACAAGCCAGAAATCAAAATACAATTTTACGGATGCTGCGCCACTGGCTGGCACAGCCTATTATCGCTTAAAGCAGGTCGATTTCGATGGTGCATTTGCTTACAGCAGTGTAATTGCAGTTGATGCCAACGTGATGGTGAACAATATGCAGTTGCAGGCGCACCCGAACCCTTTTAGCAATCAGGTAACTGTTACAGTTACAGCACCTCAACCCGAAAGCGCCACGGTACGGCTTATAGACATGCAGGGCCGGGTACTGCTGGTGAAACAGGTAGAGTTGAGTAAGGGCCTGAACGAGTTGGAGCTAAACCTGAACAAACTGGCCTTTGGCATGTACCTCCTGAAGGTATCCGGTAACGGTATTGAGGCTTCCACCAGGATCATGAAATCGAATTAGTATTCGTCCAATTTGAGTTTTAGAAAGGTGTAAAGCTGCGAAAAAGCCTTGCTGCCATCATTTTGTATTTTTACTTTGCCCATCAGGTGGTCTATTGGTTGAGTTTCAAATTATGCTAATGAAAATGCCCCTCGAGAGGTCACCCGTACTGCTGCTGCAGCTGCTAACACACAGATGCAGGCTACCAGCTGCAGGAGCAACAGCAGCAAAAATGCCTCCGGAGGGGCATTTTCATTAGCATAATCGGTACCTGCAAACTTATTAGAGTGCCGGTATCCGAACAGGCAGCAGCAAAGGCGGCACAACTGAACTGCAAGAACCAACTACTGTCACCATGACCCCGCCAAATTTTAAGAGCCAGCTCCACCGCTGGCTCTTTTTTGTGAATATTGATTGTTAAAATGATTATTTCTTACGCTTCATGTTTATAATTTCATACTTTTGCAGACGATTTTTAACAAACTCATTTTCATATCTGTATCATGAAAATCTTAAAATTTGGAGGTACCTCCGTTGGCTCTGCCGAGAGAATGAAGTCTGTCATGGGCCTGATCAACGATGGTGAGCCTAAGATTGTGGTGCTGTCTGCCATGTCTGGCACTACAAACAACCTGGTGCAAATAGCGGAGCAGCTGCACCTGAACAACAAAGACGAAGCGACTGCGCTGATTGAGGCGCTGTACGAAAAATATAAACAGGTAGTAGATTCGCTCTACGCCACCGACAGCAAAAAGAAACAGGCACTGGAGCTGATCGCCACGCATTTCGATTATATCAAGGCCTTTACACAGGACCTGTTCACGGTGCATGAGGAGCGGGCCATCCTGGCGCAGGGGGAACTGCTCTCCACCGCGCTGTTCCAGTTCTTCCTCGAAGAGCAGGGCGTGGAATCGGCATTGCTGGCTGCGCTCAACTTTATGAAGATAGATGAGAACGAAGAGCCGGACGGTGACTATATCGCCAAAAACATCAGAACGGAGCTGGACAAATATCCGGGCATCAAGCTGTTTATTACCCAGGGCTACATCTGCCGCAATGCCTTCGGCGAGATCGACAACCTGAAGCGTGGTGGCTCCGACTACTCCGCCTCCCTGATCGGCGCGGCCGTAGATGCCTCCGAAATACAGATCTGGACCGACATAGACGGCATGCACAACAACGACCCGCGCGTGGTAAAGAACACTTACCCGATTGCGGAGCTGTCGTTTGATGAGGCTGCTGAACTGGCTTATTTTGGAGCCAAAATCCTGCACCCGTCCAGCGTGTTGCCTGCCAAGCAGAAAAATATTCCGGTAAAGCTGCTCAACACCATGCAGCCGCAGGCCAAAGGCACCACCATTTCGGCCAGAACCGAAGGAGGCAGCATCAAGGCCGTGGCAGCCAAAGACGACATCATTGCCATCAAGATAAAGTCTGGCCGTATGCTGCTGGCTTACGGTTTCCTGCGCAGTGTGTTCGAAGTGTTTGAGCGCTACAAAACACCTATCGACATGATCACGACCTCGGAGGTAGCCGTATCGCTTACCATCGATAACCCGAAGCACCTGAACGAAATCGTGGCTGAGCTGAAAGAGTTCGGACAGGTAGACGTAGACCGGCAGCAGTCCATTATTTGCGTTGTAGGAGACTTCCTTTTAAAGCAAACCGGTACCAGCCTGAAGATTTTCCAGGCATTGCAGGGCATTCCGCTACGCATGATCTCCTATGGCGGCAGCCGCAACAACATCAGCCTGCTGATCAGCACTGCCGACAAAGTAGAAGCCTTAACCCTGCTGAACGAGAATATTTTTGAAAGGAGCAGCACTAATGCTTAAAAACCATCTGCAGGAGCTGCAGCAACACGACACACCGCTCTATGTATATGATCTTGACCTGCTGCGCCGGACCCTTCGGAAAGCCCAGGCAGAATCGGAGAAGTATGGCTACCAGGTGCACTACGCCCTGAAGGCAAACGCCAACGCCCCCGTTCTGGCCGAGGTAAAGGCCCACAACTTCGGTGCGGATTGTGTAAGTGGCAACGAGGTGAGACGCGCCATCGAGAACGGCTTTAGCCCCGACCACGTGGTATTTGCAGGAGTAGGCAAGTCAGACGCTGAGATAAACTATGCGCTCGACATGGATATTTTCTGCTTTAACTGCGAGTCGTCGCATGAGCTGGCTGTACTCCATGAGCTGGCAGCGGCCAAAGGCAAAACAGCCCGCATCGCCCTGCGCATCAACCCGAATGTGAACGCCAACACCCATAAATACATTACCACCGGCCTGGAGGAGAACAAGTTCGGCATTAATGCCTGGGAACTGCCTGACGTGCTGGCGCAGCTGAAAGAACTGGACAGCCTGCAGCTGACAGGCATTCACTTCCATATCGGCTCGCAAATCACGGATCTGTCATCGTTCAGGAACCTGTGCACACGTGTCAATGAGTTTCAGGATTGGTTTCAGCAGCATAACGTAGAGCTGGAGCATATTAACGTGGGCGGAGGCCTGGGAGTAGACTATTACCACCCGGACCAGCAGCCGATTCCTGATTTTGAGGCTTACTTCGCTCTTTTTCACCAGTTCCTGGAGGTGCGCCCGGGGCAGCAGGTGCACTTTGAGCTGGGCAGGTCGCTGGTGGCGCAGTGTGGCACCCTGCTCTCGCGGGTGCTGTACATAAAGCACGGCAAAACCACTAGCTTTGCCATACTCGATGCCGGCATGACAGAGCTTATCCGCCCTGCCCTGTACCAGTCTTACCACAAGATCGAGAACCTGAGCAGCGAGCTGCCGGAAGAGAAGTACGACGTGGTTGGCCCGATCTGCGAATCATCGGATTGTTTCGGAAAGGCTGTGTTACTGCCAGAGACAAACCGGGGAGATCTGATTGCCATCCGTACCGCAGGCGCCTACGGCGAGGTGATGACCTCACAGTATAACTTGCGCGACAAGGCCCAGGTGGTGTATCTAAACAAGTAAGCGTATAACAAGCAACAATAAAAAGCCCTGGCACCACTTCTGGCGTCAGGGCTTTTTTCTTCAGATGTGCTGCCTGTGGCAGTTACAGGCTAAAACTTTATGCGCATCTTATCAGAAGGTGCACCAGTTGTATGTCTCAATCTCCTACTGGAAACTGCTGGATTTGCTTGCGAAACAGCAAGCTCAGCTATTCCAGGTGCAGGGATAAAATTATTTCACAGCCACGAAAGCTGGATTTGCCGCCACGATGCCAGGGTCTGAAGCAAGCAGGTAAAGCGCCTTGCCAATCTGCTGCTGATCGAGCCCATCCACCAGTTCGAGCTTGTGTGCGATAGTGTTATCAGCCGGAGTGGCCATGCCCAGATTTTTCACAAACCCATATTGATGCAGCAACTCCTGTTGCTCGTTGTAAGACAGATCATCCCGGAAAGTCACTTGTACCTGCCGGGTGTTAACCTCCATACCCGTAGGAGCAGCAATAACAAGTAAAGAAGAATCGGCTATTTCTACTCTGTTTAGTAACTCAGGGTCGAAGCGTACATGTTTGAGAGGCGAAACATTAGTATCCTTGCACGCAGGAAAAACAAGGACGACTGCCAATATAGCTATAAGTGATAGGGGTATTCTCATGGACGTACAAATTAAGCGTGTTCAGATACTTACTTGTACGTCGGCCTGCAAGAAAAAGCCATCGTTTTCCTTGCAATAAACTACGGAATTAATGGATTAAATATCTAAGTATATTCTAAACCCCTCAACGGAGCCCATATTCCTGAAATTTAATTTTTCCAAGCTGCTATCCAGAATTTTCCGCCTCCTTTATACTGTCAGCAGCACCACTTATCAGATTTTTTTTCACCTTATATACAAATGGTAAAATGTCGTGATACATGTGTCGTTTTCTAGAGGCGATGCCATTGCTGGTTCCGGAAAGTTAAGCCAATGCCTAATACCAACCGAGCATGATTGCTAATTAAACAAAGTACTGATATCGTTTTGCGGAGGCAGCCAGCAGCGATTCGTGGCTAAGCCCGGCGGGCAGCAAGGCAACAAAAGCACCTGCCTGCTCCAGCCTCTCCTGGTGCGCAAACAACTCCGCTCCAGAGATGGTCCCAACCAGCTGCACATCCCGATGTCCTTCAGATAAAGACTGAACTTCCTGTAGGGGAACACGGGCGAGCAGCCTTGCATCGGAGGCACGGACATACAGCTGCAACAGCGAAGCCTGCCGATCTACAGCCGCTCTGGCTTCTCTGGCGTAACTGTAGCGGAAACCAGCCAGGGCGGCCGCCACATCGGCCCATACAGCAGACCCGGTAGGGTGGCTACCGGCTCCACGACCTTTAAAAAACTGTTTCCCGGCATAAGCGCCATGCAGCTGTACCCCGTTAAACTCCTCATCCACCACAAAAAGGTCGTCATCCGGAAGTACGAAAGTGGGCAGCACCTGCAGCGAAAGCATTTGGCTGGCGCTGTGCCTGGCAGAAGCCACCAGTTTGATCCTGGCCCCTACGGCCTGGGCCAGGGCTATGTCTTCTGGCTGTATATGCTGAATTCCAAAATGCAATACCTTTTGAGGAGGCACCACCTGCCCAAAGCCATGGGCAGCCATTATACAGAGCTTGTTCAGGGCATCATAGCCCTGCACATCGAGGATGGGGTCGGCTTCGGCAAAACCCAGCGCCTGCGCCTCGGCCAGCGCCTCCGGGTAACTAATGCCCTCGGTATGCAATTTGCTTAGAATATAGTTAGAGGAGCCGTTTAAAACACCCCTTACCTCCTGCAGGGGCTCGGCAGCAAAATAGGATTCCAGAAGGCGCACCACTGGTATGCTGCCGCAAACGGCAGCCTCGTAGAGCAATACGCCTCCAAACTCCTGCTGCAGCTGCACCAGCTCCGGAAGGTTCTCAGCCACCATTTTCTTGTTGGCCGACACGACAGTTTTACCTGCCTTCAACGCCTGCCTCACTATGGCCAGGGCCTCGTCTGCGTCGCTAATCAGTTCAGCGAAAATATCGATGGTAGTGTCCTGCAGGAGCTGTTGCGGGTCGTAAGAAAAACGGGTTTCCGGCAGGGAGCGTGTTTTGTTTCTGCTCTTCACACAGATGCTGGCCACCTCGAGGCTATATTGTGGGTTAGCCTGAATAATATCGTATAAACCTTGTGCTACACATCCAAATCCAAAAATCCCGATACGTTTCTTATTGTTCCCTGCCTTCATACAACAATGCTGCTACAGTTTCGTCTTCATAAAATTTGGTAATGGTCCGTGTAATCTGGTCTGTCTCTACCAGGAAACCGTCATGACCAAAATCTGAGTGGATCAGGGCGAAAGCAGAACCTGCCACGTGCTCGTGCAAGAACTTCTGTTCCTCCACCGGAAACAACACATCCGTATCGACTCCGATAAAAAGCGACCTGGCTTTTATCTGGCTCAGCGCCTGCTCAGCGCTGCCCCTGTTGCGGGCTACGTTGTGCGAGTCCATGGCTTTGGAGAGCACCCAGTAGGTATAAGCATTAAAGCGTTTGGCCAGCTTCTCACCCTGGTACACCTGGTACGAAGAGGCCCTGTAATTGTCGGTGATGCTGTTGCCGGGCTCCTGTTGCGTTTTCTCGTAGGAGGCATAGTGCCGGTAAGAGAGCATGGCAATAGACCTGGCTATTTTCATTCCTTCCAGGCCAGCGTGTTCGGTATTGGTTGCCCAGCTTGGGTCCAGACGAATGGCCATGCGCTGGCTCTCGTTAAAGGCAATGCCCCAGGCCGAGTGCCGGGCATTAGAGGCCACATGAATCAGTCGCTGAAATACAGAAGGGCGCTGGATGGCCCACTCCAGGGCATGCTGTCCTCCCAGGGAGCCCCCGAGCACGGTGTGCACCTGCTCCAGCCCCAACTCCTGCCTGAGCAGGTCGAAGGCAGCCACAATGTCGCGGTTGGTAATGGAGGGGAAATCGTGATAATAAGGCTCTCCGGTTTCAGGGTTTACAGACAAAGGCCCGGTGGAGCCATAGCACCCACCAAGTGTGTTGGCACAGATAATATACCAGTCAGCAGGGTCATACAATTTACCTTCACCAATCAGCCCGCACCACCAGTCGGTAAAATCGGAGTTGCCGGTAAGGGCATGGCACACCCACACCACATTATCGTGCTGCGGGTTTAGCTGGCCATAGGTGGTATAAGCAAGCTGGAGACCGGGCAGCACCGCGCCCGACTCCAGCCTGAAATCCTGTTGGTAATGGTATAAATGATGCTGTGGCATTCTGTATAGTCTAGTTATTTACAGGCTCTCCGCTGCTGCCTTCACTGTGGCAAAAGCCTGCTCTAAATCTGCTTTTATATCTGCTATGTGTTCAATTCCGGCCGATATGCGCAGCATAGTTGGCTCTACGCCTGCTCCCAGTTGCTCCTCGTCAGAAAGCTGCTGGTGCGTGGTAGAGGCCGGGTGTATGATCAGTGTTTTGGCATCGCCCACGTTGGCCAGGTTGCTGATCATTTTCAGGTTGTCGGCAAATAGCACGGCCTGCTCTTTTGAACCTTTCAGACGGAAAGAGAGCACACCGCCAAAGCCTCTTTTCAGATACTTTTTGGCTAGCTCGTGGTAGCGGCTGCTCTCCAGCCCCGGATAGTTGACGGATTCCACCTGCTCGTGCTGTTCCAGCCACTGGGCCAGTTCCAGCGCGTTCTGCACCGTTCTTTCCACACGAAGCGACAGGGTTTCGAGGCCCTGCAGCAGCAGGAACGAGTTAAACGGGCTAAGCGCCGGCCCGAAGTCGCGCAACCCTTCCACGCGGGCACGGATAGCGAATGCAATATTGCCAAACGGGCCGTCAGAACCAAACACCTCCCAGAAGTTCAGGCCATGATAACCTTCGGCCGGCTCAGAGAAGGCTCTGAACTTGCCATTGCCCCAGTTAAAGTTCCCTCCGTCAACAATTACGCCACCGATACTGGTTCCGTGTCCGCCGATCCACTTGGTGGCCGACTCCACTACCACGTTGGCGCCGTGCTCCAGCGGGCGGAACAGGTAGCCGCCTGCGCCAAAAGTATTATCCACGATCAGCGGAATGTCATGCTTCTTCGCTAAAGCTGCAATGGCTTCGAAATCCGGAATATTGAACCTTGGGTTACCGATCGTCTCCAGGTAAATAGCTTTCGTTTTATCGTCGATCAGTTTCTCGTAGCTTTCCACCTCGTCGTTTTCGGCAAAGCGAGCCTGTATGCCCAGGCGCTTGAACGATACCTTGAACTGGTTAAAAGTGCCGCCATACAGGAACCTGGTAGTGACAAAATTCTCGCCTGCTTCCAGGATGTTGTTAAGGGCCAGGAACTGCGCGGCCTGCCCAGAGGCCACGGCCACGGCTGCCACTCCCCCTTCCAGGGCCGCCATGCGCTTTTCGAACACATCGGTGGTCGGGTTCATGATGCGGGTATAGATATTGCCGAACTCTTTCAGGGCGAACAGGTTGGCGCCGTGCTCAGCATTTTTAAAAACGTAGGAGGTGGTCTGGTAAATAGGCACCGCCCTGGACAGAGTAGTAGGGTCTACTTCCTGACCAGCGTGTACTTGTAGTGTTTCGAAATGCAAATTATCAGCCATGTTTTTTCTATTTGAGGATTAGTTATGAATTTAAGAGATTCCGGAGGAGCATGCAGCGTGCCTGGGGAGCAGCAGCCTTTCTGCAGCTGCTCACACTATATGCGCCATATGTTCGCGGCAGATGGGTTAGCAACAGCAACAGGGGCCCATAAATACAGGCATCGGCCTTGGTGATGAGAAATGAGTTAGCCGTGGCAGATTCTCTGCCGGCATACATGCAATCCAATACGATGTTCTTTTGATTCCCTTTTTCATTGCGTTATCAATTTATATCCTTCCGAACTTTTCGGAATCAGGAATTAGCACCTTTACCTTGGCAGTTAGGTTGCTAGAGTTTCTCAGAGCCTGTCTCTCCACTCTTCTTTATAAATCAAAATCCTGAAGGGATAATTGACTTGATGTTGCAATATTAAGGTGTGCAGGCCAGAAAACCAAAAAAAATGTATCCTTTTTGAAAATCGCCTCTGCCTCGCCAAAGGCTCCTGCCTCCTGTTTTCCAACCAGGCCCGGTGTTCGGCGGCGGCAACAAAGACGCCGGAGGGCTGTTTTCATTAGAATAATCGGGAGAGCGCAAAAAGAGCCTGTAAGCAGTTACGTCTTACCTTATCAACATCAGAAATTGCATCCCCCTTGAGAATAACGAAATACAGTACGGAAAACAAGTATTTGGTATTTGCCAAAAAGGAGCGGCAAATTCCGGTATGTTCGGTGGCTGGCTACAACTTAATGCGCCGGCGCAGGGCCAAAAAACAATTTCCAGAGACAGCAGTAGCCTGAAGCGTAAGCGGTCCGGGAGATCCAGCCACAATTCCGGCAAGGCCTTTTCAGGAAGCAATATGGGCAATACACAATTCCGCAAGACTGAAAACCCTGTTTTTTATCTTATAATGCAAATTTTATATATTATATTATAAAACTAAAGATATGCCTGCCAGTATAAACAAGCATATTTATCGTGTTGCTACATACGAACACCCTCCGGGCCACACGGTATATAAATACACATTTTTTTTCAGACCTTCAAAATATGCATAACTTTGCCTTTCTACAATCCCGAAAAATTAATGGAGGCTATCAAAGAAACTAATTTCTCCTTTACCGGTCAGACTGGATTTTATAGAGGCAAGGTCCGCGATGTTTATTTTTTTAACGATAAACTAGCTGTTATCGCTACCGATCGGATCTCTGCTTTTGATGTGGTGCTGCCGCGCGCAATCCCTTATAAAGGGCAGGTACTCAATCAGATAGCCAGCCACTCCCTGAAGGCTACCGCTGATATTGTGCCGAACTGGGTTCTCTCTACCCCGGATCCCAACGTGACCATCGGGCACCGCTGCGAACCTTTTAAAGTCGAGATGGTTATCAGAGGATATCTGGCCGGGCATGCCTGGCGCGAGTACAAGGCGGGCAGGCGACAGGTGTGCGGCGTGCAACTTCCGGAGGGGCTGCGTGAAAACGACAAACTTCCTGAACCCATTATCACACCCACCACCAAAGCCGACCAGGGGCATGACGAAGACATATCCAGGGAAGAAATTTTAAGGTCAGGGCTTGTATCTGAAGAAGATTATCTTAATTTAGAACTTTATACCAGAGCCTTATTTGCGCGGGGCACAGAGCTTGCCGCCAAACAAGGCCTAATTCTGGTAGACACTAAGTACGAGTTCGGCAAAAAGAACGGCCAGGTATACCTGATCGACGAGATTCATACGCCAGACTCCTCGCGCTACTTTTACAGCAAGGGGTATGCTGAACGCCAGCTGAAGGGGGAGACGCAGAAACAGCTCTCCAAAGAGTTCGTGCGCCAATGGCTGATCGAGAACGGATTTCAAGGGAAAGAAGGACAGTCGGTACCGGACATGACAGATGAAGTAATAAATAATATTTCGGAGCGTTATATCGAATTATTTGAGGTGGTAACCGGCCACCAGTTTGAAAAGAGGACACAGGAAAGTGCCATAAAACGCATTGAAAGTAGTGTTATACAAAACATTTTACCTTAACTTACCGAGTTTTAAAGTAGATTTTGGTACATTCGCATTTAAATCTTTACTGCCAGACACATGAAGTACACGATTGATAAAAAAGAAAACTATACTACCATTACCATAGATGAGAAAAAGCTGGATACTTCTATAGCTCCGGACCTCAAGTCTGAGTTTGTGAAGTTGAACGCAGAGGGAATCACGAATCTGATCCTGGACATGTCTAACGTAAAGTATACAGACTCCTCCGGCCTCAGCTCCATCCTGATCGCCAACAGGCTGTGCAACTCTACAAACGGCCTGCTGATACTGACCGGCCTGCAGGATCATGTGATGAAGCTCATTACGATCTCTAAGCTGGAGTCGGTGCTCAACATTCTTCCTACGGTAGAAGAAGCCATAGACCGCGTTTTCCTGCACGAGATTGAGCAGGACCTTACCAAAAAAGAAGACTAAGCTGTAGGGCCAGCGTGGATTTCGAGCTCAGGATTTTAGGAAGTTCGTCGGCCACTCCATCGGCAAACAGACATCATACCGCCCAGGTCCTAACGATCGGCAACCACTATCACCTGATAGATTGCGGCGAAGGCACACAAATGCAGCTGATGCTTTATAAAATAAAGCATCAGCGCATTTGTAATATCTACATCAGCCACCTGCACGGCGACCATTATTTCGGCCTCGCCAGTTTGCTCTCCACTATGCATCTGCAGGGCCGGCAAACCCCTCTCTACCTCTTTGGCCCGCCCGGCCTGTCAGAAATCTTAAGCCTGCAATTCCGCTATTCCGGCACCAACCTCGGGTTCGACCTGATTTTCAGGGAACTGGACACGACCGTGCACGAGATTATTTTCGAAAATAAGGAGATAACCGTACATACGCTGCCCATGCAGCACCGGGTGCCCTGCTGCGGCTTCCTGTTTCGGGAAAAGCCAAAGCCAAGGCCGCTTATCAAAGAGAAACTGCCTGCGTTCCTGGCTCCCCACCAACTGGTTAGCCTGAAGTCGGGAGAGGATATTTATGATGCGTGGGGCAAGCTGCTCGTTGCCAACAAAGATGTAACGCTGGAGCCCAGGGCCCGCCGCAGCTATGCCTACTGCTCCGACACCCGCTATAACCCGGAGCTCATCCCCTACCTGCGGCACGTGGACCTGCTGTACCACGAGGCCACTTTTACGCACGACATGCATGAGCGCGCCCATTATACGTTCCATAGCACAGCCCGGCAGGCGGCAGAACTTGCAGTAGCCGCACAGGTACGCCACCTGCTCTTAGGGCATTTCTCGGTACGCTACAAGGACCTCAGCCCCTTGCTGCTGGAAGCCCAGGAGGTTTTCTCCAGGACTGACTTAGCCACAGAGGGCAGTATTTTCTGTGTAAGAGAGGATGCTGACCAACCGAATGAACCTGCTCTAGACTAAGGCTGCTCCAAATAAGTACTCAGAAATTGAAATCCTGCTCCTAACCAGCCAGCCTGCCACGGCTTTAGCCAGGCCAAAACTCCCCAGAAGATAAAGTGCACTAATAGCTTATTGGAAAAAGCACCCGGCTCAGTAAAAGCAAAGTCTTCCGGATAAAAGTAGCCAGCAGCAGCAGGAGGTCCGCGCTGCTGAGCAGGTCAATTTTGATTAGAATAATTGCCTCTCTACCAGCCACTACAAGTTTAGTTGCTAGGCTGCAGTCTTTGCACGGTGGCCCTTATGGCACAAGCAACCTTTTCGTAAAGGATGTACGGCCATCGGAAAGCTGGATAAGGTACACACCAGGTGCCAATGGCAACTCCAAGCTATGGAACGACTGATGAGCTACCTCATGCACCTGCAACTGTTTCCCCTGCACGTCCAGTATCCGAATCCATTTAATTTTGTCGGTCCCTTCAATCCTGACCCGGCCGTTGGTCACAGGATTCGGGTACAGCGTAAAAGACGGCTGCATTTCGTTGTGCAGGCTTGTGACGGTGGCGCTTACATATTCTCTCAGCCAGGCAAGGGCCGGACGCTCCGAGCCATCGGTATTTACCAGCATGGCCCCCTGGTCGGTTCGCCACATACCCGGACGGAAGCCCCACAGCGTTACCCCCTGCACAGACGGGTGCTCCCAGAAGATCGGGAAAATTCGTTTGTACTCTCCCAACTGGTATTGGTCTGCCTGCGTCCGGTTTGCTGGCGTCTGGTTTAGGCCGCGGTCATCAATGTCAAATTCAGTAATATAAACGGGCAGGTTGGTAGCGGCAATCAGGTTGAGGTTGCTCAGAATGGTGGCGGCAGGAACATTGCGGGTAGAGAAATAATGCCCCTGAATGCCTACCAGATCGATCAGGTTTTCTGCTTTGAGCAGGTTGATAAGGCCCACGTATTGTTGTGTGCGGGGGGTGCTGCTGGTGAGGTTATACTCATTTACTATCAGTTTCGATTTCGGGAAGTACTCACGCGCCAATCGGAAGGAGGTCAGCACCCAATCCCAGCCGGTAGTGCCACTGCCTCCGAGGGCTCCTATGTAATTGCCGCTTCCCTGATCGGCACTGTTTACTTTTCTTGGCGGATCGCTGATAGGTTCGTTAACCACTTCCAGGTGGTCGATATCCGGGTAGCGTTCTGCCACAGCCGCAAACCACTCCCTTATCTCCTGCAACTGCTCAGCTGCCGGCAGGTTCTCGATCCAGGACGGTTGCTGGTTCCCCCAGACCAGCACATGCATTCTGAAAGGGAAGTTATTGTCTTTCGCCAGTTTATAGGCCGCATCTAAGCTGCTCCAACTCATGACATCGCGTGTGGCTTCTACGCTCCCCCACTTGCCTGCGTTTTCCGGCGCTACCTGGTTCCAGTAACGCTTAAAATCCGAGAGCTGCGCCGTGCTGTAGATGTTACCCAGAAATTTAGGCTTGCCTGCGGCTATCGGTTCTGTTGCGCTTATGCGGGCATGGTGCTGAATTTCTGCCTGTACCAAAACCGGGGCGGTTTGTGCCAGAGCCACCTGAACCAGGCAAGCGAGCAAAGTACAAAAAATACTTCTGTAAAAATTTACCATACATTTCTTGATTGCTGCAATGAACAGAGGATTTTCTTCCAGAGGCTCAGCTTACCGGCTGCTCCCTTACCAAACCTACATAAATAAAAGAAATATTACAACCGATTTCATGAAACTTTCCATTGTATTTTATTTACCCTGTTTTGTAATCACGCCATGAACCAGGCTCCTTATATTTCAGGAACATAGGCATTTAAACAAACTCATATAATGTATGGGTGTGTAACAACATCAGGCTGCGGCAGAAAGGTCTGGAGGGGCAAAATGATTAGAATAATCCAGGTGGGGCGGATCAAGTTAGCAAAGCGGTTATCTTCCGGCATGAGCAGCAGCTAGTGCCATCGAGTATGTGCCTGTTTCTTTATTGTATTGCTACCACAACGGCCTTGCCTTGAAAAACGAGGGGCCATACTTTTAGGAGAGCAGTTGCCACACCACCTGGGTTAGAAACTTAAAAGAAGACAGGTAGGCTGCCCGAAAAAAAGTATAGATGCACTCTTGCCAGGGCTCCCTCATCCTCATAAGATTCTCACTATATGACAGGTGCCGGCAATAGGCCCGGCAAGGACCACCAGGTGTTTTCATAAAAAAAGAAGAGAGGGAGCATTTACGCTTCCTCTCTTCTTTTTTTGCTTTACTTGTGTCCTGCGGCTATCTCGCCATTTGGGCTATTTTCTCTAAGGGGATGGTGTTGGCCAGCTTCAGAATGTTGTCTTCTTTGGTATCGTTTACCTTAAACGTAACGAGTGTATTCTGGAGCGGTATCTGCAGTTCGTAGCCGGTTTTGCCTGCTTCTGCCGCCTCTACCTTGTTTAGCAGCGCTTTGTAGCCGCTTACCTTCACCACTTTCTGGTCGGGGTTACCGGCACCGGCCAGAAAAGGCACCGATAGCAATGCCTGCAGTGAATTTAGCAGGGGCGAGTTGTTTATAATATCCAGGTTGGCACTTTTGTTCGGGTCGGCCCCATAGGTGCGCTGTATGTAAAGCCCCCCGATCAGGCCGCCTCCTGCACTGGTTACCTGGTCATCTTTGGTATTGGCGCTGAGAGCCTCCATGTTGGACGGCAGAAGTTTCAGAATTTCGCGACCAATCTCCACATCCAGATCGCGGAGCATTTGTTCCATGGCAGCTCTGGAGTCGACCAGGTTTCCTGCTGAGTAGTTTTGGCGTGCGTCCCCCAGGTTGCTATTGAATTGCTGCCCGAAGGCTGTTGTGAACGAGAGCAGGCAGATGGCGAGTACGCTGGTACATATCTTTTTCATAATAATCTTCTTTTTAATGGTGTTGCGGTTCCGTCTCTTACTTTTCTCCTAGCATTTTCTTGATACCGTCTATATCCACGGCATTGGCAGCTGCCATTACCTCCTGCTCATTCTTGAAGTTAACACCTTCATACATCAGCATCGACGACTGGCCGAGCGGCACGGTCAGCTTATACCCATCTCCATCACTGTACTCTATCACAGCACGGTGCCCCTTCACTTTTGTCTGCTTCCAGTCCTGCTGCCCTCCTGTGGTCTGGGCGTAGCCGCCATTGGCTATGTAGTTGTTCAGCATATTTACATAAGCCGCATTGTTTGCCACAGTTACCCGGAACTCCTTTTCCTGGCTATCGGTGTACTGGCGCAGAATGGTCAGGCCAGCCCAGCCCCAGCCCATGCTGGTGACCTGTTCCACCTCTTCGTCTTTTTTTAGCCCCGAAATGGCTTCAGGCAAGGAGGCCAGAATCTTCTGCCCTATTTCAAGCTCTACGCCCAGCATGGCCTGCTGCACGGCATAGCGGGCCTCTCCAAAACTTCCGGCCTTGTAAGAAGCCTCGGCATCAGTCAGGTTCTGTTTTACATCAGGCGTTGTAGCAGCCAGGCCTTCTCCCCCCTTGTTGGAAGCACGGCTGCCGCCTTTGGTGCCATAAACCACACCTTCGCTTCCCCCAGAAGAAGAAGCGCCCCTGTTGTCTCCGGCGTTGTTACCGGCATTGGCTTTTTTCTTTCCTCCGAATAAATTGTCAAGCGCCTCATCGGCTTTAGCGTCTGTGCGTTGTTTAATTTTGTTCAGAAGGCCCGCCTGCGCCCAGGCGCCCTGATGGGCCAGGCATACTCCGAGCACCATCAAAAAAATTTTAAACATCTTCATAGCTGATTTTTGTTGTTATTGTCCAAATTAATATATTTTAAACAAAATTGCAAACAAAGATAGCTGTTTTAGCTTCTATGGCAATTTTTTTAACAATAGTTTATCTTCTGTCGAACCTAATTCCCCACCTACACACATAGCAAAAGAGGTATTGCCCCTGCCGGATTTTTATCTTCTTTGCAGCAGTTCTGCCAAAACCAACTTGTACCGAGCCTGAGCCGGTGCGTCCAAAACCTGACCGGGTGTGTTATTGGCAATATCTTTTTACCTTTGACAGATGCGATCTGGTCTTCATCAGGAGGCCCGGCGATACTGATGGAATGCGTTCAGTTTTACCTCCCGCAAGTTATGAGTACAGTTTCTACCTCTGAAAAAAAACGCACCCAGCTCTTTCTGGTGCTGAGCGGTATTTTTATCTCCAATGCCCTGCTGGCCGAGCTGATCGGCGTAAAAATATTTTCGGGTGAGGCGCTGTTTAATTTACCGGGTGCTCAACTCAATATCCTGGGTTCCAAACTCGACTTTAACCTGACGGCTGGTGTTATTATCTGGCCCGTTGTGTTTGTGACTACCGATATTATAAATGAATATTTTGGAAAAGAGGGTGTCAAAAAAGTGAGTATTCTTACGGTACTGCTGATCCTGTACGCGTTCCTGGTCATTACCCTGGTCACGGGTCTTCCGCCTGCTCAGTTCTGGCTTGAGGTGAATAATACCGACAGCGAGGGAAGGCCCTTTAACATCGATTTTGCATTTAACAGCATTTACCGGCAGGGCCTGGGCATTATTATAGGGTCGGTGGTCGCCTTTATAATTTCGCAGTTTCTGGATGCCACCGTGTTTCATTGGCTGCGCCGCCACACCGGAAGTAAAAAAATATGGCTCCGGGCAACAGGCTCCACCCTGGTATCGCAGCTGATAGACAGTGTGGTGGTGCTATTTGTGGCCTTCTACTTTTTTGGCAACTGGTCGCTGACGCAGGTCCTGTCGGTGGCGGCTCTTAACTATATCTACAAGTTCTTTGTAGCCATTGCCCTCACCCCGCTGCTCTATGTGGCGCATTATGTTATCGATGGCTACCTGGGCAGGCGGGCTACCAGCGCTCTGGCAAAAGAAGCCGTTAACTGAGGAATGAGTAAGTGGGGAGGTGAGGTCAAACAGGATGTCGTTTTTTGTCTTTCGGAGTTTCTGGGGTTAAAATCAGGCCAATTTATACTTCTTCAGATTTTCGAATCACCATAGTTCTAATTTTTCGCTTATTTTGCAGCTGAACCTATAAACCTTACTTTATGGCACGTTACCTTACCGGCATCCAGAGCACAGGCAGACCACACTTAGGCAACCTGCTGGGCGCCATTATTCCCGCCATCGAGCTTTCCAGTACCTCCGAGCAGGAAGCCCTGTTTTTTATAGCCGATCTGCATTCGCTCACCGCCATTCACGATGCGGAAGTTCTGCGGCACAATACCTATTCAGTGGCTGCTGCCTGGCTTGCCTTTGGCTTCGACACCGACAGGCATATTTTTTACCGGCAATCGGATGTGCCGATGGTAACGGAACTGTCCTGGTACCTGAACTGCTTTGCCCCCTTCCCGATGCTGGCCAATGCGCACTCGTTTAAAGATAAATCGAACCGCCGTGGGCTGGCCGACGTGAATGCAGGCCTCTTTACCTACCCTGTACTGATGGCTGCCGATATCCTGCTCTACGATGCCAACATTGTGCCGGTAGGAAAAGACCAGGTACAACACCTGGAGATAACCCGCGATGTGGCAAGCTCTTTTAACCACATTTACGGCGAGACCTTTGTGTTGCCGGAAGCCAGAATAGACGAGGCTGTGATGACGGTGCCGGGACTGAATGGCGAGAAAATGAGCAAGTCGTATGGCAACATCATCGATATTTTTGAGGCCGACAAGCCGCTCCGCAAAACAATCATGAGCATCATTACGGACAGCACCCCGCTCGAGGAGCCAAAAGACCCGGACAGCGACACGGTGTTTAAACTCTACAGGCTCCTGGGCACACCGGAAGAGGTGGAGACCATGCGGCAGAATTACCTGAACGGCGGCTATGGCTATGGCCATGCCAAACAGGCCTTGTATGAGCTTATCGTGAGCAAGTATGCCGAAGAAAGGGAGCTTTTTACCTACTACATGAACAACCTGCCCGAAATCGACAAAAAATTACTGGAAGGTGCCGAGAAAGCCAAAGCCATTGCCAGCCCCGTGCTACAGCGGGTGCGCCAGAAGCTGGGCTTTTGACAACGAAATAAAATCCTGGCTCGAGCCGGGGCAGGAAATACTGTATTTTTTGAATATATAATATAATTTTAGGTATTGCTTTAGTAATATTTTTATAGAAAAGAAGCGAAGGTTCCAATTGTCTTAGCTGTTGCTTCTTTCGTTGCCTTCATGCTGTATTTTTGCATAGCTTAGGAGCTGAGCGCTCACGGCTGGGGAAGGGCCCTAATATAAGCGGGGCCTCGTCCCTGGCCATCGGCGCTGTGTTCGCTCCTGCCAAGGGGCCCTTTTAGACTCGCTGACGCTCAGGCTGCCACTAATGTGGCACCGCACCTCTCAAAAAAATGGCCCCTGCCCCGCCACCTCAAGCCAACGACTGGGATTTGTGAGATAACCAACTCAGGTCATTCATTCCCAAATCTATTCGTCTTCAAATTTTCAAATTGATAAACTTCCACATTGAATAATTAGCACATTAAAGCATTAGCACATTAACCAAATTATTTAAATGAAAATGGCCCTCCAGAGCCTCTGGCGCTGCTTTGGGTAGTGTTCCGGATCATGGCGCTGGGTTTCTGCATATAACCTGGTTACCGGTATTTATCGGGGCTTACCTGCTTTCCTTCAGCTCCCGGACCGCACTTTTCCCTAAAACATTTCTCTTTGGGCCAGAACCTGTTAACTGCCACCAAATTATCCGTGATCAGACAAAAAACGCCTTCGCAGATGTGAAACTACCCGGATTTATTTTCTATAGAAAAAAATAAGGATCAAAAGCAAAACATTCCTGGAAATTGTTTCACATTGCATTTCAATAGCTTTACTATCATCTCAAAACATACTTGATATGATGACACATTATGATACGCCTGAAAGAAATCAGGAATGATTTGCCAGCAGGAGTCGTAGTCTTCCTGGTGGCGGCACCTTTGTGCCTTGGCATTGCCATGGCCTCGGGAGCACCGCTTTTTTCTGGCATTATCGCCGGTATAGTGGGAGGTCTAGTCGTAACGCTCATCAGTAGCTCACAGCTTGGTGTGAGCGGGCCGGCAGCAGGGTTGACGGTTATTGTGCTGCAAGAGATTCAGGTCCTGGGAAGCTTCGAAGTCTTTCTGTCGGCGGTTATGCTGGCAGGTGCCGTACAAGTAGCACTGGGCCTTCTGAGGGCTGGCAGCATTGGCTACGACTGCCCTACCTCGGTTATTAAAGGTATGCTGTCTGGTATCGGGATCATAATTATCCTGAAGCAGATCCCGCACGCCTTTGGTTATGACAGCAATTATGCAGGCGACGTGCATTATATTCAGGCAGGAGGCGGCACTACGTTTAAGGAGCTGTTCCGGACCCTCGATTTTATCACGCCGGGCGCGCTGCTGATTAGTACCATATCGCTGGCCATCCATATTTTCTGGGATCTGGTAATGAGCAAAAAGCATAAAGTGTTTCAGATAATACTGGGACTTATGGTGGTGGTGGGCATTATCCTGCCTATTGTTTTCCGGGATTTTTACCCTCAACTAACCCTGCCCGCCAACCAACTGGTGACGCTGCCGGTAGCCGACAGCGTCAATGGGTTTGTGCAGCAGTTCACGCTGCCCGACTTCAGCCGGGTGCTTACCTACGATGTGCTGTTTCTGGCAGGCACTATTGCCATAGTGGCGAGCCTGGAAACGCTTTTATGCGTGGAGGCAACCGACACAAAGACGTTCTAACAGGAGAAAAGCAGGCTCTAAAAGAGCCCTTGGTGATGCAGGGAGCCTCCTTACTTTACCAGGAACTGCCTCAGCAAACGCTCTGGCAGCAATTTTACAGCGCCGGACCGGGGCAGGCAGGAAAAATTTTCCTGGCCACCAGGCACATCCCAGTCTCCATACCCTTACCTTCGGGGCGTGTGTTTACAGCAGAAGCCTGTGTCAGCTATTTTCAGAAGTAGCGGGCCTCACTTCCTGAGAACCAACTTGAATATTTAACACTCTAATAAACGATTTTATGAGAACACTCACCAAAGAACTACAGGACCAGCTTACACCAGAACAAGCCATAGAGCTACTGATAGAAGGCAACAAAAGATTTGTCAGCAACCTGAAGTTTAACCGCAACCTGCTGCAGCAGGTAAACGAAACATCGCAGGGGCAACATCCCTTCGCTATAGTGCTCAGCTGCATCGACTCCAGAACATCGGCCGAACTTATTTTCGACCAGGGCCTGGGCGATATCTTTAGCGTCAGGATTGCAGGAAATGTCGTGAATGACGATATACTGGGGAGTATGGAGTTTGCGTGCAAAGTAGCCGGCGCAAAGCTGATTATGGTACTGGGCCATACCAACTGCGGCGCCATAAAAGGTGCCTGCGACGGTGTGAAGCTAGGTTTTCTGACAGGACTTATAAACAAAATAACGCCAGCCATAGACAGCCTGCATTACAGTGGCGACAAAAATTCAGGTAACCAGGAGTTTGTGCAACTGGTGGCCAAGAGTAATGTACGCCACATGATTGAGGAAATCCGGAACAGAAGCAGTATTATTGGCGAAATGCTCGAAAATAAAGAGATCGGCATAGCCGGTGGCATGTACGATGTAGAAACAGGTATGGTGGATTTTTACGAGCCTGCCTGGCAGACAAGTGAACTGATGAATGAAAAATCTGGCAACAAATATTAGCATCAAAGTCGACAAAAAAGTCTTTTTGAAAGATCCCGACTCGTCGGAGAAAGGCCGGCAGATAATTGAGCACAGCATCCTGCTCCTGGACGAACTTGGCCTCGAATCGTTTACGTTTAAAAAACTGGCCGCCAGAATCGGCACCACAGAAGCCACTATTTACAGGTACTTTGAGAGTAAGCATATGCTGCTCTCTTACCTGGTATCGTGGTACTGGAGCTGGCTCGAATACCGGCTCGTGTTTGCCACGCATAACATTCAGCCTGCCGAAGCTAGATTAAAGATCGCGATAGGCATATTGGCCGGCAAAGTGGAGCGGGACATAAACTTTGTTCACGTGGACGAAGTCGCGCTGCAACGGATAGTGGTGGCAGAGTCGGCAAAGGTATACCTGACCAAGGAGGTGGACGATAACAACCGGGAAGGTTTTTTCTTTAGCTACAAGCGCTTCTGTAAACGGGTGGCAGCTATTATCAGCGAGATTAATCCGGAGTACCAATACCCATCCTCACTGGTTTCTACAGTGGCTGAAACGGCCCATTACCAGAAGTTTTTTTCGCTGCACCTGCCTTCGCTCACTAATATATCTGATAGCCGGAATGAGCAACTGGAAGCATTTCTGACGGAACTGGTCTTTAAGGCGATTGCAAAGTAATGACAGGTGTTGTGTCTGGCAGAGTTCCGGCCAACTTCAAAAAAACAAAGCACCGGAGACTCCTTAAAACAGGGAGCCTCCGGTGCTTTTTACGAACCAGCCTTATTACCCCGGCTTAAAGTACACTGTTTTGAGCAGGGGCCTTTTACCTGCTGGTTCGGCCTCCTGACTTTTAAAGATGAGGTAAATATCCTGTAACTCAGTTCCTGCTGTATGCTGCAACGCAATGGTAGTAGCAGATTTGCCTTTATCAGCCCCGAAGCGCAGTTGCCCCTGCCCTACTTTCGAACCATCAATGGAGCCCAGGCGCACTTCAATATGATAGCTGCTGGCTATGCCGCTGCCAAAGCCGGTAAGTTCTATCTGGCTGATGCCCGTCAGGTCTGTTTGCGGCACTTGCAGCCACCCCTCCCCGGCCGGTATTAACAGGAACTTACTGCCCAGCGAGTCCTTACTCGCAAATGAGCTTACTTTCTTAATATCGCCGGCGTCGAGGCTGCTGTTGCGGAGGTACACTGCCTGCATGCCGGTTAGCGGTTGTGGGGCTCCGGGTGCCCCGGTGTCGGTGTAGGTGGCCATGAGCTTCAGAACGGAAGGCTGGCCCTTTTCTATGGCTGCGGCGGGCACTACTTCGCCTTTGGCTGGCAAGGAGGCTTTCTGACTGTCTTCGTTTGCCAAAGAGCGCACCCATTCTACAATCTGTCGTGCCTCCGCAGGGTTCATGGTGGGGTGGGCAGGCATCGGGTTGGGGCCCCACACGCCGCTTCCGCCTTTTAAGATCTTATCGGTCAGGTAGGTGCGCGCATCGGAGCTTTTGCGGTATTTCACAGCAATCTCGCGGAAAGACGGGCCAATGGATTTCTCATCTGTTTTATGGCAGCCCTGGCAGTCGGAGGCACTCATCAGGTTGCGGCCTATCAAGGTCTCCGAAATTACCTGGTGCCCCAGGTTGGCTCCCGCCAGGTCGGTTCCGCGAATGTAGTCTACGGATACAAACAAGTTTTCTTCTGCTACCTTTTCCGCATCGTCTTTTACCTGGACCTGATACTGCACGGGTTTGCCAGCGAAATAGAAGGACTTGTTGCCTGGCAGATCGATGGTCACTTCGGGTTGGGTATTGCCGGCATAAACCATTATTTCCTCGCTCTGCGTTGCAGCGTTCTGCTTATCCAGCACTTCCACGCTTATGACGTAGGCCCCGCCCTGCGTGATGGTATGCTCCAGGTAAGGCTCCTTGGTTTCCTTCTTAAAGTCGCCAACTTTCCAGCTATACCGCAGGGCCTGCTTTTCTGGGTCAGCAGCCGCTACGGTGGCCCTGATGGTGAGAGGTATTTTTCCGCTTGTTTTGTCGATGGTAAGGTTGGATACTCTTGGCGGCAGGTTTCCGGAGATGTAATCGAGCCTGGCAATGCCTGCCTCCGGATTTGCCTTAAACCAGCCTTTGCCATACTCCAGCACATAGATTCTGCCATCCGGGCCAACCTCCATATCCATTATGGCACTGAAAGGAGTAGCCGACATAAAGGTCTCCATTTTCTGCAGGTCGCCGTTTTCCTTCAGCGTCAGCACTTTTATCCAGTTGCGCACCCACTCATAAATAAACACCTTGCCGTTATAATACGCCGGGTAGGCTGTTTCTTCTGGAAACATGTCGGTGTAGTAAGCAGGACCGGCCATAGCTGTGCGCCCACCAGCGCCTACCTGCGGAAACTCTTTGGAGGCAGCATAGGGGTACCAGATAAAGGCAGGCTGTGCTGCGGGCAGTTCAGTTAAACCGGTGTTGTTCGGGGAGTCGTTTACAGGGCGTGCCGGATCGAAGGTGGCTCCTGTTTTGCCGGTGCCATAGTTGTAGTGGTGATAAGAATAGTTATCGCCTACAAACAGGGGCCAACCGAAAAAGCCCGCCTTGCGCGCCTGGTTAAACTCGTCGTAGCCTCGGGGGCCTCTTATGTTCAGGCTGTCGGCATTGGCATCCGGCCCTACATCGCCCCAGTACAGATAGCCGTTTTTCTGATCAACTGAAATGCGGTAGGGGTTCCGGTTGCCCATCACATAAATTTCAGGCTTTGTTTTTTGGGTTGACGGCGCGAACAGGTTGCCTTCCGGAATTTCGTAGCTGCCATCGGGCTTCACCCTGATCCGCAGAATCTTGCCTCTCAGGTCGTTTGTGTTTGCGGCCGTTCTGCGGGCATCGTATTGCTCATGCCCCGGCCGCTCATCCAGGGGGGCAAAACCATGGTTCACGTAGCGCTGTCCCTTCTCGTTAAAAGGAGTGGAATTGTCGCCGGTAGAAAGGTAAAGCACGTTATCGGGCCCAAAGGCAATGGAGCCGCCGGTATGGCAGCAGATGTTGCGCTGGGAGTAAAACTGCAACACGACCTTTTCTGAAGCCATATCAAGCTTATTGTCTTTGAACACAAACCTTGACAAGCGGTTTACGGACGTGTCGGCCGGGCTATAGTACATATAGATAAAGTGGTTGCTGGCAAAGTTCGGATCGGCTGCAATCCCCATCAGCCCTTCTTCGGCATTAACGCCCGGCACCGTGGCTTTGTGGTACACGTGCAGCGCACCTACCTGGCTAACCTGTTGCGTTTGCTGGTCATAGAGCATCACTTCTCCCCTCCGCTGCACCACCAACACACTCAGGTCTGGCAGGATCGTCATCTCGGTGGGTTCTGTGAGCATGCCTTGTGCCAGCACTGTCTTCACGAACCGCTCTTCAGCCGGCACACGCTCCGTTCTGGCTTTGCTGTATGTTAGTTCCTGGTTATCGCCTGCGGCATACCGGATACCACCTAACAGGTGCTGCAGAAAAACAGTGTCCTGGTACGCTTCCTCGGTATGGCCCAGGCCGGTATAGAATGCCCGGCCGCCATCATAATCGTGGTACCAGGCAATGGGATGGTGCGCCCCGTTTTTGCCGCCTTCATAAGAAGTTTCATCGAGCGTGAGCAGCACCTGCACCTCCTTGTTCAGGTTTTTGAAATTGTACCACTCATCGGTTGTCTTCCACACATCCGGCAGATGCGCTGTGGCCGGGTGCTTTTTGTTGGCCACCTGCAGCACAGCCTCCTGCACACTGGGGTGACTTTCGAAATAGCCGCCTGCCATGGCCCCATACCACTCCCAGTCATATTCTGTGTCGGAGGCGGCATGTATGCCTACAAAACCTCCGCCTGCCTGTATATAGCGTTCAAAGTCGGCTTCCTGGTACTGGTCCAGCACGTCGCCGGTGGTATTCAGAAATACGACTGCCGCATACCGGCCCAGGGAATCTTCGTGAAAGTAAGCGGCGTTGGTGGTGGTATCTACCTGGTAGCCGTTTTGCTGGCCCAGCTTGAGCAGCGCCGCCGATCCTGCCGCAATAGAGGCATGCTTAAAACCAGTGGTCTTGCTAAAAACTAAAAGCCGGGGATTTCCTTTTCGTTTGCTGGTGCAGGAACCCAGCAGGCATAAACTCAACACTACAAGGCAGCAGTAGGAAGTAAGGTTACTAAACTTGGATTTCATTAAAATTGTGTCGTGACTAGGGTTAGGACTGAACTTACGGTAGTTATTTTTAAGCAGGTAAATAAAAGTTTTCAAAGCTTTAGGCAATTATTCTAACCCAAGTTGTGCGGTAGAGAGCCTTTCTGACTTAGTCCCTTTGTCCTCCTGAAAGGATCTTGTGGGCGAGAGCCTAAGGCAATGGCCACTGGCCTGGGGTTAAGTTAGCATAGTCACTTGTTAAGACTTGATAGCAGAAGCAGCTTGTTTCATGGCTCGTGTCTTTGTTCTTTTTGTCTTGATACAAAAAGAACCAAAAAAATCAAGACGATTTTGTTTGTCGAGGGCCCCTACCCCCACTCGCTGAACGCTCTTTGTAGAGGGCCCCTACCCCCAACAAAAAATCGTCACTCTTTGCACCTGGCAACTGTATCTGACTCGTAGTTACCCGCCGCACCACATTATTTAGGGCTGCTACTGCACAACTTGGGTTATTCTAATGAAAATGGCCCTCCGGAGCTTACTGCTGCTCCTACTGCTCTTATTAGATGCTGGACTTTTGATTTAGTTAAGAGTTAAGAGTTGGTCAATTTTAGAGACCTGGTTCTACCATTCCTCTTCAACTTTCCAAATCAAAAAATCAACACATTAGCACATTAACTACCTCTGTTGCTGATCCGCTCTAAATACCTGCCTGCTTAAAGATGCATGCTGAATTTAAACAGATGAGTAGAAAATAGGCAGTTATACTTTCGGCGTTATGGTAGCGGGGGCTCAAGTTTCAGCATCAGGACCGCTTCCAATATTTTCAGCAACAAGTTAGCAGGATTACACGAGCTTTTTGAGCTGTTACATAAAAAAAGAGGCTGAACCTGGCCGCCAGAAACCTGCATGTCTTCTACAGCGGTTGCCGGCTATAATCTGAATGTCTGCCCCATCACAAAATGGACCGAAGGCTAGACCCTGGCAGGTAAAACACGGTGCTCAGCAGCAACACCTCCGGAGGGGCTTTTTGATTTGAATAATTTATCCATCTGCCCGCTTCCTGCTGCGCTGGCTGCCCGTCAAAATTTAGCTGAATGCGCTTATTCGCCCTCCTTATGACTAAAGGTGGTGACTCTGCTTCCTCTGCCCAGGGTATTAAACACCCTGAAGGTAAAAGTGCCTTTTGCTGCCAGCGGTTCTGTATATTCCTTACTGGTTGTAGTTGGCACAGACCCATCGGTGGTGTAGCGGATGGTAAAACCCGGTAGCTGCACGTTGGCATGCACCTTGCCATCTATCTGGCGGATACCCGCGGGCGGAATGCGATAATTAAAGCCCCCTGCATAACGATCGAGGCGCGGCAGCTCTTTTTTGCCAGTTATATTCACAAACCAGGTCCAGTCTTTAGCATAAGCGGCGGCGGCCTTTTCCGGATCTGCCAAGGTGGCCCATGCGGGGTTCTTTGCCCAGGCTCTCTCTGCAAATCCCAGCAGTTTTGGCAGCAGCATGTATTCCAGTTGGTCGGCTCCCCGTATCTTTTCGGACCAAAGCTGGCACTGCAGGCCAACAATGTTAGCTGCGCCTGCGGCTGTTAGGCGCTCTTTGCCTATAAAGGTGGACGTGTCCAGCGGGTTACCTGCCACATCTTCTTTGGCTGATTTATAATAATCTAAAGGAATGAAGTAAAAAGCCTTATCCACATCTACATAGGAGCCCCAGTACGGCCCTGGTTCATCGGCGTCTTTTTCGTAAGACTGGTCGAAATAAAAATTGGTGACCGGTGCCAGCACAACCTTATACCCGGCATTGGCCAGGCGGTAGGCCAGATCTTCGGAGCCCCAGCCCCACACATTGTTCCAGACGTAGGCATGAAAATTATCTTCCCTGAAATCGGGGTTTGCCACATACCGGGCGCTGCCCTGCTGCCTTGTCTTCCGCATGGTCACCTCTTCCCAGCCCGACAGGTAAAGGTTTCGGGCTTGCAATATCTTGCTGGCTCTGGCCAGGTAATAGTACCACAAATCATCAAAGCTCCCCATGCTCCCGGTCTTCATAAGCTGCAGAATGGCGGGCGACTTTTGCCAGACACCGGCAGGCACCTCGTCTCCTCCTACATGAATAGTCTGCAGAGGCGCTCCTGCAGCCGCATACATTGCCACAATATCATCTACCACTCTTTCCATAAAAGCATAGGTGGAGGGCAGCGCCACATTCATAACATTGTCTGAATAGCCTTGTACAGACTTGTAAACCGATTGGTCGAGCGTGTCGCGCAGCAAGTAGCGGCTGGCTTCTGTGGGGTTGCCCTCCTGCTTTAACCGCTCATACCGGGCATCCATCGCTTTGATAGCGGCACGGGCATGTCCGGGTGTCTCTATCTCTGGTATCACCCGTATGTGCCGGGCTTTGGCGTATTGCAGGATCTCTATAAAATCGGCTCTGGTATAAAAGCCGCTGCCGGGAAAAGCAGAGGTATCGGGCCCTGAACCGTAAGCTGGCGGCAGATGGTCTTTGTCGGTTAAGGTATGGCCTCGTCTGGCCCCTACTGTGGTCAGCTCCGGCAACGAGGGTATTTCCAGACGCCAGCCTTCATCGTCGTTTAAGTGGAAGTGGAGGGTGTTGAGTTTATAGAGGGCCAGCAGATCTAAAAGCTTTAGCACCTCCTGCTTTGTCTGGAAGTTGCGGGCCACATCAAGCATAAAAGACCGGTACCCGAACCTGGGCGCATCAGTAATTTCTGCCGCCTGTATGCGTAATGGCGGTTTCACTACTCTCCAGGAATCCGGGGGCAGCATCATTTTTAACGACTGTATGCCATAAAACATGCCGGCGGGAGCTGAGGCTGCTATGGTGATGCCACCTAGCCTAATGCTGAGTGTATAGCCTTCGGGGTCTAATCCGGCCTCCTTTTTTAGGGTAATGGCCCTGGGGTGAGCCGGAGTACCGGGCGGAAGCCGCTTACCTGTAATGGCTTCGACCTCCTGCTGCAGGACCTGCGCCTCGTGCCCGAAAGCTGCATCGTAGACCAATACAGTTTCTGGGGTGAGCAGAAAACTACCTTCCTTGGCTGCATACGTTACCGGAGAAGGAAGAATTGGCTGCAGCTGAGAGAGCGGGATATCTCTGGATGCTTTGTTTAGATCGTAAATTTGGCGGACAGGCCTTTTCAGGATTTCCCGCTCTTTAGCAGGCACTGCCGCTACCGTATAGTTCTGGACAGCATATCCTTTACCGGGTGCATGGTCCCACACAAGGTACAGTCCTGCCGGAGCGTCTGTGTATTTCAGGGATCGCCCGCTGGCCAGGTAGGTAATTTTAATGGAGGCTGCCGGAGCAAGCCGCTTAAACCCTGGGCCAGGCACCATACTGGCAAATTCTCCGTTAATAGTCGAGAACTTAACCTGACCAGTTAAGGATTTGGTGATAACCCGCGTGTACGAAAAGTACATCTTCCAGGAATCAGCCTCTAGTGTGCTGGTGCTCTTGTTGGTGATCGTGAAGGCCGCCAAAAACTGTCGTTTGCCCTGGTAATTATTTTCTATAAGCTCCCATTTCACCTCCAGCTTCGAGACATCAAATGGCGCGTCCTGTGCAAAAGCTGTCAGATGGATGAACCAGCTAAAAGAGAATAGTAAGATGATTTTGCCCATGCCTGTTTTAAATACATCAGCCTGCCTGCAGGCAATCTGGTAAATACCTCCGCATCCGGAACACCTCCTTGGATACTGGCTGCCGGGAGCCGCAAATACTCTTTAGCTGGCTTCGCGCCGCTGCCTGATGTATGAAGCCAGAAAGGCAAAAGCACCCGTAGACCAAAGCGCCCAAAAAATTAAAACAGGCTGGAAAAACAACCTGATAAGCCTTTTCTGATCCGTATCGAGCCCGAAAGCATCTATACCGTTGGTATATTGCGAAATGTTCCCCGGAAAGATAAGCACATAAAACAGCGCCAGCAACAGGCCCACCTTTACTTTTTGTTTGGCAAGAAATAGCATTGCCAATCCCAATAATATCTCCACTACCCCCGACGACACAACTATAAAATCCATAAACTCCGGATTGCCTGTCAGCCACCTGGGCACCTGTGCCAAAAACTCCTGCCGTTGAAAAGTGAGGTGGCCAATACCGGCTACTACCATCATCAGCCCAAGAACTATTCTGGCTATGTTCTGGAACGTGGATGTTCTACTGTTTATCATAGGAGATCTGCTCGTGCTGAGGGGCGTTCATTTTATGGCAGGAAGCAACAGGAAAAAGAAAGCGCCGGCAGGCTTCTTTACATTTTGCTGCCCGCACTTCTTCTAAACCAGCTACGAGGTTGCTTTTGACGGCAATAACTGACATGGATTACAGCGCTTTACGCGGATGCCCGCTGCCAAACCAGACACTTCCGGATGCTCGCTTTATCAGGCAAACCGATGCGAATCTGGCCTCTTGCCTCTGTGCATAAGCGCGTCTACACTCCAGATTCCTGCGCCTACCGAGGCTATGTACAGAAAAAGAAAACAGTACAGCAGGGCCAGTTCACCACCGTTCAGGAGCGGGTTCCAGCCTTGCGGCACATGGGCCATAAAAAAAGCCGCAGCCATCTGGCCACTGGCAATAAAAGCAGCCACACTGGCAAACAAGCCTATCGCTATCATAATGCCGCCAACCAGTTCAACAATTCCGGCTACTCCCATCAGAGAGGCCAGTTCCACCGGGTCTTTATCACCCGGAGTACCAAACAGCTTCTGGGAGCCATGCATCGCAAACATCAGACCTGCCACTATTCTAAGAAGGGCGTAGAGGTAGGGACTCATTGGGCCTAAGAATCTTTCCATCGCAATTTCAGGTTAAAGGTTTTTTATTTAGATCTTACAGATAAACAGCCAGTTACCTGGTATATGAGGGTGTAAACGCAGATTGTGTTGGCAAAGTTAACAGCAGTCCCGTCTTCCGGGTCAGGCAGCTGTGCTGATTGCCACTTGCCACAGTTAGCACAAGGCTGAAGGTGTGGCGGCATGCGGCAAATTATTCTAACGAAAACATACCTCCGGAACCATTTAGCTGCTGCTCCCGCCTAGCTATCCCCTCTGCCAGCGCCCCGCTTGATAGCTGGCCACACGCAAAGGGCCGGAAAGGGGGCGGCCGGCAACGCTAACATATATTAGCCCTCCAGGGGCAAAAACAGCTGATAATATGCCCATTAAAACCTGTTTATCGTTGTAAAATTTTAAAGTTTAGCAGCGATATAATAAACTTTTGCTAACTTTCGGCATAATTCGGAGAGGATCAGAATTTATATAATTCTTTTATTTTTTTATTTTACTGCAGCTGGTTTCTTAAACTCTGCCTTACAGCTTCTTATAAGAAATCTGGAGGGGAGGCTATGGTACAGTAGCGTAAATGGCAGCAAATTAACACATAAAGTTTAGCGTTTTCGTTTATCAAGAATAGTCATTTTCATGAACAATCATCTGTTTATACCACCTAATTACGACCCAATACTAAATCTTACCCGTACCGAAAAAGCCATTAAGCTAACCAAGGATTTCTTTGAGCACCAGCTGTCAGCAGAGCTGCGCCTGCGCAGGGTTACGGCGCCCCTTTTTGTACTGAAAGGCACCGGTATCAACGACGACCTGAATGGCATAGAGCGCCCGGTTAGCTTCCCGATAAAGTTCATGAACGAGACGCATGCCGAAATTGTACACTCGCTGGCCAAGTGGAAACGCTGGAACCTGCAGAAACTACAGATACCGCCCGGCTACGGACTCTACACCGACATGAACGCCATCCGCCCCGATGAGGACCTCGATAACATACACTCGCTGTATGTGGATCAGTGGGACTGGGAACGGGTTATAACAAACGAGGAGCGAAACCTGGATTTCCTGAAGCGCATAGTCTCCAAGATTTACTCGGTCATGAAACGCACCGAATACTTGCTCTTCGAGGAATATCCGGAACTGGCACCGCAGCTACCCGAAAGAATAACCTTTCTGCACGCGCAGGAGCTGGAAGACAAATACCCTGGCTTAAGCTCAAAAGAAAAAGAAGACCTCGCCGCCAGGGAGTATGGCGCCATCTTTATTATTGGCATCGGGTCCACGCTCCGGCAAGGCACCAAGCACGACACCCGCGCCCCTGATTACGACGACTGGACTACACCTTCAGAAGGCGACAACAGGGGCCTGAACGGAGACATTGTGGTATGGAACAGCATTTTAGGCCGCTCCTTCGAACTCTCCTCCATGGGCATACGGGTAGACAAAGACGCCTTGCGAAAGCAGTTGAACATTGCCCGCTGCGAAGACCGTGCCCAGCTGATGTGGCACCAGATGCTGCTGAACGACGAGCTGCCCCTGACGATAGGAGGCGGCATTGGCCAGTCCAGGCTTTGCATGTTCTTTCTGCGCAAAGCCCACATCGGCGAAGTGCAGTCCAGCATCTGGCCCCAGGAAGTGATTGAAACCTGCGCCAGGCACCGCATCCAGCTTCTGTAAAAGAACCAGGTATCCTGCTAAAAAGCCCCTCCGGAGCAGCAGCACTCCGGAGGGGCTTTTTCATTCAAATAATTTGGTTGCAGCTGGTTAATTGTAGACTTGCCTAATGGTTAACTGGTTGATCTCTAACTTGAAGATGTGAAGATAGGGGAGTTTGAAGATGATGCTGGCCCGTAGAAAATTCGTTCGGAGCCATCATATATGCGCAGTATCATACAAATCGATTCTCTACATTTTTCCATTTTATAAATTCTGGTTCAGACAAAATGAAGGAGGCCTTGTGTCTTATGCCCTGCCCCTTGTGTCCTTTTAGGAGAAGCAACTGAAGACGCTGGAGGGCCATTTTCATTCAAATAATTCCCTGACCTAAACATTACTGCTTCAGGAACAGGTGGTGTTGGGTTTGACCTGCCCCTTCTAAAACCAATATGTAAGCCCCCCTTGCCAGTTGCGAAATATCAATGGCCTGCTCCTTTCTCAGTACCGTCTCTTTAACGAGTTGCTTGCCACTCAGGTCCAGCACCAATATCTGCCCCTGCCCCTTTGAGTAAATGGTTAAACGATCGGAAGCAGGATTGGGAGCAAACCAGAATGCGGTTTCGTAGGTCTCTCTATTCGAACTGAGGGTGCTGCCATCGGTTATGTTGTAGATCCTGCCGTCGGTTTTGGTGAAGAGCATGATTTCGCCACTGCTTTTTCTGGCAAAGCGCAGGTCTACCCTGTTGGCCGTTATCCATTCGCGGAAGGTGGTCGTGGTGCCATCGGGTGTCACGATGCGTGCTTTTTTTAGCGGCTGCTGACTTCCTTGCTCCAGCGAGGCCAGCGGCGCATGAAAGATATGGCCGTGCAGGATATCGCCCAGGAAAAACTGGCCCATAAATGCGGGCGAGTGCGCTGCTTTCCAGGCAAAGCCGAGGCTGACGGCGGCTCCTTCGTCGTGGTCGTACTGCGCTACCGGGTAGTAATAGGTTTCCGGGTCAGTGGCCGGCAAGGCATACACTTTTCTGTCGGTGCGTCTGTACTCAAAGGTTCCTTCGCGCTTGTCCCACCCGTAATTGCCTCCCTTCTCGATCAGATTCACTTCTTCGATGGCATGTTGGCCTATATCGCCAACAAAAAGCAGCACCTTCTCCCCTCTTTGCTCAAAGGCCAGCCGGTGCGGGTTCCGGAACCCGTACGCCCACAATTCTTTCACACTGCCTGCCTCTTCCACAAAGGGGTTATCGGCTGGTATGCCGTACTTACCGTTCCGGCTGTTCGTTCCTTCAGGGTCTATCCGCCAGATGGCGCCCATAAAGCTTGCCTTGTTCGCCACATTTTGGTACTTGCCCGCCTCAGAGGCGCCTCCCTCTCCCTGGCAGATATAGAGCATGCCATAGTCAGGGCTGCCCTTTTCGGCATAAGGATTAAACGTGATGTCCTGGGTACCGTGGATCTGGGTGGTAAACTCCATCCGCACCATTTCCTCTTTAGTGCCGGCAAAGGTAGCCGCCGCCGGATCGGTTGCCACCCAGCGCGTAAGCACCCACTGCAGCGTTATCCTGGAATCGTCTATAGGCCTGAAGTCGGCGGTAGCGGCCTTGTTCTGCTCGGCATGGGTGGTATAAAAGATGCCGTTCTCAGCAAACTCCGGGTGAAAAGCCATGGCGCCCGCGCCCGTGCCTTTGCCAGGGCTATCAATAAACTTCGGAAAATGATTCCGGAAATTGAGGTACAGGTTGTGTTGGCCAGCCTCATCGAGCAGGTACAGGTAGCCGTTGAGGTCTATCACCGCCAGCCTGCCGCTTTTGTCGGGTAGTTCCCGCACCATGTTAATGCGCGGCACATTTTCTGAATTGCCCTGTGGCCCCACCGGTATCTGCGCGAACTGGTGCAGGTGGACCCTCAGGTCTGAAAAGGGGATGGACACCGGAACAGGGTTGGCTAGCTGGCCTAAGGCTGTTAGGCTGGTAAATGGGAAAAGCGCAAGAAGGGCAAATTTAAAAGTAGATTTAAGGCACATGCTTTGTTTTTTGCCTCAAAGTAGATATTATATTTCATATATAGAAGAAATACTTTCATAATCGGTTAAAAATAAAGCTGTTGACGCCATTCCTGCTAACTAACCTTAATTCTTACTGCCCTCGATAGGCTCTGGCAACATCAAGCCCGGCCTGTTAAATAATCCCAGGCTGTGGCCTACAGCCGTTTTACCTGTGTAGAGGACCAAAGGCGCGAGTTGTATCTCCTTGATCATAAAACAATTACGGGCGAAGCCAACATGAATTTACGGCATAAACACTCAGACTATTACAATATTTAGGTTAATTTGGTGTTTTAAGCAGAAGATCAGGCTGCTTCGGCAGATTGAAAGAGCAACTGTCTCTTCCTAAAGAATATTTTTTTAACTTTACCCAGTTTTCTATAAGTCAAACTTTATAATTCTACGTATGAAAACTCTTTTATACCCGTTGCTTTGCTTGTTTTTTCTCTCCATAGCAACAGCAACCGCACAACAAACCAATACGAAAGAATCTGCATCGCCTGCCCCTCTTGCCCGGCAGTATAACAGCCTGAAAGAAGGATCGAACTCTTACCGCGAAAATAACCGGGAATATAAAGTAGTGAATGTAAGTGCCCTGGATGCTTTCTGGAGGAGCGTACAGCAAACCATCAAAGCAACGGAGCAAGGCCTGATAGACGACAAAAAGGCGGCTGAAGACTACCTGGCTCAGGCCCGCCAGACTATTGCGGAGCAGCAGAAACAAATACAGGCCTTAAAACTTGATAATCAGGAGAAAGACAAACAGGTACAGGCTAGCCTGCATGATGTCAACAGCCTGTCGGTGCTGGGCATCGACATGAAAAAGCAGTTTTACGTCATCCTGACGGCCGTTATTATTCTGGCCCTGCTGGTGCTGCTTGCCATAAAAATTCAGCAGTATAAGCGCAGCAACGTGGTAGCTGTTGAAAAACTGAATGAATACAACGCCATAGAGCTTGAACTCAACGAGTACAAGAAAACTGCCCGTGAGCGCGAAATCAAACTAAAGCGCGAACTGCAAACAGAGATGAACCATAATCAGGAGCTGGCGCTGGAACTAGAGCAACTGAAAAGGCACCATATTTAAAAGAGCATCTAAAATTGCAAATTTCCAATACCCCTTTTTCCACCTGATTGCATTTAAAGCAGAAAGGTTGTGGTGCATAAAAAAGTCATCGCCATCACGTATCGGCCTATAAAATGGCGGCGCTTCGGAAGACTGAATGCGGGACTTTTTGTTCCTTCTGTTCAAATTGAAAGAACCGAGCCTCAAATTCCGGGTCTTGTGTGGCTGGCTATTAGCAGCTTCGGCAAAATAAAATTCAGGTGGGCTAAAATCGTTAGCCCACCTGAAATGATGACAACAGCGGCTTAGGCCGGCTCCAGCGCCTCTACTTCGTAGGCTTTCCTGAAAATTGCCATAATATCCGGCACTGTCACGGTTTTGGGGTTTCCGCCGGTGCAAACATCGGCAAAGGCCTGTTCAGAGAGTCGTTCTATGTCTTCGGGTTTAAACGGCGTTTCCGCCAGTTTCGGGATCTGCAGCTTTTCGGCCATCTCTTTCAGGGCAGTAATGGCCTGCTGGCTGGCCTCTTCTACCGTAAGCCCTTCCACATCGCGGCCTAAGGCTATGGCAATGTTCCTGAACTTCTCAGGGCATACTTCGGCATTGTATTCCGACACGAAAGGCAGCAGCAGCGCATTGGCCACCCCGTGCGGCAGATCGTATTCTGACCCAAGCTGATGCGCCATGGAGTGCACAATACCCAGGCCACAGTTAGAAAAAGAAAGGCCGGCGATATACGAGGCCCAGGCCATTTTAGACCTCGCCTCCAGGTTTTTACCGTCCTGCACCGCCGTCTCCAAAGATTCGCCAATCAGTTTAATTGCCTCCAGGGCCAGCGTGTCAGACAGCCTGAAAGCGCCTTTGGTAATGTAGGCCTCAATCGCGTGTGTGAGGGCATCCATGCCGGTGGCGGCGGTCAGGCCAGCCGGTTTGCCGAGCATCAGTTCTGGGTCGTTTACAGCAACAGTAGCCAGGGAGTTAGGGTCAACGATCACCATTTTAATTTTGCGCACCTCGTCTGTGATCACATAGTTAATGGTTACCTCAGAGGCAGTGCCTGCGGTGGTGTTCACGGCAATCAGCGGCACTGATTTTTTCATGGATTTGCCAATACCCTCATACTGCGTAATGTCGCCCCCATTGGTGAACAGAATACCGATGGCTTTAGCCGCATCCTGCGGCGACCCTCCCCCTACTGAAACTATACCATCGCAGGAGCTGGTCTGGTATACCTTCAGCCCGTCTTTCACATTCCGCGTGGTAGGGTTTGGTTTTACGTCATCAAAAATAACGTAGCTTATTCCGGCATTATCCAGCACATCTGTTACCTTTTGCACAATACCGACTGCCCGCAGCACCTTGTCTGTTACAAGCAAGAGTCGCCTGAGACCCAGCTTTTTTATTTCTATGCCAATGTCTCGCACCGCGCCGGGCCCTATCAGGTTTATGGCCGGCCAGTAAATACGTCTTACAGTTTCCATGATTATAATAATTGGTTTGATTTTGTGCTTATCCAGGCTCAGGGAAACTGCCGACCAAAACTGACAGCCTACCGGAACCTTTCAGATTTACTTCCTTCGTCCACTAAAAAAAATTTAATTAAAAAAACAGGCATTCTTATGCCATGAAAAATTAGCCAGGCTTTACCCCTTCAGGAAAACCGACCGCAGCTCTTCCACCTGTTCGTCGCTGATCGGCACCATCTTACCGAAAGGCGCGCACATGACCAGCGATTTGGCACTGAACTCCGCCACCTCCAGCCGGTCGAACGTCTGCAGCAGCTTGTCGCCGGTTACCAGCACCGAGTCGTTTCGGATCATCACGGCCGGGTTATCTGTAGAGAGTATTTCAGGAATCTCCATTCTGCCTTTAAACTGTATGCCAAAGGGCAGCGACCGCACGTCCTGCAGAAAAATCCAGCTTTCAGGAATAGTGCGCACATTGAACTGCGCCCCCGTAACGGCAAACGCCATCAGGTAAGGCGACTGCGTCAGGATAATGGAGTTGATCTCGGGGTGGCGTGCGTAGATCTCCTGGTGCAGGTAGGTGGTGCGGCTCGGCATCTTCCCTGGTTCACGCTTCCCGTCTTTTATCTGCACAATGTCGTCGATCTGCAGGTCCCAGCGCGGCGTGCCGGTAGGTGTGATCAGGAAATCGTTTCCTTGCCAGCGTACCGAAACGGTGCCGTAAGAGCTGATCATGAGCCCGTGGTTACAGGCACGGTGCACAATTTTACAGATCTCCTGCCGCTTCGCCCGCTCATCCGACGGGTGGCTCACTTCTTCCATCTCGGGCAGCAAATGTGGTATCTGCTCTTCAAAGGCATCTATCTCCTCATCTGTGAGGTAAGAAGGCTCTCCCACCAGTTTACCGTAAAGCAGGGCCCTGGCACTGAACTCCAGCGTCTCGAAACGCTGAAAGGCATCCAGCATGTCGGAGCCTCCTACTACAGTGCCATGGTTTTCCATGATCACGGCCTTGAAGCCTTTCAGGAACTCTTCGGCAATTTTGGCGCCCAGAGCGGCACTTCCCGGCAATTCATAAGCTGCGTAGCCAATGGGTCCGCACACATGCTTTGCCTGCGAGATAACGTTGGTACGCGGTATCTCCCGCACAATACTAAAAGACACCAGGGCTGGCGGGTGAGCATGAATAATCGCCGTGATGTCGGGCCTTATTTCGTAGATGGCCTTGTGGAACGGAAACTCCGAGGAAGCCCTGTGGTTACCGACCACAGTCCCGTCTTTCTTCACACACACGATATCAGATGGCTGCAGCGATCCTTTGTCTACCCCTGCCGGCGAGATCCAGATGTCTCCGTTTTCGTCGCGCAGGGAGATGTTGCCGCCGGATGTCGTGGTCAGTCCTCTTTTGTAAATCCTCCCCATAATAATGGCGATCTGGTCGCGGGGGTGCATTAACTGGGTGTTAAATGTTTCTTTCATGATGCTATAAAATGTGTTCCGCCCTGAATGCCTCTGGCAGGTTTATAGGCAGGAACTTCTTCTAAATATTTAAAAAGTAGATTGCAGATGTAGCTTTAGTGCTTCGCCAAATTAAAAATTATGATGGCGCGAGCGTCCTTTCCCGTGACGATCATTCCGCGGCATCTGGCCGCTTTGAATATGCTGGAAAAAAGTTTTTACAGACTTCTAAAGAGCAGCACCAACAGCAGCAGAGCTTCAGGAGGGCTGATTTCATTAGAATAATTGCGTTACACTTTGCAACCTCTCCTGTAATACACAGGAGAGGTCACGAAAGTTAACCAAGCACATGAAACAACTATAATTGCACTAGCTTTAAGCTTCTACAGCTTCTTCTTCTTTCTCCTGCTCCCTTGGTGGGGCTACAGGCACGGGGGCAGCGGCTCTTCCTTCGAAGGCGTGGATGTAAACCTGCTTCAGCTCACTGATTAGCGGGTAACGCGGGTTGGCTCCGGTGCACTGGTCATCGAAGGCCTGCTCCGACATCTCATCCAGCGAAGCATAGAACTTGGTATCGGCCACGCCGGCTTCTCTAATCGACTTCGGAATGCCGACTTTGGCCTTCAGTTCCTCAATCGCCTGAATCAGCAGTTCTATTTTCTCGTCTTCGGTGCTGCCTCCCAGGTTCAGGTAGTCGGCAATGCGGGCGTAGCGCCATTTGGCATTCGGGTATTTGTACTGCGGGAAAGCCGCCTGTTTTCTGGGGTTATCCACGGCATTGAAGCGGATAACTTCGCTGATCAGCATACCGTTTGCCACCCCGTGCGCGATGTGGTGCGTGGCCCCCAATTTGTGCGCCAGCGAGTGGCACACTCCCAGAAAGGCGTTGGCGAAGGCCATACCGGCAATGGTAGAGGCATGTGCCATTTTCTCCCTTGCCTTAATGTTGGTGCTTCCTTCTGTGTAGGCTGCCGGCAGGTATTTAAAGATCAGTCGGATGGCTTCCAGCGCCAGGCCATTGGTGTACTCCGAGGCAAGCACCGATACGTAAGCTTCCAGGGCGTGCGTCAGCGCGTCGATACCGGAGGCAGAGGTAAGTCCTTTTGGCATCTGCATCATCAGCTCGGCATCCACAATGGCCATGTCCGGTGTCAGCTCGTAATCGGCGAGCGGGTATTTTACGCCGGTGCTTTCGTCGGTGATCACGGCAAACGGCGTAACTTCAGAGCCGGTGCCGGCCGAGGTGGTAATGGCCACGAACATGGCTTTTCCACCCATTTTCGGGAAGCTGTACACGCGTTTGCGGATGTCCATAAAACGCATGGCCAGGTCTTCGAACAGTACCTCGGGGTGTTCGTACAGCACCCACATGATCTTGGCCGCATCCATCGGTGAACCGCCGCCCAGGGCAATAATGGTATCGGGCTGGAAGCTGATCATTTCCTCGGCCCCTTTTCTGGCGGTTGCCAGGGTTGGGTCCGGAGCCACGTCAAAGAAAACCTTGTATTCAATTCCCAACTCATCGAGCACTTTCTCCACAACTGTTACAAAGCCCAGGTTATAGAGCACCTTGTCGGTTACGATAAAGGCCCGCTTCTTGCCCAGGTCCTTCAGTTCCCGCAGGGCTACTGGCAGACAGCCGTATTTAAAGTAGATTTTTTCGGGTACTCTGAACCACAGCATATTTTCTCTTCTTTCGGCTACGCTCTTAATATTTAGTAAATGTTTTACCCCCACGTTTTCAGACACGGAGTTGCCTCCCCAGCTACCGCAGCCCAGGGTGAGCGAGGGTGCCAGCCTGAAGTTGTAGATGTCGCCAATAGCGCCCTGCGAAGAGGGCATGTTGATGATGGTCCGGCCGGTTTTAAGGGTGGCACCGAACTTCTGGATTCTGTCTGCTGATTTTACCTGGTCGGTATACAGCACTGAGGTGTGGCCAAAGCCGCCCAGCTCTACCAGCCGCACTGCCTTCTGAAGTGCGTCCTCAAAATCAGTGGCACGGTACATGGCCAGGAGCGGCGACAGCTTCTCATGGGAGAAAGGTTCTTCCAGTTCCACCGACTCCACCTCACCGATCAGGATCTTGGTTTCTTCCGGAACGGTGACACCGGCCAGCGCGGCAATTTTGGCAGCAGGCTGACCTACAATGTTGGCATTCAGCACGCCTTTCTGCAGAATAATGCTTCCGACTTTGGCTACTTCGTCGCCTTCCAGCAGGTAAGCGCCACGATCGGCAAATTCTTTTCTCACTTCCTCATATACCTCATCCAGCACGATCACGGATTGCTCTGAGGCGCAGATGACGCCATTGTCGAAGGTTTTGGATAGCAGGATGGAGTTTACCGCCATTTTAATATGGGCCGTCTCGTCTATGATGGCCGGTGTGTTGCCTGCGCCTACGCCTATGGCAGGCCTGCCAGATGAGTAGGCCGCTTTTACCATACCCGGGCCACCGGTTGCCAGCGTCAGGTCAGAGAGCGCCATCACTACCTGCGACAGCTCAACAGAAGGCTCGTCTATCCAGGCAATGATACCCTCTGGCGCACCCGCTTTAACGGCAGCGTCCAGTACGATGCGGGCTGCTGCAATCGTGGCTTTCTTGGCTCTGGGGTGAGGCGAGAATATAATGCCGTTCCTGGTTTTCAGCGCGATCAGGGCCTTGAAGATGGCAGTAGAGGTAGGGTTGGTGGTAGGTACCACCGCTGCGATGATGCCAATAGGCTCCGCAATCTTGGTAATGCCGAAGGCCTGGTCTGTTTCTATTACGCCACAGGTTTTCGCATCTTTATACTGGTTATATATATACTCCGAGGCAAAGTGGTTCTTGATCACTTTATCCTCCACAAGTCCCATACCCGATTCTTCTGTGGCCATTTTTGCCAGTATGATCCGGGCATTGTTGGCAGCTATGGCAGCCTGCCGGAAAATTTCGTCTACCTGCTCCTGGGTGTAGGTAGCAAATACTTTTTGGGCCTCACGAAGCTTCTCTATGCGAGTGGTTAACTCTGTTACAGTGGTTACTTTCATGGCAATTTCTCCTTTTTCATGCTTCCCTGCTTCCTGCCGTGGCTTGGGGCAGGCAGTACACCGGGTGCGTAAAATTTACTTGGAATTATGTGGTTGGTTAGATTAGAATTGTCAGGATGTACTGCCATTTGCTGATACCGGAAAGCGGCACCGCACATGGCTTTTTCATCACTATCTCTATTCTTCATCTACATCGCTGTGGCAGCGACATATGCAGTCCCTTCTTCTGAGAGATCAACGGAAGCGTATTGGTAAGTTGCCCGTTAAATAGGTAAGCATGCACAAGGAATGGCAAGGAAAGCAGCCAGGCGTTGTCTTAAGGATGAATTATCTGCTTGGGTATTAACAGGCGTTTGTCCGGATGACAGAGGTTCTTTCAGCGACCTGAGGCACTACTATTTTTTCTTCTGCATAATGGTTCGGCTTAGTTTTTTGCTTTGGGGCAATAGAATGTGTTGAAGGTTGTTGTTGCTTTTGTTGATATAAAGGAACGACAGGAAGCGATTTTTTTACATGATGCAGATCACTACCCAGGCTGATAATTATCACCCCTATATCTTTTGGCAACTAATTCCTGGTAAAACCTATTTGCGGGCCACTAGTGCGAGCTTGAACAGCACCAACCCCTAACAACCTGATCTGGCCCATTGTAAATTGTAGGCAGAACGACAGTACGGGCTGCCAGCTCGCACCAGAGAACCATATAAAATATGAAGCCCCGATTTCCTCCCAGCAAGATCAGCTCAGCCAGAACCTCGACATCAGGAATCTGAAAGCTCAGAGCGTTGAGGACAAATTGGACGGTTCCAGTATGCGGAATTTTTAAAGACCTATCTATTGTTGAGAATAAAATTTACTTTTACAGAAGTATACAAGAACCTATTGTAGCACCTATTCATTTATCCATGCTTAAACCATTTGTTATTTCCTGCCTGTTGTTGGGCGCCCTGACGGTGCAGGCTCAGACTAAAAAGGCATCGCCTGCCAGAAAACCTGCCACACCAGCCAAAACAGCGGCGGCCCCGGCAACCTCTCCCAAGAACCAGTCCGACAGCCTCAGCTATGCCATGGGAATTTCGGTGGGCCAGTTTCTGAAAGCACAGGGCGTGGAGGAACTCAACTATGAGATGCTGAACAAAGCCATTTCACAAACCCTGAAAAACGACCCGACGCTATTCGACATTAACGAGGCGCATGCTGTGATGGAACGTTATGCCAGAAGCGGCATGGAAAAGAAACTGAACGCTGAGAAAGAAAAGGGCAGGCAGTTTATGGAGCAGAACAAGAAACGCACTGGCGTAACCGAAACTGCCAGCGGCCTGCAATACGAGGTGCTAACCGCCGGACAGGGCCCTAAACCAACCCACGACGCCAGCATTCGCGTGCACTACTCCGGCAAACTGCTCGACGGCAAAGAGTTCGATTCTTCCTACTCCCGCGGCGAACCAATCACCATCTCGGTAGCCGGGGTAATAGCCGGCTGGACAGAGGCCGTGCAGCTCATGCCCACCGGCAGCAAATGGCGCCTGTACATCCCGTCAGAACTGGCCTATGGCGACAGCGGCGCCGGACGAGACATACCAGGTGGAGCCACACTTATTTTTGATGTGGAGCTCCTGGAGATTACCGGCCAGTGAGTGAGTGATTTTGTGGTTCGAAGAGTCATTCGCTTTAAACACCGGCCTCTAATTAATACAAAAGCCTGCTTCGGTCTTAGTCGGAGCAGGCTTTTACTTTTAGATCATTGGTTAGTGTCAGGGTATCTCCTTCGCTCAGGATATTGCCGATACTGTCATTTTCCTCTATGATATTTTTTAAGCTGTTGGTTGATAGATTTCAAAGGATAGATTTCTCAATTATTCTAATGAAAACGGCCCTCCGATGACTCCTATTGCTGGTGCTGTGCTTTTAAGATGTTAGCTGCCAGAATCCGGATCTTTACACAGAGCCCCTACCCCAAGGACTCACAGGATGAAAGAATGTCTGGAAAAGGTGTAATCAGGATCATATCCAGACCTTCATAACTGCAAATTAGAGATCAACCATTTAACAATTAAGCCATTCAACAATCAACAACTCAATTATGCTAATGAAAAATGCCCTTCGGAGGTTTTACTGCTGCTGCATAAAAAGGACAAAAGACGCAGGACTTTATTAAAATCAAGATGTATTGGCGTGAGAGGTGAATTGTAATTGCAAGCCTGCTCTGACAATTCATTTTCAAATCTCCAAATTAACAATCAACATCTAACAATCGGCAATCGAAAAATTAGCACATTAACCTGCCTCAGGCTTTTCTCTCAATCTCGCGCAGGTTCTCCAGCTTCTTGTTCCGCAGGAAACCGTTGATGTCTTCGAAATGCTCTTTAATGCGCTTGTTGCCGAACTCAAACACTTTGGTGACCAGTCCGTCCAGAAAATCGCGGTCATGCGATACCAGGATCAGCGTACCATCGAAGGCAATGAGGGCGTCCTTCAGAATGTCTTTGGTCTTGATGTCGAGGTGGTTGGTGGGTTCGTCCAGGATCAGAAGGTTAACAGGTTGCAGCAGCAGCTTGACCATGGCCAGGCGGGTGCGCTCCCCTCCCGACAGCACTTTCACTTTCTTCTCGATGGTATCGCCACTGAACATGAAAGCTCCCAGCAGGTCCTTGATGCGGGTGCGCATATCCCCCACGGCAATTTCGTCTATCGTCTGGAACACGGTCAGGTCGCCGTCGAGTAGCGAAGCCTGGTTCTGGGCAAAATAGCCGATCATGCAGTTGTGGCCCAGTTGCAGCTTGCCGTCGTAGTCGATCTCGCCCATCATGGCCTTTACCAGCGTAGACTTTCCTTCGCCGTTCTTCCCGACAAAGGCCACTTTCTGGCCACGCTCAATGGTCATGGAGGCATCTGCAAAAACCGTATGGTCGCCGTATTTCTTGGTGAGGCCCTCCACTATGACCGGGTAATTACCAGAGCGCGGCGCCGGCGGAAATTTAATGTTCAGGGCCGAAGTGTCTACCTCGTCTACCTCCACCAGCTCCATTTTCTCCAGCATCTTCACCCGCGACTGCACCTGCAGGGTTTTGGAATAGGTGCCTTTAAAGCGGTCTATAAACGCTTGGATATCGGCAATCTCCTTCTGCTGGTCGTCGAACTGCTTCTGTTGCTGCTCGCGCCGCTCTTTGCGCAACTGCAGGTACTGGCTGTAATTTACTTTGTAATCATAGATGCGCCCCATGGTCACCTCTATGGTGCGGTTGGTGATATTATCAACAAAGGTTTTGTCGTGCGAGATCACGATCACGGCTTTGGCGTTGTTCACCAGGAAATCCTCGAGCCATTGTATCGACTCAATGTCCATGTGGTTGGTGGGCTCATCGAGCAGGATCAGGTCGGGCTGCAGCAGCAGGATTTTGGCCAGCTCGATGCGCATGCGCCAGCCGCCGCTGAACTCGCTGGTAGGCCTGCTGAAGTCGGACCTTACAAAGCCCAGGCCCATCAGTGTTTTCTCGACTTCAGCGTCGTAGTTTACTTCTTCAATGGAGTAGTACTTTTCGCTCAGCTCCGATACCTGCTCAATAATAGCGTAATACTCCTCCGATTCGTAGTCGGTGCGGATTTCGAGCTGTGCGTTCAGCTCCTCCATCTGCTTTTTCATGTCCAGCACCTTGGCAAAGGCTTTGGAGGCTTCCTCAAACACAGTGCACTTGTCTTCGGTGAGCAGGTGCTGGGGCAGGTAGGCGATCACGGCGTCTTTCGGGGCCGATACTTTGCCGCGGGTCGGCTTGCTTTCGCCGGCAATAATTTTGAGCAAGGTAGATTTGCCCGCCCCGTTCTTGCCCATCAGGGCAATTTTGTCGTTTTCGTTTATGTTAAAGGCAACATTGCTGAAAAGCGCCGAACCGTTGAACTCAACAGCTACCGAATCAACTGAAATCATACATCCTGGTTAAAAATAAAGCTGCAAAGATACCATAATTTTACTTTTCGCCCTATCTACATGCAAGTAAGTAAGGCCCGGGCAGTTTAAGATGAAGCGACTGCTTGGGCTTTGAAATTATGCTAACAAAAAATGCCCTCCGGAGCTTTTTGGAGCTCCTGTTTAATTATGCGACGGATTTTTCTTTTTGCCCTGGTGTTTATCCACTTTGATTGTTAGAAAGGGTCAATGCCTGTAAAGCTGTCAGAAAGTCTGTCTGCCATATTTTCTAATTTTGAATTTCTGATTTTTCATTTGGCAAGGCCCTGGCGCCGGCTAGTAATGGCCCGGCTGTTATCGGGCAATTATTCGAATCAAAATGCCCCTCCAGAGGCTATTTCTGCTGCTGCCGAAGCCCTGGCAGTTCATTCCACAAGTCGCCTTCAGGGTCTTTCAGCTTCAGCCATTACGTGTGTAGACCATAACTGTCAGGGTAAGAAGCAAAAAGGCCTGCAGACGCTTATTTGATACTTTTATGTATTGACCAGCCACTCTGCTTGTTGGTAAAAAACACGGAAAAAGGGCCAACGGTGCGGCTTTTTTGGAATAACGGCATGAAAGCGTTTTGCTTAGCCTGGCGGCTATGGTGTGCCTGCCAGCAACTCACCAGGAGGTCGGCTTACCGGCTGTGTCAGAGCTGATAAGCAGGTGGCGGGGAGTAAACTTTACACTGAATTTAAGGCCAGAATAAGATGAAGTAGTGCCGGGCAAACCCATTCTAATAAAAAAATTTTTAATGTTATTTTAATCTGCCTGTTGCGTAACTACTGTTTGTTAGCTATATTTCCAAAATATTAATGAATGTATTGGCTGAATATTAGCTGTTTACACACCTAAAATCGGACTTAGAACAGATTAAACCATTCTACTATGAGAACACATCGACTCCTTAACCATTTCTTTATGATCAGGAAAGTGACACGCCATAGCCACTGTGAGGCGGCAAGTGACCCGACCTGAGCATTTATCCCATTTCTCAGAAAAAAATAACATAAACAAAGACCCGCTAGAGAAGTAGTTCGAGCAACACGGGACAACCTTGTCGGCGCCCTCTGCGCAATCGATTGCACATTGCGTTACAGACTATAGCTGGACTTTCCGGAGATCCAACTACACTATTTAGCAGCGTCTGCAGCTGTATGTTATTTTTTAGAAGGCTGATTCCGGCCTTTAAAACAATTCTAACACATGATAGGGTTGTTCACGGACCTGCTTTTTCTCCATTTTACCTGTTTCCACTTTTAACCAAAACTAAATTTTATGAAGCACATCTTACGAAATCAGTTGAGATTCTGGCTGATGCTGCCACTCCTGATCGGTTCTATGGCTGCTGCCATGGCACAAAGCTTACTCGTAAAAGGAAAAGTTACAGACGACCAGGGCCTCGGACTACCCGGCGTAACGGTTATACTAAAAGGAACCTCCACCGGTACCGCCACAGACATGGACGGTGTCTATTCCCTGACACTTCCTTCGGGCAACGGCACGCTGGTTTTCTCTTATGTGGGCTACCTCACGCAGGAGGTGCCTGTAAATAACCGCGCCTCCATCCAGGTAAAGCTGGCGTCTAACTCCAGGGTGCTCGACGAAGTGGTGGTAGTAGGCTACGGCACCCAAAAAAGAAGCGATGTGACAGGCGCCATTACCACGGTGAAAACCGAGGAACTGACCGCCATACCCACCACCAACGCCCTGCGTGCCCTGCAAGGCAAGGTGTCGGGCCTGGATGTGACCCAGAATAACGGCCAGCCGGGTTCCAATGTGGGCATTGTGCTCCGTGGCAACCGCTCCCTCAATGCTGATAATCAACCCCTTGTACTGGTAGACGGTATTCAGTACGGCTCGTTCGTAGATATCAACCCAAGCGATATCGCGTCAGTGGAAATTTTGAAAGACGTGGCCTCTACCGCAATTTATGGTACGCGTGGTGCCAACGGGGTGATCATTATCACTACCAAAAAAGGCAGCGCCACCGGCAAAACCAGCCTCTCCTTCAATTCTTATGTCTCGACCTACGAGAAAGGCAAATACCCCCGCATGATGAATGGCGAAGAATACTATAACCTGAAACGCGAAGCCTACCGCACCACCAACAACGGCGATTACCGCCGCGACGAGGATATCTTTCAGGTAACGGAGCTGGAGTACTACAAAAACAAGCAGTTCGAGAACTGGCAGGATTATATCTTCCATACCGGTATGCTGCAGAACTATGAACTGAACCTGAGCGGCGGCAACGAGAAAACCATTTTCTCTGTTTCCGGTGGCTATCAGAAAGACAAAGGACTGCTCCTGGACGACGTTTTTTCAAGGATTAACGGAAAAGTAAGTGTAGACCATAAACTGAACGATATGTTCAGAGTTGGCGTGTCGGCCATATACACTTATAAAAATCAGGACAAGCGCGACAACCCGCTGAACATGGCCAACAAGATCCTGCCCATTGCCAAAGCCTTTGACGAGACCGGTAAACTTATCCTTTTCCCGGCTCCCGGCTACAGCTCCCAGTTCAACCCGCTGGCCGATGAGCAGCCCGGCGTATTCGTCAACAACATCGTAGACAAGCGCTTGTTTTCTTCTGCCTACCTGGATGTAAAGTTCTCTGAGGCACTCCTGTTCAGATCTTCTATCGGCCTCGATATCCGTGACTTCCGCAACGGGTATTTCAGAGGGCACAACACGGTGGCCAACGTAGGCCGCAAGTCCATATCTGGTGTAAACCTGAACAATTCCCTGAACTACACCTGGGAAAACACCCTGAACTACAACAAAACGTTTGGCGAGCACAGCGTCCAGGGACTTTTAGGAACAAGTGCACTTGGTTTCAATACGGAGGAGTTTAGAAGCTCTGGTGACAACCAGGCTTCTCCGGTAACAACTTTTTACGACCTGAACTCCAACACGGCTACCAAAGTAATCGGTAGCGGCCTGAAGGAGTCGCAGATCGCCTCTTTCTTTGGCCGTGTAAACTACAAGTTCAAAGACCGCTACATTTTCCAGGCATCCCTCCGCACCGACGGTTCCTCGGTACTGGCTCCAGGCAACCAATGGAGTTACTTCCCGGCTGCTTCGGCTGCCTGGCGCATAATTGAAGAGCCGTTTATGGCAAACCTATCGGCAGTGAACGACCTGAAACTGCGGGTTAGCTGGGGAAAATCCGGCAACTCCGCCATCGATCCGTATGCAACATTGGGTGGCTTGTCAATGTCTGGCTACGCGTTTGGCAGCTCTGCCGCTTTTGGTTACTATCCAAGTTCCATCCGAAACCCGATTCTGACCTGGGAAACAACTTCTACCTGGAACGCCGGTATCGACTTTGGCATATTGGGCAACCGGATTGCCGGTAGCGTGGAAGTATACCAGTCCCGCACCACTGACGTGCTCCTGCCAAGCCTGCTGCCACCTTCTACCGGATTTGCATCCAGAATGGAGAACATTGGCCAGACAGAAAACAAAGGTGTAGAATTTACGCTGACCACTCATAACATAGAAGGCACAAACTTCCGTTGGACCACCAACTGGACGTATTCGCTTAACCGCGAAAAAATCGTGGCCCTTAACAGTGGCGTAACCCGCAACGAGGTGAACAGCTGGTTTGTAGACTCCCCTACCCGCGTATTCTACGATTACAAGAAAATTGGTATCTGGCAACTGGGTGAAGAAGAGCAAGCTACTGCCTTTGGTGGCTTTAAGCCCGGCGACATAAAAGTAGCCGACCTGAACGGAAATGGCATTTTCGACACCGACGACAGAACCACGTTTTCGCGCGTGCCCAAGTACACCTTTGGCGTGAACAACACCTTCGAGTACAAGAGCTTCGACCTGTCTGTGTTCGTGTATGGCCGCATCGGTCAGTTTATCGACTATGAATACAACACCGCTTATAAGCCAAACGCGCTGGAGAATTCGTCGCTGGTAAATTACTGGACACCGGAAAACCCATCCAACGACTTCCCTCGCCCGAACAGCTCCTACTCCACCAACAACTACCTGCTACAGTCTACGGTAGGGTACGTAGATGGCTCATTCGTGAAAATCCGGGACATCTCGTTGGGCTATAACCTGCCAACCTCTTTGTTAGGCGCCTCCAAGATCGCCAACATCAGATTATACAGCACCCTGCAGAACTACTTTGTGTTCAGCAAACTGAAAGACTATGATCCGGAGCGTGGCGGCGACCTTAGCTTCCCGCTCAACAAGCAGATCATTTTCGGTGTGAACGTTGGATTTTAGTCCGGTGCCTCCTTATTAATTTAAACGCAAGAAAAAAGATGAAACTGAAATATATAAGCACCCTTTTGTTGGCCTCCACTTTAGGTCTGGCCTCCTGCAAAGATTTTCTGGAAGAAACGAATAAAAGTGGCCTTACAGAAGATCCATTTTATAAAACCGAGCTGGGCATTACCAGCGCCGTAAACTCCTCCTACTCCGGCACCCGCCTGTGGTATGGCAAAGAGGCACCGTTTGGCATCAGCGAAACCGGCACCGACCTGTTCCTGCGTGGCGGCGACAACAAAGCCAACCAGCTATCAGACTACACCGTCGACCTGAACGGCGCGCAAACCAACCTGAGAGACTACTGGGCACACCTCTATAAAGCCCTGAACGCCACGAACACGGCCATATCCCTGCTGCCAAGCCCCCTGTTGAGCGAAGCGCAAAACACCCAGTACATGGGCGAAGTTAAATTTCTGCGCGCCCTCTACCTTTCGCTGATCGTGGAGACCTGGGGCGGTGTGGTTTTGAACACAGAGCCGACAGTTGGTGCCGTAACTACGGCCAAGCGTTCCTCCGAAGAAGACTTCTACAAAGTGATCTTTGAGGACCTGGATGAGGCCATTCTCAAACTGGCCCCTAAAAAGTCGACGGACGGACGGATTACGCAGGATGTTGCCAAGGCCTTTAAAGCCCGCATGGCCCTGACCCGCGCCAGCCAGACCGACAATGCCGGACTCTACGCCGAGGCCGCCACACTGGCAAAAGACATTATCAACAGTGGCCGCTATGCGCTGTTCAGCAATTATGCAGCCCTTTGGGACATGAAGAACAGCGAAGGCGGCACTAACTCCGAAGTGGTGTACTATGTGAACTACACCGGCGACGACACCATGAACGGCGACTACGACGCCTCAGCCGGAAAGGGAAACAGCGGCCACCTGTACTTTATTATGGTGTACGACAAACAGCCCGGCATGGTCCGCTCGATCAACTATGGCCGGCCTTACCAGCGGTTTATGCCCTCGCGGCACCTCCTGAACCTGTATGACGAATCGATGGACCAGCGCTACCACGGCAGCTTCCAGACCGTATGGTTTGCCAACGACCCCAGCAAGTCCAGCCCAGGTGGTGTGACCGGCTACCCGCAAATGACCACCGGCGACACCTCGATGCTATTCCTGAAAACGCCTGCCACAGCTGCGCAGACTGCCCGGGCCAAAGACCGCTACAAGATCTTTGATGTAAATACCATGTACCGCCCTGACGGCTCACCACTGCTGCGCTCCCAGTTCATTCAGCTCAAGAAGTTCATGGACCCGACCCGCCTCACGGCCAACCAGGAATGGAGCTCCCGCGATGCCTTCGTGATCCGGATTGCGGAGCTGTACCTGATCGCAGCCGAAGCGATGCTGAAAACCAATCCGGGAGAGGCGCTGCAACACATCAACACCCTGCGCACCTCCCGTGCCATTCCGGGCAAAGAAGTAGATATGCAGGTGAAGCAGGAGCAGCTGAACCTGGATTATATTCTGGAAGAAAGGGCCCGTGAACTGGCAGGTGAGCAGATCCGCTGGTACGACCTGAAGCGCACCGGCAAGCTGGTAGAGTATGTGCAGAAATACAACCCCGATGCCAAAGAAAACATTCAGCCATACCATAAGCACCGCCCTATCTCGCAGGTACAGCTCGATGCTGTAACCAACAAGGAAGAGTTTAAGCAGAACGAAGGCTATAACTAAAGCTCTTCCGGAAGGTGAGGTTACTATTCCAGCGGTGTTGAAAAACTGGCAACAGCTGATTTTTATAGCACCGCCGAATGGCCGCTACACAGGCCTCTGTACGAAAAAGAATTTATTTTCTAACTGCAACAAAAAAGAGGGAGGTTTTACCTTTCTCTTTTTTTTATTTCTGAAGCACAAAGTACGTTCTGACAGACTGATTGGAGCCACGCGAAATTATTCCAATCAAAATGCCCCTCCAGAGGCTTTTCCTGCTGCCCTACGAGTACCACTTTCCTCTGATTATGGCGCAATACGGCCCTGCGCGCCCTCCCCCGACAGCGCACTTCATCAGAGGCAAAAAGGTTTTTGTTCTGCAAACTAAGGTTCTGTCAGGGCATCTACCAGGGAGGGTGAGCTTCCTCTTGCTTGCGGTAGAAGTGGGACCAGGTAAAGGGGAGACGCTCGCACCACCATAATTTCCAAGGTTGAATTTGGCAAAGCACCAGGCCGATAACAGGCACTCCTGCCGCTATGCTCCACAGTACCATGCCTTAACCACTCTCCTGCTCTATCTCCGGCCTTAGGCTGACTGACCAGAATTAAAACCGGCACTTGCACCAAAGCAGTTTTTGCGCTTACTTTATACTGCAGGAGCAGGTTGACCTGCCTGATAGAATATGCGGCCCGGACAGACAAAACGCTTACAAAAGGTTCAAGCACCCAGGAAAAAGAACAGGAAGAAAGCTGCTCGCTGGCCCTATTTTGTTATTTTGACAATGGCAGCCCTGGCCATGGGTGCCTCTGCGATTTATAAAAAGCTGAACCCCACCTGGTACAACATCAACAAAGGCAAATACCCGATTACGGGCATCGACGTATCAAAACATACCGGCAACATAGATTGGGAAAAGGTGCGGCAGCAGCAGGTGCACTTTGCCTATATTAAATCAACAGAAGGCGAAAGCTACCTCGACCCCAGGTATAAAGAAAACTATAGAGGCGCCAAGGCCAGCGGTCTGAAAACCGGTGCCTACCACTTTTTCAGGTTCAATAAGCCGGGGAAGGTGCAGGCGGAGAATTTTCTGAAACACACCAGGCTTGAACCAGGCGACCTGCCGCCTGTGATTGATGTGGAGGACTGGGGGAACAAGTATCACAGCAAAACGCCAGCCCAGATCACAGAGGAGATCCGGGAATTTATAAATGTAGTAGAGGAGCGAACAGGCCGGGCCGTGGTCATCTACACCAACGAGAGCTCCTACAAAAGTTACATAGCCGACCACTTCGACAGCAGCCTTATCTGGATCTGCACCTTCCGCAAAGAGCCCCTGCTAGAGCCAGACCGCTGGATTTTCTGGCAACACTCCCACGACACCCGCCTGGATGGCGTGGAAGGCTGGGTAGACTGGAACACGTTTAACGGCGATGACGAAGCCTGGAGCTTTTTCGCCCAGCAAGACTTTTGAAACTAATTCAGAGTGATGCGTTAAGCCTGCGCCTGGAGCAGATCTGGTTTCTTTAATGTGCTGTTTAGTCGATTTGAAGATTTGGAAATTTGAAGATTTGGAGATAAATCCTCTCTGTGCGTTTTTCTGAGTATGCCCTTTCTATGTCAGGTAGTCTCCGACTACCTTTGCTTCGCAGAAGCAACATGCACGCATTGCTAATGCTCCCGCATGTCTGCCAGCTAACATACCTTTCGCTGCCTGAAGCAGCGAGGTTAGTCGGAGACTAACCAATATAAAAAGGGCGTAGTCAGAAACTACGCCCAGTAAGGAAGAAAAAAGTCTTGTGTCCTGGGTCCTTTCAGAGCAGGAGAGCCTCCGGAGGGGCATTTTCATTGGAATAATTTCTCTAAAAGAGAACTACTCTTTACTTGGCTAAAGGCTTACCGCATCAGGAACGAATACCGGCCCATGCCTTTCAGGGCCAGGGCAGTGCCCCTTGCAACGGTTCGCAACGGATCGTCTGCTATATGAACCGGCAGTCCGGTGCGCATGGCCAGTCGGGTATCCAGCCCACGGAGCAGGGCGCCGCCGCCGGTCAGGTAAATCCCGTTCCCATAAATGTCACCCGACAGCTCTGGCGGTGTAATCTCCAGGGCATTCATGACGGCATCCTCGATCTTTGCCACAGACTTATCCAGGCACTCGGCAATCTCCATATAGGTTACCTTTATTTCTTTCGGGATGCCGGTCATCAGGTCACGGCCCAAAACGGCAAAATCGGCCGGTGGATCTTTGAGCTGCGTGTGCGCTGCGCCCATCACTATTTTAATACGTTCGGCGGTGCGAACGCCTATCAGCAGGTTGTGCTGCTGGCGTATGTAATACTCAATTTCTGAGTCGAAGGTCTGCCCGGCAATATGAATAGACTGCTCGCACACAATGCCGCTCATGGCAATAACGGCAATCTCTGTAGTGCCCCCCCCGATATCAACGATCATATTCCCGACCGGCTCCTCTACGTTTATACCAATACCCATGGCAGCTGCCATCGGCTCGTAGATCATGTACACTTCTTTGGCCCCTGCCGTCTGAGCCGAATCACGGATGGCGCGCTTTTCGACTTCGGTGATGCCTGCCGGGATGCAGACCACCATCCGCAGAGAAGTAGGGAACCAGCCTTTCCGCAAAGCCGCCATTTTAATCATTCCTCTGATCATTTGCTCGGCTGCATTAAAATCGGCGATAACTCCCGCCGTTAAGGGGCGTATGGTACGGATGTTGTCATGCGTCTTCCCCTCCATCTGCATCGCCTTTTGCCCCACTGCCACCACCTTACTAGTTCTTCGGTCTATGGCTATAATGGCAGGTTCATCCAGTACTACTTTATTATTGTGTATAATCAAGATATTGGCCGTTCCTAAGTCTATGGCAATATCATGTTCTGAAAATCCTAAAAACCCCATTTAAAATTATTTATTAGAACGCCTGCAGGAAAAATAACCTTAAATTACCTGATGCTTTCCTATAGTCCAAAACAAATTACCAGGCCATTAAAAGCTCCTTGCTGTAGCCCCTCCTTCACCTGCCGCCAGCAGACAACCGGCACATCGCACGACAGGATCATCGTTACCTTGCCGCTTTCCTGCAAATATACAATAATTCTAAAGTGTTCCCGTACTGCGGCAGGTTTGAGACAGACATCACCCGAAATAGCGTGTGAAGTGGCAGCAAAACTGAACACAAAAGGGGCCAGCTACGGCAAAAACGGAATAACGCCTTCTAGCACTGTCGTTATCTACCGTTCGGCGTACTTTTTGGAACCCGCCCTCCCCCTTCAGCAGATAATACCTGCTGAAGAAAGGCAAACAAAACGTTTTCCGGGCTAAAAGCGTACCTTTTGCTTAATTAAAGCGTTGCAACATTTAAGTATGGCCTTTTATTTGCGGACTATTTATTATTTTTGCCGAAGGATGATGGCCAGAATGCTAATCAGAAAGCCTGTGGCCAGGCATCACCTGGCATCTCAATTAACCATAACACCTTACAAATCAGATTTTTGTGTTTATAAAGCAGGTTTTTTTGAGGCATGGTTACGGCCGAAGAATTCTGATCAGGCAGATTGGCAGGCGAAAGGCATCGTTGTTACAGGCCAATAGCACAAAACAAATTTTTTAAAAACATATTCATCCAAATAACAACTAACTTGTTTTTGAAGCCTAACGTGCCGTACATGTTGCCTTTCTGCATTTCACTCTCTCAATACACAGGTCTTTGTTTTGTTCTAGCAGGCCTGGTCTGTGCAGGCAAAAGGGAGGTATGGCTGTGGAGACTTTTGTTACTGCCATAGCTGCTACCGGTATGAGGCAGGCAATTTACCTGGCAATACATGAAAATTAAGGATGATCTTACTAACTTTAACCACCGAATATTACGTCAGATTCTATATATGAAAAAGTGCATTTTACTTTTTTCCGCTGTTCTCCTGCTTGTCGCCACCTCTCATGCCCAGGAGCCTGTGCCGGGAGTTGAGAGCGCCAGAAACAAGAGCAAAAGCTCACCCCTGCGGCTGGTTTTCCCGGATATGCCCAACTGGAATGTGCTGAAAGAGGGCCAGAAACTGGAATTTGAGGTGAAAGCGGTGGGAGGCACCGGCAAAACTTACATGTATTCGCTTAACCAGGGGCGCATACCCGGCATCGTGTTCGACTCGCTGGGCCGCTTCTCCTGGACGCCGAGCTACGACATTGTGGACCGCCTGAACAAGAACCGCACGGTGCAGCTGCAGTTTGAGGTTACCAACGAAAAAGACGAAAGAGCCAGCCAGGTGATTGATTTCATAGTGGAGCATGTGAACCGCCCGCCGGTAGTGGGGGAGCTGAAGCCTTTCTATGTGCGCTTTAACACCACCAACACCTACCGCATCGATTTGTCTGCCGTAAAGGATGAGGACAATGACCCCTTTGTGTTCATTCCTATCTCCAACGCCATGCCCCAGGGTGCCAAACTCTCTGAACAGGGCGAATTTACCTGGAAACCCTCCACCACACAGTTCAGGCAGCTTCAGAACAAACCCATCACCCTCGAGTTTTATGTAGAGGATCAGCCCGCGAAGGCGCGTACCAAGGGGCAGTTCCAGATTGAAGTGACGCAGCAGGACATTCCGCCGAGCATCCAGATGTTTCCGTCGCAGAGCAAATTCGTGTACAACGAAGATGCCACCATCAACCTCAAGTTTCAGATAACCGATGAGAACGGCGAGAGCGACATTGCCTCCTTCAGCTTTATCTCCGAAAACCCGAATGTGCCGGCCACTGCCCTGGTAAAAAACACGCCCTCGCAGTATGAGTTCATCTGGAAGCCCGGTTACGACTTCGTGAAAGACCCCCTCGACACCCTCACCTTCAGCATCACCTTTTTTGTGGTTGACAAATCGAACAAGGGCGATGAGCGGAAGATCACCTTCTCTATTATCAACACCATAAATGAGACGGAACGCGACATGAAGCTCTACAACGAGTACCGCTCCTCGCTGGTGCGCGCCTGGGACCTGATGGAACAGCTCAAGGAAGCGGAGACAGACCTGAAGAAAAAGTATAACCGCGCCAGAAAAGGCAAGAAAGGCCGCTCGCTTACCAACGCCTCGCTGGGAGCCATGACGGGTGTAGCCCCTGTAGTAGTAGACGAGCCGGCCACCTCTAAAAAAATAACGACCGTAGGCGGCACCATGGTCATGACGATCGGCACGCTGGAGGCCACCGAGGTATTTGGCCGCAACACCAAAGACCTGGTGGAGCGCCTGAACTATATAATGGAGAAGCGAAACGAGCTGCAAACCAAAGGCGACATCTTCGCCCGCAAATATGCGCTTAAATCGGCCCGGCTCCGCAATGAGTTTATAAAAGATGTTGACGATTTTGTGGCTGTCATGAACCTGAAGGGGCTCGTGGCGCTGGAGCTGGATGCCAGCTGGCAAAACAAGCAAAAGCCAACGAATGAGAACATCTCCAAAACCTTTAAGGACTTCAGCGGCGACAATTAATATCTTTTACTGGTGCCTTCATGTGGCCATGTTATCTGTCTTACAGCTTTCCAGGAGGGTGTAAGGCAGATAATTTTTTTAGTCCGCGCCTGGCTTTGACCGGCACAAAAGCGAAGGTCTTGCGTAAAGCACACAGCAGCAGCAGGAGCTGCAGCCATGGCCTGAGGGCCTTTTTGATTAGAATAATTCATAACTAAATTAATAAGGGGGCAGAACGACCTGTTGGTTTGCTTTTGCTCCTCGCTTAAAAGATGGTTTTAATGGAAACAAAGAAAAAAGTTATGGTGACCGGGTGCTTCGATCTGCTCCATAGCGGACACGTAGCCTTTCTGAAAGAAGCTGCCAGGTTTGGCGACCTGCATGTATGTATTGGCAACGATGAGAACGTGCACCAGCTTAAAGGCCGGTACCCCGTAAACTCGCAGGATGAGAGGCGCTACATGATCGAGGCACTGGGCTGCACCACCCACTGCCACGTAAATAAGGGCTATGGCATCATAGACTTTATGAAAGAGCTGGAAGAGATCCAACCCCATATCTTTATCGTGAACGAAGATGGCGCCACCCCTGCCAAGGCCGAGATCTGCCGGCAGCGGAATATCGAGTACAAGGTATTGCAGCGCATTCCGCACGAGAACCTGCCGGCCCGAAGCACCACCAGCCTCCGCACCGAATGTATTATTCCTTTTAGGATAGACGTAGCAGGTGGCTGGCTCGATCAGCCTTCCGTGTCGGCTTACCACCCGGGCCCGGTACTGACGATCTCCATCGAGCCCACCCTCGAATTTAACAACCGGAGTGGCATGGCCTCCAGCACGCGCCACAAAGCCATAGAGCTGTGGCGCACCGCCATTCCTGCCGGAGATAACGAGAAGCTGGCCAAAATCCTGTTCACCTACGAAAACCCGCCGGGCACCAAAGAAGTAGCCGGATCGCAGGATGCGCTGGGCATTGTGCTGCCGGGCCTGAACCGCCTCTACTACAACAACAACTACTGGCCCGACTCCATCGAGTCGATCCACGACGAGGATATTCTGGACTGGCTTGAGTCGCACCTGTACCTGGTAACCCTGGGCCCCAGAACTTCAGACTACGCCGTGGTAGACAACACCAACATCAGTCAGGCCGGCGCCAAAGCCCTGGCCGATGCCGCTGAGAACTGCTGGGAAGCAATTAAGCGAAAAGATGCCAGCGCCTTTGGCGAAAACTTCCGGAAATCTTTCGAAGCCCAGGTCCACATGTTCCCGAACATGGTAGACGAAACCATCCTGAACCAGATCGCCCTCTACAAAGACATAGCGCTGGGCTGGAAGTTGAGTGGCGCCGGTGGTGGAGGCTACATCACGCTGGTGTCTGAAAAGCCTATCGAGAACGCGATCAGAATAAAGATTCGCCGCAGAGACAGCAACTAAGGCGGCAGGAAGGCTGGCCTCCCAAGCGCCTCCCCTGCTGCACCTGTGGCCCGTATTACCTAATCTAAATTATTCTAATCAAAAAGCCCCTCCAGAGCTGCTGTTGCTCCGGAGGGGCTTTTTGATTGTGCCGACGTGCCGGGATATGCCCAGGCTTGCTGTATGCTAGAAAAGCTTCTTCTTGTTAACGGTCACATTCTTCAGTTTGAAATTCTCAATGATAGAGGTGTCGATTTCAATAAAATTCCTGGCTGTTACATTAATGTTCTCAAATCTGAAGTCCGAGAGTTTGGCTTTGTAACCAGGCGCATCGCTGTTCTTATCTGCCACGCCCACATTAAAAAAGTTTTCGCAATCCAGTTTTATATTGCGCATGGTTATATGGCGGGCAACCGATGTTCCTGAGACCTCTTCTCCTTTTAGGTCGAAGAACTGTGTCCAGGGCCGTATGAAGATGAAGTTGCCGACGCCACTCCCCTGTATGTCTTCCACCAGCACGTATTCGTAGTTCTGTGGCGTATCAGGACGCATCTTGAGCCAAAGCAGACGCTCTGCGTGCTCTATCTTGATCCGGCGTAAGATGATGTTGCGGTTATGGACAGACTCGCTGCCGAAAGTTAAAGCACCGTGGCAGTATCCGTAGGTGCAGTCTTCGATGATGATGTTATGGTTGCCTCCGTTGTTGGGGTCCTTATCGGCACGCGGGCCTTTGCCTCCTTTCAGCGCCACCGCGTCATCATTTACCGACATGTAGCAGTTTTTGATTAGAACGTTTCTGCAGACGTCTATATCCACGGCATCAGAACTCGGGGCCTTTACCGGCTCTTTGGGAGAGTAGATGTAGAGGTCAAGAAGCTTTACGTTCTCACATTTGTAAAGGTGAGTCGTCCAGAATGGCGAGTTTATTAGTCTCACACCCGACAGCTGCACGTTTTTGCTGTTGGAGATGTAAACCAGCCTCGGCCGCATTTCATCCATGTTGGTGGTGCCGGGGTTAAACTGACGCCTTAGCCAGAAAGATTTCCAGTAGCGCAGTCCGTTACCGTCTATCGTCCCTTTGCCCGAGATGGTAAATCCGTCCAGGCCGTCGGCATTTACCAAAGCGGCAAAATATTTCAGTGTCTGGCCCTCCATCCGTGTCATCACCAGCGGAAAATTGCTGATGTCGTCGCTGCCTTTCAGCTTGCCGCCCTCCTCCAGGTGCAGGTGCGTGCCCTTCTTGAAAAAGAGCGAACCGCTCAGGAACGTGCCTTTGGGGATTATCACCACGCCGCCGCCGTTATCATGGGCCTTATCTATTACAGCCTGCAGGAGCTGTGTCTGGATAACGGTGCTGTCGTTTGACAGGTTATAGTCTGTAATGCGGTACTGCTTGCCTAATTTAGTTATATCGGTCGGTTTGTTTTGCCGGAACCAGTCTGGTATAGGTGTCCCATCCGGGAATTTTTCCTGTGCAAAAGCAGAAAGGTGCAGCGTCAGGGAAATCATCAGCAGCCATGCGAGCCTGTACTTGTGGAAAATCATAGAATGATGTTTTAAGGGTTTTAGTTGTTTATGATAGTTTTAAGCTATTACACTTTTCTCCATTCCCCCCCAATTTACAAATTCCCTCACAAGTGTTAGTCTTTTGGAGCGACTTAGGCGTTTTTTAGAAGAAAAATATCATTGCACTAGAAAACGTCCTAACTCTCAAAGATAATTTCTTCCGATTGCTGGCTTAAGTTTAGATCTCTGACCTATTTGAAATACCAATTAATTGGTGCTTCAAATTCAGGGCAGCGGGCCTAACATTACTTTTTCATAGTCTAGGAAAGACGTGGCTATAGCCTAATCTAGGCAGATTGTTGGGCTATCCTTATTCTTCTGATTCTTTTGAGTTATTAGAAGCATAGGTGGCACTTATTTCTCTACACTTCCTAAGAATATCCGCTTTAAACTTCCTGTTGGTTTCATCAAACTTCTTTTCAATTTCAATGAGCTTCTCTATATTCCATTCAAGTCGTTCTGTTCCTATTGGCAGGTCATGTACTTCTAAATCATAGTCTCGGAAGATGCTAACATTTACATCATCAGTCTTCCGATAAGTTCTAACCAGCTTAAGATTGGATTCATTTTGTAGACTCCAAGGGGGAGAGCAACTTGGTTTGATATTATAGCTCTTGCGTTAGAGACCATTTTATTGATGAAC
>NZ_VFSD01000029.1 GCF_014332515.1 Pontibacter beigongshangensis | reverse complement strand
CAGTATTAGAACCTCTTACAATTTTGTACCCTTTATGCTTAGTATCAAAATACAGGCTTAGGTCATTTCTTCCTAAGAATTTATGTATATTTTCATTAAATTCTTCAACAGCAATGGCTTCATTAAGTAACTCTTTTTCAAGTGAGCTCTCCTTAATTTTTAGTTCTGTTAATTTTTGACTAGCTTCTTTGAAATCTTTAGAAAGGGAGTCAGACTCAACTTTGAATTTGCTAAAATTAAAGGTTTTCATCTGCTCAGCGACAAGGTGTCGTTCTAATCTTTTCTTGTTTACAGATAAGTGTTTTTCGAAGTTTTGGGTCTTTAAATTGTGAGCGCCTATAACCTTGTTTATTCCATTGACCGTGTTCATGATGTTGGACAGTAAATCTTCAACAGAAGAAACTGATTCTTCAATCTTCCTAAATGGATTCTGTAACTTTTTGGTTAATATAGATTTCCATTGCTCTAATACCTTTTTATACTTCCTATGATACTCTATGAGTTTATCGTGTTTCTCATTATAACTAGCTAGAAACTCTTCATAAAACTCATCAGAATTTGGTAGAGAAGTAACAGGTAATTCTTGAGAATCTATCCAGCTAGTTGCTTTGTGAATTCTGGTAATAAGGCTTTCGTAATCTTTATTAAAATGCTCTTCTAGCTGCTGTAAACGCTCATCTGAGATTGTACTTCCACAGTATTCACAAGTTTCTGAATCTAGAGTTTTGTGTAACTCTAAACCTTGTGAAACCCATTCATTTAACTTAGGAAATTCTAATAGACGATTGATTGCCTTTGATACTACACTTGCTTCAATAATCTCTTTTATACTTGCTTCAGCACCAATGTATATTTGTGTGTTAACTTCAACAGTAATAGTATTTATTTCTGACTTTTGTTGCGGCTTTATCGCGTTTTTAATCCTGTTGAATTCTTCCTTATCAAGGAATACTTCCTTTGATGACAGAACTTCATATTCTGAGCCTATCAGTTTCTCAAAATGTGCTTTGTTATAGCTTAAAAATCTTTGATCAGTTGTCTCTATAGCCTGAAAGATGGTTTTTATACTTTTTGCAGAACTCTTTAAAAATTTTTCCTTTTCATCCTTCTTTTGATCTATCTTTAAAGAGATTTCATCGTGCTTTGCTTTCTTTTCTTTACATTTTTTCTTTGTCTCATCTAGCTCATTCTTTGTCTCAATTTTTTCTTCAGAGACATATAAAATTGAGTTGAGCTTCCCTTTCCAATCAATATTCTTGTCAATAAAAGCTTGATTGAATACTTTGATATTCAAATCACTTAGATGGATATTAGTCTCATTTAACTCCATCCCATCAGAGAGTGTAATCTTGGCTTTTGAATCTGGGAAGTGATCCATTAATGATTGTTGACCTATACATGAAAATATCCTTGACAAAGTTGACTTTCCAGAGCCATTCCACCCATAGATCAAGTTATATTTCTTGTACTCAGGTAGGGAAGTTGGTGCTATGTGGTTTTTGAATATACCTACTTTTTTAAGCTCTCTAATTTGTGTAATCATAACTTTGGAAGTATTCAGTAATTAATATTTCTGCCTACATATCTCATCAACTTCACTATCTAATTCAAATCAATCGAAACAATTCACATTTTAATTTACAGCCCAAACCCAATCCCCTCCAGATTCTCCCGAATCCGCTTCTCCAGCAGGGCGCTTTCCTTAAACTGAGCGGCCAATTCCGTAGTCAGCAGCTTCATCTTCTCTTCAAACGGAACGCCGTCGTCTTCCTCGGCTTAAGAGCCTATGCTGCCGAGTTCAGGAAATGCGTGATTTTAGAAGTATCTACTTTTTGCCGTACCTGCCACAGGTCGTAGTTCTTCTGAAAGTTTAGCCAGAAATCGGGTGTCGTGTCAAAAGCCACTGAGAGCTTCAGGGCCATTTCGGCGCTGATGCCTGTATGGCCGTTCAGGATCAGCGACAGGTGCTTGCGGCTGGTATCGAGGCCACGGGCAACTTCTGTTACTGTTTTGCCAATACCGTTAATGTACTCACGCAGTATCTCGCCGGGGTGGGGCGGGTTAAACATCTCCATGTTCATGTTTGTATATTTTTATAGTCTTTACTTAATGGTAGTCCATACTGTCTGAATTAGGATTCGTCAGATTTAAGGATTGTTGGATTAGGAGTAAGATTGAATCCAATAATCTACTAATCCCACGCATCCAAATTCAGACAATTTTATTCAGCGGGTGGCGCAGTCTTTTCACTTCCAGGCTTTTTGCCCCGAAATTCAGTAGTAGTCCTTTGTCCAGCTTATAGGCAACCAGGTAGTTCAGGCCTTGGGCAAGATGTACGTCTTCCAACTTTACCAGCGCTTTTAGCTCTACCAGCACTCTGCTTTCAACCAGAAAATCTACCCTTCTGCTACCTATTTCTATGCTGTCATAAAAAATAGGCATTTCCAGCTCCCTGGCAAAACCCAGTTGGGCCTTTTCCATCTCAATCGCCAAGGCTCTTTGGTAAATAACTTCCTGAAAGCCATTGCCAAGTGTGGCATGAACTTTCATGGCACAACCGATAATTTTATAAGTCAGGTCATCTTCAATCTTTTCCATTTGTCAGAATTTATTGTCTGAATTGGGATTCGTCAGATTAACGGATTTAAGGATTATGAGTAAAATAAAATCCGAAAATCCCCTAATCAGGTAAATCCAAATTCAGACTTTTTAAATTCTCCCGAATCCGCTTCTCCAGCAGGGCGCTTTCCTCAAACTGAGCAGCCAGTTCGGTGGTCAGCCCCTTCATCTTCTCTTCAAACGGAACGCCGTCGTCTTCCTCGGCTTCGGAGCCTACGTAGCGGCCCGGCGAGAGCACGTAATTGTTGGCGGCCACCTCGGCTAAGGTAGCGGCCTTGCAGAAGCCTTCGGTGTCGGAGTAGCTGCCGCCGATGTTGCGCCAGTGGTGGTAGGTGTCGGCAATGCGGGCCACGTCGGCATCTTCGAACACGCGCAGGCGGCGGTTCACCATGTGGCCCAGTTTGCGGGCATCTATAAACAGGATCTCGTTTTTGCGCTCGCGGTGTTCGCCGTCGCGGCCGTCGCGGTTCTTGCTCAAAATAAAGATACAGGCCGGTATGCCGGTAGTCAGGAACAGCTTGTCGGGCATCTGCACAATGCAGTCTACCATGCCCTGCTGTATCATATGCTCGCGCACGTTCTTTTCGCCGGCGCTTCCGGTGGTCATGGCGCCGTTGGCCATCACCACGCCCGCCGTGCCGCGCTCCGAGAGGTGGTGCCACAACGTCTGGAACCACATATAATTGGCGTTGCCGGGGGTGGTAAAGGTGTCTTTGGCCCCGAAGAGGCGCGGGTCGTTGTCGGGCAGTAGCTCGGGGTGCCAGTTGCTGATGTTGAACGGCGGGTTCATGAGGGCGTAATCAGCCTTCAGGTCAGCAAAGCGGTCCTGCAGCAGCGAGTCGCCCAGCTTTACGTCGAAGGAGAGGTTGCGCAGCAGCAGGTTCATTTTGCAGAGGCGCAGTGTGCCTTCGTAGCGCTCCTGCCCGTAAATGGAAATGTCGTTTTTGTCGCCGCCGTGCGCCTGCAGAAATTTGAGGCTCTGCACAAACATACCACCCGAGCCACAGGCCAGGTCCATGATGCGGCCTTTGAGCGGCTCCAGCATTTCCACGAGCAAACGCACCACCGAGCCGGGGGTAAAAAATTGCCCCGCACCAGAGCCTTCGGCCATGGCAAACTTGCCGATGTAGTACTCATACACGCGGCCGTAGATGTCGGATTCAGGGTTGTTGATCTCGGAGAACTTCTCTTTGGAGAACAGGTTAATGAGCCCTGCTACCTGCGTAGGGGAGAGCTGGCTGCGCACGAAGATCGGCTCCAGCACGCCTTTGTAGTCGGGGTTGCGTTTGGCCAGCAGCTCGTCGAGCAGCACAAAGGCCTGGTCCACTTTCACCTTTATGTCGTCCTGCTCGGCGTTTTCGCGCAGGTACTCCCAGGTGGCCTCGCGGGGCAGGCGGTACACGTTCTTTACCTGGTACTCCAGCTCGTCTTCGAGCACCTCGGTCTGCTGGTGCTGTTCTATGTTATAGTAGTCGCTTTCGGGGTCCAGGAAGGAGAGCTGCAGCTCCTGCTTCCGCACCTCGAAGTGCTCGGAGAGGTGCTTCACAAACAGCAGCGAGAGCACGTAATCTTTGTACTGGTTTTCGGCTACGGCGCCACGCAGTTCGTTGGCGGCATTCCAGAGTTCGTTTTCAAAATCTATGTCCGCCTTGGGCTTGGCGGCGGTGGGGGTATTCTTTTTGGCCATGGAAATGTACTGGGTGTTTAAACAGAGGAGTAAGGTAGTGAAATTTGTGTTGTGTTACAGGTTTAAATATAGATATTTTTAGATGAATTTGATAAGCTGGAACAGGCAGGTTTTTAGGTGGCTGGTTTTGTGTGGGTTGGATTTTGAGGGGGAATAGGGTCGGAGAACTTGTTTGGGGTGGTTTTTGGGCATGCTTTCCAGGAACGATGGGACAGGTTGTGACTTGTCCGTACAAGTGGGTGGTTTTGTGGTGGAGTGGGAGAGAATAGAATGGTCCTGGGAATTATTCTAATGAAAAGACCCCTCGGGAGATATTTTCTGCTGCTGCTACTGCAGATCTTTTGTTTATCTCTTCTGGTGAACACATGTTAACAAGCGGCTCGCTGCGCTGGCCTAAGCGGCTTTGTTTCGGTATGTGCAGCCTGCATACGCTCTGGTTATAAAAGTGGAAGCCTCTGAGGTGGAAGGGATGATGGTTTTCCTTTGGTGCTGAAGGCAACTTTCCTATTATAAATAGCGTCTTAAACTATAGCTGTTTTATTTATAATTTTAAGTGGAAATGTTATGGCTACATCTATTCGCTGGTTGATCAGGCGCGTCAACGGACGTGTGCCTTGCCACTTTACCTGGCCCCTTATTTCCTCTCGCTCCGTCGTGCATATCACCGCGGCAGAGGTAGGAGTAGGTAGCTCGATGATTCGACCAGGTTCACCAGGCCAGAATTTTTTCTATCACCTCGGCCTGGCTTCCGTATGGGTTTCCAACATCTTTCCCCGGCGAAATGAATTCAGGGGCGACCCCGGCGCAGTGACTTTTTACCTGCATGTGGATTGGAGTACTCCACTTGATGTGGCCGTCACGATTACGGTTGAAGATAACCTCCCCATCGAGATCCAGGGATTCTGAGCTGTTTCAATGTAAAGCGAAATCTGCGTAAACTCTCTGCGCAGCGTTGCCACCTTACCAGGTAGGCGGCACGCAAAAAATCAAAAACAAGAATGTTGGCTTAGTACAGGCAGGCAAGTGAAGTCGGCCTCCGTTTTAGAAGAAGCCATATGCCGGACGATCGAATTATTCTAATCAAAAATGACCTCCGGAGCCCTCTGCCGGCGATGCTTTGCCTGTTCCTCGCTCTCTGCTGCTGACATTAAAAAAAGGCAAATGCTCATGTCTATGCAAATAAGTATATCAACATGGTTGCACTGCAGATGTAGTGGCAAAGAATTACTGATATCCCTATTCGGACTTTAGTTGAACTTCGGCGCTCTTTAGTTTTTTGCCTTGAACAGATAGTTTTATGGCACCCGGTGTCTCGGAAGATTGAACGAGTACGACCAGTTTTCCGCTAAATAACTTCATGGCAGGCAGGTGGAACTGCTCCAGAGAGGACGCATCTCCGTTGCAGGCCGCGCGGTAGCTGCCATTGCCACTCACCCTGAATTTTAACTGGTTGGTGGCAGTAGGGCAGGGATTGCCGTTTTTATCTACAACAGATACGGTCACAAACGAAATGTCTTTTCCATCGGCGGCGATCTGGCTACGGTCTGGTTCCAGTATTATTTTGTAAGGCTCGCCTGCCGTAACCATTGTTTTTTCGGCTGCCGGCTTCCCATCTTTGTCGTAAGCTACCACTTTTACAGTACCTGGCTCGTATTTTACATCCATCCACATCAGGCGGTAGCGGTGCAGCAGGCTCGAATCGTTTTTACGCTGGATGCCCATACTCTTCCCGTTAATAAAGAGCTCCGCTTTATCGTAATTGGTATAAACAAAAACCGGCGTTGTTTGCCCTTCCCTTCCTTTCCAGTTCCAGTGCGGGAGAACATGCAGGGTTTCGTCCGTGGTGTTCCACTGGCTGCGGTATAAGTAGTACCTGTCTTTCGGCAAGCCGGCGAGGTCGTTAATACCAAAATAGGAACTGCGCGATGGCCAGAAATTATCGTAGGGTGTAGGCTCACCCAGGTAGTCGAAGCCCGTCCATACAAATTGCCCGATTACCCAGGGCCTGGTGTCCTGCAGTATAAAATCATCTTCCGGCAGGTTCGACCAGCTGCAGTACTCCAGGTCGTAAGACGAGGTTTGATGGTCGTCGTAGGTCTTTCCTATTCCCTTCTCCACCGGAAACTTGTACACGCCTCTTGAGCTTACCGTAGAGCCAGTTTCGGAACCAAGTATGAGCCCCTGTGGAAATGCTTTATAAGCATCTTCATACAGATGCGTTCTGTAGTTCAGCCCCGGAATATCCAGCACGGCACCAAACCCCGATTGCATGGTCGCTTTTACCTGGTCCATGCCTACAGTTACGGGGCGGGTCGGGTCCTCGCGATGGAAAATCTCCTGTAACCACCTGGCTCGTTTTGCGCCCTCAGAGCCATGCTGGTCCGGCACCTCGTTGCCGGAACTCCACATCACGATGCTCGGGTGGTTGCGGGTGGCATGCACCAGGTTTATAATATCTTTTTCGGCATCCGTTTCAAAAAAGCGGTTGTATCCGTTTTTTACTTTCGGCTTTGCCCACTCATCAAAGGTTTCGGCTAAAAACATAAAGCCCATCTCGTCGCACAGCTCCAGTTGCTCTATAGAAGGCATGTTGTGTGAACTCCGGACGGCATCGCAGCCCATGTCTTTCAGAATCTGTAACTGCCTGCGCAAAGCGGCCTTGTTTACGGCTGCTCCAAGCGGGCCCAGGTCGTGGTGCAGGCATACTCCTTTAAACTTGCGGACTTTACCATTCAGGCTGAAGCCAACTTCTGCCTTATAGCTTATTTCGCGAATACCGAAGCGGGTAGAGGTTTCATCTTTTAATGTGTTAGCTACAAACAACTGCGTGACGGCTGTGTACAGGTAAGGTGTTTCGGGGCTCCACAGCTTTGGGTTATTTACGGCGATGTTCTGCTCGAATTTGTTCCCGAAAAGTGACTGGGTTTTGTCAGAGGCAACTGTGTCGCCGGCTGCGTTCAGGATATGCGTCACCAGGCGCGTATTGGCACCGGATACGCTGGTTTTTATGTTTACTTTGGCAACTTCGGCTGAAATAAACGGCGTTGTGATGTACGTGCCCCATTGGTCGATACTTTCCTGGTTTTTGACCACAAGCTGCACCTTCCGATACAGCCCGGCACCCGGATACCAACGAGACGACAAGCCCTGGTTGGATAACTGAACAGCCAGCGTGTTTTCTTTTCCGGCAGCTATCTGTTTGCTGATATCGAAGTAAAAGTAACTATAGCCATAGTTCCACTCGCCCACCTTTTCGCCGTTCAAAAACACGTTCGGTTCGCTCATGGCACCTTCGAACACCAGCAACACCTTTTGCCCCGGCTTATAATGTGGCAGTGTAAATGTGTTTCGGTACCAGCCTTCGCCAATATAGGGTAGGGAGCCGGTTCTGCCGGTTTTTTCGGTCGCCACCTTCTCGCCGTTTTGCTCAATGGCAACTACCTGCTTGTCAATTTCCTTATCGAAAGGTCCGTATATGGCCCAATCGTGCGGCACCGTTACTGTTTCCCATTTCCGGTCATTAAAATCCGGCTGGTGTGCTGTTGTGCTCTCTCCTTTGCGAAATTTCCAGTTGTTGCTTAGCTCGGTGGTTACCCTAACCTGCGCTACCGAAACATGGGTAAGCAAAAAAATGAAGAAAGAAAGAACCTTTGGTCTCAAAAACATAATGGGCGTGGTTAAATAGGACTGCTTTATATGGAGGCTCCGGAAGCCGTTTATCATTTAAATAATTTACTGTTAATATACAAGTTTTGGGCTGCTCTTGTATTCGGCTCCGGCTCTTTTAGCCGGAGCTTTCGCTATGCCTACTGGCTTTGTTGTTGCAAAGAACTGCGCTGAGCGCTCATGGCTGCTACAAACAAATATACTTCGTCTCATCGAAAAACCACCAAGTGCTGGCAACGCTCCGGGCCGGGCCCCTGTATAGCGGTATATTTTAAAGGAATACTGCCTTCGCCTCCTGGTCAGGGGGCAGGCTTATAGGTTCTGAACTGCCCGAAATTTAAATACAGTCTTAAGGATAGGCAGCTGTTGAGCTCAAAGATGACATTTGCTTTATCCCGGCAACATGTATACACCGGGTGTAATATCCGGCGTCGCCCTGCTTTTTCTGAGTTATGGCACGGTTAATTACAGGATAAGCTAAAAAAACTATTTTTGAAATTTTGTTTGTCAGGAGTTTGCTTAAACGTTTAAAATAACGAACGATTGTTTTAAATGCCAAATAATTTGTTGTATATTCGAAGTGATTTTTTGAAACTAACCGCTTGCCAACTTTAAATGCCTTATTCTCTTAGTCTCCAAAATACTGTCTTGCTGCTGTTTTTATTGTCAGCAATAATCGGCTGTAGCCCGGTCGGGGAGGAGAAGAAGTTTGTCGTTGGTTTCTCGCAGTGCACCGAGGGCGATGCCTGGCGGAAAGCCATGCATGAGGAGATGGAGCGGGAGGCCTCTTTCTATCCGGAGCTTCGTCTGCAGATAAAAGACGCTAAAAACAGTAGCACTGCTCAGGTAGGCCACATCCGCGAGTTCATGGAGCAAGAGGTAGACCTGCTCATCGTTTCCCCGAACGAGGCGGAGCCCATTACACCGGTGGTAGAGGAGGCCTTCAGCAAGGGCATTCCGGTAATCGTGGTCGACAGAAAAACCAGTTCTTCGATGTACACGGCCTACGTGGGAGCCAACAATTACCAGATCGGAAAGCTGGCCGGCGAGTACGTGGCCAAGCTGCTCAACGGCAAAGGCAGGATTATAGAAGTCTGGGGCCTTCGGGGTTCCTCTCCGGCCATAGAGCGCCACAACAGTTTTGTAGATGCCATTGCCGCCTTTCCGGACATAGAGATCGTAGCCGAGGTTAGCGGAGACTGGGAGAAGGAAGTGGCAAAGGCACGTTTCCCGGCAGTATACAACCAGCATGCAGACGTAGACCTGATTTACGCTCATAACGATGTAATGGCGCTGGGAGCCTTCGAGAGCCTGCCGGACAAGCAGGCACAGCAGCAACTTAAATTTATTGGTTTCGATGGATTGGGAGGCCCGAATGGCGGCCTGCAACTGGTGCAGGATGGTATCCTGGAGGCCACTTTTCTGTACCCGACCGGAGGGGAGGAAATTATACAGCTGGCCCACGATATCCTGCACAACAGGCCTTTCAGGAAAGACAATATCCTGAACACCACTGTTATAGATGAGCGCAACGTGCACATCATGAAACAGCAGTCAGATAAGATCCTGGCGCAGGAGAAGAATATTGAGCGGCAGCAACAGCGGCTGTACGAGCAGATTCAGCTGTTCAACAACCAGCGTACTTTCTCTTATATACTGTTGGCCAGCCTGGTGGTAAGCATCGTGATGGGGGCCCTGGCGCTATTGTCGCTACGCGCAAAACAGGAGGCGAACAAGGAACTGCTGGCCAAGAACAACGAAGTAATGCAGCAGCGGAACGAGGTAGCGCGCATGGCCCGGAAAGCAGACAAGGCCACCGAGGCAAAGCTGAAGTTCTTCACCAATGTCTCGCATGAGTTCCGAACTCCGCTCACCCTGATCCTGGGGCCTGTGGAGGATGCCCTGCAGAGCCCCATTTCCGCTGACCTGAAAAGGGATCTGCAACTGGTGAAAAAAAATGCCATCCGGCTGCTCCGGCTGGTGAACCAGCTCATGGACTTCAGCAAAGTGGACAGCAAGAAAATGAAGCTGCAGGCTGCCGAAGGCGACCTCATCGCATTTGTGAAAGACATTACCGCCTCTTTCGAAAGACTGGCCCTGAAGCGCAACATCACGTTTAAAGTCAAAACCCCGCTGAAAGAGCTTGCTGTTTATTTTGATGCCGACAAGCTCGACAAGATCCTGTTTAACCTGCTCTCCAATGCTTTTAAGTTTACAAGCGATGGTGGCTGTATTTCGGTGAGCCTGCAGATTTCCGAAGATTACGAAAACGTCAGTATCGCGGTAGAAGATAATGGAAAAGGAATGTCGCCGCTGCACGCAGCGCACGCCTTCGACAGGTTCCACACCGGCGAAGGCAGCAGTAACCTGGGCACAGGCCTTGGCCTGGCCTTGTCTAAAGAGTTCGTGAAACTGCATCACGGCGACATATCGGTGGTGAGCGAGGAGTGGAAAGGTGCCAGATTTATGGTGCGGCTGCCGCTGGGAAGGGCCCATTTAACAGAAGACGAACTGCTGACAGACGCCGGCAAAAACGCTATAAAGCTCATACCCGGTGTTATGGATGCTGACCAGCAGCTCGGCAACAGCGACACTGCCCCGGCAGGCGAGGAGGCGAAGCTGCAGGAATATACCGTTCTGTTGATCGAGGATAACAAAGAGCTGCGGGAGTTTCTCAGAATCCGACTGGCCAAAGACTTTAATGTGGTGGAGGCAGCAAACGGTACCACAGGCTTGCAGCAGGCTTTTGAGAAAGTGCCTGACCTGGTGATCTGCGATGTGATGCTTCCGAAGCAGAATGGCCTGGAGATAACCTCCGCCTTGAAAAACGATCTCAGAACCTCCCATATCCCTGTCGTGCTGCTGACAGCCAAAGATACGATAGCCTACAAGATGGAAGGCATCCAGTCCGGGGCAGACCTGTACGTTACAAAGCCATTTAGCTACATCTACCTGCTTGAGCGCGTAAAAGGCCTGCTGAAGAACCGGGCGCTGTTAAAGGAGCACTACAGCAGCGAGATTTCTGTGGAAACCAAAACTGCCTCGCCGCCAAAGCAGCTCGACAAAAAATTTATGAACGAGGTGATGGTCGTGGTGGAGAAGAACCTCTCGAACCCTGACCTGAACGCCAGCAGCATTGCCGCCAGCCTGGGCATGTCTAAAGTGCAGGTGTACCGAAAAATGAAAGCGCTGTTAGGCTACTCCCTAAATGATTACGTGAACAAAATGCGTCTGAAACGGGCCCGGCACCTGCTGCTGCACTCCGACCGCAACATCTCCGAAATTGCCTATGAGGTTGGCTTCTCTTCGCCAGCCTATTTCTCCACGGCCTTCAAGAACCACTTCGACATGAGCCCCTCTGATTTTAAGGCGGCCCGCTCCACCGGCGAGGGCACCAATATCTCCCTTTAGCATAGCTCCTTTTACAGCAGCAGAGCCATCCGGAGGGCCTTTTTTATTCGAATAATCTGAGTTGGCTCACAGTACAGGCTGCTTCAGCCTCGTTCTCAGGTTAGCCCCTGTCTTATACCAAATCGCCTAAAGCCTATTCCGCCTCCTTGTTGAATAAATATACTTTTATGCTCAACGCCGGAAAGGCAGGCCAGGTGCACAAATGACGATTTTTTGTTGGGGGTGGGGCCCTCTACAAAGAGCGTTCAGCGAGTGGTGTTAGGGGCCCTCGACAAACAAAATCGTCTTGATTTTTTTTGTTCTTTTTGTATCAAAACAAAAAGAACAAAGGCACGGGCCATGAAACAAGCTGCTTCTACCATCAAGTCTTAACAAGTAGCTATGCTAACTTAGCCCCAGGCCAGTAGCCATTGCCTTAGGCTCTCGCCCACAAGATCCTTTCAGGAGGACAAAGGGACAAAGTCAGAAAGGCTCTCTACCGCACAACTTGGGTTATTCTAATCAAAAGTGCCCTCCGCAGCACCTGAATGCTCCCGGAGGCTATTGCTGCGTCTCCCTGCCGGATCAATTATTCCAATAAAAAACCCCCTCCTGAGACCTCTGCTGCTTTTGATGCTGCTGATAGAAACAAACCTGTACGACCTTTTACGGAGAGGCTTTGCGCTGGCAGTGACGGTGCAAAAAATGCCTGAGCCCATTCCGCCTCTGTTTTTTGCTTGGGCCGAGATCAGGTATATCTTCCGGCGCCAAATTAAAGGTGCTCCGAAGCCACATTCCGGCTCCCGGTTTCTACGAACGTTCTTTAGTTCATCAGACTTATAAAATAACAAACGTTAGCGAGTATTTTATGTCAAGATATCGAAAGGGTGATACGATTTTGAAAGCCGGCGGGAAATTAATTATACTTTTTAGTAGCCTCCAAAGGGCCTTAAAGCTATTTTTTTGCCATAAATTGAATTAGATCGATTTCCTAAAATTATTGAATCAATTCTAAAACAGGATTCTCATGCAGGCAGCTAGTTTTGATAAAAAAACAACACGTTGCGATGAATGAGAGAAGAATTTTATTTTGGTCGGTAACAGTAGCACTGGGAGGCTTCCTGTTCGGGTTTGATACCGCTGTTATCTCCGGGGCCGAGCAGTCTATCCAGGAATTATGGCAGCTGGACGTGTTCCAGCATGGGCTTACCGTTTCCATTGCACTTATCGGCACGGTGCTAGGCGCTTTGTTCGGAGGTATCCCGTCAGACAGGTTTGGCCGCAAGAACACGCTCTTCTGGATCGGGGTACTCTATCTTATCTCGGCGCTGGGCTCGGCACTGGCCACCGACTGGTACTCCTTCCTGTTCTTCCGCTTTATCGGAGGTTTAGGGGTGGGGGCCTCTTCTGTGGCAGCGCCTCTGTATATAAGTGAAATTGCCCCTGCCAAGAAAAGAGGCAGCATGGTGGCCATGTTTCAGTTTAATGTAGTGCTGGGTATCCTGATCGCCTATTTCTCCAACTACCTGCTGCAAGGCAGTGGCCCGAATTCCTGGCGATGGATGCTGGGAATAGAAGCCCTGCCGGCTGCCTTGTTCGTGGCACTGGTGGTGCTGGTGCCGGAGAGCCCGCGCTGGCTGGTGGTAAAAAGAGGGGCCATCGAGAAAGCCCGGGCGGTACTGATGCTCATTAACCCTGCCACGGCTGACGCTGAGCTAAAAGCCATTACCGAGTCCAAAGCACACGACCTGGCTACGCCTTCGGGCAACAGGCTGTTCGCCAGGAGCCACAGCGTGCCGGTGATGCTGGCGGTGCTGTTCGCTGTCTTTAACCAGGTGTCAGGCATCAATGCCATCATCTATTACGCCCCCCGTATTTTCGAAATGACTGGCTTGGGAAAAGATGCAGCCTTGCTTTCCACTACCGGTATCGGGCTGGTGAACCTGATCTTCACGCTGGTTGGCCTGAGCCTGATCGACCGGGTAGGGCGCCGGACGCTGATGCTGGTCGGCTCTGTAGGCCTGATCGTGACGCTGGGGCTGGTGTCCTGGTCTTTTTACACCGAGCGCTTCAGCGGCCTGATGGTGCCCTTGTACCTGTTCGGCTACATCGCCTTCTTCGCCTTCTCGCAGGGGGCCGTTATTTGGGTGTTCATTTCCGAAATATTTCCCAACAGCGTGCGGGCCAGCGGACAGGCCCTTGGCAGCTTTACCCACTGGTTCATGGCGGCTGTTATCGCCTTTACTTTTCCCTACATCACTACTACGCTGGGCGGAGGTACCACTTTCCTCATTTTTGCAGGCATGATGGTGCTGCAGCTGCTCTTCGTCTGGAAGATCATGCCCGAGACGAAAGGAGTGAGCCTGGAGCAGATCGGACAGCAGACAGAGAAGCAGGAGCTCGGGAACCTGGTGGAGACATCGAAGACCTACTAAGCAGGTACCTGCGGCAGGAGCAGAGGCAGTAGCAGCCCATATCGTTTTTTAGCAGACAACTATCCTATACACACCAACGCATGACACAGCATATCATTTGTTTCGGAGAGACCTTATGGGACGTACTTCCCACTGGCAAGATGCCGGGTGGCGCGCCCATGAACGTGGCCATTCACTTATCCTACAATGGCTTTACGCCAGTCGTCATCAGCCGGGTGGGCAACGACGACCTGGGAAAAGAACTACTGGCATACCTGCGGGAGAAAAGCATCCCGACTGACTGGATCCAGCAGGGGGAGACGCACCTGACAGGTGTGGTGAAGGCCAACATCTCAGACAAGAACGAGGTGACCTACAAGATCGTGGAGCCCGTGGCCTGGGACTACATCCAATATGACGAGCAGGTGGCGGAGCTGGTAAGGCAATGCGACGTGTTTATTTTCGGGAGCCTGGCCGCCCGCAGCGCCACCACCCGCGAGACGCTGCTGCGCTACCTGCCCCTGGCCCGGCTAAAGGTGTTCGACGTGAACCTGCGCCCCCCGCATTACAACCAGGAACTGCTGAAGGCCCTGCTGCACCAGGCCGACATCGTGAAGATGAACCATCAGGAGCTGGAGGAGATCATTGGCTGGTTCGATGTGGCAGGCGGTGAGCAGCAGCAGATGGAACTGGTACGGAAGGAATTTGGCCTAAAGCTGCTCATCGTGACACGGGGGGCAGCAGGAGCCGCCGTGCTGGACGGAACCGGCTATTACGAGCACCCTGGCTACCAGGTGGAGGTACAGGACACCATTGGCAGCGGCGATGCCTTTCTGGCCACCTTCCTGACCAACTACCTGCAGCGCAGCTCTCTTCCGCAGGCGCTGGAGAGAGCCTGCCTACTGGGAGCTTTTGTAGCCACCAGGCACGGTGCTACACCTGCCTATGATCCGCTGGAGGTGGAGGAGAAAATGAAACGTACTTTACACATGGTAGGGGATAGTCTAACGGCAGGTTCTGAAAAGGAGAGAGGAACAAGTCGGGAATGAAATTTTAACTCAGAACCAGAATAACAAGGTAACAATTCTATAAGATTACATATAAAGTCTTAATCATGAAAAAACAACTATTTCTATTATTTGCCTGCTTTATGAGCTTACAATCATTTGTGAGCAAAGCCCAGCAGCAAACGATTGGTGGAAGGGTCGTCGATGGTACATCGAATGAACCTTTACCAGGCGTGAACATAGGGGTGAAAGGTACCTCCAGGGGAACTGCCACCGATATTGATGGCAATTTCAGCCTACAGGCTGCTGCGGGTGATGTGCTGATCGTATCTTACCTGGGTTACCTTTCGAAGGAAGTACCGGTGGGGAACCAGACAAACCTGACGATCACACTGGCAGAAGACCGGGTGACCCTGGATCAGGTTGTGGTGACAGGATACCAGACAGAACGCAAAAAAGACCTGACCGGCGCTGTGTCGGTGGTGGATGTGGAAGATATGAACCGGCAGGCTGTGGCGAACCCGATCAAAGGTTTGCAGGGCAGGGTCGCCGGTATGTATATCACGGGTAACGGGTCTCCGAGCGCCCCCGCCACTGTCCGGATACGTGGCATTGGCACGCTCAACAACAACGACCCGCTGTACATCATTGATGGTGTGCCGACCAAAGCAGGAATGCATGAACTTAACCCTGCCGACATAGAGTCGCTGCAGGTGCTGAAAGACGCATCTGCCACCAGTATCTACGGTTCCAGGGCAGCCAACGGCGTGATCATCATTACAACCAGGCGTGGTAAAACAGGCAAGACCCAAATTAATGCCAATGCCTACACGTCCATCTCCTCCTTCACGACCCGCACCCGGATGCTGGACACGGAAGGATACGGGAAAGCCTTATGGCAGGCAAACATCAACAATGAGTCAGACCCTAACACCAACAGTGTGCAGTATATGTTCGACTGGGGTGTGGATCCGCAGAGCGGAAGGCCCGTGCTGAACAAGGTGTTGGTGCCGGAGTACCTCGATGCGAACAGGACCATGAAATCGTCCAACACCGACTGGTTCGATGAAATATCCCGCACTGGGGTTATCCAGAACTATGATGTTTCCCTGTCGAACGGCACAGAAAATGGCAGCTATTTGTTGTCGATTGGCTACTTCGATAACAAAGGTGTGATCAAGACATCTGAGTTCAATCGCCTGTCAGCCCGCCTGAATTCTGACTACAAGTTTTTCAATGGCAAAGTAACAGTTGGACAAAACTTAAGCCTTACAAAGTCATCTGAAGTGGGTGCAGGCCCTATGAATGAGGCCATGCAGGCCCTACCGATTATCCCGGTGCGCACCGTGGATGGCTTGGGTTGGGGTGGCCCGGTAGGAGGCATGAACGACCGCCAGAACCCTGTTCGGCTATTAGAAGATAACAAGCAGAACAACTATGACTTTATGCGTGTGTTCGGTAATTTTTTTGCTGATGTAAACCTTTATAAAGGATTGACTTTCCGTTCAAACTTTGGTGTGGATTATAGCAATTACACCCATAGAAGATACCGGAAGGCTTACCAGTCAGGCTACCTGAACAACCCGGTGAACCGGCTGGAATCGAACCAGAGCCACAGCGTAAAAACCACCTGGTCCAACACATTAAACTATAGCCTGGTAACCGGAAAGCATAGATTAGATGCTGTGGTGGGGACAGAATTGTTTCAGGATAATGAAAATATCTTCTGGGCTTCCAGGGAGAACTTTGTACTGGAAGATGATGCCTTTATGTACCTCGACGCCGGAACAGGCATTAAGGACAATGGCGGAAGGGGTGCCAAGCATGTGCTGCTGTCGTACTTCGGAAAGGCTAACTACTCCTTCGCAGACAAATACCTGGTTTCTGCCACGCTCCGGTATGATGGCTCCTCCCGCTTCGGACAGAACAACCGATTTGGTACGTTCCCTGCCTTCTCCGCTGGCTGGAGATTAAGCGAAGAAAGCTTTATTAAAGATAACATAACATTCTTTGATGATCTGAAGCTGCGCTTCGGCTGGGGCATGACAGGCAACCAGGAAATAGATAATAATGCCATTTACAACCTGTACCTGACTGACTACGCGGGCACTTCTTATGACATCAACGGCAATAAAAGCGGGGTTTTGCCCTCCGGTTTCAAGCTGGTGCAGAACGCCAACCCAAACCTTCGCTGGGAAGCCAGCACCATGTCGAACTTAGGTTTGGATTTCGAAATCCTGAACCAGAAGCTATATGGTAGTGCGGAAGCCTATATCAGAAAAACATCAGACATTCTCTTACTGCCGCCCTACATCGGCACCTTAGGCGAAGGCGGTAACCAGTGGGTGAATGGCGCCTCCATGCAGAACAAAGGATTAGAACTTACTCTAGGGAACCGCACCCAGATAGGAGATCTATTCCTGGACCTGAACGCCAACTTTGACATGTACCGCAACAAGATCACCCACTTGCCAAGCGAGGTGGTGAACGCCTACGGCGGTGATGGCAGAGGCCAGAATATCCTGGGCCGACCAAGAAACTCCTTCTTTGGCTATGTGGCAGACGGGTTGTTCCGAACTGAGGAGGAAGTAGATGGACACGCTGCGCAACCAGGCAAAGGCTTAGGCAGAATCAGGTACAAAGACCTGAATGATGATGGCATAGTGGATGACTATGACCGCACCTGGATCGGCACGCCGCATCCGGACTTCACATATGGGTTCAACGCCTCTGCCCGCTACAAGGCATTCGACTTTAATATTTTCCTGCAGGGTGTTTCCGGGATAGATGTAGTGAATGATTTTAAATATGCTACTGACTTCTGGAGCGTGTCGGAAACAGGCTCCAACAAAGGAGCCCGCTTACTGGATGCCTGGTCTCCGTCGAACCCTAATTCTGATATCCCGATGATCTCTCTGGTGGATAACAACTTCGAGTCCCGCTTCTCCACTTACTTCATCGAGAAGGGATCCTATTTAAAGCTGCGCAACGCACAGTTGGGCTACACCTTGCCTACACAACTCACAAGTAAAGTAGGCCTGCAATCTTTAAGAGTGTATGTGGGAGGCGACAACCTGGGAATACTTTTGAAAAGCAAAACATTCACGGGTATAGATCCTGAAAGCCCGGGTTTCGGTTATCCCAACCCGTTGGTTCTGACCACAGGCGTGAACATCAGATTATAAGTAAAAGATGAATTGTAACAGAGCATATATGAAAAAGTTTATAGCAATTATGGTGGGGGCCCTGATGATAAGCTCCTCCTGTTCAGACATCCTGGATGTGGATCCAAGAGGCGTATTGAATGAGGATCAGATCCGTACGCCACAGGATGCCGAGGGATTTGTAATGGCCGCCTACTCGCAGTTAGGCAATGATGAGATCAACAGGGCCTTCAGTCTTTGGCCCTATGGTAACGTGCGGGCCGATGATGCTTACAAAGGTGGCCGCGACCCAGGAGACGGTCAGGGATTCCACTTCATGGAAACGTTTAGCAACATCAGGCCTGATATGTGGGAGCTTGATGGCATCTGGTTCCAAACTTATGTAGGGGTGAGAAGGACAAACGAGGCCCTGCGTATCCTGAACAACTTTACAGAGGAGCAGTTTCCCTTGCTCAATGTCAGGAAAGCTGAGGTACGCTTTTTAAGGGCCCACTATTACTTTATACTGAAGATCCTCTTCAAGCGTGTACCTTACATGGATGAGAATGTGCCGGCCGAACAGTACAAGTTCGTGACGAACGTTGAGTTTACGAGCGATGAGCTCTGGGAAAAAATAGCGCAGGACTTTGAGTTCGCAGCAGACAACCTTCCGCCAAGCCAGCCACAGGTAGGCCGTGCCAATCAGGTGGCAGCCAATGCTTACCTTGCTAAAACCAGATTGTACCAGGCATACGAGCAAAATGACCAGCACGCTGTTGTTAACATTAACGCACAGCGCTTACAGCAGGTGATAGACGCCGCCGACGAGGTGATTGCCTCCAGCTATGGTCTGCAGCCTGACTTTGCCAACAACTTCCTGCCAGGTCCATTTGAGAATGGCGTGGAGTCGATCTTTGCCGTGCAGTTCTCCACCAACGACGGCGTGGGCAGAGGCCGCCTCAACCACGGTGATATGCTCACGGTGCCGCAGGGGCTGGGCTGCTGCGATTTTCAGAAGCCCTCCCAGAACCTGGTGAATGCTTACCAGACCAGTGCGCAGGGGGTGCCGCTGTTCGACACGTTTAATGAGTCGAATGTAGATTTTTCACAGAACACTGTGGATCCGAGACTTGACCATACAGTGGCGCGTCCGGGAAACCCCTGGAAATACGAGACAGACCGCATTTTTACAGAGAGCTGGAGCCGCACACCGCAAATCTATGGCTACTATAATTCCCTGAAAGAGAATGTTTCGCCGGATGATGATGGCTTTGTGAATGTGGATCCATTCTATGGAAACACAAAACCAAGGATCGTCTTACGCTATGCGGATGTCCTGCTGTTTAAGGCCGAAGCCCTGATAGAATTAGGTCGCCAGGATGAGGCTCTACCGCTTATTAACCAAATCCGCAGCCGGGCAGAAGCCAGTACCAACAGGCTGAAAAATGAAGCCGGAGGTTTTCTTGCCAATTACGAGGTGAAGCCATACGAGCCCGGAGTGAACATAACCTGGACCCAGGAAAATGCCCGCAAGGCCCTGCGTTTCGAGCGCAGGCTGGAGATGGCCCTGGAGGGTAACCGGTTCTTCGACCTCGTGCGATGGGGCGTGGCCGACCAAGTGATGAATGCTTACCTGGAAAAGGAGAAGACCCGCAGAGAGTTTCTACGAGACGGGAACTTTACCAAAGGCAAGCATGAATACCTGCCGATCCCTCAGAACCAGATTTTCTGGAGCGAGCAGCGCTACGTGCAGAATCCGAATTATTAAAAATTTCAAGGTTCTAAAAGGCGGTGAGCTGCCTTTTAGAACCTTGCAAAAACCAGGATAAATTCATCAAAAACAGGATATGAAAAGATCGCTTACTCTCTCAGTGGCTTGCCTGGCACTTTCTTGCTTGCTTCCGGTAGAAGATCTGCAGGCGCAGTACAATGAGAAATACAGGCCGCAGTATCATTTCAGCCCTAAAAAGGGATGGATCGGTGACCCGGACGGCTTGGTATACACCGAAGGGAAGTACCATTTGTTCTGGTGGGGGCATGCCGTTTCGGAAGATTTGGTCCACTGGAAAGAGTTGCCCCACCCGATGAAAGGAGATGATGGGTCCTTCTCCTATTTCTCAGGATCGGTCGTTGTGGATAAGGAAAACACAGCAGGATTCGGGGAAAAAAGCATGATCGCGGTCTATACCAGGCATTTCAGAGGAGACTCGCTGCCCGAGACGCAGGCGCTTTCTGTCAGCAAGGATGGTATTAACTTCCATTACTATGAGCATAATCCGGTGCTGGATATCGGTAAGATATTTTTCAGGGACCCGCAGGTTTTCTGGTACGCGCCGGAGCAAAAGTGGGTCATGGCTGTCTCGCTGCCCGACATCCAGAAGATTCATCTCTATGAGTCCAGGAACATGAAAGACTGGCAGTACCTGAGTGAGTTTGGCTCCCTAGGTGCCCAGAACTCTTTCTGGGAGTGTCCCGATCTCTTTGAACTTCCGGTAGATGGTGATGCTGCGAATAAGAAGTGGGTCATGCTGATCGGTAGGGGGCCGAACCGGGTGCAGTATTTCATAGGGGACTTTGATGGAAAAGAATTCAGGGCTGACGAAGCAACTGCCGCATACCTGACAGAGGGAAAGGGGTTACAGGGAGAATTGTTTGCGGGATTTGATGAGACCAATTACGGGAAATGGAAGAGGATTGGAACTGGGTTTGCACCTGCACCCACTAAAGCTGACGCTGTTGCCCACTTAGGGAAAGGATATGCCAGCTCCATGCATCAAGATGCAAAAGGTAAAGGAAAGCTCGTTTCTCCTGCCTTTAAGATCAGAGATAACGCCATTAACTTTTTAGTGGCAGGTGGAAATCACCCGGGGAAAATATGTGTCAACTTAGTGGTGGATGGCAAAGTGGTGCGGACAACTACCGGCGACAACAGCGATGTTTTTAAATGGAACGGCTGGGACGTGCAGGACCTGAAGGGCAGGAAAGCGACGATTGAAGTAGTGGATGACTATACCGGAGATGACTGGGGAGGTATAGCGGTGGACCATATTCTGTTCTCCGATGTGCTTTACAATCAAAACCTGGAGCACGCCTTGTGGCTCGATTACGGCCCTGACTTTTACGCAGCCAGAACCTGGCGCGATGTGGATCAGGTGCTTAACGAAACCACGATGCTAGGTTGGATGGGAAACTGGGACTACGCCAGAGAGGTGCCTACTTCCTGGGGCAAAGGCTTTGAATCAGTCCCCAGAAATATGACCATCAGGCCGTTTCCGGAAGGAAACCGGATCGTACAAAAACCAATCCCGGCTCTGCAGAAACTTCGACAGGATATTTACCAGGTGTCGGACAGAGCCATTAGTGGAACCGAGAAGCTCCCGGGTTTCCAACCGTCAAAAAATGTGTATGAACTGGAAGTTGTTTTCGACACACGTTCCCACTCAACCTTTGGACTTAATTTGCTGGTTGGGGAGGGTCGGAAGCTAGCCATTTCCTACGACCCTGCAACTTCTAATCTGAGTGTGGACAGGACTCAGTGCACTGACTTTACATCAAAGCCGGAATTTACAAAAGCTTTCGCTACGAAACTGCATGCTGTGGTTGAACCTGAAGATAACCAGCTCCGGCTGCACATTCTCGTGGATCAGTCGTCGGTAGAGATCTTTACCAACCAGGGGAAAGTGGTGCTGAGCGCCCTTACATTTCCGGGAGAGCAGCAGACAGGTATAGAATTATTCTCCACTGACGCTCCGACTACCTTAGTAGAGTTGAAGGCCTGGGAATTATCCTCTATTTGGAGAGAAGTTGAAAATTAAGCAAGGCTATAAGCACATAGAAAATTAAACGAAAGAATTTAAGAAATAAGGAGATTCAATTATGCAACGTAATTTTATTGAAAAGGCCGGCAAGTCCAGGTATGGCTTTCTGGCAGTCATTTTCCTGCTGCTGTTCTCATGCCAGGAGGAGTTCGACAATCCTGACTTTGTAATCAATGTGCCTGTGAGCATGGAATCGTTTCGGATTCACGGCGTTGAGGGAGATATCAATCAGAATACCGGGGAGGTGCTGGTAACGATTCCTTACGGCAATAGCATTACGTCTGTGACACCTGCCGTTACGCTACCAGAAGGGGCCTCCATTACGCCGGCAGTTGGAGCTGCGGACTTTAACCGTGTGGTGGAGTACACTGTTATGAACGGAAACCTGTATAAAAAATACAGGGTAAGGGCACAGGTGCTGCAGCCGATTCTTCGGTTTGCGATAAATGGTGTCAACGGGTCTATCGATAATACAGCCAGAACCATTTCGCTGGTGCTGCCTGCCGATGCTGATGTTACGGCCCTCGAGCCTCAGATTGAATTATCTACTGGCGTTTCAATTAACCCGCCATCCGGCGAATCGGTTGATTTTTCGGAGCCGGTTGTGTATACCGTTAGCTCGGGCAGCACCAGCACGCAGTATACGGTTACGGTGAGCAGGCAATCTTCAGGACTTACCGTGGCGTACCTGAGCACGGCAGCAAACAGGGCCGCCATCAGCAACCCCGATGAGAAAGAGGCGGCAGACTGGTTGTTCAACAAATTCTCCGATGTGTCTTTTATTTCTTTCCAGGATGTAGCAGGTGGCAGAAGCCTAAGTGAATACGCCGTCATCTGGTGGCACCACGATGCCGCCACGGATCTTCCGGCCATTGCCCTGGATGCCAGGGTAGTAACTGCCCTTAAGGCTTACCGTGCGGAAGGCGGCAATCTACTGCTCACTACGTTCGCCACCCGCTATGTGGAGGCGCTCGGCCTGGTGCCGCAGGGCAAAGGACCAAACAACGTTTTCGGAGACTTCCTGCCCAATGGGTTTGTAGACAGAGACAACTCCTGGGGTATTTCCTTCCGGGGAAATGAAGGCCATCCGGTCTTCCAGGGACTGGAGACCTATGACACTGGCAAAGCCTATTTGCTGGAGAAAGGGACCTTCCGGCTGAATCATACCGCCTGGTGGTTTGTGAATGAGTGGGGAGGCTATGGCGACGGGGCTGGCTGGAGACAGCAGACCGGAGGCATAAACCTGGCTAGCGAGTCATGGGATGATCACCTGAACGGCCGTGTGGGAATTGCCGAGTTTCCGGGCAGTGCAACCGACGGCAATGCGGTCATTATCGCCTTCGGTGCCTATGACTGGTTCAATGAGCCGGATGCGAGCGGAAACCCGAGCCAGTCGAACGGCTATAAGCACAACATTGAGCGTTTGACTGAGAATGCCATCCGATATTTAGGGGAGTAATTTAAATTGCCAGCTCCTGTCCAAAGCAGGAGCTGGCAAAATTCCAGGAACCAGGTCAGAAGGCCGGTAAATGAAAAACAATCATGATGAAGTTGAAGAAGAGTTGGGCGGTGGCGGCCCTGAGCCTGGGCCTGTTTGCCTGTAGTTGCAGCAAAGAGAGCCCTGAGCCCGGGAACACGACAACACCGGTTACCGGCAGCGACAAGGCCGTGGGCTTTTATCCTAAACCGCCCACTGGCTGGATGGGGACCACCAACCCCTATAACACCACCGGGTGGGTAGGCGATATCATGCCTTATTTCGATAACGGAAAGTTCCACATTTTCTTTCTGCACGATGCGCAGAGCAAACCGGCGGGCCAGGGTTTTCATGCCATTCATAAATTCGAAAGCGCTAACCTGGCAGAGTTCACCTATGGTGGGGAGATGATCCCGTTTGGCACGGCCACGCAACCGGACTTCGCCATCGGTACCGGCTCCACCATCAAAGTAGGCGATACTTACTACATGTATTACACGGGCCATAACGGCAACGCCTCCTTTGTGCAGAACAACCCGCGTGAAAGTGTGCTCTATGCCACCAGCAAAGACCTGAAAACCTGGACCAAGGATCCCTCTTTTAAATTAACGGCTCCTGCCGGGTACTACAATTTCGATTTCAGAGATCCACATGTTTTCTTCAACCAGGAGAAAAACGAGTACTGGATGCTGCAGAGCACCCAGACGAATGATAGCCGAAAGGCGGTTGTGCTGCTCTTCACCTCCAGGAACCCGGCCCTAAACGATTGGGCAGTGCAAGGCCCTGTCTATACCACCACGGAGGAGGAGCGGTACCTGATGATGGAATGCGCCGACATCTTTAAGATGGGAAACTACTGGTACATGTTCTTCTCTGAGAACTGGAGCTCAAACAAGGGCACCCACTACCGCATTGCCGACTCTTCTGAAGGGCCCTGGCGCACGCCTGCCCACGACATGCTGGACGGGGAATTCTTTTATGCGGCCAAAACAGAGACGGATGGCAACAAGCGCTATGCCTTTGGATGGACGGCCAGAAGGCTCCCGGAGAATGACAATGGCAACAAGGAGTGGGCCGGCAACATGGTCATTCACGAACTGACCCAGGAGGCAGACGGAACACTGGGTGTTAAAGTACCCTCGGCAGTTTCTGATATCTTTAAAAAGAACCTCACGCTTCAGGTACAGAAGTCGGCCGGAACAGTAGCAGCAAGCGGAAATTCCTATCAGTTGAACGGGAGCGGTACCGAGGCTTACTACACCTTCAGCCCGGTCAACGGCTCCAGAAAGTTGCACGCCAAACTAAAAGTGAATAATGAGACCGGTACTTCCGGCTTTATATTTAACGCTGATAATCCTGCGGAACAAGCCTACCGGATAGTGTTTGAGCCGCAGCGTGGGCGGGTGGCAGCCTACCAAGTGGCAGGAGGGAACACCCAAGAAGTAACCCGCGTGCCATTTGATTTTAAAGCCGATACAGTATACGATGTAGAGGTGGTGATAGACGGAACGGTGTGCGTCGTGTACATAAACGGCAAGGCAGCGCTGAGTAACCGCATCTATGGCATGCCTGGCAAACAATGGGGAGTTTTTGCCCAGGGAACACAGGCTGAATTTAGTGAGGTAAGTCTGATGGGGCCGGAATAGTTGTTTCTTCTTAGAATGATAGGATAAGAGTCTAATTTCTGAAATTAGGTACTCGCAAGTACCTAATTACCTTCCGTGAGAAACCCTCTCATCAAAGCCGGATCAGGAGCAGAAAGTGGCTCTGGAGGGCGTTTTTTATTAGAATAATTGCTCCTGCACACTTAAGTTTTTCTTTGAATCGACCATCATTTAATCAAGCAATACGATGAAAATTAAACAAGTAGTAAATAGTTTTGCCCTACTGGCAGCTGCTACAGTATTTGCCTGTAACACCGGCACAAACACAACCGAAACCACCGCTACAGCCAGTTTGCAGCAGACAGAAACCACCGACGAACAGCACAGGCCGAAGTTCCACTTTACACCGCCAGCCAATTGGATGAACGACCCGAACGGCATGGTGTACCACAACGGAGAGTACCACCTGTTCTACCAGCATAACCCCGATACCACCGTGTGGGCACCCATGCACTGGGGCCATGCCGTGAGCAAAGACCTCATTAAGTGGGAGCACCTGCCCGTTGCGCTGTACCCGGACAGCCTTGGTATGATCTTCTCCGGAAGTGCCGTGGTAGACGTAAACAACACCTCCGGCCTGGGCACCAAAGACAATCCGGCCATGGTCGCCATTTACACTTACCACGACATGGAAGGCGAGAGAGCGGGCCGCATCGATTACCAGACCCAGGGCATCGCCTACAGCCTCGACAACGGCCGCACCTGGGAAAAATATGCAAAGAACCCGGTCGTGAAGAACCCCGGCATCCGCGATTTCAGAGATCCGAAGGTGAGCTGGTACGAGGCGGGCAAAAAATGGATCATGACCCTGGCCGTAGCCGATCATATCAGCTTCTACTCCTCCAAAAACCTGCTCGACTGGAAACTGGAAAGCGACTTCGGGAAAGGAATTGGTGGGCACGGCGGAGTATGGGAATGCCCTGATCTGTTCAAGCTGCCTGTAGAGGGAACACAACAGGAGAAATGGGTGCTGCTGGTGAGCATAAATCCCGGAGGGCCAAACGGAGGATCGGCCACGCAATATTTTATCGGCGATTTTGACGGGAGCAAATTTGTGATGGATAAGCAGTTTGAAGCCGACCTGCGCAGCAAGCCAACCACTTCAGGAGACAGAAAAGGGCACGAAGGCATCTGGCTCGACTATGGCCGCGACAACTACGCCGGCGTAACCTGGGCCAACGTGCCGGAGCAGGATGGCCGACGGCTGTTTATAGGCTGGATGAGCAACTGGGATTATGCCAACGTAGTGCCCACTCAAAGCTGGCGCAGCGCCCTGACCATAGCCCGCACCCTAACACTGGAGAACACACCTGCCGGCTTGCGCGTGGTGTCTGAGCCGGTGAAAGAACTGCAGCAATATATGGGAACCGCACATAACCTGGAGGCTCAGTCAGTTTCCGGATCCCTGGATCTATCTACCGAGTTTCCTGCCCCTACCGCCACTTTCGACCTGAACCTGGAACTGGAGCCAACAGCATCTGCCGGAGATTTCGCCATTGAACTATCGAACGACCAAAATCAGAAGGTGCTGATAGGGTACAATGCCAGCCAGAACCAGTACTATATCGACAGAACCGATGCAGGCGATCAGGGTTTCTCCGACAAGTTTGGCGGAGTACAGTATGGTCCCCGAATAGCTGCTGATAAGTCTTTTGACTTGCGTTTAGTGGTGGATGTGGCCTCAGTGGAATTATTTGCTGATGGCGGCAAAACAGTCATGACGGCTATTTACTTTCCGGAAAGTCCTTTTACTAAAATAAAGCTGCTTTCTAAAGAAGGGCAGTATGTCCTTAAATCTGGCAAATTATCTGAGTTGACATCTATTCCGGGTGGAACCTCAACCAAGAGCTGACTAATACAAAGTGCATCGTGAAGTAAATCGCAGCGATACTCCTCCCTCATTTAGGCTGCGACTAAACTTTCCGGAACCATGAATGGCATCACCATGATAAAAACGACACACATGTCACGACATTTTGTTATTTGTACAAAAGGTGAAGCAAATTCCGATACCCGAGCGAATATATTTTAAAATAAACGATTTATGGATGAGGATAAAACTCCTCCCGTTTTATAGTTAGACACCAAAAGCCGCCAATACGTTTTGTAGAGGCGGCTTTTGGGTTAAATATCTGTTCAGAAACCCTCAGATGCCAGTTCTGATAAGGCACCCTGCAAAATAAAAGCTTGCAGTCTTTTTTGTCTTTGCCCCCATAGATCATTCCCTTTTTCTCCATTCTCAGCCGATCAATCCGGAAACAGCGCGCCTGGAGGTTGCTGCCAAACCAGATTATTTGAATAAAAGTACCCCTCCGGACCGGCTGCTCTTTAAAAAGGGCACACGGTGCAGGACATAAGACACTGGACTTTTTAAGAGTTTAGAATTATGAGTGTTTAGAGCGCGCTCTGGTCATTCATCTTCAAATTTTCTTATCTCCAAACCGAATAATTAGCACATCGGCACATTAATCCATCAGCACATTAAACAAATTATTCCAATCAAAAAGGCCCTCCAGAGGCTCTGCTGCCGTTGCTCCTTGGTGGCCACACAGGTTGCTTTAATGCTGCTGTGGCCAGTAGGCGCCGGTAGTAGTGTCGGTAGCCTGCCTTTACCTGTTGCCAAGCTAGTTGTGCTGCCAGGTGCATGAGCTTTGCCAATCCAAACCATTTTGCATCCTCTGCACGCATAAAACAAAGACGCTTGTAAAGAGTCAAGGCACGGGAACGCCAATTGTAGGCGGGCTAATGCACAGGGAAAATCAGGAAAAAGGCTGAAACCTTTTGGATTCAGCGATAAGTTTTATTTATATTGTTTAACAATTGTTAGTTAGTCTAACGGGCTTTGGGGCATGTTCTGCTGAACGGGCTGCTGTTGGCAGCCCCCCCTTGTAACCTGACTGATAGCTGATGATGCTGACCCACAACCTGATACTTATTAGATGACGGATCATATTATTGTAAAGGCAGAAACCTGGCTGGTAGAACGGAATATCCCCTTATTCGACCGCAGCAGGACAGGCCGCAGCCCCATGCCCTGGGATATTGTTGTTCTGAAAATAACCACCGATACCGGCCTGGTAAGCGAGGTAAGTGCCGTGGCGGCCCGATCGGGGAGGGTTACCGAAAGCTATCTGCACGACAATATTTTCCCGGTCATACTGGGCAGGAGCATCTATGAGCGGGAGGCGATCTGGCACGAGTTCTGGACCATCGACCGGCATATCACCTTCTTCCCGGTTTACCTGCCTGGCCCCATCGATGTAGCCCTGTGGGAACTGGCCGCTAAAGCCGCCAACCTGCCCCTGTATAAATATCTGGGCGCTTACCGCACTTCTTTGCCCGTGTATGCCAGTGGCCTGTTTCATAACGAGGTAGCAGATTATATTTCAGAAGCAAAGGCCTATGCAAATCGTGGCATCAACGCTTATAAAGCGCACCCGCCCGGCCCCTGGAGAACGGATATGGAAGTACACCAGGCCCTGCGGGATGAACTGGGCAAAGATGCCATCCTGCTGACTGATCCGGTGGGGGAGTATTCCCTGGAAGAAGCCATTAGGGTGGGGCGCCACCTGGAGAAGCTGGATTATCTGTGGTTCGAAGAGCCTTTCCGCGACTTCGAGCTCCACAAATATGCCCAGCTTACGGCCGCACTCGACATTCCCATCGCCGGCACCGAAACTACCCGGGGCTGCCATTGGGGCGTAGCCCAGGCCATTCAGCAAAAGGCCGTCGATATTGTGCGTGCCGATGTGTCGTGGAAGCACGGCATCACGGGCACCCTGAAAATCGCGCACCTGGCGGAAGCGTTTGGAATGCGCTGCGAGATCCATACCACCACCACCGGCCCCCTGGAAATGGCGAATTTACATGTGAGCTGTGCCATTAAAAACTGTGAGTATTTTGAATACTTTATTCCCGAAACCGTCTTTCAGTTTCCTATGAAAGACCCGCTGCCAGTCGATAGCCTCGGCTATATTCATGTGCCGGATAAGCCCGGGCTTGGCGTTGAATTGGATTGGGATGAAATAGACAGGAACTGCACCGCTTACCAGCAGAAAGAAGCAAAATAGCCAACCAAAAGTGCTAAGATCCCGGATTTTGAAAACGGAAGGATCTGGCTGAACACTACAGAATTAAACACACTATCTATCTTTTAACACGCTCTTATTATGTCTCTTTGGAAAAATGATGAGGAACTATTCGCTATAGCCCGAAAAGAATTGTTTACGGCGCTGGTGGGCGATATTTTAGATAAACTCGGATACCTGCATCAATTTGTTGCACCGGCAATAAAACCTTTGCACAGCAGCATGGTGGTCATAGGCCGGGCTATGCCGGTGCTGGAGGCAGATGTTTTTGAGGAAGTTGCCTCCGGATCTAACAACCCCCTGATGAAAAAGCCTTTCGGGCTCATGTTCGAGGCCCTCGATAGCCTGCAGCCGCAGGAGGTGTACATCTGCTCCGGGTCTTCGCCGCGCTATGCCCTGTGGGGCGGCCTGATGAGTACCCGCGCCCTTAAACTAGGCGCTGCCGGAGCCGTGGTAGACGGTTATTCGCGCGATACTTCGGAAATACTGCGCTTAAATTTCCCTTGCTTTTCGCTTGGCAGTTATGCCCAGGACCAGGGGCCACGCGGCAAGGTACTGGACTACAGAATCCCGATTGAGTTTAATGGCGTCCGGGTGAGCCCCGGCGATGTTGTTTTTGGCGACATAGATGGCGTGCTGATTGTGCCGCAGGAGGTAGTGGAGGAGGTCTTCAGCGGGGCAATCGAAAAAGCACGTGGCGAAAAGCTGGTGCAGCAGGCGCTGGAGGAGGGGATGAGTACGGTAGATGCCTTCAGAAAATTCGGGATCATGTAAAACAAATCGTTACCATGAACAATCTTTTATCATTGAAAAACGAACTGGCGCTGATAACTGGTGGTGGAACAGGTATAGGTTTCGGGATTGCCGCTGCTTTTGTGCAGGCAGGAGCCCGGGTGGTTATCTCCGGCAGAAAAGAAGAGGTGCTCCAAAAAGCCGTGGCTGAACTAGGAGAAAATGCCACGTATCTGGTGAATGATATCTCAGAGCAGAAAGGTATCCCCGACTTTGTACAGCAGGTAGAAACGCAATGGGGGCCTGTTAGCATCCTGGTAAACAATGCCGGGCGCCACCTCAAAAAGCCAATGAGCGAAACCACCGATGAGGAGTACCTGGCGGTGTTGCAGACCAACCTGCTGAGCGTTTTTTCCTTGTCGAGGGAGGTGGCCAACCGGATGAGCCAACGGAACAAAGGCTCCATTCTCCTGATAAGCTCCATGTCGGCCTTTATGGCCATGGATCGGGTAGTGGCTTATACAACAGCCAAAACAGCCCTCACCGGTTTAATGCGGGGCATGGTAGCCGACTATAGTAAATACGGCATCCGGATAAATGCTATAGCTCCCGGCTGGATAGAGTCGGATATGCTGCACAAGGCCATTGAGGCCGACCCGGAGCGGAAAGCAAAGATTATGGGCCGTATTCCTTTTAAACAATTCGGAAAACCAGCTGATATCGGGCATGCCGCCCTTTTCCTTTCTTCCGGTGCTGCCAGCTACATAAATGGCGTGCTGATGCCTGTAGACGGCGGCGCGGCTTACGCCTTCTAACCCGGCAGGTATGAAAGAAAAAGCAGGAGAAACAGAGGAAAAAGAGGTAGCAGGTTTTAAGTCAGCAACCTCTGCCATAAAAGAAAAGGTGGGCAGGCACAGGTGGTGGGTGGTGGCGTTGCTGTTCGCGGCTACCACTATCAATTACATCGACCGGCAGGTGATGGGCATTCTGGCTCCTGAACTGCAGGCCACTTTTAACTGGTCGGAGGCAGACTATGGTTTTATCATCATGTCGTTTCAGGCTGCTTATGCTATCGGGCTTATTTCGATGGGTGGTTTATTAGACAAAATAGGCACGAAACTGGGGTACATAGTGGCCGTTATTGTCTGGAGTATTGCCTGTATGTTTCATGCGGCTGCCAGCAGTGTTTCTACTTTTTCGCTGGCCCGCTTTGCTCTCGGAATAGGAGAGTCTGCCAATTTTCCGGCGGCTGTGAAAACCGTGGCGGAGTGGTTCCCCAAACGCGAGAGAGCCCTGGCGACGGGTGTCTTTAACTCGGGTGCTAACATTGGGGCTATTGTGGCACCGCTCATCGTGCCCTTTATTGCGCTGAAGTGGGGGTGGCAATGGGCCTTTATCATTACAGGGACTTTTGGCTTTGTATGGCTGCTCTTCTGGATTCCCTTTTACCAGCGCCCTGAGAAGAGCACCAGGTTAAAGCACGCCGAGAGAAGCTATATTTTGCAGGACAAGGAGGAGACTACGCAGCATCTGCCCTGGCGAAAAATGCTGGCGCACCGCCAGACGCTGGGCATTTGCCTGGCCCGTTTCGTAACCGACCCGATCTGGTGGTTTTTTCTGTACTGGCTTCCTAAGTTCCTGTATTCAAACCACGGCATCGATTTAACCAACATAGGTTTGCCTATCGTGATCATCTATCTTGTGTCCGATGGCGGTTCTATTATAGGCGGATGGGTATCGTCTTATTACGTCAGAAAAGGAAAGGACCCTGTTGCTGCCCGTAAGCTGACCATATTTATGATGGCGCTGCTGGTGGTGCCTGTCTTTTTTACCTCCTTTACCTCAAACCTCTGGGTAGCTGTCGCCTTAATTGCCATGGCCACCTTTGCGCACCAGGGCTATGCCGCCAACATCTATACCATCGTATCGGATATATACCCTAAAAATGCGGTTGGCTCTATGGTGGGGCTTGCCGGTTTTGCAGGGGCTTTAGGCGGTGTGGTTTTCTCTGCAGCAGTCGGCCTGATTCTGGAGGCAACGGGTAGCTATTACATCATATTTGGTATTGCCAGCGGATCTTACCTGGTATGCTGGCTGTCCTTAAAATTGTTTGTGCCAGATAATAAATCCATTCAGATAACCTGATTCGTGGCTGGTATCGTATTTTTGTCTTTTCCAGTGAGACCTGTTTAATGAAGGCTACAATTTTACAAATCAATAGAAACGATAATGTGGCAGTAGCTTTGCAGCCGCTTGTAAGAGGCGCTGCCTGCCAGTTGGCGGAAGGGCATCCTCCCGTGGTGGTGTTAAACGATATTCCCTTTACCCACAAAGTGGCCCTTACAGCCATAGGCCGGGGTGAGCCAATCATTAAATATGGCAGCCCAATCGGTTCAGCCCTGGTAGATATTCAGGCAGGAGAACATGTACATGTGCATAATATCGGGAGCAATTATTAGCAACAAGTGGCAATAGGCTCTCAGGCAAAGCAACAGAAAGTTCAGTACAGGTAAGATTTGAGAAACATGTTGGGATACTTACGAAATAACGGTGAAAAGGGCATCCGGAATGTGCTGCTGGTGGTTTACACAGTAGAATGTTCCCACCATGTCGCCCGCGAAATTGCTTCTGAATTTAAGGACAAGGAGGTACATGTGATCGGCTTTGGAGGCTGTGCTCCTAACGAATACGCTAACAATATGCTCAAAACTTTATGTACGCATGCTAATGTAGGAGCCGTGCTGTTTGTTTCGCTGGGGTGCGAGAACCTGGATATCAGCGGCATTTCAGCAGCCGTAAAAAGCTCTGGCCGGCCGGTAACCACGCTCACCATCCAAAGCACGGGCGGCACCCTGAAAACAATAGATAAAGGAGTGGCGTGGGTAAAAGAGGCCTACGCCGCCATGCAGGCAGTGCCCCGGGTAGAGCTGCAGCTGCAGGAGCTGATCGTTGGCACCATCTGTGGCGGTTCAGATGCGACCAGTGGCATAAGTGCCAACCCGGCTATTGGTAAGGCCTTCGACAAACTTATTGCAGATGGGGCAACGGCTATTTTCGAGGAAACCGGGGAGCTCATCGGGTGCGAATACATTATGGCAGGCAGGGCTGCCAGTAAGGCCCTGGCCGAGCAACTTATTCAGGTGGTTGATAAAGCAGATATATACTATAAAAAAATGGGGCACGACAGCTTTTCTGCCGGCAATGCCACAGGCGGGCTATCCACTATCGAAGAAAAATCTATGGGGGCGTATTCAAAAAGCGGAGATGCGGTTATTTCGGGCATCATTAAACCCACAGAGCGGCCACCACAGCCAGGCCTCTTCCTTTTGGATGTCGTACCTGACGGGGAGCCCCTTTTCGGCTTTCCGAATATCAACGACAATGCCGAGATAGCGGAGCTTATTTCCTGCGGAGCGCATATTATTCTCTTTTCTACCGGCAGAGGCTCGGTAGTAGGGTCGGCTATTTCTCCGGTCATTAAAATCTGTGGGAACCCGAAAACCTTCCGGATGCTGCAGGAGGACATGGATGTGGATGCGGGCAAAATAATTTCCGGCGAAGCAACTTTAGACGAGGTAGGAGAAGAGATCCTGGACTGTATCAGAAATACAGCCAATGGCGAGCCTACCCGTTCAGAAGCCTTGAGGCACCGTGAGTTTGTGCTCACCTACAAGCAGTTCGACAAGCAGCAACCGGGGTGCTTTCCGGGGTAAAGGCAAGCAAGCTAACGCGTTGTTTATTGGGTTACATGAATTATTCTAATGAAAATGCCCCTCCGGAGCCTGCTGCTGCTTAAAAGGACAGAAGATGCAGGACACAAGACTCTCCTTTACATAATAAGACCTGCGCGTGAGGACTTGTGCTCGGCCTGCACTGATAATCTATCTCCTCATCCTCAAATCAACCCCTTGATAAATCAATCATTTAACAACCAGCCATCAAAAAATCAGCACATCAGCACATTAACCAAATTATGCTAATGAATTTGCCCCTCCGGAGCACATCTTGCAGGGATAAACAAGGCTTCTGTTTCCTGAATTTTGCGCTGGTGCGCGCTTGCCGCTCGTACTTTCCTATCCCTGCCTTTCCAGAAGGGGCCAAAGCAGCTTGTTATTGATCCATTCTTTTATGCTGTAGCCGTAAGGAACATTTGGTACGAGCGGCAAGCTCGCACCAGCGACTTGCTTTTCCCTACATGATGAGCTCCGGAGACTTTTTTAAGCCACAAGACGTAGGACATAAGACATAAGACTTCCTTTGCCCGGATCTTTTTATCGGTCCCCAATCCCAACTATAGAGCCCCTGCCCCAGAGATTTACCAGATTTCAGGATGCTCGCAGCATTAGAGGTGCAGCCTTCTTTAATTTCTGATTTTGGATTCGCCTCAACCCCCAGGCTCACAGCAGATCTGGGTCCGGCCGGGTCTGCTGAGCCTGCAGCAGGTCCTAAAGATATTCCCTTCCGGAGTAAGCCTGTTTTTAAATTAAACGTTAACTTTGTAGCTTAAATACTTAAGCATGCTTCATTTCTTTTTTAGTCAGCCTGAAACAGTTTTCGCAGTCCAAACTGAGCTGGAACTAAGCCCGATAGATATTACTAAACTTGAATGGCTTTTTGGCGATGCCAGATTATTGCAGGAAACCACGCTAAGCGGTTCTTTTGTTGGCCCCCGTGCTGCCATGATTACCCCCTGGAGTACCAACGCGGTGGAAATTACGCAGAATATGGCCATTGAGGGAATTATCCGGATAGAGGAATTTAAGACAGTAACAGAAGATTTTACCGATTTCGACCCCATGCTTTCTCAGAAGTATCAGGGGCTCGATCAGGATATTTACACCATTCATATTCAGCCGGAGCCTGTGCTGCCCGTTACAGATATTGCAGCCTACAACAAGCAGGAAGGACTTTCGCTGAGCGATGAAGAAGTGGATTATTTGAATAACCTGGCCGAAAGATTGGGCAGGCCGCTTACCGACTCTGAAGTGTTCGGGTTTTCGCAGGTTAACTCGGAGCACTGCCGCCACAAAATCTTTAACGGCAAATTTGTGATAGATGGCGAAGAGAAACCAAGTTCGCTGTTCAAGCTAATCCGCAAAACATCAGAAACAAACCCGAACGATATCGTATCGGCCTACAAAGACAACGTGGCCTTTATTAAGGGGCCGGTGGTGCAGCAGTTCGCTCCAAAGCGTGCCGATGAACCAGATTTCTATCAGGTAAGCGATTTTGAATCGGTTATTTCCATCAAAGCCGAGACCCATAACTTCCCGACTACGGTGGAGCCCTTTAATGGGGCCGCCACCGGATCGGGAGGCGAGATCAGAGACCGGTTGGCAGGAGGCCAGGGCGCGCTTCCGCTTGCCGGCACAGCTGTTTACATGACGGCTCTATCTCGCCTGGCAAAAGACCGCCCTTGGGAAAAGGCTACCCAGGAGAGAGAGTGGCTGTACCAAACACCCATGGATATCCTGATAAAGGCTTCTAACGGCGCCACTGATTTTGGCAACAAGTTCGGGCAACCACTTATTACCGGATCGGTTTTGACATTTGAGCACGACGAAAAATCTGATAACCTGGAAGCCCCCCGGAAACTGGGCTACGACAAGGTAATTATGCTGGCCGGCGGGGTAGGCTACGGCAAAGCCAGCCAGGCCAAAAAGCATCAACCAAAAAAAGGCGATAAAATTGTAATACTGGGCGGCGAAAACTACCGCATAGGCATGGGTGGTGCGGCGGTATCTTCTGCCGACACAGGCCAGCATGGCACAGGCATAGAACTGAATGCCATTCAGCGCTCCAACCCCGAAATGCAGAAACGCGCCGCCAACGCTATTCGGGGTATGGTGGAGAGCGAGCATAATGCCATTGTTTCTATCCACGACCATGGCGCCGGCGGTCACCTGAACTGCCTCTCAGAACTGGTGGAAGAAACCGGCGGGAAAATAGACCTCGATAAACTGCCTGTTGGCGATCCTACACTTTCTGCCAAAGAAATTATAGGCAACGAATCGCAGGAGCGGATGGGATTAGTAATAGGCGAGGCGGATATTGCTACGCTGCAAAAAATAGCTGACCGCGAGCGTTCCCCGATGTATACCGTTGGAGACGTTACCGGCGATCACCGCTTTACGTTTGAATCAGCCTCATCAGGGGAGAAGCCTATGGATCTTGAGCTGTCCGATATGTTTGGCAGCTCTCCTAAAGTGGTCATGGCCGACAAGTCTGTGGCAAGGACTTACCAGGCGGTAACGTATGATAAAGATCAGCTTCATGCCTACCTGGAGCAGGTGCTACAGTTAGAGGCCGTAGCCTGCAAAGACTGGCTCACCAATAAAGTAGACCGTTGTGTGGGTGGCCGGGTGGCTAAGCAGCAATGCGCCGGGCCGCTGCAATTGCCGCTTAACAATTGCGGTGTAATGGCGCTGGATTTTCAGGGGAAAGAGGGCGTTGCCACTTCGGTAGGTCATGCACCTGTTTCGGCCTTAATTGATCCGGCAGCAGGTAGTCGCAACGCCATCGGCGAGTCTTTGTCCAACATCGTTTGGGCTCCTCTGAAAGATGGCCTTAAAAGCGTGTCGCTTTCTGCCAACTGGATGTGGGCCTGTAAGAACGAAGGAGAAGACGCCCGTTTATACGAAGCCGTTCAGGCCTGCTCTGATTTTGCCATCGACCTCGGGATAAACATCCCGACCGGCAAGGACTCACTTTCTATGAAGCAAAAATATAAAGGCGAGGACGTGATCGCACCCGGTACGGTAATAATCTCGGCAGGAGGAAACTGCAGCGACATACGCAAAGTAGTGGAGCCCGTGTTGCAGAAAGAGGGAGGCAATATTTATTATATCAACCTATCAAACGATAAATTTAAGCTGGGCGGCTCGTCTTTTGCGCAGGTGGTAAATAAGATCGGCAACGAAACGCCTGATATTACTGACGCTTCCCTGTTTAAGAACGCCTTTAACACGCTGCAGGGATTAATTAAAGAGGGCAGGATTGCCGCAGGCCACGATATTGGCAGCGGTGGTCTGATCACGACCCTACTGGAGATGTGCTTTGCTGACAACAACCTGGGCGCTTCGATCGACCTGACTTCTCTGGGCGAGGAAGACAGCGTTAAAGTGCTATTTGCTGAAAACATTGGCGTGGTGTTCCAGGCACCGGCAGACGTGGAAGCAACATTAGAAGCCAGCAAGGTACCATTCCACAAAATAGGCAGCAGCACCGGCACAGCCACCCTCGAACTTAAAAATGGATCAGAGGCTTACAGCTTCGACATTGCCCGACTACGCGATACCTGGTTTAAAACTTCGTACCTGCTGGATATAAAACAAAGTGGTCCGGTAAGTGCAAAAGAACGCTTCGACAATTACAAGAAGCACGAACTGATCTACAAATTCCCTGAAGGATTTGATGGCAGGAAGCCGGTAATCGATACCTCCAAACCAAAAATAAAGGCGGCCATTATTCGCGAGAAAGGAAGTAACTCTGAACGTGAAATGGCCAACGCAATGTACCTGGCAGGCTTCGACGTGAAAGACGTGCACATGACAGATTTGATCTCCGGAAGAGAAACCCTGGAAGATATTCAGTTCATTGGCGCAGTAGGTGGCTTCTCTAATTCAGATGTACTGGGTTCAGCCAAAGGATGGGCCGGCGCTTTTATGTACAACGAAAAAGCAAAAACTGCCATTGAGAACTTCTTCAAGCGCGAAGATACTTTGTCGGTAGGTATCTGCAATGGTTGCCAGCTGTTTGTGGAGCTAGGCCTGATCAACATGGATCACGATAAAAAGCCGAAAATGCTTCATAACGCGAGCCACAAACACGAAAGCATCTTCACCTCTTTAACCATCCAGGAAAACAAATCGGTTATGCTTTCCAGCTTAGCCGGATGCACGCTGGGTGTTTGGGTGTCGCATGGGGAAGGTCGCTTCAGCATGCCACAGTTGGAGGATAAATACCAGATCGTTTCGAAGTACGCGTACGACACGTATCCTGCCTGCCCCAACGGCTCAGACTACAATACGGCCATGATATGCGATGAGACAGGCCGACATTTGGTAATGATGCCACACATAGAACGCTCGCTTTTGCAATGGCAGTGGGCCAATTATCCGAAGGGCCGACAGGATGAAGTGTCGCCCTGGATGGAAGCCTTTGTGAATGCCAGAAAATGGCTTGAAACGAAAGTGAAATAACAGCAGCAAAATCAGGCACAAAAAGGCGGATTATAACTTAATCCGCCTTTTTTGTGCCTGATTTTTAAGTTTTGTTAAGGTGCCGCTGTTGGTCCTGACAGCTTATGAAATCTGGTATCTAAGGAACGCTAACCAGCGATAGTCGTCTTTTCAACCTGATTCAACTGCGATTCCATATAGGCTGTCGGGGGCACACCGTAAAGCTCCTTGAAGGCGGTTGAGAAAGAGGCGAGGTTTGTAAACCCTACCGCAAAGGCTACCTCCGAAATATTGAGATGTTTGCTAGAAAGCAGGTTTGCCGCCTGCTGCAGTCTGATATTCCGGATAAAATCCCGGGTAGACTGGTTTGTCAGTTCTTTCATTTTCCGATGTAAGTGTACCCTGCTTATACCGATCTCATTGGCAATCATTTCAACACTTAAAGCAGGATTGCCGATGTTCTGATTGATAATATCAAGAAGCTTGAGCAACAGTTTTTCATCAGCCGACTTGAGGGCAACTTTCTGAACCTTATCCTGCTGCTGCTGATTGCCGCTAAAGTTGTTTTTTAGCATTTCACGGTTCTTAATAATGTTCTGGACCGTCTTTCTCAGAATCTCAATGTTGAAAGGCTTCACTATGTAGGCATCCGCTCCAATACCCAGGCCTTCCAGGTTGTCTTCCTCCTCCGACCGGGCGGTCAGCAGCACGATGGGGATATGGTTGATATTGACATTCTGTTTAATTTTCCGGCAAAGGGTAATGCCATCCATCTCAGGCATCATCACATCACTGATAATCAAATCAGGGGTTTTATTCAATAAAATGGCCAGGGCCTCTTTCCCATTGGCACACTCCGTCATGTGATAGTCAGTTGCAAATTCCTGGCAGATATACTTTCGTATTTCATCATCGTCATCTACCACCAGCACATGGTTCCTGGTTCTCGATTTCACCTTAGTTTTTTCTGAATCTATTGCCGGTGCTGGCAGAGCATGCACGGCAGGTTCTGCTTTTGGCACAGGAGGCTGCGTTTCTACCAGCTCTTCGGCTTTCAGGTGGTTCTTTCCTAAGGGCAACCGCATCACAAAGCGGCATCCCGGCCCTTCGGTATTGCTTTCGGCCCTGATGCTGCCATAGTGGAGATCTACTATGGATCGGGTCAGGTGAAGGCCAATGCCCGTGCCTCCTACAAAATGATTTTGGGTTGACCGGACCTGGTAGAAGCATTCGAAAACTTTTTCCTGCTCTGTTTCTTCTATGCCAATGCCACTATCCGCGATTATTATCTCAAAATACCGGCATAGCCCACTTGCAGTGGTTTTGTTTTCGCCAGTGTACAGGTATACATCAATTTTGCCGTTTTCAGGAGTGAATTTGATGGCATTGGACAGCACATTCAGGATCACCTTATCGAAATGATCAGGATCTACCCACACGGGCAGCTGCTCCATGTTGTGGTGGAAAAGGAGTTTGATATTCTTGACCTGGGTTTGTTCGGCAAATATGGCACAGAGCTCTTGTACGAACCCTACCATCTCGGTTTCCTGGAATTTCAGCTGCATTTGCCCCTTGTCTATCTTCCGGATGTCCATCAGCTGGTTAATCAGGTGCAGGATCCGTTCAGAATTGCGCTGCATGGTGGTGTAAGTCCTCTGGCGGCCTGGGTCTTTGTCTATTGCCATCAACTTTTTTAAGGGGCTGATGATCAGGGTCATGGGTGTTCTGATCTCGTGGGAGATATTGATAAAGAACTGCAACTTGGCATCATTGATCTGTTTTGCCTGCATATGCTCCTGTATCTTCCGGCGTGTGCGCTGCCGGTGGCGTATCTGCTGCACCACCAGCAAAACGACGGTGGCCAGCAGGAGCCCGTAAACTAATTTCGCCCAGTCAGAAAAATACCAGGCCGGCGATATGATAATAGAGACCTCTTTTGCATCGGCGTAATGGCTGTAATCTTTGGCTCTGAATCGGAAGCGATAAGTGCCGGGAGCCAGATCGGTAAAGTTAACGGTGTTAGTGCCCGGCCGAAGGCTAACCCAGTCTCCATTCTGCAGCGAGTACTGGTAGGTTATCCGCTCCGGATTGGCAAAATCCATGGTAGCTAGCTCTATACTAAAGGAGTTGTCGTTGTGGGAGAGGTGAAAGCTTTCAGCATCCATCACAGCGGCGTCCACAATGTTGTACCTGCCGGATTTCGTGCCTTTCTTCACGGCCTGGTTGTGCACATAAAAGCCTGTGATGCGGGCTGCCAGTTTCTTGCCGGGAGCGGAAATTACGGCAGGGATTTCGGCAGGGTGGAAGTAACTGATGCCGTTGATTCCTCCAAAGAAAATCTGCCCTTTGCCGTTTACGAACGCCGCCCCTCTGCTGAACTCGTTCCCTTGCAGGCCGTCGCTGGCAAAATAATTAATAAAGCTGCCGCCCTCGGGGTTCAGCTTGGTGATGCCAAAGTTGGTGCTGATCCAGATATGGCCGGCCGTGTCTCCTTTCACTGCCGTTACAACATTGCTGGGCAGCCCGTCGTCCATGGTGTAGGCCTTTATTTCTTTGGTCCTGCCATCCAGATACATCAGACCCTCGGAGGTGCCAATCCAGATATTCCCTTTTTTGTCTTCATATAAGGAATAAACAATAAGGCCATGCAGCAAACGGTTGGTGCCGTGTGTAGAAGCAAAGTTCCTGGTTTTCAAGTCCAGGCAGCCCAGGCCATCGTAGGTGCCGATGTATAGTTTATCATTGCTTGTCAGCAGCAGGCAGTTAATCCAGCGGTTGTGCACAAACTTGTCGATGCTCGCCCCGGCCGAACCTGGTTCGGCAACATATTGGGTAATTTGCTCTGATTGCAGGTCCATAGAAAACAGGCCGGCTCCCATCGTGGCGATCCAAAGTGTCTTCTGCCTGTCTTCCACCATGCTGAAGATACGCTCCACCTGGTGGGAGTTCCTGTCGCGGATGGTCGTGATGTAGTCGCACTTTCCTGTTTTGCGGTTCAGCTTGGCCAGGCCGTGCAGGTATGAGCCCAGCCAAAGGGTCTGGTTCGAGTCTTCGTAAATGCTCATGATGGAGGAGGAGACGGAGGCGGGGTCTGATGTGCGGCTGAAATGTGCTTTTTGTTCTCCATCCGGGTCTATTGCATAAAGGCCGTCGCTATCGGTACCGACCCAGAGCGTGCCCTCATGGTCTTCTAGGATAGAAAGGACAGCATTGGAGCCGATAACATTGTTGTGGCTTGATTTATACCCGATGTACTTGAAATTGCTGACGCTGGCCGGGAGCAGCATAACGCCTTTCTGGTAAATGCCTAGCCAGAGGTTGCCGGCCTTGTCTTCCAGAATAGAATGTACCTTCGATTTTTCGAAATTGAAGGTCGCCACATTGAAATTTCCTTCCGCAATAATTTTTTTCTTCAGGTCATAGATTTTTATGCCTTCGCCATCGGTGCCCAGGTACATTTCGTCCTTGTTGCCCAGGTGCATTGTAGTAATAGGTAAGTTGGGAGAGGGTGAAAAGGGAACCTGTTTAAATTCGTCGGTGGCTTTGGTATGGATAAAAAGTCCGTGGCTCAGGCTGCTGACATAGATGGTGCCCTTCTTATCCTGGCAAATACCGGTAATGGAGTTCTTCGGTAAGTCTTTGGAGTTGAGGAAGTCTTTGATGCTGCCATCCTTACCCACCCTGAAAAGTCCTTTGTCCTGAGACGATACCCAAAGGTTCTGATCCCTGTCTTCAAACAGGTAGTTGACAAGGTTAGCCGGGATCTGTTGCGGAATCTGCTGTACGATAGGTTCATCGCCCTCAAACCGTAGCGAAAAGGCGCCGAATCCTGCCGTCCCGATGAGGATTTCCCCGTTTTTGCGCTGGGTCATGTGCAGGATGTGGGCATCGTGCTCGTCGGCGCCTTCTTTTAACAGGCGGATTTGCTTAAATGTATCTGTCGCATGATCGTATACCTGCAGGCCGCTAAAGTATCCTGCCAGCAGGTGCCCTTTTCTGTCTTCGAACAGGAGGCGCACATAATTGTTAAGGATCGATTGCGGGTTCTGCCGGTCATGTTTGTAGATGGTAAATTTGGAGCCATCGTACCGGTTCAGCCCATCTTCCGTGGCAATCCAGATAATGCCTTTGCTATCCTGAAAAACCTGGTAGATGAGGCTGTTGGACAGTTCCACATCCACGGAGAACATTTTCCCGGACTGCGCATATGCCAAATGAGAGGTCCAGCATAACAGCAGTAAAAGCTTGTATATTTTTTTCAATGTAAAAAAGGTATGGGGTGTACAGCAGGCTTAACCGGCCATGAAATTCTGCTCAGGATAAGTTAATCCTGCCAACATGCTGTTAGCAGGATTAGTTTATTGACAGTGCTACAAAGTATATTTCGTTGCTCCTTTAATTAAGTAAATTGTTGAGATAGTATAAGGTGTAGCCAGGCCTTTATTAAAATTAGTTTTCGCCTAACAAATAACCAAGATAAAATAAGCTGGCAATATTTTCAATATACATAACTAATGTTAGTTAAAATATTCTTTGGGTGCCTCCCATCAAATTATTCCAATGAAAATGCCTCTCCGGAGGTGCTGCTGCTGATAATAGCACACAAGGCTATTTGTAAAACTTTATGTGGCATATGCAGCCTTTTAAACTGATCTTCTGATAACCTGAGCCTTTTTGCTCAACCAAACCTGCACTCTTCCTCAGGCCATTTTACAGAGGTTCGGCCGCGTCTTTATTCGGCAGACATAGGTACGGCACAGATTCCTGCACCAGCGCCAGCATACTTCATCGGCTCCGTAACACCAGGTAGCATCAAGGCAGCGGCGCCTCCGGAGGGGCATTTTCATTCGAATAATTCGGAATGAATGCTTAAACCGACCTTTGTGTCCGGCACCAGAGGCGGCTATCAATTCAGAACTCCCACCTTGCTTCTGACCTACTTTGTAACAGCCGGCGAAAAACGGCCTCCCATGTAAATTTGGCCATAATGTTACAGCGGCACAAGTACGTGTAACACCAAATTCTGCAAATGTAACATGGCGAATAATCTGTGTAACATGATCGTGTTCGCTATCAGCTCCAATGAAATATATTTGCTCATGGCTATAGAAACTAATGTTTGTTAAGTGGCGGCCTGTTAAGTCTTTTGTTGTAAGACCGATGCAGGGGCTGCTGTCTGATAATGGCGGTGATCAGGAGTAATTAGAATGGTTTGGGAAGATGAACAAAACTAAGGTTTCGGGGTGGGCGTGAGCAGCCTGTTGCTGATACTCAGAAAGAAGGCAAAAGGCCTTTGGCAGGCAAGGTTTCCTACAGACGTGTAGTTGGGGCAGCGCCTTACGGACACCTCTCTTTTCAAATTTTCCTGAGACGCCTGCATAACAGTACTGCCAGAGCTACAGCCTGCACGACAGCCGGGAAGTGAGGTGCAGAAAAATCAATAAAACTTAATACCTGTCAATATGGGAATAGACACCAGTTAGAAATTAGCGGGAAGGCTGTTTTTGCGCTGCTTTAGATGATTGTGTTGGTTAACCAGCTGATTATCAGTTGGTGGTATTGGTTGATTATAAGAGCCATTCAAATAGTTTAAATTAAAATGATTATATGAAAAAAATGCTACGACAAAACCTGCATATGGTCAAATATGCATTTATAGGGGTTTCTGTTCAATGTTTTTTGGTTGGCGTATCATGGGCATCTGAAAACAGTTTCCATCCAAAAAACCATGACGAAATTTTTATCCTGGCTGAACGGGCTGCCTCATCAGCCAGTGTACCGGCCACCCCGCCGCAAACCAGAACAATTACCGGCAAGGTTATATTAAACGACGAGAAACAAGGTGCGCCGGGTGTAAGCGTATATGTGAAAGGTGCAAGTATCGGTACGGCTACGGATATTGACGGCAGCTTTACGTTAAATGTACCTTCCTCCGAATCGATCCTGGTTTTTAGTTATATAGGCTACCTAACACAGGAAGTAGCCGTTGGCGCTCAGCGCGTGATCAACATTACCTTAATGCCAGATTCCAGGACGTTGAGTGAGGTTGTAGTGGTGGGATACGGGGAACAGAAGAAAGAAAGCGTTATTGCCGCCATTACGCAAACCAAAGGGGAGGTGCTGGAACGGTCTGGCGGTGTGCAAAGTATTGGGGCAGCCCTAACAGGTAACGTGCCCGGTGTGGTAACGATGGCTAGCAGCGGCATGCCTGGTGAGGAAGACCCACAGATACTGATTCGTGGAAGCAGTACCTGGAACAGAGCAGATCCATTGGTTTTAGTAGATGGCATTGAACGGCCCATGAACAGTGTGGACATCAGCTCGGTTGAGTCTGTGTCTGTACTTAAAGATGCCTCGGCTACTGCGGTGTATGGCGTAAGGGGAGCCAATGGCGTTATCCTGATCACTACCAAGAGAGGAAAAGAAGGAAAAGCCCTGATCAGGGCCAGGGTGCAGAGCACTTTAAAATCACCTTCCAGAATGCCAGGCAAAGCCGATGCCTATGACACGTACCAGGTTCGGAACCGTGTAATCGAAAACGAGCTATCGCTGGAGCCCGAAGCCTGGGCAAATTATGTTCCGCAGGCAGTTATTGAAAGGTACCGGAATCCGGCCAACGCTGAGGAACTGGAGCGCTATCCTAACATCGACTGGCAGAAAGAGCTGTTTAAGGATTACGCCATGTCTTATAACGCCAGTCTCAACGTAAGTGGCGGAACCGAACTTGTAAAATACTTTACCAGTGTAGACTTTCTGCAGGAAAACGACCTTTTTAAGGTGAACGACAATAACAGAGGCTATCAGGGCGGTTACGGCTTTAACCGCATGAACGTACGGAGCAACCTGGATTTCAGGCTAACACCTACCACCGTTTTAAAAAGTAACCTTTCCGGTTCTTACGGCGTGCAGCAAAGGCCCCGGATAGATGTAAATGAATACAACTCCTGGATTGCTGCCTACAACAATGCCCCCGATGTATTTTATCCGCGGTATGCTGATGGCTCATGGGGCTATTATGCACCAATCGCCAGCAGGGCAGAAAACTCTATGCGGCTAATGGCTACCACTGGTACCAGAATTACCACAACCGCGCGCCTGAACACAGATTTTACGCTGGAGCAGAACCTGGATATCATCACCAAAGGCCTCAGGTTTGCCGGTACCCTCGCCTTCGATAACACCTTTGTAGAAGCCCAAAGAGGCATTAACGACTCGAACAACCCTACCCAGCAGAAGTGGATCGACCCGGCCACCGGCCAGGTGTACTACCGGGAGGCTTTCGACACCAACAACAGGTTTGATTTTCAGGAGCCGGTAGCCTGGACTACCACTGCCGGGGCCGTGAATAACGACGTCTCGCAACGCCGCCTGTTCTACCAGGCACAGCTTAACTATGCCACCACCATTGGGCAGAAGCACAACATTACTTCTATGGGCCTGGTGAACCGCAACGAGTATGCTACCGGAAGTGAAGTGCCGCGCGTTCGGGAGGACTGGGTGTACCGTGCCACCTACAACTACGACGGCAGGTACATGTTTGAGTACAACGGGGCCTACACCGGTTCAGAAAAATTCAGCAAAGAAAACCGTTTCGCCTTCTTCCAGTCTGGCGGCATCGGCTGGATGATCTCCAATGAGAATTTCATGAAAAACATCACCTTCCTGGATTACCTCAAGATCAGGGCCAACTACGGGCAGATCGGGGATGATCATGTGCAAGGGCGATGGCTCTTTATGACGAACTGGGCCTATGCAGGACGCGCTCAGCTGGGTGTGCTGGGAGAGGGCGGTGAGCAAAGCCCCTATACCTGGTACAGAGAAACCGATGTAGGAAACCCGGACGTGCATTGGGAAACGGTGACAAAAGGAAACGTAGGTTTAGAATTTGAGTTTTTGAAAGGCTTTGTAAAAGGTAGCATTGATTATTTCAACGACAGGCGCAAGGAGATTCTGTTACCAGGTGGCAGCCGTGCCATTCCTTCCTATTACGGTACACAGGCTCCCACAGCCAACCTGGGCGAAGTGCAGAACCAGGGTTTCGAATATGAACTGAACCTGAATTACCAGTTTGGCAATGGCTTACGCCTGTGGTCTAACATGAACATGACGCATGCCAGAAACAAAGTGATTTACGCCGACGACCCGCAATTGCTTCCTGATTATTTAAAGAGAGCAGAAAAAAGGATAGGCCAGGCTTTTTCGCATGTAAGCCATAGTTATTATAACACCTGGGATGAACTGTACGGCAGCACTATCCACAACCAAAACGACGGCGAAAAGATACCAGGGAATTACCACATCATAGACTTTGATGGCAATGGTGTGATCGATGCCCAGGACAACATTCCTTACGGGTATTCCGGCAATCCGGAAAACACCTACAACACTACCCTAGGGTTTGAGTGGAAAGGCTTTAGCGGCTTTGTGCAGTTTTACGGCGTGAATAACGTAACGCGGCAGGTGGTGTTCAATAGCTTCGGTTCCCAGAACAATGTGGTGTACGACGAAGGCAGCTACTGGTCTAAAGACAACATGAACGCCGATACCCCACTGCCGCGCTGGATCTCTACGCCAGCCGGTTACTACAGAGGCAATCAATACATGTTTGATGGTTCCTACATCCGTCTGAAAAACCTGGAAATCGCTTACAACCTGGAGGCTAAATTTATAAAGAGCCTGGGGATAAACAACATGAGGATTTTCATAAATGGTAACAACCTGCTTTTATGGACGAAGATGCCTGACGACAGAGAATCGAATTTTGCAGGTACCGGATGGGCTTCTCAGGGAGCTTACCCTACTGTAAAAAGATATAACCTGGGCGCAAACATCACTTTCTAATTTAAACTATCATGAAAAAGTTGTTGAAATATATTGTAAGAGGAAGTTTTGCTCTGAGTTTAATCTTGTTTGCCTCTTGCGAAGAATACCTGGAAAGAACACCTGATTCTGTTGTGTCTCAGGATGATGCCTTTCGAAACTTTGTTAATTTTCAGGGCTTTACGGAAGAGCTTTACCACTGCGTGCCAGACTTTACCAATGCCTACTGGACCAACTCCTGGAACTGGGGAGACGACGAAATTCAGTCTACCTCCCAGACTTTCCACTTTATAGTTAAAATAGAGAACGGAGATTTTTGGGGATGGCAGCGGCAGCATGACGGCTGGGGCGCCGGCTGGATGGATGGCGGCGGCAATCCAAGCACCATCTCTAACGACCGGATGCAGAAAAGGCTATGGCCACTGGGCTGGTATGGCATACGCAAAGCCAACATCGGACTTGAGAACCTGGATAAAATGACAGATGCCACCGAAGAAGAGAAAAAACTCATAAAAGGGCAACTCCTTTTCTTCAGAGCCTGGTTTCATTTCCAGTTTATGCAATACTTCGGAGGCCTCCCCTACATCGATTATGTGCTTCCTTCTGATCAGCCCTTACGGCTGCCCCGGCTTAGTTACCAGGAATGCGCAGAACGTGCGGCGCAGGATTTCAGGGCAGCGGCGGACTTACTCCCCATAAACTGGGACAACACCACTGCAGGCAGAAGAACACTTGGCAAGAATGACCTGCGCATCAACAAGATCATGGCGCTGGGTTATTTAGGGAAAAATCAGCTTTGGGCCGCAAGCCCCCTGATGAACCAGGTGTCCAAAGGAACCAAGACATATGACCAGGAATTGAGCAAAAAAGCCGCTGAAACGTTTGGTGAGTTATTGAACCTGGTAGAGAGCGGGCAAACCCAATATGCCCTGCTTCCTTTTGCCCAGTATTCAAGTAACTTTTATACCACAGGGCAGAACTGGCGGATGCCGGGAGGCACGGAGGCCATTTTCCGTTCGCCCACATGGGGAGCAAACGGATCGAACTGGAATACAAGCAAGCAGTACCAGCCATCCCCACTGCTGACAGATGAGACGATCAGCTTTCTGCCAACATCCAATTATGTAAACTACTATGGTATGGCAAACGGGCTGCCTATCACAGATATAACAAAGGCTGATCCGGAGTCTGGTTACGATCCTGAGTACCCCTGGCGTGGCCGCGACCCACGGTTTTACCATGACATTGTGTATGATGGTGTGAAAACAGTGCAGGGAAGCCTTCCTGCAGGCACGGATCCTACTATCCGGTATGCGAACCTATACACCGGCGGTAATTACAGAAACGTGGCTACTGGCAGCCGCACGGGGTACCTGCTGTACAAATTCATTCCAAGAACGGCTAACAGGTACGACGGTGGCTTCGATTATGGTAACAGCCTGCACATAAAAATCCCCTACATGCGATTAGCCGACATCTATCTGATGTATGCTGAGGCAGCTGCACAGGCCTACGGCTCTCCTACCGGCAAAGCTCCTGGCTACAGTAAGAATGCAGTGGAGGCTATCAATGTTCTTCGCGACAGAGCCGGAGTAGGGCAGGTGGCTGGCAAGTTTCAGGGCTCCATGGATGCGTTTATGGCTGAGCTAAGACGCGAGCGCGCAGTGGAGCTTGCCTTTGAGGGACACCGCTTTAATGATCTTCGCCGCTGGTTACAGTTAATAGAAAGCCCTTATACACTCAAGAAATCGATTGAATTTGACCGGGTAGGGGAGTTTAACACCCAGGATCCTAAACAAAACAAGGTAGCGAATATAAGAGAGGCGGTCATTTTGGAACGCAAGTTCAGTGAAAAGCACTACTGGTTACCACTTAAGAACAGCGAGGTGAACATGTATCCGGAATTTGGTCAGAATCCAGGTTGGTAATACCAGTCATTATATGAAGTTATGAAGTTTAAAACTGAACATATGAAATACTTATATAAAAAAGTGGTGCTTGGTGCTCTGATCACGGTATTGCCCGTAATGCTGCATGCCCAGACCTCTGATAGAATTAATGTGAAGGCGATCGTTCGGGATGCAAAAGGAAAGCCGCTTAGTGGTGTCCTGGTTAAAAATGGACAGGACAATACCAGTAATGCCGTTACAGACTCCTTAGGCGCGTTTACCATCAGCACCTCCCCCAATGCTATCCTGACGGTAGATGCCGCCGGGTACAAATCAGCGTCTGTTGTGGCGACTTCGGACTTAACCGACATTACCATAGACCTGGACCGGAATTCCAGACCAGTACAGGTAGCACATCGGCAGGTAGCCAGAAACGACCTGCACGGAGACGTATCCGTTATCAACGTGGCCGACATGCTGGAAAAAAACTATACCATCTCCAGCATGGAGAATATGGAGGGTCTGGTAAATGGCTTCCATGGCAACATCTGGGGCATGGATAGTTACCTGGTATTGGTAGACGGAGTACCCCGTGATGCGGGAAGCGTGATGCCCACCGAAATCGAACAGATTACTTTTCTGAAGGGTGTGTCAGCGGTTGCACTTTATGGTAGCCGTGGCGCCAAGGGGGTTGTATACATCACTACAAAAAGAGGCGAGGCTAAACCTCTCCGGATTAGGGCCAGGGTAAACAGCGGGGTACATGTGCCCAAAAGCTACCCAAATTACCTCGGTTCAGCAGAATACATGACGCTCTTTAATGAGGCGCTACGGAATGATGGGTTGACAGAAAGGTATAGTGAAGATGAAATCTACAATCATGCTTCCGGAACAAACCCTTACCGATACCACGATGTGAATTATTTCTCATCGGAATACCTGAAGAAGTCCTATAACCGGCACGACGGTACGGTAGAAATAACCGGAGGTAATAATAAAGCCCGCTACTATACAAACATCGGGTTTAATACGGAGGGGTCCTTACTGAACTTCGGCGAAGCTGTTGACAACAATAATTCCGATCGCTTCAATGTGCGCGGAAATGTTGATGTGGATATAACCGATTATATTTATGCGAAAGTAGATGCTTCTGCTATCTACTATAACGGGCGGGGAGTGAATACAGACTACTGGCAGAGCGCTGCCACGCTTCGTCCCAACAGATTCGCTCCACTAGTTCCACTCAGCATGATCGAAGAAAACGATGAGGCTTCGTGGCAGATGGTGAACAATACCAGGAATATCATAGATGGCAAATACGTACTGGGCGGTACGCAGTTAGACCAGACAAACCCGTTTGCAGCCATCTATGCCGGAGGAAGCAATCAGTATACCAGCCGTCAGTTTCAGTTTAATACGGCAGTTGGTGCAAATCTAAGCAGAGTGCTAAAGGGGTTAAGCTTTGAATCTACTTTTGGTGTTGATTATGCCACTTCATATAACCAATCCTTTAATAACCAATACACAGTATTCGAAGCCAAGTGGAATAGGTATGCAGGATACGACCAAATAAGTAAACTAGAAAGTTGGGGCCCTGCTGATGCCAGGCCGGGTGTCCAGAATATTACTGGTAGCGCCTACCGGCAGACATTAGCTTTAACGGGGCAGCTAAACTACCTGAACACAGTAAACGACCACCACAACATTTCGGCCATGCTGGTGGCCAACGGTTTCCAGCGGTCAAACTCCGGAGAGTATCATAAAACGAGCAATGCCAACCTGGGGCTTCACCTGGGTTACAATTTCAGGAACAGGTACTATGCCGATTTCAACGGAGCGGTTATTCATTCTGCCAGGCTGCCGGAGGCTAATCGTCAGGCTTTTTCACCTACTGTTTCTTTTGGCTGGCGCATCAGTGAAGAGGATTTTCTGCAAGGTTCCTCTGTTGTGGATAACCTGAAACTGTCGGTGTCGGCGGGCAGGTTGCATACCGACCTGAATATCCCGGACTATTACCTGTATACAGCGGCCTATACCCAGACAGACGGGGCATGGTACAGCTGGCGGGACGGCTCCCTTAACAGGACCACCGACTCAAGACGCGGATCGAACCCGGATCTGACTTTTGCCAGGAGGGATGAAGTGAATGTAGGGGCCGAAGTGTCTTTGTTCAAAGGTTTTCTGACCATGGAAGGGGCATTCTTTGCCAACGAAATCACCGGAAATGTGGTGCAGGCATCTGCCTTATATCCGAGTTACTTCACAACAGGCTGGCCCAACTCGTCCTTTATCCCCTATGTGAACTATAACAACGACCGTAGGGTAGGTTACGATTTTAACATGAACCTGAACAAACAGCTCGGGAACGTAGGCTGGACGTTAGGGTTTGTAGGAAGTTACTATAAGACCAAAGCCACCAGACGGGCAGAGCTGTACGAAGATGAATTCCAGAACAGACAAGGCAGACCGCTGGATGCCATCTGGGGCTTACAAAGCGAAGGCTTTTTTATGGATGATGAAGACATAGCCAACTCCCCAATACAGACTTTCGGTCAGGTAAGACCAGGCGACCTGAAATACAAGGATCAGAACGGCGACGGGCAGATTAATGCGCAGGATGAAATTTTTCTGGGAAGGGGTGGATGGTATGGAGCGCCGCTCACATTGGGCCTCAACCTGACAGCTAAGTGGAAAAACTTTACCTTTTTTGCCTTAGGACTTGGCCGCTTTGGTGCGCATGCCATGAAGAACAGCTCCTATTTCTGGATGGCTGGCGAAGACAAGTATTCTGAGATAGCACGTGAGCGCTGGACCGAAGATACCAAGGCCACGGCCACCTATCCGCGCCTGACCACCTTAGGCAGAAACAACAATTTCCGAAATTCGGACTTCTGGCTATATAAGAGTAACAGATTTGACTTGCCTAAGGTGCAGATTTCATATGATCTGCCTCAGAGCGTTTTAGGAAACTCCTTTATCCGAGAATTGGGTGTATACGCCAGTGGCTTCAACCTACTCACGCTCTCTAAAGAACGTGAATTAATGGAGATGAATGTGGGTAGTGCTCCTCAAACCCGCTTCTATAATGTAGGTGTGAAAGCATTATTCTAACAAGAATTTAAAATTTAGAAAATATGAAAAGGAAGTTAATATTCTTTTTAGCAGTGGCCTTTACCTTTAGTAGCTGTGAGGATATGTTCGAACCTGCCAACCAGAACATACGGGAGATTGATGCCATGCATGGAGAGCCCATATTTGCGCAGGGAATTCTGCTGAACGGATACGCACGTATCCCCACCAACGGATACTCCTTTAACGATGTGGCAACGGATGATGCGGTAAGTAATGACGTTAACAACAACTACCTGAGAGCCGCTACCGGGCAATGGGCAGCTAACATGGACCCGTTTAACCAGTGGACAAACGCGAAAGCAGCCATTCAGTACCTGAACATTATGCTGCGGGAGGTTGACAAAGTGCAGTGGGCCAACGATCCGAATGTGAGTATGCTGTTCAGAGACCGGATGAAAGGGGAAGCCTACGGGCTCCGGGCACTGTTCATGTATCATTTGCTGCAGAACCATGCCGGCTGGAGCGGAGGTACCCTGCTGGGGGTTCCGATTGTACTGGAGCCCGAGGATAAGGATTCTGACTTTAACAAACCGCGCGATACGTTTGAGGCTTGTATGCAACAAATCTACAGCGATCTGAAGCAGGCAGAGGAACTCCTTCCGCTAGACTACACTAAAATAGCCAGCATCTCTCAGGTTCCTGAAAAATACCGCAATGGTCCGGAGGTAGATGTGGTAGACAGGTACGATCGTGTGTTTGGAGAATATGCCCGGCAGCGCATGACAGCCCGTATTGCAAAAGCCATTAAAGCGCAGGCGGCTCTGTTGGCTGCAAGCCCTGCCTATAGTGCCGGCAACACCACCACCTGGGAGGATGCGGCCCGATATGCCGGCGAAGTGCTGCAGCTGAATGGAGGTATAAACGGGCTGGACCCTAAAGGTGGGACCTGGTATGCCGAAACAGCAGAGATCGCCGCGTTGGCATCGGGTGCTAATCCTCGGGAGATTCTTTGGAGGACGGACCTTGGCCAGAGCAATGACCTTGAACGACTGCATTTCCCCCCTACACTTTTTGGCAGTGGCCGGATTAATCCTACACAGAACCTGGTAGACGCCTTCCCGATGAGCAACGGGTTTCCGATCTCGCATGCCTCCAGCAATTTTAACCCTGCTGCTCCTTATGCCGACCGCGACCCGCGTTTAACACGCTACATCCTGGTAAACGGAGGCACAGCCGGCGTTAACAATTCTACAGTGGTAACGGCAGCAGATGGTACAACCAACGATGCCCTGAGAAAGGTAGAAACTTCTACACGCACTGGTTACTATTTAAAGAAACTGCTCCGTCAGGATGTGAACCTCAACCCGCAGTCTACCAACACGCAGCCACGTTATCAGCCCCGTATCCGGTATACAGAACTTTACCTGGCTTATGCCGAAGCTGCTAACGAAGCCTGGGGCCCTTCAGGAACCGGCGCTTACGGGTTCTCTGCTTATGATGTAATCTCTAATATCAGAAGACGTGCCGGCATTACCCAGCCAGACAATTACCTGGAGTCGATCCGATCTGATCAGAATGCCATGCGTGAGTTAATTAAGAATGAGCGTCGTTTGGAGCTGAGTTTTGAAGGCTTCCGTTTCTGGGATTTACGCCGGTGGAAGTCCAATATTAACGAGCCGGCCCGTGGTGTTGAGATTGTAGGAGGAAACCATCAGACTATACTGGTGGAGGATAGAATCTTTAATGAGCATATGATGCATGGCCCTGTTCCTTACAGCGAAATATTAAAGTTTAATGCTTTAACACAAAACAATGGCTGGTAAGAGCAGACAAAATCTGTCGCTTTCACCGAAAATTCACCTAACAAAATGTAAGAAAATGAAAAATATATGTTTTAAGCTGGTAGCCTTACTTGCCATCCTGACTTCATGCGAGAATCAGGAATGGGTGTATCCGGATTACGAATACCAGACCACCTATTTTGCCTATCAGTACCCTGTCAGGACCATTACCCTGGGAGAAGATATCTTTGATACCTCCCTTGATAACCAGCGCAAGTTTCAGATAATGGCTACTACGGGAGGCGTTTATGATAATAAAAAGGAGGTTACAATCGGGGTAACAATAGATAACACCCTTAGCAACAACCTGCTGTTTAACCCGAATGGCGCCGACATAAAGACTATGCCCGCCAGTTACTATAAACTAACATCAGACAAGATTGTGATTCCGAGTGGCAAGTTAATTGGTGGGTTAGAAATAGAGCTGACGCCGGAGTTCTTTGCAGACCCGCAGGCCTTAAAAAATACCTATGTTATCCCGATGCGCATGACCAGCGTGGAGAATGCCGACTCTATTTTATCCGGTACGCCATTGGTTGCCCATCCAAACAGGGTAGTAGCCGGAGACTGGAGTGTGGCTCCCAAAGATTTCGTGCTGTACGCTGTAAAGTACATTAACCCATGGCACGGATTTTACCTGCGCCGGGGCAAGGATGTGATAGTAGGCAAAAACGGCAATACGTCGCTTAACCAGACCATTGTACGGGAAAAGCAATATGTGGAGAACGACGAAGTAGTTAAACTAACCACCCAGTCGCTGACCCAGCTAGAGTACCCGGTTATTTACAAAGACCCCGAAGGCAGCAATATCAATGTTAAGTTAACGCTGACTTTTGATGAGCAGGGCAACTGCGTGGTTTCTTCCACTTCTACTGATTACAGCGTTACCGGTAGCGGGAAGTTCGTGAAAAAGGGAGAAAAGAACAGCTGGGGCAATACAGACCGCGATGCGCTCTACTTAGATTATAAAGTGGACTTTAATCATATGCAGATTACCTCTACCGATATCCTGGTTATGAGGAACCGAGGGGTTACCATGGAAACATTTTCTCCGGTGCTCAAATAATATTTATAACTGTTATTTAGAAGGATATGAAACATTTATATAGAACATGGCTTTGCGTTACGGGTCTGGTAATGGCAACTGCCTGTGAGCACGAGCCTCTCGAGTACCATGTGGAGAAACCGTTGAGTTTTGAGGCACAGGAGGCGATAGATGCCTATGGTGACCTGAAAACTTACGTCAACAGGGAAGCCAATCCTGAGTTTAAGCTAGGAGCGGGTATTGCCTCCGCCGACTACCTGGCGAAAGGAGTCATGTACAGGCTGGTTAACAGAAATTTTGATGAAGTTACGCCACGGACCGAGCTGAACCATGGTGCCATCGTGCAATCAAACGGAAGTCTTAGCCTGGGCAATGCCGAACTGTTGGTTTCTACAGTAAAAACGGCCGGTGCCAGTGTTTACGGGCAGTCGCTTACCTGGCACCTGAACCAGAATGCCGCTTACCTGAAGGGCTTGCTGACACCTCTGATCGTAGAGTCGCCTGCCTTCATAAATTCTCTGAACCTTACCGGGCTAACGTCCGGAACGCTGCAGGGGTGGAGCACAACCACCGGTGTTTCTGTAGTGGAGAATGAAGGAATGGGCAGAGGAAAAGCAGTGAAACTGGTTTCCGGCAACGGCGCTTCGCAACCGCAGGACCTGCAACTGGTGAGCCCGGAAATTACCGTAGCGCCCGGAAAAGAATATGAAGTGATCCTGTACATAAAGTCCGACAAGCCTGGAGAAGGACGGGTAGCGTTTGAAGGACTGAACAACAATACACCTGAAGTAGACTGGATGAAAACCGGCAAGGCCACGGCAACATTTGCCACCACCCCCGGCTGGAAGGAAATAAAGTTCAGAATCCGCGATTTTCAGGGCGATAAAATCAGACTTCATTTCGATTTAGGGTATCAGCCTGGTGTGACCTATTTGCTGGATGCCAAAAACTTTTATGTGTACGATACCCAGGGCGAGCGCATTGTGAACAACCTGGTGCCCGCCGGTGATTTTGAGACAGGATCAGGATTTGGAGGATGGGGTAACGGCTCCACCAGAGGAGTTACTGAAGCAGGTATGGGAGTACAGGGTGGAAAGGCCTTCTGGGTAACAAACCCATCCAAAACAGGTGGCTTCTGGGAGGTGCAAACGCTTTATGAATTACCCGGCGGGCCGTTGCAGAATGGCAAGGTCTATAACCTGAGTTTTTGGGTAAAAGGCACGGCAGAAGGTGTTATCAGGCCGGAAATGCAAAGCTCCGATTTTAGCTCGAACGGATTTGGGCAGGTGAGTGTCACGACCGAGTGGAAGCATGTGCAGCTTGCCACCACTATTAACGCAGAAACCAGAAACCGCTTTGTGATCAGCTATGGCGAATTTGCCGGAACCGTGTACATCGATAAAGTGGTACTGACCATGGAAGGTGCCACCTCCGGTGGCGAAACTACCGTGGTCGAGAAAACGCCTGAAGAGAAAAAGGCCATTCTTTTGGACCACATGGAGCACTGGATTTCTGGCATGGTGAAAACTTTGTCGCCCTACGTGAATGCCTGGAATGTGGTGAAAGAGCCGTTAGACGATGCTAACCCTGCTGAACTCAAAACCGGAGCGGGTAAAGCAAATCTGGCCGGCGACGAATTTTACTGGCAGGACTACATGGGCCGCGACTATGCCGCGCAAGCATTTAAGCTGGCCAGGGAACAAGGCAAAGCCAGCGATCTGCTCTTTATAAGCGACAACAACCTGCATAGCAACCTGAATAAATGCAGAGAACTTATAAAATACGTGGAGTACCTGGAAAGCCAGGGCGCCACCGTAGACGGTATAGACACACAAATGCGCATCGGCATCGACACGAACAAAGACGGCATCAGAGAGATGTTGGAATTGCTTGCCGCTACCGGCAAACAAATAAGAATATCCGAATTTGAAGTCACCTTGGGTGTTGCCAACGGAGCCACCGAAGCTCACTATGCCGCTCAGAAAGAAATGTATCAGTATGTGGTGGAAACATACATGCAGATAATTCCTGCCGGCAAACGCTACGGCATTACCACCTGGAGCCCAACCGCAGACCCAACCGGCCTCTGGACATCAGGCCTGAACCGGAAGCCCGCTTACTCAGGCTTCGCAGATGGATTGAAGGGAGCCAGATAACCTGTTATGAATGGATATGTTAGCAATAAGATGATGTTGCTGTAAAGCAGCAGATTCTTATTGCTAACACTTAGCAGGGTAGGAGTTAGGCGGAAAAAGTAAGTATTAACGATGTTACACAAGAAGTTTTTGTCCCCCTTGGGGTAGGGGGATGACTTACACCTGAGATCAAAATTTCTGAATTATTATCTTTAGTGGCAGTGTAAATTGGGTTTTCTGTTGCCCGTGAAACATCCCCCTTACCCCCTTCAAAGGGGGACTTTCCCTCACATAGTAATTTAGGCGTAACATCAGTCTGTAAGCGTAAAGGATGCGGGGAACTTACTGGGGCGAAAGATTGAGTAGCAGCCATAGAGCAAGTCTTGCCAGAGGCATCAGGAGCAGATAAGATGCCTGGCTCTAAATTATTCTAATGAAAAAGGTCCTCCGGAATGTTCTACTGCTGCTGCTGCTCCAGGCCTGCCTTGGCTTCGCAATATAACATAAGATGCGTTGATGTGACTGAAATTGTTTATAGCAGCAGCAGCAGAAAAGCAGGCTGCGGAGGGTCGTTTTTATTTAAATAATTGCGCATGACTATGACGACAGAAGTCATGCAATTGAAGAATGGTTTAAAGACTGAATTTAAATGAGAAGTTAACAACTGAGACTATGAAAAAACCTGCACTTACAGTTCTCTATGTATTTTTATGTACATGTTTGACATGGGCACAATCCATAGAAAAAATGGCCCCACAGGGGTTCGATCAGCTACAGGCAAATATTCCGCAAGGGAAAATTGATACGGTAACCTATGATTCAAAATCAGTAGGCGTAAAACGCACATCACTGGTTTATACCCCGCCCGGTTATTCCACAAAAAAGAAATATCCCGTCTTATACCTGTTGCACGGGATTGGCGGTGATCAGTATGAGTGGCTACGGAATGGCCAGCCACAAATTATCCTGGATAACCTGTATGCCCAGGGCAAACTTGAGCCCATGATCGTGGTGCTGCCCAATGGCCGGGCCATGGCAGATGATCGGCCGGTGGGAAATATCTTCGACAGCACCAAAGTACAGGCCTTTGCCAATTTTGAGAAGGATCTGCTCCACGACCTGATCCCTTTCATCGAAAAGAATTATCCTGTCCATAAAGATCAGAAGCGTCGTGCTATTGCGGGCTTGTCGATGGGGGGCGGCCAGTCGTTGAACTTCGGCTTAGGCAACCTGGATAAGTTCGCCTGGGTAGGCGGGTTTTCGTCAGCACCCAATACCAAAGCCCCTCAGGAATTGCTTCCTGATCTGGCAGAAGCCAAAAAGAAGCTGCAGCTGCTCTGGATTTCGTGTGGGACAGACGATAATCTGATGCGAATCAGCACACGCACGCACGAGTATCTTACGGGTAACCAGGTACCACACATCTTTTACGTAGAGCCAGGCGGCCACGATTTTAAGGTCTGGAAAAACGACCTGTATGTGTTTTCACAGCTGCTGTTCAAGCCAGTAGATGCCTCCCGATTCTCTGAATACACCATCTCGGAAATTCCCGCTTCCACTCAGGGCGGGTCTGCTGAATAATTACTGAAGTTGTGTTAGGTACATGCAGGCGAAACCTGTCGCTCTCCGGAGCTGCCGCCGCAGCAGCTCCGGAGGTCAGTTTTGATTGGAATAATTTGGAAATGAATTACGGCGCACCTCTTAACATAATCATCCTTTCGCACATAAGCCTTGCTGTTAAAAAAGTCTGGTATCCTGGCATTTATGCCCTGTTTCCCGGGGCGCTAAAATTTAGACTTCCGGGAAGCTATAAGGGCATCCATCTCTGGGAATTACCTTAAAACCCGAATCCTTGAAAAAGCTTCACTTTTTACTTCTGGTAGCAGCATGGGGGCTGCTCCCTTTTCAGGTGATGGCCTGGCCGGGCATGCCCTTGCCTCCGCTGCATGTGGAAGGCCGGAACCTGAAAGATAATTGCGGCAATAATGTAGTGCTGCATGGTGTGGCCATAACGGCAAGCCCCTGGTTTAATGGCTGTCAGTATGGGTTTAGCTCCAGGTACTGCACCTGGGATAATTACAATGTGCCAGGTGCGCTGGCCTATAATAAGGCTATTATGGACAGGCTCACCAATACAGAAGACGGCTGGCACCTCAATTACATCAGGCTTCACATAGACCCTTACTGGACCAACACGCCCGGGCCTCCCATTCCGGAGAACAATATCTCCAGGTTCAGTTACGACAGGCTGGTGACCTATACCGACCAGGTCATCATCCCGTTGATTAACCATGCCAGGGAAAGAGGCATGTATGTCATCCTTCGCCCACCGGGCGTATGTCCGGAGCGAATTGCCGTAAATGATGCGTATCACAGTTATCTGAAAACAATCTGGACGTTTTTGTCTCAGCACCCGGGGCTCAGGAATGCAGACCATGTCATGTTTGAGTTAGCAAACGAGCCTGTAGAGATTCTGGGTACAAACGGTGTTTGGGGAAAGACTTCACAAGCTCATTTCGACGCTCTGAAAAACTATTTCCAACCACTCGTGGATATCATCCGGAATAATGGTGCCAGTAACATTTGCTGGATACCAGGTACGGGCTGGCAATCGCATTATGCAGGCTATGCAAACAACAGAATTACCGGAGGTAACATAGGCTACGCTGTGCATATTTACCCCGGCTACTGGGGAGGCATTCGGAACTACCAGGCTTTTCAGAAAGGGTGGGACGAGCATGTAAAGCCTGTGGCCGATTTTGCCCCGATCGCTGTTACCGAAACAGACTGGGCACCCGAAGGATATGGCGCCTGGGGCAAGGCCACCACCGGTATAGCTCAAGGCGATGGATTTGGTGCGAACCTGAACTATATTCTGAACCAATCCGGCAATGTAAGCTGGAACGTGCTTGCCCCCGACAACCTGCTGGATCGGGGTGACCCGAATGGGGAAGTGGCCTATTACAATAATTGGGAAGCCTGTGCAGCACCGGTTAAACGCTGGTTTGCGCAATACGCCGGCACCAATGTTCCGGTAGCCAGCTGCAATGCGTTGGCCTCAGTTCCTGAATTAGAGAATAAAGACCTGGGCGATGTATTGGAGACTTACCCCAATCCCGTGAACAAGGGTACTTTTACGGTTCTCCTGAATTCTCCTTTTATTAATAATTACCAGATTGCAATTTATACCCTAAGCGGAAAACAGGTGTTTAGGCAGCAGAACCTTCGCTATGGAGAAAGTCTGATCAGGACGGGCCTCGGCCAGGGCATGTATGTATTGGAGATAAGTGGTGAGAATTTTCGTACGACAAGAAAGCTCCTAATAAAGTAGCTAAGTACATTCCAGTAAAGGCTGTCTTTTGGAATTATTCTAATCAAAACGGCCCTTCGGAGACCTCTTCTGCTCCTGATGCTGCTGGTCCGGATTACATATGACATATTTTACTTGAATGTACTAAGTGTATTGAGATTTGGCCATAATGTTACATCAGGTTAAATGTATGTTACAGCCAGATGCGTGTATGTAACATAGCGGAAAAGACCTGTAATGTAAAGTTGCTCCCGTTACGGTTGAGTTAAATAGATTTGTATATCGGTAACTGAACGAATGTTCGTATTGATGAATGCATGGGAGTTCCAGTGGAAAACAAACATCAGGTAGAAGAACCGTACGTCAGATCACAGATATTCTCTCCTGCTTCCGAAAGCATTTGCCTGTAATATTGAGTTGAAAAAAATATAAAAATGGAAAATAAAAGATATTGGTTAGGTACAGTAGTAACGATGCTTTTATTAAGCATTTTGAGCGTTGCCTGTAAGGTAGTAACACCAGAAACCAGCGAACTGACGCTGAAGGATGCCTATAAAGACAAGTTTTACATCGGTACCGCTCTTAATGAGCGGCAGATAATGGGGAACGATGCTGCTGCTGTGCAAGTAGTGAAAGAGAATTTCAATGCCGTGGTAGCCGAAAATTGTATGAAAAGCGGCATGCTTCAACCCGTAGAGGGTGAATTTCGCTTTGAACTGGCTGACCAGTTTGTGGCGTTTGGCGAACAAAACAACATGCATATCAATGGCCACACCCTGATCTGGCACTCGCAGGCACCACGCTGGTTTTTTACAGATAGCCAGGGCAACGATGTGTCCCGGGAGGTGCTGGTGCAGCGCATGAAGGACCACATCTACACAGTGGTTGGCCGGTACAAGGGCCGCATCCATACCTGGGATGTCGTAAATGAAGCGATTCTGGATGATGGCTCCTGGAGGAAGAGTAAATTTTACGAGATCATTGGCGAAGACTTTGTAAGACTGGCATTTCAGTTTGCCCATGATGCCGACCCTGATGCCAAGCTGATGTACAACGACTACTCTATGGCCCTGCCGGGAAAAAGAAGTGGGGTGGTAGCTATGGTAAAGAAGCTTCAGGAGCAGGGGGTGCAGATAGACGGCATCGGGATGCAGGGACACATTGGCCTGAAACATCCGGCCATCGATGAGTTTGAAAAAAGCATACTGGCATACTCAGACCTGGGGGTGAAAGTAATGATCACAGAACTGGACCTCTCGGTGCTCCCATCTCCCTGGGAAAACGCAGGCGCTGAAGTGTCTGCTACCTACGAATATCAGCAGAAAATGAACCCCTATGCCAACGGCCTGCCCGATTCAGTGAGCCAGGCTTTTACAGAGCGCTACCTGGGCTTCTTTAATCTGTTTATAAAGCACCAGGACAAGATCGACAGAGTAACGCTCTGGGGAGTAAATGACGGACAGTCCTGGAAAAATAACTGGCCGGTCAGGGGGCGGACAGATTACACCTTGCTTTTCGACAGAGAAAACCAGGCGAAACCAGTTGTAAAATCACTTATCCAAGCAGCACAACCACCACATGCTAATGAAAAGAAAAAGCGGAAACAGAGCATTTAACTACATCCTTTATTTAGTGGTACTCCTTCCTGTGCTGGCTCAGGCCCAACAGGCAAAAGTTAGCAGTCCTGACAATAAGTTACAGGTAGAAGTATTTACGCAAAATGGCAGGCCGCAATATCGGGTAACATTTTCAGGCGAAACGATTCTGGAGGATTCACCTTTAGGGTTGGAGACTAACTTGATTGATTATTCCAATGAAATGACCCTTCTGGGCAGTAAGCAGAATGCGATTGACCACAAGTATAGCCAGGATAAAATAAAGCAGTCTGAAATCCACTACCTCGCCAATGAGTTGGTATGTTCGTTTGCCAACAAAGACAAGAAGGTGTTGAATGTGGTTTTCAGGGTGAGTAATAATGACATTGCCTTTAGATACCATATTCCGGAATCAGGAGACCCGCGAGCGCTTGTAGTAGAAAAAGAGGCTACCGGATTTAACTTTCCTCAGCATGCCAAAGGGTTTTTAACCCCGCAGTCCAAATCCATGGTGGGTTTTGCCAGAACGAAGCCAAGTTATGAAGAAGGCTACCAGGTGGAGAAAGACATTGCTGCCCGGTCGGCAAATGGGCTAGGCTATACGTTCCCGTGTCTTTTTCGGCTAGGGGAAAAATGGGCGCTTGTTTCAGAAACCGGCGTTAGAGGCCTTTACTGTGGCTCTCACTTAAGTGACCCGACGCCTGACGGAACGTACACGATAGCTTTTCCGGACCAGACGGAGAATAACGGCTTCGGAAGCACCGGAGCAGCCATAGGCTTATCGGCAACCACCCCCTGGCGAACCATCACAGTGGGCCAGGGCCTGAAGCCAATCGTAGAGACCACCATTGCGTACGATGTGGTGGAGCCACTCTACGAGCCATCTGCAAAATATGAATACGGCAAAGGAACCTGGAGCTGGATCATGTGGCAGGACAATAGCATGACCTATGACGACCAGGTAAAGTACATAGACCTGGCGCACCAGCTAGGCTACCAGTTTATTTTAATAGATGCTTTGTGGGACCAGCGCATCGGCTACAAGCGCATGGAGGAATTGATTAAATATGCCGCTTCGAAAGGCGTTGGCGTATTCCTGTGGTACAATTCCAACGGTTCTTTTAATGATGCCCCTCAAACGCCCATCAACAAAATGAACACGGCCATTGCCCGAAAAAAGGAAATGCAGTGGATGAAGCAGCATGGGGTTAAAGGAATTAAAGTGGATTTTTTTGGAGGAGACAAGCAGGAAACCATGCGCCTGTATGAAGACCTTTTATCGGATGCCAATGATTACGGGTTGATGGTTGTGTTCCATGGTGCAACGCTGCCAAGAGGCTGGGAGCGGATGTTCCCGAATTTTGTAGGCAGTGAGGCCGTGCTGGCATCCGAGAATCTGATGTTCAGCCAGCACGCCAATGATATGGAGGCCTTTCATGCAGCCTTGCATCCTTTTATCAGAAATGCTGTGGCCAGCATGGAGTTTGGTGGTGTGGTATTGAACAAGCGGTACAACCGGAACAATGATGGCGGGAACCACAGGAAAACAACGGATGTATTTCAGTTGGCTACGGCGGTGCTGTTTCAGAACCCGGTGCAGTTTTTTGCCCTCACCCCTAATAACCTAACCGATGCACCTGCTTTTACAATTGATTTTATGAAGGAGGTCCCCACCACCTGGAATGAGACAAAGTTCCTGGAGGGGTATCCCGGAAAGTACTGCGTACTGGCGCGGCAGCATCAGGGGGAGTGGTACGTGGCCGGCATTAACGCACAGGCTGAGGCGGTAAATCTAAAAATTAAGGCGCCGATGTTATCCGGGCAAGAGGTGAAATTCTACGGAGACAATAAAGACGGGACCAGCTACATGAAAACTGTAAAAGTGAATAAAAAAGGCGAATTGAATATTACCATACAGCCAAACAGCGGAGTGGTTTTAGTGCAGCAATCATACCTCTAAGAGCCGCATTTGAGATAGGGAATTACCGCTCAGAGGACCAGTTTTCAATACTAAGCAAACCTGCCTGTTTAGAAATTAGGTTGATCATGTACTCAGTACATCCAACTAAAATCTATCGCATAAAAGCAGGGTCAGCAACAGAAATATGCTCAGGAGGGGCATTTTGATTAGAATAATTGCCTCCGATAGCCATAAACTCTCTTTTATCAGCTACGATTAGATTTGCTTTATTTAAATGGTAGAAATATGAAACGCATCATGTGGTCTTTTTTAGTTGCTGTACTGGTTTTGCAATGTACAGCTGCGTTTTCGCAGGACCCGAACTTCCACGTTTATCTGTGCTTCGGGCAATCCAATATGGAGGGGCATACTAAATTTGAGCCGCAGGATACAACCGTGGATAAGCGGTTTAAAGTGCTGGAAGCGGTCGATTGCCCTAACCTGGGCCGGAAGAAAGGGGAGTGGTATACGGCAGTTCCACCGTTAAGCAGATGTGCCACCGGCCTCACACCCGCCGACTACTTTGGCAGAACCTTAACAGCCAACCTTCCGGACAGCATTACCGTGGGGATAATAAATGTGGCTGTAGGAGGCTGTAAAATAGAGCTGTTCGATAAAAATAATGTCCAGTCATATGTTGCCACAGCCCCTGGCTGGATGATGAGCGCCCTCCATGCTTATGATATGGATCCGTACGGTCGCCTGGTGGAGATGGCGAAGCTGGCCCAGAAGGACGGAGTCATCAAGGGAATTCTGCTGCACCAGGGCGAATCAAACACTGGTGATGCGGAGTGGCCCTTAAAAGTAAAAGGTATTTACGATAACCTGCTCCATGACTTAAATCTCAAACCTGATTCCGTTCCCCTGTTAGCCGGGGAAGTAGTAGGTGAAAAGGAGAATGGAGCCTGCGCCAGCATGAATGCCATCATCGCGAAACTTCCTGCCGTTATTCCGAATGCACATGTAGTCTCTTCGGATGGCTGTGCCGGCCTGCCGGACCGCCTGCATTTTACGGCAGAAGGTTACAGGGAATTGGGCAGAAGGTACGGCACCAAAATGCTGTCCTTAGCCACTTATAAAAAGGCGCAGGCAAAATAACTTATCGTTTGAAAAAGGAGAAATGAAAAAAGAGATTAATTCATCCGTTCTGGTAGTTGCACTCCTGGTGGTGTTGCTCACAGCATGCACTACTTCTAAGCAGGAGGGAGAGCAAGTGAGCGACCCGCGCGGGAAAATGAAGCCGTGGGAAGCGGGAGCCTGGGAAACCGGCAAGTACCGAAACGTATTCCTGGAGGCAGGCTACCCGCAGGCTGAGATCGATGCAAAACTGGCAAAAGCCTACCACGACCTCTTCGAGGGACCTGACAGAGTCTATTTTGAAGTAGGAGACTCAATGGCCTATGTGTCGGACATAAAGAACAAGGACGCGCGCACTGAGGGCCTTTCTTATGGCCTGATGGTGGCCGTGCAGCTAGACAAAAAAGAGGTGTTCGACCGGCTCTGGCGCTGGACCAAAAAATACATGCAACACCAGGGCGGCCCCCGCGATGCGTACTTTGCCTGGAGCGTGGATCCGAAAACAGGCAAACGCAATTCGGATGGCTCGGCCTCAGATGGGGAGTTGTATTTTGTGACCTCCCTGATATTTGCTTCAAACAGGTGGGGCAACGATACAGGTATAGATTACTATGCTGAAGGAAGAAGAATTCTGGATGCCATGTGGAGCAAAGACGGCACCATGGGAATCAAGAATGTAATCAATGTACAACACAAGCAAATCAACTTTGTGCCTGAAGGCGATATGTATGACTGGACCGACCCATCTTATCATGTACCCGCCTTTTTCGAGGTATGGGCCGAATATGCCAAAGATGGCAAAGAACAGTTCTACAGAGATTGCGCTGACACGGCACGTGTGTTTCTGCACCGGGCCACACATCCGGAAACAGGCCTGACACCGGATTACTCCGAGTTCAGCGGTGCCCCACACAGCAGAGGCAAAGACCAAATAGGCGAGGCATTCCGCTACGACTCCTGGCGCGTGCCTATGAACATAGCAATGGATTACAGCTGGTATGCCAAAGACAAAAAGTGGCAACAAGAGTACGCAAACCGTATTCAAAACTTCCTGTATAGCCAGGGACTCGAAACCTACAACGACCAGTTCAACATCGATGGATCGCGGCCGGAATGGATTCTTCAGGCAGGAGGATTTCAGAAACTACGCCATTCGTTAGGACTTGTGTCTACTGCCGGGGCGGCTTCGATCATGGGTACCCAGGCCAAAAGCTGGAAATTTGTGGACGAGGTTTGGAAGGCTAAACTGGAGCCTTACGAAGACGGATATTTTGACCCTTACTACGACGGTTTGCTGTACCTGTTCAGCCTGATGCACCTGAGTGGAAATTACCGTATTATTACTCCTGACCTGAACAAATCATGATGAAATACATGTATCGGCGCAGTTTCATTCTTCTGCTATATCTTCTTATAACCCTGCCTTCCGTTGGTCAGGGCGCAAAAAATCCCATCATTCATGCTGATGTGCCTGATATCGCTATTATCCGGGTAGGGGACACTTACTATATGAGCAGCACCACCATGCACATGAGTCCGGGCCTGCCGATTATGAAGTCGAAGGACCTGGTGAACTGGGAGATGGTGGGCTATGCCTACGATGTGCTCGAGGAGGTGGACGAGCTGAATCTGAACAACGGGAAAAGCACCTACGGCAGAGGCTCCTGGGCCAGTAGCCTGCGCTTTCATAAGGGCACCTATTATGTTACCACCTTTGCCCAGACAACCGGAAAAACGCATGTGTACACCACAAAGGACATTGAGAAAGGTCCCTGGAAAGCTTCTTCCTTTAAGCCCTCGCTCCACGACCACACCCTGTTTTTCGACGATGACGGCCGTGTGTACATGATCTGGGGTGCTGGCAAACTGAGCATGGTTGAGCTGAAGGAAGATTTGTCGGGCATAAAGCCAGGTACGGAACATGTGCTCATCGAAAATGCAACCCAACCTGCCGGTCCTAATGTGGGGCTCCCGGCCGAAGGCTCGCAACTATTTAAAGTAAACGGGAAATATTACCTGTTCAATATTGCCTGGCCCAAAGGCGGCATGCGCACCGTTATCGTGCATCGCGCCGACAACATATCAGGTCCCTACGAAGGCCGTGTGGTTTTGCAGGACAAAGGCGTAGCGCAGGGCGGACTCATCGACACACCTAATGGCGATTGGTACGCCTACCTGTTCCGTGATTTCGGAGCAGTCGGCCGCATTCCGTATCTGGTGCCGGTAAAATGGGAGGCGGGCTGGCCGGTATTGGGTGTGGATGGCAAGGTGCCGGAGGAGTTAAACCTTCCGGCCAGCAAAGGCCTGATCCCGAATATTGTTGCCTCCGACGAATTTACCAGAAAGAAAGAGGACCCTGCGCTGCCGCTGGTATGGCAGTGGAACCACAATCCTGTAAATGAGCTTTGGTCGCTTTCGCAGCGGAATGGCCACTTGCGCCTAACCACTGGCCGCGTAGACAACGACTTCTTACTCGCCAGAAATACCCTGACACAACGCACCATAGGCCCGGAATGCACCGGATCCACCGCCATCGATATTTCTAAAATGAAAGAAGGCGATTTTGCCGGTCTTGCCCTGTTGCAGCAAAAGTACGGGCTGGTGGGGGTCAAATTCGAGAATGGCGCCAAATCCATTGTCATGGTAGATGCCCAATCAGGCACGGCGGTTGAAGAGGAGCGGGTGCCGCTAAATCAGAAAAAAGTGTATCTCAAAGCGGAGGCTGATTTCAACGATCGCAGGGATGTGGCTTCGTTCTATTACAGCCTCGATGGCAGGCGCTGGACTAAAATAGGCTCACAACTCAAAATGGCCTACACCATCCCGCACTTCATGGGCTACCGCTTCGGGCTGTTTAACTATGCCACCAAAACACCGGGCGGCTACGTGGATTTCGACTTTTTCCATATAGAAGACCGCCTTACCGGCAACGGCGCAGCCGGGATAAAATAAAGAACGATTCAAGGAAACAGCCAGGGCTGCTTGCCATAGGTGCTGTTCCTTTATTTGCCAAAAAAGACTGAAATGAAATACCTGTTCAAAAACTTAATTGGATGCTGGATATGCTGCCTGATTTCCTTTTTTGCCAATGCCCAAAACCCGATTATTCAAACCATTTACACCGCCGACCCGGCACCCATGGTCCATAACGACACGATGTTTCTCTACACCACCCACGACGAGGATAACGCGACCTGGTTTGCGATGAAAGAATGGCGCGTGTATTCCTCGGCCGACATGGTAAACTGGACCGATCATCCTGTTCCGCTTTCGCTGGAGTCGTTTAGCTGGGCCGATAAGGATGCCTGGGCCGCACAGTGTATCTACCGCAACGGGAAGTTCTACTTCTATATCTGCGCCCACCACAAGGAGCTCAACAAAATGGCCGTGGGCGTGGCCGTTTCGGATAAGCCGACCGGCCCTTTTAAAGATGCGTTGGGCAAGCCATTAGTCTCGGCCAACTGGGGCGATATAGACCCAACTGTTTTTATAGACGATGACGGACAGGCCTACCTGTACTGGGGAAATCCTAATCTCTATTACGTGAAGCTGAACGACGATATGATTTCTTACAACCAGGAGGTGGGGGTGGTGCAGGTGCCGCTGACCAAGGAAGGGTTTCATGTGCGGGAAAAAGACACCGACAAAAGACCCTCCGCCTACGAAGAGGGCCCCTGGTTGTACAAGCGGAATAGCCTGTACTACCTCTTATATCCTGCAGGAGGCGTGCCCGAGCATCTGGCTTACTCTACCAGCACCAGCCCAACCGGTCCCTGGACTTACCAGGACACCATTATGCATGTAATTGAGAAAGGTGGTGCTTTTACCAATCATCCCGCCCTGATCGATTTCAAAGGCAAGACTTACCTCTTTTACCACAACGGGGCGCTTCCGGGTGGGGGAGGGTTTAACCGTTCTGTAGCCGTTGAGGAAATTCAGTTCAACCCGGACGGGACCATCCCGCTCATTACACCAACCAAAGCGGGAGTGGTAAACAGTATTAGCAACCTGAACCCTTACGTACGGCAGCAAGCAGAGACCATTGCCTGGACCGAGGGAGTAGAAACAGCAGCAGATGCCAAAACAGGAGTCTATGTAACCGATATCCAGGATGGCGACTACATCAAAGTAAGAGCGGTGGACTTTGCAAAAGGTGCCCGAAACTTCCAGGCTAGTGTGGCCTCCGGCGGCAAGGGCGGCAGGATTGAGTTGCGTTTAGGTAGTCTGTCGGGGCAATTGATAGGAACCTGCCAGGTAAAAAATACTGGCGGCGCAACGAAGTGGAAAACGGTAAAAAGCAAAGTAAACGGAGCGCAGGGGGTGCACGATCTATTCTTAGTGTTCAGAGGAGAGGAGGATGTCCTCTTCCATTTTGACTGGTGGAAATTTACCGGCAAGTGATACGCCTGCTTGTAATGCCTCAACCCGTACGGAACTCTAGGATGGTTTTCGGGTTAAGGCTTTCAAATTATTCCAATAAAAAGTGCCCTCCTGAGGCTTTTGCTGCTCCTGCTGCTGTTGCACAAACGAAACTAAAAAATTTAACAGTTAATTTTTATACATGATGCGAATGAAATCTGGATTTACGTCACTGGAAAACAAGCGAGTAGCTTTACTATGTGTTTTCGTGGCCTTGTTTTCCTTAATGGGACTAAGCGGAAACAGCCAGCATGTAAAAGTGGCCAAAAATGCCCCCGTGTTCTCTAACTCGGTGTATGTAGGCAGCGACAAGATCTACAACGACCATCCGCTACAGGAAGGCGAGTTTTATACCCCTATTTTGCAAGGTGCCTACCCGGATCCGGCTATCACCCGCAAAGGCGAAGATTACTATATGGTGCACTCCTCCTTTGCCATTTTCCCGGGTGTTCCCATTTTCCATTCGAAAGACCTGGTAAACTGGACGCAGATAGGCCATGTGCTGGACAGAACTTCGCAGTTGAAAGTGCATGATACCGGCATAAGTGCCGGCGTTTATGCACCGGCTATAAAATACAATGCCAACAACGATACATTTTACATGATAACCACCCAGTTTGCAGGAGGCTTCGGCAATATGGTGGTGAAGACAAAGGACCCCTTAAAAGGCTGGAGCGATCCGCATAAGCTAAAATTCGACGGAATTGATCCCTCCCTCTTCTTCGACGACAACGGGAAAGCCTATGTGGTACACAACGACGCTCCCGACAAAGGACAGGAACTTTACCAGGGACACCGGGTGATCAAGATTTGGGACTATGATCTTGAAAAAGACCAGGTAGTTGCCGGAACCGATAAAATTATTGTGAACGGCGGCGTTGACCTTTCTAAAAAGCCAATCTGGATTGAGGCTCCCCATATCTACAAAAAGAACGGGCGGTATTATTTAATGTGCGCCGAGGGCGGTACAGGAGGCTGGCATAGCGAGGTGATCTTTGTGAGCGATAATCCCAGAGGCCCGTATACTCCTGCGCCCAACAACCCTATCCTGTCGCAAAGATACCTGAGCCCGAACAGGGCCAACAAGGTAGATTGGGCCGGTCATGCCGATTTAGTGGAAGGACCCGATGGCAAATACTACGGCGTGTTCCTGGGTATCCGTCCAAATGAAATGGGCCGGGTCAACATCGGCCGCGAAACCTTTATCCTGCCTGTCGATTGGTCTGGTGAGTTCCCTGTTTTCACGAACGGGCTTGTGCCCATGGAACCGAAGCTGAAAATGCCTGCGGGCGTAAAAAACAAAACCGGCCAGGAAGGTTTCTTCCCCAACGGCAATTTTACGTTCACCGATAACTTCACGTCTGATAAACTGGATTACCGCTGGGTAGGTTTAAGAGGACCCCGCGAAGCGTTTGTTGCCACCACGAAAAAAGGCTTGCAGATAAATCCTTTACCGGTCAATATTAAGGAGGTGAAGCCTACTTCAACGCTCTTTCACCGGCAACAGCACAATAGCTTCACCTACACCATCACACTCGATTTTAAACCTGCCTCCGAAAAAGAACTGGCCGGTATCACCTTGCTGCAAAGCGAGAAATTCAACTATGTGTACGGCCTTACCAGAAAAGACAAAGACTTGTATTTAGTTCTGGAAAGAACAGAGAAAGGCGTATCCAGGATTATAGCCAGCACCAAAATTGAGGTGAAGAAGCCGATACAACTTCGGGTAAAAGCAGACGGAGACAACTACCAGTTTAGTTACGCCACCAACGGCACCGACTTTGTGAAGGTAGGTGAAACCGTTTCGGGCGATATTCTCTCCACCAACGTAGCAGGAGGCTTCACGGGTGCCATGATTGGCTTGTACGCCACCTCTGCCAACGATGCGCATCCCCAGAAACTGATCCAGTAAAATCTGTGCCCTGCATTCGCCACACCTTATAAAGGGGGCAGGTTGTCTGCGGAAGCCGTCATAATAAATCAGTCAGGCTACTTCATGAAGCGGCTGAACTCTACTTTCTTGATTTTTCTGGAAGCAGAGTTCAGCCGCTTCATGAAGTAGAATTTTTTACTTGCCACGAATCCTGAACTGAACAAGCCAGCATTAAAAAATTGTAAGCCTGAGTTTTACGAAATGTGAACAAATGCTTGTAAATAAAGGCAGAAATAAGTAATTATGCCAACGTTGGCATTGTAAGTAAAACCGTATGATTTGCGCTACTTCCTGTGTCGCCTCCGGCAAATTAGAAAACCTGTTATTTTTCTTTTTTTAGGATAGCCTGCTAAATTAAAGTAAGTAAAGCAGCTTAACAGTTAGTATGCTGCCGTGTTGTATGTTACGAATTTTTACAGCAAGGTAATTATGTCCGCTTATTTATCAGAATAGACGCCAGCATCTCATGAATTGTACCTGGTTAAGAAATGACCTGCTAACCGTTTGCAGAGCAGATTTACCATAGTTGCTACTATTGAATTTCTAAATTTTAATTTTTAATGAGGCGAGGTCTCTAAAGCAGCAATCTCCCCCTATCTGAGAAACAAATTTTTGAATCAACCATGAGAGCTATCCTGTTATTTTTAGTAATGGCTGTACTGCTGGGAACGGTATCGTTCACCCTCAGGCAGGAAGAAGAGTACGACTATCCTTTCCAGAACCCCTCGCTCTCGTTCGAGGCCCGGGTCAATGACCTGGTGTCGCGCCTGACGCTGGAAGAAAAAGTGGCGCAGATGCTGAACGCGGCTCCAGCCATTGAGCGGTTGGGCATTCCGTCTTACGACTGGTGGAACGAGGTGCTGCACGGGGTTGCCCGTACGCCCTATAAGGTAACGGTGTATCCGCAGGCCATTGGTATGGCCGCCACTTTCGATACCACTTCGCTTCACCAGATGGCAGATTTCTCGGCCCTGGAAGGCAGGGCGATCTATAACAAAGCCATTGAAGAAGGAAAATCAGGGCAGCGCTACGTGGGCCTTACCTACTGGACTCCGAATATCAACATCTTCCGGGACCCGCGCTGGGGACGCGGGCAGGAAACCTATGGCGAAGACCCCTTCCTGACGGCCATGCTGGGCAAAGCCTTTGTGCGCGGGTTGCAGGGCGAAGATCCGAAGTATATGAAAGCGGCTGCCTGTGCCAAGCATTACGCCGTGCACAGTGGCCCCGAGCCTGAGCGACATGTCTTTAACGCCACCGCCTCCAATTACGACCTCTGGGATACTTACCTGCCTGCTTTCGAAGAGCTGGTGGTGAACGCCAAGGTTGCCGGCGTGATGTGTGCCTACAACGCGTTCCGGGGGCAGCCCTGCTGCGGTTCCGATATCCTGATGAACGACATTCTGCGCAACCAGTGGCAGTTTACCGGCTATGTGACCTCCGACTGCTGGGCCATCGACGACTTCTTCAAAAACCACAAAACCCACCCCGATGCTGCCAGCGCCTCTGCCGATGCCGTGATGCATGGCACCGACATCGACTGCGGCACCGACGCCTACAAATCGCTGGTGCAGGCTGTAAAAGAGGGTAAGATAACAGAGCGGCAAATAGACCTGTCGGTGAAGCGTCTCTTTACCATCCGCTTCAAGCTCGGCATGTTCGATCCGGTGGCCATGGTGAAATATGCCCAGACACCAGCCAGCGTGCTGGAAAGCGCCCCACACAAAGCGCACTCCCTGAAGATGGCACAACAATCGATGGTGCTCCTGAAAAATGAAAAAAACACGCTGCCGCTACGTAAAAACCTGAAAAAGATTGCCGTGGTTGGTCCTAACGCCGATAACCCGATCGCTGTGCTGGGCAACTACAACGGCACACCCTCCGAGATCGTGACGGCGCTGCAGGGCATCCGGAACAAAGTAGGCACTAACACCGAGGTAGTGTATGAACGGGCCTCCACCTTCACCAAAGACACGCTGCTGGCGTATACTGATATCAGCAAGCAACTCAGCTTTGAGGGTAAGCCAGGCGTAAAGGCAGAGTATTTCAACAACATAGAGTTGAAAGGCCAACCTGTGGCGGTGCGGCAGGAACCTGGCATATCGCACAACTGGCAGGAAGGCGAGACAGTGGTTGGCAGCATGAAAGCCTACAACTTTTCGGCCCGCTATACCACCGACTTCACCGCTACCAGCAACGGCTCCATTACCTTAGAGGTGGAAGGCGACGATGGGTACCGCCTGCTCGTAGATGGAAAGGAGCAACTCAACGCCTGGACCCGCAACCGGTGGGGAGCCAGGAGCTATAAACTGCCTACTCAGCAAAATAAAACCTACCGGCTGGTGCTGGAATATTACCAGGCCGAGGGCAAGGCATCGGTGCACCTGCGGGCCGGCAACTTTGCCAGAACCGACTTCAAAGCGCTGGCAAACCGTGTGAAAGACGCGGACGCCATCATTTATGTAGGCGGCATATCTCCGCAGCTCGAAGGCGAAGAAATGAAAGTGGACGAACCAGGCTTTGCCGGCGGCGACCGCACCACCATCCTGCTGCCAAAGGTGCAAACCGACCTGATGAAGGCCCTGAAAGCAACTGGCAAACCAGTAGTGTTTGTGATGATGACCGGTAGCGCCATCGCCATTCCGTGGGAAGCGGAGAACGTGCCTGCTATCGTGAATGCCTGGTATGCCGGCCAGTCGGCAGGTACGGCCATAGCCGATGTGCTGTTCGGAGATTATAACCCGGCGGGCCGCCTGCCGGTTACCTTTTATAAAAGCGATCAGGACTTGCCGCCTTTTGGAGATTATACCATGGAGGGGCGTACCTACAAGTACTTTAAAGGCCAGCCTTTGTACGGTTTTGGACACGGCCTGAGCTACACCACCTTCACCTACGACCAGCTGAAAGTGCCGGCCACCGCTAAAGTGAACAGCCCGGTAACAGTAAGCGTGCGGGTAACGAACTCTGGTAAGATGGATGGCGAAGAAGTCGTACAACTCTATACCAGCCGCCAGGCAGCAGGTTACAGAACACCGATCAGAGCCCTCAAAGGTTTCCAGCGCATCGCACTCAAAAAGGGTGAAAGCAAAGTGGTTACTTTTACGCTGCGGCCGCAGGACCTGACGGTTATTGATGAAAACGGCAATGCCAGGCACGTGCCAGGTACACTCCAGGTTAGTGTAGGCGGCAGCCAGCCCGATGCCATCACCAAAAAGAATAAAAAGACAATAGAAGGTACCTTGGCATTGCAATAAGGAGATTGTCTCAACGCTGATATAAAGTGCCGCTGCCGCGAGCTTTCAGCGCGTGGTTTTAATTGGCGCGAGTTTTCAACTCGCATAGAGCAAACTTTTAAATTGAAAAATCAGGATCAGGATTTCCGTCAGGCAGGTATCCGAATGGTTTAGCAGGAATAATTTTTTTAAAGGCATAGGAATGGGAAAATAGCACCGTTATACTCGATTCCGCGAGTTGAAAACTCGCTATCATGAATAACCACGCGCTGAAAGCTCGCGGCAGGGGTGCTTTTTATCTGTCTGAATTGAGAGAAGCCTTCAATTGTGCTGCGCTCAAATTATTCTAATAAAAACAGGCCCCTGGCCCTAAACGCTACTGCTGCTGCTGATCCGGTTTGGCGGCAACGCCCACTGGCAATTATTTAAATAAAAATGCCCCTGCAGAGCTTGTAACACCTGCTGCTGCTGCCCGATAAAACGATATGGCAAGATTCACTGGTTTAGTTAAATGTACTATGAAGCGTAAAAAAAACTTTCTGAAAAAGGCCTTGCTGCTACTAGCCTGTAGTTATTGCCTGTTCCGTGCAGAAATTTTTGCCCAGGATAATCAAAAGTTCCTGAACCCAATTATGGCCGGCTTCTACCCGGACCCCTCCATTTGCCGCGTAGGCGATGACTATTATGTTATCCTCTCTTCCTTTGCCTACTTCCCTGGGGTGCCTGTTTTTCATAGCAAGGACCTCGTGAACTGGAACCAGATAGGTAACATACTGGACAGGCCGGAGCAACTGAATCTGGACAGGCATGGCGTGTCGAGAGGTATTTTTGCACCGACGCTTTCCTACCATGAGGGCGTTTTTTATATGGTAACCACGCTTATCGACAGAGGCGGAAACTTTGTGGTAACGGCCACCAATCCTGCCGGGCCATGGTCAGAGCCTGTATGGCTGCGGGATGTGCATGGCATTGATCCATCACTGTTTTTTGATGAAGACGGGAAAGCTTATATCATTTACAACAGCGACCCGCCCGATAACAAGCCGCTCTACGACGGGCACCGCACCATCAAAATGCAGGAATTCGACCATAAAAACCTGAAAACCACAACCGCCCCGGTTATTCTGGTGAACGGAGGGGTAGACATTTCTAAAAAGCCCGTCTGGATTGAAGGGCCGCACATCTACAAAAAAGACGGGTACTACTACCTGATGGCGGCAGAAGGCGGCACCAGCGTGAACCACTCGGAAGTGATCCTTCGCAGCAAAAAGGTGAACGGAGACTATGTGCCCTATCCCGGCAACCCCATCCTGACGCAGCGCCACCTGCCTGCCAACCGGCCGAACCCGGTTTCTGCCACCGGCCATGCCGACCTGGTTGAGACGCAGAACGGGGAGTGGTGGGCCGTGTTCCTGGCCACCCGCCCTTATACGCAGCAGGACCACTATAACATTGGCCGCGAAACGTTTCTGGCCCCGGTCACCTGGAAAGATGGCTGGCCCATCATCAATCCTGACTTTGAGGAGGTGCAGTACGCATACAAACGCCCAAACCTGCCGGCAGGGGAGACACCAAAACTTCCGCTGAACGGCAACTTTACCTACCGCGAAGATTTTAAGGAAAGTAAACTCCCTATGCATTGGCTCATGCTCCGCACGCCGCGCACGGAGTGGTATAGCCTCAGTAAACCAGCCGGAAGCCTGACCCTGGACGTACGGCCGGAGACCATCTCCGGTAATGCCAACCCTTCGTTTCTGGCCCGACGCCAGCAGCATATCCACGGAAATGCAAGCGCTAAAATGGATTTCAAACCAGCCTCTTCAGACGAGTTTGCCGGTATAGTTGCCTTCCAGAACGAAACACATTATTATGCACTGGGTAAAACACTCGTAAACGGCAAAGAAGTAGTGCAGCTGCGAAGATCAGAAAAAGCAACCGAGGCCGGTCCGGAGACCACGGTACTGGCAGAAGCGCCTTTAAAAAAGAAGGCCAGCAAAAAGCCGCTCTTCCTGAAAATAGACTTCAAAGCCGGCAAGTATGCCTTCTATTATGGGGCTAAAGAAGGAGACTGGACACTGCTGCAGGACAACGTAGACGGCACCTTCCTGAGCACGCGAACGGCAGGTGGTTTTGTAGGCGTAACGCTGGGTGTGTATGCTACCTCACAAGGCAAGCCCTCCACCGGAAAAGCTTCCTTCGATTGGTTCGACTACCAGGGGAATGACCCTGTGTATGAGACAAAGGCAGTAAAAGGCCCCATAGGAGCACGCAGCACAGAAAAAAAGCAGTAATCCTGCACCCCTGGCAGGCGCGAACACAGCGCCGGTGGCCAGCGACGAGGCCATGCTTCAGTAGAGCCCCCTGCCCAGCCATGAGCGCTAAAATTTTTGCTTATGGAACACTATGGCGTCAGGGCACTGGATAAAACTGCTGCTATAGGTGTTGGAGCCTCCTTTTAGGAAGTATTATAATAGGAATGCCCCTTTATGTGGTATGCACGCAAATTATTCGAATAAAAAAAGCCCTCCGGATGTATTTTCTGCTGCTGCTGCGCCTTTGCTACAGGCAGGAGCAAGCGGCAGTCTGCATGGTCATTTATTGAAGCCAGCTTTTAATGCTAATCAGGATGGAGTTAGAAGTAAACAAATTACCATAATTTAAATGTAGATGAATCGGATAAAAGTGTTTCCTGGGATTTTGCTGCTGCTGATGCTGTTGCTGCAGATTCCTGCTTTGGCTCAGATTACACTGCCCAGCCTGATCCAGGACGGCATGGTGCTGCAGCGCGATGCCAGACTGAAAATTTGGGGCTGGGCATCGCCCGGTGAAAAAATCAACATTACCTTTAATGGCAAACGTGCCAGCGCCACCACGGCTGCTGATGGGAAATGGCAGGCGACCCTGCCCGCTATGAAGGCTGGCGGCCCCTACACCATGGTACTCAAAGGCAGGAACACCCTTACCCTAAAAGATGTACTCGTAGGGGATGTGTGGTTCTGCTCAGGGCAGTCGAACATGGTGCATCAGCTATCGCGCCACCATATAGCATACGCCGAAGATATTGCCGCTGCGAACTACCCCCAGATAAGGCACTTCTGGATTCCGACTACCACCAACCTGCAGGGCCCGGCCAAAGATTTGTCCGCCGGCACCTGGAAAACAGCCAATCCGGAAGATGTAAATGAATTTTCGGCTGTAGCCTATTTTTTTGCCCGCAAACTGCACAAGCAATACCGGATCCCGATCGGGTTGATTAATGCCAGTGTGGGAGGAACGCCCATAGAAGCCTGGATGAGTGAAGATGGGCTGCAGGATTTTCCTGATGCCATTACCGCCATCGGCAGGAACCGAGATACAAGCTACGTGAACGGCCTGAACCGAAAAGCTGCTGCCGCTGCCGCCAGCAATAGGCAAAAACCGGAGCAGGACAAAGGCCTTACAGGCGCCGTAACGTGGTTCGATACGGCCTATGTACCGAAGGGCTGGCAAAACATCAATGTACCCGGCTATTGGGAAGACCAGGGTATCAGGGACCTGAACGGCTCTGTGTGGTACCGCCGTGAAATAGAGGTGCCTGCCGCCATGGCGGGCGTACCGGCCATGGTGCATCTGGGCAGAATCGTAGATGCTGATTTTTTGTACATCAATGGGAAACAAGTCGGCCATACGTCTTATCAGTACCCGCAGCGGCGGTACAGCCTGCCTGCCAGTGTGCTGAAGCCTGGAAAAAATGTGCTGGTGGTACGGGTGCTGAACACAGCAGGAAAAGGGGGCTTTATTCCGGATAAACCCTATTATATAGAAGCCAATGGGCAAACACTCGACCTGAAAGGAACCTGGCAATATAAGGTAGGAGAGGTGTGCCCGCCTGCTGCCGGTGGAGGAGGTGGCGGCCTGAATGCCCAGAACCAGCCAACCGCCTTGTACAATGCCATGGTGGCACCTGCGGTCAATTATGCGATTAAAGGAGTGCTCTGGTACCAGGGCGAGAGCAATGCCGGAAATCCTGGGGCCTACAAAAAACTGCTTCCGGCCCTCATAAGCGATTGGCGCGGCAAGTGGCAGCAAGAGAACCTACCCTTCCTGTACGTGCAGCTGCCCAATTTTATGGACGTGAACTACCTGCCCTCCGAAAGTAACTGGGCCCTGATGCGGGAAGCTGCCTTAGAGACGTTAAAAGTACCTAACACTGCCATGGCCGTCACCATCGACCTGGGCGAGTGGAATGATATCCATCCGGGCAATAAAAAGGACGTTGGCCTGCGATTGGCGCTGGCTGCCCAAAAGCTGGTGTATGGCGAAAAGAAACTGGTGTCCTCCGGGCCTCTTTACCAATCTGCTCAGGTAGAGGGAGATAAAATCAGGATCAGCTTTACAGATACAGGCAGCGGACTGATAGCCATAGATGACGAAGAGCTTGCCTGGTTCGCCATAGCAGGGGAGGATAAGAAATTTGTCTGGGCCAAAGCCAGAATTGAGGGCGATACCGTGGTAGTGTGGAGCGAGGAGGTGCCGCAGCCGAAGTATGTGCGCTACGCCTGGACCGACAATCCGTTTGGTGCCAACCTCTATAACAAAGAGCAGCTGCCTGCCTCTCCTTTCAGAACCGACAGGTAAGCGATAATGCTGGAGGTGGAACAGGGCTTACTAATCAGGCTAGCCTAAGCCGGGGGCCACCGCAGGTTGCACTTACTGCTGCCACTTGCCCACAAAATTTCTATCGGAAGACAGCATAAAAAAAGGATGGCAAAACGATGGATGAGCCTGAGTATGTGGCGGTTCTAAAAAAACTAAATTTACCGACCTGCTGGATTACTGACGAACAATGTTATATTTGATAGTCCTTTAAAAGTAATGATAAGATTAAACTTGACGGAAAGAGAACTGTGTCGAAAATGGAATTGCGCTTCTGTAAAGCACTTTTAGGCTTATAAAGCAAGTGCCATTTCACCTCCCATCCTTACTTTTACAGGACTATGTACATGCAAGTAAATCCAGTCGGGTCAGTTTGAGGAGAGAAAGAGATCTGTCTCTCGAAATTATGCTAATAAAAACAGCCCTTCGGAGACCTCTGCTGCTCCTGCTGCTGATCCGGTTCGCATACGACAGGTTTTACTTGGATGTACTTAGCAGGTATGTCAACATAAATCAGGAACGATGAGGTACTCTTCTCTTTGTGTTTTAATGGCGGCTATATTAGCAGGCTTGGCAGGGGCTTGTTATGGCCAGGACCCGATAGACCGGTTTAAACTGGTGAACAGGCATCATGTCATTCTACAGGAAATTGACGCACTGTCTCCCATGTCTGTCGGCAATGGCGATTTCGCTTACACGGCCGATGTAACCGGCCTGCAGACATTCGAGAAGCATTATCATGAAAAAGGAATACCGCTGGAGACGCGCACCACCTGGGCCTGGCACTCCTTCCCGAACACGGAGAACCTGAAGCTGGAAGAGGCCATGCAGGAGAGCGATTTCCATGGCCGCAAAATCTCTTACGCCAGCCTCCAGCACAGCCCTGCCGGCGATTATTTCAGGAAAAATCCGCACCCGATCCCCATGGGCCAGATCGGCCTGGTGAGGCAGGACGGCAGCCCGCTCGGCCTTAACGCCATCAGCAATATCCATCAGAAGCTGGATGTGTGGCAGGGGATCATCACCAGCCGGTACGAAATTGATGGCCAGCCGGTAACGGTCGAAACAGTTAGCCATCCGGAACTGGCCCTGGTTGCTTTCAGAATTAAATCGCCTCTTTTAAAATCCGGGAAGCTGAAGCCGGCCTTCCGTTTCCCGTACGCCTACGACCTTGCCATCAAGAACAAACCTCCTTTCGACTGGGCGCAGCCGGCGCGGCATCAGACAGCCATCGTTCGCCGCGCCCGCCAGCAGGTGCTCCTGAAGCGGACGCTGGACGACAGCATGTACCATATCGGTATACAATGGCAGGGGGCAGCGAAGCTGGTACAGAAAGGGGCGCACCAGTTCCTGCTGGAAAGCGGCAGCACTGACAGCCTGGTTTTTGTCTGCAGTTTTTCCCCTGATCAGCAAAAGCAAGCCTTGCCATCTTTTAAAGGCACGAAAACGGCCAGCGCCTCCTCCTGGGAGCAGTTCTGGACCAGGGGCGGAGCCATAGACCTCTCCGGAAGCAAAGACCCTCGTGCGGCAGAGTTGGAGCGGAGAATCATTCTCTCTCAATATTTAATGAAGGTGAACTATAGCGGTGCCTTCCCTCCACAGGAAACAGGATTGGCTCATATCAGCTGGTACGGCAAACATAATTCGGAGGTATACTGGCTGCATGCGGCCCAGTTTTACCAATGGAACCGCACCGAACTGCTCGAGAAGGGGCTGCAATGGTATAAGCGAATCCTGCCTTTAGCAAAGGCCGATGCCGAAAGCAGTGGCTTTCAGGGCGCCAGGTGGCCTAAAATGGCTGGCCCGGATGGCCGCCCGACGCCGGGCACCATCAATCCGTTCATCATCTGGAACCATCCGAACCCTATCTACCTCTCCGAGCTAGTATACAGGGCACATCCCAATAAGGCCACCCTCCACCAATACAAAGACCTGGTTTTTGAGTCGGCTGCTTTCCTGGCTTCTTATGCGTTTTATGATGCCGCCACCGACCGGTACATCCTAGGGCCACCCATAAAAAGTGTGAATGAAAGCACCGAGGAGAACAACACCCAGAACCCGAGCTTTGAGCTGGCCCAATGGTACCATGGCCTGCAGGTGGCGCAGCAGTGGCGGGAGCGCCTGGGCATGGCACGGGAGCCGCTCTGGGATGATATTATGAGCAAACTGGCACGGCTGACTGTACGCGACGGGAAATATGTGGAGATCGAAACGGACCCGGACATGTACAAACGTAGTGGCAGCTTCTCGTCTGCCATGCTCATGGCGCTGGGTTACCTGCCGGAGACTCCCATGGTAGACAAGGAAGTAATGAAGCGGACCTTTGAGGCGATCCTGCAAAGAAATGGCCTCAACAGCTTTGTGAGCTGGAGTATGGGCAAGGGAGCCTTAACGGCCGCCAGGCTTGGCAATCAGCAAACGGCCGTTGACATTCTGTGCAATGATTCCAGGCAGGCCCATTTCCACAGGAGCGGCTATGTGCAGCGGCCAAAAGAGCCGATGGCCTGCCCGGCGTACCTTCCGGTGAACAGTTCCTTTCTGGCTGCCGTTGCCCTGATGGCAGCTGGCTGGGATGGTGCGCCGGCACAGCACGCTCCGGGCTTTCCGCAGGACGGCAGCTGGCAGGTGCGCACAGAAGGCCTGAACAGGCTTCCTTAAGGGGCGGTGTTAGGCTGCTATTGATTTATTTGCTCGCCTTTTCTCCCCGGGGCTGTCACCTGACAGCCCCTTTTTCAAAGCATAGCAAATACTGACTTTCCCAAAAATAATTTCTGAAAACTTTTCTGAATACTGCTGACAGACTGTTGTCATAAGGAAATCTTACCTTTGTTTTATACAATATACTTCACACAAAACGTAAGATCATGAACACAACAATCACAGACAAGCAAGCCGCTTCCGTTATCACTTCAAAAGAGCTGCTGGAGCACTGGAAGGGGCACAGAGGGCTCACACGCAGGGTAATCGAGGCCTTTCCGGAGAAAGAGCTTTTTGAGTATTCTGTTGGTGGCATGCGTCCTTTTGCTGCCATGGCAAAGGAGTTGCTGGCTATTGCGGCGCCAGGCATCCGGCAGATCGTAAATGGAAATGAGGAGGAGCTTAACGAGAACCTTGACCAGGCGACGACGAAGGCCGATATCCTGAAGTTATGGGATGAAACGACAGCTGAAATTGACCGCTATTGGCCGCAGATTCCGGTAGAACGGTTCAGCGAGAACATTCTGGCTTTCGGGCAGTATGAAGGCACCGTGTGGTCTACCATCTTCTACTTTATCGATAATGAAATTCATCACCGGGCGCAGGGGTATGTGTATTTGCGTTCGCTTGGCATAGAGCCTCCTTTTTTCTGGGAAAGATAAGAAAGACGCCTGCCATGAAAACAGTGCTGGTATTCAAAACATCGGTCACAACTAACCGCGAGGCAAGAAAGGTGGAGCCGATACTGAATAAGCTGATGGATGCCTGTGAGAAATGGAACTTCGACCTGGAGGATTGCGACCACATCCTCCGGGTTGAGGCTGTTTCTGTGGAGGCCTCTGTTGTGATTGAGAAACTGAACAGAGCCGGTTTTGCCTGCGAGGAGCTGGCAGATTAAGTAACGACGGCCTCGGCCTTGTGCAGCAGGTTATGACTGGCTTTTTGGAGGAGCCCGCTTACCCGCTCCCTGAAACTCTCTGGCTCCACAATTTCGGCACAGTCGCAGAACATCAGGTACCAGCGCGGTAAGCTGTCGTGCGGGTCGCAGGTCATAAAGGTCATCTCCACCTGGTCGCCTACTGCTTCTTCCGATACAAAGCCATAATACTGGCGGCCGGTGCTGATGTACTTTACAACCTCCTTTTTTACCCGGATCACCACCTTCGTTTTAGGGCTGCTAACTTCGGTTCTTCTGTAGCTGTCCAGGCTTTCATGCTCTCTTGTGAAAGGGGCATCCGTTCGTTTTATCCGTAGCATTCTGTCGGTCCGGAACTGGCGGTAATCCTTGCGCAGGTGGCAGAAAGCCATAACGTACCAATAGTTGTGCTCATGAAAGAGCCCGATAGGTTCAATCAGGCGGTCGGTCGATTTTTCGGCAGACATGGCCTGATACTGCAGGGCCACCTGCTTTTTTTCGGCAATGCTGTCGAGTAGCACGTCCAGGGCATTGGGGGTGCTCTTGTTAAAAAGCTCCTGGGCAGAGTTTACCCATATCTGCGATTCAAGGGCCGCCACCCTGTCTCTGGCACTGCCTTTCAAAACCGACTTCACCTTAAACATGGCCGATTCGTAATAGGCCCCCAGAGTTTTATCGCTGAACTTCTGCATCAGTTTTTCGGCTGCCACAAAACTGCCGGCCTCTTCGCGGGTAAACATAACCGGCGGCAGGCGGTACCCCTCCATAATACAATAGCCAACCCCGGCTTCGCCGCTTATGGGCACCCCAGCGGCTTCTAAAGACCGGACATCCCGGTAGATCGTGCGCAGGCTCACCTGGAAGCGGTCAGCCAAATCCTGTGCCTTTATCACCCTGCCCGATTGCAGGTGTATGAGTATGGCAACAATACGGTCGAAACGGTTCAGGTTATCAGTAGGCATGGCTCAGATAGTTGGTGCTTTTTACAATTGGTGGAACAAGGTATGCGCTACCTCTGGCTTTTCCGGGTCATTGGCGTGGCTCACAAGGGGTAAACAGGCCTGTTCTGCTGCTTATAACGCTCTTCTTCAGTCCTTTGTAGCTGCCCTGTTCTTCAAAATTGTTAATAATAGTCGGATTCCCCAAACACGCCGCACCAGAAATTCCTGCGCTCCGGCTGCTCAGGCCAACAAAAGACGTATACCGCCGTACCTGACTGAAGTGCAAAGCCTCTGGAAGGCTGTTTTCATTAGAATAATTTGATTGCTGCCGGTTGGTTATTGATGACTATAGATGGCTGACCCGGTCATGTAAGGGTTGGGGTATTTGAAGATTTGCATTAGAGATAGGCTGGAAATTGATAATTTGATAAGCTATCTTCTTTTTATGGTAAATTTTTACGTATTCCAGATCTCGTTTATTTAAATAATCCTATTCTTATTTTTTATCCCGAAGGACGTTTTTTGAGTAATTTTTTTTTCGGCTGCCGGATACCTACTTCCTTATGGTGTCATCTATTTTTTTTTTGAATCTGAAAATACTTGCACATTAGGGTGTTGTGAATCTGTGTTTGCGTTTCGGGGTGGCAATGCTGGGAATGAATTTTAAGTCTGGTTAAATTTAAAAATCTGCAAGTTCTGAAACTAGAATCCATTTTATTATATTTAATCA
>NZ_VFSD01000028.1 GCF_014332515.1 Pontibacter beigongshangensis | reverse complement strand
CGAATAATTAGCACATCAGCACATGAACTAAACGGCAAAGCCCCTGCTACAACGAGTGCGGCAGGGGCTTCTAACCAATAATCAACCTTAATCCAAAATCTTTAAAACAGCAGGGAAGTTCAAATGCTTTCCCGGATGCCTACTGCCTAACATCTAAACTAGATAAGATGTTTCTTGTTTTTTACCATGTCGTAGAGCAGCTCCCGGGCGCGGTGCAGCTGGGCTTTTACGGTGCCGAGCGGCGCGTTCAGCTCGGTGGCGATCTCTTCGTAGCTCAGTTCGTTGAAGTAGCGCAGCGTAACCAGGCGCTGGTATTTTTCGGGCAGCTTGGCTACCACATATTGCATAATCTCGATCTTCTGGTTCTTGATGGCCTCTTCCTGCGGGTTAAGGTTCTTGTCTTTGAAGTCGATCGTGATCTCGTCGCCGTTGTCGATTTTTATGGCCGAGTCGATGCTCATCGTTTTAATCCTGTTCTTGCGAATAAAGTCGATGCAGTTATTGGTGGCGATCCGGAAAAGCCAGGTACTGAAGGCATACTCCGGGTTAAACTTGTGCAGGTTTCTGAATGCTTTGGCAAAGGCTTCTATCGTAAGGTCTTCGGCATCGTCTGCGTTGCGCACCATCTTTAACACAACGTGGTAAACAGGCTTTTTATAGATACTCATCAACTCAGCATATGCTTTCTCATCGTTTTCTTCTACAGCTGCCTGAATCAGCTTGAAATCGTGTTTAGCTTTTGCTGAAAATTGTTTGTTTACTTCCATCTGATTTTTTTATACATTAATACAGATACCCCAAGGAGCAGGTAGTTGAAAAAATAGACTACATCCAGCACGGGTAATAACGGCAATGAAATTTTTTCCTGAAGCCTGCGTGCAGAAAGCGTGTAAACCGGAAAAATGAGCGCATACCGCAGGCCCACAATCAAAGCCAAGATAGGTAATTGACTGCTGAATACAAGTAGAATAATAGTCAGTACGTAAAAAAGGAGGTTAGCAGCCAAAAAAGATCCAATTCTTCTTTTAGCGCCGGCACTATATTGCCTTCCTGCAGCCATGTGCCTTCTTTTTTGTGTAAGCCACTCCCGAAACGTCTTTTTGGGAATACTCTCTGTATGCGCCTCCCGATCGATGACAATACTTACTTTGCTGTTCGCCACGGCATCCCGAACAAAAAGGTCATCATCGCCGCCAATCGTTCTGATATGTGAGGCAAACCCTTTGTTCCTGAAAAAACACGCCTTGGTATAAGACAAATTTCGCCCCACACCCATGTAAGCGCATCCCCTGTTTGCATGAGACAGATACTGAATTCCGGTCAGTAAGGTTTCATAACGGATAAGATGATTTAAAAATCCCTTTGTTTTTAAATATGGCGAGTAGCCCAGCACCACATCAGCCCCTGAGGCATAGCCACTTTGCATTTTTTCGATCCACTGCGGGCTGCACGGGCGGCAGTCGGCGTCTGTAAAAAGCATGTGCTCATATTTGGCAGACCTGATGCCCAGTGCCAGGGCATATTTTTTGGAGTTCAGATACTCGGGGGTTTTCTTGATGGTAACGACCCGGAAGAAGGGAAATTGCTTTTCGATCTCGTAGAGGTAAAACTCACTGTCGTCGTCGGAGCGGTCGTTTATCACGAGCACCTCAAACTCCGGATACTGCTGGTCGAGCAGCATCGGCACCAGTTCTATCAGGTTGTCGAGCTCATTGTGTGCCGCCACAATTACCGAAACCGGCCTTCGTGTACCAGGCTCCGGATCTTTGTACCTGGTGAGCGGCATAAAGTAGAAGTAGGCAAAATAAAACTGTATAAGCACACACATAGCCAGTACAGACAGGAGTATGATTGAAATCAATATGTATGAATTGTTAAATGGTTAATTGTTGCATGGCCAAAATGGTGAATACCGTTAAATGGTTGCATGGCTGATCCGTGCGTTTGAAGGGTTAACATTTTTTTAACCATACAACAATTTAACCATATAACCATTCCGCCGCCTCCTCCTCAAAATTAGCTATTCTCCTGCCATTTCCGAAGCGCCAACACACATAAGTTTCAATTTTCTGAGCCCTGGCTGTTGCTATTCCATTCTAAAAGAAAAGAGTGTTTAACCAGAATTAAAAAAGTCAGATATCTTGTATCCGGCACCTTGTCTCTGCTGCGCTTGTTCGTATCTTTGCCGGTTCTGTTTTTTTAACCTGGCAACGCAATGGCTCCTGGCTTTTGCTGCTATGTGGCGCTGTTTTTGTATTGTTGCGCCTACATCAACATTCTTATGCAATTTACTTTAGTAGCAAACGATACCCAGTCTAAAGCGCGTGCCGGTGTGGTGCAAACCGACCATGGCACCATCGAGACTCCCATTTTTATGCCGGTAGGCACGGCAGGCACCGTAAAAGCCGTGCACCAGCGCGAACTCAAAGACGATATAAAAGCCGAAATTATACTGGGCAACACCTACCACCTGTACCTGCGCCCCGGCCTCGATGTGCTGGAGCGGGCAGGCGGCCTGCACAAGTTCAACGGCTGGAACGGCCCCATCCTCACCGATAGCGGCGGCTATCAGGTTTTTTCGCTGGCAGGTACGCGCAAAATCAAGGAGGAGGGTGTAAAGTTTAAGTCGCACATAGACGGCTCTACCCTTAACTTTACCCCGGAGAACGTAATGGATACGCAGCGCACCATCGGCGCCGACATTATTATGGCTTTTGATGAATGCACTCCTTACCCCTGCGACTACACTTACGCCAAAAACTCGATGGACCGCACGCACCGCTGGCTGCAGCGCTGCGTCGATCGTTTCGACAGCACCGAACCGAAGTACGGCTACAACCAGACCTTATTCCCAATCGTGCAGGGCAGCACTTACAAAGACCTGCGGGTAAAATCGGCCGAAACCATCGCTACTTTTGGCCGCGAAGGCAATGCCATTGGCGGCTTATCGGTAGGAGAGCCAGCCGAGATGATGTATGAGATGACAGAGCTGGTATGCGACATACTGCCTGCCGACAAGCCGCGCTACCTGATGGGTGTAGGCACTCCTGCGAACATCCTAGAGAATATAGCCCTTGGCGTTGACATGTTCGACTGCGTATTGCCCACCCGCAACGCCCGCAACGGCATGCTGTTTACCACACAAGGCATCGTGAACATCCGCAACAAGAAGTGGGCCGACGACTTCAGCCCGATAGATGCGGAACTGGGCGGCTATGTGAGCACGTTTTACAGCAAGGCCTACTTACGCCATCTGGTGCACTCCACCGAGATGCTCGGCGCCCAGATATCGAGCGTGCACAACCTCACGTTTTACCTGTGGCTGGTAAAGCAGGCCCGCGAACAAATCCTGAAAGGAACTTTCCGCGACTGGAAAGACCTGATGGTAAAGAAACTAATGACCAGGCTCTAGCGAGCCAGTTAAAAGTTAAGAGTTAAAAGTTAAAATCTATAAGTATCTCTCCAAAACAGAACACGGCGTGTACCTATATGTTAAAATTCTTTTACACTCTTAACTCATAACTTTTAACTCTTAACTTTTTAAAAGGTGAAGCTCCTCGATAAGTATATACTGAAGAAATTTCTGACCACGTTTTTCTTTGTGGTGCTCATACTGGTCGCGATTATCTGTGTAATTGACTTTACGGAGAAGAACGACGATTTTATAAAGCACAAGCTGCCGGTGTCTGAAATTTTGGAGTACTATGTTAACCTCATCCCCTACTATGCCAACATGCTCAGCCCGATCACGGTGTTTATTGCCACCGTGTTTGTGACGGCTAAGCTGGCGTCGCATACCGAGATTGTGGCCATCCTGAGCAGTGGGGTCAGTTTCCGACGTTTGCTGGTGCCTTATTTGATGGGAGCTTCCATTATAGCGGCCATGACCTTTGCCCTGATCGGCTGGGTAATTCCGAATGCGAACAAAAAAACGGTGGCTTTCCAGGTGAAGTACGTGAAAAGCCCGTTTACCTACGACGGGCGAAATATTCATATGAAAATTGCGCCGGACACCTACGCCTACATGGAGAACTACAACAACAACTCCAACATCGGCTACAACTTTGCGCTGGAAAAAATTACCGGCACTAAACTGACGGAGAAGCTGACCACTAACTACATCTCCTGGAACGTAGAAAAAGAGAAATGGCACATGGACAGCTACACCCTCCGGACTTTTGATGGCGAGAAAGAAACCATCTACAAAGGCGGCCAGCTGGATACCTCCCTGAACATGCGGCCCAAAGATTTTGAGAGTACCTACAAGCTGGAGCAAACCATGACACTGCCGGAACTGAACGCCTTTATCAACCAAAAAATAGAGCGCGGGGCCGACGATATTGAACTGTACCTGGTAGAAAAGTATGAGCGCTTTACTTACCCGTTTGCCATTATTATTTTAACGGTGATCGGGGTAATTATGAGTGCCCGCAAAGCGCGTGGCGGAGTGGGCGTGCAGATAGCGCTCGGGTTCGTGCTGGCCTTTGTCTTCATCATATTCGTGATCGCCAGCCGCAGCCTTGCCCAGGTCGGTAACATGGACCCCATGATCGCAGCCTGGATACCGACGGTCATCTTTACCGGCATCGGCTTTATACTTTACCGCTACATACCACGCTAATGCCACGCCTGCGAGATTACGTTGAACTCCATTTCATCATCTTCCTGTGGGGCTTCACGGCTATACTGGGCAAGCTGATCACCATTCCGGCTGTAGAGCTGGTGGCGCTGCGCACCCTCATCACCGTTTTGGCACTAGGCCTTATCATTTACAGGCGCGGCACAAAATTCTGGCTCGGCAGCAGCCAGGGCCTTAAAGTTTTTTGCGTGGGTTTCCTGATTGCTGCCCACTGGATGCTGTTCTTTGCCTCAGCACGCGTTTCTTCGGTTTCTATTTGTCTGGTGGGTATGGCCACCTGCAGCCTCTGGACCGCCTTTCTGGAGCCCTTGTTTACCAGGAGCCGCATCAAAGCCCATGAGATTCTGCTCGGCCTGTTTATTATCCTGGGGCTCTATATCATTTTTCAGCACGAAACCGAGTTCAACAACATCCTTGGCATTCTCATGGCAGTTACCTCTGCCCTGCTGGCCTCTATTTTTACGATCATCAATGCCGGGCTGGCTAAAAAGATGCCCTCCACCACCATCTCCTGCTACGAGATGGCCGGTGCCTGCCTGGGTACGGTGCTGTTTTTTCCGGTCTATACCTACTTTTTTGCAGAAGGCGGCAGCTTAAACTTTGGCCTCACCGGCATGGATTGGGTGTACCTGCTCATCCTCTCGCTGGCCTGTACGGTGTATGCCTACACGGCTGGGGTGCGGCTTATGCAGCGCATAACCGCATACACCATGAACCTGACGGTAAACCTGGAGCCGGTGTACGGCATTATACTCGCCTGGATTATTTTTAACGAGCACAAAGAAGTGTCAGAAGGTTTTTTCTATGGGGCTGGCATTATCCTGCTGAGCGTGTTTATTTACCCGGTGCTCGATGCCTACGTCATGCGCCGAAAGAAACTAAAGCAGCCCCTTCCAGACAAGGTGATTGTCGGGGAAGATTAAGTTTGCAGGCACCTCGCCTTTAAACAAGCCATATACAGCCGAGCCGGAACCCGTCATGGCGGCATAAGCGGCACCAGCCTCATACAAGTTTTCTTTGAGCGTAGCCAGCGCCGGGTATTTTGGAAAAAGAGCTTCTTCAAAATCGTTTTTCAGGGTGTGGCGCCAGGTTTTTACGTCCTGCTGTAGCAGTTCTTCCAAGCCAACTTCAGGTGCTTTCGGAGTTATGTTGCCGTAGGCTTCGGCTGTGGTGATGTGGATGCCGGGATAAACCACTACGCAGCTATAGCCTTTTAAATTCAGGTCAATGGGCTTAAACACATCGCCTTTCTCCACAGCCAGCACCGGCTTGTTCCGGATAAAGAAGGCGCAGTCGCTGCCGAGCTTCCGGGCATACTCCTCCAGCGTGTCCTCGCTCAGGTTTAGTTCGAAGAGTGTATTCAGCAGCTTCAAGGTAAAGGCCGCATCAGCCGATCCTCCTCCCAAACCGGCCCCCATCGGAATAACCTTGTGCAGGTGCAGATGCACGGGCGGCAGTTTAAAATCCTGCTGCAGCAGCTTGTACGCTTTCAGGCAGAGGTTGGAGTCGGGGTTGCCGGGCACGGGCAATCCGCTCATGGTAAATTGCTCCTCCGGTGCCGGCAGCACCTCCAGGGCATCGCACCACTGCACCGGGTAAAAACAAGACTCTAAATTATGGAAACCATCCGGCCGTTTAGCGGTCACCAACAGGCCCAGGTTCAGTTTTGCGTTTGGGAAATCAAGCATTTTATAAGATACCAGATGTTAGATTTTAGATGTTAGACTTTTTTGTCTGAATCAGGATGTGATTAGTTAATAGTTATGAATTAAGAGTTAGAAATTGATCATTTTTTACAGTTTTGGTCAATCATTCAACTGCTGTTTGAAGTCTTCTGCAGCAGGATTTCAAACAGCGGGACAACCGAATTCCTCCCTGCTGTAAATTATTCTAATGATTTTGCCCCTCCGGAGGTTTCTGCTGCTGCTGCTCTTCTTGTCTGAATCTTTCTATAGGGCCCCTACCCCAAGGATTTTCAGGATTTAAGGATGTGCTCAAAGCTTTTCTTCCATGCTTTTCGCCCAAAAGATTCTTCCAGAATGACAACAAAGGGTGAGACAGTTTTCAAATTAACCATTTAACAATTAAACCATTTAACAATCAACAACAAGCAACCAGCAACCAAATTATTCTAATGAAAAAGGCCCTCCAGAGGTTTCTGCTGTTGCTACTGCACAAAAGTTAGCTCTTTCTTCAAAGGTAAAAAATTAACGGCTCTCCTGTAGCCTCTCCCCTACCTGCTATTGAATTAAGCTGCACCTATTACTGTTGCGAATAAAATAATTTGTATTTTCGTATAAGTGCTTTTTAAGTGATTCCTAAACAGCGCCTGATTGAATAATTACCGTGTACCAGAAATATATTAAACGCCTTACGGATTTAGTGCTGGCAAGTCTGGCACTGCTTATCAGCTTGCCCCTTTTGCTGCTGGTAATGGTGTGCCTGGCTGTTGGGCAAAGAGGTCAGGTGTTTTTCAGGCAGCAGCGGCCGGGCTTCCGAGAGAAGCCATTCTTCCTCTACAAGTTTAAAACAATGGCCGATCTGTACGATGTGCAGGGACAGCTGCTGCCAGACGATAAGCGCTTAACCAGCATCGGGAATTGGGTCCGGAAAACATCGCTCGACGAGCTGCCTCAGCTTTTTAACGTGCTCCGTGGCGACTTAAGTCTGGTGGGGCCCCGGCCCCTGCTCATGGAGTACCTGCCGCTCTACACCAGGGAGCAGGCAAGGCGGCACCACGTAAAGCCTGGCATTACGGGCTGGGCACAGGTGCACGGCCGCAACGCCATCTCCTGGGAACAGAAATTCAGGCTCGACCTGTGGTACGTGGAACACCAGTCGTTCAGAACAGATTTGCTCATCCTGCTGAAAACAATGAAACAAACTCTGCGAAGAGCAGATGTAAATGCGCCCGGCTACGCTACGGCTCCACGGTTTACAGGCGAAATACAGGTTTCATGAAAGATATTGTGATTATAGGCGCAGGAGGCCTGGGGCGTGAACTGCTCATGCTACTCCATCAGCTAAATGAAGTGTCGGCCCAATGGAACATCCTGGGCTTTTATGACGACAACACCGCCCTCGCCGGCACCTATATCAACAACCTCCCTTACCTGGGTACAGTTAAGGATCTGGAAAAAGTGCAGCAGGAGCTGTCTGTAGCCCTGGGCATTGGATCGCCCCAGGTAAAGCAACAACTGGTGGCGCGCCTGCAGCCGCTGCAAAACCTCACGTTCCCGGTACTGGTGCATCCTTCTGTTTCAATTAAGCCGTATCAATTTATTCATTTAGGCGAAGGCACTGTTATTGGCCAGGGAGTGGTGTTAACAGCCAACATCACACTGGGCAGGCACGTATTCATAAACCTGTGCTGTACCATCGGGCACGATGCCTGCCTGGCCGATTTTGTTGCCCTGATGCCTGGTGTGAACGTTTCCGGTGCTACCACGCTGGGTGAAGCCGTTTACATGGGTACCAATGCCGCCGTTTTACAGGGTATCCGGGTGGGGGCACACACCACCGTTGGGGCTGGTGCCGTTGTTACCACAGACCTGCCTGCCGGTTGTACGGCAGTAGGTGTACCTGCAAAAATCATAAAAAAGCATGAACTATAGGCCCGGACGCATCTTTCTCTCGGTACCGCACCTGGGAGGACATGAGCAGAATTATGTTCAGAAAGCCCTGGAAGACAATTGGGTCACGACTGCCGGGCCCAATATTCCGGGCTTTGAGCACGATGTGTGCCAGCATACCAATGCCCGGTTCGCCGTGGCCCTGAACTCCGGCACAGCGGCCATTCATCTGGCGCTGCGGGTGCTCGGCGTGAAACGCGGCGACGAGGTCATCTGCTCCACCTTTACCTTTGTGGCCACCGCCAACCCGATCCTGTACATGGGAGCCACGCCTGTGTTTGTAGAAAGCGAAGCCACCACCTGGAACATGTGCCCTGACACGCTGGAACAAACTATACAGGCAAGGCTGAAGCTAGGGAAAAAGCCCGCCTGCATCCTGCTGGTGCACCTCTACGGCATGCCGGCCATGCTGAAAGAACTGCTGGAAGTGGCCCACCGCTACAACATACCGGTAATAGAAGACGCGGCAGAATCGTTAGGCTCCCGTTACGGTGGCCACCAGACAGGCACTCTTGGGGAAGTTGGGATCTTCTCCTTTAACGGAAACAAAATTATTACCACCTCAGGAGGCGGTGCCCTGGTAACGGCCGACGAGAAACTGGCGGAGCAGGCAAGGTTCCTGGCTACACAGGCCAAAGAAGACGCCTCTTTTTACGAGCACACGCAAATGGGCTATAACTACCGCATGAGCAATATTGCGGCAGGCATCGGGCGCGGACAAATAGAGGTGCTGGAAAAGCGGGTGAAGCAGCGCCGCGAGGTCTTTAACTTTTACCGGGAGCGGCTGGAAAGTGAATTTGTTTCCTTTTTGCCAGAGCCGAAAGGCTCTTACTCCAACCGCTGGCTTACCACTATTCTACTAGACCCCAGCCTTGGTAAAAACCCGGAAGAGATAAGATTAGCAATGGAAACCCATAACATAGAAGTGCGCAGGCTCTGGAAACCCATGCACCTGCAGCCGCTCTTTAAAGGTGCTGCGTACTATGGCAATAGCCTGAGTCAGCAACTCTTTGAACAAGGTCTCTGCCTCCCCTCCAGCAGCAGCCTGCCCGAAGAGGACCTGGAAAAGGTGGTAAGGGTGCTGAAGGGGGAATTATTACAGTAAAACGTCACTCCTCAATAAATTATACCAGGCAAGGCTGGGCAGCAGGAGTCAACCTCAGATAGAATGGCTCCTGAGTTCAGCGCCAGCCTGGTTTTCTAATTGCGTTTCGGCTCGTACTGAAGCACCACAATTCCGCAATTAAATGGTGTTGCTCTCACCAGAGTGAGATCGAGTCTGCTGGCACGACTTTTAAAAATCGGCATCCCATTACCAATAACCACTGGATTAATAAACAGGTGGTACTCATCGATAAGCCCTTGCGCTATGAGGGCCGACACAAATGTTGCACCGCCATAAGCTATTATGTCCTTACCGTTTTGTTTTTTCAATTGGTCTATTTCAGCAACCAGGTCGCCTTTTGCTAATACCGTGTTCGCCCACTCCGGCTCCTGGAGAGTTTTGGTGAAAACGACCTTGTTTGTATCAGTAAATTTCTGACCTGCTGTAAACTCCGGATCGTCTGGATTTGCTGCCACCATAGCCCAATGCGGGATAAAGCCCTGGGCTAGTTTCCGGCCGAGCACAATACAGTCCACAGGTTCGGTTATTTCGGTTACATACTCCTTCAGTTGGTCATCCCAGTTCCACGTTATCCAATCCATTTCCCCGTTTGTTCCGCCAATGTACCCGTCAAGGGTCATTTGCACCTGAAGCTTTAATTTTCTCATAGTTGATTTGATCTTTATACAAAACAAATTTCAAGTTAAAATATGAAAGGCAAGCGGTGTAGAAACGACAATTTTAAGGGCGTTCTGCGACAATTCGCTGGTATTTAAAATTTATTTCTACCTAATTGGAATCGGTAACTGGCCCTTATATGAAGGTTATAAAAAAGCTTTGGCGATGGGCAAGGCTGCCGCTATCAGAGAAATAAACGTTTTGGCTTTGACAGTCTAGCTTTTGCTAAAGATTTTCATTTGCAACTTAAAGCCTTTCAGCCCGCTTCTGATCATCTCAGTTCAAAGGCTGCATTCAAATTAGCTGCCAAGTGCCTGCCGTCCGAAATGGCTCGGTCTTTATTCGAAAACAAAAATGAATGCACGGCTGAAGAAGTATCGGTGTACAATAACACCTTGTAATTTGTCTCTTCTCCTGACCATGTTGGGCTAATACCATTGGGAGTATTAGATACTTTGGATGTACCGGAAATGACTACTACCCGGGTAATTACTGGTAAAGCTGACCATTGCCCAAACTTGTACCCCATAAAGGAAGTGTACTCTTTTACCTTTTTTCCCTTAAAATCTATCAGCGTTCCGCCGTAAGATGATACTACCAATAACCCAATTGTTATGGCTACAACCCCAACTATCACAGCCTTCTCTAAAGTGCCTGAACTGTTCATAAATAAAGGACTTGCTATGGATAACAAACCAGCTCCTATGAATAATAACCCTAAAAAATGTGGGCCTGAAAAAAGGCTTCTTCTTTTGAAGTCGTAATTTTTCATAGGTTGGTTTTGCTAAAGGCGTTGAAAGGGCATTGTTATAATCAAGTCAGGCAGAATAGTTTTTCATTTGATTCATGAAATCAAGGTTTAGCGCGCTGGTATAGCAAGGTGTAAGACCAGCAGCATAACTGCTTTACTTTGTTCTGCTATCGTTGTTTTTCTTCTACTTTTTTGAACTGCTCTATCAATGCCGCCGGAACATTGCACCACTCTGTTTTATCTGTTAAATTGAGTCTGTAGAAACATTCTTCCCTTACTACTTCTATAATATGGCTGAACCACTCCAAGTATGTCCAGTTCCCCGGTATTGGTGAAAATAAAGTTTGCTTAACTGTATCCCAATGAACTTCTGTCGCTGTTGTGTAAATCATAGGAAACTTCACTGATTCTGGCTTTATGTGAAGCTTTCCCTCAGTGTCAATTTCTACTTTTACTATATTATCACTTTCCATCTTTAGCAATACCTTGTATTTGAACAGTAAAAGTCGAATTGCTGAATTCGTTCACTCCTGAATACGTATAATACTGCCCGGAACATGGTGTACAGGCAACCTTGTCAAAAACTGGCAACCCTCCTTCATGCGATTTGTTAGATGAGCCGATTCCATAGTGAGCTTTCAATTCTTCATGTTCTCTATCTGTTACTTCATCAGTTTTACCCGTCCAGCAATTTTGTATCTGCTTCTGAAAGTCAATTCCTAATTCTGCTCCACAAGCCGCACACTTGAATAAATATTGCTTCCTCTTTTCACTTTCTCCAGTGATAAAATCAGGCTTCTTGTAATAAACAGGAGTTATAATTTCCACTTTCATTTTCATCTCAATAAAGCTTAACGTCTCGTGCATAATGTGGGAAGGCGCAGCCGAACCTGTATTATGAACCTTGTTGTACTTACGTTATTTTTTCACTCCTTTCATATCACCATATTTAAGAGCAATTTGCTTTAGTTCTCCAACTGTTATGCTCATATATGATTGGTCAGAAGTAAATTCAAATTTCAATTCATTATCAAGTTCAGTAAGCTCGTAAAACCTTCCTTCAATATTCACATGCCCCATATTATCATACTTCACATTGAATTCTAAATTAGCTTCATAATTAGCAAAATCTACAGAGCCTTTTAATTCTTCATTACAAGCTTCCAACTTTTTATAGAATTCGAAAAGCTCACCTGTAGATGTCCAGAAGATTGATTTTACTAGAAAGTTTCCTGACTTTATTCCCAATGCAGCTCTCAGTTCATAGCCACCCCAATGAGAGGTTGATTCAGGAAACCCATAAACTTCTTGAAAAGTGATTTTAATGTAATTTCCATTGTCACCTATGATTGAGAATTCTTCCATAATTTTAATGAAGTACAACTAGCAGATAAACGTAACTAACCCAAATCCCTCTTCTCTACCCACTCAAATCTTCTCCAGCGCCTGCTCCAGATCAGCGATCAGATCCTCAACATCCTCTATGCCTACCGATAGCCGGATAACACCCAATGTAATGCCCAGGTTATTCAGCCTTTCAGGTGTAAAAGAGCGGTGGGAGGTGCGGAGCGGGTGCGAGATAGTAGTGCTAACGCCTGCCAGCGACGGCGCAAAAGGCATCTGCTGCAGTGCCTGCATAAACGTATTTACCATCTCCAGCTTATCGGCGATCCGGAAAGAGAGCATGCCTCCATAGAGGCCTTTGCCCTGCTCTTTGGCCAACTGGTGCTGCTCGTGCTGCTCCAGGCCAGGGTACCACACCTGCTCCACCTTTGGGTGCTGCTGCAGGAACTGTGCTATGGCCAGGGCATTGTGGGAGTGCTGCCGTATGCGCAGTTTCAAGGTTTTGAGGCCACGGGCTGCGAGCCAGCTTTCGAAAGGGCTCAGGTTCACGCCAAAAGTCATCACTACCTGCCTGGCCCGCTGCAGGTCCTGCTCCCGGCAAACCACTACTCCTGCCGTTACGTCGCTGTGGCCCGAGAGGTATTTGGTGACGCTATGCATTACCATGTCGGCGCCAAGCGCTAAGGGCTTTGTAATTACCGGCGAGGCGAAGGTGTTGTCTATCACCAGTTTTATACCGGCTTGTTTTGTTTGTTCAGCCAGCCGCTGTATGTCCAGCACCTGCAGGAGCGGGTTGCTGATGGTTTCGGCCAGTACCATTTTGGTGTTGGCTTGCACTTGGTCGCCTAACGCATACAGCTGCTCTCCGGGCACAAACGAAACGGTTATACCGATCCGTGTCAGCTCCTGCGAGAGCAGCGCGGCAGAGCCTCCGTAAATTTCCTCGGCACAAAGCACATGGTCTCCTGCCTGGCAATAAGTGAGCACCGCCGCCAGAATAGCCGACATACCCGATGAGGTGACCACGGCACCGGCCCCACCCTCCAGCTTGTTAACTTCTGCAGCCAGCTCGTCGGTATTGGGGTTGCCGAAACGGGAGTACATATACTGCTTGCCCGGCTGCTCAAAATAGGCTTCCAGCTCGTTCAGGTCTTCGAAAGTAAAAACCGAAGTCTGGTAAATCGGGGTTATTTTTGGATGAATCTGTGTCATAGCAGGTTTGTATTTGGCCTGAAGTTAAGGAGGTTTTTAGTAGGATTAAAAAACGATAGCCAAAATTATAAAGGTCCCGGCCGAAGAAGAAGCTTGAAAATAGCATGCCGGCAGCAGCAGCAATAAAACCTCTGGAGGACCTATTTCATTCAAATAATTAGCATATTAACCCAAATTATTCTAATCAAAAAGCCCCTCCAGCGCATGTTGCTGCTGCTGCTCCTGCTGCTGACTTAATACTCTGTTTAAATACGTAATAAACGGTATTTTTTACAATTGCAGGCATTACGGCTCTATATTCCGCAAAAAATCGCTTTATTAGCCTATATGTTGCCTGATTACCGTATGACCAATTTTGCAGAAACCCAGGCTTTACTGGAGCCCTCGTCTTTTTTTTATATCATCACCACCAACATGGCTGGCAGGTACTCCTACATCAACACCAACTATGCCAGAACATTTGCCCAGATATATGGCTCCCTCCTGGGGCAACCTTACGACATTACTATGCACCCCGAAGATACAAAGGTTTGTGCAGAGGTAGCAGCCAGGTGCTTTGCAAATCCCGAACGTTTATTCCCGGCTACCATTCGGAAGCACGACGGCCGTGGCGGTTTTCTTATTACCCAATGGGAGTACAAAGCCATATTAAATGCGCAGCAACAACCGGAAGGCATATTTTGCATCGGTTACGATATTACAGAATACATGGATCAGAAGGAGCAGTTGGAAGGCACCCGGGAGTTGCTGAACCTGAAAGAAAATGTACTCAAAGAAATTGGCTGGTACCAGTCGCATGTTATCAGAAAGCCCCTGGCGAATATTATGGGCCTTGTTAAAATACTGGAAAAAATGGATCTGGATCAGAATATGAAAAACATCTGCCAGATGCTGATCACCAGCAGTCTCGAACTGGATGCTGTGCTGAAAAACACGGCTAACAGGCATCAGCAGCCCTAGCACAGCTGTATTAAGGGCGATATTATAACATCGGCGCCAATTCTGTTCCTATCCGGCAAATATCTGGGGCTGCTACAAAAGGCACAAACACCCGCCCTGCATCAGCCGATTTAAGAAATCTTTCATAAAAGTAAAAACGCCTTCTGCTCCGGAAGAACAGAAGGCGTTTTATGTTGCACTGTCAGATAGTTACGCGCTCACAGACTCGGCAAGTACGATAATTTTGTTGTTGAGCACTTCTACCACACCACCGTCCACGGTAAAGAACTCATGCCCTTGTTTGGTGGTGATGCGGACGCTGCCTTTCTCCAGGGTGCTGATGAGAGGGGCGTGTAAATCCAGCACCTCAAAAGAACCTTTGGCTCCGGGGAACTGCGCTGCATCTACCTCACCGGCAAATACCTTTTTATCTGGTGTAATGATCTCTAAATACATCTTCTTTAGTTAAGAGTTTAGAGTTAAAAGTTAAAAGTTAAAAAGTCTGGGTTTGCCTTAACAACTCATAACTCATAACTTTTAACTCTTAACTGATACTAACGTGCTTCGGCCATCATTTTCTGACCTTTGGCAACTGCGTCTTCGATGGTACCAACCAGGTTGAAGGCAGCTTCCGGCAGGTTGTCGTGCAGGCCATCCATGATCTCGTTAAAGCCTCTGATGGTGTCTTTGATATCAACCAACACACCTTTCAGGCCTGTGAACTGCTCGGCTACGTGGAACGGCTGAGACAGGAAACGCTGCACACGACGCGCTCTGTGCACTATCAGGCGGTCTTCTTCAGAAAGCTCGTCCATACCAAGAATGGCGATAATGTCCTGAAGTTCTTTGTAACGCTGCAGAATCTCTTTTACGCGCTGGGCCGTGTTGTAATGGTCATCTCCTACCACATCAGCCGTCAGTATTCGGGAAGTAGAGTCAAGAGGGTCTACCGCAGGGTAGATACCAAGCTCGGAGATTTTACGGGAAAGTACCGTGGTAGCATCCAAGTGAGCAAAGGTAGTAGCCGGGGCCGGGTCAGTTAAGTCGTCGGCAGGTACGTAAACGGCCTGTACCGAAGTAATGGAACCACGCTTGGTAGAGGTAATACGCTCCTGCATAGCACCCATTTCCGTGGCCAGCGTTGGCTGGTAACCCACCGCAGATGGCATACGACCAAGAAGGGCCGACACCTCAGAACCTGCCTGGGTGAAACGGAAGATGTTGTCTACGAAGAACAGGATGTCACGGCCGGCATCGCTTGATCCTGGCTCGCCATCGCGGTAGTATTCCGCCATAGTAAGACCAGAAAGGGCCACACGGGCACGGGCACCTGGGGGCTCGTTCATCTGTCCGAACACGAAAGTAGCCTTAGACTCTTTCAGTTCTTCCAGGTCCACTTTAGAAAGGTCCCATCCGCCGTGCTCCAGCGATTCCATAAAGGCGTCGCCATATTTCACGATGCCAGACTCGATCATCTCACGCAGCAGGTCATTTCCTTCGCGGGTACGCTCGCCTACACCGGCAAATACAGAAAGACCACCGTGGGCCTTGGCAATGTTGTTGATCAGTTCCTGGATAAGTACGGTTTTACCCACACCGGCACCACCGAACAAACCGATCTTACCACCTTTGGAGTAAGGCTCGATAAGGTCGATTACTTTGATACCTGTATATAATACTTCAGAAGAAGTGGCAAGGTCTTCGAAACGGGGAGAAGGTCTGTGGATAGGAAGACCTCCAGTGCTTACCGGCTGCTGAATACCGTCAATGGCTTCGCCGATCACATTAAACAGACGGCCTTTGATGCCTTCGCCTGTCGGCATTTTGATAGGGCCACCCAGGTCAATTACTTCAGTGCCACGGGAAAGACCTTCGGTAGAGTCCATTGCAATGGTACGCACACGGTCTTCGCCAAGGTGCTGCTGACACTCCAGCACGATTCTCTGGCCGTTTTCTTTCGTCACTTCGAGGGCATCCAAAATATTTGGAAGTTTAATGTTTTCACCCACAAAGCTAACGTCCACCACCGGACCGATAACCTGGGTAATTCTGCCAATATTCGCCATTTGACTTTTTATAAATGATTAGCTATTGTTAATAGAGTTTATTCAGGCTGCAAAACTAACCCATAAATCGGTCAAATCCACGAAACAAACCAAAAAAATTAACTCTTTGACGCTTAATCATTAAACACATTGGCACCTGAAGGAAAAATGCGCGCTTATTTTGCCAAAACTACAGATACGGCTACCGGAAAGGACACAAGAAGCAGGGCGCAAGGCATAAGACATCCAGCCAGTACCACAATTTATGGGATCAGAGAAGTAGCCAGGCGCTCAAAAAGTAACCAGAGGAGGATGTTGGTTGAGCTGCAACATGCCGGATAACAATTTAACCATTCCACAATTAAGCCTTTAATCAGCCCTAAAGGAATTATTCCAATGAAAGCAGCTATCCAAAGGCACTCTAGCTCCTGCCGCTGCACGCTTGCCGCCCACTCTTAACTAACTTAAAGGTTCTTGAGGAGCTCTATCTGTTCGTCGTTGAGCAGAATATACCTGTTGTTAAACGGGTTGGCGTAAAATTTTTCGGCTATCACGTATTCGCCGGTACTTAACTTGTGGACATTATAACTAAAAAGGCTGTTCGACTTTTCGATAACAAGCTCGGTTTTGCTTAGATCGAGCTCTCGCCCACAGGTAGTGGTTACGATATCGGAATTTTTGGTTTTAGGTGAATACATAGTGATCGTTTAATATGGCAGCTATCTGTACGGGAAATATCCGGGGAGGTGTCAGCTTTGCCTGATTAAATAATTATTTAGCCTTTTATTTATATGCAGCCGCCAGCCAGGAGCTGCTTGGCCGGCCCTGAGACAGAGCCGGCCGGAAAATTTCAGGAAAGCGAATTTTTATTTGGAAGAGCCTGCAGCAGTCTGGAACGGGCCGGAACAACAGGCTGCTTTTGATAAACAGGTTCAAAACAACAGCATGGTTTTCACTAATTTAGGCCTGCCATCAGCCTAGCAGTACCACTCCGACCGAAAGCTTTAAATGGCAATCTTGAAAGCCAAAAAGCACCATCACACCGTATTGGAGCAGATTTAGGAGTAAATTTTTAAAAATATTTTAGAGCAAATGTTTGCAGTTTAAAATCGTGTGTCTATCTTTGCATCACCAAACAACGACGGGGCTTCCACCCTTAGTTGGGCGGTAACTTGTCCGATGGTGTAACTGGCAACACGTCTGATTTTGGTTCAGAAGAGTCCAGGTTCGAAACCTGGTCGGACAACAAACTAAGCCCTTAGATCTGATCTGAGGGCTTTTTTGTTTTATGGCCTCCTCACGCAGAGCGCATTATAAGCCGCTCCCCTCATTTTATAGTGGCAAGGGCCGCAACTCATGCAGCAAAGGCCAAAAACCATTCGGAGGTCGTTTTTTATTCGAATAATTCATTTGTGCGGGAGCTGCCTGAAGCGAGTATTACAGCAGGAAACGAAAGGCACTAAACATTACCTGTTTGCTATGGCAAGTGTTAGGGAAGAAAAATTGTAATCGCCAACGTGGCCGGACCATGGCTCAACTGGCCGGCATTCAAATCCTGTAGAATGCTAACAGCTAGAACTGGCATGGCCTCTGTTGATAGCAGAAAAGGTCCGGGAGCAATTGCCCCAGACCTTTTCTGCTGCACCGGCACCTGTTAACCTGGCAGCAAATTCTGCAGGGCCAGCACAAGGGCCAGCGCTACTAACATCCCTCTTATTTTGCCATTTCGAATGTGCTGGCTGGTGCTGCGGAGGTGGCTATGTTTTCGTTTACCAGCTTCATCCACTTTTCAGCCAGGCGTAGCTCGTCGTTCAGGTTCAGGCTTTCCTCCTTGTTGTAGAACTCCACCATTTTTTCGGGGCGCTTGGTGTTCCGGTAAGCAAAGGCAAGGTCTATGCGGTCAATAATTCTGCCGTCATTTGAATCTTTGCTCAGGTTAATTACCCGGGCGCTGCTCACCTCCAGCAAATCGACAAGCACCTGCTGCTCCACGCCCTCCACATGCCTGGTATAGAGCAGTTTCTTTTTTACGGGGTCGAGGCCTATGGCATAGTAGGGGGCCCAGAACTCATGAGGTCCTATAGCTAGCTCCTGCTCATTGGCTTTCGCTGTAAAGTCCTGTAGGAGTCGCCGCTTTTTAGCCTTCCGCTTTCTTTGGAAAAAAATGATAGGCGCTACAAGAAGCGCCACAGAAAATATTCCGATAATTACTGTTACTGAATCCATCTTTGTTTTTGTTGAAATACAAGGTACACACAGCCACGGCAGACAAACGAGAACACGTTATCCGCAGCGCGGCTTAAACAATGTAAGCTTCAGGCAAGCCCTACCCCGTGGTTAAGCCTGCCTGCTAAATAAAGAATGGATTACCAGAAATAATGGAAGGGGAAAATAATGTCCCGGACAGACAGGCTCCTGCAGATACCTTTTGCGTGCATCAGGTACTGCGCAGAAAGACTCTGAATGCGTTGCTCCACAGCGGCCGCAACAGGCAGGCTCCCGAACAAATGCTGTTTTGCGCCAGAAGCAGGCAGGGTAGTAACCTGGCCTGTCCTCAGCTCTGAAAACCGGTGCAGAAACTGAAACCGGATCTGATCGCTTTGCGCTACAGCGGCCGCAGCCCCCTTATCTTCTGAGGCTGCTGCAGTTTTGTGGGCAGTACGCTCCACAGCCCCCTCACCTGCTCCTGCAAAGGACAGGAAAAAGGCAAAGAACAGAAGTACAGCGGTTTTTGAAAAATTACCCATACTACAATAATACAGCTTATAAGTATGTTTTGCTCATGGCCCTACAGATTAATTTTCTGTGCCCCGGGCTCCTGCCTATAACCAGGTAAGATTATGGGAGTGTATAACATATTATGGGGTATTTATCGAGCAATCATGATAGCCAATATTTGTTATGCATGGCTGTGGCATGCCATCAAAGCTGTCTATCAAAAAATCCCTGTCGCTGGCTTGATGTGCCTTTCCCCAGCCGTGAGCGCTCGGAGCCCCAGCAATGCAATAAAACAGCTTAAAGAACATCGGATCAAGCAGTAGCTAAAGCACTGCGGTAAAATATGATATGCACTCAAATTATTCCAATGAAAATACCCCTCCGGAAGCAGTTCTGCTGCACATCAGGCGGTCTTAGTTTGCGGCATGGCAGCTCCCACCAAAAAATAGCTGGGAAACCTGGTTTCTGCCGCTTTGCATGCTCTCCGGCGGCTTTAAAGCAAACAGGAACTTTATAAACAGCTTAAGCAGCTGATTAAAAGCTCATTCCGAAAACACAGACTTTATTTATCTTGGCTTTTTGAGAAACAGGTGCCAGTAATTTTGTAGATTTGCAGGCATAATCACCTAACTCTAACTTATACCCTCAGCGTTTAGCAGTATTATGCCACAAGTCAAAATATTTTCAGGAACTGCCACCACTTACCTGGCTGAAAACATAGCCACAGCATATGGCCTGCCTCTAGGAGACCTGTCTGTCTCGCATTTCAGCGACGGAGAAATAGGCGTACACTTTAATGAGTCTGTGCGTGGCGCAGAGGTTTTTATTGTGCAGTCCACTATCCCGCCTGCCGACAACCTCATGGAGCTGATGCTGATGATTGACGCTGCCAAAAGAGCATCGGCGCATAAAGTAATTGTTGTGATGCCTTATTTCGGGTATGCCCGGCAGGACCGCAAAGACAGGCCCCGCGTATCGATCGGCGCTAAAGTGGTGGCCAACGCCATCCAGTCGGTAGGTGCTGACCGCCTGATGACCTGCGACCTGCACGCCGGCCAGATTCAGGGCTTTTTTGATATTCCGGTAGATCACCTCGACGGTTCCGCGATCTTTGTGCCTTACCTGCGCAGCCTCAACCTGGGCAACGACCTTATTTTTGCCTCGCCTGATGTGGGTGGTGTGGTGCGTACCAGAGCCTTCGCCAAGAACTTCGGAGCCGAGATGGTAGTATGCGACAAGCACCGCAAACGCGCCAACGAAATAGCCTCTATGCAGGTGATCGGTGATGTGGAAGGCATGGACGTGGTGTTGGTAGATGACATGGTAGACACGGCAGGCACCATGACCAAAGCCGCTGAGCTGCTCAAAGACAAAGGTGCCAAAACCGTGCGCGCAGTGGCTACCCACCCCCTGCTCTCTGGCCCGGCTTATGAGCGTATCGAGAATTCGGTGCTCGAAGAACTGGTGGTGTCTGACACCATTAAGCTCAAGCAGCCTTGCTCCAAAATTAAAGTGCTGTCTTTTGCAGAGCTGTTTGCCAGAGCCATCAACAACGTGGTAACGCACGAATCTATCAGCTCGCTGTTTATTTAGTTGCTGATTGTTAGTTGTTGATTGTTAAGTGGCTGCATGGTTGAACCTTGCATGATTGAGGAAACAACCATTTAACAGTTTAGCCATTTAACAATTAAATAAAAAATTCAACAATTAAACAATTAAAAACCACTACCTTTGCACCCACAAAACATTTATACTAAAAATAACCATGCAAAAGTTAGAGATTATAGGGTTTAAAAGAGCAAATCTCGGCAAGCAGACGACCAAAGAGCTGCGTAATGAGTCTTATGTACCAGGTGTACTATATGGCGGTGCTGAGCAAGTTCATTTTTATGCGCCAGCCATCCTGTTCAGAGACTTGGTGTATGCTCCGGAAGTATACGAAGTAGACCTGAATATAGAAGGCACGCATTACAGAGCCATCCTTCAGGACTTACAGTTCCACCCGGTAAACGAAATGCTGCTGCACGTCGACTTCCTGGAACTGCAAGACGACAAGCCAGTGAAAATGGACGTGCCTGTACGTTTCGTAGGAGTTTCGCCGGGTGTGCTGCTTGGCGGCAAGCTGGTTACAAAGCTACGCAAACTCAGAATCAAGGCGCTTCCGGCTAACCTGCCAGACGCCATTGATGTTAATATCTCTGAACTTGAGCTTGGCAAGTCTATTAAAGTAAACAAAGTTGTTCCTAACAACTTCGAGATACTTTCTAATCCGAGCGCGCCAATCGCTACAGTTACCATTCCGCGTGCTCTTAAGAGTGCACAGATGGAAGAAGCCCGTGGCAAAAAATAAGCTTCCTCTTTCTGATGGAAAAAAAATCCTGTCCTGCCATATCGCAGGGCAGGATTTTTTTTTAGGGAACGGCCGCCAGCATATTTTAGCTCCGGCTTAAACCGGGAGCAGCAACAGCAGTAACTTCTGGAGGGGCTTTTTCATTAGAATAATTTGCTGGTTGCTGGTTGTTAAATGGCTGCATGGTTAAATGGTTGATTGGGAAACTGCCTCAGCCTGTGTTGTCATGCAGGAAGAAAAGCTACGAGAATGTCCTGAAAATCCTTTAATCCTGAAAATCCTTGTGGTAGGGGCCCTATAGAAAGATTCAGACAAAAAGAGCAGAAGCAGCAGCAGATACCTCAGGAGGGGCAAAATCATTAGAATAATTTCAAAATGGCAGCAATCCGTTACTGCTGTCATCAAGAATTAAATAGAGCTTCCGACAAAGAAGTCTAAAATCTGGCATCTACCTCCAGCCACCGTTATGTTTAAGTTGATAAAAGAAATGCTCGGTTTGGGAACTGCCACAGCTCCCGACACACAAGACACCACCATGAAATACCTGATAGTAGGGCTGGGCAATATTGGCCCCGAATATGCCAACACACGCCACAACATCGGCTTTATGGTACTCGACTACCTGGCCAAAAAACATGAAGCCAGCTTTGAGGTGAGCCGCCACTCATTCGTGACAGAGATAAAGACCAAAGGCCGCACCTTTGTGCTCGTGAAGCCCACCACGTACATGAACCTGAGCGGGAAAGCCGTGAGCCATTACCTGACCAGCCTGAAGCTACCGGTAGAGCAGATGCTGGTGCTTACCGACGACATTTCCATCCCCTTCGGAAAAATCCGGATCCGGATGAAAGGCAGCGCCGGCGGCCACAATGGCCTGAAGCATATTGAGCAGACGCTGGGCAACAATAACTACCCCCGCCTCCGCTTTGGCGTTGGCGACGCTTTCTCCAAAGGCAGGCAGGTAGATTATGTGCTGAGCAACTTCAGCTCCGATGAGGAGGCCGAGCTGCAAACCCTGATCGAGAAGGCAGCCGAGGCTGTCATCTCCTTCGGTACCATCGGGCTGGAGCGCACCATGAATGTGTATAATACCAAATAGCCACCGACAATAGAATTGTGCCAGCACCTCACTTGTCTGATCGGCAGGTGAGGTTTTTTTATGGAGTACAGGCTGCAGGAGCGGCTGAAATTACCGCTGAGATCAACTAATAAAATATCCTGCTGGGATGACGTGGAAGAACGATCCTTCCAGACCGATTTATTTCTAATCGCCTATAAATAGCCCTTTGTCCTGATACTTGTGTCCTTTTATCCACACAACTATGAAAAAGATTTTGCTCCTGTACCGCAATGCCTATGGCGGGCTTTCCAGACCAGCCTGGATGATGTCGCTGGTGATGCTGATAAACCGGTGCGGCGCCATGGTTACGCCTTTCCTGGGTGTTTACCTGATCGGGGAACTGGGCTATAGCTTGAAAGAAGCGGGAGCCATTCTCAGCATTTATGGGCTGGGTTCCGTTTGCGGCTCCTTTCTGGGCGGCTGGCTCACCGACAGGATCGGCCATTTCAGAGTGCAGTTTGTGGCCCTTACGCTGGGCGGAAGCCTGTATTTCCTGCTCCTGAACCTGCGCCAGTTCGAGTACCTTGCGGTTGGTGTGTTTATGCTGAGCCTGGTAAACGACTGCCTGCGCCCCGCCAACTCTGCCTCTATTGCGCATTATGCCAAACCCGAGAACATGACCCGTGCCTTCTCTCTGAACCGGATGGCTATAAACCTGGGCTTTTCCGTTGGTCCGGCGCTGGGTGGGCTGCTGGCAGCACTGTCGTACCGGTGGCTGTTTATTGCAGATGGAATTACGTGCATAGGAGCCGGCATTTTCTTTTACCTGTACTTCCGCCAGAAGCCCAGCAACCGGCCGCAGCCACCTGTACAGGAGATTGCAACCGCCAATCCCGGCAAGTCGCCTTACACGGATCTGCTCTTTTTGCTGTTTGTGCTGTTTTGCTGTGTTTTTGCCACGGTCTTTTTCCAGCTGCTTTCTACCCTGCCCCTGTATTACAAGCAGGTTTATCAGCTTACAGAAGGAAAGATCGGCTTACTGATGGGCCTGAACGGCATGATCGTGTTTTTACTGGAGATGATCCTGGTGTACCTGCTGGGCGAGCGCTTCCCCAGAAAATATGTGGTGGCGGCGGGCGTTCTTTTAGTCGGCCTTTCTTTTATCAGCTTAAACCTGATGGCACATGGCAGCATTCTGATCATTTCGATGCTGCTGCTTAGCATTTCGGAGATACTGGCCATGCCTTATATGACCACGCTTACAGTAGAGCGCTCTGATGCCAGTACCCGTGGTGCTTACATGGGTCTGTATACCATTTCCTACTCTGCTGCTCATGTAGTTGCTCCTTTACTGGGCACGAGCATCATCAGCGCCTTCGGCTTTTCTACCTTGTGGTGGACTTCCGGGGGCCTGGCAGCAGTAGCTGCTGCCGGTTTGTACCTGGTGGTACAGGCCATGGAAAAGCAGTGGAAAAAAAACCAGCACTTGGCTAAACCCACGGTGGATGGCCTTGCCATAGGATCAGCAGCAGGAGCAGAAGAGGTCTCCGAAGGGCTGTTTTGATTAGAATAATTCCGAAAAACAGACTTCTTTCTCTTCTCAAACTGTCCCGACTATTTTTACTCGCATGTACTTCGTGCTCCTCCACTTTAATTTAAAGAAAAATTCGGTTAAATATGAGTCTTAAAGCGGCGGGAGGCTTCGGTATAGTCGTCACGAGCGAAGACGCTCGTGCCATGATAATTTTGAATTTCTAATTATCAAATTGGAAAATTTCTAGTCAGGGATTGTCTGTTTAACTTCTCCAAAGGCTTTTCGGAGTGCCACCATCAGCTCGTCCAGATCAATAGGCTTGCTGATATAGCTGTCTACACCTGCCAGCATGCATTGCTGCACATCTTCTTTCATGGCATTGGCCGTGGTGGCGATAATGTAGGGCTGAGGGCCGGGGATGCTTCGTATGACACGGGTTGCCTCCAGGCCATCCATCTCCGGCATCTGGATATCCATCAGAATCACATCGTAGAATGCCCCCTTTAAAGCATCCAATACCTGCAGGCCATTCTCTGCCAGCTGCCAGCTGTACCCCAGCCGCTCCAGCACCATCTGAAGCAGCAGCTGATTGACGGGGTAATCTTCCGCAATCAGGATCCGCAGGGGGTAATGCTCCGAAAAGGCTTCTGTTAGGGTATTCTCTTCTTCCTGCACCTGCGCTCTGGCCACTTTTTGTGGAGCATGCAGGCAGTTTGCTATTTGCTTCTGCAACTGCAGTTGCTTTACCGGCTTTGTCAGGATGCAGGCAAAGAACTCTTTCTGCCAGGGCTCCAGTTCGTACCCCACCGAGCTAAGTAGCATGACAGGCAGTTGCGGATACGCCTTTTTAATGTCCTGGGCAAAACCGATGCCGTTCACCTCAGGCATTTCCATGTCTGTTATCACCAGGCTACAATCATTAGCTGCCAGCATCTCGCTTCCTTCGGCCGCTGAGGAGGCTATAAAAGGCACCATTCCCCACTGTCTTAGCTGCGTTTCTAGTATCAGTCGGTTAGTTTCATTGTCGTCTACCACCAGAACCCGCCGCCCTTTCAGCTCTTCGATACCGGTAAAGGCATCGTTCGGGAGAGCTACATTTTCGCAGCTCTTTGTTTTCATCGTAAACCGGAATACGGATCCTTTGCCTTCATTCCCGGCCACCACGATCGTGCCACCCATCAGTTCCACCAGTCGCCGGGTAATGGCAAGGCCCAGGCCCGTGCCTCCATACTTGCGCGTGGTAGAAGCGTCTACCTGCGAAAAAGCTTTAAAGAGGAGTGGTCGTTTGTCGGCCGCAATGCCAATACCAGTATCCTTTACCTCAAACGACAGTTCAAGATCACCGGCTGCAGTTAGGGGCAGAGGTTTGACGGCTACCACCACTTCTCCTGCAGGTGTAAACTTTATCGCATTGCCTACCAGGTTAAACAGGATCTGCCGCAAGCGCAGGCTATCGCCTACTATAATGACCGGAAGCGCATGATCTAGCTGGTACATCAGGTCCAGCCCCTGCCTGGCCGCCCGCTCTGCAAACACATCCAGCACCTCCTCTATGCACTGCCTCAGGTTAAAAGGCACCTGCTCCAGCTCCATATTGCCCGATTCTATTTTAGAGAAATCGAGGATGTCGTTTATAACGGCCAGCAGGCTCCTGCCCGAACTTTGAATAATAGAGGTATAGTTGCGCTGGTCCGGGTTCAGGGGAGTGGCCGCCAGCAAGGAGGTCATGCCCAGCACACCGTTCAGGGGGGTGCGGATTTCGTGGCTCATGGTGGCCAGAAAAATGCTTTTGGCCTGGTTTGCTCTTTCTGCCTCGCTTCGGGCTGCTTCGGCATCGGCTCTTGCCTGCCGCTCCTCCTCTTTCTGCTGCTGCAGTTCCAGGTTCAGATCGTGCAAGCTCGTTGCCTGCCGTTCCAGCGCCTCTTTCTGCTGGTGAATTTCGGAGGTTCGCTGCTGCACCAACATTCCTAACTCCTGTTTCTGCTGCTGTATCGTATGCACCCGCACCCGGTATACTCCTACCACCAGCCCCGCCACCAGCAATATTCCCATGGCTATAAACCACCACGTTTGCCAGAAAGGAGGCGTGATGATGATTTTCACAAAAGTACCCTCTTCGTTCCACACACCGTCGTTGTTGGCGGCCTTAACTCTGAAAATATACTCACCCGGGTCCAGGTTAGTGTAGGTGGCATCGCGCTGAGTCCCCATATAATGCCAGTCCTTGTCGAAGCCTTCCAGCATATACGCGTACTGATTCTGGAAAGGAGCTGTAAAGCTCAAAGCAGCAAACTCAAACCCGATGATGGATTGCCGGTAATCCAGCACAATTTCGCGGGTCATGGAGATGTCGGCAGTTAGGGGCGAGCCCTCCCGGCCGAAATTAGCTGATTTGTTGAATAGCAGAAAATCTGTTAAGACAACCGGAGGAGCAATGGCATTTACCGGAATGTTATCAGGGTTTATCACCACAAAGCCTTCCCGGCCTCCAAAGTAAATTTCGCCGGTACTGGCCCTTAATCCTGACCCAGGCAGAAAATCGCTGCTCCTCAATCCATTTGTCTGTGTAAAGCTTTTAGTGGTGCCGGAGGCAGGGTCGAACCTGACAATGCCATTGTTGGTGCTGAGCCAGAGAAAGCCGGCAGCATCTTCGGCTATGTAATTTATGGTGTTGTTGGGCAGGCCATGCTGTACGTGGTAAGCGGTAAAAGTTCTTGTTCTGGCATTAAACCGGTTAAGGCCGCCACCTAAAGTACCTACCCACATAGTGCCTTTGCTATCTTCACAGAGCGACAAAACTACGTTGCTCCCCAGGTTGCTCTTCTCCCTGTCGAGCTGTTGAAACTTGCCTGTTTGCTGGTTGTAGAGGTTTACTCCCCCGCCTGCTGTTCCTATCCAGATAGTTCCCTGCCTGTCTTCGAGCAATGCCCGCACATAATCGCTTCCCAGGCTGTCAGGATAGTCCGGGTTAAAGCGGTGCTTCAGGATGGTATTGGTTTTAGGGTTCAGCACATTTAAACCGCCGCCGTTGGTGCCAATATATATGTGGCCCCGCCTATCCTCGAGCAGCGTGTACACCGACTGGCTGCTCAGGGCCTGCTGCCCCGACCCACTCTGATAATTTTTGAAGTAATAAGGTTCTACATCAAACCGATCCAGGCCGCTGCCAAAGTACCCGACCCAGAGGCTACGGCTCTTTTTACTCTGCAGCAGCGCCAGAACAGAATAGCTGGCCAGGGAGTAGCCAGGAGGAGCCGCTTCATCCGGCAGGATGCGTGTAAAGATGCCCGAATCCTTATGATACAGGTTCAGAGCGCCGCCGTCGGTTCCCACCCATATATTGCCATCCGGCGACTCCGCAAACGAAGACACCACGTTAAACCCAAGACTATGATAATCAGAGTAGTTGCTCTTAAAGGTTTGGAAGTAGGCCAGATTTTTGTCATACTTGTTCAGGTACCCGCCAAAGGTACCGACCCATACAATTCCGTGGTTGTCCTGCAGAACAGATAGGACGGCACCGCCGCTAAGGCTGCTCTCGTTGCTGGCTATGTGCTCGTATCTTGTAAAAGTTCGTTTTTTTACATTCAGGAGATTCAGCCCCAGATTAGTGCCTACCCAGAGATGGTGACTATCGGCAGCAGCCAGACTGATTATGAATTCGCCGCCGAGGCTGCTGCTTTTTGCAGGGTCCTGCAAAAAGTGCGAAAATGTGAAGGTTTTTCTATGGAGCAGGTTCAGCCCGCCGCCGTTGGTTCCTATCCACAGGTTAGCGTCCGCATCTTCAATAATAGCCGTTATACCGCTATTGCTCAGGCTGCGGGGGTCAGCTTCTGCATGGCTAAAGTGCCTGAACTTGCCGGTTTTTTTGTCGAGCAGGTGCAGCCCTCCGGGGGTTCCTACCCAGAAAAGGCCTTTGCTATCCTCGTACAGGGCGCTAATGGTGCCGTGCTGTAAACTGAAGGGATTTTCGGGCTCAGGAAAAAACGATGTTATCTGGCCGGTTTTGCGGTCCAAGAGGTTAAGCCCATAGTTGGTGCCTATCCAGAAACCGCCCTGGCTGTCTTCGTATATCGTATTTACATCTTTGTGCGACAAGCCTGGTGCACCCTCTATGCTCTCCTTTACCCGGACAAAGGAATCGGTTTGCCGGTTGTAGCGGTTCAGCGCCCCGCCATTGGTGCCAATCCATAGCTCGCCCTGGCTGTCTTCAAATAGTGCCGTAATGTGGTTAGAGCGGATACTTGTGGAATCTTTGGGAATGCTGCGGTAATTGGTAAAACTGTAGCCATCGAATTTATGCAGGCCATCTTCGGTACCAAACCACATAAAGCCATATGTATCTTTAAGGATAGCCCGGACATTGCTTTTGGAGAACCCGGGCAGATTGGTCAGTTGCGAAAATTTCACTTGTTGCTCCTGTGCATACAGGAGAGGTGTGGTGAGGAAGAAGACTAACAGCAGGCAAAACAGACGGTATATACGCATATTATTAATACAGGGCACTCAACACTCCGGAAATATTTTTGCCCGATGCATTTTTGGTATTAAACCATTGTTGCGGCATGGTATAAGTGAAGCAGTAACAGAAAAATTTATAGCTTTTTTTGTTGAGTACATAGCTGCCCATCGGTACAGCTGGCTTATTTTTGAGACTCATAAAACAACTCATTTTAGAACAAAATGCAGTTACGGCAGCAACTCATAACACTCGAACCAAGATATAACTAAAATCAGTCATACAAAAGAAAGTAATACAAAATTATATATTATTCCATCGTAAATAAAGGCTGTTTTTCCTCTCCAGCACTGCCTGTGGCGCTGTATCAGTACAGGGCACAAGGGCACGATCTGTTGCAAACGACAGTAACAAGCTCCGGAGGGGCATTTTTATTAGAATAATTGCCCCTGACCCCGGAAAGCAAACTTTTGCGCAGCATGGCCTGGCGCAAAGGCACGGCCCGTTTTTGAGGTTGCGTGGTTCTGGATGCAACGGCTGAAAGGGCAAAGTAGCAGGAAATAGCTGAACCGAATAACCCGGCACATCCTGTGTTAATACATGGATCGGGAAAAGGCGCTGCCCGGCGTTCTGACGAGCACGCTCTACTTGAGAAAGCTTTCTTCCTGATAAAAGAAAAAGCTGCCGGGGGAGCCCGGCAGCTTTTCCAGGAAACCTATCTGCCTTAACCGGCTGAGCAAGGGTGGCTATTATATGTGGCTGCCCTGAGCTAACAGCTTGTGCGAGTACTCCATGCGTTCCAGCAGCTTCTGGTAGCGAGGATCCTCTCTGAGGGCAGCAGGAATCCAGTGCTCATATTTGATCGACACCATCAGCGGTTCATGTTCCTCAAGCCCTTTATTAAGAAAATGGAAAGCCTCGTTTAGGTTATCTTGAAGCCAGGAAGCCGCAATTCCTATTACTGTGCACACCACATATTCTTTTTTGGCCCTTTCCTTCAGGTCGCCTAGTTCTTTTTGGGCTCTTTCGTAGTCACCTTTCTGGCTGAGCGCCATAATCAGGCCGCCGTGCGTAAAGCTATGCTTATTCGACACCTCCATTAAGCCCTCAAAAACAGTTATCGCCTCCTTATACTGTTTCAGAAACAGGTAAGAATAGCCTGTGTACAAATGGCACAGGTAAGAATTGGCGTCAAGCTCCAGCCCGGTTTTGCAGGCAAGGAGCGCCTCACTAAACTTGCCGGCCGCGTGTAAGATCTGGGCATGTATTCCATAGCAGAGCGCGCTCAAGGGCTCCAGCTTTATGGCCATTTCTCCGTGTTCTTGTGCCTTCGCAAAATCCCCTTTCATCCAGGCCAGGTAGCTCAAACCGTATCTCAGATGCACATGGGCATAGTTGGGGTTTAGCTCCAGCGATTTCAGAAAGTTTTTCTCTGCCTCGGGCAGGTTCCAGATATAGCAGTAGTAAGACCCAAGCGCACAATACGCTTCGCTGAGCTCCGGATTAAGCGTCAGGGCTCTTTCTGCTGATTCCCTGGCTCTGGACATCACCTTTCTTGGTGGCAGCAGGCCATAGAGCCCTGCCATCATGCAGGCGTCTGCATAGGCCGTGTGGGCCAGGGCAAAGTCAGGGTCTAACGCTATCGCCTGCTCCAGAAACTTGATGCCGGTAAGAATGGAGGTGCCACGCCTGTTTACATAGAACCGGCCTTTCAGGTACAATTTATAGGCATCCGTATTCTGGGTATGGGCTTTTTCTATCTTGCCCCGGCTTCTCTCCGATAACATCACCTTCATTTTTGCTGTAATGGCTTTCGCAATTTCATCCTGGATGGCAAATATATCGTCCAGCTTTCCGTCATATCTCTCAGACCACAGATGGAAGCCATCGTTGACCTTGATGAGCTGCACCGTAATCCGGAGGCGGTCGCCCTGTTTCCGTACACTGCCTTCCAGCACGGTGCTCACGCCCAGCTTCTCGCCTATTTCACGCAGGTCTATGTTCTGCCTCCTGAACCGAAACGAAGAGGTGCGGCCCGCCACCTTCAAATCTTTCAGGCTGGACAATGAGTTGATGATCTCCTCCGCCACCCCATCGCCAAAATACTGCTGCTCCGGGTCGTTGCTCATATTGATGAGCGGCAGCACCGCAATACTCTTTACCGGTGCCCGCTTGTGTATCTTTTTCCTGGTCTTCGTCTTTTTTTCTTCTGTTTTCCCTTTCAGTGTATAGGGGCTGGGCTTTACCAGCTTATCATGGTCAAGAGCGAACACTTCTACCTCCTGCTCCACATTCTTGAATTGGTAGGTGCCCACCGAGTAGGACTTTATATCCGGATGGTTCCGGATTTCATTATTAATTTTATCTGAGATCAGAACACTGCCCGCCACCCCCAGCGACTCGATGCGGGAGGCCAGGTTTACCCCGTCTCCAAACAGCTGCTCCTCATCAAACACCACATCGCCCATGTGCAGGCCTATCCGAACCGGTACCCGGGGAGGCTCCGCAAACATCAGCTGCATTTTTAAGGCACATTCTACGGCTTCAACCGCACTTTGGAATATGCTGAGCGAACCGTCTCCGTAATACTGCACAATGCGGCCATGGTATTCCTCATGCTCCTGCTGCAGCACGTCCCGATGCCGGTTCTTTAGTTCCAACGCTTGCTGCTCACTGTGCTGCATTACCGCCGTATATCCTTCGACATCGGTAAACATAATGGCGGCCAATTGACGGTGGTGGCTCATAAAACCGGGTTTTTTACAAAATATCAATCACTGATCAGACTACAAATTATACACGTCCATAACCCATATATTATATTTACGAAAATAAAACCAAAAAGAACACAAGCTGTTAAAACATTGTAAATTAATTAGTTATGTCTATATTCAAACTTTATATATTTAGTCTTACGTAGTTTTATCACTATAATTTGCCGTTTTTTAGGATACCTTAAATTGTAATTCATTTTTGATTTAATGATATAAGATTAATTTTTATTAAAATCGTATATAAAGATCAGAAGGAGATATAAACCGGGTAGCCATGATAGACGAAGATATTCTGGAGAAGGCCAATGCGTTTGTAGGCCACCGCCTTTCGGGCAATGGCGCTCAGGATGCATTAGGCGATCATCTGAAGCACACCAGAGCTTTAGTGGCTGTGGCAGAGGCGATCAGCAAATTCTGCGATTTTAATGAGCAGGACACAAGGCTGCTCATGCTGGGCGCCTGGCTGCACGACCTGTATTTTGATGAAGCCGACGAACTGCTGGATGAGCAGAAACTGGTGCCCGTCTACGAGTTTCTGGTGAGTTGCGGCCTTACCAGGCCTGAGATCTTGAGACTGCATCAGAGCATAGCCACCACACGCTACCCGCAACAGCCACAGGATTTGTTAGACGAAGCGCTCTGCGATGCGGTGGCGAGTTTTCTGGCCTCAGAAGATTACCTGAGGCAGGCCGAACAGAAAGCCGCAGACACCAGCACAAAAATTGGCCAGTACGATTGGATCGAACAGCATTTAACACTCCTGAAAAAACATTACTACCATACCAAATATGCCAAACGCGCTTTCTCGGCAGGCAAAGATAAAAACATGAAGGCGCTGAAGAAACAGCGCAAAGACCTTAGCAAAGACAACGCCGAGCTGGAGAGACTCTGGGAGGAAAACAAAGGCTTAAAAAGAGATCTGAAAAAGGAAAAGGAGCAAAAAGTGAGCAAGGGCATAGAAACCATGTTCAGGACGACCATGGCCAGCCACCTTCAGTTAAGCGTAATAGCCGACAGCAAGGCCAACATGATGATTTCGGTCAATGCCATTATCGCCTCCATCATGATTTCTTCTTTCTTCAATAATTTCCAGGATGTGCCGCACTTGCTCCTTCCTTCCATCCTGCTCACGGTGGTGTGCCTGCTAACTGTTATTTTTGCCATACGCTCTACGCGGCCAAACATCAAAAATACCGCTGTGCCCGAACACAAAATAGACTTCCTGTTTTTCGGAGACTTTGTTCAGCTTAAGCCTGACAGCTACCGGGAAGGAATCAGGAACATTATGCGCGACCACAACCTGCTCTACAACAGCATGGCCGACAACATTTACCTGCAGGGGCTGGTACTGGCCAGGAAGTACCGCTTGCTGAAGCTCTCCTATACTGTTTTTGCCTTTGGGCTTGGCCTGGTACTGATAAGCTATATTGTTGCCTGGCTATTTCTTCCACACCATTGAGTTTCTGAATACGTGAATTATTGTGTGATTGTGTAAATAGGTGAATGCGGGGGGTGGTTCACTAAGGTGGTGCTGCTACATGCCGGCGTTCGGGATTATTCTAATCAATTTGGCCCTCCGGAGTGTTCTGCTGCTCCTCAGTAGCCAGTCCTGGAGCCTGTTATACTGATCCCAAGGCTGGAAAAAACAAAACACCTCACCCGCCCTATGGCAAGTGAGGTGTTTCTGGACTAATCAGGTTGCCGAACTACCTGACGCCTCCGCCATTTACTATTTTTTTGCTCGGCTGCACAAAAGCCAATGAGCCATCTGCGTTTTCGGCCATCAGGATCATGCCCTGGCTCGTGATGCCTTTGATATCGCGGGGGGCCAGGTTCACCAGAATGCTTACCTGCTGGCCTATGATCTCCTCAGGCTTAAAGAACTCGGCAATACCACTCACCACCGTGCGCTGATCAAGGCCGGTGTCGATTTTCAGTTTGAGCAGCTTTTTGGTCTTGGCCACCTTCTCCGCCTCCAGAATGGTTCCGATGCGGATGTCCATCTTGCTGAATTCATCGAAGGTGATATTTTCCTTGGCTGGCTCTACCACGGCACTGTCCGCCTGGTTGGCTTTCTTGGTGTCGAGCAGCTTCTGCACTTGCGCTTCAACGGCAGCATCCTCTATTTTTTCAAATAGAAGTGCCGGGGTGCCAATGGTGTGGCCGGCGGGTAACAGGTCGGAAGCTCCGGCAGCTGCCCACTTGCCTACCGGCAGGTTCAGCATGTCCGACAGCTTTTGCGCGGTGGCAGGCAGGAACGGCTCCATTAGAATGTTGAGGCTGGCAGATATCTGCAGCGCAATGTTCAGAATGGTTTTTACACGCTCCGCATCTGTTTTTATCAGCTTCCAGGGCTCCGTGTCGGCCAGGTACTTGTTGCCAAGGCGGGCCAGGTTCATGAGCTCGCTCAGCGCCTCGCGGAAGCGGTAGCGCTCCACCAGGTCGGCAATGGTAGCCGGGAAAGCCTGCAGCTGCGCCAGCACTTCTTTATCCAGCTCCGTCAGTTCGCCACGCTCAGGCACGGCTCCTGTATAGTACTTTTGGGTGAGCACCACGGCCCGGTTTATAAAGTTGCCGAGTATGGCCAGCAGCTCGTTGTTGTTGCGGGCCTGAAAATCTTTCCAGGTAAAGTCGTTGTCTTTGGTTTCGGGGGCGTTGGCGCACAGCACATAGCGCAGCACATCGCTTTTGCCCTCAAAATCCTGCATGTACTCGTGCAGCCACACCGCCCAGTTGCGCGACGTGGATATTTTGTCGCCCTCCAGGTTCAGGAATTCGTTGGCAGGCACGTTGGCAGGCAGCACATAATCGCCGTGCGCCTTGAGCATGGCCGGGAAAATAATGCAGTGGAACACGATATTGTCTTTGCCGATAAAGTGTACCAGCTTCGTATCCTGGTCTTTCCAGTACAGTTCCCAATCAGGGGTCAGGTCTTTGGTAGCGGAGATGTAGCCGATCGGCGCATCGAACCACACGTAGAGCACCTTGCCTTCAGCACCGGGCGCAGGCACGGGCACGCCCCAGTCCAGGTCGCGGGTTACGGCACGCGGCTGCAGCCCCTGGTCTATCCAGCTCTTGCACTGCCCGTACACATTCGGTTTCCAGTCCTGCTTGTGCCCCTCCACAATCCATTCGCGCAGCCAGGGCTCGTACTCGTTTAGGGGCAGGTACCAGTGCTTTGTTTCGCGCATTACTGGCACAGCGCCGCTCAGGGTACTTTTGGGGTTGATGAGGTCGGTGGCGTTGAGGGAGGTACCGCAGCTCTCGCACTGGTCGCCATAGGCATTCTCGTTGCCGCACTTGGGGCAGGTGCCCACTATGTAGCGGTCGGCCAGGAACTGCTGCGCCTTCTCGTCGAAGTACTGCTGCGTGGTCTGCTCGATAAACTTGCCGTCTTCGTAGAGCTTCTTAAAGAAGCCGGAGGCGGTATCGGCATGTGTCTGGGAAGAGGTGCGGCTGTAGATATCGAAAGAAATGTTGAAATCCTCGAAGGAGTTCTTGATGATCTCGTGGTACTTGTCTACTGCCTGCTGCGGCGTAATGCCTTCTTTCTTGGCTCTTATCGTGATCGGGACGCCGTGCTCATCGGAGCCGCACACGAATTTCACATCGCGCTCCTGCGAGCGCAGGTAGCGGGCATAAATATCGGCCGGAATGTACACCCCCGCCAGGTGGCCAATGTGCACCGGCCCGTTGGCATAGGGTAGCGCCGCCGTAATGGTATATCGTTTGTAATTTTCAGCCATGTTTCTCTTAAAAAAGCAAATATACAAATACAGACCGAATGCATTGTGGAGACCTGCGGCTCTTGCCGCTATAAAAACAGGAATTTAGCTGCCTTCGCCAAGGTTTTTCCGTAAGGTATACTTTCAACAGCAAATAATACGATGAGGAATACCGAAAATTCAAGGACCAGAAAAGACGGGGGCGATACCCTGGGGGAAAAGGACCGGCAGCAGAAAGTGGAAAAAGACCCGGCTCCAAGAGAGGCCGACCGAGAATCAGAGACCACGCCCCCGGAAAACGAAGTGTATGTAGACATGGAGCCAGACGAGCTGCACCCCGACGAGGAGCCGCTGGATGTAAGCGAGGAAGATAAGTAAAACAGGAGCAGCACCAGCAGGAGTTGACATTAGCAGAGGGCCTTTTTTATTTAAATAATTAATGTCCTGCAGTGGGTGAAACATCCCCCTACCCCCTTCAAAGGGGGACTTTTCCTGCATGAGTTATTTTTATCCTAACTTCAATCATCAATAAATAATTTGTGTGCCGCAGCGGCGGCAGATTATTTAAATGAAAAAGGCCCTCTACACCATCTAACCGCACGACGCGCTTAGCTCCTGTTTCTAATCAATTACTCTCCCGGATTAACCCGTGGCCGCACCGGCCAGGCCGTTCTGTGACTGGTAGAATCAACGGGGGCTCCCTCCACACGTTGCGACCGCTCTGTGGTTGGCGTGGTAGCTGGCCCATGGTGGGTGGGCTCCTCTATGTTTATTTTCCGGTTCGTTTCGCTGGACTGTGTATTCATCTGCCTGCGCACCTGGTCCAGGTTTCCGGTGCCTTGCTGCACCCTTCGGTTATGATCCGGGTTTGGCAAAGGCTCCTGGCTTCCGCCTTCTGATAAGGAGGTGCAGGACACCGCTCCTGCCAGCACCGTCATCAGCAAACTCTTACATATCACCTTCATCATCTTTATATCGTTACAATACCTGTTTCTTCTGCGAACTTCTCCTAAAGTATACGATCAAAAAAGTATAATAACCGAGTTTAATGGGTTAATGGCTAATTTGGAGATGTGGAGATGTGAAGATTTGGAAATGGTTTGATTGGCTTAGAGTAACGGAGCCATCCATCTTCTGGCACCATCATCAGGACTCCCTTCTTCCAAATATGCGCTGATCCGGCAAATTCTTGGGGTGGGGGGTCCAATAGAAAGATTAGGACAAAAAAGTCTTGCGTCTTATGTCCTGCGTCCTGTGTCTTACAAAAGGCTCCGGAGGTCCAAATTCATTAGAATAATCCAAGTTGTGCGGTAGCAGCCCTAAATAATGTGGTGCGGCGGGTAACTACAAGTCAGATACAGTTGCCAGGTGCAAAGAGTGACGATTTTTTGTTGGGGGTAGGGGCCCTCTACAAAGAGCGTTCAGCGAGTGGGGGAAGGGGCCCCCGACAAGCAAAATCGTCTTGATTTTTTTGGTTCTTTTTGTATCAAGACAAAAAGAACAAAGACACGGGCCATGAAACAAGCTGCTTTTGCCATCAAGTCTTAACAAGTGGCTATGCCAACTTAGCCCCAGGCCAGTGGCCATTGCCTTAGGCTTTCGCCCACAAGATCCTTTCAGGAGGACAAAGGGACAAAGTCAGAAAGGCTCTCTACCGCACAACTTGGGTTAGAATAATTACGCCCGGTCCGCTCACGAGCAAAACATATCCTGCTGATATCCGGCTAAATCCCGGCAGTTTTCTTACCTTTGAAATATTTTGCGGCAATGTGGCATTTTATAGAAGCTTCGGCTGTTATAGCATTCACATACTTCTGCTGCTGAAGTTTCGCCGAGCTGAAGCAGCGATAACAAGTACTAATAACATTTATTAATGGCAAAACGCGGATTTGGTCCAAACAGAGCATCTGACGGAGAAAAAGGCAAACCAATAACCAAAGAAAGCTTTAAACAGGGTCTCCGGGTATTCCGGTATGTGCTTCCTTATAAGTACAAATTTATTATAGGCCTGGTGTTCCTCACCTTCTCCAGCCTCACCTTTATGGGCTTCCCGTACCTGGTCGGCAAACTTTTCGATACAACTGCCGGCGATGCCTCCGCTTCCTTCGAGAACATTAACCTGATTGCCTTGGGCCTTTTTGGCATTATGGTGCTCCAGGGCATTTTCTCGTTTTTCAGGGTGTACTTTTTTGCGCAGGTAAGCGAAAACGCTGTAGCCGATATTCGTCGTGACCTCTACAGCAAATTTATGCTGCTGCCCATCTCTTTTTTCGAGAAAAGGCGCGTGGGCGAAATTACCAGCCGCATCACCACCGATGTGGCGCAGGTGCAGGACGCCATGTCGATTACGCTGGCAGAACTGTTCCGGCAGGTGATGACGCTGGTCGTGGGTGTTGCCATCATTATGTGGACCTCTATTAAGCTGTCGCTGTTTATGCTGGCCACCTTCCCGGTGCTGGTGGGGCTGGCCTTTGTGTTTGGCAAAAAAATAAAAGCCCTTTCTAAAAAGACGCAGGACGAGCTGGCCCAGACCAACATTATTGTGGAAGAAACGCTGCAGGCCATTAACACCGTAAAAGCCTTCACCAACGAGCTATTTGAAGTAAACCGATACAGAACCACGCTGGCCAGAGCCGTAAAAACAGCCTTGTCTGCTTCTTATTTCAGAGGAGCCTTTATCTCTTTCATCATTATCGGCCTGTTTGGAGGCATCATTCTGGTGATCTGGTACGGTGCCACCCTGGTGGCCACCGGCGAGATACTGCCCGGCGACCTTATTTCCTTTGTCCTTTACACCGTGTTTATCGGTGCGTCGGTAGGCGGCCTGGGCGACCTGTACGGCAAAGTACAATCCTCTTTGGGGGCAACGGAGCGCATTCTGGAAATACTGAACGAAAACGAGGAGCCTACCAACCGGACCCGCAACTTGCTGGCACCGGTGCCCAAACTGCACGGCGACATCAGCTACCACAACGTGGCCTTCTCCTACCCCACCCGCCCTGATCTGCAGGTACTGGGCAATATTAACCTCAACATCCGCTCAGGCGAGAAAATAGCGTTGGTCGGGCCAAGCGGTGCGGGCAAGTCTACCATTGTGCAGTTGCTGATGCGCTTCTATGATGTGCGCAGCGGCGGCATTACTATAGATGGCCACAACATCCAGAACCTGGACCTGAGCACGCTGCGTGGCAACATCGGCATTGTGCCGCAGGAAGTGCTGTTGTTTGGCGGCAGCATCCGCGAGAACATCGCCTACGGTAAACCAGGCGCCACAGAAGCTGAGGTAATAATGGCCGCCAAAAAAGCCAATGCCTGGGAGTTTATCCAATCCTTCCCCGAAGGGCTGGAGACGCTGGTGGGTGAGCGCGGCATCAAACTATCCGGCGGACAGCGCCAGCGCATTGCCATTGCCCGCGCCATCCTGAAGAACCCGGCCATCCTGATCCTCGACGAAGCCACCAGCTCCCTCGACTCGGAGTCGGAGCACCTGGTGCAGCAGGCCATGGACGAGCTGATGCAAAACCGAACCACCATCGTGATAGCGCACCGCTTGGCCACCATCCGCAAAGTAGACAAGATTCTGGTGATAGACGGAGGCGAGATTGTGGAAGAAGGCCCGCACGAGGTCCTGTCTATGAACGACAACGGCATCTACGCCAACCTGCTGAGGCTGCAGTTTGAATTGAGCTAAGCTCTAAAGAGGCCAGATTTGTCTGAATTATTTGAATGGTTAAGGCCCTCCGGAGGCTCTGCCGCCGCTGTTGCTGCTGATGGTCTAGCCTAAAAATAGCACTTTGGCAGCTGTTCCTGTTGCCTCCTGATGGAATGATAAAAGCAGTCAGAAGCCTTTTAACAACTGTTAATTCCTTATCTGGCGAGGTTTGGGCATAATTTCTGCTTGTTTCCTTGGGTGGCAGCTATGGTTTTAGCCCAATCTTTTTTGTAATATTACTGCCGGAAAAATACATCCATCAACTCAATACCTTATGAAAAGAACAATAATAGGCTTCGCGTTATCAGCGGCTCTTTTACTAGGTGCAGGTGCAGCACAAGCCCAGATCGCCATGCCGGCCGCCAGCCCTGCTTCTACTTTAACTCAGAAAGTAGGATTAACAGATGTAACGGTAAACTACTCGCGCCCATCGCTCAAAGGTAGATCAGTAGGAGCCGAGATCGCGCCTTACGGCTCTATCTGGCGCACGGGAGCCAACGCCTCCACCAAGCTTACCTTCAGCGATGAAGTAACGATCCAGGGCAACAAAGTGCCTGCAGGCGAATACGCGCTCTACACCATTCCGGGCGAAAACGTCTGGACGATCATCCTCCACAAAAACACCAAGCACTGGGGCGATGGCGGTGCCAACTACAAGCAGGAAGAAGACCAGGCACGTTTTACAGTGAAGGCAGAGAAAAACCCGCGTAAAGTGGAGAGCTTCACCATCAACTTCGCCAACCTCAAGAACAACGCAGCCGACTTAGAGTTGCTATGGGGCAACACCGTGGCTTCGTTCACGATCGAGACGGACGTAGACAGCAAAGTGATGAGCCAGATTCAGGAGAAAGTAGTGAACGGCACCAACGTAGCGCCGGGCGTATACGCTGCCGCCGCCAGTTACTACTACGACACTAACAAAGACCTGAAGCAGGCAACCGAGTGGATGAAAAAAGCTACCACCGAAGATCCCCGCTTTTACTGGCTTTACACCCTGGCCCGCATGCAGGCGCAGCAGAAAGATTACAAAAACGCCGTAAAAACTGCCGAGAAATCTTTGGCCGGTGCCAAGGCTGCCAACGAGCAGGCTTACATCCGCATGAACGAAAAATCCATAGCGGAGTGGAAGAAGATGAAGTAAGACCAACAGCCTATATTTAGCTCCATTTTATGAAAAGAATGGCAGGTAAATAAACGCTTACCTTATTTGAAGCCCCTGCTATGCCAGGGGCTTTCTTTTTTTAAACCTGTAACCGAACGTAATTGGACAACCAAGAAGACAAACAACATTCTGAAGAACACCTGGGCCCGGCCCGGGAATACTGGTGGAACGAAGACTACCTGGAGCTGCTGGCCAACCGGCTGCACCTGCCCTACACCCAAACCCTGGTCGATATCGGCTGTGGCAAAGGCATGATGGGCTTTAAATTCTCGCGCTACCTGCCCAACGGAGCCACCGTATATGGCGTGGACTATGAGCCGGGCTACATTGAGGAGGCGCGGCAGCGGGCCAAAAGCATGTACCAGCAGCATGATGTGGAGTATATATTCAAGGTCGGCAACGCCACCGATATTCCCCTGCCCGATGCCATCTCCGACCTCACCCTCTGCCAGACACTGCTGATCCACGTGAAAAACCCGCAGCGCGTAATCCAGGAGATGATCCGGATCACCAAACCGGGCGGCTGGATTCTGGCCCTGGAGCCCAACAACCTCGTGCCCAACCTCATGTTCGACCGCTACGGCGAAACCGATTTTGATGTGGAAAGCACGCTGGAGGTACTGGAAATAAAGCTGCGGATAGAGAAAGGCAAAAAGCAGCTCGGCGAAGGCTTCAACTCACTCGGCGACGTAATTCCGGACCTCTACCTGAAAGCAGGCCTGGTGGATACCAAAGTCTGGATCTCTGACAAAGCCTTAGCCATTATTCCGCCCTACGACACCCAGGAGAAGATGCTGCGCGTGGAGCAGATGCTGCAGTGGATAGAATCGGATGCGATGGGCTATGACTACCAGGACAACCTGAACTATTACATGGCCGGCGGCGGCGAAAAAGACAAATTCGATGCCTACTGGCAAAAGCTGCTCTACAACAAGATCACCCTGAAGCAGAAGCTGCTCAAAGGCGAGTACATATCGGCAGGAGGCAGCCTGGTGTATATTGTAGCCGGCCGCAAACCAAGGCCTTCGGAGGCTTAGTTAAATGTAGGATTGTAGATGTTAGACTTATTCACCGGGTTAGCGCCGCTTGATTTAGGATAATCTTGCAACAGTTTCATTTCGAGAGCATACGCCTTGTTTAGGTGCTTTAAACAGGAATGACAAGAAAGTTCACTCAAGCGCTCTTTTGGGGATCTTAATCCGAAAGTTATCTGGTGAGGATCCCCAGATCCACGTAAACCTGTTTTAAGTTGCAACTTGTCATTTCGAGAGCGTACACCTTTTTAGGTGTTAGAAGTTGAAGATGACAGTTCTGCTACTTATGCGTGGCAACTGTGCATCCGATGCCCTCTTGCCGCCTGTTTTATAGCTGCCTCATGCGCTCCTCGGCCGCATGGCCGCGTTTTCGCTTTCGTCGCTGTCTACGTGAACCTGCCCTCGCTCCGCTGCGGGCTGCCACTAGCGTGGCACCGGAACACGTAGAAGGCTCCTACAGCGAAAACTGGAGAAAGCATTCCTTCGAGCCAGTTCCAAAATCTGTCATTGGTACGCAAGGAGAAATCCGAGTTAGTATCAGAATTGCTTTTTATGCCGGATTTCTCCTGACGTCGAAATGACAATACAGTATAATTATTTGAATGATTTTGCCCCTCCGGAGGTACTGCTGCTCCTGCTGCTGCTTGTTTGTCTGAATCTTTATATAAGGCCTCAACCCAGGAATTTTCAGGATGGGCCATCCAACATCATGAGGCCTCTCAAAACATTTCACCTACCTCATCCCATTTCCAAATCTGAAGAAGCAGGCTTGTTCCGGTTCAGTATAAACTGAATTACAAATCCGAACAAAATCACAAAGAAGCACCCGATTACGTTGAACCACAGAAAGGCAATGTCGGTGAAGTAGTAGCAATAAAGCACAATGGCCTCCGCCAGCAGGGCCGCTACGAAAACAGCATTTCCTTTGATGTATTTGAAGTAGAAGGCTACCAGAAAAACACCCAGAATGGTGCCGTAGAAGATCGAGCCGATGATGTTTACCGCCTGTATCAGGTTATCGAGCAGCGATGCGTAAGTAGCGAACATAATCGCTATTAAGCCCCAGGCAACGGTAAAAACCCGTGAAGAAAAAAGGTAATGCGCCCCGTCGCCATCCTTCTTGAAAGAGCGCTTGTAGATATCCACCACTGTTGTGGAAGCCAGCGCATTCAGTTCTGAGGCTGTAGACGACATGGCCGCCGAAAGAATGACCGCCAACAGCAGCCCCACCAGCCCTACCGGCAAATAATTGGTTACAAAAGACAGGAAAACATAGTCCGTGTCTTTTGTTTCGGCATCGGGCAGCGCTTTTTTGATGACACTTTTCACCTCTGTCCGCACCTCGCGCGCCTGCTGCTCCAGGTCCAGTGCCCTGGCGGAGGTCGCATCTGCCAGGGCCTCGTCTCCTGCTTTCAGGTTGCCAACCAATTCGCGCACGGCCGCCTGCTTCTGCACCGAAATGGCCATGTGCTGCTCTTCCAGCTGCTGCAGCTCACCGCCGTATGAGGTGGCTTCTGCCCTGGCTTTGGTTGCCTGGTTAAAGAAAACGGGCGCCTGGTTAAACTGGTAAAACACAAACACCATCACGCCGATAAACAGAATCAGGAACTGCATCGGGATTTTGAGCAGGCCATTAAACAGCAAGCCCAGCCGACTCTCCGCCAAAGAGCGCCCCCCGATATACCGCGATACCTGCGATTGGTCAGTTCCGAAATAGGAAAGCGACAGGAACAAGCCCCCCGTGATCCCGGACCAGAAGTTATAGCGATCATCCCAGTTAAAGGAGAAGTCCACGATGTTCATTTTACCCATCTTACCTGCCACTGCCACGGCATCGCCAAAGGAAACGTCGGCAGGCAGGAACTTCACCACCATAAAGCCGGCCACGAGCATCCCTCCCATCATCACTGCCATCTGCTGCTTCTGCGTAACGCTTACAGCCTTTGTTCCTCCCGATACGGTATAGATGATCACGACCATGCCAATAACCACATTGGTGATGGTGAGGCTCCAGCCAAGGATAGAAGAAAGGATAATGGCAGGGGCATAAATGGTGATCCCTGCCGCCAATCCCCGCTGAATCAGGAACAGGAGCGCGGCTAGGGTCCGGGTCTTCAAGTCGAAGCGGGTCTCCAGGTACTCGTAAGCCGTGAATACTTTGAGCCGGTAAAAAATGGGGATAATGGTGACAGAGATAATGACCATGGCAATGGGCAGCCCGAAATAGAACTGCACAAAGCGCATGCCGTCTTCATAAGCCTGGCCTGGAGTAGACAGGAAAGTGATGGCGCTGGCCTGGGTGGCCATTACAGACAAGCCGATGGTCCACCACTTCATGCTGTTGTCGCCTTTCAGGTAGCCCTCTATGTCTTTGCTGCCGCGCGTTTTCCAGATACCGTAAATCACGATAAAACCTAGCGTACCCGCCAGGACCAGCCAATCGGGTAAACTCATGCGTAAAACCTGGTTATCAGATAAAAAATGAATATGGTGAGCGCCAGATTACCCAGCACGAGCAGGTACAATTGTTTCCAGCTGCCCAGCAAGGGGGGCTTGTCTTCCTCGTATGGTCGTTTTTCGTCTTCTGTCATAGGTTCGCTCAATAGTAGGGAAGCTGGTGCTTGGCCAAGTTAAAAATTCGAAATTCAAAAGTAGAAATGATGGCAGCTTTGCGAGCATTCAACCTTTCTAAAAAAGCCAAATTAGAAGCATACTATGTGCCCTCAGGTAACTATTGCCGGGTCCGTTTTAGAGGAGAAAGAAGTATGTCTTTCGGAATTATTCTAATCAAAACAGCCCTTCGGAGACCTCTTCTGCTCCTGCTGCTGCCCGCATAGAACAGTTTTTACTTGAATGTACCTGGTACGCCCTAAAGGTTATCATATCGGGACTGGCTTCCACTGCAAATAATTTGTGCCAGAGAAAACACACGGCAACGGCAAAAGGTAAAGCCGACAAAGAATTATTCAGGCAGCGCTAAGCACATTGTAAAATAAAAAATCAACCCTAAGGTTACTGAAAAACAGCTATGAGCAATCTTAATAATTCAGAAATAAAGTTGACTGCCTGCATACTGGTTTCTTATTGCGCCCGGCCGCTTGCCCCTGTTGCTGTAGATGCCTTGCCGGAGGTGGTATCTGCTTTGCCCAGCGAGATCAGGTTTGCAAACAGTCTGTAAGCGCCCGGCACCCCCGCCGGCAACTGCCGGAACCAGGAGTAGCCGGTATAAATATAATTTCCTTTGCCGTAAGCCGCCACCAGCAGGCCGCCATCGCGGGCCGGTTCCCCCGGGTCGTTAGACGACAGGATGGCCTCAAACTCATTGCCCCATTCGTTCGGAAAATACAGACCGCGCTCCTGCACCCAACCTTCAAAATCTTTTGAGGTAATCCGGTTCGGAATGTTTAGTACCGGATGCTCCGGCTTTAGCATCCGCACTTCAGCCTGCTCCACGGCCACCCGCTCGCGGGAGATCTGCAGCGGGAAGGGAGCGATATCGGGCGTCACGAGTCCGGAAGAGGTGTTGTACTGTACAATCAGGTTGCCTCCTTCCTTTACATAATCCAGGAGCAGGGGCTGGTGGTGCCGTAGCCGGTCTATGGTGTTGTAGGCCCGCACGCCGAGCACAATGGCATCGAACTGCCCAAGTGTTTCGGGTTTCATGTCTTCATCTTTCAGGATCGTGACCTCATAGCCGATCTGCTGCAGGTTTGCCGGCAACTCATCTCCGGCTCCCATTACGTACCCCACCTTGTCGCCGCGCTTCTGCAGCTCCAGCTTTACGGCTTTGGCCGCGGCCTCCGGGAAAGTGGTCTGGGCCGGAATGTGGCTGTACTGTATTACATTCAGGCCTTGGCTGTAGGTCTTTCCGTCTACAGTAGCCACGGCCTTGAGCGTTACTTCCTGCTGCCCCTGCGGGGGGTATACCATAAACTTAGCCGCCTGCTCTGCTCCTTTGGCTTTCAGGTTTACAGGAAGGGAAGCCGGCTCCACCCGCCAGCCCTGCGGCAGCGACAGGGCTACATTACCATTCACATTAGACTTGCCACTCTTTACCAGCACCTGCACCTGCTTGGGCGCCTGGTCAGCAAACATGTATACTTTTTCGGCTATATTCAGGAAAACAGGTGGTGTGATCTCGAAGGGCCGGTAAATTTCACCGTCAACCGGATCGGTGCGCTTGTGTACGACCGGCACCGTGTAGGAGATTGGCTGCCCCGCCACCAGCACCGAAAAAACCACCGGCGCCACTGGCCTGTTTTCGGGTAGGCCCACCTCCTGCTGCCCTTCTATGGCAAACATACCCAGCGAGCCTGGCTTGCGGAGCCAGTACGGTTGCGAATAAGGCACTGAGGCAGGCACTTTGGCTGCGAGCGGAAGCATCAGGGCTTTGTTTTTCTCCAGTGGAACAGCCAGGGTAGTGTCTTTGTTTGTTAGATCTATAGTAATAGCCTGCAAACTCACCGGCACGGCCGACCGGTTCACGGCCTCCACCTGCAGCCGCACCGCCTCTCCTGGCGCCACCGCAAAATCAGAAGCTGTAACCTCCAGGTACAGCCCCAGCGCATGCTTAATGACCTGTTCCAGTTCCTGCAGTTTTACTTGCTTCCAATAGCTGTCGGGTAGTTTCTGCAGCTCGGTTCTGGCTACAAGTAAGGCCGGAACGGCGGCCGCAGGGTTCTCGGCTTTAAAGCTATCGGCAGCTCTCTGAAAAAGCCTGGCTATTTTGTCGCCACCTTTCACACGGCTCCAGCTGGTGTTGATGCCTTCAAAAAGATCTTTCTGTGCTTTGCTGCCCTTGGTGTGCTCCATGTACTCTATAGCACTGCTGCGGGAGCTGCTGGCACCAAAACCCTGGCTTTTGTGCATGCTGCGGCTCTCGGCGGCGATCTCCGGATACGATTTGCCCAGGAGCGGGTTAAACTTGCCTACATCCAGCTTCAGGAGCTGTGCACCATAGGCCTCGAACTCCTCCTCACTCCGGAACGACCAGACGCCGGTATTCCAGACCAGCCGTTTGGGTTGCCACACCTCTACCTGCTTTAGCTGCTCCGGGAAACGTTTTTTGTCGCCGGCTGCTTCAAAGGCCTCCCCGGCCAGGATGGCTGAAGCGGTATGGTGGCCGTGCGTGCCAGACGGCAAAGGTGAGAAACGGGTAATGAGCACATCAGGCCGGAACTTGCGGATAACCCACACCATATCGGCCAGCACCTGCTCCTTCTCCCAGATCGTAAATGTTTCCTGCGGATTTTTAGAGAAACCGAAGTCGTTGGCCCTGGTAAAGAACTGCTGCCCCCCGTCGGTACGGCGCGCCTGCAGCAGCTCCTGCGTCCGGATAATGCCCAGGTCTTCGCGTATCTGCGGCCCGATCAGGTTTTGGCCGCCATCGCCACGGGTTACAGACAGGTAGCCGGTGTTGTACAGTTCCTCGTTTGCCAGGTAAGCGATCAGCCGGGTGTTTTCATCGTCGGGGTGAGCGGCAATGTAGAGCACACTCCCCAGCACGTTCAGCTTTCTGATGTCCTGATATAATTTGGCCGAGGTAGGCTTGGCCGGCATCTGTGCCTGCACAACATCAGGAATAAGCCAGCTCAGGGAAGCCAGACAGTATACTCTGAAAACAAATAGGAATATTCTCATATAGCAAAAAAAAGAAAAACTTTTGGGCCGCTCCGGGAGTTGCCGTAAAGCTACTTAAAATAACTGTTCGAGTAAGAAGCAGCTGCATTTTCTGTTCCGTTTTCAGGCAGCACCCGGTGCCTGCCGCACTGGTAGTTGCAGGTTTAATAGCATCAGAAGTTCAACAACATATACCGGATCTAATTGTTATACAGCTTTAAAAAAAATATATATTTGGGCTACTAACATGATTATATCTATATTCGACGTTAAAACAAAAATATTTATTGATTATTTTAAATTAGATTTATATTTTTGACCCGTTTTAAAGCTATTCACATACTTCGTTCTTTAGATAGGGAGTATAGAACTGCTGATTTCTGTGTAAGTTACCCGCTTAACAAACTTAGCTGCTAAACCTATAGTTCTATCCTTATACTTTATCTCGCCTCAGACAAGTATGTCAAAACATAGAAGCCCCAAGATTGAAGATTTTGCTTACGATTTCCTTCAATCTCATTACAAAGCCACTTATACAGCAACTTCTATTAAAGTTAGGCATAAAATTAAAACCAAAGCTGATGCCGAAGTTGATGGACTGCTATTGTTTGACACCGTAGACAATGCCCCGTTTTGTGCTGCCGTAGTTACGGCAGGCTCCTCTGACCTGGCCCATATTCTTATCCGCTATAAAAAGAAAGGCCTGAGCAAATTCCGCTTCCTGACCTCTGGAGCCATGCTATTTGGTACTGCCTTCTTGCTTTCTGGCCTACTGCATTTGGCATTGGCTGCCGGCATAGCCGTACTTGCTGCCCTTGCCACCCTTATCTTACACTCCACTGTCGAAACAAATCAGCTTAAAAAGAAAATTGGGTGCATGGTACATAACCTGCGCAATTTTCCGGCAAACGAGCAGTGGCTGGGGATCTCTATCAGCAGCCTTATATTCAGAAACAACCTACTGGCGCACCACCTCCTGACGCTCTGCCGCCAGCAAGGCATTGGGGTGCTTACCGTTGGCCAACGGGCTAAAGTGGTACTGCTGCAGGAACCAAAGGCCGTACAAAGCCAGGGAGCAAATTTTGTGTCTAATTACGTGCTGCCAGCAGAAACGAAGCCGCTAGACGACAAAAAGGAGCCAGGCTCGAACCTCAGGGTAGCCTGACACACGCATAAGCGTTCCTTATCAAACAAAGCCGCATGTTGCTGAAGTATTCTGCAACATGCGGCTTTGTTATGGAGTAGAATAGCATGCGATTAGAAGCCAGACAAGATGTTGCTAACACTTACGCTCAGATCCGGATTCAGGCTCCTGGAACCCAGCCTGATCAGAGAACCGATGGCTCCATTCCTCGACCTGAATTTTCAGGTTCTGGCCCTTGCTTGCAGTTACGATGATGACGCCATATTACCAAAATCTACCATGAAACGCACAACACCCTTACTCTATCTGCTGGCTTTTCTGCTGGCCTCCTGCTCCGGCGATACCGCCAGGCGCATTCCAGACACTGTTCCTGATGTACAGGGAACCATTACCTCTTTAAAGAAAACGGCAGCGAAGAATAAAGACAATAATCTGGCTGTAATACTGGTAGAGTCGCAGGAGGAAACAACCAGTATCTATGCCAGAGCAAGCATCAAAATAGACAGCAATACTCATATTGAGGATCAGGACGGTGGAGTTTTAAAACCGGAACAGCTCCGGGAGGGGCAATTGGTAGAAGCCTGGCTTGAAGGACCGGTGATGGAGTCGGACCCGGTGCAGGCCTATGCCACCGCCGTTAGAGTAAGCTTATAACCTTTAGAGCAGCACCTTCTTTCATGTACTAATTTTTCCATCTGGAGATTTGGAAATGAGAAGATTTGAAACTGCATTACTTAGGCGAGACTTTCAACTCTTCACTCATAACTTTTTTTGCTGGGTTTTGTGTCCTTGTAAAAGAGCAGCATCAGGAGTAATTGCCTTTGGGAGGCCATTTTCATTCCAATAATCTGGTTTTGCACCAACCTCCCGGGCGCTGCCCACGCTGCGAGGCCATGGCTGCCGTTCTATAAGATATTATGCGCCAGTTTGCATAAAGCCTGCTGTAGCGGCATTACCTTGTATCGCCGCTACAGCAGCAACAAAAGCCTCCCGAGGGCTGCTTTCATTCAAATAATTGCCTTGGCAAGTTGATAAGCCATAAAGAATTAAAACACCCTCAATACTCCACCCTTAACTTATTACTCTTAACTTTTCCATGCAGCATACCTGGTATAAGATTTTTGAAAGCGAGGCAGATGCCCTGAAACAGGTGCCGCTTCGACAGACAAGGCTGTTGGCAGTGGCCGGAAAAGAGATTTGCCTGGCACATACTGCTGCTGGCTTTGTTGCCATACAGGACGCCTGCCCACACATGGGCTCCTCGCTGAGCCGCGGCAACATAAACTACCTGAACGAGATCGTGTGCCCCTGGCACAGTTACCGCTACAACCTGCAAAGCGGCAAAGAGTGCGACTACAGAACGCGAAACGCCACCATCTACCCGCTCGAGGTCAGGGAAGACGGCGTTTTTATTGAACTGCAACAAAAGCCGGCAGAGTAGTAAGTTCAGCCTATAGGCTGTAAATTTGTGTCGCAGCCAAAAAACGTTACACAAACAGAAAGCAACCTTGGAGTCAGAAAACGGAAGCAGTACGCGTAAAATCTATTTCATCAGTGGCCTTGGAGCCGACTGGCGCATGTTCCGGTTTCTGAGGCTGCCCCCCGATCTTCCTCTCGAGCATGTAGAATGGATAGCCCCGCTATCGGTGCAGGAGTCGCTGCAGAGCTATGCGCGGCGGCTGCAGGCGCAGATTACGGCTCCGAACCCTATTCTGATCGGGCTGTCGTTTGGTGGCGTGGTTGCCGCCGAACTGGCCAAATTGCTGCAGCCTCAAAAGCTGATCATTATCTCCAGCCTTGCCCATAGCTCTGCCCTGCCCTGGTATTACCGGCTGCTGGGCAAGCTGCGGTTACAGCGGCACCTGCCCCTCAAGTTCCTGCAAAGCTTTCTGCCGCTGGCCCCTTTCTTTTTTGGGGCTCACACCCCCGCCGAGAAAAAGCTGCTCCGGCAGGTGATCCTGGACATAGACGAGACCTACCTGCGCTGGTCGCTGGAGCAGCTGCTGGCCTGGCGACAGGCAGCCCCACTGCCAAACCTGTTCCACCTGCATGGCACCGCCGACAAAGTGTTGCCGCTGCGCCGGCGCCCCGGCATGTTTATCGTAGAAGGAGGTGAGCACCTGATGGTGATGAGCCGTTCCTCCGAAATTAGTGACATCTTAAACCAGATTCTGACAGCAGACACATGAGCAAAAGCCGCTACCTCGTAAAAACAACTACTGGCCAGGAGGCAGACCTGACCCAGGCCACCATCCTGAAGAGCAACAACCTCTACCCCTTTGGCTCACACAACTACGCCATCTACGAAACACCCGAAGGCCTTTTCGTAAAAGCCATGAACGCTGGCGAAAGGGAAATCATGCTGACGCATTATGAACTGATTGACGAAGCAACTGCCCGCCAATACAGCCACCCCTACTTCCGGCAGGATAACTGAACATGATGGAGCTTAGCTTCTGGGAGAAAGAAACTTACTTTAGCAAAATAGATGTCCTGATAATCGGGAGCGGCATTGTGGGGCTAACTGCTGCATTGCACCTGAAACAGGCACAGCCGCAGCTAAAGGTGCTGGTGGCAGAACGTGGCTTGCTGCCAACCGGTGGCAGTTCCAAAAATGCAGGCTTTGCCTGCTTTGGCAGCCCCTCCGAACTCCTCGACGACTTGGTGCACCACACCGAAGAACAGGTTTTTGAACTGGTGGAGCGGCGGTGGCGCGGGCTCCGGCAGCTCCGGCAACACCTGGGCGATGCCGCGCTCGACTACCGGCAGTGGGGCGGCTACGAACTTTTCGACAATGCCCCGCTCTACAGCTCCTGCGCCGAACAACTCCCTTACCTCAACAGGCAGCTGGCCAGCATTACCGGTCTGCCGCAAACCTACCGCCTGGCCGATGACAAAATAAGCAGCTTCGGCTTCCGGCAAGTGCAACACCTGATTAAAAATACGGCCGAGGGGCAGCTGAACACCGGCAACATGATACTGGCGCTTACGCAAAAAGCGCAGGCGCGGGGCGTACTGGTGCTAAACGGGCTTGAAGTGCTCGGCCTCCACGAGGAGGAGACAGCCATTGTGGCCACCACCACCCAGGGAATTAACCTGAAAGCAGCTGCAGCGCTGGTGGCTACCAATGGCCTGGCCCGGCAACTCCTGCCCCAGCTGCCGGTGGTGCCGGCACGGGCCCAGGTGCTCCTTACACAACCGATCGCCGGCCTCAAAATTAACGGCACGTTCCACTACGACAGAGGCTATTACTACTTCCGCAACATCGGCAACCGGGTATTGTTTGGCGGTGGCCGTAACCTCGACTTTGTTACCGAAGAAACCCCTGCCCTGGGCCTGACAGAAAGAGTACAGCAGCAACTGGAGGAACTGTTAAAAAATGTGATCCTGCCCGAAAACACCTTTGAAGTGGAGCACAGGTGGAGTGGCATCATGGGCATGGGGCCTGAAAAAACTCCCGTTATCAGGCAGGTGCGGGAGCGGGTGGTGTGTGCCGTGCGCTTATCCGGTATGGGTGTGGCTATTGGCTCATTGGTAGGAGAAGAAGCCGCGGAACTGGTTTTGCAGCAGCTGTAGTGCATGGCAACTAGCTGCCATGCAGCAGCAGGAGTAGCAGAACCTCCGGAGGAGCATATTCATTTAAATAATCTGAATTAGCTGAAACTACGCCTTATGGTATTTGCTGCTCCTTCAAAATTTACAGCCCTGCCCTACGATACACGCACCATGCGCCGCTCTATCTTTTTCAGTTCTCTGGCCCGGGTGCGAAGCATCAGCTTCGGAAGGCGCAAACAGAAAACAACCGCCCTGCAGGCCATCCTGCTCCCCCTGGCTGAAGGCACAAAAAAAGGTAAACCTTTGAGTGGCTTACCTTTTTACCTGGATAAGAACTTAACTAAGCATGCCTCCATGTTGATGTATAGGATTGGTTTGGGATCATAAAAGGCTTGATACTTTCCTTTTCAGCGCTATAAAAACTGAAATACTCTTCTTCGCTCAACTCCTCACGAAGTGCGATGTGAAATTTGGATAATTCAGGATACAATCTTTCTCTTTCCTGCCGCTCCTGAGGGCTGCCCGGATTGAATTCATAATAGCTTTTCATCACTTGCAGTTAAATTAAAAATCTGATTTATAATTACTTGGAAAGATAACTTACTCCTATTACACCTAATAGGTTACTACTAAATATTAAAACCCCGATATAACAAGGGCTACACCAGACATTATACTAAAAAAGGAAAGGGGTACACCCAAAAGATGTACCCCCTTCCTTAAAATATACCTGTTTTTAGGGATAGTTCCTTTTTCTCTGAGGCTCCTTCTTTTCTGCGGCCGCCACACCTGCCCTGCTAAAAATGCAGCAGCTTACAAGGATCAGGTGTATCAGCAGCAGAAAGCTCCGGAGGCCTGTTTTCATTAGCATAATTTTGCGGGAGCCCTACCTGGTGCTAAAGCCTGCGACTTACCCTACCGGAATCCTACATGGCGTCTCCTTGAGAAAATCGACACACGTATCACGACATTTATTCATTGTAAAAAGATGAAACAAATCCCGATAAGTTGTGCAGCTGACTATACAACGGCAGCAGTCTTTTTACCGCAGCCCTAGCACCTCAACGCCCTGTTCAAACACAATGTCCACCGGAATGTTGTTCTGGCTCAGGCGGTCGAGGTCGCTCTGGAGTTGGGTGCTGATCTGGCCTTGCTGGTTGAGCAGGTCACCCACACCGGCATAATCGCCGTTGCCCTGCAGCGTCAGGATCAGTTCCGAGAGCTTGTTCATGGCAGTGCGCATCTTTACATAGTCCACACGGTATTTGCCAGTTTGCTCATCTCTGGAAAAAGCGCCCTGGTCCCTGAAAAAGTTGAATCGCACCATGTTGGCCTTGCCGTGTGCACTGGCTGCCCCAAAACGCACCGACCGGAAAATACCAGCCAGAAAAGTGGTGTAGTAATCTTCGAGCTTACCTTCTACTTCGCCTTTCTCGTGCAGCTGCGAGATCATGTAGAGGCCCAGGATGTCGGCTTTGCCTTCTTCCAGCGCAGAGGCGTGCTCTTTCAGCGCCTCCCGCACCGTGCCTTTGCCGTTGATGGTGTTTTTGATGCCCAGCCCGTGCGCCACCTCGTGGAACATGGTGTTGCCAAAAAAGGCATCGAAGGTAACGTGCTGCTGCTGGTCCGGCACAATCAGCTCCTCCGCAATGGGAAGCATGATCTTGTCGAACTTGGCCCGCATGGCATTTTTGAGTTGTAGCCGGCGGGTACCTTTCTGGAGCTGCACCTCCTCGTCGTTGGGCAGGTTTATGGCGATGGTCTTGCTGCCGGCGTTGCAGTCGCCGGCATAGTATATCACGTCATAGGCATTCAGATCAGCATCGGAGCCGGGCATCTCTTTTTTGTAGCTGGCCCCAACCGGAAGCCCTTTCTGAAGCTCCGGCAGAAAAGCAGCATACTTTTCTAATCGTTTGCTCCACTCCATGTCTTTGATGAGGATATAGGCCTCATGAGCGGCTTTGTAGCCAAAGAGCTTGTCTTCGTAAGTCTCTATCGGTCCGATGACCACATCGATGGTGTTGTTTTTCATGTCCATCCAGGCGAGGTCGCTGGGTTGGTAGTTATCGGTGAGCAGCGCCTGGGCACGCATGTTCAGATACTTTTTCAGCCCCTGATCGTCGGCGAGGGTGGCCGCCTCACGCAGCAGGTCCGATGCCCGTTCCACCTGCTCCCTGAACTGTGTATGATAGGGCACGGTAACCAGCTTGCCGCTGGCGTTGCGGCGTAGAAGCGTGTACTGGCTTGTTTTGTCAGGGAGGTCGGCCTGTTCAAACTCCTCCTTGGTCATGTCGTGCGGGTAAAAGTTGGCCGCGTCTGGCTTAGGCCCTACACCTTCTATAAAGGATTCATTGTTGTTCAGGCGGTCCCAGGGGCCATAGTTGATTTTCACAAACTGTTTAGCCGACTCATCAGCGAGGGCATTGAGCAGAGAGTCGCGCTGGCCGTAGGCTTCGTACCAGAACAGCTCGTCCATTATTTTACCGGCTTCTATCAGCAGCGGAATCATCTGGCGGTCGCGGTCGCTCAGCTTGCTCAGGTCGGCGGTAAGGCGCACGGTGGTGTACATGCCCAGCTTTTCCTGCAGGGCTCCGGTTGGCTCTGTTTGTACTGTTGCTCCTTCGTGCGCCTCTCCTGTTTTCTGGCTGCTGCACCCTAGCAAGGTAGCGGCCAGGGCAGCGGCCAATAAGATGTGTGTTGGTTTCATGTGTGGTAGATGCTCTTTTTATTTTTCCGGAAGGAAGATATAAAAAAATACAGAGGAGGTGAAATGGAAGCTGGAATTGAAGCGGAATATAAAAGCGGAAACGATGGCTGCATACGTTAAGCAATCATTTCTTTACTTCTAATACTAAATCGCTGTTAGCATATGCCACTGGAAATAAGTTTATCTCGTTCTACCTCTTCATGCTGCTACCATTAAAAGTTGATGCGTTTTACTGGTTTTCGCCTCTCCGGCTGGGCTTTACTTTTCTCCTTGATGAGAACCGAGGCGCCCTACCCTCTCTCGCTGAACGCTCTATTATGAGGGACCCTTCCCCCAACAAAAAATCGCCATTGGTGCACCTGGCAACCTCATCTGCCCTTTGGCATGGTATTGATTCCGGAAATATGGAAGCTGTTAACTGTTAGCGGGTGTAAAAATTATGCTAACAATTAAGTGTGGGATGATTATTTTGCGTTTGTGGTTTTATGCGTTCGTTTCAGCCATGCCTGTGGCACCGGCACAATGCAGATGTTCATGGAGCGGTTGTCTTCTGAGAGCATGGCCGACTGTATCTGAAACTTGGTGCCGTCGCGGCTGAAGGTGGGGTGCGGGTGATCTGAGGCAGTAGTCTTATGGCCGGTGGTGAGCATGATCATTTCCCGCGTGTCACGGTCGATCAGGTAGAGGCTTCGGGAAAAGTCGTCGCCTACGGCCCATTTGCCGTCCGGGGAGCCGTGCACGTGCCAGAGTCCGCTGCCGCTGGGAGTTTGTCCGGCAATGGTCATTTCTCTGGTTCGGAGGTTTACAATGCCCAGCCCGGTTGGCTTCTCACGTGTACCCGAAGGTCCCCAGCTAACTTCCTGCCCCGGGTTGGTGGGGTCGCTGGCTGTGGAGGCCATAGCCGAGGCGCTGCCTGTACCTACCTTGCGATGCCCCATAATGGCGAAAGCAACTTCATCGCGGGTAATAACTGCCTCATGCGTCACCCATTCGTATTCTGATTCAGGGTAGAGCGGGCGCAGGCCTGAGCCGTCGGCCATCACCGTCCAGGTCCGCTGTGGCGACTTGCCACCTGTTTCCCAGCAGAAGATGATCTCTCCCGGCACCCAGGGGTTTGTCTGGATATGCCCCATCTGAAACGGCACCGACACCACATGTTTCAAACTTCCGGTTTTCACGTTCATGGCAGCCAGGCCAGACGGACCAGCTCCCATATTCCGGGGACCAAAGTTATCCTCTACTTTTGTTTCTTTGGGCAGGTGCCGGGCCGCTTCCTCTCGACCTACTCTGAAGTAAACCCATTCTTCATCCGCATCCAGGGCCATGTCGCCACCGGCACCTATTTCGGGTGGGGTGGTGCCGCAAACACGCTGATAGGTGCTGGCAGGATTCATCTTGCCCGACTTACTGTCGGCAAAAAGTTTGGCCAGATCCACTTCCACGATTTCCAGGGCACGGCTGCCACGGGGCTGTGCCTCGCTTCCGGAGGGGTTGCGCATAAAGTACAGTTTCATGGATTTTTGTGCGATGTTCAGCATACCAGAGTAGCCGCCTTCGGTTACCTGCACCATTTCACCGGTTTTCTCATGCACCGCCAGCGCCTCCCCCTTCACGCGTCCCGACCGGAATATGACCCATTGCCCATCGGAGGTCCATTGTGGGTGCGTTGGGTATATCTTCGAATCGCCATGCGGTGTGCTGGTCAGGAAGGTAAGCATCGTGCCGGTTACAGGATCTTTCACCACTTTTCTTTCTGATGGAAAGCGCGTGCCGATTTGGGCATGAGCAGCCGCTGCAAGCAAAACAGATGCCCCCAAGGCCACTGCGAACGATAAAAGGAATCTAGTTTTCATAAGGTTGATTTTTCTTCTCAGGCTGCGCTAACTGCCTTGTGCTAAACGAAACAGCAGCACGTGCCTGACAATGGTAAATTATTCTAATGAATTTGGCCCTCCGGAGCTGCTGCTACTGCTGCTGCACCTTCTACCTTTTGTAGCGTTTGCCAGCTTTGAAGAGATTATTTTTACAGGGTAAGGAAGGTCATTTCTAAACTTATGTAACATCAGGCAAGAAACTATCCTGCTCTATCTTGGTGCTTAAAAGTGCTTTAGAAACTGACAGCCAGTATAGGTCCTGCCCAGGCATTCTTCAAGGGCAAATTGCTTTATACAGTAGGGCAAGCACATATTCTCCGTTCACAGGAAACTTTAAGATAGTCTGAAATGAAATTTTACATATCTTGGATCAGAAGTGGCAGGCAATGATTTCGTTTAGCCATTTCGAAAACAGATAACTGAAGCAGCCTGATGGCAACTAATAATAAGATGGATAACCTGAAAGATTCAAGGAGAAGTTTCCTGAAGAAGATAGCAGTAGCAGGAGCAACTACTTTGGTGCCACAAGCCCTTATGGCTGCCAGTGTACCTGCACCTGATAAACTGGATGGAAAGGGATTAACCATTTTGTTTCAGGGAGATTCGATAACAGACGGGAAATGGGGTCGCAACCACGACCCGAACCACATTATGGGCCATGGCTATGCCTTCTCCATTGCCAGCCGCGTGGGTGCCGACCACCCTGACAAAAACCTCCTGTTCCTTAACCGCGGCATCAGCGGGAATAAGGTAACTGACCTGGAGCAACGCTGGCAAACAGATACACTCGATCTGAAACCTGATGTTTTAAGTATCTTAGTCGGAATAAATGATGCGGCCTCCGTTATCCAGCAACAAAATGCAGTGACGGTAGCACAATATGAATCGGTTTACAGAACACTTCTGGATCAGATGCAGCAACAGAACCCTGATGTACTGCTGGTGCTCTGCGAGCCGTTTATACTGCCGGTAGGTCGTATTGAGCAACAGTGGGAGGCCTGGCACAGCGATGTGGTGCAGCGGCAGGAAGTTGTGAAGCGGTTGGCTACGGATTACAAGGCTGTTTTTGTTCCGTTTCAGAAAGTGTTCGACAAGGCGCTGGCCAAAGCGCCTGCTTCTTACTGGATCTGGGACGGCGTACACCCTACCGTTCCCGGGCACGAACTAATGGCCCGGGAATGGATGAAGCAGGTAAAACGGAAACTAAGGTTTTTCAAATAAGGCTCCAGCAGTGTACCTTGGGAAATTTTGTATCGGCAGCCATTTCTGAAAGATTGGAGAAGAGAAAGACCCGATACGAATCATCTTAAGAAGGAGGCTTCTTATATTACTCCGCTCCGATAAAACTATTTTTAGTATACTTCCATTCTAGCGCATCGGTGCAGAAAGGTACTGCCGGGAGTCCTGCTTTATTGGAGAGGTTGGGCATAGCAGTTTCGTTCCAGGCAAAGCGAACTATGGCTGGTTTTCTAACTCCCTCAGCGTACACAATTACTTTATCGCCTTTAATTTTAGCAATAGCAGGTTTAAACTGGCCATCTGCTCCCGCTATGCTAAACCAACTAAGAGGTTTGCCGTCTAAACTCTTCAAGCCATCAGCATGATCGAAAGACAAAATAGCCTGCCTTTTCTTCACTTTCATTTCTTTGAAAACAGGTCCCTGGCTCACAACCTTTTTATCGTAGTCTTTGGCTAAGGCAATTAAGGCCAATCTGCGGCCAATTTCCCATTTATATGACGGGTGAATATCTCCCAGGTCGTCTACTAAATCTGTAACCACGGCCATGCCGGTATAAGGAATCTTCAGGGATTGTGTTTGTGCTTCCCAAAACTCGGGGAGTGTTTCTGGTGTATGGGGTAAACGGTCGTTGCGTTTAGTGTATAAGAAGGGTGCGATCATAACAGAGTAGAATGGCAGTTGTTCGTTTCCCCACTCCTTGCGCCAGCCTTCAATCAAAGCCTGCATTTTATCTGCATAGCGCATACCGTCATGTTGCATGCAGTTCGATTCGCCCTGGTACCAAAGCACGCCCCGCAGGGCTAATGGCTTGATCATACTCCTGTAGTTCTTGCCTGGCTCCACTTCGTCTACTTTAAAAGGCTCGCTCTGAAGCGCTGCCGCAAAGGCAGGCAAAGCCTTATAAGCCTCGGCGGGTGTCCAGGGTTCTATCCGGCTTCCGCCCCACGATGAAGAAATTACACCTATGGGTACGTTCAGCTCTCTCTGAATATCTTTGGCAAAGTAAAAGCCGATCGCAGAAAATGCTTCCAGGGCCTCTCCGCTGCACTCATTCCAGCCGGTGGAGGTAACGTCGGGGTTACTCCGTTCTTTCTCTACCTTAAAAATCCGGATGCCAGGATGTGTTTTTGTCAGGGCTACAGCAGCACTGTCGATACCTTTAGCCGGCCTGGCATATTTGGGATGGAGTTTCATGGTATACTCCATATTAGATTGGCCGGAGCATAGCCATACTTCGCCGATCAGCAAATTAGAAAGCGTTATGGTATCACTTCCTGCAATGGTCATCTCCTGTGGGTTGGCATTTGCCTTCAGAGGGTCGAAGGTAACTTTCCAGGTACCTTCCGCATCTGCTTTAGCGGTTTTTTGCTGACCTGCAAACGTTACCGTTACCTGCTCCCCTGCAGAGGCCCATCCCCAGATGGGCAATGGCTTCTCCCGCTGCAACACCATGTTATTGCCCAGGATTTTTGGCAACCGTACGGCAGCAGAGACAATAGTTTGAGAGGCAATCAGTAATAGAAAAATGAACAGCGTTCTGACTTTCATGGCTTGTTTTATCATGATGTTATGTAGTGATATAGCAATAATTAAAATTAAACATAAGTTACTGTTGCTATAGCTTAAAAGGGCTTTCCTTTAAAAACACACGGTAATCTTTTATCATACCGGCGGTGCTTTTATCAGAACGTGGCAGGTAGCGGAACCCTTTCACCTTTACGACTTCGCCCAGGTCTATCACCACCTGGTGCGGATGCTTTGGCTTGCCACCAACCGTCTGGGTTTGCCAGAACGTGGATTCCTGCTGGTCATATACTTTGTCGGCAGCATGGTTGGCCGCTGTTATTTCTTCGCTGTCGGCATACACCACTTTCCATTTCAGGCGGGATAGCTGGTTTCCTTTCTCATCGAGCAGTTCCAGTTCAGCCATGGAGGCAAGCGGATCGTTTGCCTGTTGGGCATTCAGCGCCTCGAAGCACAAATAACGACCTTGCTGTGTTTGCTGGAATTGCACCTCCTGCCATCCGTTGCCGGGAGAGAAGGAGCCTGTGATAGCCGGAACCTCACCGGAAAGATCAAGCTCCTCGCCTTTGGCCCGGTGCAGAAGCGATTCGTCCGGACGGAGTTCATCCAGGATCGGCTCCCGCAGGCCTGCTACTCTTGTAGCTTCCGGCTTGTCCACATCCAGGATAATGATTTCGTTCTTGCCCTTTTTCAGCCACACGCCCGGAATATAGAGCGTTTGCTGTGGACCAATTTTCCAAAACCGGCCCAGGTTATGCCCGTTCACCCACACCATGCCTTTCCCCCAGGAGCTCACATCCAGAAAGGTGTCGCCTGTTTTGGTTAGTTTAAAGGTGCCTTTGTACCAGCCCGGACCAGTAGCAGTGCCTTTCTTAAATTTTGCCTTCTTCTGAAATTCGTAATCAACCGGAAAGTTGTAAACAAGCCAGTTTTTGATTTCCGTACTTGTTTTACCATCTGTTAGCTCCACCTTTTCTGTAATGCCCTTGCGGTCGATAATGGCTTTGCCGTAGTTCACACGGCCTGTTGCTTCTACCAGTATGTCCAGTTGCGCATCGGTGGTAAGCGGAGGCAGTTCTACGGTATTGTCGCCTCTGCGGCGATCCAGTTTCCCGATCTGCTGGCCGTTTACAAATACTGCGGCCCAGTCGTGCAGTTCTGTGATAACAAGCTTGCGCCTTGCGGCAGAGGCCGGAATAGTAGCGCGGTACAGAATGCGTCCCCAGCCCTGGTCAAAGTTTTCCATCGGCTGGATGGTTTCACTCTTCTTTGGAGCAGGCAGGTTCACAAACAAGCCGGCACTCTGGTTTAATTCGAAAGTCGGGATTTCAATGATCTCTTTCGCTTCGGGAATCTCGCCTAAGATCTCGCCCGGCTGCAGGTAGTTTTTTAGCAAGTTGCGTACGGCAAAAAACTTGTCGGTGGTGTTGCCCTGCTCACCGATGGGGGCATTATAGTCGTAAGAAGTGGCCATGGCAGAGTATGGCGGCGCGTTGGCTCCACCCCACTGCCCAAACGACGTGCCACCATGCGCCATGTAGAGGCTGAAGGAGATACGGCGGTCCATCATATCTTTCAGGCTCCCGATAAAGCTGCTGATGGAGCGGGTTTCGTGTGGTCTGCCCCAGTGGTCGAACCAACCGGACCAGTACTCGCTGCACATTAAAGGAGCCGTAGGATTCAGTTCCTGAAATACTTTGAACTTGTCCTCCACATTGGAGCCTGCCCCAAAATTCAGGGTGGTAGCTACGCCATCGAGCTGGTACCTATTAAAGTTCGTAGGCCAGTCGCACCTGAAAAGCTGCACTTTGTCGAAACCGGCTGTACGCACGGCATCGCGGGTAGCTTCCATATAAGCCTGCTCCTCGCCAAACGTAGCATACTCGTTCTCTACCTGCACCATGATGATGTTGCCGCCATTCTGGATCTGCAGCGGCGCCAGTTCTTTAGCAGCGGCGGACAAAAACTTCTTCGTGCGCTCCATAAAATAAGGATCCTGCAGTGTACGCACCTGCACATCTTCCTTTTTCAGCAGCCACCAGGGCAGCCCGCCCATATCCCATTCGGCACATACATAGGGCCCCGGCCTTACAATGCAGTACATCCCGTTTTTCTGAACCAGCCTCACAAACTCCGCAATATCGTTCTGACCCTTAAAATCGAAAACGCCCTCTTGCTGCTCGTGCAGGTTCCAGAACAGGTAAATACAAATAGTATTCATTCCCATTGCCTTGCTCAATTGGATACGATGCTCCCAATACGCTTTGGGAATGCGTGGATAATGCAGCTCCGCCGCCCGGATAATGAATGGTTTTCCGTTAAGCAGAAATTCCTTGTTGCCAAGGGTGAAGGTGCCGGGGGTTCCTTTCAGCTCCTGCGCCTGCCCGGTAAACGCGGTCAGGATGAGCAAGCAAAGGAAGAATACTTTTCTCATTTGGGATAGGTAAAATAAAATTTATCAGATTGTTGCTTTTTGACGACAACTGTTTGATGAGAAGGGGTCCTTATACTTTAAAGATCTGCTCCATCAACACCCATTTCTCCCCTGGCTTTGCCCAGGGCAGTGGCTGCTGAAACTTCCACATCAGCGTTTCCCATTCCTGCACTTTTGGGTTGGCTGCATCCAGGGCGGCTTTCCGTTCAAAGCTGAAGCTGTCGTCTGTTTCCATGATCATGAACAGGCGGTTTCCGGTGCGGTAGATCTCCATGCCGGTAATGCCGCTGTCAGTAATGCTTTTCCTGATTTCGGGCCAGGTTTTTTCGCTGGCGTGCCACTCTTCGTAAGCGGCAATGGAAGCCGGATCATCTATCAGGTCGAGCGCTAAGCAGTATTTTTTCATGTCTGAATAATCTTTTATGTCCTTGTAGAAATACGGGTCATCTTTCTCCGGAAAATCAGCAACGGTCAACAGTTCAACAGCAGGAGCTACAGAATCCTCCGGAGGGCCTTTTTCATTAGAATAATTCAATCTCCTTTACTTGGTCAGGATGCCGCTCAATTTCTGCGTCTGCCCTGGCTTAAGCTGCAGGTCCACGACGTTATCACCGTATCTCACTCTTGTGGCGGTGCCGTTTTCACTCCTGATGTTCACCCACACCAGTTTGCTGTCTTTCCACTCCATGTCTACTTCAAAGCCGCCACGTGCCCGGAGGCCAGTAATTTTTCCGTCTTTCCAGGCATCGGGTAGGGCAGGCAGCAGGTGGATAAAACCGGCGTGGCTCTGGAGCATCATCTCGCCCATGCCCGCTATGCCGCCAAAGTTGCCGTCGATCTGGAAGGGCGGATGCGCACAGAACAGGTTGGCATAGGAGCCTCCTCCTTTAGCGAACTCTGTGCCCTCCACACCCGTCAGGTGCAGCAGGTTGCGGATCAGTTTGTAGGCGTGGTTGCCATCGTGCAGGCGGGCCCAGAAATTTATCTTCCAGGCAATGCTCCAGCCGGTGCCTTCGTCGCCTCTCATCTGCAGCGTTTTTTTGGCAGCCTGGGCAAATTCAGGGGTGTTGACAGGCGAGATCTGCCGGCCAGGGTGCAGCCCGAACAGGTGCGATACGTGCCGGTGCTGCGGGTCCTCGTCTTCCCAGTCTTTGTACCACTCTTGCAGGTTGCCTTTTTTGCCGATCTGCAGCGGGTAGAGCTTGCTTTGTTTCTCTGCAATCATTTTCCGGAAATCCGCATCGGTGCCTAATGTTTCGGAAGCCTCGATCAGGTTCGTGAACAAATCCCAGATGATGGACATATCCATGGTGGTAGCCACCGAGATGCTGCCTTTCTCGCCTGTTTCGGTTATAAAAACATTTTCGGGCGAAGAAGCCGGAGCCGTTACGAGGTAGCCGTCTTTATCTTCTACCAGCCAGTCGAGGCAGAAGATGGCGGCCTCTTTCATGAGCGGGTACGCTGTTTTTTCGAGAAAGGCCCTGTCGCCGGTGTAGCTGTAGTGCTCCCACAGGTGCTGGCTCAGCCAGGGGCTGCCCATAGCCCAGTTGGCCCACATCGGGTTGCCATCGCCTAAATTGCCTACCGGGTTGGAGGTGGCCCAGATGTCGGAATTATGGTGCACGGCCCAGCCTTTGGCATTGTAGAAGTTTTTGGCCGTTGCCCGCCCGGTTATGGCTGTTTGCTGAATCAGTTCCAAAAACGGCAGGTGCAGTTCGGAGAGGTTTGCCATCTCGGATGGCCAATAGTTCATCTGGGCGTTTATGTTGGTGGTGAAGTTGCTGCTCCAGGGGGCGCGCAGGTGCGGGTTCCAGATGCCCTGCAGGTTGGCCGGAACGCCACCCGGCCGCGAGCTGGAGATGAGCAGGTAGCGGCCATACTGGAAATACAACGACTCCAGCCCCGGATCGTCTGCCCCGTTGGCGTAACGCATCAGGCGCTCCAGCGTCGACAGCTTTACTTCCTGGTTGTTGTTCAGCGAAAAACTTACGCGGTTAAAATACCCCTGGTAGTCTTTTATATGTGCCTTTTTGATGGCATCGAAACTTTTGGAGAAGGCTTTGTTCAGATACCCCTGCGCCAGCACCGACTCGTCCTTGCCGTCTTTGTCCGGGCAGGTATCGAAGCCGTTGAAACTGGTGGCCATCGAGAGGTAGAGCACCACTTCGGTGGCACCTCTTACGTGCAGGCCAGTTGCATCGGCTGTTACCTTGCCGCCCTGGTTCTTTGCCTTCAGGCGCAGCTCGTAGCGCATGCCTTTGCACTTATCGGCCTCGTCGTAAATTACGGGGTTGTCGGAGCGCACGTAGCTGGGTTCGGCATGCGAGGGCGCCTCCCCTTTCATCACAAACTCATTTTGCCCGGCTGCCATATTCTGAGAACGGAGCTGGCTTCTGGTGCTGACATCGAAGTTGAGGTTCCCTTTTTTTGATGACTTAAGGCGGATCACGATGACCTGGTCGGGGGCAGAGGCCAGCACCTCGCGGGTGTATGCTGTGCCATTTACCTTAAAGCGGGTAAGCGCCGTGGCGTTGGCAATGTCCAGGTCGCGGTAATATTCGGTGGGCTGGCCCGAGAAGTTATGCCTGATGAGCAGGTCGCCCAGCGGCATATAGGACTGCGTGTACAGGCCCTGCATTTTCTGGCAAAGCTGTTCGGCCGTTTTATAATCTCCCCTGAAAAGGGCCTCCCGGATCTGGGGCAGGTACTGCGGTGATTCCGGGTTCGGGTTGAGGTTCGCCGGCCCCCCAGACCACAGGGTCTCTTCGTTGAGGTGAATCAGCTCCTCCTGCGTATGGCCAAACACCATGGCTCCCAGCCGGCCATTGCCTACAGGCAGGGCATCGGTCCAGATTTTGGCTGGCTGCTCGTACCAGAGCGTCAGATTTTTTTGCTGGGCAAAAGTAGTAGCGCAAAGGCTGAGCAACAAAATCAGGGAAAGCAATTTCTTCATGTCAGAAAGGGATTTACAGAGGCCTTGCCCCTGTTCATGTTAATTGGCTCGCAGATAACAAGTAGGTGGCCGTTACTCTAAAGTTAATCCTGAACCTTCCTGCACCTATCCTGCCCTATCATGCATGGCGCAAACTTTTGCAGGTGCCCTCTCTGACTCCGCACTAACGGCCCGATTATGCTAATGAAAATGGCCTTCCAGAGGCATATGATGCGCTTTACAGGATTGGCTGGAAGGATCATTGGCGGAGCTATCAGCAACAGCAAAGCCGCTACAGCAGGCTAAAACAGCCCGAATAATTCGCTTTGGATGCGCTCTATGATGGAGCCCAGGTCATCGGGGTTGGCCACAAAGTCTATTTGGTTTACATCCACCACCAGCAGTTTTCCCAGGTTGTAGGTACTTATCCAGGTGTTGTAGTGCTCGTTAAGGTTGCGCAGGTAGTCGAGCCGGAGGTTGTTCTCGTAGTCGCGGTTACGCTTCTCTATCTGGCCGATCAGCTTGGGCAGGTCGGCTTTGAGGTAGATCATCAGGTCGGGCGCCTGCACCATGCTGATCATCGACTGAAACAGGCTGAAATAATTGTCGTAATCGCGGGTGCTCATCAGGCCCGACTGGTGCAGGTTGCTGGCAAATATGTAGGCATCTTCGTAGATCGTGCGGTCCTGGATCACATGGCCGGACTTTGCCTGGATCTGCTGCAGCTGCTTGAAGCGGCTGTTCAGGAAGTACACCTGCAGGTGAAAGGCCCAGCGCTCCATGTCTTCGTAAAAATCTTTCAGGTAGGGGTTGTTCTCTACAGCCTCCAGGTACAGGTCCCATTTAAAATGATGAGCCAGTTTGGTGGCCAGCGTGGTTTTGCCGGCTCCGATGTTGCCAACGATCGCGATGTGCATACGATGAACGATTGAATATAAAGGCTGTAAAAGTACGGCATTTTTAGCAGAAGTAGCAGCCTGTAACTAAAAGGACACAAATAACAGGATGCAAGATTACTAAATGACAGGTTAAGAGATGCAAACCAAATAACCGGAAACCTGGCAGTTCCCTGATTAAAAGCATGTGCCGGCACTTATTTCAGTCCATCTTTTACCCGGTCCCGAAATTGCCCGAACCACTGCCACCCCCTTAATTTGTCCGTCAAAAGTCAAACTCCTCTGGCAGGTGGGCGTAAAACTTAGAACATCAAAAGACTAAAGCTATGACAAAAGGACATAACCAGGGTAACGACAACAAGAGCCGGCCCGAAGCAGAAAACAAGCAGGATCAGCACAAAGGCCAGAACCGCCACATGAGCGACCAGCAAAAGAAAAAAGGCCCGCAAGGCCGCCACGACGAGAAAGACCAGTCGGGAGGCACAAAAGGGCAGAATGCTATTTAAACCGCCAAATCCAAAAAGAAAAAGCCCCGGATACGTTTGTATCCGGGGCTTTTTCTTTTTGTGAAGTTTACAGCTCGGCTCTACTTAAAGCCCCAACCTAAAAGCTGCGTGAAGCCCCAGGAAGGGCATTTTCATTTAAATAATTTGGTAGCTGGTTGTAGATTGGCTCAATTGTGAGTTGGTTGATTTGGAGATGAAAAGTGAAACACAGACCAACTCATGGTTTTAAACTCTTCACTTTAAAAAGTCCTGTGTCTTTTGTCTAAAAAAGCTTTTGGAGGGCCATTTTCATTAGAATAATTTCAAATCCTGTCCCAAGCCTTACTTTTTCCTGTTGTCGAGCCGATCCTTTACATCGCGGCTCTTGCGCAGGGTGTTGAACTCTACCTGCAGGGCGGCAATCTTCATTTTATCGCTGTTGGGCAGGGCATCCAGCACCAGCTCTTTGCGGTCTGAAAGCTGCAGGTACACGTGCTCGGCATAATCCCAGTCGCGGAGGCTCCAGCGGGTGCGGCGGGCCCGTACCTGCTCCATAAAGTACACATAGCGGTCGCGCAGGTCCACCATTCTGATGGCTTTGATGTTGTTGGCTCCTGTCAGCTCTCGTTCCCAGCGGGCGGCCTCTTCGCGGTTGAGCGGCTGGCCATAGGCCTCTTCGTTACGCTCTTCCATGTGGCGGTACTGGCTCTTGAGCTCCCCGTATTCCTTTTTGGAGCTATCCGACAGCTTATTGGCTTCTTTGTCCAGCTTTTCGGTGCGGGTAAAGAATTCTTCTTTGATGGCCGGCCATTCTGCCCGCGTCAGGCTGTCGGCCTGATTGGTTTTTTTAATAAGCCAGGCTCTCAGGTCTTCCACATCCTTCTCTAACTTCGATTTTCCCTGTGCCTGCGCCCCCATACTCCATACGGTAAGCAGCAGCGCAAAAGTCAGTTTAAAAAGTACGCTCATTTTCAGCAAATTAAGGTTTAGTTGGTGATAGCTAGTATTTCGGCTCCAGACGGCCCACAAAAATAACGTTGTTGCCGGCATAACTGGCCGCTACAATTTTGAGTTTCTCATAAAGCTAATGCCCGATACAAGGCGGCTTGCCGGGCAGCGGGGCAATTATGCTAATCAAAATGCCCCTCCAGAGGCTTTTTCTGCTGCTGCTGCTCCTGCTTTTATCCGACAAAACTTACAGGCAGGCACTTCTCCACAGGCCTACCTGCATAAATACTATGCCAGAATATATAGGCCGCCCCCGCTATGCCATATAACGCCCGCAGGCACAGCTCCTGCTGCCCTTAACACGAAGATAACATGGCGAGCGTAAAATATCTGATACTTTTTATCTGATCTCACGTTTAAATCTCAAAAGACAGCGCCAAAGCCACCAGCCGGGCTGCGCGCGTTCTTCTCCTTCCATCCTGATTAAAAATTACCTTCAAAAATTGTACATGAGAGATAAAAGAGGCAGTCTGCAAGAAACAGTTGTTTCGATCACGAATAACGATGAGGTGACTCTGAGCGTCGACAAATTCCCGTTCAGGACCACCCTCTGCCTGTCTACGCTTATCTCCTACTGGGAGACCAAGGCCGACACAGACCCCAACTGCAACGTGGCCCGCGTAATTGAGCTGGCCACGCTGCTGCGCCAGACCCCGGAGCTGCTGGAGCCGATAGAAGATGTCTCGATTATAGACCAGCACATCAACACCATAGATATCCTGATGGAAGAGATATTTCCGAGCGCGCTCTGGGAAAATGACCTGAAGGCGGTGGTGGTGCCCTTCCACTTCGACAGTTTTTATGCCACCCCCAAGCTGGAGGAGCTGAAGCTGCTCGGCGGCGACAACTACACCGAAAAACTGAACATAGACCTGAAAACCCTGCTTTTCAGGCAGATTATCTCGGCCTACACCCTTATACTGGCCAAGTTCTACAATGCCAACTTTGTGGTGGACGAACCTTTTATTTTCACGATAAAAGACAAAATAAGGCGGCTGGAGCGGCACTACAAGCTCAGCATCGACCTGAAGTTTATGGAGGTGAAGGCGCTGGGGGAGCTGAAAAAACTCACGGATACCGAAATAAACTTCCTGATAAACCGCTACAACAACCTGGACCTGTGGATGGAAAAACTGCCGCCGGAGAACTTTGAGTTTACCGGTTTTGCGATTTACGACTTCACGGACGTGACCAACGAAGAAACGATATCGTCGCTCCGCTACGACCTGCTCGAAAAAGGCTCGGTGAACACGCCCGAGAGTTTCGAGAGCCTGCAGCAAAAGCTCCGGGTGCTCTTCAGCCTGCCAGATATACGGCTGGGCCTGGTCACCACGCCTTCTTTAGACGATTTTGAAACCAATTATGGCCGCAAGCTCTGGAATGGCCTGGTGCTTAGCAAAAACAGCAACCTGAATTTCGAGGCCATCAGCAACTCCATCTACGAGCCTGTCATACGCCATGGCCATACCATTGTGGTAGAAGACCTGGACATGTTTCAGCACCCCACCAGCATTGAGCAGATGCTGCAGAAGGCCAAGATCCGGAACCTGATTATTGCCCCGCTGCACTACAACGGCCAGATAATCGGTATACTGGAGCTGGCTTCGCCCATACCCGGAGAGCTGAATGCCCTCACCACCATCAGGCTGAAGGAGATTCTGCCGCTCTTTGCCCTGGCCATGCACCGTGGCCTGGATGAGTTGCGCAGCAGCATCCAGAACATCATTAAAGAGAAATACACGGCCATACACCCGATAGTGGAGTGGCGGTTTACGCAGGCCGCCATCAACCTGATGGAGAAAAGAGAACGCAACGCCAGCTCTGAGATAGAGCCGATCGTGTTCCGGGATATTTTCCCGCTCTATGGCCTTTCCGATATCAGGAGCTCCGCTACAGAGCGCAACAAAGCCATTCAGGGCGACCTGCTGGAGCAGCTCATCCTGGCCAAAGATGTGATCCTGACAGCCAAAGACAACCTGCAGCTTAGCATCCTGGACGAGCTTATCTTTAAAATAGACAAGTACTCGCAGACCATTATGCACGAGCTGGCAACAGGAGACGAAGGCCTGGTGCTGGATTTTCTGCGTGCCGAGATAGAGCCCCTTTTCGAGCATTTTCTGAAGCGCAACCCTGACTCATCCGGACCTATAGAGGCCTACAGAAAAGCCACCAGCAATGCGTTTGGCGCGGTATACAACAAGCGTAAAGCCTACGAGGAAAGCCTCTACCTGATCAACGATACCATCTCCTCTTTTCTGGAGAGGGAGGAGGAGAAGGTGCAGCAGATATTTCCGCATTATTTTGAGAAAAATAAGACCGACGGGCTGGAGTATAATATCTACATTGGCTCCTCGCTGCTGAACAAAGGCCATTTTGAACCGATCTACCTCAAGAACATGCGCCTGTGGCAGCTCATGCTATCGTGCGAAATTGCCAGGCGCATTCAGAACCTGCGCGCCAACCTGAAGCTGCCCCTGGAGATCACGCAGCTCATTCTGGTGCACAGCACGCCCATTTCGATCCGGTTCCGGCTCGATGAGAAGAAATTTGATGTGCACGGGGCCAACAACATCCGCTACGAGATCCTGAAAAAGCGGATCGACAAAGCCACCTTGCTCGGCTCCGACGAAAGGCTGACACAGCCCGGCACCATTGCGATTGTGTATACCCTGCAGCGGGAAGCAGAGGAATATATACGCTACATTGAGTTTCTGCAGTACGAAGGCTACATAACCAAACAGGTAGAACATCTGGAACTGGAGGAGATGCAGGGCGTGCAGGGGCTGAAAGCGCTCCGTGTGCACGTTAATTTTAAAGAGCAGCTCCGCCACGACATAGACGCCGGAGACGAATTACTGGCCATTGCCAAAAAAGCGACCCTGAATTAACTATCAACTATTCGCTTAAATTCAAAAAATCCTATAAACAAAATTTTGCAGTTTTTTATCAGGCGGATTTAATATGCACAATAAATTATTAATAAACTGAATATCAATATGTTAAATCAACTTAAAATTAAGTAAAGTATAGACAACATACGGCTAAAAATCATTATTTTATCATCAGGTGCAATTATTTTAGAAAAGTTGACGTTCTCCATATCAACAACCAGTAATACGTACTGGCTTTTTATTTATTTACACTATTTCAAATTCAACTTTTAGCCAAATGAAATTGAAGAACAGTATTTTGCCAGCTATGCTTCTATTTGGAGCTGCTGCGCTATCTTCGTGCGAGAAACACGAGCGGGAAAATGTGGCTCCTGCTTTTGAACAGGGAAAAATCTCTCATGTGCTGGCCGACTCCGCAGAAGTAAGATCTTATAACTTTGCAGGTAGCCAGATTAGCCAGATAAATCATTACAACACAAAGTCTGGTGAACTCGAAACTTATGAGAAGTACAGCCGCGACAACAAAGGGAAAGTGGTAAAAATCAGCACTTTTCAGGGAAACTCGAACACCCTGCTTACGGAGCAACAATTTGTGTACGACACCAAAGGCGACCTGTCGCAAACCAACACAGCCTATTATGCTGGCGGCACCCTGGAGTATACCTCGTTTGCCAAGTTTAATTACGCAGACCACAAATTGAAATCGAAGTCGGTTTACGAAGGCACCGACAAAGACAGCACCTCCTCCAGGCTGAAGTCTTATTTTGAATATGAGGTGCTTCCTGATGGCAACTACAGCCAGGAAAAGCAGTTTGTGATAGACGGAACCGGAACCCCCAAACTGTACTCCACCACCACCTACTCCTACGACTCTAATACGAACCCGTTCCATAGCTTTGCTGAGCCGGGCACCATCAGCAGCCCTAACAACGTGATCAGCAACGCGACGCTGGTGCACAGCACCAACAAAACATACACTTACAATTACACCTACAAGTACGACGACCATGGCAACGCCATCAGCATGGCTACCAAAGGTGCAAAAGGCAAGAACGAAACACTGACCTTCAGGTACGGCAGCTGAGCTGCTGCCTGGCGCCCTGCTTACCAGATTAACTGGCTGGCAAGCGTATAAGCGGCTTTAATGCGCTGTAAAACGTGGTTCTGCTTCAGGCGGGGCCACGTTTTTGCTTTAAAAAGCAGGTATCTTCTGCCAGGCCTGCATACTCCCGGGTTAAAACAGTATATTTGTTTATCAAGTAAGAAACCGGAAGCTGCAGGTATGCTTTATAAGAAACACCTGATGCTGAACTAAACTTAAAACATAACAGAAGATGGCAAAAACAAAAATTACCGTAAACAGCAACGGCTCGCTACGGGTAGAAGGAGAATTTGAGATAGTAGACAAAAATGGCAACGTTTATGACCTGGGAGGCCGTGAATTGGTTTCGATTTGTCGTTGCGGCCGGTCGAGCAATAAACCATTCTGCGATGGCTCACACAAAGGCCATTTTGAGCATGACGCAGTTGCGTTTAACTTACCACCTAAAAAATAATCTGGTCGCAGCCATTGCTACTGACCAGCCAACCAGTTTACCATGGCTCTTCGTCTTATCACCATCGCCACCTTTAGCCAGCCTACCGAAGCGCACATAATTAAGGGGCGCCTGGAGTCGGAGGGCATCCCCTGCTACCTGGGCGACGAGCACATTGTGGGGGCGCATCCGTTTTACTCAGTGGCTGTTGGGGGCGTGAAGCTGCAGGTGGCAGAGCAACACGAGGCACAAGGCCGCAGGCTGGTAGAGATGATACAGGCGGGCAGAGGCCACCTGGACCCGGACGAAGAGATAGAGCTGGCACCCCCCATGCAGGAGCATGAGCCGCCCGTGCTTTGCCCCATCTGCGACTCAGACCATGTGCTGGAAGAGAATTATTCCAAAACGGTATTTTCTTTTGTATACCTGCTGCTGGGCTTTCCGCCTCCGTTTTTCAAAAGGAAATACCAGTGCCACAGCTGTGGCTATGCCTGGAAACAAAAGAAATGAGGCTGCCTCTTGCAAGAGGCAGCCTCATTTCTTTTGTTTCCAGCAGGCAGCCTCGCTATTTTGCAGCCAGTTGCCCCACAATCCGCACGTACTCGCCCCGGGCTACTTCCGGAGGAGTGCCTTTCAGCTTTGCCCAGGCATCCCATTTGGCTATATTTTTAAAATCGAATCCTCCCGGCCGCTCCGTTTGCACGTCTCCCTCGGTGGCCTGTTTGTATAAACTGTACAGCTGCAGCAGCACCTCGTTGGAGGGGCGCTCTGTAAGCGTTTTCGATTTTGCTACGGCGCTTTCAAATTCTTCCTGTGTAACCATTTTGCATCCTGTTTTGTATCATGGTAAAGTTACAAAAACTTAGATAGCGTGCGTAATACTGCCCTGGTTTTATAATTAGCCTTTTGCTGTTTCGGTTGTCGGCTCAGGCAGCAGTTTCCAGACATCTCTTCTCGGAAACGAGTATGGCCAGCCGCCGTTTAAATTTCTGCTTTTCTTCCACCGTGCCCGCCTGTAGTTTTACCTAAGTTCCTGGCCGGTACTGTACGTTAACCGCTAAAGTGCCTTTACAGAGCATTGGCCTGCCTTTTAAGTGACTGCCGCATAGTCCTGGCACCTTGTTTCACTGATAGATGCCGGCAATTAAATTTGTTCTTTTAAGATATGTGGTTGGCAGGAAATTTGCGCAACAGCAGAGAAATTAAATTTTTATGACTTATATTTACAGTGGTACCTATACTCCCTCCATCTGATCGGCACAACACCGATAGATTCTGGCCCTCCTTTCTACGGAGGCCTGGCCCGGCAGTAACCAACTTGGCCCCGGCCAATTCGCTCCTGCCTTTAGCGCAGAAACACAACACAATAGCTAACAATAAATAAGTACCGTTTTATTCTCGGCGGGCAAAAGAACACAAAGGATAGCGGAAAACACAAACGACAACTTCTAAAAATAAATGGGAATATCTATTGAAGCGCTTTTATTAGGGATTTCTATCCTTTTCTTTTTAAGTATTTTAGCGGGTAAGGCTGGTTTCAAGTTTGGTGTTCCCGCATTGCTTCTGTTTCTGTCGGTTGGTATGCTCTCGGGGAGCGACGGGCTTGGAATTCAGTTTGAAAATATTCAGGCGGCGCAGATCATCGGGTCGGTAGCACTCTGCATTATTCTATTTTCGGGCGGCATGGACACGAAGTTTTCTGATATCCGCCCGATCATTCCGCAAGGTATCATTCTGGCCACCGTCGGGGTGCTGTTAACAGCCATTCTGACCGGTATTGCCATCTGGTGGATAATGGGAATGACAACTGCCGCGGCAGGGATCGGCCTGACGACTTCGCTGCTCCTGGCCGCCACCATGTCCTCTACCGACTCTGCTTCTGTTTTCTCTATTCTGCGCTCCAAGGGGCTGAACCTGAAGAACAACCTGCGCCCCATGCTGGAGCTGGAGAGCGGCAGCAACGACCCGATGGCCTACATCCTCACGATCACGCTCATTGAGATCATAAAAATGGACGCTGCGCCAAATTACTGGCTGGCAGGAGGCGTTCTGCTGATGCAGCTGGTGATAGGCGCAGCGGCAGGCTACTTGTTGGGTAGGCTGGCAGTACGCATCATCAACCAGGTGGAGATCGACAACAGCTCCCTTTACCCGATCCTGGTCTTCACCTTCTGTATCTTCATCTTCTCGGCCACCTACTTTATCAAGGGCAACGGCTACCTGGCAGTGTATATCGGCGGATTGGTGATAGGAAACTCCCGATTCGTGCATAAACGCTCCTCTCTCAACTTTTTCGATGGCATGGCCTGGATGAGCCAGCTGCTCATGTTCCTTACCTTAGGCCTGCTCGTGAACCCCCGTGAGTTGGTTCCGATCATTGTGCCGGGTCTGGTAATTAGCTTTCTGATGATCTTTATTACACGGCCACTGAGTGTGTTTCTGTGCATGTTGCCGTTCCGGAAAATGCAGCTCCGGGATAAAATCTTTGTTTCCTGGGTGGGATTAAGAGGCGCCGTGCCAATCATTTTCGCTATTATTCCGCTTGCCGAAGGCGTGCCTCATGCCCGGCTCATGTTCAATATCGTGTTTTTCTGCACGCTGATCTCCCTTATTGTGCAGGGCACTTCGCTGTCGAGAATGGCTGTCTGGCTCGGGCTGGCAGAAAAGCCAAGCGAATTGAAGAAACTGCAGGACTTCGATGTAGAGTTTTCTGATGAAATTAAATCCGTTACCACTGAGATTACCATAACGGCGCAGGCACTAAGGTCCGGAGACTACCTGATGAACCTGCCTCTGCCAGACAATACGCTCGCCGTAATGGTAAAGCGCGACAACAAATACTTTGTGCCAAAAGGCAAAACAGCGCTAAAGGAAAATGACAAGCTCCTGATCATTACAGACGACCACGAAGCCCTGATGCAAACGGTCAGGAACCTGAATTCCACCGATGCCACCGTATAGACAAACCCATACCATAACCTGCAGCCCGCACAAGCCAGCGCTCCGGGGGGCCTTTTTCATTCAAATAATTTGGCTGCCGGTTGATTGTTAGTTGTTGATTTCTCGATATGGAGGTTTGGAGATTTAAAGATTTGGAGATGAACCGGAAAACGCCAGTCAACTCTTAACTTTTAACTCTAAGAAGTGGCTGCCTGCTGTATTGCAACCCTGCCTTGCGTAAGAGGCGGAAGATCAAGAAAAGGATTCCAGCTGCCGGAAAACGGGAATAAGCGATTTGCCTTTCTCGGACAGCGAATACTCTATGTGAAGGGGCTTTTGCCGCACAACCAGCTTTTCTAACAGCCCCTGCCCTTCCAGCTCCTTCAGGGCCACGTTCACCGACTGTTTATTTGAACCTTCCAGTTGCCGCAGCAAGGCATTGAAGCGAACCGGCCCCTTGGCGGCCAGGCGAAATATCTCGGGCTTCCACTTGCCTGCAAGTACCTTCAACAGCCCCTGAGCAGGGCAGGCTTCCTCATTTTCTGATACTTTTTTGGTAGTCATGTTTTTCTGACTAATTGACAGGCATGTTTAAAAGGCCGATCTTTGGAATAAGTTAAATACTAAAGTTAAAGAAAATATCATGGATAATCAAAATAGAAACCCCCTGTTATGCGATATAGAGACCGGCATCTGCGAAATACCCACAAGCTCCGAAAGCGGGCAGCAACAGCAGCGCGCTGCCGATAAGAAGCCGGTGCGCATTATCTACTTCACAGATCCTATCTGCTCTTCGTGCTGGGGAATAGAGCCGCAGTTGCGCAAACTGAAACTGGAGTACGGCCACGACCTTCAGATTGAGTACCATATGGGTGGCCTCCTGCCAGACTGGAGCTACAACAGTGGTGGCATTGGCGGGCCAGCCGATGTGGCCCACCACTGGGACGAAGCAAGTGCCCATTACGACATGCCCATAGACGGCGATGTGTGGCTGGAAGACCCTTTACATTCATCCTACCCACCCTCAGTTGCCTTTAAAGCAGCCCAGTTACAGAACGAGGAGAAGGCTGTCGCCTTTTTAAGAAGAACAAGGGAGATGCTGTTCCTGGAGAAAAAGAACATTACCAAGTGGGAGCATATGAGCGCTGCGGCGGTGCAGGTGGGCCTGGACCCGGAAAAACTGAAGCAGGACTACGAAGGCAGCGCCAACGACCTGTTTAAGGCTGATTTGGAACTTGGCCGGCAACTCGGCGTGAGGGGTTTTCCAACCTTGTTTTTTGCCGACGGCCAGAACAAGCAGCAAACTGTTTACGGATTCAGGCCATACGAGCAGTATGAAAATGCAGTGCTGAACCTGCACCCGCAGGCCACCAAGGTCAGCTATAACAAAGCCTGGGACTACCTGTTTGGCAAGTACCCGACTTTAGCCACCAGAGAGTTTGCGGAGTTGAGCGGCCAAACCAAAGCGCAAAGCGAGGCTCAGCTACAACAGCTTGCCGACCAAAACAAGTTGAGCAAACAGGTTACCAAAAATGGGGATTTCTGGTCTGTAAACACCGCCAGCAACTAGGGCTGCGCCGACAAAAAATTAGAAATCATGCTGGCCGTTTCGAAATTCACAAGGCGCCGCATAAATTTTTCTAAGAGCGAAACTGGCCGGTCACTTATTGCTGCAATAATGAGAATCTACCAGATAAAGCCTAATGGCAAAAACAGGCAAGAGTACCTCTAGAGGGCCATTTCCATTAGAATAATTTATCCAAGGCCCGGCAAATATTCCTACACCTTACTTTGAGCACGAGCTGCGTAACTGGCCTGACTGGTTACACAGCTCGTGTTTTATCTAGAAAAGTACTTAAAAGCCTTTTACTTAACCTGTAGCAAGATCTTCCCGAAATGCTGGTTTGATTCCATGTAGCGCATGGCCTGTTCTGCCTCCTGCAGCGGGAACACACGATCTATAACCGGCCTCAGCTGCTTTTCCTGCACAAAGGCCAGCATGTTGGCAAAGTCCTGGTTGGTGCCCATGGTGCTGCCAAAAATTGAGAGCTGCTTCCAGAAGATCTCGGCGGGGTTCAGCTGCCCGATCAGGCCGGTAGTGCCGCCATAAATGCCGATGCGCCCGCCCGGCATGGCCAGTTTCACCAGTTGCACAAAACCATCGCCCCCTGCCCCGTCTATACACACGTCAAAGCCTCCCGTTAGCGCCTTTAGTTCTTTGCCCCAGTTCTCTGCCTGGTAACTAATGCCTCCTGCCGCACCCAGCGCCCTGGCTCGGTCTATCTTCTCCTGCGAGCCCGACGTTACCCACACCTCGGCACCGGCGGCCACCCCAAACAGAAGTGCAAACAAGGCCACGCCACCGCCTGCACCCGTAACCAGCACCTTCTCCGCTGGCTGCAGCCGGCACTTGCCGAACAGCGCGCGCCAGGCCGTAACACCGGCAAGCGGAAGCGCCGCTGCCTCCTCAAAGCTCAGGTGCTCCGGCTTGGGGTGCAGGTTGCCGGCACGTACCAGTACATAGTCGGCAAAGGTGCCGGCCTGCGGCATGCCCAGCACTTTAAATTGTGGCGCCTGCACCTGCAGGTTGTCGCCCCAATCGGTGGTAGGGTCTATGAGCACGGCCTGGCCCAGCCAGTCGGCCGGCACGCCTGTTCCCAGCTCCGTTACCACACCCGCGCCATCGGAGCCAAGCACAGCCGGATAATCTTTCGTGAAATACTTGCCGTACTGAATCCAGACATCGCGGCGGTTCAGGGCGGCGGCTTTTACCTGCACCAGCACCTCCCCGGCCGCAGGCACCGGCTTTGGCCGCTCCACCAGTTCGAATGGTTTATTTATTCCTTCCAGGTATATCGTTCTCATAGTATTATATATCAGGTTATTAGTTTAATTTGTAAATATAAAAGATTTACTAAGTCCGAAAGCAGCCCAGGGAGGCTATCCCTTCTCCGGCATTTAGTATGTATTGTTTACCTTTGATTTTCCATGACAACAACTTACAGCATCCGAACAGCCTCCGAGGCCGACATCCCGGCCATTAAACAGCTGGCTGAAGCTACCTGGGGCCCGACCTATGGCCACATCCTTACCAGACAGCAGGTTGAGTACATGTTTCAGCTGATTTATACGGAGGAGGCACTGCGACGGCAAATGCAGGAAGGGCAGACATTTCTGCTGCTCCAGGAGCAGGAGCAGCCCATTGGCTTCGCCTCTATCTCTGAGAAAGATATGGGGCAGCATGTGTACAAACTAAATAAGATTTACCTGCTCCCCCACTACCAGGGCAAAGGGCTCGGCAGGGTGCTGCTCACCAACGCCGAAGCAGCGGCACTGACAAAAGGCGCTACCGTAGTGGACCTGAACGTGAACCGGCACAACCGGGCCTTCCATTTTTATAAGGCCTGTGGTTACCAGTTGCTGCAGGAAATAGACATCCCGATCGGGCCCTTCTGGATGAATGACTATATTTTGCGGAAACAGCTGTATTAGTGCTTCTCCAAATTGATTTTTAGAAAAGCTAAAGGCTTGTAAAGCTGCCAAAGGGCGCCTTTGGCAGCTTTTTTAATTTGGCGAAGCCCTACGCCACACATGCCCCGCTTTCGGCCATCACAGCAGGAGCACAGGTAAAGGCACGCGGCGACTGCCCCGCAGGGGTGGTAAAAATGGGTGGCATTTTGTAACTTAGTAGATAGGCTCTCATAAATTCAGCAAGTAGTTAATCCTGAAAGACTGAAAATCGAGCCTATCTACTTCTGGAATAAGTTTTCTGACATTTCTGATCTTAGATTTCTGCTTTTTTACTTGACTAAGCTCCTTAGAACACCTAAACCTCAAAAGCCCTATGCCCATGTTCTCTTTTTCTCCTGTTAAAGTTATTGTTGCCATCTGTTTATGCTTGGCCACCGCCTGCAACAGCAGGCAGGACAAACCAGAAGAGCAGACCGAGGCGCCGCCCAGCCCGGATGAACAGCTCCAGGCTACCACAGCCGACAATGTGGTGGAGGTGCTCACTGCCTACGGAAAAGAGAACCCCGATACGCTGGCCATCATCAGCACCCGCCACGGCGACATAAAGGTGCGCCTCTACCCGGACACGCCCCTGCACCGGGCCAACTTTGTGCGCCTCGCCAAACTCGGCTTCTACGACCAGGGCGAGTTTTACAGGGTAGTAGAGGACTTTGCCATACAGGGCGGCGACTCCGACAACCGCACCATGAAGCAGGGGGTCTACAAGATCCCGCAGGAGTTTAACCCAAAGTATTATCATAAAAGAGGAGCACTGGCCATGGCTCGTTACGGCGATGAACGCAACCCCGAAAAAGAATCGTCGAGCCACAACTTTTATATTGTGCAGGGCAAGCCAAAACAAAAATACGAGCTAAAGGCTTTTGAGGAGCAGAAAAACATGACCTATACCCCGGAGCAAACAAATACCTACCTTTCAGAAGGCGGAGCACCGAGCCTGGACCAAGAATTTACCGTGTTTGGCGAGGTATTGGAAGGCATGGAGGTAATAGTTAAAATAGCCGCTGAGCCCGTAAACAGCCAGAAGTGGCCAAAAGAGATCGTGCCCCACAAAATAAAGATGGTAAACTGAGGTAAATCTGTCATCAGCAGCAGCTTCAGCAGAAACGCTGGAGGGCATTTTCATTAGCATAATTTGTTCGCGGCAGCTGCGAACAAATTATGCTAATGAAATCAGGCCCTGTAAACACTTTATTGCTGCTACTGCTCCTTTCCCCTATTTCCTCATCTTCAAATTTTCAAATCTTCTCGTCTCCAAATCCCCTACGCTGCAGTTCATTTTTATTTCTGATATTTACCTGGCTGAACTTTAAGGGCCAGAACAGAGTAATTTATACATATGAAAGGATTTGATATACCCGATAAAGTAATTTATGTGTGTACCGGCAGCAAGTGCAAGAAAAAGGGCGGCAAGGACCTGGCAAAAATGTTCCGGTCGATGATAAAAGATATGGGCCTGCAAAACACGGTGGAGGTGATTAAGACAGAATGTACCGACCGCTGCGACTTTGCCCCTGTTATGAGCATGCAGCCCGACAACGCCTGGCTGCACCATGTAACGGAGGCGCAGGCAAGGCAGGCTTTCCAGGAACATATTATTAGCTCAGACAAGCCATAAAAAAAGCCTGTGGAACTTAACCCACAGGCTTTTTTCATGGCTTACCCACCCAAGGTTAATCCTCGTAGGTGTCTTCGTAAGTGATTTTAGGCACGCGCTTGTCTATTTCGTACAGGCCTGTTCCTTCTTCACCGATCACATCGAAAAGCTCCAGGGCACGACGCGCTACATATTCTTCTTCTATCTGCTCCTTCAGGAACCATTGGATAAAGGAGAAAGTCACGTAATCCTTCGATTTCTGGCAACGGTCTGCAATACGGTTAAATGATTGCGTAACCGCAATTTCCTGCTGCAGGGCCTGCTCAAACACGCCTTTAAAGGTATCGTATTCTATTTGCGTGTTGGTAATGGCCGGCGATATGGCGCGTCCGCCCATGTCAGACACATATTTAAAGAGCCGCAGCATGTGCTCGCGCTCCTCATCAGACTGCTTTTTAAAGTATCCGGCACTAAAGTCGAAGCCGTTACGGTCGCACCAGGCCGACATGGCCAAATACATAGCAGATGCCTCTGCCTCCATTTTGATCTGATCGTTCAGAACTTTCTCTATTTCTTCAGTCAGGGATGTTCTGAGCCTAAGTAAATCCTTCATAAGGTTGAGGTAATTTTTGAATTCATGAAAATATAGAGGACATCCGCAAAACAGGTTCCTCCCTTATCTGATACCATGAATATAGACATTAGGTTTTAATTTGGTAGCCCTGGAAAGCAATATGGAAAAAGTCTAAATAAAAAAAGTACAGCCGGGGCTGTACTCGTAACACGACTCTATTACAGGACTGCCATTATACAAAGAGCGGGTTCAGGCACTCGTGCAGCATGCTGTTGAGGTGCAGCGAAAATTTGGCGCCTGCCAGCAACTCTTTAAAGGCATACAGTTCCGGCATGGTAAGCACAAAGCAACGGTCGCAGCCGCAAACCGAAACGATCTCCAGGTCGGAGGCGCGATCGGTGCGCTCGGCCATGCTCTCCAAATCTATAGCATGCACCGCCTTTACCAACCGCAGAAAAGCATCTACTTTCAACACCGAAACCTGCCCGGCAAAATTCAGGACTAACCTGTTCTGGCGATTGCACTGATAAACGGCTCCAGCGGTTGTAGCGTAAATTTCGGTGAACTGGGTGCAAATATGTGTCATGGGTACTGGCTTATTTCTAGGTAGTTCCTGTTGAACACTACAAATGTAAAGCCTATTTAGAACCAGTCCAAATAAAAACACCATTATTTAGCATCTTTCTAAATAATGCAGCACTTTAGCAAAATCAATGGGAGCTCACAGCCTAAAAACCAGCGGACTGCGCAGAGTGCCGCCAGCAGAAGTAATATAAAGCTCCACTAAATCGGGAGCATAACATGGTACTGGGAGTTCAATAACCGTCTTATCAGGCACGAAGGGCTGGCATAGTGCCCTGCCACCTGCAAAAGCAGACAGAACCGTCTGTACTAAAGCATGGCGACATGAATACCCCTGCCTCTGTCAGAAACTCAAATTATGCTAATCAAAACGTCCCTTCTGAAGCTGTTTGCTGCTGCTGGAGATGGAACCAGGCACAGGGTGCAAGGCTTTTCCGGTTTAGGTTGCCGATGTCTTTGCTATTGAGTCTTTCTCCACCACCCCTGCTGCCTACAGCTTAAATTTGCCTGAGGCAATGCGTGCATCTCTGGTCAAAACTGTTTTAATATTGAGCCTGACCAGGTCACCCATGCTTTTACACTTCAGAAACTCTTCGGTTTTGTGATGCCTGGACAGCTCCAACTTCAGTTGCTCCACCTTTTCCTGGGTTGAAATGGTATCGATGCGCATGCAGTCTACCAGTTCCTTCAGGCGGTAGCGGACGGTTTTCATTCTGAGCCTGCGGTACAGCAGGGTGCGTTCCTCGCTCCGGTACTGCTCTATCGCCTGTTTATCGAGCAGGCTCACCACCAGGTCCACCACCCGGTTATTATCCTTAAAAAACTGCGGCAGGTACATAGACTTGCGCCCTTCGTAAGATTGCTGGTCAAAATCTATGGCCCGCACCCGGTACTGCTCCTCCTCAAAATCGGGGGTAATGTCTACCACATAGTTGTAGGCACGCATATCGCCGAGCAGGCGCACAAAGCAGCGCTCGTTAAACTTCACGAACTCTTTGGCAATACGCACCTTGTTGGTAATGGGCCTGTTCAGGAAGTCGTTCATAAATACATCGCCCGGAATGCCGGCTATGTGCTCTTCTATCAGGGTTTGGCCGTGCACCAGGTAGTTGATGCGGCTGGGCGAGAGCAGGTGCTCCAGCTCCAGCCCATACACGCGCGAGGCGTCAGCATGCTTCACATAAAAATAGTCGTAGTTGTCGTTGATCTGGTTCATGATCTGGATACGGAAGGGATGCGAATTCCCGAAGGTGCAGTAATCGATGCGCGAGACTACCAGGTGCTCCATCACCGACATGTCGCCATCTGTCTTGAGTATAGCATAAATCACCTTCAGGCCCTGGTTAAGCTCCCTCTGCTCCTGCTGTTCGTACATCACTGTTTCCCAGAGGGTATCTTTGCCCTTCTTGTCGTAATAAGGGAAAGACTCTGCAAAATGCAGCAAATCCTCGTAGCCAATGGGCAGCTTCTGCTCCCGATCGTAGGACTTTAGGTACCTGTGCAGCCTGGCTACAATAGGGTAAAACACTTTTTTCTTTGATATTTTGTTCACAGCGTCAGGCATTTGGGCGTCTAAGCCATTTACTTCTCAAACTAATCGGGCTAATTTATGCAGCAAGCCTTACCCATGGCTGGCTCGCTGCGTTTTGCTATCGTAAAGATCAATTGTCAAGTTATAGGATTAAGGCCCGTTTTCATAATTAATGCGTCTTAAGGCCACTATATTTCTCCGGGCCACCTAAAAAGACTTATCTGCTGCACTGTATTCTGCACAGCTCCACCTAAAGATGCCTCGGCCTGCCTGCCAGGAGGGCCGGGGCAGTTTCCTTTAAGGCTAATCAGGAGCGGCAAAACCTTTTTTGAAGGAGGAAACAGCCCGAAATCATACTCAGATTAGTAGATTTTATAAATTTCTGATTGGCTGTTTGTCTGGAAAATATGAGAGTAGAGCTATTGCTTGCACAGGTTTGTATAAAACAAAATTACTGCTTTGTTTTTCAGCTTATACTTGTATCGTTATCTGGTTCAAAAACCAAACAACCAGCTAGCATCGCAAGCATAATCTAAAAAATAAAACCATGAAAAAGTCAGTTATCTTCTTGCTGGCAGCTGTGCTGCTGGCTTGGTCCGCCCCAGTTACGCAAGCACAGTCTCCTGCCACACTTTCTTCTGCAGATGCCTCTTTCCTACTTCAGAAAACCCTTGGCGACTGGCAGGTAATAAAATCGAACTGGAACCCTGAGAAGCAGGAAATGAGTAAAGTATCGGGCAGGGCTACTTACAGCCCTTCTACCACAGATGTCTCTGTAAAGGAACATGCAGAGATAGTATTCGCAGATGGCACCTCCAAGACTGAGGCAGGCACGCTGCGGTATAAAAAGTCACGCCATCAGTTCGAGTATGTTCAAACAGACCTTGCCACAGGCAAAGAAGTAATCCTGTTCACAGGGCACTGGTACCCGGATTTCAGAACCATCCTGATGACGGCTTCGCCTTCCTCAAAAAACAAAAACGCAAAACCAGATGAATGGCGCTATGTTTTTCAGGAAAACGGCACATTTACCAAGATGGTGCACCAGGCCAACGCAAACGGCAAAATGATTCTGACAGACCAGTACCATTTCACTCCGGCTTCTGCCTCCACCACCGCTGTATTGCGATAAACTCCTTCTTGATCAGGCCAGAAGCTGCAAAGGCGGTCTCTGGCCTGAAATTTTCTCTCCTCTGCCTGGTTCCCCCTGCACCACCGCTGCAGCCAAAGCAACTGGCAGCGGGCTGTTCCGCTTCATTTTTTCCGGCTTCTGGTGGCATGTGGGCTCCACCTTGTTCTCTCACATTCCTTTTCACCTGTAGCACGCTTCTGCCAGCCTGCCTTTTGCCGATGGGAACAATCGCTTACCGACTCTTGCTGAGGTGCTTCGCACATGGGCAACCCGGTTCAGACATGTAACACAGGCTGTTTTGCACATGCCCCGCCTATTGCCTTCCATGCCTGGTTATAAGTACCTAAGCAGCCACCGTGTCTTCCTCACCCTTCTCTTGCAGCTAAAGGCGCGATCTGCGCATGCCTTTCCAAAGGCAGGTAAAGCCATCGCCAGGTGTGGATACACCAGCGCGATTAACATACTACCCATCAACACCTTAACCACTGGCCGCCATTAAAAGAACTATGCTATCCCGCAACGATATACCTATGAAACAGACATTACTTTTTCTGTTGCTTGCCATTGGGTCTGCAGCAAGCGCTCAGCAGCAATTGCCTTCCACGCTCACTTATTCAGATGCCTTGTCAATAATTCAGAAAATCAGCGGTCAGTGGCATGTTAAAAAATGTACCTGGCACCCCGAAATAAGAAAGATGTCGGAGCAGGAAGGCACTGCTACACACCTGCTCTCCGCAACAGCTATTACTGTTGCGGAGCAGGTCGAGTTTACAGAGATCAGCGGCACTTTACATAAAGAAGAAGGCATGCTGCGCTACTCCAGAGACCGCCAACAATTTGAATATGTACCTGTACAAGGCGGCGGCGGGAAAGAGATCGTGCTGTATGCTGGCCACTGGCACGCTCCTTTTAAGACCTTATTGTTAAAAGGGGTAGTGCGCCTAAAAGGCAAAAAAGTAAGCCTGGGCGAATGGCGGTACACTTTTATGGAAGATGGCTCCTTCGTAAAGGATATTCACTACTCAGACAAGAATGGCAATCTGCATCTGGCCCACCGCTACCACTATATCCCTGTTCGACCTGCTACCGCTGAGCTACAGCAAACAGTCGATACCTCCCGTGGCCGAACTTGGCAGTATTTGCCAGCCAGGTAGCATGTTATATATTCAGCCTTGCAGGAATCAAAACCTGTCGCATACCAGCCGGCGCAGAAACAGATAAGCTCTCCGGAGCTCATCTTGTAGGAAAAAGCAGGTCGCTGGAGCGAGCTTGCCGCTCATACCAACTGTTCCTTACGGCTACAGCCTAAAAGAATTGATCTATAACAAGGTGCTTTAACCCCTTCTGGAAAGGCTTGATAGGAAAGTACGAGCGGCGAGCTCGCACCAGCGCAAAATCAAGGAAACAGAAGCCTTATTGTTCCCTACAAGATGAGCTCTGGAGGGGCTTATTCATTCAAATAATTCAGGGCTCGTGCCCCTCCCCGGCTGCTGAACCTGATCCGGTAATACTTACTGGCATGTATTTCTTGCTGCTACATTTCAACTTAAGCTACTTTTGCTTCATTTGTTCGCCTTTATCCCCGGGTCTGCCCCCAACGGACCCTTCCTTGCAGGAACCAAACCAATGGCTGACTCACTAAATAGTGCGTTGTCAGGGGACAGCGACAGCACACGGAAATCTAAAGCGCAACATCCAAGATCGTAT